>NZ_JAROCE010000010.1:0-709 GCF_046064585.1 Microbacterium mcarthurae | reverse complement strand
GTCGACCTTGGTGGAGGTGAGGATGTCCACGCCGTAGCTCTTGTACTGCTTCTGGATCTCCTTGGAGACCTCGGCGTCTTCGTTGGGCAGGGCCCGGTCGAGGAACTCGATGATGGTGACCTTCACGCCGTAGTTGGTCATCACGTACGCGAACTCCATCCCGATCGCGCCGGCGCCGACGATGACGATGGATTCGGGCAGCTCGCGGGTGAGGATCTGCTCTTCGTAGGTGACGACGTTCTCGGACAGCTCGACCCCGGGCAGCAACCGCACGGTGGAGCCGGTGGCGATGATGACGTTGTCGAAGGTGACCTGCTCGGTCGACCCGTCGGTCTTGGTCACGGTCAGGGAGTGGTCGTCGGTGAAGTGACCACGGCCTTCGTACTCGGTGACCTTGTTCTTCTTCATCAGGTAGTGGATGCCCTTGACGTGACCGGCCGCGACCGAACGGGACCGGTCGAACGCCTTGCCGAAGTCGAAGTGCACATCCCCGGAGATACCGAACAGGTCGGCCTTGGCGTGGAAGGTGTGCGCGAGGTCGGCGTTACGCAGCAGCGCCTTGGAGGGGATGCAGCCCACGTTCAAGCACACCCCACCCCAATACTTCTCTTCGACGATCGCGACCGACAGCCCCAGCTGCGCGCCGCGCACGGCCGCGACGTACCCGCCGGGACCCGCACCAAGAATGACCAGATCGTAATGAGGCATG
>NZ_JAROCE010000009.1:0-5395 GCF_046064585.1 Microbacterium mcarthurae | reverse complement strand
TTGGGTGGCCATTTCGTGTGAAGAAGTCCGGCGGTGTCCTACTCTCCCACAGGGTCCCCCCTGCAGTACCATCGGCGCTGAGAGGCTTAGCTTCCGGGTTCGGAATGTAACCGGGCGTTTCCCTCTCGCTATGGCCGCCGAAACACTATTGATGTTTCAAAAACCAACAACGATTATGTCATTGTTGTGTTCCCGACCGTACATCGAGAACCACTCAGTGGACGCAAGCACCAAAAACGGTGTGTTATCAAGTCATCGGCTTATTAGTACCGGTCAGCTTCACGTATTACTACGCTTCCACATCCGGCCTATCAACCCAGTAGTCTGGCTGGGAGCCTCTCACCCACAAGGGGTATGGAAGTCTCATCTTGAGGCCGGCTTCCCGCTTAGATGCTTTCAGCGGTTATCCATCCCGAACGTAGCTAATCAGCGGTGCTCCTGGCGGAACAACTGACACACCAGAGGTTCGTCCAACCCGGTCCTCTCGTACTAGGGTCAGATCCTCTCAAACTTCCTACGCGCGCAGCGGATAGGGACCGAACTGTCTCACGACGTTCTAAACCCAGCTCGCGTACCGCTTTAATGGGCGAACAGCCCAACCCTTGGGACCTACTCCAGCCCCAGGATGCGACGAGCCGACATCGAGGTGCCAAACCATGCCGTCGATATGGACTCTTGGGCAAGATCAGCCTGTTATCCCCGAGGTACCTTTTATCCGTTGAGCGACAGCGCTTCCACAAGCCACTGCCGGATCACTAGTCCCGACTTTCGTCCCTGCTCGACCTGTCAGTCTCACAGTCAAGCTCCCTTGTGCACTTACACTCGCCACCTGATTGCCAACCAGGTTGAGGGAACCTTTGGGCGCCTCCGTTACATTTTGGGAGGCAACCGCCCCAGTTAAACTACCCACCAGGCACTGTCCCTGAACCGGATCACGGTCCTAAGTTAGATATCCAGAGTGACCAGAGTGGTATTTCAACAATGACTCCACGAACACTGGCGTGTCCGCTTCACAGTCTCCCACCTATCCTACACAAGCCACACCGAACACCAATACCAAGCTGTAGTAAAGGTCACGGGGTCTTTCCGTCCTGCTGCGCGTAACGAGCATCTTTACTCGTAATGCAATTTCGCCGAGTTCGCGGTTGAGACAGTTGGGAAGTCGTTACGCCATTCGTGCAGGTCGGAACTTACCCGACAAGGAATTTCGCTACCTTAGGATGGTTATAGTTACCACCGCCGTTTACTGGGGCTTAAATTCTGAGCTTCGCCTTGCGGCTAACCCGTCCTCTTAACCTTCCAGCACCGGGCAGGCGTCAGTCCGTATACATCGTCTTGCGACTTGGCACGGACCTGTGTTTTTAGTAAACAGTCGCTACCCACTAGTCTCTGCGGCCACCACACCCTTTCGGAGCAAGTCCTAATAAGTGGATGGCCCCCCTTCTCCCGAAGTTACGGGGGCATTTTGCCGAGTTCCTTAACCACGATTCTCTCGATCTCCTTGGTATTCTCTACCTGACCACCTGAGTCGGTTTGGGGTACGGGCAGCTAGAACCTCGCGTCGATGCTTTTCTCGGCAGCATAGGATCACCCACTTTTCATCCGCATCGTGTCTCAGCCTGTATGAGTGACGGATTTGCCTATCACTCGGCCTACGCACTTGCACCAGGACAACCATCGCCTGGCTTGGGCTACCTTCCTGCGTCACACCTGTTAATACGCTAGCCGCACCAGCATGGGGTCGAGCGTTCACACAGACAACCATCACCCCGAAGGGATCCGGAAAATTCTGAGCTAGGACTCTTAGCACCACTGGATTAGCTTGGGCGGTTCTTCGCCGGTACGGGAATATCAACCCGTTGTCCATCGACTACGCCTGTCGGCCTCGCCTTAGGTCCCGACTTACCCAGGGAAGATTAGCTTGACCCTGGAACCCTTGGTCTTTCGGAGGACGTGTTTCTCACACGTCTTTCGCTACTCATGCCTGCATTCTCACTCGTGTCGCGTCCACGGCTGGGTCACCCCGCCGCTTCACTCGCGACACGACGCTCTCCTACCCATCAACACGGCTGGACCACGAAGGCCTACCAAAAATGTCAATGCCACAACTTCGGTGGCGTGCTTGAGCCCCGTTACATTGTCGGCGCGGAATCACTTGACCAGTGAGCTATTACGCACTCTTTCAAGGGTGGCTGCTTCTAAGCCAACCTCCTGGTTGTCTAAGCAACTCCACATCCTTTCCCACTTAGCACGCGCTTAGGGACCTTAGATGGTGGTCTGGGTTGTTTCCCTCTCGACTATGAAGCTTATCCCCCACAGTCTCACTGCTGCGCTCTCACTTACCGGCATTCGGAGTTTGGCTGACGTCAGTAACCTTGTAGGGCCCATCGGCCATCCAGTAGCTCTACCTCCGGCAAGAAACACGCAACGCTGCACCTAAATGCATTTCGGAGAGAACCAGCTATCACGAAGTTTGATTGGCCTTTCACCCCTATCCACAGCTCATCCCCTCAGTTTTCAACCTAAGTGGGTTCGGTCCTCCACGACGTCTTACCGTCGCTTCAACCTGGCCATGGATAGATCACTTCGCTTCGGGTCTAGGACACGCGACTGAATCGCCCTATTCAGACTCGCTTTCGCTACGGCTACCCCACACGGGTTAACCTCGCCACGTATCGCTAACTCGCAGGCTCATTCTTCAAAAGGCACGCTGTCACACCTACCAGGGGTGCTCCAACGGTTTGTAAGCAAACGGTTTCAGGTACTATTTCACTCCCCTCCCGGGGTACTTTTCACCTTTCCCTCACGGTACTTGTCCGCTATCGGTCATCTGGGAGTATTTAGGCTTATCAGGTGGTCCTGACAGATTCACACGGGATTTCTCGGGCCCCGTGCTACTTGGGATACTCTTCACGCCAAGAACAGGCATTTCGACTACGGGGTTCGCACCCTCTATGACCGGCCATTCAAAACCGTTCGTCTATACCCTCTTGTCACGTCGACTGCTCGGCAGAACAATCAGAAAAGTCCCACAACCCCCAACATGCAACGCCTGCCGGCTATCACACACGCTAGGTTTAGCCTCTTCCGGTTTCGCTCGCCACTACTCACGGAATCGCTGTTGCTTTCTCTTCCTGTGGGTACTGAGATGTTTCACTTCCCCACGTTCCCTCTACCCGCCCTATATATTCAGGCGGGAGTCACCAGGTACGCACGCGCCCTGGCGGGGTTTCCCCATTCGGACACCCTCGGATCAAAACTCGCTTATCAGTTCCCCGAGGCTTATCGCAGATTGCTACGTCCTTCTTCGGCTCCAGATGCCAAGGCATCCACCGTTTGCTCTTAAAGACTTGAAATCACATGAGCTGAATCGTCAAAAAATTGACTAATGATCTTTAAGATCATCTACACCACACAACCCCAAAAGGTTGCATGGAAGATGCTCGCGTCCACTGTGTAGTTCTCAAAGTACGGGCGGTACCCTCCCCCGACATGCCACAACCGTGACATCAGGAAAGAGCCCAGAGGAACAGCCACCAACCACAGAATCCGAAGACCCCGCAACCAGCGCCCGGCCCCTCAGGACCCAACAGCGTGCATGTACCCACCCCCACGACCCGAACCGTTCCTACAGCAAGCTGCGTACTAGACCCGAACCACCGGCATGAGCACCCCGTCAAATGTTCCACCCATGAGCTAACCGGCAGACACATTCGGTCTGATCCGGCGCCTGGACACCCAAGATCCGAAAACCCCGAGCGCCAGATGCTCCTTAGAAAGGAGGTGATCCAGCCGCACCTTCCGGTACGGCTACCTTGTTACGACTTAGTCCTAATTACCGATCCCACCTTCGACGGCTCCCTCCACAAGGGTTGGGCCACCGGCTTCAGGTGTTACCGACTTTCATGACTTGACGGGCGGTGTGTACAAGACCCGGGAACGTATTCACCGCAGCGTTGCTGATCTGCGATTACTAGCGACTCCGACTTCATGAGGTCGAGTTGCAGACCTCAATCCGAACTGGGACCGGCTTTTTGGGATTCGCTCCACCTCACGGTATTGCAGCCCTTTGTACCGGCCATTGTAGCATGCGTGAAGCCCAAGACATAAGGGGCATGATGATTTGACGTCATCCCCACCTTCCTCCGAGTTGACCCCGGCAGTATCCCATGAGTTCCCACCATTACGTGCTGGCAACATAGAACGAGGGTTGCGCTCGTTGCGGGACTTAACCCAACATCTCACGACACGAGCTGACGACAACCATGCACCACCTGTTCACCAGTGTCCAAAGAGTCCCGTATTTCTACGGTGTTCTGGTGTATGTCAAGCCTTGGTAAGGTTCTTCGCGTTGCATCGAATTAATCCGCATGCTCCGCCGCTTGTGCGGGTCCCCGTCAATTCCTTTGAGTTTTAGCCTTGCGGCCGTACTCCCCAGGCGGGGAACTTAATGCGTTAGCTGCGTCACGGAAACCGTGGAATGGTCCCCACAACTAGTTCCCAACGTTTACGGGGTGGACTACCAGGGTATCTAAGCCTGTTTGCTCCCCACCCTTTCGCTCCTCAGCGTCAGTTACGGCCCAGAGATCTGCCTTCGCCATCGGTGTTCCTCCTGATATCTGCGCATTCCACCGCTACACCAGGAATTCCAATCTCCCCTACCGCACTCTAGTCTGCCCGTACCCACTGCAGGCCCGAGGTTGAGCCTCGGGATTTCACAGCAGACGCGACAAACCGCCTACGAGCTCTTTACGCCCAATAATTCCGGATAACGCTTGCGCCCTACGTATTACCGCGGCTGCTGGCACGTAGTTAGCCGGCGCTTTTTCTGCAGGTACCGTCACTCTCGCTTCTTCCCTGCTAAAAGAGGTTTACAACCCGAAGGCCGTCATCCCTCACGCGGCGTTGCTGCATCAGGCTTCCGCCCATTGTGCAATATTCCCCACTGCTGCCTCCCGTAGGAGTCTGGGCCGTGTCTCAGTCCCAGTGTGGCCGGTCACCCTCTCAGGCCGGCTACCCGTCGACGCCTTGGTGAGCCATTACCTCACCAACAAGCTGATAGGCCGCGAGCCCATCCCAGACCGAAAAATCTTTCCAACCCCCACCATGCGATGAGAGCTCATATCCAGTATTAGACGCCGTTTCCAGCGCTTATCCCAGAGTCCAGGGCAGGTTGCTCACGTGTTACTCACCCGTTCGCCACTGATCCACCAAGCAAGCTTGGCTTCACCGTTCGACTTGCATGTGTTAAGCACGCCGCCAGCGTTCATCCTGAGCCAGGATCAAACTCTCCGTAAAAGAAAAATGCCCACCCAACCGGAATAAGGTCGGGACAGACGAGTTCAATCTGACCAAACAGGAAGTCAAAACTGACTATCCAGATGCCAACCCCAAA
>NZ_JAROCE010000008.1:0-14827 GCF_046064585.1 Microbacterium mcarthurae | reverse complement strand
CCGCGGGCCGGTAGCGGAGCGGGCGCGTGTGCCGGCGGCCGGGCGCGGGTGCCGCGGGCCTGGGGCGCCGCGGGGCGGAGCGCCGCGGGCCGGTGGTGGGTTCACGCATAAACGCATTCCGCGCGCAGAAACGCGCGGACACCGCGTTTATGCGCGCGAAAAGCGTTTATGCAGCTCCAACCACGCACGCCAAGCGCTCACGCAACACCGACCACGCACGGCAAGCGCTCACGCAACACCGACCACGCACGGCAAGCGCTCACGCAACACCAACCACGCACGGCAAGCGCTCGCGCAACGCCCCGGCGGGTGAAGCACGGACGCCGCGGCATCCGTCCGGTCAGTCCTCGCCGGGATCGTCGCGATCGACGATGTGCATCGCCCGGGCGGCGTCGGTGATGCTCGACGTGAGCGACGGGTAGACCGCGAAGACGCGGGCGACCTGGTCGACGGTCAGGCGGCGCTCGACCGCGATCGCGATCGGGTAGATCAGCTCCGAGGCCCGCGGCGCGACGATGACACCGCCCATGACGGTGCCGCTTCCCTGCCGCGCGATGATCTTCACGAAGCCGTCGGTGATGCCCTGCATCTTCGCGCGCGGGTTCGCCGACAGCGGCAGCTTTTTCACGACGCCCGCGATTCGGCCGTCGATGACGTCCTGTTCGCTGAAGCCCACCGTCGCGATCTCGGGGGCGGTGAAGATGTTCGCGGTGATGCGCCGCGTCTCGAGCGGGATCACGATGTCGCCCAGCGCGTGGAACACCGCCTGGCGACCCTGCATGGATGCCACGGATGCCAACGGGAAGAAGTTGGTGCAATCGCCCGCGGCGTAGATGTTCGGCACCGACGTGCGCGCGACGCGGTTGACGCGGATGTGACCGGACGGCGTCATCTGCACCCCGGCCTGCTCCAGGCCGATCCCCGCGGTGTTGGGAATGGACCCGACGGCCATGAGGCAGTGGCTGCCCTCGATGGTGCGGCCGTCGGCGAGGGTCACCGTGACACCGTCACCGGTGTTCACCACCGACTCGGCGCGTGCCTTCGCCAGCAGTGTCATGCCGCCGCGCTCGAAGACGCGCTCGAGCACCGCCGCGGCATCCTGGTCCTCTCCCGGGAGCACCTGGTCGCGACTGGACACGAGCGTCACCGTGGCGCCGAGGTTCATGTAGGCGGAGGCGAACTCCGCGCCCGTGACCCCCGAGCCGACCACGATGAGGTGCTGCGGCACCGACTTCATGTTGTACAGCTGCGTCCAGGTGAGGATGCGTTCGCCGTCCGGCCGGGCAGAGGGCAGCTCCCGCGGCGATGCGCCGACCGACACGACGAGCGTCTCGGCCTCGATGCGGTCGAAGTCCGTGCCGCCGGCCTCGGTGGAGACGACGACGGCACCGGATCCGTCGAGGCGTCCGTGGCCGGAGATGATGCGCACGCCGGCCTCGAGCAGCGACGACCGCATGTCGTCGGACTGCTGACGGGCGAGGGAGAGCAACCGCTGGTTCACGGCGGCGAGGTTGATCGCCACCTCGGGGGTCAGAGGCTTGCCGCGGTCGTCCTTGGCGAACAGCTGCACCCCGAGCTCGCTGGCGTTGCGGATGGCCACCGCGGCGTCGGCCGTGGCGATGAGGGTCTTCGAGGGCACGACGTCGGTGATGACGGCGGAACCGCCCACCCCCGCCCGCTCGACCAGGGTCACATCGGCACCCAGCTGGGCGGCCGACAGAGCCGCTTCGTAGCCGCCGGGGCCACCGCCGACGATCGCGACGGACTGCTTGCGCTCGAAGCTCTGCACCATGGCATCCATTCTTCCCTAGTGCGACGCGCGGCCCGGCCGCCTGGCCCCGGATGCCACGGCTTTCTAGAGTGGGTCCATGGCACACAGCAACCTTCACCCGCTCGACGATCCGGCGGCGGACCCGTTCGAGATCGCCGCGGCGGCGGCCGCCGACATTGCACGCCTCTCCGGCGTCGAGCGTCACGACATCGCGGTCACCCTCGGCAGCGGCTGGGGCCGCGCCGCCGAGCTCATTGGCGAGGAGACCGCGTCGTTCCCCGCGACCGAGGTCACCGGCTTCAGCAAGCCCGCGCTCGAGGGACACGTCGGAACGCTCCGCAGTGTCCGGACCCCCGGCGGCAAGAACGTCCTCGTCATCGGCGCGCGGACCCACTACTACGAGGGCCACGGCGTGCGCCGTGTCGTCCACAGCGTCCGCACCGCCGCCGCCACGGGCGCGACCACGATGATCCTCACCAACGGCGCGGGCGGCATCCGTGAGACGTGGAAGCCCGGCCAGCCCGTCCTCATCAGCGACCACATCAACCTCACCGCCGACTCCCCGCTCGAGGGAGCGACCTTCATCGACCTCACCGACCTGTACTCGCAGCGCCTGCGCGACCTGGCACGGACGATCGACCCCACACTCGACGAAGGCGTCTACACCCAGTTCCGCGGTCCGCACTACGAGACTCCCGCCGAAGTGCAGATGGCCAAGACCATCGGCGGCCACATCGTCGGGATGTCGACGGCGCTAGAGGCGATCGCCGCGCGGCAGGCCGGCATGGAGATCCTGGGCTTCTCGCTCATCACGAACCTGGCCGCCGGCATCCAGAAGACACCGCTCAGCCACGAAGAGGTCCTCGAGGCCGGGCGCGAGGCCGAGCCGGTGATCTCTTCGCTGCTGGCTCGCGTGATCGGCGCGCTGTGAACGCCTTCGTCGCGGCGGGCCGCGCGTGGCTCGCCCAGGATCCGGATGCCACCACGCGCGAGGAGCTGACGGAGCTGCTGTCTCGCGTGGAACAGGGGGATGCCGAGGCGGCCGCCGACCTCGAGGACCGTTTCTCCTCCCGCCTCGCCTTCGGCACCGCGGGACTGCGCGGCACGCTCGGCGCCGGGCCGAACCGCATGAACCGGGTGCTCGTCGCGCAGGCGGCGGCGGGCTTCGCGGCCTACCTGGCCGAGCGGGCCGGGGACGCGACCCCGACCGTCGTCGTCGGATACGACGGGCGTCGCAACTCCGACGTGTTCGCCCGCGACTCGGTGGAGATCTTCGCCGGCGCGGGGCTGCGGGCGATCCTGCTGCCGCGGATGCTGCCCACGCCCGTGCTGGCCTTCGCGGTGCGGCACCTCGGCGCCGACGCGGGCGTCATGGTCACCGCCAGCCACAACCCGCCCGACGACAACGGCTACAAGGTCTACCTCGGCGGCGCGGACGACGGCGCGCAGATCGTTTCGCCCGCCGATGCCGAGATCGCCGCGCACATCCAGCGCGTGGCCGATAACGGCGACGTGACGATCCTGCCCCGCTCGGTCGGATATGAGAACGCGCCGGAGTCGCTCGTCGAGGCCTACATCGCCGCGACCGCCGCCGTTGCGCCCGCCCCGGCCGGCGCGGAGGGTCTGCGGTGGGTCTACACCGCGATGCACGGCGTCGGGTGGGAGACGGTCGCGCGCGTCCTCGCCGAGGCCGGGTACCCCGAGCCGACCGTCGTCGCGGCGCAGATCCACCCCGACGGACGGTTCCCGACCGTGGCGTTCCCCAACCCCGAGGAGCCGGGGGCGATGGACCTGGCGTTCGAGACGGCCCGCGCCGTCGACGCCGAGCTCGTCATCGCCAACGACCCGGACGCCGACCGCCTGGCGGTCGCGATCCCGGATGCCGAGGCGGAGGGCGGCTGGCGTCGCCTGACCGGCAACGAGATCGGCCTGCTGCTGGGATGGCGCGCCGCCCGCTCGGCATCCACAGGATCCCTCGCCTGCTCGCTCGTGTCGTCGCCCGGGCTGCAGGTCGTCGCCGAGCATTACGGTCTCGACTTCCGGGCGACCCTTACGGGCTTCAAGTGGATCTCGCGTGCACCCGGACTCGTCTACGGCTTCGAGGAGGCCCTCGGCTACCTCGTCAACCCCGACACCGTGCGCGATAAGGACGGCATCTCCGCCGCCGTGGCATTCCTCGGGCTCGTCGCCGCGGCGCGCGCCGAGGGCCGCACCGTCAGCGATCTGCTGCAGGAGTTCCGCGACACGTTCGGCGCGTTCGCGAGCGATCAGATCTCGGTGCGCGTGACCGACCTGAGCGAGATCGGCGCGATCATGGCATCCCTTCGCGCGCAGCCGCCGTCGGCGGTGGGCGAGGTCGCGGTCGAGCGGATCGACGACCTGCTCCAGGGCGTGGACGGCCTGCCCCCGGGCGATGTGCTGCGCATCTGGCTCGCGGACGGGTCGCGCCTGATCGTGCGTCCGAGCGGCACGGAGCCGAAGCTGAAGCTGTACCTCGACGTGCGCGGCTCCTCGGCGAAGAAGGCCCGTCGCCGCCTCGACGCGCTGCGTGCCGGCGCCGAGGCGCTGCTCGTGTCGCTGCGCTGACGCGGGCGCCGCGCTCTTTCGGTTCGGGGCGCGTTTTGTGCAGTGGGGCGGTCATTGGCCGCCCCACTGCACAAAGACCGCCCCGCTGCCGGAAAAGCCGACGTTCCTCCCCGGGGTGATACATCGGGATGCCATCCACACGAGGGCGGGGATGGGCCCCCGGGGCGGGGACGTTCCGGACACAGTGGGGCGATGACCATCGCTACCGTCCCCCTGATCCGGCGTTCGCAGCTCGCAGAACACGGCTGGCACTCCCGCCGAATCCGTTCCGAGGTGGAGAACGGGTATCTCCGCCCCGTCCGGCCGGGTGTCTACGCCCGCGGTGCGGACGTCGAGAGCCTCCTGCCCGAGCAGAGGATCGCTCTGCGTGCACGGGCGCTCGTACTGGTGAGCGCGAACCGTCCGATCTTCTGCGGAATGACCGCCGCTGCGATCCAGGGGCTTCCCTGCCTCCGCGACGACGGCCTGCTGCACGTGCTCTCCCCGGACTCCCGGCCGAGCGGCGCACGGGGCGTCGTACGTCATCGGGACCTCGCGCGCGACCCGCATTACGTAGAGCTCGACGGCCTCCGATGCACACCCCTCGTCCGGACCGTCGCCGATGTCGCCCGGATGGAGTCGCGCGATGTGGCGGTGACCGTCGTGGATGCCGCCCTCCGGGAGCGCGCGTTCACCCCTCCGGGAGGCTACGACTTCGACGAGGCCGACCGGTTCCGCGAGGAAGCGATGAACTGGACGCAATCAGCCACCCGTGGACGCCGGGCGGCGGAACGGGCGCTGACACTCGGGGACGGGCGGGCGCAGCTCCCCGGCGAGAGTGTGAGCCGTTTACGGCTGCTGGACCTGGGGTTCGCCCCGCCCTCCCTGCAAGTCCCCGTCGCCGGCCCTCGCGGCAGCACGTACTGGATCGACTTCGGGCTCGACGACGTCGGAGCGTGGGGTGAGTTCGACGGGATGGTGAAGTATCGACGACTCGCCGCGAGCGCGGGCAGGGATCCGCAGAGCGTCCTCGAGGAAGAGAAGCGCCGTGAGGATTGGATTCGAGGTACCACGCAACGGCGGTTCGCGCGGTGGGGGTGGGAGCACCTCACCGACGCTGCGACGCTGGGGCGCCGCCTCTCCGCCTTCGGCATCACGCCCGCATGACGTCCGCACCGGGGCGCGATGCGTGCACCGGGGCGGCATCCGTCCAGCCCACGCACCGGGGCGCCATGCGTCCAGCCCACGCGCCGGGGCGCCATCCGTGCACCGGGGCGCACAAGAACCGCTCCACTGCACACCCCGCGCCCCACTGCACACCCCGCGCCCCACAACCCCGCCCCCACACGCCGACCACCGGGGCGGCATCCGTCCAGCCCACGCACCGGGGCGCCATCCGTGCACCGGGGCGCACAAGAACCGCCCCACTGCACACCCCGCGCCCCAGACCGACGGAGCCTGCCCCGGCGCTGCACCCCTTGCGCCCGACACGCGTGAGGGATGCCGCTCAGCGCGGGATCAGCCGTCGATCACCGCGACCAGCTCGTCGAGGAATGCCGGGAAGTCGGTCGCGCGGCGCACGATCCGCTGCACGCTGTCGCGCTCGCTGAACACCTCGACGAACTGCTCGAACACGGTCTGGAACGCCTCGCGGTCGGTCTCGGAGAACGCCACGAGTGCCACCACCTGCACCCGCCCCTCGCCCCACGCGATCGAGGGGTCGGCGATGCCGATCGCGATGCGGGTCTGCGTCGCGGTCATGCCCATCGCGTGCGGCACCGCGAGCGCATCGGTGAACGCCGTGGACGAGATCGCCTCCCGCTCGACCGCGCGCGCGACGTAGTCGTCGTCGATGACCCCCTCGTCGACCAGCATTCCCCCCAGCTGGCGGATGACACCGGCCTCGCCGCCCTCGGCATCCAGTCCGCGAACGAAGGCGTCGGGCGAGAAGTAGCGTTCGAGCTCGGCCCGCAGACGCGCGAGACGCCGCCCGCGGCGTACTCGGGACGCCGCGGCCTGTACGCGCTCGACGTCGGCGTCGGTGAGGAACGGCTGGATGCGCACGAACCGGTCGCCGGGGCGCGGCGGATCGATCGTGGTCAGGACGAGGTCGGTGTCGATCGAGTCCCACGTCGGGTCGATGCGCGTCTCGACACCGACGACTTCGATCGCCTGCCCGAGCGAGCGGTCCACGCTCGAGCGCAGCAGCTCGTGCAGCTCGTAGTAGCCGGGGCACACGATGGTCGCCGTGAGCAGCTGGTCGGAGCGGCGGCTGCGTTCGAGCCGCCCGCCGACGTGCATCGCGATGTAGGCGATCTCGTCGTCGAGGATCGGGATGCCGAGGGCATCCTGCAGCCCCTTGGCGATGTACACCGCGACTTCGAAGATCATCGGATACGTCGACTTCAGGGAACGGGTCAGCGGGTTGCGCGACCACGCCTGCTCCCGCGACCGGTGCAGCAGGTTCTGGACGTGCAGCGCGAGGCGGAGCACGAAGTCGTCGTGGTCGATGTCGACGAGGAACTGGGATGCCGCGGACTCCACGACGGTGCGCACGGCCTCTTCGACCGCCGGGTCCAGGCGCGCGCGCACGTCGTCGGCCGCGGGCGCGCCGGGGGCCACGATGCGCGTAAGGACGAGGGTGGCGAGGTGCCGCAGGTCACCCGCGCCGAGCGGGACGCCGATGTGCTTCAGCGTCAGGGTGTGGAGCAGGTTCGCGACCGCGTCGGCGGCCTCGGACGACTCGCCTCCCGCCGCCCCGAGACCGCGGTCGCGCGTGACGCGGTCGGCGGCGATCGCGATGTGCATGACGACGTCGCCGATGCCGATCTCGTTGACGAAGTACCCGAGCGCGCCGAGACCGGCGACCAGCTCCGCCTTGAAGGGCCCGAACGCGCGCGCCCCCACGGAACGCTCCCCGAGCGTGCGCCGCAGCGCGTCGAGGTCGAACATCCCGGCATCCATTTCGTCGTGCGCGAGCTTGGACAGCAGCCGCCGCTGAGCGACCTCCGTCCCGCGCAGTCGGGCGGTGGATGCCGAGCGCTCGAGGGTCAGCTCGGTTCCGCCGAGGAGCCCGCGCACGCGAGCGAGGTCGGCTTCGAGCGTGGCGGCGCTGACGTGCAGCGAATCGGCGGTCTCGAACACGTCGATGCCGTCCGCGGAGTCGAGCAGTCGCCGCACGAGCGTGTGGAGCCGGTCACGCGGCGTCCCGCTGTCCGGAGTCGAACCGGAGCGCAGCGCCACCGCCGCGTCGGCACCGGCCCGATACCCCAGCGGTCCGGACTCGATCGCCGCTCCCCCGGGCACCCGGGCGTTCACGGCCGTGACGTACGAGCGGATGCTGCGCGGCGTCACGCCCAGCGCGTCGGCCAGCGACGCCGCCGTCGACCACTCCGCGTCTCGCAGCAACAGGGTCAGCAGGCGGTCTTGGCGCGCTTTCGTCGTCACGATCCGTCCTCCGCATCGCCCCCGGATGGCAGCGCTCCCTCCATCCAACCACGCGGTGTCGCCCGCGGCGCGGGAGCGCGGCATCCACGTTCCGGGGGGTGGGAAACGAACCTGGTTGTCCGCTGTGAACGGTGTACCGAGAATCGAGGGAAAGGAGGCGGGTCGATGAGGATCCTCGTGGTGTGCGGCGCGGGTGCGTCGAGCACGTTCGTCGCACAGCGCATTCAACGCGCCGCCCACGATCGCGGCCTCCCCTACTCCGCCTCGGCGGGGACCGTGCGGTCACTCCCGATCGACCTCACCGCGACCGACATCGTCCTCGTCGGCCCGCACCTCGGTCCCGAGCTCGAGCGGATACAGCAGGATGCCGCGATTGAGGGGGTGCGTGTGCTGCTGCTCCCCGAGGACGTCTTCACCGACCTGACCGGTATCCGCACGCTCGCTCTCGTGGAAGAGGCGATGGGCGCGCGGGAATCCGCGGACACCGTCTGACCCGCCGCCGGAAAGGAACACCCCATGCCCCAGCTCACCCGGACGATCCGGATCGGATCGTCGCACGGCCTGCACGCCCGTCCCGCGAAGCTCTTCGCGCAGGCGGCGAAGGAGGCCGGCATCCCGGTGACGATCGCCAAGGACGCCGGAACGCCGGTGAACGCGGCGAGCATTCTGGGGATCATCGCTCTCGGGCTCGAGCAGGGCGACTACGTCACCCTGACCGCCGACGGTGACGCCGCCGAGGCCACTCTCGAGCGTCTCGCCGAGCTGCTGACCACCGACCACGACGCCGAGTAAAGGAAACACCAGAATCATGACGGAACTTCGCGGAGTCGGTATCGGACTCGGTGTGGCCCAGGGCCCCATCGCACGCATGGCGGAACCCCTGCCCGCGCCGAAGGACGCCCCCAGCGAGCTGTCGGTCGAGGAGGAGACGGCGCGCGTACGCGAGGCCGTGGCCCACGTCGCCCGCGAGCTGGAGGCCCGGGGTGCCGAGGCGGGCGGCGCGGCGCGCGACGTGCTCGAAGCGCAGGCGATGATCGCCGAAGACCCCACCCTCGAAGCCGAGGTCGACGCGCGACTGGCGGCCGGCAAGAACGGCGAGTTCGCCGTCCACGATGCCTTCGCCTCGTTCCGCGAACAGCTCATCGCCCTCGGCGGATACCTCGGCGAGCGCGCCGCCGATCTGGACGACGTCGCTCAGCGCGTCATCGCGCGCCTCCGGGGCGTCGCTGCCCCCGGCATCCCGGATCCCGGCCACCCGTTCGTACTCGTCGCGAAGGACCTCGCCCCCGCCGACACCGCGCTGCTCGACCTCGACAAGGTGCTCGCGCTCGTGACCACCGAGGGCGGCCCGACGTCGCACACCGCGATCCTCGCGCGCGAGAAGTCGATCGTCGCCGTCGTCGGCGCCAGCGGCGCGAAGGATCTGGTCGACGGGCAGACGGTGATCGTGGATGCCGCCGCCGGCGTCGTCACGGTCGACCCGAGCGACGATGATCTCGCGCGCGCCAAGAACCGCGCCGATGCGCGCGCCGCCGCCGCGTCGGCCCCCATCACCGACGGAGCCCTCGCCGACGGCACGAAGGTGCCGCTGCTGGCGAACCTCGGCAAGCCCGGCGGCGCCGCGGAGGCGGTGGAGCTCGGAGCCGAGGGTGTCGGACTGTTCCGCACCGAGTTCCTGTTCCTGAGCTCCAGCTCCGCCCCCACGGTCGAGGAGCAGCGCGCCACCTACGTCGAGCTGCTCAGCGCCTTCCCGGGGAAGAAGGTCGTCGTGCGTGTCCTCGACGCCGGCGCCGACAAGCCGCTGCCGTTCCTCAACGACGCGCACGAGGAGAACCCCGCGCTGGGTCTCCGGGGGCTGCGTGCGCTGCGCGCGAGCGAGGACATCCTGCGCGAGCAGCTGACCGCCCTCGCGGAAGCAGATGCCGCCACACGCAAGACCGAGGCCGGGCCCGCCGACCTGTGGGTCATGGCGCCGATGGTGTCGACCGTGGAGGAGACCCGCTACTTCACCGCGCTGGCGAAGGAGTACGGCCTGAAGACCACCGGCGTGATGGTGGAGGTTCCCTCCTCCGCCCTGCTCGCCGACCGCATCCTCCAGATCGCCGACTTCGCCTCGATCGGGACGAACGACCTGACGCAGTACACCCTGGCCGCCGACCGGCTGCTCGGCTCGGTCGCATCGTTCCAGGACCCCTGGCATCCGGCCGTCCTGCGCCTGATCCGCGAGGTCGGCGCCGCCGGCCGCGCCAACGGCAAGCCCGTCGGGATCTGCGGGGAGGCCGCCGCCGACCCGCTGCTGGCCGTGGTGCTCGTCGGCCTCGGGGCGACCACGCTGTCGATGGCCCCCACGGCCCTCGCGGACGTGCGCGCCACACTTCTCGCCCACACTCTCGACGATGCCCGCCGCATCGCCGAGGCAGCCCTGGCCGCCGACGACGCGGCCTCCGCCCGGGAGGCAGCGAAGGCCGCCTCCACCACCCCCGCGGCCTGAGCCGCGCCCCATCCCCGCGACTCCGGTCGCATTCCCACAACAAGGAGACACAGCAATGACGACGACGTCGACGACCACGCAGCAGGGAGGTGTGCGCGTCCGCATCCAGCGGTTCGGCACGTTCCTCTCGGGCATGGTCATGCCCAACATCGCGGCCTTCATCGCGTGGGGCCTCATCACGGCTCTGTTCATCCCCACCGGCTGGCTCGGTTCCGAGTCGCCGGTCGAGGGCTGGCGCTGGGCCGATTCGTACATCCTCGGTGGCGGCACCGGCCCCGACGGGACCGAGTTCCCCGGTCTGGTCGGACCGATCATCACCTACCTGCTCCCGATCCTCATCGCCTTCACCGGCGGTCGAATCGTCCACGGCCACCGCGGTGGCGTCGTCGGCGCTGTCGCCGCGATGGGTGTGATCGTCGGCGCGAACGGCACCATCATGTTCCTCGGCGCGATGATCGCCGGTCCGCTTGCGGCCCTGATCCTCAAGCTCGTCGAGAAGCCGTGGCAGGGCAAGATCAAGCCCGGCTTCGAGATGCTGGTCGACAACTTCTCCGCTGGTTTCGTGGCCTTCTTCTCGGCTCTGGCGGCGTTCTTCTTCCTCGCACCGGTCATGCGTTTCGTGACCGAGGTCCTCGGCAACGCGGTCGGCTGGCTCGTCCAGACCGGACTTCTCCCGCTGGCGAGCATCATCGTCGAACCGGCCAAGGTGCTGTTCCTCAACAACGCCATCAACCACGGTGTCTTCACCCCGCTGGGAACCCAGCAGGTCGTCGACACCGGCCGCAGCCTCCTCTTCCTCGTCGAGGCGAACCCCGGCCCCGGTGCCGGCCTGCTGCTGGCGATCGCCGTGTTCGGCGTCGGCGCCGCCCGCGCCACCGCCCCCGGTGCGTTCATCATCCAGTTCCTCGGTGGCATCCACGAGGTGTACTTCCCGTACGTGCTGGCCAAGCCCATGCTCATCCTCGGCCTCATCGCCGGTGGTGCCACGGGCGTGCTGACGAACGTCATCTTCCAGTCCGGCCTCGTCGCCCCGGCCTCGCCCGGCTCGATCTTCGCCGTGCTCATCAACACCGCTCCGGGCAGCTACCTCGGTGTCGTCCTCTCGGTGGTGCTGTCGGCGGGTGTCACGTTCCTGGTGACCGCTCTCCTGCTGCTGGCCTCGCGCAAGCGTGACCTGGAGCGCGAAGCCGAGAGCGGCGACTCGCTGGCCGCGGCCATCGCCCGTACCGAACTGAACAAGGGCAAGAGCTCGTCGGCCCTGTCCGGCCTGGCCGCCGGCGCCGGCGCTGCCACCGCTCCCACCGCGGGCGCCCAGGCGTCGACCGCCGCGGCGGCCGACCAGGTCGCAGGTGTCTCGACCGCCGACAAGCCGATCCACAACATCGTGTTCGCGTGCGACGCGGGCATGGGGTCGTCGGCCATGGGGGCGAGCGTCCTGCGCAACAAGATCAAGAAGGCGGGCATCGAGAACGTCACGGTGGTCAACAAGGCCATCGCCAACCTCGACCCGGCGGCATCCGACCTGGTGATCACGCAGAACCAGCTCACCGACCGCGCCAAGGCGCAGACCCCCGACGCGATCCACGTGTCGGTGGACAACTTCATGAACTCGCCGAAGTACGACGAGGTCGTGGAGATGGTCCGCGCCCAGCACGAAGCGAAGTAAATCCCTACCACGGAGGGGCCGGAGCGTTCGTTCCGGCCCCTCCGCCTTCCCGTCCGGCTCGCTTCCTGCGAGGCTGGACGGCACGACGAGAAAGGCGAGAACCATGTCAGACGTCCTCCGCATCGAATCCGTCCGCATCCACCCCGGCAGCGCCACGCGCGAGGAGGCCATGAAGGAGGCCGCCGACCTGCTCGAGGCCACGGGCTCCGTCACCGGCGAGTACTTCGCCGCCATGCAGCAGCGTGAAGAGACGGTGTCCACCTACATGGGCAACGAGCTCGCCATTCCCCACGGCACGAACGAGACCAAGCAGGCCATCCTCGCCTCCGGCCTCTCGGTCGTGCGATACGACGGCGGCGTCGACTGGGGCGGGGAGCCGGTGACCTTCGTCATCGGCATCGCCGGCAAGGGCGACGAGCACCTCGAGATCCTCTCCCAGATCGCCATCCTCTTCTCCGAGGAGGACGACGTCGCGCGTCTGAAGGCCGCCTCCTCGCCCGAGGAGCTGTTCCAGGCCCTCGCGGGCTCCGTCAACGCATGAAGGCCGTTCACTTCGGGGCCGGCAACATCGGCCGCGGCTTCGTCGGACTGCTCCTGCACGAGGGCGGGTACGACCTCGTCTTCTCCGACGTCGCGGCTCCGCTCGTCGCCGCGATCAACGCGGCATCCGAGTACACCGTCCACGAGGTCGGCGAGGGCGGCACCGACAAGACGGTGACCGGCTTCCGCGCCATCGACAGCTCGACGGATGCCGAGGCCCTGGTGGACGAGATCGCCACGGCCAACGTGGTCACCACCGCCGTGGGCCCGACGATCCTGAAGTTCGTCGCGCCGCACATCGTCGCCGGTCTCGCCCTGCGCGACCCGTCGCTGCCGCCGCTGCAGATCATGGCCTGCGAGAACGCGATCGGCGCGACCGACCAGCTGCGCGAGCACGTGGTGGAGCTCGCCGGCGAGTCGTGGGACGCGCTGGAGGGCCGTGCGGTGTTCGCCAACACCGCGGTCGATCGCATCGTCCCCGCCCAGGCTCAGGGCGGCGTCGACGTCACCGTCGAGCCCTTCTACGAGTGGGCCATCGAGCGCGGACCGTTCGGCGACACCCCGCCGCACATTCCGGGCGCCCACTTCGTCGACGACCTGACGCCGTACATCGAGCGAAAGCTGTTCACGGTCAACACGGGCCACGCCGCCACGGCATATTTCGGCGCGCAGGCCGGTGTCGAGCGGATCTCCGATGCCCTGGCCGACCCCGCGATCGCCGCGAAGGTCGAGGCGGCCCTGCAGGAGACCAGCGCGCTGCTCGTGCGGAAGCACGAGCTCGACGCCGACGTGCAGGGGCAGTACCGCGACACGATCCTGCAGCGCTTCCGCAACCCGGCCCTGCCCGACACCGTGTGGCGCGTCGGACGCCAGCCGCTGCGCAAGCTCTCGCGCCACGAGCGTTTCGTCGGCCCCGCCGCAGAGGCCATCGAGCGGGGTCTCCCCGTCGATGCGCTGGTCGCAGCGATGGCCGCGGCCCTGGAGTTCCAGGATGCCGAGGACGCCCAGGCCGTCGACCTGCAGCGGCTGCTCGGCGAGCTCGACGCCCACGCCTTCACGGCGGAGGTCACCGACCTCGAGCCGGAGCACCCGCTGTTCCCGCGGATCGTCGAGATCGTGGCCGCGCGACAGGCGGCGTTACGCTCGTGAGGTGACTGACACCGAACCGTCCGCCGGCGGGGCGCCTCGAGCGCCCCGCCGGCGTTTTCGTGTCCTGCGCTGGATCCTGGGGGGCCTCGGTGCTCTCGTGGTGCTGGCGGTCGTCGGCATCCTGATCTACAGCCAGGTCGGTGTCATGCGCGCGGAGCCCGACCCGCTAGCCGAGGCGCGCGCGAACCCCGGGATGACGATCACCGAGGACGGCGCGGGCATCGTGCTCTCCCCCACCGACGGAGACACCGGCCGAGGACTCGTGTTCATCCCCGGCGCGAAGGTCGACGCGCTCGGATACGTCGCCACGTTCGCGGACACCGTCGTCGACGATGGCGTGACGGTCGTGATCACGCGCCCGTGGCTGAACCTCGCGTTCTTCGATCCGCGCCCCCTGTCGACCTTTACCGACCTGGCGCCCGCCGTGGAGTCCTGGGCGGTCGGCGGCCACTCGCTCGGCGGCGTTCGCGCGTGCCAGCTCGCGAGCGACGCCGATGCCCTCGTGCTGTTCGCGTCGTACTGCGCGACAGACCTCACGGCATCCGGGCTCCCCGTGCTGAGCCTCTCGGGCTCGGAGGACGGCCTGTCAACGCCGCAGAAGATCGCCGACGCCGCGACGGAGCTGCCCTCCGACGCCGTGTTCGTGGAGATTCCCGGTGCGTCGCACGCCTCGTTCGGGGCGTACGGCCCCCAAGCCGGCGACGGCACCCCGACGATCGACCGCGCCGAGGTGGATCGGATCATCGCCGACGAGCTCGACACGTTCCTTCCCGCGCCCTGACCCGGCGCCGTTGGTTCGCCGTCGGGCCCTGCCCGCCCTCCAGGCACCGCCGCGTCCGTTCAGCGTCCCCGCCTCACTTCAGTGTCCAAGACACGCGGACGACACGCCCCCGCATCCGCGTGTTCTGGACACTCAACCGCGCCGGGGCGGGCGGGCGGCACGGCGCCCCGCCGACACCCCGCCCCGCCTCAATTCAGTGTCCAAGACACGCGGATGCCACGTCCCCGCATCCGCGTGTTCTGGACACTCAACGGGGGGGGGGGGGGGGTACGGCGCGCCCCGCGAGCCACGACGCCCCCACGCCACTTCAGTGTCCAAGACACGCGGACGCCACGCCCCCGCATCCGCGTGTTCCGGACACTCAGCGGAAAGGGGCGACCTGCCCGGCCGCGCCCCGACGCGCTCAGCGCTGGAAGC
>NZ_JAROCE010000007.1:0-42881 GCF_046064585.1 Microbacterium mcarthurae | reverse complement strand
CGGGCGTCGCTGAGACGACTGAGTCCGCTGCTGGGGAGGACTGGACCAAAGCGTCGTGAGCACGAGCCGGCGGCGAACCGGGTAGAACGAACATCAGGGATAGTGCCGTCACGGCAATGCCGGCGGCTGCGAACCAGCGAGGCGAACGGGGGGCGAAAAGTGTGTGCATGGCGTCTTTCAGTGGGACTGCGGCGCCCGGGGATTGGGCGCCCACGGCAGTCGTCGAGCGTCGGATCAGAAACGCTCCGAGTGCACCTGTACGGCCGCGCCCGAAGGGGTGGGAAGTTGCGTTCGACTACAACTTCGTTGGCGTCAGATCAGCCGAGAAGGTGTGATTTTCGGAGCCCCGGTACGGGTCAGGTCCGTGAGAGAGACAGTTCGGTCAAGCTCAGCGTCGTGGTGTGTGAGCGGACGGTACGTAAAACGTGAGGCTGATCGCGTCGAGGTGAGCGGATGACATTGAGATTCGACCGCATGAGACGGAAGCGATGCTCCAGCAGCATTCCCGCCACACACACGCCTACCAGGCATAGCGCTACGGCCGCTGCTGGGAGAGCCTGCGTCAGGCTGTTGACAACGTCACCGGCGGGCTCATCGAGGACTGTTCGACTACCTTGATCGCTCTCCCACGTGTGGGTCGCGGACGCCGCATCGGAGGTCGTGGAAGCATCAGAGTGGCTGCTTGACCATACAGCGAGCAGACACATCAAGATTAGGACGAGGCTGGCGATGATCCTCATTCTCACGACGGAGGCGGTACTGGCCCCAAGTGGGGCGCGTCCCGTGCTTACCGGCATCGCAGCGATGGTACCAATCCGAACTGGCCGTCACAGCCAAGCCGGGGCAGCCTGGCATCGGAGGCCAAGCGTGCGCTGCTCGCGCGGGGTGCGCGATGCGGTCTGCCGTTTGTCCAGCTCATCACCGTTTCCGCGCACGAACGTGGATGCGCAGACGAACGCACAACAGCACACCGGCCGATGCAACGACCATTGCAATTTCGATGGTGGGGCTGAGCCAGCTCGCCGGCGTGATCCCCGCCCGTAGCGGCACCTCGCTCACTCGGCCAGCGGCCGTGTCCACCCCGATGGTCTCTTCGGTCGACCCATCGGGGTTGATCACTTGGCTTGTTCCCACGGTGGAGACGTTGACCACTGCGCGCCCGGTTTCGATGGCTCGCATTCGCGCGATGGCGAGCTGCTGCACGTTCTCGTCTGTTCCGCGGAAGTCGGCGTTGTTTGTCTGGAAGATGTAGACCTGCGCGCCTTGCCGTGCTGCATCGAAGATCACGTCGTCGTAGATGACGTCGAAACAGATCGCCAGCCCGACGCGGGTGCCTCCTATATCCATCACTGGCGCCGATCTGCCTGGGGTGTACTCCCTCTGGATCAGACTGACAAGGTCAGGTGCGAGACGTTCAAACAGCCACCGGTCGGGCACGTATTCGCCGAACGGGACGGGGTTGAGTTTGTCGTAGCTCTGCTCGCTACCGTCCGTCGTCCACAGCATGGTTGAGTTGAACGTTTGCTCGCCTCTCGTGGTTGCGGCGTTCATTAGGAGCGGGGCACCGTACGCGGCGGAGATTTCACTCAGCACTCGACGTGTGGGTTCTGAAGACGCCGGGTCGATGTCCACGGAGCCCTCTGGCCAGGCGAGCACGTCCATCTGCTGGCCCCGAATCGTTTTCGATGTTGATGCTTGGGCTCGGAGCATGTCGCCTTCATTGCGGTCGTCGAAATAGCCTGCCGGCCCGTTGCCTTGGACCCACCCGACGGTGAACGTTCCGATACTCCGGGTGGCGTACTGGGGTGTGACCGCCATGAGCAGGACTCCCACGAGCGCCGGCACGCCGGCACGCAGAGTGCGACGCCCCGGTCTGAGGGCCTGCACGAGGGCGGCGCACACGCCCACGACGAGGAAGGTCACACCCGTCGTTCCCACCCAGGACGCCACTTCAGGAAATGGTCCCGACACTTGCGTCATTCCTACCCGTGCCCAGGGGAAGCCCGAGTACGGCCACATTCCGACAAGTACTTCCCGCGCGGCCCACAGGGCTGCTACCAGCGCGGGGATACCCAGCAGGTCTAAGGCCCCGCCGAGCCTACGTACCTTCACCCAACGGTAGGTGAGGGTGATGGTTATGCTGCTGACACCGATCAGGACTGTCTGCAGGGCGCTGAGGGCCAACCAGGGCACTGGTCCGAGGAATTGCGCCACCCATACGAGGTGGGCAAGGTTGAACACGGCCCCGAAGACGCAACCCACGACGAAGGAAGCGAGCGTGCCTCTTCCGAGGAGAGCCGCGAGCAGGATCGTCACGCTCACGAAAGCAAGCGGCCACCATCCGAGGTCCGGTGTGGCCGCATCCATCAGCAACCCCGCCGCTGCCGCCAAGGGCAACGCCGCCGTCACGGGCAAGGAATCCGTGCCGCTGGTCCACATAGAGGGCATGCGCAGCGCGCCGGTTGCCCCTCGAAGTGCTGTCATGCGGACCCGCCTTTCTCTAGACGGCGCAGGTACTCGTTGTACTCGTCGAGCTCTGGATCCCCGTGCGCGTCCGCCCATCTGCTTGCGGCGGCGTCACGAACGGAGTCGTGCCGGAACCACCGGTGCATCACGATCAGGATCATGATGAGTGTGGGCGCCTCGCCATAGGACCATGCAAGACCGCCGGCTACGCGTTGGTCCTCGATGGGGTCGATCCCTAGGGCAATGGTCGATTCAGCGAATGTTCCTACTACCAGACTGGTCGCCATCATGAGGAACACCCCGAAGAAGGCGTGCAACGCTGCCTCAGCGAAAAGGTCGAGTGCCCGTCCTCCGTGGCTCATGCGGACCGGTAGTGGATCTGTGGAGAGCACCGGGATGGTGAACAGGATCCCGCTGATCAGGAACGCCGATTCTAAGGCGGTGTGACCGCCGGGGAGGGCTAGGACGGGATCGAGCAGATCTGCGATGTACAGGCCGTAGAAGGCCGCGAGGTAGGCGGGTAATGCGACCCAGGGGCTTAGGGCCCATCTTGACCCTCGCCACCGCAACGCGCCGTGCGCCACTTTGAGGACACTTTTTCCGACGCCGCGGTGCGGGGTGGCACGCAGCAGAAGGGTTCCCGGGGAACCGAGCACGAGCAGCGGTGGGATGGCCATCATCAATGTCAGCTGCTGAAACATGAACACCGAAAGCAGGGCTTTGCCGTAGTCCTCTACAGCGAGGCCGGTGACGGCGGCGAGGGCTGCGCAGCCGGAGACGAAGCTCACCGTGCGCAACACCGACCACCGTCGATGCTGCCGCCACAGACGCAGCGCCCCGAGGAGGTAGATGGTGGCCATCACCGTTGCGGCGCCCGGCAAAAGGGTAAAGGGGTGCGCTGCGGGCAGCAGGTAGTCGCCAAGGTCGAGGGGGGCGTTCATAGCTGTGGACCTATCGTGGCTGCGCGGCCGTATTCGCCCGCTCACACACTTCTGTGTGAGCCTCCGCTAGGTGCTGGACCGCGCGGGCAAGCCCCGGGTCGTCTCCTCGGGCGAGGGCGGCGTACTCCACGTGGATCGTCGAGTCGGTTGTGGTCGCCGAGTGGTGGACTTTCACCCAGATTCGGCGGCGAGGTATGAGAAGTCCGGTGAACAGCCCGACGCAGGCCAGCACAGAGAACGCGAGGACCCAGCCGCTGCTGGGGTCGCGTTGGATCTGCAGGGACGCGAACCGTTTCACCGGAGCACCGTCGGCTTCCTCCCAGGTGATGGTGCCCCACCCGTTGGGCAGCGCACCGGTGGTACCGGGCCTGAGTTCAATGGATTCCTGTCCGGTGTTGCCGCCGGTGAGCTGGGTGAGTTGGTCAACTTCCAGGGCGTAGACGGAACGGGGGGTTCCATCGTCGATGCCCAGGTCGCCTGCGAATGCGTTGAGGGTGATGACGGGGTTGATTACGTCGGGGTAGATCGAGGTGGCGGCACCTGAGGGCAAGGTGTCCTGTGTGGGGTAGAAAAAGCCGATCAGCCCGAGCTGCTGCGGCAAGCCATCCGGAACTTTCACGACGCCTAGTGAGGTCATGTTGGAGTCTTGCGGGAGGAAGGGTAGTGAGTCGCTATAAACGATCTGACCTTCCGCGTCACGGATGGTGAGGGTAGGCGCGTAACCGTTTCCGAGGAGATGGATGCGGTCGGTCCCTACAGTGATGGGGTAGTTGACGACCACCCGCTCGGTTCGGTCGTCTGCTCCGGGGGATCTGATCGTGACGTTGGCGGCGAAGTCGCCCGCTTGCCCACCGCCAGGGGAGCCTGCTGGCTGGTAGGTGACGTCGAAACGGTCCAGCGTGAGGGAGTACGGCGTCAGGTTGGATCCGTCCGCGAAACGGCCGGGGTCGAAGGAGGAGAAGTCGCTGAGGGTGTTGACGAAGGTTGTCCCCTCCACCACGACGCGCTGGCCGGTGTAGGCGAACGCCTTGCCGACGACGACGGAGACGAGCACGCCGACCAGGGCGATGTGAAAGAGCAGGTTGCCGGTCTCGCGGAGGTACCCGCGTTCGGCCGAAACGGAGGTCCACCCCTTCCCGTCGTAGCGGCGGACGCGATAGCGACGCCGGGCGAGTTCTGTTTCGGCAAGATCCAAAGCTGCCGCGGGGGTGAGATGCTCGCCGGGGATGGCTCGCTCGAGGTGTTCGGGGAGTCGAGCGAACCGGATGGGTGTGCGCGGCGGTTGTCCTTTGAGAGCGCGGTAGTGGTGTTTCGCCCGCGGGATGACGCACCCGATGAGGGATACGAACAGCAGCAGATAAATGGACGAGAACCAGGGCGAGTAGTAAACGTCGAACAATCCGACGGCGTCGAGGAACGGGAACCACTCGGGGTTGTTGCGCTCCCATTGGATGACGCCGTTGGGGTCGGCGCCTCGTTGAGGAAACAGTGAGCCGGGTACTGCGGCCAGGGCGAGGGAGAGCAGGAGGATGAGCGCGGTGCGCATGCTGGTGAGCTGGCGCCATGTCCAGCGGAGCCACCCTTTGCCATCCAGCTTTACCTGTGGGCCGTCTTGATCGTTCGGGGCCCCGTCAGGATGGTCCGCCGGCCGCCGCGGGTCTGAATCGACGTGGCGGGTATCAGAGCGGGAGGGGGACATTGATTACCACCTGTTGCAGAAGTGACATGAGCGAGGTCCACACGCCCGTCACCATGAGCAGCCCGAGCAGGATGAGCACGGCGCCTCCGATGAGGTTGAGTGTGCGGATGTGAGTGCGGAGGACTGTGACGGACCGCGCAGCCCACCCCCATCCGAGCGCCAGTACGAGGAAGGGCACTCCGAGGCCGAGTGAGTAAGACAGACCGAGGAGCCCGGCTCGGGCGGGGTCACCAAGGTTCCACGACACGGACAGGATTGCTGCGAGTGTGGGGCCAATGCACGGTGTCCAGCCGACACCAAGTGAGAACCCGAGAAGCGGAGCGCCGACGAGCCCGGCTCGACGACGGAGGGTCGGACGCATGCCACGCTGTCCAAGCCGGATTGCGCCTGTGAAGACCAGCCCCAGGACGATGTTCACAATGCCGAAGACGCGGGTAAGGAGATCGGCGTAGCGCGAGAGCGCCACCCCGAAGAATCCCCCCAAGACGGTCACGGCGACGAAGACCACAGTAAATCCGGCGATGAAGAGCAGGACGCCTGCTACGAGCCGCGGGCGTGTGGTGACCGTCGTCGCTCCGTCTCCTCCGGTTGTGGAGGTGGGAGGGGCGGCCACACCGCCGAGGTACCCGAGGTAGCCGGGCACCAGCGGTAGGACACAGGGCGATAGGAAGGAGATGAGACCGGCGACCAGGGCGAGGGGGATGGCAAGCCAGAGTGCGCCGTCGACGACGAGCGCCCCGGCGCTCATGGTCTCTCCGCCAGCGTGTCCGCGACGATGGTGGACAGGATGGACGCGCTGGGAAGTTGGCCGATGATGCGGGCGGCGAGGCGACCCTGGCGGTCCATTACGAGCGTTGTGGGTGTGGCCTGGATCGGGGTGAGTTGCGCGAAGGCGAGTTTCACCTGACCGTCATTGACGTCGATGACGCTGGGATAGGTGACGTTGTTCTCGCGCGCGAAAGAGAGTGCTGTCTCAGCTTGGTCGTAGGTGTTCACTCCGAGGAAGTCGACTTCCTCGTTCTGGAAGCGCAGAAAGACCTCCTCGAGCATGGGAGCCTCGACGATGCACGGTCCGCAGGCGGCGTACCAGAAGTTCACCACGAGCACCTCACCTCGGTAGTCGTCGCTGGTGACGGTTTCACCGGTTTCGATGACGCCTTCGAACTGAACGGGTTCGCCTCTGTCCGACGGGGCAATCTCGGCCACTTGGAAATTCCCATCGGAGAACGATGCGCCCGCGCCGGCGTCCGTTGTTTGGGTCGTGGCGGTGCAACCGCTCATCACGCCGACGATGATGAGCGCCGTGCCGAGGGCGAGGAGTTTGCGATTCATGCCCGCTCCCTCTTGATGATGGCTCCCGCGACAAGGAAGACGACTGCGGCTGCGGGTTGCGCCGCGGTCCAGACAACACCTTCAGCGGGGATGGGGAGCACCGGGTTCCATGCCACCGCGATCACAGCAAACACCGGCACCCACCACAGCTGCCGCTCCTGGTAGGCGAACGAGGCGACGATGAGCGCCAAGATTGCCACGATGAAGCGCACAAGCGTGAACCAGCCGCTGTCCAGCAGCGCTGGCGCCACGAACAGGGCGGCTGCGGCGATCAGACCGGGGGCGAGGGCGTTTCGTTGATACCGAGATGGCGTCTTGGTCTTTTTCATTGCTTGTCCTCCGGGGGAACCCCGAACGTGGGTGGTGTGGCAGGCGCGACCTTGGTGCCACTGTGGGCGCGTTGGCGGAGCATCAGCATCACTGCAACCGCTATCGCTCCAGCGGCGAGGAAGACGTCTGCCAAGTTGCCGATGAACAGACGCCCGTATGCAAGGAAGTCGGTGACGTGGCCGATTGCGAATCCTGGCGGCGACATGAAACGGTCGATGAGGTTGCCGACAGCTCCACCGAGGAATAGCCCCACACCACCCGCCCATCCCACCGTTCGCGCGCGGGCCGCCAGGACGAAAAGCCCGGCAACGGCTGCCACGCCTATCAAGGTGAGAACCCAGGTCATGCCCGAGCCCGTTCCCAGCACCGCGCCGGGGTTGAAGGCGAGTTGCAGACCGAATGCGTCCCCAATAATGGGCACCCGTCTCCCGTCGGCAAGCGCAGTCAGGGCGATGGCTTTACTGAACTGGTCTATCAACACCGCGGCCGCTGCCACCATGCAGGCGACGGCGAACGGCCGCGTCTTCTCAGCGGTCACCTTCTTGGCCCTTCCGGAGGTGGCGGGTTCGCCGCGCTGTGACCAGAAGCGTGACCAGCGCTCCGCCGAGAATCATCGCCACCGCGGAGACTCCCAGCACGGGAGCGACCTCGCCACCGCCGGTGGGCACTCCTCGACCGTCCGCGCGTGGGGTGGCCGTGGAATGAGGATGGGTCTGGTGCCCAGGTGATGGAGTCTCGGAGCTCGTTACGGTGGTTCCTGAACGTTCGACGCTCAGAGGCGCAGTGGTGAAGCTGACATCCATGGCCGAGCTCAGCGCCGGGGCCACGACAGCAAAGGTCGGCGCGGCGGGTCCTGCAACGATGAGGGCGGCGCTAAGAGCGACAGTGGCGCACAGCGTCACCGTGACCTGCGTTGCGCGATGGCGAGGTCTGGATACGAGGAAGAATCTCATTGGTCTTTTCAAGGTCGGGCGTAGATGAATCGGGCAATACGAGCCGCGTCCGTCCATACCCCGGGAAGGGTGTTAGCTCTGGCCTGGCTGTGCACGGGGATTCCGGCAACGAACAGACCGGGTAGCGTCGTCGCGGTGGGGATGCGTCGCTGAAGCTGCGGCTGCGTGGGCAACCACTCGTCGCCCGCTTCGTACCCGGTGGCGAACACGACTGACTGGTAGGCCTGCCGGTAGCCATCCGCGAAGGCGAACTTGGCCCCGTCCACCCCAATCGTCTCGGCTCGAATGGAGACGCCTTTATCTCGGAGGGCGTCGTAGAGGGGTTCTGGGGCGATCTTCACGCGCCGCCACGGTGAGACGCGCGGCTGGGTGGGGAATTGCCGCGGATGCGCTTCAGCCCGTCGGGTGCGGACCGCCAGAGTGACGTCGTGCGACTTCGCGAGGTCGGAAGCAACTTCCGTCCCGGCGATACCACCGCCGACAATAAGTACCCGGCCTCGCGGAATCTGCTCGGGTGTTCTGTAGGCGTTGGTGTGCATCTGTACTCCTTCGACTTCGGCGTCCGCGGCCCATTTCGGAAATCGGGGACGTGCTGCGGCGCCGGTAGCGCACACGACGTTGCGGGTCTGCACTTCGCCAACCGTGGTGCTCAAGAGCAGGGTTGGGCCGTTGCCGTGGCGAGTCACGGCGAGGGCCTGGACACCCCAGACGGGGTTTACCCCGAGCTCCGCTTCGAATCTGTGTAGATAGCCTTCGATGTCTCCCGGGGTGGGGTACCGATACGGGTCACCCTCCAGTGGTCTGCGGGGGAAGCTGGAGTGCTCAGCATTGCTGAGCAACCGCATAGAAGGCCAGCGCGCACTCCACGTGCGTTGTCCCCGCGCGGAACTGTCGATGACCACGAAGTCACGCTGCGGTTCCATGCCGCGAGCGATCAGTGCCGCTGCAGTTGCCAATCCAGCCTGCCCTGCGCCCACGATGATGACTCGTCGGTGTGACAGGCCCGCCACTAGGGGGTGCCGTCCAAGCGGGTGGTGATGGCACTTTCAAGGTCGTTCCATCGTTCAATGACAAGAGGTTCGCCGTCGACGAAGAACGTAGGGGTTCGGTCCACGCCGAGGGCGCGTCCGTCGTCGAGGTCGGATCGAACGCGCTCGAGAGTGGCAGGGTCGGCGACAGCTTCGTCGTAGGCCGTCATATCCAAGCCCAACTCGGTCGCGTACGAGCGGAACAGCTCCGCTTGGCTTTGCTGAGACTCCCCCCACTGTGCTTGCGTCTCAAAGAGACGGTTGTACATGTCTTCGAAGCGTCCCTGGGCTGCCGCGGCCTCCGCAGCGACCGCTGAGTTTTCGGAGTTGATGTGGCCGGGAAGGGGGAAGTAGCGAACGACGTAGTTGATCTGTCCCTCATACTTCACACGAAGCTCTTCGACGACGGGGTAGTAGGCGCCGCAGGCTTCGCACTCGAAGTCCAAGAACTCCACGATGGTGATGGCGCCGTCGCCGGCGTCGTCGAGGACGTGGGAGTCGTCTCTAACAACCGCTATCGACCCTCCTCCCCGTTCCTCGGCGGCAACGCGGGTGTTGTTCTGATCGACTAGGACATAGATGACAGCCCCCGCGACGACCGCGACGGCGACGGCGGCGGTAATGACCGTCGCCTTCCAGTTGATTTTCATGGGTACTCCAACACTTGACGGCACAAGAAAAGCCCGGGTTGCCCGGGATGAGTGTCGCCGCGGGGGCGACGTGCCGATGTCAGGTTCTAGAGATACCCAGTTGCGCGATTGTGAGGGCGTGGCCCTCAGGCCTGCCGGACACCGGGTGGATCAAAGACGGCGGGAGGGCGCGCCAGACGAGTGTGATCCCAGCCGGTCCGCGGCGCACCAGGAGATGAACAACGAGGTACAGCACGAATCCGCAGACGACGCCGAGAACGCACAGCGCCATTCCGGGCGATACGTCGTACACGCTCGCCTCGACGATAGAGGTAGCGACGGGTGCGGCCGGGTCGTGCGGCGCAGTGTCAGATGCCGTCGCGACCACACCGCTTACCGGGGCGTTGTCGCCATGGTTGAGGGCCACGACTCCGAGCAGCAGGAGGGCCCCGAGGGCGATGATGGTAATGAGTCGCGTTATCGCTCCGTGCTCTTTCGCCAGCGCTGAGCGCCGGGCGTGAGCGTCGGTATACATCAGCAGCCAGTGTACGGAGAGGTTCTGGGCGAATGGCTGGGAACGGCCGACGGTGTGCCGATATGCGATCGGGCTGCGAACACGCCCGTTCGAGCGGTTCGGCGCCCGCGATTAAGCGTGACGGACATCCCCGGGTTCCGAATCTTGCAGGTCGGCTGTCTCAATCTGGAAGGTGGAGTGCAGCACGGACACCTCGAAGTGTTGAGCCACACATGCTCTGACGTCCTTGAGGACAGCGGCTGCGTGTCCGTCCGTGAAGCATTCGTCTTCAACCACGACATGCGCGCTGATTGTCGGCAGGCCGGTGGCGACTGTCGAGGCGTGTAGGTCATGGACGTCTATGACGTGGTCGAGTTGGAGAATGTGAGATCTCACATCGTCCAAGTCCAAACCGTCGGGGGTGAACTCCATCAACACCGACGACGTCTCGCGTAGCAACTTGAACGCACGCGGCACGATGAGAGCGGCGATGAAAAGACCGGCGATGGCGTCCGCTTGAAAGAAACCCGTCGTCCAGATGACGACAGCCGCGACGATAACCCCCAGTGATCCCAGCGCGTCATTCAGCACTTCCAGATACGCTGCCCGCATGTTGAAGTTAGCTCCGCGACTGGAAGACAGCACGAAGATGGCGATGACGTTCGCGACTAACCCAACGACTCCAAAACCCAGCAGTTCCGCAGCTGGCACCTCCGGGGGCTCGAAGAGCCGGCGTACCCCCTCGATGGCTGTGTAACCCCCTACCGCCATCAACAGAGCCGCTTGCCCGAAGGCAGCGATAACTTCGATGCGACGGAACCCCCACGTGCGTCGCGCACTAGCCGGCCGCAGCACCAGCGTCGCGGCGATGAGTGCAACGAGAAGTCCGGATGCGTCAGTGAGTGCGTGGGCCGTGTCCGTGAGGAGGGCAAGACTGCCGGTAAAGAAGGATCCAACCGCTTGAGTCACGGCGATTGCCGCGGTGATTGCAAACGCAATCCAGAGACGCGCCCGATGGTCGGTCGGATGCCCGGCCGCGCCGGTAGACGGTGCGTGCGTGTGACCGGCGCCCATCAGGCCGCGTCCGTTCCAAGGGCGAAGTCTTCACCAGGCTGATGAAGGTGAGCGCATAGCGTGACACGCGTGCCGGTGTCTCTCAGCAGGAGTTCGGCGGCGTTAATGAGAGCCGCAGTCGCCACAGGTTGCGCAAGATCGAACCAGGAAGCCCGACCCTCCGAGCGAACAGTGACTAGTCGGCAGTCCCGCAGGAAGCTGAGGTGCTTACTTACGGTTGATTGCGCCAATCCGAGGTGCTGGACGAGATCCCGGACGCGATGCTCGCCGGACGCCAGATGCTGGAGAACCGCCAATCGCGTGGGGTCCCCAAGCGCGTCGAATAGGTGCGCGTACACAGCGGTCGCGTCAGGATCGAGTAGACCACCCTCTTTATTCATCGCCACATAGCGATGATATCGTCAAATGCCGTGTCCGTCACGTCTGCATCCAACTGGGAACCATGCTCATTCTCGCCGGATCAGTGGGCCACCCGAATGCTCGCCCACAGAGCAAGCGCGACGATTGCGGTGAGGGTGGTGAAGGACAAGGCGCGGGGCCGGAGACCGGCGCGCGGTGGTAGTTGTAGTCGCGCCACAGGGTGCGTTTCGTCTGATCAGGTGGTGGGGCGCGGTGGGCTTTCCGCGCCCCACCCCGGGCGGGATCAGAGAGTGGCGAGAAGCTCCTCCATCGTGGCGATCTCGGAGGTCTGCGCCTCGATGATGGTGTTGGCGAGTGCGACGGCGTCGCTGTTCTGGCCGTTGGTCGCTTCTTCCAGGGCCATGTCGATGGCACCGCGGTGGTGCTCGATCATCTGCTGGAGGAACAGCCGGGCGGCGTCGGTTCCGGTGGCCTGCTTGAGCGATTGCATGTCGTCTTCGCTCATCATGCCGCCGCCGTGGTCCATGCTGCCGGTGGCGGGATCAACGGCTCATGACCGTCAACGGGGCGTGAGGGCCGCGCGTGGTACAGGTTTGGTCTCCGATGTCTCAGCTGCAGCGCTCCCCCGAGCCGGGGGTGTGGCTCGTCTTCGACCGCAGCAGACGAATCGCGATTGTGCGCGTGGTCGAGGTGCAGGGGCGGAAGCTGCTGCGCTCGGTGACGTTTCACGACGATCCGGCTCAGCGGCAACTAATCGGCTATTTTCCCGAGGACGGGATGAAGCTCGCAGTGGAATGCACCTGGGCGGAGTACGTCAAGCACACCGGTCCCTCGACGAGCAACCGGAAGTGAGGACTATCGCGCTCGGCCCTCATCACCTTCGGCCACAGGAATGTCCCCGTGTGCCGTTGGCATAAACGGGGGATCGAAAATGCTCCCACCAGCCAGCGTTGACCGGCGACGGGGCGAGCTCCCCGCGTGAGGGGCGTTGTCGGAACTGGCGGGACGCTCACTTATCAGGGAAGGCCGCGGTTGCGGACGCTGTCGGGGCATGACGTTTCTCCTTTGAGAACGAAGACGGACTCCATGAGACAAATGTCTAGATGGACCGTAAGTCATCTTCGGGCGCGCCCCCGGGAGCGAGTCCGGAAAGTGATTCACCCCTCCCCCGGATGCTGGGATCGTGGCACGCGGTCGATCACCGTCAAGGGCGCTGCGCGTCGCGATGCGATGCGGCGTTGCCGCACCCTGGACCGTGCTCTCCCTTGCGCAAGATCGGCATGTATCCGGTGCGAGCGGCTGATGTGGTGATGCTCGAGAACGAAGGAAGGGACCGGCCCCGTGGGCACGGTCCCTTCTCAGCGCGTGTCAGGCGGTCTTGGAGACCGTCTGGGCCTCGGGGTCGACGCCGAATCTGCGGATGTAGGTCTGGCGGATCTCTTGAAGCTGTGCGCGCTCGCGATCGCTGATCGGGTCGGCCTCGCCTGCCGCGATGCGGCGCTGGAGGCTGCCCTTGTGCGATGTCACGAAGCGTCCGGTGAAGGACGAGCGGGAATGCCGAGCCATCTGATCACCTTCCTTCTCGGTCTATTTTCCGTCGCGATTGCGGGCGTGTCTACGGCGGCTGGGCGTTGAAGGTTCTTGATCGTGCGGTAGATCATCTTGCCTTCGGTGGGGGTCGCGTCCTCGAGCAGGGCCTGGAGGGCGTCGTTTGCGACCTCGCGGTCTTCCTGGTCATCGGATGCGGCCAGCCCTAGGGCCCATTGCGCGCGGTTCCACCACTGTTCGCGCGCGGCGTTCTCGCGGGCGATTTTGGTTGAGCGGATGGCGGGAGTGAAGGCGATGACGGCGGCGATGACAGCGAAGACGCCGGCCATCGGGGGCCCGCTCAGAATCGCGCGCCAGAGAGCTTCGTCGATGACAACGGGTGTGGTCAGCGCTGGGTAGGGCGGGAAGGCGCTGCGAAGGCCGTATCCGACACCCCCGCTTGCGAGGATGATCCCGGCCCGCGCCCAGCCGCGCCGCGCTCGAGCGCTCACGTCATACCCCCATTGGGCGCCCCTGGGGCAGTTCGCGGGCCTTGACGGGCGGGAACGGCTTGCCGTCGTTGTACTTGGCCTCGAGGCGCTCGACCTCTTTCATCGCGGCAGCGTTGAGGAATTGCGAGAGGTTGCGGAACCCTTCTTGTGCGAACGTGTGCAGGATTGCACCGCGGATGCGGTCGGTGTCTTCAAGCTCCTGGTAGAACGACACCTTCGGCGGGTACTTGGTGCGCTTCTTCGGCGCGGGTGCCTCGGCCGCGGGGGCCGCCTCGGCGGTCTTCTCCACGGGGGCGGCGGCGGGCGCCGGCTGTGGGGTCTCAGCGGGCTGATCGTCCTCGAGGCGCCCGACGAGGGAGGAGAGGGTTTTGCGTGCCATGGGAGATCCCCTATCTCTTTCCGTTGGCCCAGAGGCTCGTGAGCTCCAGGGCGAGGTCTTTGTAGTCGTCGATGGCGTTGGCGGTGGCTCGGCTGCGGGGGTAGGTGGTGACCACTTCCCCGGTCAGCGGTGCGTCCGTGTGCATGACGTATTCGCGGATGACGCTGCGGAAGCGTGGGAGGTGCATCTCGTCGAGGAGTTCGAGCGCGTCGTCTTTGCGGCGCACCGCGGAGGGATCGCGCTTCACACGGCTCACCAGGACTCGGTAGGGCAGGTTCCGCGGCTCGATCAGCTGGCGAATGACGCGAACTGCGGGCTTCACGCTCATGGTCGCGGGTTCCATGGGCAGGATGACGAAATCGCTGTTGTCGAGGACCGCGCCGAGAACGTCGGTGTCCCGCAAGCTTCCCGGGGTGTCGACGACGATCACGTCGTACTCGTTGGTGCGCCGTAGACCGGCGAGGACTTGGGGGTCTGACTCGGTAGCGAAGTCGAAGGGCACATTGTCCCCTCCCGCCTCCGCCCAGTCGGTTGCGCTGCGCTGCGGGTCGACGTCGACGACGAGTACGCGGGCATGATCTGACAGCACTGCGGCGAGGTTCATGACGGTCGTCGTCTTACCGACGCCGCCCTTCTGCCCGACGACGGCGAGGATGCGAAGAGTCATGTGAGGCACCTTCCTTGTAACGGTAATAGTACTCTTAGGGGTGCGCTTTGCCGTGGCGGCGCACCCCTGCGAGTCTCGGATCTCACTCCATAGTAACGGGATTAGTACTGTTAGGGGTATTAGGGTTAGTTGCTGCGCTCAACCTCGATGCGGTGCCCGTCCATCTGCGACGGGTAGAACACGTGCTCGACGTCGCTACTTGGGAACGGGTTCACCAGGCGCACACCTTGAACGGTTCCTGCGCCGATGCACCCGAGCCCCTGCGCAACGATCCGCACCGGAATATATGCGCGGCCGTCCAGGCTTACGAGGCGGTCCCCTGCGCGAAGGTCTGCGAGGCGGGTAACGGCGATCTTCTCCATGGTGTCTCCTTCGGTCGTGCGCTTTGCGCCTGTACCCCTATTAGTACTATTAGGGGTGTTTTCGGTTAGTGGTAACGGGATTAGTACTGTTTTGGCTGGGGGTCACGCGGCGAACTTCGCGGCGATCCGGTCGATCTGGTCGGGGCGCATGTCGCACCAGTGATCGTCGTCGTCCACGACGACAACCGGGGCCATGCTGTAGCCGAGCTCTTCCGTCACGTACTCGTGTGCGGCCGGGTTCTGAGTGATGTCGACCTCGACGAATGGGATGCCTTTGCCTTTCAGCATCATCTTGGTCATCGAGCACTTTCCGCAGCTGGGGCCCGTCGTGTAGACCGTGAGCTTGTCCATTTCGTGATCCTCCCATCCCAATCGTTTTCTTGCCGTGAAGGCGATTTATCGCCGCTAGGAAGAGCGGCCGTAGTGCCAGTGACCGTGGAATACCGGAGGGAGCGAAGCGAGCGAGGATATGCCGCGAAAGCTCTGGCGCGCAGGGTGGTCGACCGTATGCTGCCGAAGGCTTCACGGCAAAAGAACGGGCCGACAGGCCTTGACTGCCGATCGGCTCCGTCCGATCGTCCGATGCCGGCGGCTGCTCCGTCTGCCGCTGGGTCCCATGATGCTCTTCTGCCGGGATTAGTACTGTTCCCGCCAGTCGTGTAACGGAAACAGTACTAATGGGGTTAGTCATGTTGTTGTGTCTCAGCGACGCGCGCGGCGACCGCGCATACGTCGTCGGGGGTGACTTCCTCGAGCAGGATGGTGCGGCTTCCTTCGTCCAGGTCGATCCACCAGACGGGGCGAACGGTGTGGGCGTCGATGCCGACGCGGTGGATGGGCAGTTCGCTGTCGGGGTCGACGGGGCCGTAGTAGAGCTGGGCGGTCCACTCTTCGGCGCCCATGTCCACGTAGAGGGTCGTCGGGAACGGGAGCAGCTGGGCGAGATCGTCGAGCAGGGTTTCGACGTCGCGGGGGGTGAGGTTCGTCATGGTCGATCCAATCTGTAACGGGATTAGTACTTAGGGCTTGTTGGGGGCGGAGAGGTCGAATCCGCCGAAGGGGCTGTAGTTGGGTATGTGGCGGCTGCCGTAGCTGGGGCGTTCGGTGAGGATGGGGGCGCCCGGAACGCGGAACGCGGGCGTGTAGTTGTCCTCGAGCCAGGCCTCGAGCTTCGGCGTCATGCTGGTGGGGCCCATTCCGCCGCGGAGCTTGCCGGGAAGGGTGGGAAGGTCGCGCCAGCCGGGGAATGCGTGGTCGTGCCAGGCCTCGACGCATTCGGCTTCGGTGCCGATGTGGTGCCAGGAGCAGCGGGAGCAGATGGCCTGGGCGGTGATGCTGCCGACGCACTGGCAGAGCGGGCCGAGAGGGTCGCCAATCTTCCGCGAGTCGTGGGCTCCTGCAGCGCACCGGAGGTCGACGTCGTACAGGTCGAACGTGTGCTCGCCGATATCCATGTGACGGACGGTGTAGCTGCGGTGCCACATCTTGGACAGGAAGACGCTGTTGAAGTGGCCGTTGATTTCGACCCAGCGGCGCCAGGCCGCGTCGAGCTCGTCGGGGTGGTGGTAATCGGTGACCAGCTGTCCCAGCGGCATCCCCGTCCATTGCGGCAGACCCGCAACGTGGTCTTCGTGCATCAGGTCGTTGATCATGTCCATCAGCGTCATGGTCTCTTTCCTTTCTCCTCCACGTTTTTTTGCCGTGAAGGCGGTTTTCCGCCTTAGCAACCGAAGGGTGCAGTGCAACCCGAAGGGCGGGGGAGGAGAGAGTTTCGGCGCGAAATAAGGGAGCGTAGCGACCGCGTGCCGAAAGTCTCGGGGGAGCCGGTGGCGTAGCCACTTGAACGGAGCCCGGAGGTAGCTACGACCGCAGCGAAGCGGAGGGAGCCGCCGAAGGCTTCACGGCAAACAAACGGGCCGTCAGGCCCCAGCTGGTCGGCGTAGCCGGCTCGATCACCTCGCGGAGTGAGGCGGGGTGAAGTGCCTACGGCTTGGGCGCGGGCGGGAGGGGAAGTGCTCGCGCATGCGCGCGATCACCGCGGCGATCTCGTCCGCGTTGGCGCGGATCTCGGCTCGGCGTGCGGCCTCGTGTGCAGCTTCGAGCGCCTGACGCTCGGCACGCCGCCGACTCTCAACCTGCAGCTGCAGGAACGGAGCGGGAGAGCCGGCGTCGACGGTGGCGCGAAGCAGCCATACGAAGTACCCGAACGGATCACGCTGGGATGCGACGTCGACGAGAGGGATACGCCGCTCAAGGCGGCCGCGCTGGATTGCGTCGAGTAACGATTCAGCAGTCCATCCGCGCCCTGTGAGGCCGTGGGCGATCAGCACGTCGCAGAGCTTGCCGAGGTGCGAGGTCGCACGGTCCAGCCACGACATCCGCGCACACAGGCCCGCGGCAAGACGTTGAACGTCGATCGGGCGAGGTTGCTGCGAAGCCGGTTTTTGCCGGGTTTTTGTCGAAGCTGGGCGCCGCGTAGCGGCGTCTTCTCGCGTGCGCGGATGCGCGCGCCTTGGTGATTTTTTACCAACGGGAGAGAAGTTCTTAACCCCCCTACGGGTGGGTAGCTGGACATTTTCCACAGCAGTGGAATCGATGCCGGCGACGGCGTTGCCGGTGGGGGGCGTGTAGCCGCGGGGGAGTGTCAGGGCACGAGTGGACGCTGCCCGGAGCTGTTGGCCACCGTGCTTAGCGTGGGCTTGCGCGCGCTCGGTTGTGGTCAGGTAGCGGCCCTCAGCGACGGTCACCGCCAGGCCGAGCACCTCGAGCAGCTGCCGGGCTCGCTGGACGGTCTTTCCGCTCATGCCGAGCACGCCCGCCACGGTGTCGTGTGCGGTGGTGACGCCGCGGCCCGTGGATTGGTCTGCGGCCGTGCGGTCGGCGTGTGCGACGCGCAGGAGCGTGTCGGGGGCGACTTTCGCGCGTCGACGGGCTTCTTCACCCTCCGGGGTGCGGAGGATGTCCATCACTGCGTCGAACCAGACGGATGCACTGGGCCAGGCCCTCAGAGGGCCATAGACGCCCTCGGGCGCGGGGAGTGCCCAGCTGCCGCCTCTGGGTGACCTGCTGCGCTGTGCGGCGTCCTGGGGGCGCGCAGGGGGAGATTCCCGCGACACGCGGGACGAATTTGCGTTTAGAGAATGCGTATGGGCGCGCGGGCGCGCTAAAGTGTGCATTGTTCTCCTGGTCAGCGTCAGGGAACGACGAAGGCCCGGTTCCACCGGTACTTCTTGAAAACCGCTTCATCTGGGACCCGCCGCCAAGCAAGTCAGATGAGGCACATGAGCTTTGAGGCCCGCTTCGGCGGGCCTCTTCTCTTTAGGGCGAGTCGATAGGCAACTCCCCGTCCGTGAGTTCTTGTGCGGGCCACCATTCGGGCAGACCGCGAGAGGTCAGTTCGGTGTTGAGATGGTCCACGACCGCTTCGAAGAACACGGCGGAGGAAACGCCGGCGTGCGCGGCAAGGCGCTCGAAGCGTTCCTTCTGAGCCTTCTCAACCTTCCAACCGAGCGCGACGGTATCCACGCGCGTGCCTCGGGGGAGTCGACGAACTGCCATAGGGCGAACGTATTGGGTAGCGCCACCGTTAACACGCTGACACGCCGGTAGTAGCGCCATCATTAGCTGGCCGGTCGGACGTTGGTGGCCCCTCGGGGGAGGGTGCTTAGCCGAGCAGCTGCGCGCGGAGCTCGCCGATGAGCGCGTCGATGCGGTCGACGTCGACCGTGTAACGGGGAGCGCGGCCGCGGCGGGCTCCGATTGGCTGTTCTACGTCGGTGCGAATGACTCCGATGGATTCGAGCAGACGCAGGTCGCGGGTGAGTGAACTCACCGCTGTGACGGTCGCTTCACGGATCTCGCCGTAGTAGCTGCCGGGGTGCTTCACCAGGTAGTTGATGATGTTGCGGGGGCCGGTGCGGGCCAGCAGTGCGATCGCGTCAGCTGGAACTGTCGGTGCTGGCACTTCGGGGCTCCTGGATTCTGGGTATGGCAAAGCGAGGGAGCTTGCCGACTCAATGCGGGGGTGCGCAGATTCGACAACGCGGGATGCTGGTCTTCGTAGGGTACGCAAAGACCTGCACCGGGTGTGGGAGAAATGCCCGCGCCCGGTTACCGCGCCCGCGTTGCTCGAGGAGCCGGAATGGTTACAGTGAATGAGCGATCGCCGATTTGAAGGCGCGTGCCGGTAACGACCGTTCGGGCGTGTCCGGGGGTCAGGTCGATGGGGTCTTTTCCGGGTTCGGTGACGGTGGTGCCGTTGGCCGAAGACTGGTCGGTGACCCAGAGTGTGCCGTCGTGGAACGACAGGATGCAGTGGGATTTCGACACTGAGCGCGCGGGGTCATCGACGGTGACGGTCGCGTCGACACCTTCGGCGTCCTCGGGAGGCCGGCGCCCGAGCAGGATGGTGCCGCGGATGATTTCCGTGGAACCGTCGTCAAAGGTGATCATGGCGCTGCGCACGCGCGAGCGACGTTCACCACCGCTGGTGAGGTCGAAGTCGGGATCAATGTGGGGCGTGGGCGCCGGCACTGTGTCGGCGGCAGGCTCGGGGAGGACTGCTGGTGTCGCCGGGAGTTCGTCGACGGTTTCGCGGATTGGCTGTGCGGGTTCCTCGTCCACCGCGGGTTCGACCACGGGGGCGAGGGCGCGGGCGTGCTCCCTGTCGACCGTGACGGCGCCGTCTGGGTCGATGGTGAGCATGAGGGAGGTGCCCGTGTCGATCGCGTGGGCGTACTGCCGTTGACCGGTGGTGGCGGTGTACGCCACCAGCACCTCGACGGCTTGCGCTCGCGCGGCGTCAGAGTCCGCTGCGGTGATGGGCACACTCTGGCCGGGGAGCGTGACTACGCCCGTGCCGTCTGTATCGATGCTGACGTTCATCATGGGGCATCTCCTTCCGTTGCGGTCGAGGCGTAGACGAGTGTCTCGTCGACCTTCTCGCTGATGACGTAGACCGTCGTGGTGAGCGCTGCGAGCGGCGACTCGGATACTCCGGTGGTGAGAGTGGTGAACGGCTCCGAGCTCGGCGTCGTCGCGCTGGCGTCGACGAGGACGGCCTCGTTGCTCTCGGTGCCGTAGACGGTGGAGCCGGATACGGCGACGGGGGTCATGCGGCTCGGGAGCGCGACGGCACGTGGGGCGGCGCTGTAGTCGATGAACGCTTCGCCGAGGGTGAGCGTTTCGGCGTCGGCGGCGTGGATGGGAACGTCCTGGGCGGTGATCCGGGCGTTCATCGGGGCGGTAAGCGTGATCGTGTTCGACGGGAGGTCGACCAGTGTCACGGTGAGAGCCGGTCGCTGAGACCACACGACGATGAGAGTGTCGTCGTCGGCCGCGGAGATCAGCAGCGGGGCCCCTTCGACACCTTCGGGCCGGGGGAGCGGCTTCTTCACGGGCGCTTGATCGGCGGTGAGCGTCCACCACGACTCTTCGTTGGCCGCGATGATCCCTTCGCGGCCCGACAGGATGGGGACCGCTGTGACGGGCACGTCCGTCAACGTGAGACCGTCGCCGGTGAACAGGCCCGCGGTCTGGTTAGGCAAGGTGATTAGCGGCTGTGAGCCGAGGTAAGTCACCTCTGCGCTGCGGCCGACGTTGACTTCCACAGGAGCCACCGGGGACCGATCCGTATCGAGCGGCCAGAGGGTGAGCGAGGACTCGCCCGTGGCGAGGACCGGGCGTCCCTGCACTTCGGAGGCGTGTACGACGTCGTTCGCGCGAGGTGCCTGGGCGCCGCGCCATGTGACGGCGCCGGTCGCGGCGTCGACGAGATTCAGCTCGCCGCTGTCCGTGGTGATCAGCAGCCGCTGGTCGTCGATGAGCCGTGGTTCGCTGCGTGGGGCGATCGGCAGCGACCACGCTGCTTGTTCGGAGAACCCGGGCGGGACCAGGACCGGGATGTTCGCCCCGGCACCTGGGGGGCCGGGGTCGGCGGTGGCCACGGGGGCCGGCGCCGACTGCAACACGACAGCGAGAGTCGCGACGGTTCCTCCGACGACGATCACTACAGCCGGATCGACGGTGACGCCGATGCCGGGGGCGTCTTCGAGGGTGAGCCTGAGCATGTTCTTTCCGCCCGTGGTGGCGTAGTACTGGCGCTCGGTGTGCGCGGTGATGACGTGCCCGCCGATGGAGCCGATGCGTTCGGGAACGGGGATGGCAGTGCCGTACTGGAGGCCGTATCGGTGGGCCCAAGCGCCGAGAGCTTCCACTGCTTCTGATCGGCTGGTGTAGGTCCGTTCGCCGAGCTCGATGCGGAACTTGTCGCCGCTGACATCGGTGGAGCGGGCGGCGGCTTCACGCAACTGGGCAACGATCTGCTGGCCGCTGTCGATCTCCTTCACGGCGCTGCTGCGGCGTGTGCTCAGGGACGATTGGGCGCGGTGGTGCGCGGTCTCCTGACGGCGGAGTTTTTGCAGCGCCTGGTCGGCTTGCGCCTTCTCCAGGATGAGCGGGTTACCGGATGCCAGGGCCTTCGCCTCCGACGCGCTCATCGCGGACTCGCCGATGTCCTCGATCTCGCGCGAGTCCAGCCGGCCCCGCATGATTTGGTTGATGAACTTCGCTTTCCGCTCGACCGTTTGGTACGAGTAGGCGTCGAAGCTGCGCTCGACGACGTACCGGTAGATCGCCACCTCGTCGTTCTGGTTGCCCTGGCGGATGCCGCGGCCGTCGCGCTGCTCGAGGTCGCTGAGACGCCACGGGCAGTCGACGTGGTGCATGGCCGTGATGCGGTCCTGGACGTTCGTTCCGACGCCCATCTTCCCGGTCGATCCGATCAGCACGGCGACGTGTCCGCTGCGGGCGGCGGCGAATAGCCGGCCTTTCTCGGCGTCGTTCTTCGCTTCGTGAATGAAGCGGATCGAGTCGGCCGGGAGGCCGCGTTCGGTGAGCTTGGTGCGTAGTTCGTCGTAGGCATTCCAGCGGCCTGCGGCGGGGGTGCTCTGGTCACAGAACACCAGCTGCAAGCCGCCCGTGATGGGCGAGGGTTCACGGGTGGTGCTGTCGGTGAAGATGAGATCACGTTCGCGTCGCCAGTGCTCGGCAACGCGGTCAGCAACGTAGTCCAGCTTGCCGAGCCCATCGGGCTCGACGCCGGGACGCACCAGGCGCATATCGAGGGCGGCGGCGCGGCCGTCGCCGGAGATTTTGAGCATGTTGTCTTCGGTGGGCGACACCTGCTTGGCGCGCACCCGCTCCGCGCGGTCGGCGATCTCTACGATGTACTCCTGCATGGCGGGAGACGGCGGGATGACGACGGTCGCGTGAGCGCGCTCACCGTCGCTGTCACGTGCCGCGATCGCGGGGGTGGGGAGGTTGAGGTCTTCCGCGGTCTTCACGTCGGCGAACACGTGCCACATGCGCAGCATCTCGGGGACGTTCTGGAATTTCGCGAATCGGGTCTTCACGCGGAAGTCCCCTGCGGGCCCCATCTCCAACTCGGTGACCTGTTCGCCGAACGTTGCCGCCCACCCGTCGAACGAGGTGATGCCCGCCTCTTCGAGCAGGTCCGGTCGGAGGTAGCGCTGCATCACGTAGGCCTCGGTGACCGAGTTGGCCAGCGGCGTTGCGGTCGCGGCGGTGACGACGCGATCGCCGTGTTGGCTGCGCAGATACTCCAGCTTCATGTGCAGGTCGGTGGCCTGCTTCGATCCGACCTTGCCCGCGTCTTGGATGTTCGACACGACCGTAAGGTTCTTGTACATGTGCATCTCGTCGACGACGACGTAATCGATTCCCGTGCTCTCGAACTCCAGACCGGGGTCGCGTGGGATATCGGCCTTTGCTCGGTACGCCTGCTCTGCTCGGAGGATGGCTTTCTCGATCTGCTTGATCGACTTGGCGTCCTCGCCCTGCGCGTCAGCGAGGGCGGCGCGAAGCTGGTCGGTCTGCGCCTGGATGTAGTCCGCTTCGAACTGAGGCGAGAGGGGAATCGTCTTGAACGCGCTCTGCGTCATCAACACGGCGTCCCAGTCGTTCGCCGCGGCGCGTGCGACGAAACGACGTCGTTTGTCCCCGGTGAGATCGGCGGTCGACGCCGCAAGGATCTTCGCCTGGGGGTACATCTGCAGCCACTCACGGGAGAACTGCTCGAGCATGTGGTTCGGGAGCACGACGACGGGCTTGTTCACCATGCCCATGCGCTTGAGCTCCATCGTGCCCATCACCATCTCGGCGGTCTTGCCCGCGCCGACCTGGTGGAACAGCCCCACCGCGGGTTCGGCGATCATGCGCGCGACCGCGCCGCGCTGGTGCGGGCGTGGCGTGAAGCTGCTCGCGAGCCCTGGCAGCGTGAGGTGGTCGCCGGCGGCGGAGTAGTCGCGGAGAACGAGGCTGTTGAAGCGGCGGTTGTACTCGTCGTGCAGGCGGGCCGCACGCTCGGGTTCTTCCCATACCCATTCCGCAAACCGTGCCTGTAGCGCCTGGCCTTTCTCCTGCGCGGCTTCCGTTTCCACGGCGTTCGGGATCTGGCGTTCCCGTCCCTCGGCGCCCTTGATCGTGTCGTGCACGATCAGGTTGCGCTGCTCCATGAGTGCTGCGGCGATGTCGGTAGCGGGGCGCCGATCGGTGCCCCACTCGTTGGTGGCGCGAATGCCCCACCGCTGCCCGCGCACGTCCCACTTGCCGGGAAGAGGGTTCTCCACGGTGACGCTGTTGTCCTGCAGGATGTCGCGCAGGAAGGCTTGGTGCGTAGGAGCGTCGATCCACACGGCGCCGAGACGGGGCTCGATTTCTTCCATGCCGATGGGTTCGGGCATCACCTCGCGAAGCGCGGTGACGTTCACCTCGAGAGCCAGGTTGGTTTCGGCGGCGGCGACGGCTTCTTCCAGCTTCGTGCGGACGTTCCCCGAAAGGTACTCGGGGGCCGGCACGATGCCACCGGTCGCGGGGTCGTCGTAGACGAGTGTGCCGAGCTGTTCGCGGGCGTCGGCTTCGTCGACGCCGAGCAGGTCGGCGATCACGGCGAGGTCTGCGCTGCCGGTGCGATCCAGGCTCAGGGCGAGTGCATCTTGAGCGTTCTCGGCGCCCTGCGCGATGTAACGCGGCGCCACCACACGTTCCGTGAGAAGCGTGGCGGGCACGGCGGTGCGGGTCTGTTCGTCGAAGCGCTCCAGCGCCAGCGTGAGCGCCGCGAACGGGTCATCTCTCATGAGACTGACCGCCTTCGGCATGACCCGCGCGAGGATCTCTTCTCCGGTCTCCGCGCCGACGCGGCCGGTGGAACGTTCGTTGAACCGGTTGATCGGGCCGTAGGAGTCGACGTAGGCGCGGTAGTCGGCGAGCAGCGCCTGACGCTGCGCCACCATCTCGTCGGTGTCCTCCGACTCGCGCGCCTCCCGTGTGACCAGGGCGCGAGCCTGGTCACGAAGCCCGAGCAGTGCTGAGAGTTCTCGCGCGTGGGTGCGGGGCACCTTCAGCTGCGTCAGCGCGCCGTCTGCGACGGTGGCGAACTCTCCCCCGCCTTGGTCGACGATGGTTCCGTCCCACAGCGCAGGATCGGCTGTGACACGCGTTTCCCGCTCGACGAGAACGTCGGCGCTCGGCGCCGCCATGGTGAGCCCGCGTTCGATGCCGCTGGTCGTGATGTCGGTGAGGGCGGCGTCCAGCTGCGCGGCCGCGGTTGCGAGATCTCCGCGGACCTGCAGCGTGGTCGAGCCGTGGATGCCGGTTCCCACCTCGAGCGCGCCGAGGATGTGGTCTGGTCGGTTGTCGAAGTAGGAGTTGACGTAGATCTTCTCCCCGTCGATGAGCCGCGGGGTGACGCTCTCCCAGGTCGCGTCCGCGGGCTCGGCGCCGGGTTCGCGTCGACGAAGGATGAGGAGATCCGTGACGGCTTCGGTGCCGGCGGCGCGACGGTGTGCCCCAGTGGGCAGGCGCACCGCGCCCACCAGGTCGGCCATGTCGCTCATCTCGCGGCGGGCGGCGGGGTTCTGCGCGTCGAGCGTGAACCGGCTTGTCAGCACGGCGACGAGCCCGCCCGGGCGCGTAAGGGCGAGGGACTTGATGATGAAGTGGTTGTGCATCGAGTGCCCGCCACGGTTGTGCGTGGAGTCGTGCAGCGCGACGTCGGCGAACGGGACGTTGCCGATCGCGGCGTCGAACGATGCCCGCGGAAAGCGGGTGTCCGCGAACGACTCGGTGCGCACATCTGCGGCCGGATAGAGCCCGCGCGAGATGGAGGCGGTGAGCGGGTCAAGCTCGATACCGGTCATCTCGGCGCCCACCGGCGCCATGCCCATGAATGTCCCCGCGCCGCTACCCGGCTCGAGCACGCGCCCGCCCTCGAAGCCGAGGCGCTGCATCGCCGCCCACATGGCGTCGACGTAAGCGGGGTCGGTGTAGTGCGCGTTGATGGTCGTGCGGCGCGCGGCGGTGAGCTCCGCGTCCGTCAAGAGGCTCTGCAGCTGCTCCCGTTCACGCGCCCAGTCGTCGCGGCGTTCGTCGAACACCTCCGGGATGGCGCCCCAACTCGACCAGCGCGCGAGCGCGGCCTGTTCATCGGCGGTAGCCGGCCGCTGCTCTGCATCGAGCCGACGAAGGGTCTCGATGGCGGCGATGTTCGCCTGGAAGCGCGCCTTGACACCCGAGGGTGCCAGATCGTCCTGCGCGGCAGGACGGAAGCTCAGTACCCCTCGGGAACCTTCGCTTCCAGTTCCACGATCCGCGCCAACGTCTGCTGCATCTGCGCCAGACGTTCCTCGTACACCGCCGTCAGCAGCGCCGAGTCCGGGTCGCTCTGATCCTCCTGCAGGTACCGAATCTGCCGCTCGAGCTCCGCCCGATCGGGAAGCTCCCCCAGTTCCTGGGATGCCGCTTCCGTCTCGTCGTACTCCACCTGATCCGGCGTCAACCACACCAGATCGCTCAGCGCCCGCTCCTCCGCCTGCTTCCGGTAGGCGTTCAGCAGCGCCACCTGGTCCAGGTAGTCCGGGGACGGGCGATGCTGCCCCTCGAGAATCCGAGAGAGGGTCGTCACCCGATCCGCTACCTGCTCCCCCAGGCTCTCGAAGAACTCGTCCGGGTTCTCCAGCTGCGCCACTCTGCTGGGTGCGTACTTCGTCCAGTGCTCGCGTGCGAGCATCCCGTACCGGTTCATCGCGAACCTCCGTGTCCTCGTCGAAGTTGAAGTCCAGTTGCCCGTCGACGAGCTGCTGCTCGACGGGCGCGGGCGGCGCGTTCCGCGCCTGCTCGATGCTTTGGTCGGCCTGTTGCTCGGACAGCCCCCACAGGTCGAAGACGCCTTGCCCTTCGTGTGGCCGCTGCGCGCGACGACGTGGTGCCATCTCTGCCCCCCTCGATCAGCCGTGTGATCGAGGCTATCGACAGCCCTCCGGAAAGGCGCGGGGCCTGGCCCCTTGGGGAAGAGATCATGCGTCCGCGCTCACCTGTAGGCGCCCGCGCAGATGCTTGACGGCCTGGGACCCGTCGAATGACGCGATATCCAGCGCTTCGGGGTACTGGTCCCCCGGCATTGTGACGTAGGCGGTGAACACGGCAGGGGTGTCGCCGGGATTGAGCACGCGATTGGCGACGACGCCGTTGCCCTGGACAACCTCGTACTGAAAATCGTGCTCGAGGTGCCCCTTGTACTCGGTGCGGGCCCGGGTCATGCCCGTCCGCCTGTTCGACCAGAACGCGGTGTCGTAGGCCATGCGCGGGATCTCCCGCGGGCGGCTGCCCTCGTTCTGCATGTACACCGACACCGCCCACGTGCGGTCGATGACGCGGTCCTTGGACACCCGGGCATCGGTGAACTTCACCGTGAGGCCGTCGAGCTTGCCCGGTTCCGGGCTGCGATAGAGCACCTTCGGCACCCACACGCCCATGGTCGCCAGAGCACCCAGGAGAATGATCCCGCCGACGACGAGGCCGACGATCCTGAGCGTTTCCATCACTCCCCCACCCTCTGAGCGCTGCGCGCCTGATGGCGCGCCTGGGCTCGGTAGACGCCCGTGCGTGACGTGTTGAACATCTGCGCGATCTCCGCGACCGCGAGATCGCCCGCGGCCATGTGCTTGGCGATGTTCTCGTCCTGGCGTTCGGTCAGTTTCGGGCGCCGGCCTTTCAGCTTCGCGCGGACCTTTGGTCGCGCCATAGCCTCGCGCGTGCGCAAGCTGATCCACCCGCCTTCCGCCTCGGCGACGGCGGCGAGGATGGTGAAGAACAGCTTCGCCATCGGGTCCTTCGGATCGTATGGCGTGGTGCCGTTCTGGAAGATCACCCCGGCATCCGTCAGTCGGCGGATCACCTCGAGCGCTCCTTCGGTGTTCCGCGCGAGACGGTCGAGTGCGGGAACGACGAAGGTGTCGCCCTCGCGCACCGCGGCCAGGGCGTTGTCCAGCCCGGTCCGGGTCATTTTCGCGCCGCTAAAACCGACATCGCTGTAGATGCGGTCCTCTGGCACGCCGAGCTCGAGCAGCCGAGCCACTTGCCGCTCGGCGTCCTGCTCGATTGTCGAGACTCGCGCGTATCCCACCCTCATAAGCGGAGCGTACCGCATAGGTTACCCTTAACGGTATGGGCAACCGGACGCCTATGCGGTACGAGTGTCCCCCGCGGGATTTCGCGGAATCCGTGTCGCTGGGCCGCCGGCCCCTGCCGTACCGGATAGCGATCCCCATCCGGACACCATTCGCACCGGGGTTTCGCATCACATCTACCCGCCAATCCACGGGATCTTGCCGACGACCTCGGGGTTGGTGCGAAACCGATCGGTTTTGCACGCCCGGTGTTCATCGGTGAAAACCGATATGATCGGCGGGTGACGATGACACAAGATCTTGCAGCTGCCGTCTCCCTGTTCCACTCTCTTGCCGATCACAGTCGCCTGTCGATACTGCGTCGGCTGTCAGCCGGTGAAGCTCGGGTGAGGGACCTGACCGATGAGCTCGGCTTGGCGCAATCGACCGTGTCGGAGCACGTTGGATGCCTCCGCGAATGCGGGCTTGTCGTTGCCCGCAGTGAGGGCCGGCAGAACTTTTACTCTGTCTCCACTCCTGAGGTGATCGATGTTCTCGAAGCGGCCGAGCGCCTCCTCGCCGCGACGGGTTTCAAGGTCGATCTGTGCAAGACGTACGGGAGCGACGCCCGATGATCGGAACCATCGTGGCTGCCATCGGCCTGTTTGCGGCGACGAACATTGACGACATCGTCGTCCTCACCGTTCTGTTTCTCGCGTCCGCACGCGGAGCCCTCCCGGGATGGAAGGTCGTGGCCGGGCAGTACCTCGGCTTCATCGCCCTGGTCGCAATCAGCAGCCTCGCCGCCGCGGGCCTGACCATCGTCCCGGACGAATGGGTCGGGCTGCTGGGCCTGGTCCCACTTGCGATCGGTGTGTACGGGCTGATTCGTACGCTCCGACGTCGCGGCGACGATGACGACGACGACGAAAGCTCCATCAGCGCCGGGGGCCTGCTCGGAGTTGCCGGCATCACCATCGCAAACGGCGCCGACAACATCTCGCTGTACACCCCTGTGTTCCGCACCAACCCGGTTCCGGACACCATCGTCACCATCATCGTGTTCTTGGTCCTGGTCGCCGTGTGGTGCCTTGTCGCCCGCTTCGTAGGTACCAGCAAAGCCGTCACAGAAGCCCTCGAGAAGATCGAGCACTGGCTCGTGCCGGCCGTGTTCATCGGGCTGGGCCTGTACATCCTGATCGAGTCCGGCGTGATCGTTCGCCTCATCGAAGTCCTGTCGTGAGCAGATTCACACGCCTCCTCGCTGCCGCTGCTGCCGTAGTTGCCGCCTTCACGGTCGACCAACTCACCAAAGCGTGGGCCCTGTCCTACCTCGACGGAGGCCGTGATATCGACCTTGGACTGGGCGTATCCCTGCGCCTCGTGTTCAACCCTGGGGTCGCATTCGGTCTCGGCGGCGATGTAGGAGCGCCGCTTGTCGTCGGCGTTATGGTCCTTGTCGCCGCGCTGCTCACGTGGATCGTCATCCGAGTGCTGCGGAGGCAGAGCATGGGCGCTACTGCGCTGCTGGCTGCCGCCGCCGGCGGCGCGATCGGCAACCTGTGGGACCGCACCACACGCGCTGAAACCGGACCGCTCAGCGGAGAGGTCGTCGACTTCATCGCTGTCGACTGGTTCGCCATCTTCAACGTGGCTGACATCTTCACAACCCTCGGCCTGCTCGGGTGGGCAGCCTTGTATCTGCTCCGTCGAGACCACGCTCCCATCAGCGGGAGCACCGGTGACGGTTCCCAGCACCGCGGCTGATCTGGGAACGAGGAGGGCCCGCACGGGTATTCGTGCGGGCCCTTCGCGGGTGGCGGAGGGCGGTGCCCGCCGCGATGCGCGTTACTGCTGGTAGGGGATGAGGCTCAGGCCGCTGTCATCGACGACGAGGATGTCGCCGTTGTTGGTGATGGTGACGGCTTGGGCGGTGCCGTGGATCGTTCCGACTTCGAACCAGTTCTGCGCTCCCGCGGTTGTGGCCCAGATCCGTCCCTGGGTGCCGATACCGACCACGCGGTTGTGGTCCGGGGAGGCGCTGAGCCCGGCAAGAAGGGGAGCATCCGGCCACGCCTGAAATGTGGCAGCCCGATCGGTGCTGACCAGCAGACCGTCCGCGGTGGAGGCCATCACTCGCCCCGCTGCGTCAACGGCGAGCGACATGGCGTAGACGGGTGCCCCGGTGGGCTGCCAGGAGACACCGCCGTCTGTGCTGGTGAGCATTTCATTGGCGTCGGTGGCGACGCCGTAGAGCGTTCCGCGGGGGTCCGCGGCGAGGGCGTGAAAGTCTTTCTCGCCTGTGAATGCGGTGGGTTGCCAGCTCTGCCCGTTGTCGGAGCTTCGGATGATGCCCAGGTTGGGGGCTCCCAGCTCGGGCGGGGTGGTCCGACCGGGGTGGCCGGATGCCACGAGTGTGTCGTCAAGGACGGTCAGGCCCATCGCGTCGAAGTCCGTCTTCGCCAGGCGGGCGCCCAGCTCACCGTCACGGGTGACGGTGAAGATGCCCTCGTGGGTTCCGATGAGGAACCCATCGGTGGCGGGGTCATCAACGATGCCGTGCACGTGCGTGAGCGGCTGCTCGGGGTGGTCGTCACCTGTGAGGGACGGTGAACTGGCGCAGCCTGCGAGAGCAAGCGCGACCATGGGGACGAAGGCGGCCAAGGACAGGGCGCGGGTGCGGGAGCCCGGCGCGGTGAGGTTGGTGTGGTGGTGCTGCATGGGGGTGCGTTTCGTCTGATCCGGTGGTGGGGTGCGGTGGCTTTCCGCGCCCCACCACGGGTGATCAGAGAGTGGCCAGAAGCTCCTCCATGGTGGCGATCTCGGACGTTTGCGATTCGACGATCTGGTTGGCCAGGGCGACGGCGTCACTGTTTTGGCCGTTGCCGGTTTCTTCTTGCGCCATCTCGATCGCACCGCGGTGGTGCTCGATCATTTGCTGGAGGAACAGGCGGGCAGCGTCCGTACCGGTGGCCTGCTCGAGCGACTGCATGTCTTCTTCGCTCATCATGCCGCCGCCGTGGTCCATGCTGCCGGTGTCGGGGGCGCTGGCGCCCCAGTCCTCCAACCAGCCTTCCATCTGCGCGATTTCAGGTTCCTGGGCGGCCTTGATCTGCTCCGCCAGCGCGGTCACCCGCTCGTCGATGCCGTCTTTGGCCAGGAGGGTGTCGGACATCTCGATCGCTTGCGTGTGGTGCTCGATCATCATGGTGGCGAACATGACGTCCGCTTCGTTGGCGTCAGCAGATTGCGCGGGGGTAGCGCTGCTGCTGCTTCCGTGGTCCATTCCGGGCATGCTGCCGCCGGAGGTGGTTCCGCCGGAGCATCCGGCGAGGACGAGAAGGCTGGTGAGGGTGAGCGCGGCGGTCGCCGCGGCGCGGGTGTTCATGGTGGTGTTCTCCATTAGTCAGTGATGAGGCGCGACGGTTGTCGAGCCGGAAGGTGCGTTGCCCGCATGGAGGCGGGCGGACGCGTCATCACGTGCGACTGATGCAGAGAACGGTAAGTGAGGGCGGCGGAACCGGGTGGGCCGATGCGGGCGATCGGGGGTGGATCATGGCGAGTACGTCGTCTCGCAGGGTGATCCGCCAGCCGATCCGCAGCCGCGCGAACAGGATCACGCTGACAAGCAGCGCGAGAACGCAGACCATCCAGGTCATCGCGTGATCGTCGCCGCAGTCGGTGCAGCCTGCATGATCCGTGGCGGCGGTGGTGGTGTTCACCGCTGCGGTACCGGGAGAGGCGTCGTGGTGGGCGCTGGGTGGTGCCGGCTCGGCGCTGACGGCCACCGTGCCGCCGTGGCCGGCGGTGGTGGCGTGGGTGTTGAGGGAGTGCATGGCCAGGAGCCCCGCGATGACGGCGCCGACGACAGCCAGCATCATCAGGAGGGTGCGGGTGACCGCGCGCTGGCCACGCAACTGGTGTGCAAGGGCAATCAGCGACATTCTCACCTCCTGATGGATTTCTAGGCTAACTTTTCCCGGCAGTGACGGCGGGCTCTGGACCCGTCGGGGTGGGTCGTTGGTGTGCCGCGGTTACAACGCCGCGAGAAGGTCGGTGCACGCCTGCTCACAGCGACGGCACGCCTCTGCGCAGACGCGGCAGTGCTCGTGCATGTCGGCGTGCTGCTCGCATTCCTGCGCGCAGGAGGCACACGCGGTGCGGCACGCCTCCACAACAGCGCGAACCACATCGGCGTCCACCGTCGTCTGTCGAGAAAGCACCGCACCGGTCGCGGCGCATACGTCGGCGCAGTTGGCGTTCTTGGTGATGCACGTCACCAGCTCGGCCACCATGTCCTCCGACAAGCAAGCGTCGGCACACGCGGTGCAGGTCTGCGCGCACTCGATGCACGCCTGGATACAGCGGGCGAGGGCGTCCGCAGCGTCAATGGTTCCGGCCTTGGGGTGCGTGGTGAGCATCTGGTCAACAGCAGTCATGGTCGCTGGTCCTTTCCCGGGGACCGTCCCCGGCGCCTGCCACGATAAAAGCGGGCGCCGAGCGCGACCCGGGGGTTGCGGGCGCGGGGAAACTACTTCGCGGCGACGGCTTGCGGGCTGAGGTCGAGCCGGCGAAGAAGTTGCGCGTTGAGTGCGACGACGATCGTGGACAGCGACATCAGGATCGCTCCGACGGACATGGGGAGGACGAACCCGATAGGGGCGAGCACTCCGGCGGCGAGGGGGACGGAGACGAGGTTGTATCCGGCGGCCCACCACAGGTTCTGCTTCATCTTCCGATAGCTGGCCCGCGACAGGTCGATCACGGACAGCACGGAGCGGGGGTCGTCGCTGGCGAGGATGACCCCGGCGGACGCGATGGCGACATCGGTGCCCGCGCCGATGGCGATACCGACATCGGCTTGCGCGAGGGCGGGTGCGTCGTTCACCCCGTCACCAACCATGGCGACCTTGCGGGATTCGTTCTGAAGCTGCTTGACCTTGGATGCTTTGTCTTCGGGGCGGACCCCGGCGAAGTAGCGGTCGATGCCGAGGTCGGCGGCGACGGATGCGGCAACCGCTTCGGCGTCTCCGGTGATCATGACCACCTGCACGCCCCGCTGGTGCAGCGCGTCGACCGCGGCGCGCGATTCAGGGCGGATCTCGTCCGCCAGGCGCAGCGCTCCTGCCACCTGCCCGTCGATGAGGACGTGGAGGATGATCGCACCCTCGTTGCGCCACTCGTTCGCGATCGACCGCTCAGCGGCCTTCTCCTGCTCGAGCATGTAGGGGCCGCCGACCTGGACGGTGCGCCCGGTGACCTGCGCGCGGACACCGACGGCCGGTGACGATTCAAAGTCGTTGGAGGAGGGGACGGTGAGCTGCTTCTCTTTCGCGGCGTTCACGATCGCCCGAGCAAGGGGGTGTTCAGAGTCCGCCTCGGCGGCGGCGGCCAAGGCCAGCAGTTCGTCTGCATCGACCCCTTCGGCAGGGTCGATCGCGGTGACGGCCGGCGTTCCCTTGGTGAGTGTGCCGGTCTTGTCGAACAGCACCGTGTCGACGGTGCGCATGCTTTCCAGCGCGAGACGGTCCTTGATCAGAACACCGCCGCGCGCGGCACGCTCCGTGGCGATCGACACGACGAGCGGGATCGCCAGTCCCAAGGCGTGCGGGCAGGCGATGACCAGAACGGTGATGGTGCGGATGACCGCTTCGTCGGGGAATCCCACCAGGGACCACACCAAGGCGGTGACCGCGGCCGCGCCGAGCGCGAACCAGAACAGCCACCCCGCAGCACGGTCCGCGAGCCGCTGCGCGCGAGAGGAGGAGTTTTGAGCCTCAGTGACGAGCTTTTGGATGCCCGCGAGGGCGGTGTCCTGCCCGACCGCGGTGATTTCTACGCGAACTCCGGAGTCGGTGGCGACCGTGCCGGCGACGACCTGATCGCCGTCGCCGCGGCGAACGGGGCGGGATTCTCCGGTGATCATCGACTCGTCCATGCTGGCCGAGCCCTGCACGATCCGCCCGTCCGCGGGAACCCGCCCACCGGGGCGGACCACAACCACGTCACCGACCTGCAGCTCAGCGGGGGCGACGGTGACGGTGGTTTCCCCGTCCACCTTCTCGGCCTCGTCGGGCAGGAGCGCGGCGAGGGAGTCGAGGGCGGAGGTGGTCTGGGCGAGGGATCGCATCTCGATCCAGTGCCCGAGAAGCATGATTACGACCAGCAGCGCCAGCTCCCACCAGAAGTCCAACTCGTGGTGCAACAGCCCGAGGCTTGCCCCCCAGGACGCGAGGAACGCGACGGTGATCGCGAGGGCAATGAGAAGCATCATGCCGGGCTTGCGGGCGCGCAGCTCGCTGACGGCGCCGGTAAGGAACGGGGCGCCACCCCAGACATACATGACGGTCCCGAGAATCGGGGACACCCATCCCACCCACGCCGCGTCCGGCAGCGGGTAGCCGATCAGCATCGAGAACATGCTGGAGAAAGCCACGACCGGCACCGCGAGAACCAGCATGATCCAGAACAGCCGCCGGAACCGGGCGACGTGATCACCGTGACCGGCGTGACCGCCGTGGTCGGCGTGACCGTGCCCGGCGTGCCCCGCCGCAGGTGCCCGATCATCCGTGCCGTGCGGGTGGCCCATCGCTACGTGGTCGTGTACTGCCGTTGCCGCCGGAGCGTTGTGGCCCTGGTGGTTCGTGCGGGCCGAGTGGTTGTGATGTTCGTGCTGGCTCATGGGAGCCTCCTTCGCTGGGTGCGCCGCCACGGCGCACGATTCAGGTTCGGTTGGGGCATGGGAGTGCGGGCGATGTGCACGGGTGCCGGCTCGGGGCGGAACCGGCGCAGCCGGAGGCTGTTGGTCACGACGAACACCGACGACAGCGCCATGGCCGCCGCGGCGACGAGCGGGTTCAGCAGCCCGGCCATGGCGATCGGGATGGCGGCGACGTTGTAGGCGAAGGCCCAGAACAGATTGCTCTTGATGGTGCGGAGGGTGCGGCGGGAGAGTCGGATCGCGTCGGCCACGACGGTCAGGTCGCCGGAGACGATCGTGATGTCACTGGCGGCGATCGCCGCGTCCGTGCCGCCCCCCATCGCAAGGCCGAGGTCGGCTGCGGCGAGGGCCGCGGCGTCGTTGACGCCGTCACCGACCATTGCGACCACGTGGCCATCGTTTTGGAGCCGGCGGATCACTTCGAGCTTCCCGGCGGGGGTGACGCCGGCGTGCACGTCGGAGATGCCGACCTCAGCGGCGATCCGTGCGGCCGTGGTGTCGTTGTCGCCGGTGAGGAGCACCGGGCGCAGCCCGAGTGCGCGGAACAGTGCGATGGCGGTCGAGCTGGTCGGCTTCACCGTGTCCGCCACGCCGATCGCGCCCAGGTACCGCCCGTCGCGGCCGACCGCGATTGCGGTACTGGTACGAGCGAGCGTGTTCAGCTCCGCTGCGGCCTCCGACGGTGGGTGGATGCCCCACTGCTCGGCCAGCCAGGAGGCGCGGCCCGCGACCACCGCGGCGCCGTCCACGATCCCCTGCACACCGAACCCGGCGTGCGAGGCGAAGCTGTCCGCATATGCACCAGGCGCGGTGGCGGTGATCGCGCGGGCGACGGGATGCTCGGAGCCCGCCTCGACCGCAGCGGCGACCCGCAGCAGCTCGTCCCGGGTGACACCAGGGGCGGGGTGAACGGTGGTGACGGTCATCTTGCCGGTGGTCACGGTGCCGGTCTTGTCGAGCACGATGGTGTCGACGGTGCGGGTCTGCTCCAGCACCTGCGGTCCACGGATCAAGATTCCCAGCTGCGAGCCCCGGCCGGTGCCCACCAAGAGGGCGGTGGGGGTGGCGAGGCCAAGCGCGCACGGGCACGCGATGATTAGTGTCGCGACCGCGGCGGTGAACGCTTGTTCCAGCGATGCCCCAGCGATCATCCAGCCGACGAAGGCGGCGGCGGCAAGTCCGATGACGATCGGGACGAACACGGCCGACACCCGGTCAGCGATGCGTTGCACCTTGGCCTTGCCGGTTTGGGCTTCCTCCATCAGCCGGCGCATGCGCGCGAGCTCGGTGTCGGCGCCGACCCGGGTGATTTCTACGGTGAGGCGGCCGCCGACATTCACCGTCGCTCCTACGACACGCGACCCAGTCGTCACCTCGACGGGGACTGATTCTCCGGTGAGCATGCTGGCATCGACGGCGGAGGCACCATCGATCACCAGCCCGTCGGAGGGAATCTTCTCCCCCGGTCGAACGAGCACAGTGTCTCCGACCGACAGCTGCGCGACCAGCACCATCCGTTCGGCGCCGTCGACGAGCTGCGTGGCGTGCTTCGCGCCCATCTCCAGCAGCGCCCGTAACGCCTCCGACGATGATTTCCTCGCGCGCGCTTCGGCATACCGCCCGGCCAGGATAAAGACGGTGACCAGCGCGGCCACTTCCAGATAGATTTCGTGGCCCCCGGCCTGCGGGGTACCGACGAGGGTGAACGTCATCGTCATGCCGGGCACGCCTGCGCCACCGAAGAACAGCGCGTAAAGGGACCACCCGAATGCGGCGATGACGCCAACGCTGATGAGGGTGTCCATGGTCGCCGCGCCGTGTCGGGCGTTGACGGCCGCGGCCCGGTGGAACGGCCACGCGCCCCAGACCGCCACCGGGGCGGTGAGAGTGAGGGCAAGCCACTGCCAGTACTCGAACTGCAACGCCGGGACCATCGACAACACTGCCACCGGCAGCGACAGGGCGGCACTAATCAGCAGACGCCGCCGTAGCGCCCCGACCTCGCCGTCCTCTCGGTTTGGGGTGTTCTCATCGATATCACCGCTCGGTGGCGGTGCGGGGAGAGCCGCCTGGTACCCCGCGGATTCGACGGCGGCGATCAGGGTGGCAGGGTCGACGTCGTTCCCGCGAACACGTGCTTTTTCGGTGGCGTAGTTCACCGTTGCTTCCACACCGGGAAGCTTGTTCAGCTTGCGTTCAATCCGGGTCGCACACGACGCGCATGTCATCCCGGAAATATCGAGTTCGACGTCGACCGCGCTCATGCGGGTGCGCCGGCCAGGGTGTAGCCGGCCTCCTCCACCGCGGCCCGCACTGCGGCGGCATCGATCGGGGTCAAGCTGTGGATGGTGACGCGCGACGTACCGCCGGCGTTGAGGTCTACCGTGACATTCTCGACACCGTCGATCGCAGTCAGCTCCTCCGTGACGCTCGACACGCAGTGCGAGCATGTCATTCCGGTCACCAGGACGTCTTCTGTCACCGTCGCCGCGGTGGACGCGGGTGCGTCTGTCGCTGCGGACGTGGCGCAGCAAGCGCAGCCGGCGTTGGTGTCTTTCAGGCCGAGGTCGATGCGGTCGGTCATGATTTGCTCCTCTGGGGTCGGTGCGGGATCAGGAACGGACGAGCCGTGCAATCGCGTCGTTGGCCTCACGAATCTTCTCTGCGGCAACCTGGCCGCCCTCTGCGCTCGCCTCCGCGACGCAGTGGCGGAGGTGATCCCCGAGCAGGGATAGAGCAACCGTCTCCAAAGCCTTCGTCGCGGCGGAGACCTGCGTAAGGATGTCGATGCAGTACTTGTCTTCATCGACCATTCGGGCGATCCCTCGTACCTGACCCTCGACGCGACGCAGCCGCTTCTGGAGGTCGTCTTTGTTGCCCTCGTATCCGTTCACCTAGATACCATACCCCCCTAGGGTATGTAGCGCAACACTCCTATTCATCCCCCTGCGCGCGTCCACCGGAGTGGGCCGCCCAACCGGGGATGATTATTCAGCAAGTCCTGTACTGTCGACACGTGTCCACAGCCACTGCGACTGCCACCGTGACGCATACCGCCGCGCTCGCGCGCCTCGGCCACGCGCTCTCCGACTCCACGCGCGCGGGCGTGCTGCTGGCACTGCGGGAAGCACCCGCCTACCCCTCCGACCTAGCGGACGCTCTCGGCGTCTCCCGACAGGTCATGTCGAACCAGCTCGCGTGCCTTCGAGGGTGCGGGCTCGTGGAGGCTGTGCCGGATGGGCGGCGCACCTGGTATCGGCTTGCTGACTCTCACCTCTCACCCGCCCTGGACGAGCTGCTACGCGTCGTCCTCTATGTCGAACCGGGCTGCTGCGCCGGAGAAAGCTGCACCTGCGCATGACCACCACCACCCCTCGCCCCACAGACGACCGCCGGCACACTCTCCAACGCCGCATCAAGTGGATCGTCACCGCGACGATCGCCTACAACCTCATTGAGGCCGTCGTCGCCATCACCGCCGGCACCGTCGCCTCATCGGCTGCGCTGATCGGGTTCGGCCTGGACTCCACGATCGAAGTCCTCTCGGCGGCAGCCGTGGCCTGGCAGTTCACCCGCCGCGACCCCGAGCGGTGGGAGAAGGGCACGCTGCGCGTTATCGCCGTGGCGTTCTTCGCCCTTGCCGCCTACGTCACCGCAACGTCGGTGCTCGCGCTCGTGGGCCAAGTCGACGTGCAGCACTCCACTGTCGGAATCGTGCTCACCGCGCTCAGCGTCGTCATCATGCCATTCCTCTCGCTGGCGGAACGACGCGCGGGCCGCGAGCTGGGATCGGCAACCGCTGTGGCCGACTCCAAGCAGACCCTCATCTGCACCTACCTGTCCGCCGCGGTTCTCGTCGGCCTCATTGTCAACAGCCTGTTCGGCTGGTGGTGGGCCGATGCGATCGCCGGACTCGTCATCGCCGCCTTCGCAATCCGAGAGGGTATCGAGGCATGGCGCGGCGACGCCTGCGCCACCTCCGTGGGAATGCTCCTCGAGGAAGAGCACGACGACGACCATCACCGCTGAGCGGGTAGAGCACCTCAGATCAGCCATGACGGCTTCTGTCGCACGCCGCATGAGGAATCTAGGACGTCGTTCTACCGCGCACGGGAGAGGAACACCACCCACCCACCCAGAACGACCGCGATCGCGGAGCCAGCAGCCAGCACCACTCCACCGAAGTCTTGGTCTTCGGCTGGTGCTCTACCCCAGGTGCGGCCCATCGCACCGAACCAGTCGGCGGCTACTAGACCGGCAGTAGAGATGTACACAGATACAACCGCCATCGCCACAGCTAAACCGACGACCATCAGCAGCTTCATCTGTGTCGGCCGGCGGCTGGACCCGTCACCACCTATCAAGCCACGCACGAGCAGAGATCCCACGACGAGGGTTGCTGCCGTCGCCATTTGCCGCCCTAGGAGATCCCCTACTGTCCAACGGAGGAGGTCAGAACTGAAAAGCAGCCAAATCAACATCGCGGTGGCCGGGACAGCGACCACGGGTGCCGAAGCGAAACGCACACCTCGCGAATGCATGAGCACCTGCGCCCATTCATACCCTCCCCTGCTGCCGTCTTCGCGGCGATGGGCTGCCTTGCGGGCGAGCTCGATTGGCGCCCCGGCTGCGAGAAGGGGCACCACCCCGACAAGGAGAATGACTATCCCAAGAACGTGCGCACTGTAGATGTAGCTACGGTAAGCGCCCAACGCTCCGCTAGTGACCCATACCAAGAGGAGCGTCCCTGCCACCCACGCGGTCGCCCGCCAGGGGTTCCATCGGTACCCACGCGCCTTTAGCCGCAGCACAGCGCTCACGTAGAAGATGAGTCCGAGCACGGCGGCAACTAACCACAGCAGGTCGGGGCTCCACGCCGTGAACCAACGCGACATAGTCCACTCAGGAGGTAGCGGAGCGCCGGTGAGTACCTCAGCGGGTGTGAGCGCGCCTGCAGGTTCGGGGAGAATCGGCGGCGGTGTTCTCGCGAGAGCGGCAGCCGCTCCACTAGCCATCCCCATCAATCCCAACTCCGCACACAACAGCAGCCAGAAAGTCTTGGCGTCGCTGGGGTTGGCGCGCATCCTTCGGAGTAGACGCAGTCGGTAGATCGCCCCCAGAACACCGATGGCGGTGAGGGCTACAACCTTGACGATGAGGATGAGGCCGTAAGGGGAGGCGAGAGCACCGAGAGTTTCTAGGCCGATGGCGGCTCGAACCGTGCCCGAGAACGCGACGAGCGCGAAGGCAATAACGGCGATGGTGGAGTACCGCATCAGAACTGTCGCCATCTCACTCTTGGAAGTGACGGAACGAATGATCGCCAGCAGCAGCAGACCACCGAGCCAGACCGCTGCGGCGATGAGGTGTATGACGATGGCTGTCGTGGCTTGCTGGTGAGAGGCCTCATCACCTGAATGGCCTTGTGTTCCCATCGGGACAAGCGCTGCCAGCGCGAGAAGTGCCACGGTTGCTGTCCCGCCCCACGAACGCACCGCAAATGTGAGCACCGCGAGAATGGCACCCGCGATGGTCGTCATCAACCACACACGTCCCCCCTCGGTCTGCACGAGGTACCGGCCAAGCTGAGACCCGAATTCGGGACCGGCATTGAACGCGGGGTTGAAGATGACCATGAAGCTGAAGAAGCCAGTAGCAGCAGATGCCACAGTGAAGATGGCGGCACATACCGCGGCAACATCCAACGCCAATTCAAACCCGCGCTGTTCGACGCGCAACGTGAACAAGGCGACAAAGAGCGCCCCTCCCATCCCCGCGGCGCTCATGTTTACGACGAGCTTTGACACTGGCAGCCCCCACCTTGCGAGGGGCCCTGCGTCGGCTAGTTGCAAGGGGGCAGCGCCACCGCCGACTGCGAGAGCGCACACCAAGGCAGCGACTGCGCTGACGACGAGGATGATGAGCGCAATCACGCGGTACACGTTCCAACGGCGCGGTTGCAGAGACGGAAGCCGCGTGGAGCCAGGTGACCCCACCGTCACCGTCGGGTGGGCGCGCCCAAGCTTGGCGCCGGAAGTAGGCATCAGTTCAGCCCCGAATAGGCATGCAGACCCTTAAAGAACATGTTCACGGCAGTGAAGTTGAATAGCACCGCAGCGAACCCGACGATGGACAGCCACGCAGAACGGTTACCGCGCCATCCACGGGTGGCACGGGCGTGGATGTACCCGGCGTACAGCACCCAGATGATGAAAGTCCACACCTCTTTGGTATCAAAACCCCAGAAGCGTCCCCAGGAGTCGTTTGCCCAGATGGCTCCGGCGATCAGGGTGAAGGTCCAGAAGATGAAGCCAATGATGGCGAACCGGTAAGCCAGGGCTTCCAGATCTTCAGAGGTGGGCAGGGTTCGAAGCAGGCCCCGCCGCGTGTTGACGGAGGGGCGATTCTCGCGCCGGTGTTGCAGAAGTTGCGTCACGGACAGGCCGCACGCGATGGCGAACAGCGCAGTCGCAAGGGAGGCCACGAAGACGTGGATGACAAGCCACACGCTTCGCAGCGGGTCCATCAGAGGGGTGACTTCGACGTAGAACGCCAAGGTCGCACCACCCAGAAGAAGGACGACCATCCCAAGCAAGAAGGAGCCGAGGAAACGCAGGTCGTACCACCGAAGGACGAAAAGGAACACGCCGACGATGAGAAGGGTGCCGGTGAGTGCGAATTCGTACATGTTCGCCCACGGCACACGAGCTGCGGCGATGCCTCGGAGGACATCCCCGCTCAGCTGCAGCGCGAATCCCAAAATGGTGAGGGCGGTTCCGATACGTGCCCATACGAGACGTTCGCGCTCACGTGGCGGCACTTGCAATTGCACCGCGGCCGCCGGGGGCGCCACCGGTGGAGCCACGTCCCCGACCGTCACGAGTTCCGCAGCGGGCGCCTCGACGCGAGACACGCGCACGGCAAGGTCGATGGCATACGCCGCAAAGGCGAGCGCGTAAACGCCGATGGCCGTCCACACCATCAGCAGGGACAGCCCATCAAGGGTGAGGGCGGATGATTCGGTCACGGGTGGAATCCTTAGATTGTCCAGCACTCTTTGACGGTGCCGGTGGTTGCCAGGGCGAGAGTCGGAACGCGCTCGGTGAAGGATCGAGTGGTCTCGGGGAAGGGGGCGTACTCGACGACCCGCCACCCCACGACGCCGAAATCCTCGTCCAGGGCTTGGATGGCGCACGCGAACCGTGCGCCGGAGGGAGGGGTGGCTTGAAAGGACACCGTCACAGCCCGCTCATCGACGACGAGGTAGCCGGTCTCGGCGATGGAGATGTCGTCCAAGCTATTTTGAAGTGTGATCCAGACCAGGTAGGCAATGGCAGCCACCGCGAACACAGCAACACTGATCCAGAAAGCTCGGCGACGCCAGGGAAGCGAAGTGCGGCCGTATCGATCGTCGAGTTTCTTTTGCAGTGCCGTTCGCTGCGGTGCGGCGCGGCGCCTGCCGCCGCGCTTTGTAATGGCGCGTTTAGTCACTGAGCATTCGCTTCCAACCACGCCAGGGAATCCACGGTGACGTCGTTGACGGACACCTCGAAATGCAAGTGGTTTGCGGTGGAGCGGCCTGTGCTTCCGACGAGTCCGAGGAGTTGGCCCGCCTGCACTTCCTGGCCGCTGCCGACCTGCCGGGTGTTGTACTGCATGTGCGGGTAGACGGCCCGGATACGTTGGCCGTTGACGACGGACTCAACGGTGACAGCGACGCCGTAGGCGCCATAGCTCTCGCTCGAGACATCGACTGTCCCGGCCACGGACGCGTAGATTGGCGTGCCGCCCGCGGTCACCATGTCGGTGCCCATGTGCGCCCCGCCTCTTGCTCCGAATTGGTCCGTGACTCTGAACGTCGAGGTCAATGGCCAGCGCACAACCCCGCTACCGGCGGCGAGGACGGGGACTGCGCGTTCAGCAGCGAAGGTGGTAGCGGGCCGAGCTGCGCGTGCTGCGGCGGCCGCGGCCGCCGCAGCCTCTCGCGCCTTTTTCTGATGAATTTCTTCCTGAGACGTCGCTGCGTAGCTCTGCCTGTCCAGGGGCGAAGCGGGGAGCGCGGAGGACACGGTGAATTGTTGTGAGTCGTCCGCAGCGGCTTGCTGCAAGGTCGGCTCGGAGTCCGTGACAGGTGAGGCCGCGTACGCCGGCAGCGCCAGAGGACACATGAGCGCCAGCGCCAACGCACTCGCAACAAGCGGGCGGGCGCGCATTGCGCGCGCGGCCTCAGGACCGTGGGAGCTCCGCGCCTCACGCATCCTGAACTCATCAGCGTGGCGCCGTTCCCTGCGCGTTAGAGGGCGTGACTGGTGTGTCGACCAAATCTCACTGCTCATTGACGGTGTTCCTTCACTGCCCCACCTGCTGCTGTCGTCGACGCCGTCCGGACGAGAAAAGCACAAGCGCCGCCGCGCCCAGAATGACGACAGCGACGCCAGTCACTAACAGCGGAAGACCGATTCCGCTCCGTGGCTCTTCGACCTCCGCCACGGCGTCTGCTGTCGCGCTTTGTTCTGGTGTCGACGAGATGGCCGGGCTCTGCTCAGATGAGGAGGGGGCACCCGTGGTTGCAGAGGGGTCCGGTTCGGCGGACGCCGTGGGCGTTACGGGAGCGTCAACCGTGAACGCGTACTCACCGCTGATGGGGTGACCGTCGCTGGAGACCACGCGCCATCGCACCGTGACTACGCCTGGAGACGTGACTGGCTTCACTGCCTGGGTCACCGTCGTGTCAGCGACGACCGGAGGCGTCAGTGCAACGTTCGCTCCTGAGGAGTCAATCACTTCGACCGCGATGGCGCTGGAGGCGTCGAAGACCTCCCCGCTGTATGTCATTGACACCTCAGCGGGCGTCGCTGAGACGACTGAGTCCGCTGCTGGGGAGGACTGGACCAAAGCGTCGTGAGCACGAGCCGGCGGCGAA
>NZ_JAROCE010000006.1:0-95245 GCF_046064585.1 Microbacterium mcarthurae | reverse complement strand
GGAATAAGGTCGGGACAGACGAGTTCAATCTGACCAAACAGGAAGTCAAAACTGACTATCCAGATGCCAACCCCAAAGGGTTGGACTTTGATCCAAAGGAATTCTCACCAGACCCGAAGGCCCGACGAGGAAAAAATTGGCATTTGACAAGTGCACGCTGTTGAGTTCTCAAGGAACGGACGCACCCACAGAACCAGCCCAAAAGACCGTACCCATGAGGCAACTTCACTACCTTATGTGAGTCCCAGACCGACGCTCACACAGTGGGACCCAACGAGGGATCAGCGTCGTGCAAACCGTCCGAAGACCAGAACCAAAACTCTACACCATATGGTGGAGGTCTTGGGTTGTGTTCGCCGCTTGAGAGGACGCGGGGCCTTCCGGCCGCTCCGCTCTCCCCTGTGGGGCGAACAAGTAATAAGTTACGCGGATCCCACCCATCCGTCCAATCCACCCCACACCCCGGGCGTGTCGCACACCCCCACCCGCGGAAACACGCGGAACTTTCGTCAACGGCGCGTGCGGCCGGGGTTGGGTCAGACGGCGCCGACCGCTACGCCGACCAGGGCCTCGGTGTCCGCGTGTCCGCCGGTGAACTCGAGTCCGCCGAAGAACATCGCCCCAATCACGAGGGCGAAGACGAACGCGATGGACAGAAACAGCACGGCGACGCCGGCGATCGTGATGAGGAGAGGAAGTCGTGAAGCCATGAGTAGATTCTCTCGTCTCGCCGGTCCGGGAAACAGGGCTTGCGCAAGAACGACCGAAGGCCGGCACCTCCGCAGAGGTACCGGCCTTCGGTTGAGACGATCGATCAGCGACCGCTGAGCTTCTCCCGCAGAGCGGCGAGGGACTCGTCGTCGGCGAGGGTGCCCTGGGCGGGCGACTCCGACGAGAAGGATCCACCGAACGAACCCGCATCGGTCGGGTTCGCAGCCTCGGCCTCGAGAGCCTTGGCGACGGCGGCCTTGTGCGCCTCCCAGCGACCCTGGGCAGCGGCGTACTCCTGCTCCCACTGCTCGCGCTGAGCATCGAAGCCCTCGAGCCACGCACCCGACTCGGGGTCGAAGCCCTCGGGGTACTTGTACTCGCCACGCTCGTCGTACTCGGTGACCATGCCGTACAGCGCCGGGTCGAACTCGGTGCCGTTCGGGTCGACCGACTCGTTGGCCTGCTTGAGGGACAGCGAGATGCGACGACGCTCGAGGTCGATGTCGATGATCTTGACGAAGACCTCTTCACCGACCGACACGACCTGCTCGGCCAGCTCGACGTGCTTGCCCGACAGCTCGGAGATGTGCACGAGGCCCTCGATGCCATCGGCGACGCGGACGAACGCACCGAACGGAACGAGCTTGGTGACCTTGCCCGGCGCGATCTGACCGATCGCGTGGGTCCGTGCGAACACCTGCCACGGGTCTTCCTGGGTGGCCTTGAGCGAGAGCGACACACGCTCGCGGTCGAGGTCGACCTCGAGGATCTCGACCGTGACCTCCTGGCCCACCTCGACGACCTCGGAGGCGTGCTCGATGTGCTTCCACGACAGCTCGGAGACGTGGACGAGACCGTCGACGCCGCCCAGGTCGACGAACGCACCGAAGTTGACGATCGACGAGACCGTGCCCTTGCGGACCTGGCCCTTGTGAAGGTTGTTGAGGAACGTGGTGCGCGACTCGGACTGCGTCTGCTCCAGCAGCGCGCGCCGAGAGAGCACGACGTTGTTGCGGTTCTTGTCGAGCTCGAGGATCTTCGCCTCGATCTCCTGGCCGAGGTACGGCGTCAGGTCGCGGACGCGGCGCAGCTCGATGAGCGAGGCCGGGAGGAAGCCGCGAAGGCCGATGTCGACGATCAGACCACCCTTGACGACCTCGATCACGGAGCCGGTGACCACACCGTCGTTCTCCTTGATCTTCTCGACGTCGCCCCAGGCGCGCTCGTACTGGGCGCGCTTCTTGGACAGGATGAGACGGCCTTCCTTGTCCTCCTTCTGGAGAACGAGGGCCTCGACGTGATCGCCGACGTTGACGACCTCGTTGGGGTCGACGTCGTGCTTGATCGAAAGCTCGCGCGAGGGGATGACACCCTCGGTCTTGTAACCGACGTCGAGGAGCACCTCGTCGCGGTCGATCTTCACCACGGTGCCTTCGATGAGGTCGCCGTCGTTGAAGAACTTCAGGGTCTTCTCGACCGCGGCCAGGAAGTCTTCAGCAGAGCCGATGTCGTTGATCGCGACCTGCTTGGTGGCCGGGGCGGTCGTTGCGGTAGTCATGTAGTGGGTTGTCCTAGTTGGGTTTGGTGTCGGGCTTCGACTCTTGCAGCGCGATCCGGGCGGATCACACCGGCCGAAGCGTCTGCCGCCCGGAGGCCAACGGATGCCACGAGCCGAAGCGAAGCGGATTGTTTTCGTGCGGTGCCACCGGGGCAGAAACTCCACGCGTGCGGAACGAGCCACACCGGTGACGCTCAAGGCTATCAGAATCGGACCCGGCTTTGCGGGGTCGGCCAGCGGTGCGCGGGCCCGAGCCGGAACCCCGGGGCGGGCCGTTCCGGCCGCTCGCCGCTCCGCATCCGCGGGCCCCGGGCGTCCCGGGAGCTGAACCCGATGCGCCGCTCATCAGCGTTTCTCCTCGGCAGTTCACGCCCCGCCCGCCCAGGTTGCATCCAGAAACACGTGCCAGGCTCCCCGTTTCGTGCCCGCTTCACGCGGGTCGGACGTGCGATACCCGTGCCGTCCCCCCGATACGAAACCGGTTCTATGCACTCTGATTCGACGATTCCCTCCGCCCGCCGCGACCGTCGTCTGGCCTCCCGCCGGGCACGTCGCCGCCCGGCCCTCACCGCCGGGCTCCTCACGATCGGTGTTCTGACGACCGCCGCCCTGTCCGGCACCGCGCCCTTGGCATCCGCCTCTTCCCCCGACCTCTCGTCGGCCTCGTTCCGCTTGGCCGCCTACAGCACATCGACGACGTCCGCCGCCCCGGAGTCCCTCGCAGCACGCGCCGCCGTCTCCGCCGCGGAGACCACCGCCGCGGCGGCGACGTCCGTGCAGAACGACATCGCAGCCTCTGGTCTGGACATCGGCCAGCCGGCCACCGTCGACACCTCCGCTCTCACCGAGGCCACCGAACGGCTCGCCGACGCTCAGTCGCTGCCGGCCACGTTCCTGCCGGAGCTGACCGACCAGGTGACCGAGGCCGCGTCCACCGTCGATCAGCGCGTCGCCGAGCTGCGGGGAAGCCTCGACGCGGCGGTCGCCAAGAAGCAGGCCGAGGAAGCCGCGGAGAAGGCCCGTCAGGAAGCCGAGGCTGCGGCCAAGGCCAAGGCCGAGGCCGAAGCTGCTGCGGCGCGCTCGACGTCGTCATCGGGTGGGTCCTCGTCCGCGCCCGCCCCCCGGCCGGTCGCCCCCGCGGGCGGCGGCTCGGGAGACAACAGCCCCGGGGGCGCACAGGCGACGGCACGAGGGATGCTCGCCGGCTTCGGCTGGGGCGACGACCAGTTCTCGTGCCTGGTGTCGCTGTGGAACAAGGAGTCGGGCTGGAACTACCGCGCCTACAACTCCAGCAGCGGCGCCTTCGGCATCCCGCAGGCCCTGCCCGGCAGCAAGATGTCGTCCGCGGGCGCCGACTGGGAGACCAACGCCGCGACCCAGATCTCCTGGGGTCTGGGCTACATCTCGGGCCGCTACGGCAGCCCGTGCAGCGCCTGGGGACACTCGCAGTCGGTCGGCTGGTACTGACCTCCCCCTCACAAAACGACGAAGCGCCGTGCCGGATCTCCGGTACGGCGCTTCGTCGTCGGGCGTCGCGGATCTCGCGGCGTCCGCTCCCCCGCCATCGCCACGATCGTCACCCGCCGCTGCGTCGCGCGATCACCCCGGCCAGGAGCGCATGGGCGAGGGGCCCGAGGGAGAGGATCATCAGAACTGCACCGAAGTGCGCCTGCTCCGCCTGCAGCAGGATGCCGCCGACAAGCAGTCCCGTGAACAGAACCGCGGAGACGACGCGTCGGACCATGCGCTCGAGATCGCGCAGGCGACGCTCCACCCGAGGCACCTGGGCGGAGACCCCGCCCTCTTCCACCCGGTCGATGAGGGCGTCGAGGCGCCGCGGAAGACGCGCCGTCAGCGCAGCAACCGACGCCGCCTCGCGCGCCAGCGCCTGGACGGTGTTGCCGCTCTCCTCCCGGATGAGCCGCTGAGCGTAGGGTTCGACCGCATCCCAGATGTTGAACGCCGGGTCCAGGGCGCTGCACATTCCGCTCGTGAGCGACATGGCACGCACGATGAGAAGGAAGTTCTCCGGCAACTGGAACGGAAGCGCCCGTACGACGTCGCCGAACTCGACCGCGAACGCGCGGAACTCCCGCGGGTCCACCTCCTGCAGTTCGGCGAATCCCATCCCGCCGAAGCGGGCGAAGAGCTGCGTCATCGCGCGTTCGAGCTGCACCGTATCCGCCGAGGGAAGCAGAACGCCCACGTCCCGGATGCCGTCGACGAGTCCTTTCCCGTCACGCGAGGCGGCCGCGATCAGGACGCGACGCAGGCCCCGCCGGAGGTTCGGCGGCACTTCTCCCATCATCCCGAAATCGATGAAGGTGAATCGCCACGCCGGGGAGCCGGCATCCGTGGTGTCCGTCACCGGTGTCACGAAAACGTTCCCCGGGTGCGGGTCGGCGTGGAAGAACCCGTCGTCGAAAAGCTGGTCGAACATCACCGCGGCGAATCGCGACGCGACCTCGGCCGGATCGATACCGGCCGCGCGCAGGGCGTCGACGTCGTTGATCTTGATCGCGGTGACGTCTTGCAGGGTGAGGAGACGTCGCGTCGTCCGCTCCCACACGACCGCGGGAACCGCGAGTCCCCCTTCGCCGCCGAAATCCTCGGCGAACCGCTCGGAATTGGCGGCCTCGTGCAGATAGTCGATCTCTTCGAGACTCGTTGCGGCGAACTCCTCCACGAGCGCCGGCATGTCGACCCGATCGCGCACGAGCGCGACGCGGCTCAGCCAGCCGCCGACCTTCCGCAGAGCGCGCAGGTCGACGTCGACGATCCGGTCGATGCCGGGACGCTGGATCTTGACGACGACCTCACGAAGCCCGGTGTCCTCGGCGAGGGCCTCGGTGAGGATCGCCCGATGCGCCTGTCCGAGCGACGCGGCCGCGAGGGGTCGTTCGTCGACCCACGTGAATGCGCGCTCCAGCGGCATCCCGAGCTCTTCTTCGGCCCGCTCCCGCATCAGCGCGAAGGGAACCGACGGGACTTCGTCCTGCAGCCCTTCGAGCTCCTTCGTGATGACCGGCGGCAGGACATCGAGCCGTGACGACATGAACTGCCCGACCTTGATCATCAGACCGCCGAGGTCGACGGCCAGCGCGTGAAAGCGGCGGGCGATGATCTGCAGACGCCGGGTCCGGCCTCGAGCGGACACACGCTCGAGACCGAACCGGGGCAGGAACAGCTCGTACCACCAGGCCTGCACGAGATACCGCGCGGCGAAGCGCGTGATGCGCCGGTAACGGGCGCGCATGAGGGCGTCGTCGGTCATCGGATCTCCAGGATGCCGAGGACCCCACGACCACCGCGAGGTTCGAGCACCCCTCAGCTCTGGGCGAGGATGGAGTAGAGCTTACGGCGCGCCTCGTCGAGGATCTCGACGGCCTTCGCGACCTGCTCCTTGTCTCCCGTGCGAGCCACCTGCGCGGCGGCTTGCGCCAGCTCGACGCCCGCCTTGGGAAGAGCGGTCATGCGACCGCTGTCGCGGGAACCGGCCGACTCCCACGGCGCCGTGCGCTCGGTGGTCTCGTCACCGGCGGCGGCGCGGCCCTCCTCCGTGAGCGAGTAGGTCTTGCGACCGCCGGACTCCTCGGCGCGCACGAGACCCTCGTCGGTGAGCAACTGCAGGGTGGGGTAGACCGAACCGGGGCTCGGCTTCCACGTTCCGCCGCTGCGCTCCTCGATCTCGCGGATGATCTGGTACCCGTGCATCGGCTGCTCGAGCAGGAGCGAAAGCACCGCGGACCGCACGTCGCCCTTGTTCATTCGCGAGCCACCCGACGTCTTCTGCTCGAACTGCGCGCGCAGCTGCTCCATTGCGTCGAGGATGTTGGACATCGGCCACCCCTGACCGGCGGAACCGCCGCGCGGGCCGAAGGCGTCTCCCAGGAACGAACCACTCATGATGACCTCCTGAATCGGACCCCGGATGGGTCCAGCGATATACAACGATATATCGCCAGGCGCGAGGCGCGGCTGGGAATCCGCCGCCAGGAGACGTCAATACCAGTTGACTGCCTGAGAGTGACCCCACGCGCTGCACGGAGCGCCGTAGGCCCGCGAGATGTAGTCCAGACCCCAGGCGATCTGCGTAGCGGCGTTGGTCTGCCAGTCGTCGCCGAACGTCGCCATCTTGCTGCCGGGGAGCGACTGCGGGATTCCCGTCGCTCCGCTGGGGTTGTAGGCCTGGTAGTCCCAGCCGGACTCCTTGGTCCACAACGACTCGAGGCACGAGAACTGGTCGGCACCCCAGCCGTATCGCTCCGCCGCGAGAGTGGCGGCGTACTCCTTGGCGCCGGCGGGTGTGTTGACCCGCGCGAGCGCCTCGGCGGCTTCTTTCTGACGCTGCGCCTCGGCCGCCGCGGCCGCCTCGGCCTGTCGCTGCGCCTCGGCCGCGGCATCCGCCGCCGCCTTCGCCGCGACGGCATCGTCCAGGCTCCCCCGCAGGACGGCGACGCGCTCCGCGACGCGCTCGGACTCGCTCGCGGCGTTCTGACTGAGCGCGGGCACGAGGAGCACCGGCATGAGGTCGGTCGAGGACAGACGGTCCGTTGCCGCCTCGAGGGCGGCGGTGTCGACGGACGTGTCCCCGACGGCGAGGGGCAGACCGGCGGCCTCGATGTCGGCGCGCACGGTCGTGGCATCCGCCAGCGTCTCCTGCGCGCGCGTCAGCGCAGCGTCGGCATCGGCCGTGACGCCATCGAACGTCGCGTTCATCATGCTGACGGCGGGGACGGAAGACGGGGATGCCAGGGCACCGGGCGCCGACAGGGGCGCGGCCGCCACCCCCGTGGTGGCGACGAGCCCGAGGGCGACGCCCGCGCAGGTCGCGGCGGTGACGATCGTCCGTCGCGCGCGGTGGACGTGGTTGAGCTTGAGATCGGAACGCAGCAAGAGAAAGGTCTTTCGGATCGACGCAGCTCGCCGGGTACGAGCACGGAACGGTGTCGTCGGGTCGACACAAGCCCCCGAGTGTGCGCGACCGTTCTGAGCGTTATCTCTTCGTTACCTGGGCGTTCCGTGCATGGCGGGCCAGCGACCTCGCCCCCCGCACGGGCCCTCGTCGGCGGCGCGCGCGCCACGCGGACGGTGCACGGAACGACTTCACAGCCTCGCCGACCACGGGTTCTCGCCCCGGGCGCCCGCGTTCGACACCGGCGCCTCGTCACGAGCTGTCCGGGCCCGCCGGGAAGGCGAACGGGCCGATCCGGGAATCTCCCGAATCGACCCGTTCGTCGTGGATCCGTGCAGGGCCTCGCGGCCCGGGGCGGTTACGACCGGTGTGCGCGGTAGTACTGCAGCAGCGCCGCGGTCGAGGCATCCTGAGCGGCGAGTGCGTCGTCGTCGCCCTCGATGGCCGGCGCGATCTGCAGCGCGAGCTGCTTGCCGAGCTCGACACCCCACTGGTCGAACGAGTTGATCCCCCAGATCGTGCCCTGCGTGAACGTGATGTGCTCGTACAGGGCGATGAGCTGGCCGAGAACCGAAGGGGTCAACGCGGGGGCGAAGAGGGAAGTGGTCGGACGGTTCCCGGGGAAGGTGCGGGCCGCCACCAGTGCACCGGTCGTTCCCTCGGCCTCGACCTCTTCTGCGGTCTTGCCGAAAGCCAGTGCCTTCGTCTGAGCGAGGAAGTTCGCCAGGAACAGACCGTGAACATCGCGGCCGTCATCGGCCAGGGGGTAGGCGGGATTGACGAATGCGATGAAGTCCGCGGGGATCAAGCGCGTGCCCTGGTGGATGAGCTGATAGAAGGCGTGCTGGCCGTTCGTTCCCGGCTCCCCCCAGAAGATCTCTCCCGTGTCGGTGGTGACGGGCGAGCCGTCCCAGCGGACGGACTTGCCGTTCGATTCCATCGTGAGCTGCTGCAGATACGCCGCGAAGCGGCTCAGCTGCTGGGCGTACGGAAGGACGGCATGCGACTGCGCGCCGAGGAAGTTGGTGTACCAGACGTTCAGCAGTCCCATCAGGACGGGGACGTTCCGCTCGACCGGAGTCGTGGCGACGTGCACGTCGACGGTGTGGAATCCTGCCAGGAGCTCGCGGAACGCGTCCGGGCCGAAGGCGATCATCAGCGAGAGCCCGATCGCCGAGTCGACCGAGTAGCGACCACCCACCCAGTCCCAGAAGCCGAAGGCGTTCGCCGGGTCGATCCCGAAGGCCTCGACCTTGTCGAGCGCGGTCGACACCGCGACGAAGTGGTGCGCGACGGCGTCGACGCGGGCAGCGTCGCTGTCGTCGATCGCGCCGGATCCGGCGAGGCCGGCCCACAGCCAATCGCGGGCGAGGCGGGCATTGGTCAGCGTCTCCAGCGTCGTGAAGGTCTTCGAGGCGACGATGAAGAGCGTCGTCTCGGGATCGAGGTCGGCGGTCTTCTCGGCGATGTCGGTGGGATCGATGTTGCTGACGAAACGAGCCTGAATGCCGGCATCCGCGAGAGGCTTGAGCGCCTCGTAGACCATCACGGGGCCGAGGTCGGAGCCGCCGATACCGATGTTGACGACGTGCGTGACCTTCCTGCCGGTCACCCCCTGCCACTCGCCGCTGCGCACACGGTCGGAGAATTCGGACATGGCGGAAAGGACGGCCTGGACGTCGTGATCGACGTCTTGACCGTCGACCTGCAGCGCGGGCGTGACGCCTGCAGGACGACGCAACGCGGTGTGCAGGACCGCGCGGTCCTCGGACGTGTTGAGGTGGACACCCCGCAGCATCTCGGCGAACCGCTCGCGCACGCCGGTCTCGTCGGCGAGCGCGACCAGCGCCTCGAAGATCTCGGGCGTCACCAGGTTCTTCGACAGGTCGACGTGCAGGTCGCCGACGGAGCGCGTGAGGCTGTCGACGCGACCCGGGTCTGCGGCGAACCACCCGCGCAGATCGGGATCGAAGCCCTCGCGAAGAGCCGTGAGACGGGTCCAGGCGGACGTGGTGGTGGGGTCAACGGGAGCAGTCACGACCCCCACGCTAGCGACCCCGGACGGCGCGTGCGTGCGGGATGACGAACGACGGGGAAACGGCTAGGCGATCGACGGGCGCGGGGTCGCCATCGCCGTCCGGGGAAGCGCGACCTCGCGCGTGCGATCCCAGGGCTCGGTCCACCCCAGGCGATCGAACATGCCGTCGAGCAGCATCGCCGTGAAGCCCCAGACGACGTGGGAGCCGGTCGCGTGGGACACGACGAAGGCCGGCCCGCGCCAGAGGCGGCCCTCGCGGCGGATCGTCGTCACTCCGCGCCGTTGCGGATCGAGGAGATCCGCGACCGGAACGCGGAAGACCGCCGTCGATTCGGCGGCATCGACGGCGCGTACCGGCGTCGGTCGATCCCACCACCCGACCACGGGGGTCACGAGGTGCCGCGAGTACGCGAGCGGCACGCGGGGCAGCGTCCCGATGACGCTCACTCCCCCGGGGTCGAGACCGGTCTCTTCCTTCGCCTCGCGGAGCGCCGCCGCCGCCGCGTCGGCATCGCCCGGGTCGACCCGGCCGCCGGGGAAGGCCACTTGTCCCGGGTGAGCCCGCAGGGTGTCGGCCCGCGCGAGGAGGAGGACGTCGAGCGCGGACGGCACGGACGCCGACACGTGGGAGCTGGGCGCGGCATCCAGGGCACCGAAGAGGATGAGCACCGCGGCGTCGCGCGCGTCGCCGTCGATGGGAAGGGCGCGCAGCTCGGCGAACATCTCCCCCGTGGCATCGTCGACGAGGACGCGGAGCTCGTCACGAGGGGAACGCATGGGTCGAGGCTAGCCCCGAGTGCGCCAGGGGGGGGCGGACTCGACAGCTCTCCCCCAGCGCGGGTCGCTCGTCGTCCGCCCCGATGCGCGTGGCACGTGTGAGGATGAACCCGGGAGGTGCCCGATGACCGAAAAGCTCCACGCCGTGACTCTCGTCGTCGACATGCCCATCGCGAAGATCGACGCGCTCGACGTCATCGCTTTTGCCGCGGACGGGGGCGTCGAGGATCCGGGCACGCCGTACCCGCGCGTCTGGCTGGCGCCGCACGCGTGGGCAGAGGTGGAGATTCCGAAGTTCGCCGACCCGCCCCCGTTCGCGATCGACGTCTACTCCGACGTTTCGGCAGAGATCGCCTGGGCGCAGGCTCGCCGTCTGCACACCGCGCTCGAGCGCCTCGGGTGGACCGTGGAGCCGCCCCGCGCGGGCGTGCGGTGACGTCTCTCGACGACCGACGCGCAGACGGGACGTCCTAGGGCGCCACCCCGACGAGTTCGCTGCTGCGGTCCCACAGCAGGCGCGCGAGGGCCGGATCGTCGGCGCGCCGGCTCGTCTTCGCGGGCTTGTTGTTGGCGTAGAAGCCGCCCGGATGCCAGTCCACTCGCGGCTTGCCCAGTGCGAGCCACGTGAGCCGGGCGCCGCCCACGTCGGTCGAGGTCATGAAGCGTTCGGCTAACGGCCCGCCGTAGAGGAATTTCCACGAGCCGCTCGAGGTCGATCCGAAGCTCGACGCGATCACCCCCGGGTGGAACGCGACGGCGGAGAGGCCCGCGTCACCGAAGCGCCGGTGCAGCTCTTTCGTGAACAGGATGTTCGCGAGCTTGGCGTTGCCGTACGCGGCGGAAGCGGAGTAGCGGCGCTCGCCCTGGAGGTCGTCGATGTCGAATCGGGAGAACAGGCGAGCCGCGGCGCTGGAGGTCTGGATGACCGACGCACGGGATGCCACCAACGTCTCGCGCAGAAGGTGGGTGAGCAGGAACGGAGCCAGGTGGTTGACCTGGAACGTGAGTTCGAATCCGTCGACCGTGAGTGTTCGCTCGTCGAAGATCCCGCCGGCGTTGTTGGCCAGGACGTCGATCCGCGGGAACTCCGCCCGCAGGGAGGCCGCGAGATCGCGCACCTGCGCGAGGTCGGAGAAGTCGGCGACGAAGGAGCGCGCGCCGAGAGCGTCGGCGACGCGACGGGTCTTCTCGGGATTCCGACCGACCACGACGACCTCCTCGCCGATCTCCTGCAGCTGGCGGGCCGCGGCTGCACCGATTCCGTCGCTGGCTCCGGTGATGACGATCGTGCGGGGCATGTGTCCTCCTGAGGGTGTCGAGGCGCCACGTTAGTGAGCGCCCATGTGTCGGATGCGGGGGTTGCCCTCGGCATCCGGGACCTCCGATAACTCACAGCTCGCTCCCAGCCCCGCGGGACCAAATTCGGCGCGACGTGCGTTCTCCTCGGTGATGCCTGAACCGGGCATCGCAGGCGAAAGGATCACACCGTGACCACGGAGTACCGCAAGACGTCGGAGGCGCTGGGACGCCTGACCGACCGCCAGTTCGCCGTCACGCAGGACGACGCGACCGAGCCGCCGTTCCGCAACGAGTACTGGGACAACCACGAGGCAGGGATCTACGTCGACGTCGTGTCGGGGCAGCCGCTGTTCTCCTCCACCGACAAGTTCGACAGCGGGTCGGGCTGGCCGAGCTTCACCAAGCCCATCGACGCCGACGCCGTCGTCGAGAAGACCGACCGGACGCTGTGGATGACGCGCACCGAGGTGCGCTCGAGCGGGGCGGACAGCCACCTCGGCCACGTGTTCGACGACGGCCCCCGGCAGGCCGGCGGGCTGAGATACTGCATGAATTCGGCCGCTCTGCGGTTCGTGCCCGTTCACGAACTCGAAGCCCAGGGCTACGGGGCCTACCTGGCGCTCTTCCGCGAGAGCCGCGCCTCGTGAACCTCTTCTCCTTCTTCTCCCACCGCGATCGCAAAAGGAGCGACACCATGACCAGCGGACCCACCGACACCGGCGAGATCACTCGCCGCCCCGGCACCGAGACCGCCGTCCTCGCCGGCGGCTGCTTCTGGGGCGTCGAGGACCTCATCCGTCGCCAGCCGGGCGTGCTCGACACGCGCGTCGGCTACACCGGCGGACAGAACGACCACGCGACGTACCGCAATCACCCGGGTCACGCCGAGGCCGTCGAGATCGTCTTCGACCCGGCGAAGACGTCGTATCGCGACATCCTCGCGTTCTTCTTCCAGATCCACGACCCCTCGACCCTGAACCGTCAGGGCAACGACATCGGCACGAGCTACCGCTCGGCGATCTTCCCGCTCTCCCCGGAGCAGGAGCAGGTCGCGCGCGACACCATCGCCGATGTCGACGCGTCGGGGATCTGGCCCGCGAAGGTCGTCACGACGATCGAGCCCGAGGCGCCCTTCTGGGAGGCCGAGCCCGAGCACCAGGACTACCTCCTGCGCATCCCCAACGGCTACACGTGCCACTTCGTACGCCCCGGCTGGGTGCTGCCCAAGCGCGAGGACGCGACCGCCTGAGTCACGACAGCGCGGCCCGGATGCCATGGCATCCGGGCCCTCATCGTTCCCGGGGCGGGACCGGGCGGTTGATACGGTGGCGGCACCATGGACATCCGTCTGGACGCCTCTTCGACGACACCGCCGTTCGCGCAGGTGCGCGCGCAGATCATCGCCCTGATCGACGACGGCACCCTTCCCACGGGCACGCGCCTGCCGCCGGTGCGCGCACTGGCCACGGATCTGGGTCTGGCGGCGAACACCGTGGCGCGCGTCTACAAGGAGCTGGAAGAGGCGCGCTTCGTCGAGACCCGCGGTCGTGCCGGCACGTTCGTGTCCGCGGGCACGGATGCCACGCGCGCCCGCGCCGTCGAAGCCGCGGCGACGTTCGCCCGCGCGATGCACGATCTCGGTGTCGAGGCATCCGATGCGCTCGACCTCGCGCGGGCGGCGCTGATGAACGAGGCGTGAAGCGCGCAAGCCCCGGCTCGCGCCCTTCGGGGATGCCTACGCTCGAACGGTGAGCGGATACGACGTCGTGGTGATCGGGGCGGGGCTGGCCGGATTGCGGTGCGCAACACGCCTTGCCGAAGCGGGACGCGATGTCGTCGTCCTCGAGGCGGACGATTCGGTCGGCGGGCGGGAGCGCACGGACGTCGTGGAGGGGTTCCGGCTCGACCGCGGCTTCCACGTGCTCAACCCCGCGTATCCGGCGGTGCGGCGGTGGGTCGATGTCGGCGCGCTGGCGCTCCGGCGATTCCCTGTCGCCCTCGGCGTGCGGCTCGAGGACGGCGTGGCACGCATCGCCCACCCCGTGCGCTCGCCCGCGACGGTCCCGGGGGCGCTCGCCAGCGGGCTCGTCCGCCCCGCCGACCTCCTCCCGCTCGCCCGATGGGCCCTGCCCGTCCTGGCGAATGCCCGCGCCGTGAAACGTGGACCCGATCGCCGGCTCGCCGAAGCGTGGGACCGGGCGGGGCTGCGCGGGCCCCTGCGCGAGAGCGTGCTGGAGCCGTTCCTCGCGGGTGTCCTCGCCGACGACCGGCAGAAATCCTCCGACACCTTCGTCCGCCTGCTCGTTCGCAGCTTCGCGCTCGGGGCTCCCGGAGTGCCGGCCGCCGGGATCGGCGCCCTCCCCGCGCAGCTGGCCGACACCGCACGGCGCGCGGGGGCCGGCATCCGCCTCTCCCATCGCGTCACCGCCACGCGCCGGCACGGACCCGGGTGGCGCGTCGAGGTCGACGGGGCGGATGCCATCGAGTCCCGCGACGTCGTCGTCGCCACCGGGCTCACCCCCGGTCTGGACGTGCCCCTCCCCCGCGCCCGCGGGCTCCAGACGTGGTGGTTCGCCACCGACGAGCGGCACAACGACGATGCTGCGCTGCGCGTGGACGGCCTGCGGCGCGGGCCCATCGTGCACTCCGCGATCGTCTCGAACACCGCCCCCACCTACGCCCCTCGCGGACAACACCTCGTCGAGGCGACCGTCGTCCTGCCGAGCGAGGCGACCGAGGCGGACGTCCGCCGGCAGCTCACCGAGCTGTGGGGAACCGACGCTCGACCTTGGCGGCTCCTGCGGCGCGACGACATCGCCGCAGCGCTCCCGGCGCAGGACCCGCCGCTTCGGCTGCGGCGTCCGGTCCGCCTGGGCGACGGGCGGTACGTCGCGGGCGACCATCGCGACACCGCGTCGATCCAGGGCGCGCTGGTCTCCGGGCAGCGGGCTGCGGAAGCCGTGCTGCAGGGTCGGGGTCAGCGCTGAGCCAGCGCCTCCAGCGCCGCGCCGGTGACTCGGCGGGTCGTCCACTCCTCCATCGCCTCGGCGCCCAGCGCACGGTAGAAGCCGATCGCCGGCTCGTTCCAGTCCAGCACCGTCCACTCCAGGCGCGGGTACCCCCGCGTGAGGCACTCCGCGGCGAGCGCCGACAGCAGCGCCACCCCGTAGCCGTTCGAGCGGTATCGCTCGTGCACGTACAGGTCTTCGAGCCAGATGCCGTGCTTTCCGGTCCACGTGGAGTAGGTGAGGAACCAGATCGCGATCGCCCGCACCTCCCCGTCCTCCCCGGCCACCACGAACGCGAAGGCACGAGGGTCTTCACCGAACAGCGCGGCGCTGAGCATCTCCACGGTGTTGTCGACGGCATCCGGTTCCCGCTCGTAGTCGGCGAGGGCCTGGATGCAGGCGAGGATTCCCGCCTCGTCGCCGGGACGGGCGGGGCGGAGGACGGCGCCGTCGGTCAAGGCGGTCACGACCGGGCCTCCCCGCTGACGGTGGCGACCTCGGTGCGCGCAGCCAGCGCCGGGTCGAGGGCCTCGCGCTCGTCGAAGACGAAGCAGTCGCCGTCCCAGTGCGCGTCGCCGTGCTCCGCGAACCAGCCCAGGATGCCGCCGTCGAGCTGGTACGCGTCCAATCCCTGATGCCGGAGGTAGATCGCCGCCTTCTCGCAGCGGATGCCACCCGTGCAAAAGCTCACCACGGTCTTGCCGTCGAGTTCGGCACGATGGGAGGTCGCGGCATCCGGGAACTGGGTGAAGCGCTCGATGCGCCAGTCACGGGCGCCGGTGAAGGTGCCGTAGTCGACCTCGAAGGCGTTGCGGGTGTCGACGAGCACCACCTCGCGGCCGTCGTCATCGGCACCGCGGTCGAGCCACCGGCGCAACGTCGCCGGGGACACCGCGGGGGCGCGACCGTCCTGAGGGCGCACCTCGGGACGATCCATGCGGATGATCTCGCGCTTGACCTTGACCAGGAGCCTGCCGAAGGGCACGGCATCCGACCAGCTCTCCTTCGTCGCGAGTGCGGCGAAGCGCGGATCGGAGCGGAGCGCGTCGAGGAAGGAACGAAGGGCGTCGGCGTCGCCGGCGAGGAAGAGGTTGATGCCTTCTTCGGCGAGCAGGATCGTGCCCCGCAGCGCCGCGGCCGCGGCGCGCTCGCGCAGCACCGGGCGGAGCGCGTGCGGCTCGTCGATGCGCGTGAACAGGTACGCCGAGACGTTGAGGACGGATGCCATGTCATCCAGGGTACGCAGAGCGCAAGGCGCCCCCGGGTGGCGCACGGGCCTCGATAGCGTGGCAGGACCGCTTCCCTGGAGGTTCCGTGCCCATAGAGCCCACCGTCTCGGTCGTCATCCCCGTCCGCGACGACGCCGTCCCCCTTGCCGCGTGCCTCGAGGCGCTCGCCGCACAGCACCGCCCCGCGGATGAGATCGTCGTGGTCGACAACGCCTCGACCGACGACAGCGGCGACGTCGCCCGGGACGCGGGCGCCCGCGTGGTGTTCTGCGGCGAGCGCGGCATCCCCGCTGCGGCCGCCGCAGGCTACGACGCCGCGCGCGGCGACCTCATCCTCCGGCTCGACGCCGACAGTCTGCCGGCGCCGGGGTGGATCGCCAGCATGGTGGAGGCGCTCGCCGATCCGGCGGTGGATGCCGTCACCGCCGGCGCCGTCTTCCATGACGGTCCCGAAGCACAGCGTCGTCCCCTGGCGTGGGCGTTCCTGGGCACCTACACCGCCTTCGCGTTCCCGGCGCTGGGCCACGCCCCGCTGTGGGGGTCGAACATGGCCTTCCGCCGCCGCGCGTGGGTGAGCGTCCGCGACCAGGTTCACTTGGACCCCGACCTGCACGACGATCTCGATCTGGCGTTCCACCTGGGCGAGCGCCACCGCATCCGCATTGTCGCCGGACGCCAGCAGATGCGCGTCTCCTCGCGCACGGTTCGGCCGCGCCGGTTCGCCACGAGCTTTTCGCGCGGCATGGGGACGGTGTTCGCGCACTGGCCGCGCGAGATCCCGCCGCTGCGGTGGGCGCGACGACTGGGCCGTGCCCGCTGATGGGCGCGGTGCTGTTCCCGAACGTCGAAGCGCCCGATCTGCACGTGATGAGTTTCAACATCCGTCGTCGGTTCGAACGGATCACCTGGCCTCCCGAGGACCGGTGGGCCCTTCGGAAACAACGGCTGCGCGTGTTCCTGGGTGCGAACAGGCCCCACGTCCTCGGGTCGCAGGAGGCGTTGCCGGACCAGGCGCGCTGGGTGCAGGACTCGCTGGGCTCGTCGTACGGGCGGGTCGGCCTGGGCCGCGGGCGGGACCGCGGCGGCGAGGGCACCCCGATCTTCTACGACCGCGATCGCCTCGAGCTCATGGATTGGACGCAGGTCGCCCTGTCGGGCACCCCCGCGGTGGACGGGTCCACGGGGTGGGGCAACACCATCCCGCGAATCGCCGTGACCGCGCGTCTGCGTGACCTCGCCACGGGCGCGCCGTTCGTGTTCATCAACAGTCATTTCGACGCCTTCTCCGCGCGCGCCCGTCGGCGATCGGCACGGTGGTTGGCGGAGGTCGTGGCCGGGGAGAGCCTGCCCGTGCTGTTCACCGCCGACGTCAACGCCCCGGTTCGCTCGGGGGAGCTGGCCGCGATGTTCACCGGCGGACGCCTCATCGACACGTGGTCTTATGCGCCGGTGCGCCGGACGGCGGAGTGGGGCACCTTCAACAACTACCGTCGAGCGAAACTCGGCGCGCGCCGCATCGATGCGATCCTGGCGACGCCCGATGTCGGCGTGCGAGCCGTCGGCATCGACCCGCGGCCCACGGGGACGAGTTGGCCCTCCGATCACCTCCCCGTCCAGGCGGTCGTACGGATCCCGTCGGCGGGAGAGCGATGATCGGCGCGCTCTACGCGAACCTGAAGCGACCTCCGCGCACGGCTGCGGAATGGACCGCGGATGCCGTGCGCGCCGCCGCGATCCTCCTCGTGCTGGTGTCGCTGTTCGTTCTTCCCGCCACCGATACTGCGGTGCTCTCCATGGCGCTGCCGGCGGTCATGCTCTCTCGCATGCTGGGCCTGCGCGCGGGACTGGACCTGCTCACGTGCGTGACGGTGATTGTGGCGGCCGGCAGCAACGTGCTCGACCTTTACCGGTCGTGGACGGGCTGGGATCTGGTCGTGCACGCCGCCTGCACCGGCGTTCTGGCGGCCGTGGCGCTCGTCGTCCTCGACGATTCCGGCGTCGTGCCGCGCACCGGCCGCCGACGGACGCCGATCGTCGTGGCGACGACGGCGGGGCTCGCGCTGAGCGCCGTGTGGGAGATGGTCGAATGGTTCGGCTATCGCTTCATCACCGACAGCATCTTCGTCACGTACGACGACACCATCGGCGACATGGTCGCGGGCGGCCTGGGAGCGCTCGTGGTCGGCATCCTCGCCTCCCGCGTCCGGCTGACACGGGGCGATCGCGCGGCACTGTGACCGCGCGGTCGCCCCGTGGTCGCCTCAGATGCGGCCGGCGACGTCGCGCCCCACGAGATCGCCATCGGGGTTGGGCTCGCTGAGCTGCTCCCCCGGGGACGACGAACCCTCCAACGGCGGCAGCGCCGCCTCGACGCGCGAGCCGACCTCGGCATCCACGTTCTTCCAGTACTGAACCGCCCGCGCACGGACGTCGGCGCGCGTCACGCCACCGACGTGACCGGCGATCGTCTCGACGAGACGGTCGCGCTCCGCCGCGGACATCACCTCGCGCACGAGTGTTCCGGCCTGGCCGAAGTCGTCGTCCTCGGGGTGCAGCGTCGCCGCCGAACGCACGAGCTCACCGTCGCTCTGCCACCCGCCGTCGCCCGCGCGACGAGGATCGGCCGCGGGACCACCGACCGAGTTCGGCGCATACACGGGTACCTCCGGCGGGTTGTACTCGTAACGCATGGCGCCCTCCTTCGAGTAGGAGTGCACCTCTGTGCGCGGACGGTTCACCGGGAGCTGCTGGTAGTTGGTGCCCACGCGGTAGCGGTGCGCGTCGGCGTAGCTGAAGATGCGCGCCTGCAGCATCTTGTCGGGGCTCCCGTCGATCCCGGGAACGAAGTTCGACGGCTCGAACGCCGCCTGTTCGATCTCGGCGAAGTAGTTGCCCGGGTTGCGGTTGAGCTCCATCGTGCCGACCTCGATCTCGGGGTAGTCGCTGTGCGGCCACACCTTCGTCAGATCGAACGGGTTGAAACGGTAGGTCTTGGCATCCTCGTACGGCATGATCTGCACCTTGAGCGTCCACGTGGGGAACTCTTGACGCTCGATCGCGGCGTACAGGTCGCGGATGTGGAAGTCGGCGTCCTGGCCGGCGATCTGGTCGGCCTCGTCCTGGGTCAGCGTCTTGTGGCCCTGGTCGGTGTGGAAGTGGTACTTCACCCAGAAACGCTCGCCGTCCGCGTTGATCCACTGGTAGGTGTGCGACCCGTACCCGTTCATGTGCCGCCACGAGGCCGGGATGCCGCGGTCGCCCATGAGCCAGGTCACCTGGTGCGCGCTCTCGGGCGAGAGGGTCCAGAAGTCCCACTGCATCGTGTTGTCCCGCAGGTGGCTGCCGGGCAGGCGCTTCTGCGAACGAATGAAGTCCGGGAACTTGATCCCGTCCTTGACGAAGAACACCGGGGTGTTGTTGCCGACGAGATCGTAGTTGCCCTCGCTCGTGTAGAACTTCAACGAGAAGCCGCGGGGGTCGCGCCAGGTGTCGGGGCTGCCCTGTTCACCGGCGACCGACGAGAACCGCGCGAGCATCTCGGTCTCGACGCCGGGCTGGAACAGCGCCGCCCGCGTGTAGGCGGAGACGTCGCCGGTGGTGCGGAACGTGCCGAACGCACCACCGCCTTTCGCGTGGACGACGCGCTCCGGGACACGCTCCCGGTTGAACTGCGCCAGCTTCTCGATCAGGTAGTGGTCGGTGAGGGCGATGGAGCCATCGGCTCCGACGCTCTGGGAGTGCTCGTCGCTGGCGACGGGGGCTCCGTTGTTGGCGGTGGTGGGCTCGGTCATGACGCTCCTGTCATCGCGGTGGGGGTGCGTGCGACGCTACGCGGGCCTTCGCGCGCGGGCGAGCAGTTGCGCATCCCGGCCCGAGCGCCTACGGTCCGGCGTCTGTCAATCCCCCGCAGCGACCGCCGACGGCTCGCGAGCATGGCGGGACCGAACGAGAGGAACACACCATGTCGAAGGATCTGTCCAAGGGCGACCGCGTCAGCTGGGACACCTCGCAGGGCCGCACCCAGGGCGAGGTCGTGGAGAAGAAGACCAAGGACTTCCAGCACGACGGACAGAAGTTCACCGCCTCGGAGGACGACCCCGCGTACATCGTGAAGTCGGAGAAGACCGACGCCACCGCGGCGCACAAGGGCTCGGCGCTGCGCAAGCTCAAGAGCTAGAGCCGTCGGCGTCCCTCCGTTTGCGCATCTGCGCGAGCGCGAGGGACAGCCGATGGTTGCCCGCGAGGACGTCTTCGTGCTCCTCGAGGAACGCCCAGTACGCATCGGTGAACACCGAATCCTTGGCATCCTGGGCCGAGGGCCACCAGGACCCCATCTTCTGCAGATACGCCCCGCCCGAGACGTAGGGTTTGGTCGCGACGAAGCCGCCATCGGCGTACTGACTCATCCCCATGACGTTGGGCACCATGACCCAGTCGTAGGCGTCGACGAACAGCGCCAGGAACCAGGCGTTCACCTCTCGGGGCGCATAGCCCTGAAGAAGGAACCAGTTGCCCAGCACCATCAGCCGCTCGATGTGATGCGCGTAGCCCCATCGGTGCACGCGCTCGAGGACCGTGCGCACCGGAACGGGAAGGTCTGCGGGCATCCGGCGCCCGGAGTACCAGTACTTCTCCAGGCGTCGTTCCAGGTTCAGCGCGTTCACCTTCTCCAGTTCCGGGTGCGCCCGGTACATCCCGCGCATGTACTCTCGCCAGCCGATCACCTGACGCACGAACCCCTCGACGGATGCCAACGGGGCATGCGTGCGCGTGACCGCGGTGATGACCTCGTCGACGGTGAGGAGTCCGATGTTGAGCATCGGCGAGATCACCGCGTGGAAGAGGAACGGCTCGTCGGCCTTCATCGCGTCCTCGTAGCGACCGAAATCCGCAAGACGTTGCGCGACGAAGACTCCGAGCCAGGCTCGCGCGTCGTCCGGAGTGACCGGGAGCCAGAAGTCCGACGCCCGCCCCGGGTGTCCCGAGAAGCGCGCATCGACCTCGGCGATGACGGTGGCGGTGATCTCGTCCTGCTCCGTGTTCGGCAGCGGGGGGATCTCGATGCCCTTCTTCGGCAGCGGCTTGCGGTTCTCGGCGTCGAAGTTCCAGCGACGTCCGGCGGGGCGCGGGCCGTCCATCAGGATGCCGGTGCGCCGGCGCTGCCACCGATAGAAGTCCTCCATGAGGGGTGTGGGGTGATCGGCGAACCACTCGTCCACCTCCTCCTCCGGTGTCAGGAAGAGGGCGTCGGAGTGGATCTCGGTGTCGACATCGTGGTCGGCGCAGATCCGCGCGATCCGCTCGTCGACCGGACGATTGGGGTCGCTCATCCACGACAGCTCCGTGACCCCGTGCTCGGTGAGCAGTCGTGACAGCGCAGCCGCGAAGGTCAGATCGTCACCGAGACAGACGCGCCGCACCGTGCGGCCCTCCGCCTCGAGCCGCGCGGCGGTGTGCCGCATCGCCGAAACCAACAGCACGATCTTGTGCCGGTGATACGGCAGTTTCGCGAAGCGCGGCGCCGACTCGATGAAGAAGAACTCCGCCACGTCTCTGTCGGCGTACGCGGGATGCTCCTCGAACTGCTGAGTGGCGAGGATCAGTGCCGCCTTCATGCGCGCCGCCTCTGTCGCGCGGCATCCGCCCGGCACCCGCGAGAGCAGTACAGCACCTCGTCCCATTGGCCGCGGCCGCTCCAGCGTTTGCGATCGGTGAAGGGCCTGCCGCAGAACGCGCACGGTTTCGTCTGCCGAGGGGGTCGAACCATGCCGTCATGGTCTCAGCGCACCCGGGCCCGGATCGGGGGCTTGCGTCCTGCACAGAGAGAGCTCTCGCACAAGGCCGGTGCGCACAAGCGCGAGCGCTGGTCGGGTGGATGCCATGACATCGACACCCGACAACACCCCCGACACCGCCGACCAGCCCGACGAGCTCGAGACCGCCGACCTCCCCGAGATCGACCACGGCACCGACGACGACGACGCCCCCGTGGACAACCCGTCGGGCGGGTGACCACGGGGGCGGTCCGTGCCGCCTCGACTCAGTCGGGCAGGTCGAACTTCTCGTTCTCTCCGCGAGGACGCTCGCCCGTGACCTTCGACGTCACCAGGGCCACCGCGGTGGCGATGCGACCGCCCGCGCTCCCCCAGTACTCCCCGCTCAGAGCCGAGACCCGCAGCAGGGTCACACCGGGCGACTCCGGCCCGTCCGGGAACCACGCCTCGACCGTCGTCGACCACAGCTCCTTGAGCTTCGCCGGATCGTCGACCACCTGAGCCTCACCGGCCAGCGAGAGCCACAATCCGTCCGAGCTGAACGACAGACCGACCTGGGGATCGCGTCGAACGTGCTCGACCGCGGAGGCGTGCGTCCCGACGATGAACCAGAGATCACCATCGGATTCGGTTTCCTGGACGGTCAGCGGGTGCGCGTGCAGATCACCTTCCGCCGCCCGCGTGGTGAGCATGGCGAAGCGGAACTTCTTGAGCATTTCGTTGAGCTTGTCGAGCTCGGACACGGTGTCGGACATGGGTCCTCCTCTTTCCGGTTTCCCCTCCAGACCACAGGGTCGGTCCCGCCGGCGGCTACCCGTTGACGTCGTGCCGGGGCTCTGCTCCGAGCGGCGCGAGCCGGTCGAGTCGGTCCGCGGCGTCGCGTGCTCGCGCGAGCCTCGCGTCCACCGGCTCCTCCCACCACCGCGGACCGCGCTCGCCGAGACCGTTCTTGGCCAGCCCGACGCGCTGCCGCGCGGCCGCGACGGCCGCCTCGTCGCCCGCGCGCGTGCCGGTTCGCACGGCCGCCCGTGCCCGGCCGAGGTGTGACCGCAGTCGCGCGGCGAGGTCGTCGCTCAGAGCCGGATCGGTGCGACGCCATCGCCGACCGTCGAGAACGATCCATCGTTCATCGTCCGTGGAGGCGTCGTCGGAGTCCATCTGCCCAGTGCACACCGGGGTGCCGCTTGAAAGGGAGCCATAGGTCCGCGCACACATCCGTGCTACCGTGGAGTATTCGTTCTGGGACTTGCTTCATCGACGTCCGCCTCATCGTTGAGATGCCGGGCGCGCGGCACCGAGCCGTCATCGATGCGATTCCCCCCTCATCTCCGCGCGACCCGCTCGGATCGACCCGTCGGTCGGCCCCGGGTCGCGGAAAGTCCGCGTGTCTGCTCTGCTCCCCCCGCCCCTGTCGTGGCGACAGGCCGATCTCGACGTCTTCGTCGCGACGGCCGACTCCGCCTACGCCGGTTTCGTCGGCTCCGTCCCCGAGGGCTTCGAAGCCCAGGGTCCGCGCGGCGAAGATCTCGGCATCCATGATTCCGTCGATGCGGCTCGCGCCGCCGTCGACGGCCACCGCGTTCGCACGACCCTCCCGGTCGCGCGGCGTCCCCGTCCGCTCCGCATGCGTCGGAGCGGCGCCCACGGTCGCAGTTGCGGCCCGAAAAGAAAAAGGAAGAACACGATGGCCACTGGCACCGTGAAATGGTTCAACTCCGAGAAGGGCTACGGGTTCATCGCACCCGACGACGGCTCGGCCGACCTGTTCGCGCACTTCAGCGCGATCCAGGGCAATGGCTTCAAGGAGCTGCAGGAAGCACAGAAGGTCGAATTCGACGCCGAGCAGGGCCCCAAGGGCATGCAGGCGGCGAACATCCGCCCCCTCTGAGCTCACGCTCCTCAGCGAAGGCCGGGTCGGTCGCTTCGGCGACCGCCCGGCCTTCGCCGCGTTCGAGAGGCCCGTCGCGGCGGGGATCCGATGAGTGGTTCCGGTGAGTCTCCCGTGCATGCCCGTGTATACCGGTGGGCCCATACGCATCGACGTAGTGTGGGCCATAGCCCGGGCATTCGCTCCGGCTCCCGACTTCGGTCATCATCGCGAGGAGCATCTTCATCGCCTCCACCATCGCCGAGTCCCGCCTCGGTCCCGTCCGACAGACGTATTCCGGCACCACCGAATTCCCCCCGATCGCCAAGGCCTATACGGAGCTCTCGCAGGTCGTCCGTGAGAGCGGCCTGCTCGCCCGCACCCCGGTCTTCTATGCGTTCGTCGCCGCGGCGATCGCGCTCGGCTTCGGCGGAGCGATCACGGGCTTCGTCCTCCTCGGCGACAGCTGGTTCCAGCTCCTCATCGCCGCGGCCTTCGGCATCCTGTTCACCCAGGTCGCCTTCCTCGCGCACGAGGCCAATCACCGGCAGATCCTCTCGTCCGGACGTGCCAACGACCGTCTGGCGCTGTGGATCGGCAACGGAATCGTCGGCATGAGCCAGTCCTGGTGGGCCACGAAGCACACTCGGCATCACGCCAACCCGAACCGCGTCGGCAAAGACCCCGACATCGAGATCGACACGATCTCCTTCCTCGACGAGGATGCCGCCACCGCTCGCGGACTCCGCCGATGGATCACCCTCCGACAGGGCTGGCTGTTCTTCCCACTCTTGACGCTCGAGGGCCTCAACCTCCACGCACTGGCCATCCGCCACCTGCTGTCGCGCGGAGAGGTCAAGGGACGCTGGACCGAGATCGGGCTGATCGCGCTGCGCTTCGCCGTCTTCGTCGCTCCGGTGTTCATCTTCCTGCCGATCGGGATGGCCTTCGCTTTCCTCGGCGTGCAGCTGGCGGTCTTCGGCGTGTACATGGGGGCCTCCTTCGCCCCCAATCACAAGGGCATGGCGCTCATCGCACCCGGAGCCAAGCTGGACTTCTTCAGCAAGCAGGTCCGCACGTCGCGCAACATCTCCGGCGGATGGTGGGCGACGTGGCTCATGGGCGGTCTCAACTACCAGATCGAGCACCACCTGTTCCCCAACATGCCGCGGCCGTACCTCAGCCGCGCGCGCGAGATCGTGCGCGAGCAGTGCGCGACCCTGAACGTGCCCTACGTCGAGACGACGCTGCTGCAGTCCTACGGCATCGTCATCGCGTACCTGAACCGCGTCGGCCTCGCCGCTCGCGACCCGTTCGAGTGCCCGATGACATCCGCTGCGCGTCGCGTGTGACGTCGGCGGTCAGCGGCGCTCGACCTCGACGAGATCGAGCGACCGCACCGCCCCGGCGTCCAGTGTGAGCTGCATCATCGTGCACGCCGGCTGACGGCGACGGTCGGTGGGCGATCCCGGGTTGAGCAGGCGCAGTCCCGCGGGAGTCGTGGAGTCCCAGGGGATGTGGCTGTGGCCGAACACCAGCACATCGGTGTCGGGGAAGGCGGCATCCATCCGACGTTCCCGTCCGGCGGCGGCCCCGGTCTCATGGATGACGGCGATGCGGACACCGTCGATCTCGGCGCGCGCGACCTCGGGCAGACGGGCCCGCAGTGCGGGTCCGTCGTTGTTACCCCACACCCCCAGTACCGACCCCAGAGCCTCCAGCTCGTCGAGGACCGACTCCTCCACCCAATCGCCGGCGTGGACGATCACATCCGCGCGCGATGCCGCGTCTCGCACGGCCGTCGGGAGAGCGCGTGCCCTCTTCGGCACGTGAGTGTCGGCGATCAGCAGCACACGTGTCGTCATCGCGCCCACGCTACCCGCCTCGGGCAGGATGGCAGGGTGACCTCTCGCCGCTCTGCCCTCCTCGCCCTGCTCGCCGACGTCGTCCTCGTCGTGGTGTTCACCGCGATCGGACGGGCGACGCACGACGGCGACGTCCTCGGTGAGGGCGGCTCCGGTCTGCTGATGACGGCCTGGCCGTTCGTCACCGGGCTACTGGCGGGGTGGGCCGTCAGCCGTGGCTGGCGACGCCCCCTGGCCCCCTTGCGCACGGGACTGGTCGTGTGGGGGCTGACGCTAGTGGTGGGGATGCTCCTGCGCGCGGTGAGCGGCCAGGGCGTCGCGGTGGCGTTCGTGATCGTCGCGGCGGTGACGCTGCTGGTCTTCCTCGTCGGGTGGCGCGTGATCGTCGGGCTGATCGCCCGCGCTCGCCTCACTCGCTCAGCGTGACGTCCACCTGGATCTCGGTCGCCAGACGCTGAACGTCCTCCACGAGTTCGTCGAGCTCTCCGCCCTCGGCGAGCGTCGCCGTCACGGTCGCCTCGAACAGTCGCCCGCCCGCCATCGCGGCATCCGTCGTCTGCGTCGACATCCGCTCGATGCTCGCCCCTCGGGTACGCAGCGCGCCCGTGATCTCGCGGACGATGCCGGGACGGTCGTTCCCCATCACGGTGAGGACCACCGAACGCGTGGCGGTCTGCGCCGCGCCGGCCGGACCGTGCACCGCCACCCGAAGAGTTCCGGCGGCCGCCTCGAGAGCGCCCCGCAGATCATCGGCCCGCTCCGGCGCCACCGAGACCTCGACGATCCCCGCGAAGGCGCCGGCCAGCTCCGCCATCTCACTGGTCTCCCAGTTGCCCCCGTGGGCGTCGACGATGTCGGCGATGGATGCCACGAGTCCTGCCCGATCGTCGCCCACCACGGTGATCACAAGAGTCGTCATGCCCGCCAGCGTAGTCAGCGCACCCCTGCTACGGTGAGGAAATAGACGGGTGACAGGGGGTGAGGAGAACATGATCGCCTCGCTGCTCGCCGCGGTGAATCTCCTCCTCGTCACGGCCGAGATCGCCCTCCTTCCCGCGGACGGATCCTCGTCCACGCCCCTCCTCGTGCTCGCTCTGGCGGCCGCGGTCGCGCTCACCGCGGCGATCGCGATGGCGTTCTTCGGTCTTTCGACGACTCGGCCGCCCACGACAGCGACGCGGCCCATCGATCCCTCCGCACCCCTCGCACAGAGCGACCCTGACGCCGCGGGTCACCCCCGACCCCGAGCGCCCGGACGCGCGGCCGCGGCCGCGTAGCCAGCCCCGCGCCGACGCCGGCGCGCCCGGGCCCCCGCGTGGCCGATCAGCCCTGATCGCTTCCACGAACGGACGTCGCCTTGGACCTCTTCGCTCTGCCGCCCCTCGCGGCTCTTCTCGACCTCACCACCGAGGGCCTGCTGGCCCTGACCGCTGTCCTCTCCCCCGCGGCCGGTTCTGCGGCCGCCGCTCTCGCCGTCGTGCTCGTCACGCTCACGGTCCGGGCGGCACTCATCCCCGTCGGCGTGTCTCAGGCTCGCGCCGAACGGGATCGCGCGCGACTGGCCCCCCGGCTCCGGCTCCTGCGGGAACGATGGGCGAAGAACCCCGAACGCCTGCAGCGCGAGACGATGCAGCTCTACCGCGACACCGGGATCTCGCCGTTCGCCGGGTGCCTCCCCGTTCTCGCCCAGGCGCCGGTCGTCGGGCTGCTGTACGCCGTGTTCCTGCACCCCACCGTCGGCGGACACGCCAACGCGCTCCTGACCGAGCGGCTGGCCGGGGTGCCCCTCGGCACCAGTCTCCTCTCGGCCCTGGCCACTGGTGCCGCGGACGGCGCGACTCTCCTGCTCGTGGCCGCGGTCGTCACCGTCATCGCCGGAGCGAGCGAACTGACGCGCCGGTTCCTGCGTCCGCCGCAGGTTCCGGAAACGCCGGCGTGGACGGCACGACTGGTCGCGATCCTGCCTTTCACGACGGCGATCGTCGCGCTCCTGGCCCCGCTGGCCGCCGGCCTCTACCTCACCGTGACGACGGTGTGGACGCTCGGCCAGCGGATGATTCTGCGGCGCCGCTATCCGATCGAGGCCTGAGGCGCCCGGTCCCATCGCGGCGCGTGGGCCGCGTTCACCGCCGCCATCACGAGCACCACGAGCGCGGCACCGGCGGGAAACAGCATCGCCGTCTCGACCGCCACCCTCTCGGCCACCGCGCCCGTGACCGCCGAAGAGAGTGCCTGCGCCAACGTGAGCGCCGAAGCGAGCAGCGTCATCGTGGTCGCGGTGCGCCCGGCCGGTGCGCGGTGCCCGGCGAGACTGAACAGGGTCACCAGGGACGGTCCGACCCCGATGCCCATGAGGCACAGGACGACGGTCACCGTCAGAACCGAACCGCCCACCGAGTAGGCGCCCGCCGAGGAGAACAGCAGCACAGCGAACACCACCAGACGCCAGCGCAGTGAGAACCGGGCCGGGAGCAGGACCACGGCGAGGGCGAGCACCGCCGATCCGACGCCCATGACGCCGTACAGCAGAGCGCCCGCCTCGGGGGCGCCGCGCGCCTCCATGAACGCCGTCAACGACGTCAGGGTGGAGCCGAAGAAGGCGCCGACGCCGAAGACGGCCACCACGAGCATGAGCATGCGCGGTCGCACGAGCTCGCGGGCGGGCGCCATCGCCCCGCGTGCGGAGGCCACCGGCACGACACGACCGGTCGGGTGAAGGGCGAAGGCCGTGACGAAGACGAAGCTGAGCGCGGCGGCCGCGGCGATCGGCGCCCAGGGGGCGATGACGGCCGCGAGCAGACCGACGACGAACGGGCCGATGACGAAGGCCGTCTCGTCGGCCGCCGACTCGTAGGCCATCGCGCGCGAGAACGTCCGCTCGCGTCGATCGGGCGCGATGCGCGCACCGATGAGCGCCATGACACGGCTTCGCGACATCGCGGCAGTCTGCGGCCCCGTCACACCGATCGCCACCGCGGTGGCCAGCACGAGGCCGTCCGTCGCGGGAGAGCCCACGACGACCGGGAACAGGGCGAGGAGGATGCCGTTGGCCAGGCCCGTCGGAACGAGCACCCGCGACTGACCGAACCGGTCGGCCAGATCCCCGAGGATCGGCCCCGCCACGACGACGCCAATACCGACGGCAGCCGAGGTGAGCCCGCCGAGGGCGACGGAGCCGCGCACCGCGACGACCAGCGCCAGCACGCCGACGGTCATCATCGCGAACGGCAGCCGCGCGACGAACGCGACGGGGAAGTACCAGAACCCCGTGTGGTGGATCAGCGAGCGCTGCGCGACGGTCGGGGCGGGGTGGTGCATGAGGATCTCCGGAGCAGGGGGCGGTGCCGCCTTGCCGGTCCGGTAGGTAGATGCACGAGGTGCGGCGGGCGAACCCGCGCATCTATTCTACAGCAGGCCCCGAGCCGCGGCTCAGGAGACCATCGCGGCGATCGCCCCGATGACCGAGGCCACAGCGAGGAGCAGGGCGACCGCGATGAGCACCGTGTGGACGATGAGGAACGCCGTGGCCTTGCCCGCAGCGTCTCGGGCCCGAGGGTCATTCGCGATGCGCGGGTAGAACCGCGGCCAGACGACGACATTGAAGACGGCGTTGGCCAGCAGCAGGGCGATCAGGAGCGGTTCCACCCCTCGAGCCTACGCGGCCACGCTGCCGTCAGACGGCGCAGGCGATGCACCGTCGCGCGGTCGGACGCGCCTCCAGCCGCGCGTCCGCGATCCCCCGGCCGCACACCTCGCAGACGCCGAACGTTCCGGATGCCACGCGCTCCCGCGCCGCACGGATCTCGCGCCGCTCTTCGCGCGCGGCGCGCGCGAGGGCGTCCACGTGCGCCCACTCCCCCGACAAGGTCGATCCTTCGGGGTCGTGTTCGTCGTCGGCGGTCGCGTCCGCACGATCGTGACGGAGACTCTCGGCGTCGTCGGTCAGGTGCTGCAGCCGACGCTCGACGGCGCGCTCGAGCTCGTCGAGCAAGGCCGAGGCGCGGGTGGCATCCATTCTTCGACGCTACTGCGCACCTCCGATACCGCGGCGGGGCTGGATCCTGGGCCGCACACGGGCCAGGATCGGCCCATGGCTGACCTCAGAAAGCACTGGACTCCGCTGGCCCTCGCCTTCCTCGTGATCTCGATCCTGGGGTTGGTGGGGACTTGGACGTTCAATGCCCTGGCCATCGTGCAGATGGTGGACTTTCTGGGCGACCTCGTCTCCAGCGGCCCGGCGGTCTCGTCCATCACCGTCGATCTGCTGGTGGTTGCGGTGGCCGGCAGCATCTTCATCCTCGTGGAGGGGCGACGCCTGGGTATGAAATTCGCGTGGCTGTACGTCGTGCTGTCGGGGCTGACGGCCTTCGCGTTCACCTTCCCCCTGTTCCTGGCGATGCGCGAGCGTCGTCTCACCGCCCGCGGCCGCGCGACGACGTGATGCCGGCCGCGACGGCATCGTGCGCCTCGCTCCGCTCACGGGCAGCGCGGGATGCCACTGTCCGCGGCCGACTCGAGGTCCGGCGGCCTACGCTCGACACATGCGCCTCCCGCTGCGACTCCCGCGCGAAAGCCTGACGTTCCGTTCACCGCGGCGGGGGCCGTTCCTGCAGGTCGCCAAGTCCGCCGTGGCCATGGTCGCCGCCTGGATCGTCGCCGATGTGCTCGTGCCCGGCCCGCCGCCCATCTTCGCCGCCATCGCCGCCGTGCTCGTGGTGCAGCCGAGCATCAACCAATCGTTCACGCGGGCGGTGGAACGCAGCGTGGGTGTCATCGTCGGTGTGTTGATCGCCTCCGCGCTCGGCATCGCGCTCGGTTCGCCGACATGGGTGATCCTGCTGGCGGCGGCCGTGTCGCTGGTGGTGGCGTGGGCTCTTCGGATGTCACCGGGGACCACGAACCAGGTCGCCATCAGCTCGGTCCTGGTTCTGGCACTGGGGACCGCAACGCCGAACTACGCGCTGGATCGCGTGCTGGAGACGATCATCGGCGCCGCGATCGGCATCGTGGTCAACACCGTCCTCGTCCCGCCCGTGCTGGTGCCGCCCGCGCGCGAGAAGCTGAACGTGCTGGGCCGCGAGCTGGCTGCGGCGCTCGAACGCCTCGCCGACGCCCTCGAAGCTCCGCAGAGCAGGCAGTCGCTGGAAGGACTGCTGTTGGAGGCGCGTCTGTTGCGCCCGGTGCGCGACGCCGCCGCGGACGCGATCAGCGACGGCGCCGACTCGCTCTCTCTCAATCCGCGCAGTTCGCGCCACCGAGCCGACCTCGCCGACATGCAGGCGCAGCTCGACCGCTTTACGCCCGTCGTGACGCAGACGATCGGAATGACCCGCGCCGTCTACGACGGCTACTCGTCGACCATCGTCGATGACCCCTCGGTGCGGGCGATCGCCGAGCAGCTGCACCGCGCCGCGCACGACGTGCGGCTGCGCTTCGCGCTCGATCCCGTCACGCCGCAGCAGCCCCACGAGGAGGAGCCGGCCCTCACCCGCCCGCTGGAGATCCGCACACCGTCGACCGAGCATTGGGTGCTGGTGGGATCGCTCCTGATGGACCTGCACCGCATCCACGAGAGCCTGAGCGACGAGGCGGCCTGACCGGCGCCCGCGACCCCGGTACCGCCTGGCCCTGGTTGACTGGGGGCATGGGTACCGCGATGTTCCCGTTGGGAGCAGTTCTCTTCCCCCACACGCCCTTGGCGCTGCGCATCTTCGAGGAGCGCTACCTCGTGATGCTCGGCATGCTGCTCGACGAGGTCGACCCGCGGTTCGGCGTCGTCCTGATCGAGCGCGGCACCGAAACCGGCGGCGGCGACCAGCGCTTCGCCCTGGGAACCATGGCGCACCTGAGTCACGTGGTTCCGCAAGCGGGCCAGATGTCCATCGTCGCCCGCGGTGCGGAGCGCTTCGAGATCGTCGAGTGGCTGGACGATGCGCCCTACCCGCGCGCTGACGTGCGAACCCTCCCCGACCTGGAGTGGAACGACGCCCTGGCGCCACTGCTCGAGGAGTCCGAGCGCATCGTCCGCCGCGTGCTCGGCCGCGCCCGCGAGTTCGGCGTCACCCGCTGGGACCCGGACGTTGAGCTCTCCGATGAGCCTCTGGAGCGGGCCTGGCAGATCGCCGCGATCGCTCCCCTGGGCGAACTGGACCAGATGGAACTGCTCCGTTCCCCGACGATGGGCGGCCTCCTGCGCGCGACAATCGACCTCACGCTCGCCGCCGAGCCGCTGCTGGGTGACCCGATCCCCGACGGAGTGATCGTCGTCGCGGACGACGAGGACGGCGACGACGACACCGAATACTGAGCGTCGCTCAGAACGAGGCGTGGTTCACGCGTCGGGCGCCTCGGCCACGAGAGCCTCCGGGATGAGGGTGTCGCCCGCGCCGAATCGGATGAATCGTCCGATCGTCGCCGGTTGCACCAGCGTCGCTGCGACGACCGCGGCGACGTCGGCCCGGCCGACCTCGCCCTTCCCCTGGGGCGCCGTCGTGATCCGGCCGGTCGGCGGATCGAGCGTCAGGGTGCCGGGCCCCAGAATCGTCCAGTCCAGGTCGCTCGCGCGCAGGTGGTCGTCGGCGGCGAGCTTGGCATCCGCGTACGCGAAGAAGGGGTCGTCCTCCGGGATGCCGTGATCGGGGGTGGAGCCGATCCAGGACACCATGACGAACCGGCGCACGCCGGCCCGGCTCGCGGCATCCATGGCTCGCTGAGCGGCGTCGCGGTCGACGGCGTAGGTGCGTGCCGCGTCACCGCCGCCGGCGCCGGCGGACCACACCACGGCGTCGGCACCGTCGAAGGCCGCGGCCATCTCGTCGACGTCCGCCTTCTCGACATCGAGCACGAGCGGGCGACCACCCGCGTCCTCGACATCGGCGCGGTGATCGGGATTGCGCACGACCGACACCGCCTCGTCGCCGCGCTCGGCGAGCAGGCCCGCCAGATGCAGCGCCACCTTGCCGTGGCCACCGATGATCACGATGCGTTCCATCTCACTGTCCTCCAACCTTCTCGACCGACATCTTCAGAATCACCCGGTCGGCCCGATCCGCCGGGGCCTCTTGCGCAGCGTTGCCATAACGCTTGCCGAGACGGACGTAGAACGCCCCCTCGGGGTCGGGCACCTCGTCCACCAGGCGGCCGCGCACCTCGATGTACCGGTACGGCTGGGCCGGGTCGAAGACCATCAGGCTCATCGACGGGTTGGCCCGGAGGTTGCGGTACTTCTGGCGCGTCGTCGTGTGCGTGAAGAGCACGTGCTCTCCGTCGAACTCGAACCACATCGGGTTGACCTGCACCGTCGCATCGGGGCGGACGGTGCCGAGGGCGCCGTAGTTCGGGTTCTCGAGCAGATCGCGCAGGGCATCGGGGATCATGCGGGTCCTCTCGTGGGGATTCGACGCGAGCCTAGGCGGCCCGGCGTCACGCCCCCGGGGGGTTGACCACCCCGTCGACGTACACCCAGCGCCCCGCCCGCCGCACGAAGCGGCTGCATTCCGCGAGCTCTCCGCGTTCGGTCCCACGCCGCCAGGCGGCGCGGAACGTCACCGTCGCGGCATCCCCCTCCTCCGCGGCATCCTCGATGACCAGGCCCACCCATTCGGTGTCGTCGAGGTCGATGTCGTCGGGACGAGTACGCGGATGCCACGTGCGCGCCAGGTGCCGGGCATCGCCGACCGCGAAGGCGGTGTACCTCGACCGCATGAGGCGCTCAGCCGACGGAGCCGTCGCACCGTCGAGCAGCGGCCCGCAGCAGTCACCGAAGACCGCTCGCCCACACGGGCACGGCGCGGATGCGGAGGGGCGCGAGAAGGAGACGCCGAAGGACATCCCGCCACTCTAGGTTCTGGCGCCGAGCGGTCCTTCGTACGATGGGCGGAGGCGGCCGTCCTGTCGTGTCGTCGGAAAGGCTCGGCATGTCCGACCGTCTCATGCTCCTGGACACCGCGTCCCTGTACTTCCGCGCGTTCTACGGCGTGCCCGACAAGGTGAAGGCCGACGACGGCACCTCGGTGAACGCCGTGAGGGGACTCCTCGACATGATCGCCAAGCTCGTCGCGACGTACGAGCCCACGCGACTCGTCGCCTGCTGGGACGACGACTGGCGGCCGGCCTGGCGCGTCGCCCTCATCCCGACCTACAAGGCACACCGGGTCGTCGAGACCGCCGAAGCGGCGCCCGACACCGAAGAGGTGCCGGCCGCGCTCACCGCTCAGATCCCGCTCATCCGCGAGACGCTCGAGAGCCTCGGCATCCCCGTCGTCGGTGCGGCAGACCACGAGGCCGACGACGTGATCGGCACCCTGGCGGCGCGGGCCGAAGGCCCCGCCGACATCGTCACCGGAGACCGGGACCTCTTCCAGCTCGTCGACGACGCCCGCGGCATCCGCGTCATCTATACCGCTCGGGGAATGAGCAACCTCGAGGTCATCGACGACGCGGCCGTCCGGTCCCGGTACGGCATCGACGCGGATCAGTACGCCGATTTCGCCGCCTTGCGCGGCGACCCCTCGGACGGCCTGCCGGGCGTGGCCGGCATCGGCGAGAAGTCCGCGGCAGCGCTCCTCGCCGCGTGCGGCGACCTGGACGGCATCCGCTCCGCCGCCGCGGAGGGGACGGCGGGAACCCCCGCGCAGCGCGCGAAGATCCTGGCCGCCGCCGACTACCTCGACGTGGCGCCGACCGTCGTGCGCGTCGCGCGCGACCTCGATCTGCCCGCCGTCGACGACCGCATCGCCGTCGACGACCGCCGCGCCGCAGCTGCGGCGGCGCTCGCCGACCGCTGGAACCTCGGCAGCTCCGTTACCCGAGCCGTCGCCGCGCTGCGAGGCTGAGCAGGGATCAGCGCTCGCGGGTGAGCCACTCCCGCAGGCGCGGCAGCGGCCACGTCGTGACGATGCGATCCGCCGGGACGCCCATGGCCTCCGCACGCGCGGCCCCGTAGTCGAGCAGCGACAGCTGACCGGGGGCGTGGGCATCGGAATCGATCGAGAACACGCAGCCCTCCGCGAGGGCCAGCGCGAGGAGGTCGTCGGGCGGGTCCTGCCGCTCCGGACGCGCGTTGATCTCGACAGCGACGCCCGACGCCGCGCACGCCGCGAAGACGGCGCGCGCGTCGAATTCCGACGGCGGACGCGTCCCCCGGGAGCCCTCGACGAGCCGGCCGGTGACGTGTCCGAGCACGTCGACGCGGGGGTCGCTCGCGGCCGCGACGAGACGCCGCGTCATCGCGGGCGCCTCCATGCGCAGCTTCGAATGAACGGATGCCACGACCACTTCGAGCTCGCGCAGCAGTGCATCCTCCTGATCCAGACCGCCGTCGTCCAAGATGTCGACTTCGATGCCCGTGAGCAGGGTGAAGGCGTCGTCGGAGAATCCACGAACGACCTCGAGCTGCGCCCGCAGTCGTTCCGGGGAGAGACCGTTCGCGACCGTGAGCCGCGGCGAATGATCGGTCAGGGCGAGGTACTCGTGCCCCAGCCGCCGGGCGGCGTCCACCAGCGGTTCGATCGGCGTCAGCCCGTCGGACCAATCGCTGTGGCTGTGCAGGTCTCCGCGCAGCGCCGACCGCAACTCCCCTCCGCCGTCGAGCCCTGCCGCCGCGCGCAACGCGGCCAGCCGTTGCGGCACGCCGCCCTCGAGGGCCTCGCGGATGACCGCGAACGTGGAATCACCGATGCCGGGGCGACGGCGAAGGCCCGGATCACGCAGCTCGGCGTCGCCCAGCCCCTCGATCGCGGCCGCCGCGGTGCGGAACGCCTTCGACTTGTACCGCGACGACCTCTCCCGCTCGAGCAGATACGCGATCTCGGTGAGCGCGTCGAGCGGGTGCACGATCAGTCCGCCAGCTGCCGTGTCGTGTCCACCCACGCGTCGAGCTTCGCCAGCGCGCGTCCGTCGTCGACGGCGCTGGCCGCGTCGGACATCGCTTCCGCGAGGCGCTCGAGGATCGGGCGCTGCACCTCGGTGGCATCCCGGAACAAGCGGTACGACACGAGTCCGGCCGCTGCGTTGAGCAGAACGATGTCGCGCACGGCGCCGGTCTCGCCCGCGAGCGTCCGCCGCACCACCTCGGCGTTGTGGTCGGGCGTGCCACCGAGCAGATCGTCCATGTCGGCGAGCGGGATGCCGAGATCGCGGGGATCCAGGTCGTGCTCGTGGACGTCGCCGCGGCTGATCTCCCACACCCTGCTGTGCCCGGTCGTCGTGAGTTCGTCGAGTCCGTCGTCGCCGCGGAACACCAGCGCCGTGGCTCCGCGGGTGCGGAAGACGCCCGTGATGAGCGGGACACGGTCGAGGTGCGCGACGCCGACGGCGTTGGCCTCAGCCCGGGCGGGATTGCACAACGGTCCGAGGAAGTTGAACACCGTGGGCACGCCGAGCTCCGACCGCGTCGCCGCCGCGTGACGGAACCCCGGGTGAAAAGCGGCGGCGAAAGCGAACGTGATGCCGGTGCGCTCGAGAGTCTCGGCGACCGCGTCCGGGTCGAGGGTCAACGCGATGCCCAGCGACGACAGCACGTCCGAGGACCCGGATGCCGAGCTGGCGGCGCGGTTGCCGTGCTTGACCACCGGGACGCCGGATGCCGCAGCGACGACCGCTGCCATCGTCGACACGTTCACCGTGCCGTAGCGGTCGCCTCCGGTGCCGACGATGTCGAGCACTTCGGCGCGCACGGGAAGCGGAACGGCCGCCTCCAGGATCGCGTCGCGGAAGCCCACGATCTCTTCGACCGTCTCCCCCTTCGCCCGGAGGGCGACCAGGAATCCGGCCAGTTGAGAGGGAGTGGCCTCCCCCGACATCACGCGACGCATCGCCCAGGTCGACTCCGACACGCTGAGGTCGCGGTCCTGCAGCAGGGAGGTGAGCAGATCGGGCCAGGTGAAGCGTTCCGCCATGCGACGATCCTTCCACACCGACCGTGTCGCGCCGCGCCGATGACGGCCGCGGGCGAACCCGTTCCGCACCGGGGATTCCTTGCGAATTCTTAGGCTTCCCTAAGTCTCGACGATGGAATATCTTCAGCCGGAGATGGGAATATCGCGCCGTCGGATCGCGCATAATGGGATGGTGACGACCCCAGCGACGTATTCCCAGGCCGTGCGTGCCGTGAAGCGGCCCGACCCGGTCGCTGTCGGCACCATCGTGTGGCTGGGCAGCGAAGTCATGTTCTTCGCCGGCCTTTTCGCGATCTACTTCACTCTGCGCAGCACGTCCGCGCCCCTGTGGGCCGAAGAGACGCAGCTGCTCAACGTCCCCTTCGCGACCGTCAACACGATCATTCTCGTGCTGTCCTCGGTCACGTGCCAGATGGGCGTGTTCGCCGCCGAGCGGTACCAGCCGTACCGCACCGGCAAGCGCACCGGTCTGGCCAAGTGGGGCATGGTGGAGTGGTTCTACCTCACCTTCATCCTCGGCGCGATCTTCGTGTCGGGCCAGGTGTGGGAGTACGCGACCCTGGTGGCCGAAGGCTTGCCCATCAGCGCCAACCCCTACGCCTCGGCCTTCTACCTGACCACCGGCTTCCACGCCCTGCACGTGACGGGTGGCCTCATCGCCTTCCTCCTCGTCATCGGCCGCGCGTACGCCGTGAAGAACTTCGGTCGCAAAGAGATGACCACCTCGATCGTCGTGTCCTACTACTGGCACTTCGTCGACGTCGTCTGGATCGCGCTGTTCTTCGTCATCTACTTCCTGAAGTAAGAGAGCTGCACCCCTCATGGCACGAGAGAAGAAGCCGCGTCGCTCGAACGGACGCCGCAGTCCCCTGGCCGCCGCCGCATTGATCGGCATCGGCCTGCTCCTCACCGGTGGCGCGTACGCCGGTGCGTCCGCGGCGATGGCCGCGACGGACACGCCGACGAGCGCGTCCAACTCGGCCAGCACGGTCGAAGAGGGCGAGAAGCTGTTCCAGGCCAACTGCGCCACCTGTCACGGGCTCGACCTGCAGGGCAGCGAACAGGGCCCGTCGCTCTTCGGCGTCGGTGAGCTCTCCGTCCACTTCCAGGTGTCGACCGGACGCATGCCGCTGCAGGCGCAGGGACCGCAGGCTCCCCAGAAGCCGGTCCAGTTCACCGAGGAGCAGATCAACGCCCTCGCCGCGTACGTGCAGGCCTCGGCTCCCGGGCCCACCTACCCGACCGACGACATCGTCGACGGCGAAGGAGACCTCTCGCACGGCGCCGAGCTTTTCCGCATCAACTGCGCGATGTGCCACAACGTGGCCGGCGCCGGCGGCGCCCTCACGGAAGGCAAGTGGGCGCCCGGTCTGCAGACCGTGACCCCGGTCAACATGTACGCCGCCATGGTCACCGGTCCGCAGAACATGCCGGTCTTCAACGACCTGAACCTGACTCCTGAAGACAAGCGCGACGTCATTTCCTACCTGATGTACCTCCAGAAGAGCGAATCCCCCGGCGGGTTCTCGCTCGGGTCGCTCGGCCCGGTCTCGGAGGGTCTGTTCATCTGGGTCTTCGGCATCGGAGCGCTCGTCGCGCTCACCGTGTGGATCGCGGCGAAGTCCAACTGATCGTCGTCATCGACATTACGTAACGTACGAGGAGCACCATGGCACACGAGGAAGACGCACTCGAGCACGAGAGGGCTTCATGGAAGCCCTCCGCCGGGCTCGCCGTCGCGGTTCCCGACCCCGTGCAGAACCCGGGTCTTCCGGAGCACCGCCAGCGCGCAACCGACCAGGATCCGCAAGCGATGAAGCGTGCGGTCCGCACGATCTACACGCTGTTCTACTTCTCGGTCGCCGCCAGCATCTGGGCCAGCATCGCCTACATGATCTTCCCGATCGAGTCGGGCGCGCTGATCGACATCCGCTACAACAACCTCTTCGTGGGGCTCGGCATCGGATTCGCGCTGCTGGCCATCGGTATCGGCGCGATCCACTGGTCCAAGGCCGTCATGGCCGACAAGGAGCACATCGAGGACCGTCACGCCACCCGTGGGCGCGACACCACCCGCGAAGGCGCGGTCAACGTGTTCGTCGAGGCCGACAAGGACTCCGGATTCGGTCGGCGCGAGATCATCCGTAACTCGCTGTTCGCCGCTCTGGTCGCCTCCGTCATCCCCGGTATCACGCTGTTCCGCGGTCTCGCTCCGCAGGATCAGGATCCGGTCGCCCTCCTCCGCCACACCATGTGGGAGGGAGGCATGCGTCTCGCGCACGACCCCTCGGGCCGGCCGATCCGTGCCGCGGACGTCACCCTCGGCTCCGCCTTCCACGTCATCCCGGAAGAACTCGCCGGTCTCGGTCACGACGAGGGCTACCTCGAAGAGAAGGCCAAGGCGATCGTTCTGCTCATGCGTCTGCAGCCCGAGCAGCTGAACCCCGACACCAACCGGATGGACTGGACGTACGACGGCATCGTCGCCTACTCCAAGGTCTGCACGCACGTCGGCTGCCCCGTCGCCTTGTACGAGCAGCAGACCCACCACCTCCTGTGCCCCTGCCACCAGTCGCAGTTCGACGTCGCCAACGGAGCGGCCGTCATCTTCGGCCCGGCCGCCCGTCCCCTGCCGCAGCTCCCGATCACCGTCGACGCCGAGGGATACCTCGTCGCGCAGAGTGACTTCCAGGAGCCCGTCGGCCCCAGCTTCTGGGAGCGCTCATGAGCACCTCCACCCACCCCACCGAGAACGTGACCACCGAACCGGCGGTCTACTCGGGCCCCCCCAAGGCGGACCTCAACGGCAAGCCTCTCGGCGGCCGTTTCGTCGGCGCGGCGGCGAACTACCTCGATGAGCGCACCAGCATCTCGGGCATCGTCAAGGAACTCGGACGCAAGATCTTCCCCGACCACTGGTCGTTCATGCTGGGCGAGATCGCCCTGTGGAGCTTCGTCGTCGTTCTGCTCTCGGGCACGTTCCTGACGTTCTTCTTCCAGGCGTCGATGGTCGAGACGCACTACAACGGTGCGTACGAGCCCATGCGCGGTATCGCGATGTCGGCGGCCATGGAGTCCGCGCTGCACATCTCGTTCGACCTGCGCGGCGGCCTGCTGGTCCGGCAGATCCACCACTGGGCCGCACTGGTCTTCGTGGCCGGCATCGGCGTGCACATGCTGCGCGTCTTCTTCACCGGCGCCTTCCGCAAGCCGCGTGAGCTCAACTGGGTCGTCGGCTTCATCCTCTTCATCCTCGCGATGGCCGAGGGCTTCACGGGGTACTCGCTGCCCGACGACCTGCTCTCGGGCAACGGCCTTCGCATCATCGACGGCATGATCAAGGGCCTCCCCGTGATCGGCACCTGGACCTCGTTCCTCCTGTTCGGTGGCGAGTTCCCGGGCACCGCGATCGTGGGTCGCCTCTACACGCTGCACATCCTGTTGCTGCCCGCGATCCTGGTCGCCCTGCTCGCGGTGCACCTGATGTTGATGATCATCAACAAGCACACGCAGTTCGCCGGCCCCGCCCGCACGAACAGCAACGTCGTGGGCTACCCGATGCTCCCGGTCTACGCCTCCAAGATGGGCGGGTTCTTCTTCATCACGTTCGGCGTGATCGTTCTGATCGCCGCACTGGTGACGATCAACCCCATCTGGAACTACGGGCCCTACGACCCGTCTCCCGTGTCGGCCGGTACCCAGCCCGACTGGTACATCGGCTTCGCCGACGGCATGCTGCGCCTCATCCCGCCGCACCTCGAGTTCGTCCTGTGGGGCCACACGTGGTCGTGGAACATCATCATCCCGGTCGGCATCCTGGGTCTGTTCATCGTCATCGTGATGATCTACCCCTTCATCGAGGCGTGGATCACCGGCGACAAGCGCGAGCACCACATCGCTCAGCGTCCGCGCAACGCGGCGACGCGCACCGCCATCGGTGCCGCCGGTGTCACCTTCTACGCGGTCATGTGGGCAGCAGCCTCGTCCGACATCATGGCCACGCACTTCCGCCTGACGATGGAAGGGGTCATCCACACGCTGCAGGCCCTTCTCATCCTCGGCCCGATCATCGCCTACTTCGTCACCAAGCGGATCTGTCTCGCGCTGCAGAAGAAGGACCGCGAGATCGCCCTGCACGGCTACGAGTCCGGTCGAATCGTCCGCCTCCCCGGTGGCGAGTACATCGAGGTCCACCAGCCGGTCGACGAGTACGAGCGGTGGAAGCTGGTCGACAACGAGACCTACGAGCCCCTCGTGGTGCGGCCCAACGCCAAGGGTCAGATCTCCGGCCTGCAGCAGTTCCGTGCGTCGGTGTCGCGCTGGTTCTTCGAGGACCGCCTCACGCCCCTGACGCAGGCGGAGCTCGACGCCGCGGTGGCGCACCAGCACCACGAACTCGATCACATCGACCACGAAGAGGCCGACGAGATCGCCGGGGCCAACGCTCGCGCGGACGCCGAGGGGCGACCCCACATGGCCGTCGGCGAGCGAGCCGAAGTCGAGTTCCCCGCGCCGAAGGGTTTGGGCGAGCAGAACGACTCCCGTCGCGACAAGAGCGAGTAAACCAGACGACGAGACCCCGGTGCTTCGGCACCGGGGTTTCGTCGTCTGCACACACGGTCCCGGCTCCCCCGCTGATTGGCAGAATGGTGCCTGTGCGTGGCATCCCGCCCACTCCACCGCCGGCATCGCAGGATCGTACTGTGAGGTCATGACCAACCCTGCAGACTACTTCTCCCGGCGTCTCGAGCTCGAGACCGACCCCTCCGACGTCTACGCGGCTCAGAAGGCGGGCGAACGGTTCGTGCTGGTCGATGTGCGCGGCGATGAAGCGTGGGCGCAAGGCCGGATCACGGGAGCGCTCCATATGCCCTACCAGCAGATCGCCGAGCGCGCGCCCCGAGAGCTCGATCCTGACGTGCCCGTGGTCGTGTACTGCTGGAGCCCCGGCTGCAACGCCGGCCAGAAGGGTGCCCTCGCGTTCAGCCGCCTCGGATTCGCCGTACGGGAGATGATCGGCGGGTACGAGTACTGGGTGCGTGAGGGCCAACCCTACGAGAACGACGAGGGGCCGTGCGAGCGCGTGTTCGACCGCACCGTGATGGTCGTGCGCCCCTGACTCGTACAGGGTTGCGCCGCTGACGTAGGATGCGTCGGTGTCGCATCCCCCTCTCGAGCCCTTCGCCTCCGGCTATCTCGACCGCCCCGACGGCGCCCGCGTGTACTGGGAGACGTCGGGCAATCCCCGAGGGCGTCCGGCCCTTTATCTGCACGGCGGGCCGGGAGGCGGGCTCGGACGCGGTGGGTACCGACGTCGGTTCGATCCGGAGCTGTACCTCATCGTGGGGCTGGATCAGCGTGGCTGTGGCCTTAGTACACCGTGGGCATGTGACGACCTCGCTACTCTGACGACGCAGACGATGACGCACCTCATCGACGATCTGGAGGCGTTGCGTGCCCATCTGTCGATCGACGCCTGGCTGGTCCACGGTGTGTCCTGGGGATCGACGCTCGCCCTCGCTTACGCCCTCGAGCACCCCGACCGTGTCACCGAGGTCGTCGCCATGGCGGTGACGACGGGGAGCCGATGGGAGATCGACTGGATCACCGACGGCATGCGGCCGGTGTTCCCCGAGGCGCACGAGCGACTGCGCGCTCCTCTCCACCCGGAAGAGCGGACGATCGAGGGCTACGCGCGCCTCCTCCGCGATGCAGACCCGCGGGTGCGACGCAGCGCCGCCGACGAGTGGGACGCATGGGAGGCAACGCACGTGTCCCTCGGCCCTCTGGCTCAACCGGGTCCCCTGCACCCGGATCCACACCAGCGTGTGAACTTCGCCACGCTCGTGACCCACTTCTGGGCGCAAGACTGTTTCCTCCCGGGCGACCGGGCGATCCTGCACCGAGCGCACGCGCTCGCACGGATCCCCGGCGTTCTCGTGCACGGACGAAGAGACATCAGCGGCCCGTCCCTCACCGCGTGGCGACTTCAGCGAGAGTGGCCCGGAAGCCGCCTCGTCATCGTCGAGGAGGACGGCCACGGAGGCCCCACGAGCGCACGCTTCGCGACGGAGGCCATCGACGCCTTCGCGCGGACCGCGCGAGAGGAATCCGTCGAGGACACGCCTGTCAGGCGGTCTCCACGTCCTCGGTGAACCACCGTGCCGCCGAGCCGAAGAAGATGGGCTCGGCCGACGGCGCGTCATCATCGACCACATCGCACACGACGACGGTCACGTTGTCTCGCGTGCCGGCGTCCAGGGCCAGACCCACCGCAGCGGCGGCGGCGGAGCGCGGATCGACAGCGTCGGCGACGAGCCGAGCGACGTCGGTCTCGGGAACGTAATCGGTCAAGCCGTCGCTGCACAGCAGCCATCGATCGCCGGGCTGCGGCGCGTGGGACGCGACCGACACCACGTCCCCCTCCGAACCGGCGAGTGACGCCGTGATGATGTTGCGTCGGGGGTGAGCGGCGGCAGCCTCCGGCGAGATGATGCCGTGGTCGACGAGCGCCTGCACGTACGAGTCGTCGCGCGTCTGCCGGGAGAACTCGCCGTCCCGGAGCAGGTACGCCCGCGAATCACCGGTGTGGGCGAGCAACAGCTCGGAGTCCGTCCCGAGGAACACTCCGGTGAAGGTCGTCGCCATTCCCTGCAGAGCCGGATCGCGCTCGACATGGGCTCGGATGTCCCAATTGGCTTCACGGATGCGCACCAGGAGACCATCCGCGTCGAGACCGGTGCCCCGTGTTGCCACCAGTCGATGCACGAGAGCCGCCGACGCGAGATCTCCCGACGGCCCTCCCCCGACGCCGTCGGCCACCGCCGCACCCCAGGACGCCGCGAAAGCGGCATCCTGATTGGTGGGACGGTGGGCGCCGGCGTCAGAGACGGCGGAAGTGTTCAGCCGAAGGGGCACGAGATCAGCGCGCGAAGTACCCGCGGTAGTACTCGTAGACCCATCCGACGATGGCGATCGCGAAGACGCCGAAGGCGATGGGAACGAGCCAGCTGCCCACGGCGAGGCCGACAGCGGCGAGGGCCGCGGACCCGGCGAGAACGATGGGCCACCACGACCACGGGCTGAACTCGCCCATCTCGGGGTCACCGTCGTCGATATCGGCCGTCAGCGAGTCTTCGGGCAGTTCACCGCGCTGCGCCTTCAGCACGCGAGCGATGTAGAAGGCGATCATCGCCGACATCAGGCCGAGGAAGACGAGGGCGACCGTTCCCACCCATTCCACCCCACCGTGCTGGATAAGGCTCCACACGGTGTACACGGCGGCGATGAAGAATCCGAAGCCCGCGAGGAGCCACCACAGTCCGACATTGGTACGCATGACTTACTTGACCTCTCCAGCGGCCGCGTCGACGACGGGCGTGTCGGGGGCGTCCTTCGCCGGTCCCACACCGACCGGAATACCGGCCTCGGGGTGGTTCAGGTCGAAGGCAGGACGCTCGCTGCGGATACGCGGGATCGACGTGAAGTTGTGCCGCGGCGGGGGGCACGAGGTCGCCCACTCCAGCGACGCGCCGTAGCCCCACGGGTCGTCCACCGTCACGCGCGGCGCCTTGCGGGCGGTGATCCAGACGTTGAGCAGGAACGGGATCATCGACGCGCCCAGGATCATGGACCCGATGGTCGAGACCTGGTTACCCCACGTGAAGCCGTCCGCGGCGGCGTAATCCGCGTAGCGGCGGACCATGCCGTCCACGCCCAGCCAGTGCTGGATGAGGAAGGTCATGTGGAAGCCGATGAACAGCATCCAGAAGTGCACCATGCCGAGGCGCTCGTTGAGCATCTTGCCGGTCCACTTCGGCCACCAGAAGTAGAACCCCGCGAACATCGCGAACACGACGGTGCCGAAGACGACGTAGTGGAAGTGCGCGACGACGAAGTACGAGTCGGACAGGTGGAAGTCCAGAGGGGGCGACGCCAGGATGACACCGGTCAGTCCACCGAAGACGAACGACACCAGGAAGCCCAGCGCGAACACCATCGGCGTCTCGAAGGTGACCGATCCGCGCCACAGCGTTCCGATCCAGTTGAAGATCTTCACGCCCGTGGGGACCGCGATCAGCATCGTCATGAGCGCGAAGAACGGCAGCAGCACCCCGCCCGTGACGTACATGTGGTGCGCCCACACCGCCACCGACAGGGCCGCGATCGCGATCGTGGCGTACACCAGCGTCTTGTAGCCGAAGATCGGCTTGCGGCTGAACACGGGGAAGATCTCCGACACGATGCCGAAGAACGGCAGCGCGATGATGTACACCTCGGGGTGTCCGAAGAACCAGAACAGGTGCTGCCACAGGAGCACTCCGCCGTTCTCGGGGTTGTAGATCTGTGCCCCCAGGACGCGGTCGGCGGCGGCGGCGAAGATCGCCGCAGCGAGCACCGGGAAGGCGAGCAGGATCAGGATGCTCGTGATGAGGGTGTTCCACGTGAAGATGGGCATCCGCCACATCGTCATGCCGGGGGCGCGCATCGTCAGCACCGTCGTGATGAAGTTCACGGCACCGAGGATCGTTCCGAACCCGCTGATGCCCAGACCGAGCATCCAGAGGTTTCCTCCGACGCCCGGGGAGAAGCTCGCGTTAGCCAGGGGCTGATAGGCGAACCACCCGAAGCCGGCGGCACCCTGCGGGGTGAGGAAGCCCGACACGGCGATCGTGGACCCGAACAGGAAGAGCCAGAAGGCGAAGGCGTTCAGACGCGGGAACGCCACGTCGGGGGCACCGATCTGCAGCGGCAGCAGCGCGTTGGCGAAACCGGCGAACAGGGGCGTCGCGAACATCAGCAGCATGATCGTGCCGTGCATCGTGAAGAGCTGGTTGTACTGCTCTTTCGTCGGGATGATCTGCATGCCGGGCTCGAACAGCTCCGCACGGATGATGAGCGCCATCACGCCACCGAGCATGAAGAACAGCACGGAGGAGATCAGGTACATGTACCCGATGGTCTTGTGGTCGGTGGAGGTGATCCACTTGACGACCAGGTTGCCCTTCTGCTCCACACGGGTGCTGCTGAGCAGAGCGGCTTGACGGGGCGGCAGGGTCGTCGGACGCGAAGGGCCCGTCCCCTGAAGCGGAAGCGTCGTTGCCATGGTCACTCGTTCCCTTCGGTGCCCGTGCTGAGGTTCTGCAGGCGGGACAGATCGCTGATGTCGCCGACGTCGCCCGCGGCGCGCAACGAGTCGAGGTAGTCCTCGTACTCGGCCTCGCTCACGACCTTGACGTTGAAGAGCATGGCGGAGTGGTACTCACCGCACAGCTCGGCGCACTTGCCCTCGTACGTTCCTTCGCGGGTCGGGGTGAACGACCAGAAGTTCTCGCGACCGAGGTACATGTCTTTCTTGTAGAGGAAGTCGATGATCCAGAACGAGTGGATCACGTCACGGGACCGCAGCTCGATCTGCACGGTCTTGTTGACCGGCAGGTAGAGCGTCGGCACGTCATCGAGGTCGTAGCCGTCCTCGGTGGCGTTGGCCTGCACACCCATGGAGTACACGGCGTCGGAGTTGTCCTCACGCTCGCCGTTGTACTGGAAGTCCCACGCCCACTGCTTGCCGTACGCGGTGATGGACACCTCGGGGTCGTCGTACTGCGTCTCGAGGATGTTCTGGTCGCGGGCCGTGAAGGCGAAGAAACCCACGACGAGGATCAGGGGCACGACGGTGTAGAAGATCTCGACCGGCATGTTGTAGCGCAGCTGAACCGGAAGGCCGGACTGCCCCTTGCGACGACGGTAGGCGATGACCGCCCACAGCATCAGACCCCACGTGATGACACCGACCGCCAGCAGGACGATCCACGAGTTCACCCACAGACCGGCGACCATGTCGGTGTGGTTCGTCGCGGGCGTTCCGTCGTCGACGAACCCCGGAAGGAACCCGTGCAGCTGCGAGGTGGTGCAGCCGGACAAGAGTGCGACGGAAGCGATCCCGACGGGGACGGCTGCCCAACGAAGGCGACGTTTGGAGGGCACAGTGCACCTTTCCGGGTCGTGGATGTTGCTCTCGACAGTCTAGAGCAACCTCTTACTGTTCTCTGGCCAATCGTCCAGCACCGAAGCATCGAAAACCCCCGGGTTCAACGGTGTGATCCGTGGTTCCCGGGGGTTGTCGAACGGAGCGCCGGAGCGTCGTGGCAGGCGTCAGTGGAAGCTGTCGCCGCACGCGCAGGAGCCCTGCGCGTTGGGGTTGTCGATCGTGAAGCCCTGCTCCGAGATCGTGTCCTTGAAGTCGATGCTGGCCCCGTCCAGGTACGGGACGCTCATGTCGTCGACGATGACCTCGACGCCGTCGAAGTCGACGACCTTGTCGCCGTCGAGGTAGCGCTCGTCGAAGTAGAGCTGGTAGATCAGGCCGGAGCATCCGCCCGGCTGCACGGCGACGCGCAGACGCAGGTCGTCGCGCCCTTCCTGGGACAGCAGGCTCTTCACCTTGTCGGCGGCGGCGTCGGTGAGGGCGACTCCGTGCTCGCGGGTGGCGGCGTCGGACGACAGTGTCGTGTCGGTCATGGCGTGGCCCTTCGGGTCGTTCGGTCGCGGGGACGAGTCGATTCTACGCCCGCCTCGCCCCCGCGGCCTCGATCAGACGGTGCGGCGGTTCAACCGCTCCAACAGCAGCGCCTCCGAGACCAGCGCATTGTGGAAGGTCTCGAGGTGCAGCGACTCGTTCGGACTGTGTGCCCGCGAATGCGGGTCCTCGACACCGGTCACGAGGATCTGCGCGCCGGGGAACTCACGGACGAGGTCGGCGATGAAGGGGATGGACCCGCCGACACCGACATCGACGGCATCCACGCCGTACCCGTCAGCGAAGGCGGCACGGGCGTCGTGGACCGCCCACCCGGCCGTGTCGACGAGGAACGCGTCGCCGCAGTCGACGTCGGAGAAGTCCAGGTGCGCCCCGAACGGCGCGTGGGCCCGCAGGTGCGCCTGGATCGCGGCGAACGCGTCGGTCGCGGACTGCCCCGGCGCCACTCGCGCGCTGATCACAACGCGCGTCTCGGGAGCCAGGGTGTTCGAGGCGGACTCCACCGGCGTGGCATCCCATCCCGTGATCGTGACGGAGGGCTTGTTCCACAGGCGGCTGAGGATGCTGTCGCGCCCGATCGGCGAGACGCCGTCGAGCAGCCCCGACTCGGAACGGAGGGTTGCCTCGTCGTAGGGCGGCGTCTCGGCGTCCCGAACGCGAAGTCCCTCCACGGCGACGGCGCCGTCGTCATCCCACAGCGTGGAGAGGAGCTTGACGGTGGCGAGCATGGCATCCGGAACCGCGCCGCCCATCATGCCCGAGTGCGACGCGTGGGCGAGCGTGCGGACGGTGAGGGTGAAGCGCGCGTTGCCGCGCAAGGACACGGTCAGACCGGGCGTCTTCTCGTCCCAGTTGCCCGAGTCGGCGACCACGATGACATCGGAGCGGAGGACGTCGGCGTGGTCCACGAGGAACTGGGCGAAGGAGCGCGAGCCATACTCCTCCTCGCCCTCGATGAACACGGCGACGCCGAGGTCGAGATCGTCGCCGAGCGCCTCGGAGAGGGCGCGGATCGCGCCGACGTGGACCATGATGCCCGCCTTGTCGTCGGCCGCGCCGCGACCGTAGAGGCGCCCGTCCCGCACCGTCGGCTCGAACGGCGGCGAATCCCACAGTGCGTCGTCACCGGGGGGCTGCACGTCGTGGTGGGCATAGAGAAGGACGGTCGGCCGTCCGTTGCGCGCCGGCCGGGATGCCAGCACCGCGGGCTGACCGAGTTCGTCGCCGTCGCCGGTGGCCGCGCGCGCCACCTCGACACGCTCGAACACGCCCGTGCCGCGCAGGAGTTCGGCGACGGCGTCGGCGCTGCGCTGCACACCGCTCTGGTCGAACGCCGGCCAGGCGATGGAGGGGATGCGCACGAGCGCACCGAGATCGGCGAGGGCTGCGGGGATGCCGGCGGACGCGGTGGCGCGCACGGCATCCTGCCGGGACAGGTCAGGGGTCATGCAGGTAATCTTAAGTCTCCGATCCAGTGAGCTCTCGAGGTTACCCGTGGCCAAGTCCCCCGCCCCCGTCCCCAACGACACCCCCGTCGCGTCGGATGTCACCGCTTCGGGCAAGGGGCGCGCGACGCCGTCTCGGGCCGAGCAGGAGGCCGCGCGCAAGCGTCCCCTGGTGCCCGACACGAAAGAGGCCAAAGCCCGCGCCCGTGCCGAGCTGGCCGCTCAGCGCGAGAAAGCCCGCGTCGGCATGGCCGCCGGCGACGAGCGGTATCTCCCCGTGCGCGACAAGGGTCCTCAGCGCCGCTTCGCCCGCGATTTCGTCGACGCCGGCTGGCACCTGGGCGAAGGCGTCATGCCGTTCATGATCCTCGTCATCGTGCTCACGCTCGTCCCGAACGGGTTCTTCCAGTACTGGTCGTTCGTCGCGCTGTGGATCTTCATCCTGTTCGTCATCGGCGACATGATCATCACGTCGATCCGCGTCAAGCGGGCCGCCAAGGCCAAGTTCGGCGAGGGCAAGGTCGAGAAGGGGCTCGGGTGGTACTCCGCGATGCGGACCGTCCAGATGCGCTTCATGCGACTGCCCAAGGCTCAGGTCAAGCGCGGTCAGTACCCGGCCTGATCACCGGAACCCTCGACGGCGGCGTCTCCTTCGGGAGGCGCCGCCGTTTTCGTGCGCGACGGTCTCTGCTCCGGCGCGCGTTGCCCCCTGCCCTCGCGCTCGCGAGCGACGAGCCCCTGGGAGTCACCGACGCGCGGCGAGCCCCCGGTTGATCTGACGCGCCCAGAACGGACCCCGGTAGAGGAACGCGGTGTACCCCTGAACGAGAGTGGCACCGTGCGCGAGCCTCTCGCGCACATCGTCCGCGGTCTCCACTCCCCCGGCCGAGATGACGACGAAATCGTCCGGCACGGCGGCGCGCACGAGGTCGAGCACCTCGAGCGCCCTCTGCTTCAAGGGGGCGCCCGAGAGCCCGCCGGCTCCGGCGGCTTCGACCGCCGCGTCGGGGGTGCGCAGCCCGGTGCGTCCGATCGTGGTGTTCGTGGCGATGATCCCCGAGAGACCCACGTCGACGGCGAGCCGAGCGATGTCCGCGACCTCGCCGTCCTCGAGGTCGGGGGCGATCTTCACCAGCAGCGGAGTCGAGCCCGCCGCCTCACGCACCGCCGCCAGGAGGGGGCGCAGCGTCTCCACCGCCTGCAGACCGCGGAGCCCGGGCGTGTTCGGCGACGAGACGTTGACGACGAGATAATCGGCCAGCGGGGCCAGGAGTCGGGCGCTGCGGACGTAGTCGGTCGTGGCATCCTCGACGGCCACGGCCCTGCTCTTGCCGATGTTGACGCCGATGACGGGCCGTCGGCGGGACCGGCGCACCGCGCGCAGCCGTCGTGCAGCCACCTGGGCGCCGTCGTTGTTGAATCCCATCCGGTTGATCACCGCACGGTCCGCCACGAGGCGGAACAGGCGCGGCTTCGGGTTGCCCGGCTGCGGCAGCGCCGTCACCGTTCCCACCTCGACGTGGCCGAACCCGAGCGCCCGCAGTCCGCGGACCATCGTGACGTTCTTGTCGAACCCGGCGGCGACACCGAAGGGGGAATCGAACGTGAGACCCAGCGCTCGCACCGTCAGCGGAGCGGGCGGGGCCGTCGTCGCCCGCACCACGGATGCCACCGGCCCCACGCCCGCCAGACGGATGACGAGAGCACCGAGGTGGTGCGCGAACTCCGGGTCGAGGCGACGCAGAACGGTGCGGAAAAGAAGCGGATACATCCCCGCCAGGCTACTGGACGTCGTCCGCGCCGACGGGTCGGGTCGCTCGTGCCGCGTGATCGGCGCGCAGCTGAGCGATAGCGGCGTCGAAGTCGTCGAGCGACTCGAACGCCTGGTAGACGCTGGCGAAACGCAGGTAGGCGACCTCGTCGAGTTCGCGCAGGGGTCCGAGGATGGACAGACCGATCTCGTTCGCCTCGATCTGCGACGAGCCCGTTTGACGGATGGACTCTTCGACCTGCTGCGCGAGCATGGCCAGATCGGCATCCGTCACCGGACGACCCTGACAGGCCTTGCGCACACCCGACATGACCTTCTCGCGGCTGAACGGCTCGACGACCCCGGAGCGTTTGATGACGTTCAGGCTCGCGGTCTCGACGGTCGAGAAACGACCGCCGCACTTCGGGCACTGGCGCCGACGACGGATGCTCAAGCCGTCATCGCTCGTGCGGGAGTCGATGACGCGGGAGTCGGGGTTTCGACAGAACGGACAGTGCATCGCAAACCCCGATCAGTCGGCGAACCGCGCCGAGACGGCCTCGCCGTGCGCGGGGAGCGCCTCGGCATCGGCGAGGGTCACGATGGCCTCGTGGACCGCGGACAACGCCGCGCGGTCGTACTCCACGACCTGCTGCGGGCGGAGGAAGGTCGCGGCCGACAGCCCCGCCCCGTACCGCGCCTGACCGCCGGTGGGGAGGACGTGATTGCTCCCGGCGAGATAGTCGCCCAGGCTCACGGGGGTGTAGGGACCGACGAACACCGCGCCCGCGTTGACGTAGTCCTCGGGACGCGGATCGGTCAGGTGCAGCTCGAGGTGCTCCGGCGCGTACGCGTTACTGAAGGCGGTGGCCTGGGCGATGTCGTCGACGAGCACGATCGCTGACTGCGGCCCGCCGAATGCGGCGCGGACCCGCTCGGTGTGGCGGGTGTCGACGACACGGGGCTCGAGCGCGTCGCGCACCGCCTCCGCGAGGTCGGGGGCGTCGGTCACGAGGACGGCCGAGGCCTGCTCATCGTGCTCGGCCTGACTGACGAGGTCTGCCGCGATCAGACGGGCGTCGGCTGCGGCGTCGGCGACGATGAGGATCTCGGTCGCGCCGGCTTCCGAGTCCGTGCCCACGCGCCCCGCGACGGCTCGTTTCGCAGAGGCGACGAAGTTGTTGCCGGGCCCGGTCACCACGTCGACCGGGTCGAGCCCGAGCGAGGGGATGCCGTGGGCGAAGGCGCCGATGGCGCCGGCACCGCCCATCGCGTACACCTCGGTCACACCCAGCAGGCGGGCCGCGGCCAGGATCACGGGGTGCACGCGCCCGTCGAACTCCGCCTGCGGCGGCGACGCGAGCGCGACCTCTCGCACACCGGCGACCTGGGCCGGGACGACGTTCATCACGACGCTCGAGGGGTATACGGCCTTGCCGCCGGGAACGTAGAGGCCGACCCGCCGCACGGGCTGCCAGCGCTGCGTGACCCGCGCGCCAGGACCTAGCTCGGTGACCGAGGGTCCCGGCACCTGAGCCGCGGACGCGGCTCGCACGCGGAGGATGGCTTCGTCGAGCGCCGCTCGGATGCGCGGGTCGAGCTGGGCGAGTGCCTCGTCGAGATGTGACGCCGGAACGGCGATCTCGTGCTCGCTCACACGGTCGAACGTCGCCGCCTGCTCGCGCAGTGCGTCCTCCCCGCGACGCGCGACGTCGTCGACGATGCGCGCCGCCGTGGCGAGGGCCTCATCGCGGGCGGCGTCGGCGCGAGGGACGACAGCGAGGAACTCGGCCGGCGAGAGCACGCGGCCGCGCAGATCGATGGTGCGGAGCATTCGTCAAGGCTATCGTTCGCTGCGGGCCGCCCGCCGTGCGGCGGGCGGCTCGCAGGCGTCGCTCAGCCGCGCGTGACGCCGCCGACCTCGTGCAGATAACCGATGCGCCCATCGTCGTGTCGGATGACGAACGTCTCGCCGCGGTCCTCGATGACCAGCGCCCACGCGGTCGGTCCGATCCGGAAGATCGGCGTGCCGTAGTCGTCGACGACGTCGCGCTCGGTGGGGGCGAGTGCCCAGAACGCTTGCGGCTGAGGGTGCCGCGGTGCGTCGTGCTCGGCCGTGGGACCGGCGGATGCCGCATCGCTCCCCGCGACGATCACATCGGTGTCGTGCGTGTCGTCGTGGGTGGGCAGAACCGATGTGGCGGGTTCGGCGTGCGTCCCGTGGGGCACGTCGGTGGATCCGGTATAGCTGCCGGGGACGGGGCCGCGGTCGGCGGCCGCGTCCGCGGTCGTCGCCTTCTGCTCATCGTGCGCCGGAGCCGTGCGCACCGGCCGCGGGCGGGCGGGACGCTTCACGACGGCGCGGACCGGGCGCGCGTTGCGGTGGGCGGGAGCCTCGGGACGACCTTGGAAGTCCTGCTCGAAAGGCGGGATGATCGGCGCGAATACCGTGAGCACCACACCGGCCAGAGAGAACACCGCACCGACCCACACCACCCAGGTGCGCGTCCAGATGCCCGTCTCGACGGCCACCGACACGGTGTCCCAGACCCACGCGACCCACACCAGAGCAGCGACCGAGAAGGCCACGGAGGCGAACTGATCGATTCCCAGCGAGCCGACCCGGCGGATCCCCTGGGGAGAAAGGCGGCGGAGGGCGAGGAGCCCCACCGCGACCGTCGGCAGCGCGACGGCGGGAATCCACCAGAGGCCCGAGAGCCACACATTGGCCCCGCCGCCGAGAACGCGGACGTTGGCCGGGAGGTTGTTGAGCGGGAAGAACGACACGAGGAACGTCACCGCCCAGATCCCCAGCAGAGCGACCTCGCGGACCGAGAACGGCCCGACGCCGTACTGCGGAGCGTCGCCCATACCCGGTGCCGACGCACGCGTGTCGCCGTCCGCGTCGGGGAGTTCTGTGTGCGTCGAGCGACGGGCGTTGACGTGGGCGCGGGCGTCGAGCTGCTGTCCCGACACGTGGGCGTCGGCGGCGTCACGATCGATGTCGCCCGTGTCGGAAGCGGAGCGCACGCCGTGCGCCTCGTCAGGAGAATCCAGGCCCGCGAAGAGCGCGTGCGCGTCGGCGGAGCGCGCGGTGTCGTCCTCTGCCGACACGCCTTCCTCAGGCGCGGAACGGTCGTCGTAGCGATCGGTCACGATGGTCCTTTCCCTCGGGCGCCGGAGCACCCGTCTTCACTGTGAGACTGGCCGCACTGCCCCCCCGGGAGACCCCGGGTTGACAAGCCGCGTCGAGCCTCAGCCCAGGCAGTTGGGGCCGAGCAGTCCCTTGAGCTCTCCGAACAGGTCGGCGGTCACACGCACCGGCATGGGCACCTCGAAAACCTTGGCGGTCCCGCCTTTGTGCAGCTTGAGAGTCACCTCGGTGTCGCCGGCGTGCCGCTGCAGCATCTGCGCGAGTTCGCCCACCAGCGCCTCGTTCGCCCGCTGCTCGGGAACGACGAGCGTCAACCCGCTCAGGGCGTCGAAACCTTCGAGGTCGGGCGCGAATGCGGACTGCGCATGGAGGTTGAGACCGTCATCGCGCCGCGATACCCGGCCGCGCACGACCAGGATCGAATCGGCCTGGAGAACGGGCGCGAACTCGGCGTAGGTCTTGCCCATGAACATCACGGTCACCTCGCCGTTGAAGTCTTCGACGGTGACCATGCCGTACGGGTTGCCGCTCTGCTTCGCCACCCGATGCTGGACGCTGGTGAGCAGGCCCGCGACGGTGACCTGGTCTCCGTCCTGCACGTCGTCGGAGGCCAGCAAGTCGTGAATCGACGTGGAGGCGTGCTTGGCGAGCGGCACCTCGAGCCCGGCCAGCGGGTGGTCGGAGACGTAGAGTCCGAGCATTTCGCGCTCGAAGGCGAGCTTGTCCTTCTTCGTCCACTCGGGGCGCTCGGGCACCTTGGCGACCTGCTGGGGCTCGTCCCACAGCGAATCGAAGTCGAAGCCGACTTCGCCGTTCGCCTCGCGACGCTTGTCGAGCACCGCGCCTTCGCACGCGTCCTCGTGGATCTCGACGAGCGCCCGGCGCGTGGAACCGAGGGAGTCGAAGGCGCCGGCCTTGATGAGCGACTCGACGGTGCGCTTGTTCGCCACGTGCAGAGGCACCTTGGACAGGAAGTCGTGGAACGACGTGTACTTCGCCTCCTGGCGCGCCGCGACGATTCCGTCGACGACGTTGGTGCCGACGTTGCGGACCGCCCCGAGCCCGAAGCGAATGTCTTCACCGACGGCCGCGAAGAATCGGATCGACTCGTTGACGTCCGGCGGCAGCACGCGGATGCCCATGCGACGGCACTCGTTGAGGTACACGGCCATCTTGTCTTTCGAGTCGCCGACGCTCGTGAGCAGTGCGGCCATGTACTCGGCGGGATAGTGGGCCTTGAGGTACGCCGTCCAGTAGGAGACGAGACCGTAGGCGGCCGTGTGGGCCTTGTTGAACGCGTAGTCGGCGAACGACTCGAGCACCTTCCACAGCGTCTGCTGCGCTTCGTCGGAGAACCCGCGCTCGGTCATGCCGCCGAAGAAGATCTCTTTCTGCTTGTCGAGCTCGGACTTCTTCTTCTTGCCCATCGCGCGCCGCAGCAGGTCGGCCTGGCCCAGCGTGTACCCGGCCACGCGCTGCGCGACCGCCATCACCTGCTCCTGGTAGACGATCAGGCCGTAGGTGGTGTCGAGGATGTCGGCCAGCGGCTCTTCGAGCTCGGGGTGGATGGGCTCGATCTCCTGCTGCTTGTTCTTTCGCAGCGCATAGTTGATGTGCGAGTTCACACCCATCGGCCCGGGCCGGTACAGCGCCAGCACCGCCGAGATGTCCTCGAAGTTGTCGGGGCGCATCAGGCGCAGGAGCGAGCGCATGGGTCCGCCGTCGAGCTGGAACACACCCAGCGTGTCACCGTGTGACAGCAGGTCGTAGGAGGCGGTGTCATCGAGCGCGAGGTCTTCGAGAACCAGGGGGTGACCGCGGTTGGCCTCGATGTTGTCCAGGGCGTCGTTGATGATCGTGAGGTTGCGCAACCCCAGGAAGTCCATCTTGATCAGGCCGAGGGACTCGCACGCGGGGTAGTCGAACTGCGTGACGATCTGCCCGTCCTGCTCGCGCCGCATGATCGGGATGATGTCGATGAGAGGCTCGCTCGACATGATGACGCCGGCTGCGTGCACGCCCCACTGCCGCTTCAGGTTCTCGAGTCCGAGAGCGGTGTCGAAGACCGTCTTGGCCTCGGGATCGGTCTCGATGAGCGTGCGGAACTCGCTCGCCTCCTTGTAGCGGGGGTGCTCCGGATTGAACATGCCGTCCAGCGGCATGTCCTTGCCCATGACGGCGGGCGGCATGGCCTTGGTCAGCTTCTCGCCCATGCTGAACGGGAACCCGAGCACACGCCCGGCATCCTTGAGCGCCTGCTTCGCCTTGATCGTGCCGTACGTGACGATCTGCGCCACGCGCTCGTCACCGTATTTCTCGGTGACGTACTGGATGACCTCACCACGACGGCGGTCATCGAAGTCGACGTCGAAGTCGGGCATCGACACACGGTCGGGGTTGAGGAACCGCTCGAAGATGAGCCCGTGCTGCAACGGGTCGAGGTCGGTGATCTTCATCGCGTACGCGACCATCGAGCCGGCGCCCGATCCTCGACCGGGCCCGACGCGGATGCCGTGGTCTTTGGCCCAGTTGATGAAGTCGGCGACGACGAGGAAGTAGCCGGGGAAGCCCATCTGCAGGATGACGCCGGTCTCGTACTCGGCCTGCTTGCGCACCGCGTCGGGGATACCGCCGGGGTATCGGTCGTGCAGACCGTTCTCGACCTCTTTGACGAGCCAGCTGTCTTCGGTCTCACCCGGCGGGACGGGGAAGCGCGGCATGTAGTTGGCCGAGGTGTTGAACTCCACCTCGCACCGCTCGGCGATCAACAGCGTGTTGTCGCACGCCTCGGGGTGGTCGCGGAAGACCTGTCGCATCTCGGCGGCGGACTTGACGTAGTAGCCGTCGCCGTCGAACTTGAACCGCTTCGGGTCGTCGAGAGTCGAGCCCGACTGCACGCACAGGAGCGCGGCGTGACTCGTCGCATCGTGCTGGTGCGTGTAGTGCAGATCGTTCGTGGCCACGAGGGGGATGTCGAGCTCTTTCGCGATCTTCAACAGGTCGCCCATCACCCGCCGCTCGATCGACAGGCCGTGGTCCATGATCTCGGCGAAGTAGTTCTCTTTGCCGAAGATGTCCTGGAACTCGGCGGCGGCCGCCTTCGCCGCGTCGTACTGGCCGAGCCGAAGGCGTGTCTGCACCTCGCCCGAGGGGCACCCCGTGGTGGCGATGAGCCCCTTGCCGTACTTCTCGAGCAGCTCGCGATCCATGCGGGGCTTGAAGTAGTACCCCTCCATGCTCGCCTTCGACGACAGGCGGAAGAGGTTGTGCATGCCCTCGGTGGACTGCGACAGCAGCGTCATGTGCGTGTAGGCACCGGCGCCGGACACGTCGTCGTCGCTCTGCTCGGGCGTGCCCCACCGCACGCGCGACTTGTCGGATCGATGCGTGCCCGGAGTGACATAGGCCTCGATGCCGATGATCGGCTTGATCCCGGCATCCTTCGCGGTCTTGTAGAACTCGAACGCCGCGAACGTGTTGCCGTGGTCGGTGACGGCGATCGCGGGCATGCCCAGCTTGACGGCCTCCTGGACCATGGGGCCGATGCGCGCGGCTCCGTCGAGCATGGAGTACTCGCTGTGCACGTGAAGGTGAACGAAGGAGTCAGCTGCCACCCGTCGAGTGTACGTTCCTCCTCCGACATCGGCCTGGGTTAGCGTGGGCGAGTGCCCACTCCCGACTTCGTCCTGGAACTGCGTCGCCACATCGGCACCCGCCCGCTCCCGCTCGTCGGAGTCACCGCCGTCATCCTGCGCGGCGACGACCTGCTGCTGGGCCGCCGCAGCGACAACGGGCGCCTCACCCCCGTCACGGGCATCGTCGACCCGGGCGAGGAACCCGCGGATGCCGCCGCCCGCGAGGCCGAGGAGGAGGCGGGCGTCCTCATCCGCGTCGAGCGCCTCGCCTGGGTGCATCAGATCCCGCGCGTCACGTACGACAACGGCGACCAGAGCGACTATCTCGATCTGACGTTCGCGTGCACATGGACGCACGGCGAGCCACGGCCAGTCGACGGTGAGATGACCGAAGTCGGCTGGCATCCGCTCGACCGGTTCGAGGAGATGCTGGATGCCGAGATGACCGCGCGCGTGCGGGCCGCCCTGACCGAGGGGCCGACGAGGTTCGAGAACCGACGCTGACGCGGAGTCAGAGACCCTCGCGCAGCACGTCGAGGGCATGCTGCAGATCCGACGGGTAGGGCGACTCGAAGCTCGACCACTCCCCCGTCGCGGGATGGGCGAAGGCGAGTCGGTGGGCGTGGAGCCACTGGCGCGTGAGTCCCAGACGTGCCGACAGCGTGGGGTCGGCACCGTACAGCGGATCTCCGGCGCACGGATGCCGATGAGCCGCCATGTGCACGCGGATCTGGTGAGTCCGGCCGGTCTCGAGGTGTATCTCCAGGAGCGAAGCGCGCGGGAACGCCTCGAGCGTCTCGTAGTGTGTCACCGAATCCTTGCCGTCGGGAGTGACCGCGAACTTCCAGGAGTGGTGCGGATGCCGCCCGATCGGCGCATCGATCGTGCCGGCGAGCGGGTCGGGGTGCCCCTGGACGACGGCGTGGTAGATCTTCTCGACGGTGCGATCCTTGAAGGCCGCCTTGAGCAGGGTGTAGGCCCGCTCGGTCTTGGCCACGACCATGAGGCCGCTCGTCCCGACGTCGAGACGATGCACGATCCCCCGCCGCTCCGCAGCACCGCTCGTGGCGATGCGGAACCCCGCGGCGGCGAGGGCCCCGAGCACGGTCGGCCCTTCCCACCCCACCGACGGGTGGGCGGCGACGCCGGCCGGCTTGTCGACGACGACGATCTCGTCGTCGTCCCACACGATGCCGAGATCGGGTACCGCCATCGGCACGACCTCGGGGTCGCGTCGCGGCTCCCACTCGACGTTCAGCCACTCCCCCGCGCGGAGGCGATCGGAACGTCCGAGCGTGCGGCCGTCGACGGTGACGCCGCCGGCATCGGCCACCTCCGCCGCGAACGTGCGCGAGAAGCCGAGCATCTTGGCCAGCGCCTGGTCGACACGCGCCCCCTCGAGCCCGTCGGGAACGGGCAAGCTCCGTGAATCCATGTCAGCGTGCGCCGGGATCGCCGGACGCTTCGACCGCGTCGTCCGGCGCCGCGTCCGAGGACCGGGAGGCGCGCGTCTCGCGCGTACCGTCGAGGCGGAGACCGAAGAGCACGAGCAGCGCGACCGAGATCATCATGGAGACGATGAAGATGTCCGCCACGTTGTAGATCGCGGGCATCATCCACGGGGTGGAGATGAAATCGACGACGTGTCCCACGGGGAAGCCCGGAGCACGGAAGAGACGGTCGGTGAGATTACCGAGCACGCCCCCCAGGAGCAGCCCCAGCACGACGGCCCAGAGACGCGAACGCACCCGCGCCACGGCGAGGTACACGATGATGCCGGCCACGACGGCGAGGGCGATCGTGAAGATCCAGGTGACGCTCTCGCCCAGCGAGAACGCCGCACCGGGGTTACGAACCAGGTAGAACTGCAGAGCCTCGCCGATGACGGGCACGACGCGCTCCGGCGGGAGGTTGTCGATGGCGACCATCTTCGCCAACTGGTCGGCGGCCAGCACCGTCGCCGCGAGGATCGCGATGAGGGCGCCGGCCGCCGCCGAACGCAGAGGAGATCGACTGCGCAAAGAGTCGGCCTACAGACCGATCGCCGAGACGGGCGTGGAGCCCGACGACGAACCGGCGGTGTCGAGGTCGCGAAGCTGACCCTCGATGTACGACCGCAGCTGCGAGCGGTAGTCGCGCTCGAAGTTGCGCAGCTCGGTGATGCGGCCCTCGAGCGTGGTGCGCTCCTTCTCGAGACGCGCGCGCTCTTCGCGACCCTGCTTCTCGGCCTCGGCGACGATCGAGGCCGCCTGTGCCTGCGCCTCGGAGATGAGCTGGTCGCGCTGGGCCTTGCCCTCGGCGACGTGCTCGTCGTGCAGACGCTGCGCGAGCTCGATGATGCCGGCGCTCTGCGCCGCGGGAGCGGCATCGGTCTCGGCGGAGGGGGTCGCAGCGGGAGCCGCGGCCGGCACCTCGGCGACGACGGGCTCCGGCGTCTCGGCGGCCTCAGCGGCGGGGGCCGCGGGAGCGGACTCGCCGGACTCGTACGCGGCGAGCTTCGCCTTCAGCTCGTCGTTCTCGGCGATGGTCTTGCGCCATTCGACCACGATCTCGTCGAGGAAGTCGTCGACCTCGTCCGGGTCGAAGCCCTCCTTGAAGCGCACGTGCTGGAACTGCTTGGTGACGACGTCATCGGGGGTCAGTGCCATGGTGTTTCCTCTTTCGAGAGCTCTGAATCGGAACTATGGGGGTGTCGCACCGGGGCACACCGCTTCGGAACAGCATAGCCGCCGCCCTTCTCCGGTGTCGAAGGGCGACGGCTGGGCCGGAGGTCACAAGGCCGCGAGCGACCGCGTGACGCTGAGGAGCAGGAAGCACGCGAACATCGTGATCGCGAACGCGAAATCGATCGCGATACCGCCGATGCGCAGGGGCGGAATCACCCGCCGGAGGAGGCGGATGGGCGGGTCGGTCACGGTGAAGACGATCTCGGCCACCACCAGCATGGCGCCGCGCGGACGCCACTCGCGATTGAACATCGGGATGTACTCGAGAACCAACCGCGCGAGCAGCAGGACGATGTAGATGAACAGGAGCGCGCTGAGGATGGAGCCGACCAGGCTCAGGACGGCCACGATCGATTACTGGGACGCGAAGGGCGCGGCCTCGGAATCGGCCTGCGCGATCGCACCGTCGCCGGAGACGGCGATGTTCTCGGGCGAGAGCAGGAAGACCTTGCTCGTGACCCGCTCGATGCGGCCGTAGAGACCGAGCGACAAGCCGCTCGCGAAGTCGATCAGGCGGCGCGCGTCGGCGTCGCTCATCTGCGACAGGTTGATGATGACCGGGATGCCCTCACGGAAGTTCTCGGCGATCGTCTGCGCGTCCCGGTACTGCTTGGGGTGCACCGTGAGAATTTCGCTCACCGGGCCCGGAGCGGGCTGACGCACCACGGCCGGGCGGTGCAGCGGGGTCACCGGAGCGGCCTTCTCGACCGGTGCGGGCTGCGCGTTCTGCTTGCGCGCGACCGGCTGCGGAGCGGTCTCCTCATAGGTCTCCTCCTCATCGGCGAGGCCCAGGTACACCATCGTCTTCTTGAGCGGGTTCGACATCGCATCCTCCGTTCGCTCGTCTGCTTCGAGGCTAGTCGCGCGGGGGGCGCGGACCCGTGATTGCGGAGCCGATCCGCAGGTGTGTCGCGCCCATCGCGATCGCCTCGGGGAAATCGCCCGTCATGCCGGCGGAGATCCACGTCGCATCCGGCACCACCCGCCGCACCGCATCCGCGCACCCGCGCAATCTCTCGAACGCGCGGGCGGGCTCCTCGTCGAGCGGAGCCACCGCCATGACGCCGCGCACGCGCAGCGTGTCGAGCTCCCGCACGTGAGCGGCAAGGCCCTCGACACCGGCGGGCGAGACCCCGCCGCGGCCGGCGTCGTCCGTCAGGTTCACCTGGAGCAGGACGTCGAGCACGTCTCCGGATGCCGCCGCGTGCAGAGCGTCCGCGATGCGCGGACGATCCACCGAATGGACGACGTCGGATGCCGCGCGCACCGCCCGCGCCTTGTTCGTCTGCGCCTGGCCGATGAAGTGCCAGCGCAGGTCGGCGAGCTGCTCCCGCTCACGGCGCTTGGCCGTGATCTCCTGCTGGCGGTTCTCTCCGATGTCGCGGACGCCGAGGGCGTAGAGATCGGTGATGAGGGACACGGGGTGGAACTTCGTCACCACGATGCGGGTGATCTCGGCGGGGTCGCGACCCGCGCCGCGCGCGGCCTCGGTGATCCGGGCGTCGACGGCGGCGAGACGGTCGGCCAGGGCGGCATCCATGCTTCTCTCCTTCGACGACGCAGCGGGCCCGGTGGACACCGGACCCGCTGCGTCAGTCGCTCGCGCTTACTTCAGGAAATCGGGGACGTCGAGGTCGTCGTCGGCGAAACCGGAGTCGTACGACGTGTCGGGTACCCGCGCGGCCACGGGGGCCGGCTCGGGAGCCCGTTCAGTGGTCTGCGCCTTCTGCTCCTCGGCCGCGTCCAGGTCGCGCGCGACATCGTCGGCGGGGATCGTCGGCACGGCGGGCACCGCGACGGGGCGCTGGGCACCGACCGGATCGATGCGCAGCGACGGCTCGCCGCCGTCGAAGCCGGCGGCGATGACCGTGACGCGCACCTCGTCGCCGAGGGTGTCGTCGATGACGGTTCCGAAGATGATGTTGGCCTCGGGGTGCGCGGCCTCCTTCACCAGCTGCGCCGCGTCGTTGATCTCGAAGATGCCGAGGTTCGATCCGCCCTGGATCGACAGCAGCACGCCGTGCGCACCCTCGATGGAGGCCTCGAGGAGCGGGGACTCGACGGCGAGCTCGGCGGCTTTGATGGCCCGGTCCGCGCCGCGCGCCGACCCGATACCCATGAGCGCGGAGCCCGCACCCTGCATGACGGACTTCACGTCCGCGAAGTCGAGGTTGATGAGGCCGGGCGTGGTGATGAGGTCGGTGATGCCCTGCACACCGGCGAGCAGCACCTGGTCGGCCGTAGCGAACGCCTCGATCATCGAGATACCGCGGTCGCTGATCTCGAGCAGGCGGTCGTTCGGCACCACGATGAGGGTGTCGACCTCTTCCTTCAGGCGGGAGACACCGCCCTCGGCCTGGCTCTGGCGACGCCGCCCCTCGAACGAGAACGGCTTGGTGACGACACCGATCGTCAGCGCACCGATCGACTTGGCGATCTTCGCCACGACCGGAGCACCGCCCGTGCCCGTGCCACCGCCTTCGCCCGCGGTGACGAAGACCATGTCGGCGCCGCGCAGGGCCTCCTCGATCTCCTCGGCGTGGTCCTCGGCGGCGCGACGGCCGACCTCGGGATCCGCACCGGCACCGAGGCCGCGGGTGAGTTCGCGGCCGACGTCGAGCTTGACGTCGGCGTCGCTCATCAGCAGCGCCTGGGCGTCGGTGTTGATCGCGATGAACTCCACGCCGCGCAGGCCCAGCTCGATCATGCGGTTGACGGCGTTGACGCCGCCTCCGCCCACACCGACGACCTTGATGACGGCGAGGTAGTTCTGGTTCTGGCTCATGCCGGCCTCCGTTATCCCCGAACCTGAAACTCTAAACCTCATGTTGAGGGTTAAAGAATTGCCCGGTATGCAATTCCTTAGCTCGAAGGTAAGCGGGCGCCCCCGTCGCACCCGACCGACACGCGGCGTGTCGGGGTATCCACTCCGAACACGACCAGAGTCGCCCGCGGAATCAGCGCAGCACACCCGCCTCGGGCGAGGTCACGTCGTATTCACGCGTGCGATCGGGCGGGCTCTTCTGCATGAGGAGGTCCAGCACGCGCGCCTTCTCGGCGGATCGATCCGCACTGCCCCACACCACTCGGGTGCCGGTCGCTCCGAGAGTCAGCGTCACGTCGTCCGGCGTGGATGCCGACACCGCCGTCACCTGCGACCGGATGCTGTCCGGCAGAGCGCGCACGACTCGTCCCGCCGCGCGGAACGGGTCGGAGTCGGTCCCGCCCGCGACCTCGATCACCGGTTGCCCGGCGGGGGCGGTCGGGGTGGTCGACAGCACGACACCGGCCGCATCCACGAGCGTGAATCCCGCGGCGGTCTGGACGGCGCCGACAGGGGTGCGTTCGACGATGCGCACGATCAGATCGTGCGGCGGACGGGCCTCGAGCGTGTACGACTCCACGAGCGGAAAGCGGACCAGCGCGGCCTTCACCTCGCTGTCGTCGACGAGGGCGAGCGGCGTGCCCACCTGCGGACCCAGCGCCTCCGCGACGGCCGCGGCGTCCAGCTGCGACGTGCCGACGACCTCGACCCGCTCGACGGCGAACAACGGACTGTACGCCGCCCCCGCCGTGCCCAGCACCATCACGACGAAGGCGATCCCCGCGCCGATCCAGACTCGGCGGCGCCGACGCTGCCGCACGGTGAAACGTCGCACCTCGGCGCGGAGCGCACGTCGCCGCGCCCGCGAGGCGCGCCAGACGTCCCGGATGCCGGTGTCCTCGGCATCCGCGGGCGAATCGGCGCTGCCCCGGCGTTCGGCGAGCGGCAGAGGAACGACGTCGGCGGTCGTCTCCTCCGGGTCCGCCCCGGTGCTCGCGGCCTGTTCCCCGGGACGCGGTCGCCCTCGCGAGGACGAGTCGGGCGCCGAGGGCAGGGGCGAGGGCCGGCGCACGGCTCAGACCGCCGCGGCCTCGGTGCGGGAGAGCGCCTCGAGCACCTGCGGGATGATCTGGTACACGTTGCCGCAGCCGAGCGTGATGACGTAGTCGCCGGGCCGCGCGATGCGGGCGGTGTAGTCGGCCGCTTCCTGCCAGTCGGGCACGTAGTGCACGTGCCCGGGGTCGTGGAACGCGTTGCTGACGAGCTCGCCGGTGACGCCGGGAACGGGATCCTCGCGGGCACCGAACACGTCCAGCATGACCGTGTGGTCGGCCAGTGCCTCCAGGACCTCCGCGAACTCTCGGTACATCTCCTGCGTGCGCGAGTAGGTGTGCGGCTGCTGGATCGCGATGATCCGCCCCTCGCCGACCACGGTGCGCGCCGCGGACAGCGCCGCGGCGACCTCGGTCGGGTGGTGGGCGTAGTCGTCGTAGACGCTCACACCGCGTTCGACGCCGTGCAGTTCGAAGCGCCGTACGGTTCCGCCGAACTCCTCGACCGCGCGGGCCGACTCGGCGAGACCGTGACCGAGGACACGCAGCACCGCCACCGCCCCCGCGGCGTTGACCGCGTTGTGGGCCCCCGGGACACGCAGCTGCACGGGGACGCTCTCGCCGCCCGCGGTGAGCGTGAAGGCGACGGGTCCGTCGGTGCGCACGTCGGTGAGACGCACGTCGGCTCGCGGGTCCTCGCCGAAGGTCACGACGGTGCGGTGCGTCAGACGTGCCGTCACGGCCCGCGCGCCGGGGTCGTCGGCCGAGACGACGACCGCCTCGCGCGCCGCGTCGGCGAACCGCGCGAACGCCGCGTCGAAGGCCTCACGCGAACCGTAGTGATCGAGGTGGTCGGGGTCGACATTGGTGATCAGCGCCACCGAGGTGTCGTACAGCAGGAACGTCCCGTCGGACTCGTCGGCTTCGATGACGAAGAGCTCGTCCGAGCCCGTGCCGCTGGACGCGCCGAGGTCGGCGATGACCCCGCCGTTGACGAAGGTCGGATCGACCTGGAGCGCGCGCAGCGCCGTGACGATCATGCCGGTCGAGGTCGTCTTGCCGTGGGCGCCCGCGACCGACACGAGCCGCCGACCGCCGATGAGCCAGTGCAGCGCCTGAGAACGATGGATGACGTGGAGACCGCGCTCCTTCGCCATGACGAACTCGGGGTTCTCCGGCCAGATGGCGCCCGTGTGGACGACGGTGTCCGCGTCGCCGAGGTGCGCGGCGTCGTGACCGACGTGGACGATCGCGCCGCGGGCGGCGAGATCGCGCAGTGCCGCACTGTCGGCCCGATCCGAGCCGGAGACCCGGATGCCGCGGTCGAGGAACATGCGGGCGAGCCCGGACATGCCCGAGCCTCCCACGCCGATGAAGTGCGCGGAGGTGATGGTCTCAGGGATCGGGAGGCTCAGGTCGGGTCTGATCATGACCTTGCGATCCTACGTCGCCCGGGCGACTCAGCCGACCCGGCGCGCCCGGTCAGCGGGCGAGCGCCGCGTCGAGGAGCGCGATGACGTTCTCGGTCCCCGTGCGGGTCCCCGTCCGCATCGCGGCCAGACGCATGGCCTCTCGCGCGTCGGCGTCCCGCAGCAGCGGCACGATCTCGCCCCGCACCCGCTCGGCGGTGAACTCGGCGTCGGCGATGAGGCGTGCCGCGCCCGCCCGTACGGCCGACGCGGCGTTCAGGCTCTGCTCGCCGTTGCCGACGGCGTAGGGGACGTAGACCGCCGGGATGCCGAGAGCGCTGACCTCGCTCACCGTGGCGGCCCCCGAGCGCGAGACGATGAGATCGGCGAGAGCGAATGCCAGATCCATCCGGTCCACGTAGCGCACGAGCGCGTACCCCGGAACCCCGGGGTCGGCAAGGTCCGACTTCTCCCCCGTCACGTGGAGCAGCTGCCATCCGGCGTCGAGGACTTCCCGCCACGCCGCGCCGAACGCCGCGTTGAGCCGCTGCGCACCGAGTGAGCCGCCGAAGACGAGCAGCGTCGGCACCGTGGCATCCAACCCGAAGTGCGCGGCGGCGTCGGCGCGCACCGCGTCGCGATCCAGATCCACGATCTCGCGACGCAGCGGCATCCCGACCACGCGTGCGCCGCGGAGCGGGGTGCCCTCGAAGGCCACGCCGACCGCCGCCGCGGCGCGCGCGCCCAGGACGTTGGCCAGACCGGGCTTGGCGTTGGCCTCGTGGACGACGAAGGGCACGCGCTCCCAGCGCGCTGCGACGTACGCGGGCGCCGAGGCGTACCCGCCGAAACCGATGACGGCGTCGACACCCCGGTCGCGGATGACACGACGCACCTGGGCGATCGCACGGCGGAAACGCGACGGGAAGAGCGCGGCCGCGCGGTCGGGGCGACGGGGAAAAGGCACCTTGTCGACGAACAGAAGCTCGTAGCCGCGCAGCGGGACGAGCCGGGCCTCGAGCCCCTCGCGGGTGCCGAGCACCAGGACCTCGTCGTCCGCGTCGCGCGCGCGCAACCCGTCGGCGACGGCGAGCAGGGGGTTCACATGTCCGGCGGTTCCGCCGCCGGCCAGAAGCGTGGTCGTCACCCCTCGACCCTAACGAGGTCGGGCGACGCCGAAGGCCACGGGCGGGTGCCCGTCAGGCGCGACGCCGCCGACCGGCGCGCGCCGGCGGGGTCTCGAGGGGCCTCCGGTCCGGCAGCGTCCGCGCGCACGACAGCAGGACACCGCACGCGATGAGCACCGACAGCAGCGAGGTGCCGCCCTGCGACATGAACGGCAGAGGCACACCCAGCACGGGGAAGATACGCAGCACGACGCCGATGTTCACGATCGCCTGACCGATGATCCACAGCGTGATCGCGCCCGCCACGATGCGCACGAACGCGTCATCGGTCCGACGGATGATGTGGAACGCCCCCACCGCGAAGAGCGCGAAGAGCACCAGGACGACAAGGCATCCGATGAGTCCCAGCTCCTCGCCGATGATGGCGAAGATGTAGTCGTTGGCAGCCGCGGGGAGCCAGTCGTACTTCTCTTTCGAGTTCCCCAGCCCCAGGCCCAGCACTCCCCCGCTCGCCAAGCCCCACACGCCGTGCAGCGACTGATAGCAGGAGGTGTAGTAGCACGAGGCGTCGTCGGGGTCGAACAGGCTCGCGATCCGCGCCATACGGTTCTCACTGCCGAAGGCGGACACGAGCACGACCACAAGAGAGATCACCGCGGGCACGATGAACATGCGGAGCTTGATCCCGGCGAAGAACAGGGCGCCGAGGACGACCAGGACCAGGATCATCACGGTGCCGAGGTCACGGCCGCCCAGCACCGTGCCGATGACGAGCACGGCGACGGGCACGACGGGGATGAACACGTGCTTCCACGAGGTCAGCAGTCGCCGTTTGCGGTACAGCACCGCCGCCATCCACAGCGCGAGGGCGAGCTTGAGGAACTCGGCCGGCTGGAATTGGAACCCGGCGATCTGCACCCAGTTCCGGTTTCCGTAGGACGCGATACCCAGCCCCGGGACGTACACCAGCAGCTGGAACAGCGTCGCGAAGATCAGGGCGGGCCAGGCCATCCGTTTCCAGAATCGCATCGGCGCCCGGCTCAGCACGAACATGAGAGGGATGCCGAGGACGGCGAAGATGCCCTGCTTGAGCACGTGGTCGAACGGGTTCTGTCCGCCGTCGAGGGCCGAGGTCGCCGACAGCACCATGACCAGACCGAAGCCCGTCAGCAGCAGCGCCGCCGACGCGATGAGCAGGAACTCGCTCGGTACCGGCTGGAACGCGCGCCCGAGCGACACACGAGCGGCGAGGCCGGAGCGGGCGGGTTCCCCTTCGGGGGCCTGGCGGGGCGGGGGTGCGGTGGTGGTCACGCGGTGTTCCCCCTAATCGTGCGGTCGGGCCGTTCCGTCGTCCTGGTCGGCGATCCATGCCCGCACCGCATCGGCGAAGCGTTCACCGCGGTCGGAGTAGGAGGCGAACTGATCGAACGACGCCGCCGCGGGGGCGAGGAGAACGGTGTCTCCCTCCCGGGCCACGTCGGCCGCCAGTTCGACGACCCGTGCCATGACGTCTTCAGTCTCGGTGTGGTCGACCTCGAAGAGCGGAACCGTCGGGGCGTGTCGCTCGAACGCCGCGACGATGTCGCCCCTCTCGACGCCGATGACGATGGCCGCACGCGCGGCGGCCCCGCGGGTGCGCACGAGGTCGGTGACGTCGACGCCCTTCAGCAGTCCGCCCACCACCCACACCGCTCCCGGGTAGGCGGCGAGCGAGGAGCCCGCGGCGTGCGGGTTCGTGGCTTTGGAGTCGTCGATCCAGGTGACCCCCCGGTGCGCCGCGATGACCTGGATGCGGTGCGGGTCGAGACGGAAACGCTCGAGCGCGTCATGGATGTCGGCCGGCGTCACACCGAGAGACCGGGCGAGGGCGCTCGCGGCCAGGATGTTCGACACCACGTGGGGCGCGGCCAGACCCTGTTCGGCGAGGTCGGCGACGGTGGTGAGCTCCAGCGCCGACGTCGCGCGCTCCTCGAGGAAGGCCCGATCGACCAGGATGCCGTCGACGACGCCGAGATCGCTCGGGCCGGGGACGCCGAGATCGAACCCGATGGCGCGGGCACCCTCGATGACCTCGGCCTCTTCGACCATCTCCCGCGTCACGGCATCGGCCTTGTTGTACACGCACGCGACACGCGTGCGGGCGTAGACGCCGGCCTTGGCGTCGCGGTAGGCGTCGACACTGCCGTGCCACTCGAGGTGGTCGTCGGCGAGGTTCAGGCACACGGCAGCGTGCGGCGAGAGGGCGTCGTCCCCCGTCTGCCGGTTGAGGTACCACAGCTGGTGGCTGGAGAGCTCGACCACGAGCACGTCGAAGCCGCTCGGGTCGCGCACGGCATCCAGGACCGGCGTGCCGATGTTGCCCACCGGCACCGCGCGCAGACCGCCCGCGACGAGCATCTCGGCGGTGAGCCGGGTGGTCGTCGTCTTGCCGTTGGTGCCCGTGATGAGCACCCAGTCGGCGGGTCGCCCGTCCGGGCGCACGACCTTGTCGCGCACGCGCCAGGCCAGCTCGACGTCGCCCCACAACGGGATGCCCGCGTCCAGCGCCCACACGATGAGGGGATGCGACGGCGGGAATCCCGGAGAGGCGATGACGACATCCGGAGCGAAATCCGCCAGGACGGAGGGCACGGTGTCGAGCGGACCGACATGGGCCTCGACCCCGATCACGGGGAGCAGGCGCGCGTACTCGGGGTCGGCCTTCTCGGTGACCACGAGCACCTCGGCCCCCAGCTCGGCGAGGGTGTCGGCGGCCGAGAAGCCGGTCATGGACAGGCCCAGCACGGCGACGCGCAGACCTTTCCACTCGGCGTACCAGCTGGTGAGGGACGCCACGTTCCGCGTGCTCATACCCGCGCCAGCCATTCCACGTAGAAGAACCCGACGCCCGAGACGGCGAGAAGGCCCGCGATGATCCACATCCGCACGACGATCGTCACCTCCGGCCAGCCGCGCATCTCCAGGTGATGGTGCAGGGGGCTCATCAGGAACAGCCGCTTGCCCCGCGTGATCTTGAAGTAGATGCGCTGCAGGATTACCGAGCCCGAGGCGATGACGTAGACGCCGGCGATGAGGACGAGCAGCAGCTCGGTGCGCGTAAGGATCGCCAGTGCGGCGATGACGCCGCCGATCGCCATCGACCCGCAGTCGCCCATGAAGACCTTGGCCTTGGGGGCGTTCCACCACAGGAAGCCCACCAGCGCTCCCACGAACGCGGCGGACACGATCGCGAGATCGAAGGGGTCGCGCACCGCGTAGCATCCGGCTTGCACGGAGGGGTCGAGCACGTCGGCGCACATCTGCTGGTTCTGCCAGAACGCCATGAGACTGTACGCACCGACCACGAAGATGCCCGAGCCCGCCGCGAGTCCGTCGAGCCCGTCGGCGACGTTGACGGAGTTCGACGTCGCCGTGCCGATCAGCGAGATCCAGGCCAGGTACAGCAGCCAGCCCAGGACGGGCCCGAGAGCGAACAGCCACAGGACCTGGATATCGCGGAAAATCGAGATGTATCCCGACGCCGGCGTCTGACCGTACGCGTTGGGGAAGTTCAGCGCCACGATCGCGAACGGCACGGCCACGATGACCTGGCCGGCGATCTTGCGCCATCCGGAGAGGCCGAGGCTGTTCTGGAACCGGACCTTCATGTAGTCGTCGATGAAGCCGACGACGCCGAAGCCCAGCATGAGCCACAGCACGAGCAGCCCCGAGAGCGTCGGCGGGTTGTTGCCGGCGTAGGCGCCGATGAAGTACCCGACGATGGTGCCGAGGATGAAGATCGTGCCGCCCATGGTGGGCGTTCCGCGCTTGGCGCCGTGCGAGGGGTTGTGCACGTTCTCGGGCGTGCGGATGACCTGTCCCCAGCCCCACTTCCGGAAGCCCCGCAGGAACACCGGAGTGAGGAACAGCGTGAAGGCCAGAGAGATCCCCGCGGATGTCAGAAGTGATCTCACGCGAACGATTCTCCCAGACGGTCGCCGAGGAACCGCAGCCCGGCGGAGTTGGACGACTTCACCAGCACACGGTCGCCGTCGCGCAACTCCCCCATGAGGTAGTCGTAGGCGGCATCGGCATCCGGGAAGAACACGGCCTCGCCGTCCCACGACCCCTGGGCGATCGCCTCGAGATACATGCGGCGGGCGTCCTGCCCGATGACGACGATGCGCTGGATGCGCAGGCGCACCGCGAGCAGACCCACGCGGTCGTGCTCCTCGTCGGCGTACTCGCCGAGCTCGCTCATCGCCCCGAGCACCGCGACGGTGCGCTCGTGGGGACCGGTGATCTGCGCCAGCGTGCGCAACGCCGCGGCCATCGAGTCGGGGCTGGCGTTGTAGGCGTCGTTGATGATGCGCACCCGCTCGGATCCGAGCGGCTGCATGCGCCACCGTTCGGCGAGTTCCACGGTCGACAGGCGCGCGATGGCATCCTCGGCCCGCACCCCCAGGGCGGTCGCGGCGGCGACCGCGGCGAGAGCGTTCATCACGTGGTGCTCGCCGAGGACGCGCAGCTCGAGCGTGTGCTCCTCGCCGTCGACCACAAGGGCGGCCCGGGTCCCGGATGCCGAGACCTCGACGTCCGTGGCGCGGACGTGCGCCCGCTCTCCGCGCCCGAACCAGCGGACCTCCTGGCCCCGTTCACGGGCGATCGGCTCCATCGCCGCGACACGCGGGTCGTCGGCGTTCAGCACGGCGAGCCCACCCTCGCGCGTGGCCCGCACGAGCTCGCTCTTGGCGTGGAAGGTGGACTCGATGCCGCCGAACCCGCCGGCGTGCGCCATCCCCACCATCAGGACGACCCCGATGTCGGGGGTGACCAGACCGGCGAGGTGAGCGATGGCGCCGGGGGCGCTGGCACCGAATTCGCTCACGAGGAACCGCGTGTCCTCGCTCACGCGCAGCATGGTCAGCGGGGCGCCGACCTCGTTGTTGAACGACGCGCGGGGTGCGACCGTGGGACCTTCGTCCTCGAGGATGCGCGCGAGGAGGTTCTTGGTGGTCGTCTTGCCGTTCGAGCCGGTGATCCCCACGATGCGCAGGTCACCCGCGGCCCGCACGCGGGCGACGACGTCGCTCGCGAGCGCGGCGAGGGCCGCGACGACGTCGGGGACCACGATCTGCGTGACCGGCTCGTCGAGCTCTCGCTCGACCAGCGCGAGCGCTGCGCCGCGTTCGACGGCGGCCGGGACGAACAGATGACCGTCGGTGGTCTCGCCGGGCTTGGCGACGAAGATCCCGCCCGGCTCGATCAAGCGCGAATCGGTGTCGACGAGACCCGAGACGGTGCTGTCGGGGGTGTCGTCGCCGCGCAGCACGAGACGACCTCCGAGCACGGAGGCGATGTGGGAGAGGCTGGTGGAGATCATTGCGGTGTACGGACGCCCTTTCCGTTTCGGAGGAGAGGCCGGCATCCGGCGTATCAGCCGAACTTGGGCAGTTCGGGGGTGGTGGAGCCGGACGGGATCACCCGGTAGTTCTTGAGGACCTGGGTGAGCGCCTTCTGGAAGGCGGGGGCGTTGGCCGCAGACGACTTTACCGTTCGCGGTTCGTCGAGGTTGACCGAGACGATGTACTGCGGGTCGTCGGCGGGCGCGAAACCGATCATGGTGGTGAAGTACGCGTCGGGCTTGTACGCGCCGGTGTCGGGGTCGGTCTTCTCGCCGGTGCCGGTCTTGATCGCCACGCGATAGCCCGGGATGGCGACCTGCGAAGCGAGAGTCCCCTGGGTGGCGACGTTCTCGAGCATCTGCGACACCTTCGAGGCGGTGTCGGCGGAGATGACCCGCTCCCCCTCGGCGGTCGGGGCGTCCGTGACGGTGCCGTCGGCGGCCGTGCACCCTTCCACGAGCGAGAGCGGCATGCGCACACCCCCGTTCGCGATCGTCTGATAGACGCCGACGAGCTGCGGGATCGTGACGGCCAGACCCTGACCGAACGTGGTGTTGTAGAACGTCTGATCGCCCCATTGCTCGACGGGGTGGAGGATGCCGCCCGACTCGCCGGGGAAGTCGATCGCCGTGGGGGTGCCCAGCCCGAACTTCTTCATGTAGTCGTACCGGGTCTGCGCCGGGATCATCTCGCCGAACTTCGAGATGCCGACGTTCGAGGAGTCGATGAGGACACCGGTGAGGGTGTAGGTGTTCGCGCCGTGTGCGAACGCATCCGAGACGCGCGCGCCGCCGCGCAACGTTTCCCGCGAGGCTGCGGTGACGGTCGTGTCGCTGGTGAACGAGCCGCTGTCCAAGCCGATCGCGGCGGTGAGCGCCTTGAACGTCGACCCGGGTTCGTTGGGGTCGGTGAACGACCAGCTGCCGCGCTCTTCGGACGGGGTCGCGGTGGGATCGTTCGGGTCGACCGTGGGGTATTCGGCGAGGGCGCGCACTTTGCCGGTCTTCGCTTCGACGACGGTGATCGCGCCGCGCACCGACCCGGTGTTCTGGACCTGCTCGGCGATCAGCTGCCCCATGTACCACTGGAGGTCGCGGTCGATCGTCAGCGTCAGGGTGCCGCCGTCGACGGCCGGTGCGGTCTGGACCTCGGTGCCCGGCAGCACGACCCCGTCGCGTCCCTGCTGGAAGACCACCTCGCCGTCGCGGGAAGCGAGACAGTCGTTGTCGGCGAGCTCGAGCCCTCCCAGCGCCTGCCCGTCGCTGCCCACGAAGCCGAGGAGGTTGCCGGCCACGGCGCCGTCGGGGTAGACCCGTCCGGCCCGGGGCGGGAACGTCAGGAACGGTAGACCCAGCTCAGCGAGCGCCCGATACTGCTCGGTGGAGACGTCCGTCGCGATGATCGCGTAGCGCGAGCCCGGGTCGGCGGCGATCGCGTCGTTGACGACGCTCTCGACGGTCGCCGGGTCCTGCCCGGTGACCGCGGCGATCTGCGCGGCGATCTCGGCCCAGGTGCGCGTGACCGGGGCCGCGTCGTCGCCGCGGACGGTGACGCCCTGCGCGGCGAGCATCGGATCGACCTGGACGTCGTAGCGGTGCACGCTTGAGGCCAGCGTCACGCCGTGTTCGTCGACGATCGCACCGCGCGACCCGTACTCGACGCGCGAGCTCTGCAGTCCCATCGCGAGCGAGTCGTCCACGTGCTCGCGGGCGTTGACGACCTGGATGTCGATGAGACGGACGACGAAGGCGATGAGCACGACGAGCACGACGGCGAGAGCCGCCACGGTACGCTGACGCGGGGATCGGGAGACTGTCGTCGTCATGGGCTTATCGTGTCGCGGGTGTGGGCAGGCCGTCGCTGATCGGCGGGGGTGTCGCCGATCCGGTGCTCGAAACGGGTGCGTCGGCCGGGCCGTCGGACGCGGCGGCGGCGTCGGTCCCGGGCGCCGCGTCGACCGCCGCCCGAGGGTCGGTCACGAGAGGAACGCCCGAGATGAGCGCGTTGCGCACGGAGCCCCGCCCGATGGCATCCACCGACGATGCGCCCTCGGAGGGCTTGCCGGCTCCGATGACCGCCCCGTCGCTGAGTCGCAGGTAGGTGGGCGTCTCGTCGATGACCATTCCCAGAGCCGCGGCGTTGGCGGCGAGGTACTGGGGCGAGTTCAGGCCCGCGACCTCGTCGTAGAGGATCTGCTTCTGGTAGGTCAGGTCGCGCTGCTGCTGCGTGAGCTCCGCGATCTCGAACGAGCTCTGCGTCGTGAGGATCGACAGGCCCATCTGCACGAGCGCGATCGTCACCGCTCCCAGGACGGCGATGACGCCGAACGCACGCCGGGGAACACGCCGACGGGCGGGGGCGTCGACGACGTGCAGGCGGCGGGGCTCGCGGACCGGAACCGGGAACTCCGGCAGGAACGTCGCGTCGATGGTCTGGGGAGCGCTCATGCGTCCTCCTGGATCCTCTCGGCCGCGCGCAGACGCACGGGGGTGGCGCGCGGGTTGGCCGCACGTTCTTCTTCGCTCGCGAGCTCGGCTCCGCGCACGAGGAGGCGGAACTTCGGGGCGTGTTCGGGAAGCTCGACCGGCAGACCCCGGGGGGCGGTGGATGCCGAAGCCTCGGCGAACACGCGCTTGACCAGGCGATCCTCGAGCGACTGGTATGACAGGACGACGATGCGCCCCCCGACACCGAGAACGCTCAGCGCGGCCGGGATGGCGCGCTCGAGCACCGACAACTCGGCGTTGACCTCGATGCGCAGCGCCTGGAAGACCCGCTTGGCGGGATGCCGCTCCCGCAGGACTGCGGCGGGGGTCGCCGCCTGCAGCACCTCGACGAGCTGACCGGAGCGCTCGAGCGGCGCCTGCTGGCGCGCCGCGATGATCGCGCGGGCGTAGCGCGCGGCGAGCTTCTCTTCGCCGTACCGCTCGAAGATGCGGCGGAGGTCGCCTTCGCCGTACGTCGCGAGCACCTCGGCCGCGGTGACGCCCGACGTCTGGTCCATGCGCATGTCCAGCGGGGCGTCCTGTGCGTACGCGAATCCCCGAGAGGCCTCGTCGAGCTGCAGAGACGACACTCCGAGGTCGAACAGGATGCCGTCGACCGTCTCGACACCCGCGGAGGCCACGGCGGCGGCGATGCCGTCGTAGACGGTGTGGACGAACGTGGTGCGGTCCGCGAAGCGCGCAAGACGCTCTCCCGCGATCCGGAGGGCGTCGGTGTCGCGATCCAGTCCGATCAGCCGCGCCGTCGGGAAGCGCTCGAGGAAGGCTTCGGAGTGCCCGCCCATTCCCAGGGTGGCGTCGACGAAGACGGCTCCGTCGCGGTCGAGGGCCGGAGCCAGCAGTTCGGCGCACCGTTCGAGGAGCACGGGGGTGTGGATGTCGCGGATGTCCATGATGACGGGGATCGTTCGCCGACTCTGATCCCCATCCGCTCGACCTGGCGCCGGGGAAGTGCGTCAGGGCGTGCGGCTGGGAATCACAGCCGGCGATCAGAACAGGCCCGGGATCACCTCCTGCTCCATCTCGGCGTAGGTCTCTTCGTTGCTCTCGGCGTAGGCGTTCCAGGCCGCGGCGTCCCAGATCTCGGCGTGGGCTCCCACTCCGGTCACCACGAGCTCGCGATCGAGCCCCGCGTAGGCCCGCAGTGCCGGGGGCACCGTGATGCGGTTCTGCCCGTCGGGCTTCTCGGCGCTGGCTCCCGAGAGGAACATGCGCAGGAAGTCGCGGGCCTGCTTGTTGCTGAGCGGAGCCTCACGGATCCGCTCGTGAACGCGCTCGAACTCCTCGGTGCTGAACACGTAGAGGCAGCGGTCCTGCCCCCGGGTGATCACCACTCCGGCGCCGAGATCGTCACGGAACTTCGCGGGCAGGATGACGCGCCCTTTGTCGTCGAGCTTGGGGGTGTGCGTGCCGAGCAGCATTCGGGCGTCCACCCCCTTCGTCCGGCCTGCGAAGTTTCCCCCACTTTACTCCACCGCCCTCCACTTTGCCATCAAAATCCGGGGGTTCTCCTCCCCCGCGGCGTTGTGTATGGTCTGCGCACACGTCCGAGCCGCACGACGGGAGCCGCGATTTTGCGCTCAACCGACCCGCCCGATCGACCTCCGACGCACGGGTGTGGAGGAAAAGGGAGGATCACCGCGGAGCGAGTGTCGCGCGCACAAAAAAGCACCGGCTCCGAAGAGCCGGTGCTAGGTGGAAGGGCTGGGTGTCAGCGCCCCTCGTTGCGGCGGTCCCACCGCTCGTTCATGCGATCCATGAAGGAGCCGCCGGTCCTGCGGGGAGCGCGCGGTGACGGTGAGCCGGCCGACGGGACACGAGAGGAGTTGCGCGTGGGCGTCACGGCGAAGACGACTCCGCCGACCATCACGACGAACCCGACCACGCCGACGGCGATGCCGAGGAAGCCGGTGTTGAAGCCGATGGAGACGCCGACGATGAGAGCCCCGAGACCCGCGAGCACAAGGATCGAGCCGAGGACGATGTTGCGGTAGCTGAGCGCGCGGTGGGGAGCCGTGACGACGTCGGCGTCGTTACTCATGAGATGGCGTTCCATCTCGTCCAGCAGACGCTGCTCCTGTTCGGAGAGTGGCATGCATCCCCCTCTATTGCTCAGTACGGTCGATTCTACGCGGGGCGTGGATCACTAGGCTAGGCCCGTGCCGAGCTCCCCGGAACCGATCGAGGCTGTTTCTCAGCGACTCGACACCTTCGTGTCTGAACAGATATCGTACGCCTCCACACTGGGGGCAGAGGCAGAAAGGATGGCGCAGGCCGGCGCCGCCTCGCTGCGCGGCGGCAAACGTCTCCGCGCGCGCTTCCTGCTGACCGGATGCCGTGCCGTCGAGCGCGGTTCCGGGCCGGTGCCACCGGCGATCGAGGCCGCCGCGATCGGCGTGGCCGCAGCCCTCGAGGTCTTCCAGGCGGCCGCCCTCGTCCACGACGACCTTATCGACAACTCCGACACCCGGCGCGGCCACCCCGCCGCGCATCGCGCACTCGAGTCCGCCCACAGGGCGTCGGGCTGGGTCGGCGACGCCGAGGCGTTCGGACGTTCGGGAGCGGTACTGCTCGGAGACCTCCTCGTGGCGTGGAGCGACGACCTCCTCGAGGAGTCTCTCGAGGAGATTCCCACCGCGGCCGCGACCCGGCGTCAGTACGCGCTCATGCGTCGGGACGTCACGATCGGCCAGTTCCTCGACGTCGCCGAGGAGTCCGCGTTCGCCGTCCACGACGACGGCACGCACGCCGAGCGCGCGCTGCGCGTGGCCTCGTACAAGTCCGCGCGCTACAGCATCCAGAAGCCGCTGCAGATCGGCGCCGCTCTCGCGGGAGCCGACGCCGCCCAGCTCGACGCGCTCGGCCGGTTCGGCCACGACATCGGGATGGCGTTCCAGCTGCGCGACGACGTTCTCGGCGTGTTCGGCGACGCCGCGGTGACCGGCAAGCCCTCGGGCGACGATCTGCGCGAGGGCAAGCGCACGGTCCTGGTGGCCTACGCTCGCGAGGCCCTGTCCGCCGACCGGCGGTCGGCCCTGGACGCGATGCTGGGTGATCGCACGCTGGATGCCGAACACATCCGCGATCTGCAGCGAACGATCGTCGACACGGGCGCGCTGGCCCGCACGGAGGAACTGATCGCCGCGTACGAACGGCAGGCCGATCGGGCGCTCGAGGGCGCTGCCCTCTCCGCCGGTGCCGTCGCCGAGCTGCGGGCGCTCGCGCGCGCGGCGACCCAGCGGACGTCCTGAGCGGCCCCGCTCAGGCGAGGGTGGCCGCGACGCGGCGCACTTCGCTCTTGCGTCCCGCCCGCAACGCCTCGATGGGCGCGACACCGATCGTCTCCTCCGGCGTCAGCAGCCAGTCGATGGTCTCGTCCGCGTCGAAACCCGCATCGTGCAGCACGATGATCGTCCCGCGCAGCGACGGCAGCGGCCGCCCGTCGACGATGAACACCGAGGGGACGCGCAGCACGCCGTCGCGCCGCGACCCGATGAGGTAGCTGTCGTCGAGCAGGCGGCGGACGCGCCCGAGCGGCTCACCGAGGATCTCGACGAGGTCGGGAAGCGTCAGCCAATCGGTCGCGTAGCGGGGCGTCTCGGTCACCTTGCCACTATCTCATCCCGCGACCGGGCCTCAGACCTGGGGGCGGCGTTTCACATTCGTCACATGCGCCTCACACGTTGACATCCGTCGCAGGGCGTGCGACCGTGGCGGGCAGTCGGAAGAACGGATCCCCCACCATGCGACGACTCACCCCTCTGTCCGCGCGCCCGCGCGGCCGAACCGCCTGGCCCGCGGCCGTGGCCGGCACGATCGCCCTCGCGCTCGCCGGCGAGAACGCCGCGCACGCCGCGCCGCCCGCGCCCTCCCTGGCCGCCGTGCCACCGGCCCCGCGCCACCTGGGCGTTCCCGTGCTCACGGCCGCGCCGACACCGGTGTCCTACACCGTCCAGCCCGGCGACACCGTGTGGGCCATCGCCCGCGCGCACGGACTCGATACGGCCGCGGTGCTGGCCGCCAACGGCCTCGATTCCGCCAGCATCATCCGGCCCGGTCAGGTGCTGGCCCTGGTGCCGGCCGCTCCGGCGGCCGCCCCCGAGGTCGCGGAACCCGCGCCGAGCGTGCGGACGCACGAGGTCCGTCCCGGCGACACCGTCTCGGCCATCGCGGCGGCGAACGGCGTCTCCATCGACACCGTGCTCGCTGCGAACGGCCTCACGCGTGCGTCGATCATCTACCCGGGCGAGACGCTGCAGATCCCGGCGACCGACGCGGCCGCGGCTCCCGCGGTCGCGGCATCCGCCCCTCCCGCGGCCGCGCCCGGCCTGGACGCGGAGCAGTCCGAGAACGCGCGGCTGATCATCCGGGTCGGTCGCGAGCTCGGGGTCTCCGACCGCGGCATCGCCATCGCGCTGGGAACGGCGATGCAGGAATCGTGGTTGCGCAACCTCGACTGGGGCGATCGCGACTCCCTCGGCCTGTTCCAGCAGCGGCCCAGCAGCGGCTGGGGCAGCCCCGAGCAGATCCTCGATCGGGAACGCTCCACCCGCGTGTTCTACGGCGGGGCTGCCGATCCGAACGGCTCGGCCACCCGCGGCCTGCTCGACATCCCCGGGTGGGAGGCGATGCCGTTCGCCGACGCCGCGCAGGCCGTGCAGATCTCGGCCTACCCGGACCGGTACGCCCAGTGGGAGTCCCCCGCGACGGTATGGCTTTCCGTTCTCGGCTGATGCGAAGGTGAGCCGTTCCCCGGGCTCCCAGGGGGCGCTCCGTAGACTCGACCCGTGAGCACGAGTCAGCAGGCCGACCCGCTGATCGGCCGTCTCGTCGACGGCCGGTACCGGGTGCGCGCGCGGATCGCGCGCGGCGGCATGGCGACCGTGTACGTGGCGACCGACCTGCGGCTCGAGCGGCGGGTCGCGCTGAAGGTCATGCACGGCCACCTCAGCGACGACACCGTGTTCCAGAGCCGGTTCATCCAGGAGGCGCGCTCGGCCGCTCGCCTGGCCGATCCGCACGTCGTCAATGTCTTCGACCAGGGCCAGGACGGCGACATGGCCTACCTGGTCATGGAGTACCTCCCGGGCATCACGTTGCGCGAGCTGCTGCGCGAACACCGCCGCCTCACGGTCGATCAGACCCTGACGATCATGGATGCCATTCTCTCGGGCCTCTCGGCGGCCCACCGTGCCGGCATCGTGCACCGCGACGTGAAGCCCGAGAACGTCCTGCTGGCCGAGGACGGCCGCATCAAGATCGGCGACTTCGGTCTGGCGCGGGCGACGACCGCGAACACCGCGAGCGGCGCGCAGCTCATGGGGACGATCGCTTACCTCGCGCCCGAGCTCGTGACGCGCGGCACCGCGGACGCGCGCAGCGACATCTACTCGCTGGGCATCATGCTGTACGAGATGCTCGTGGGCGAGCAGCCCTACAAGGGCGAGCAGCCGATGCAGATCGCGTATCAGCACGCGACCGACTCCGTACCGCGCCCCAGCGCGAAGAACCCGGGAGTGCCCGAACAGCTCGACGAACTGGTGCTGTGGGCCACCGAACGCGAACCCGACGAGCGTCCCGTCGACGCCGGGGCGATGCTGGAACGCCTGCGCGAAATCGAGAAGGAGCTCGGGCTCGCCCCGCAGGTCGCCCGCGCGGTGGCGGTGGGAACCGTGGCCGCGAGCGATGCCGAGTCTCGCGAGCTGACCAAGGTTCTTCCGCAGACCGCGGTCTCCCCCAGCACACCCGCTCAGGACGTCGACAACGCCACGCGCTTGCGTCAACGCACCCGCCGAGCAACCACCCGCGGGATCTGGCTGGTCACGCTCGTGCTGATGCTGGCGGCCGGCGCGGCGACCGCGGGATGGTGGTTCGGCTCCGGCCCGGGCTCGCTCGTGGCGGTGCCGGACGTGTCGCGCATGAGCTACGCCGACGCTGAAGCACTGCTGACGCGCGAGCAACTCGCCGCGCAGCTCCAGGAGGTCAACGACCGCGAGCTTCCCGCGGGCACGACGGTGGGCTCGGATCCCGCGGTGAACACACGGTTGGACAAGGGCAGCGTCGTCACCGTGTTCGTCTCCATCGGACCGGCGTCCCACGATCTTCCCGGGCTCGCGGGCAAGAGCAGCGACGAGGTCGCCGGCATCCTCGAGGCCGCCTATGTCGGCGTCGCAGGAACGACGCAGGAGTTCACCGACGCGGGCGCCGGGACGGTGCTGAGCGCGAGCATCACGCCGCGCGCGGGCGGTGACGCGGTCGACTGCACCAACGGGTGCACGGTGCTCGAGGGCGACGCCGCCTCGCTCGTCACCTCGCTCGGCCCGATTCCCGACGTGGCCGGACTCACGACGGCGCAGGCGGAACGCGCCATGACCGAGGTGCAGCTCCAGACCGAGACGTCGGAGGAGTACAGCAACTCCGTGCCGTCCGGAACGGTCATCGGCATCGGAGAGCGCGACGGAGGCGGGAACTGGCGCCCGGGCGACACCGTGACGCTCCGTGTGTCCATCGGCCCCCGGCCCGTGCAGATTCCCGAGAACGTGGTGGGCATGTCCATTCGGGATGCCGTCGGCACGCTCGAGGAGCTCGGCTTCCAGGTGAATGCCGGGATCGACGACGGCACCCTCCCCCTCGGGTTCCGCTACTGGGACATCTACAAGGTGCGCGCGACGAACCCCCAGGCCGGTACGACGGCCCCGCAGGGCAGCACCATCACGATCACCCCGACGCTCTAGCCCTCGACGCACACGACGATGCCCCCGACCTCACGGATCGGGGGCATCGCGCGGACTCAGCGGTTCTCGAGCTCCTCGGCCACGAGGAAGGCCAGCTCGAGACTCTGGCGGTGGTTCAGTCGCGGGTCGCACAGGCTCTCGTAACGCGTCGCGAGTGTGGCCTCGTCGATCATCTCGGAGCCGCCGAGGCACTCGGTCACGTCGTCGCCCGTCAGCTCGACATGGATGCCGCCGGGGTGCGTGCCCACCTGACGGTGCGCCTCGAAGAACCCACGCACCTCGTCGACGACGTCGTCGAAGCGTCGCGTCTTGTAGCCCGTGGGGGTGGTGATGCCGTTCCCGTGCATCGGGTCGGTGACCCACAGCGGGGTCGCCCCCGCGTCGCGAACGGCCTCGAGCAGCGGCGGGAGAGCGTCGCGAATCTTGCCCGCTCCCATGCGCGTGATGAACGTCAGGCGGCCGGGTTCGCGGTCGGGGTCGAGCTTGTCGATCAGCGCGAGCGCCGTCTCGGGCGTCGTGGTCGGGCCCAGCTTGACCCCGATCGGGTTGCGGATCCGCGAGAAGTAGTCGACGTGCGCGCCGTCGAGCTCACGGGTGCGCTCCCCGATCCACTGGAAGTGCGACGAGGTGTTGTACGGCAGCCCGGTGCGCGAGTCGATGCGCGTCATGGGTCGCTCGTAGTCCATGAGCAGGCCCTCGTGGCCGGTGTAGAACTCGACGCGGGTGAGCTCGTCGAAGTTGGCGCCGGCGGCCTCCATGAACTTGATCGCCCGGTCGATCTCGGCCGCCATGCTTTCGTAGGCCTGGTTGGCGGGGTTGCTCGCGAAACCCTTGTTCCAGCTGTGCACCTCGCGGAGGTCGGCGAACCCACCCTGCGTGAACGCGCGGATCAGGTTCAGCGTCGACGCCGCGGTGTGGTACCCCTTCAACAGCCGGGCGGGGTCGGCCTTGCGCGACTCCTCGGTGAAGTCGTAGCCGTTGACGATGTCGCCGCGGTAGGCGGGAAGGGTGACCTCGCCGCGGGTCTCGGTGTCGCTCGAGCGCGGCTTGGCGAATTGACCCGCCATGCGGCCCATCTTCACCACCGGCATCGAGGCGCCGTACGTCAGCACGACGGCCATCTGCAGCACCGTCTTGATGCGGTTGCGGATCTGCTCGGCGGTCGCCCCGGCGAAGGTCTCGGCGCAATCGCCGCCCTGCAGCAGGAACGCCTGCCCGGCGGCGGCACGGGCGAGTCGGTCACGGAGGATATCGACCTCGCCGGCGAAGACGAGCGGCGGGAGTGTGGCCAGTTCGGCGGATGCCGCGGCCACAGCGGCCTCGTCATACCACTGGGGCTGCTGCTTGATGGGCAGGGTCCGCCAGTGGTCGAGGTCGTGGAGCTGCTGATTCACCCCTGAAGTCTAGTGGCGAGCCGACGGCGCCTTCGCCGCCTGCGCCGTGGCCAGACGGTCCTTCACGGTGGAGGCGTACACGTCTTCGTAACGCTGCTCCCCGAGCCTCTGGAGCGCCACCATGATCTCGTCGGTGACCGACCGGAGAATGTAACGGTCGCTCTCCATGCCCTCGAAGCGGGAGAAATCGAGCGGCTCGCCGATCACGATGCCGACACGTCCGACGCGCGGAACGCGCTGGCCGATCGGCATGATCGCGCCGGTGTCGACCATCACCACGGGGATGACCGGCACGCGCGCCTCGAGCGCCATCCGGGCGATGCCCGTGCGGCCGCGGTACAGCGTCCCGTCGGGGCTGCGGGTGCCCTCCGGGTAGATCCCGAGGAGCTCGCCGCTGCCGAGGACACCGAGACCCGTGTTGAGCGAGGCCTCGGAGGCCTTGCCGCCCGACCGGTCGATGGGCAGCTGCCCGGTCGCCGTGAAGAAGAGCCGCGTCGCCCAGCCCTTGATGCCCTTGCCCGTGAAGTAATCGCTCTTGGCCAGGAACGCCATGCGGCGGTCGATCATCAGCGGCAGGAAGATCGAGTCCGAGAACGACAGGTGGTTGCTGGCGAGGATCGCCGCCCCCTCCCGCGGGACGTTGCGCCGGCCCACGATCCACGGGCGGAACACGGCCTTGATGACCGGTCCGATGACCACGTACTTCATGAGCCAGTAGAACATCGTCAGCGCTCCTTCCCGGCGAGGTCGGCGACCCCGATGAGACCGGCGTCGTTGCCCAATCGTGCGATCGTGAACTCCGCCACCGGACGTTCACCGTACCCCGGGAGCGACGTCTCGTAAGCCAGCTGAACGGGAACGAGGAGGTCGGCGCCGAGCTGGGCCACTCCCCCGCCGATGACGAAGAGCTCGGGGTCGAGCACCGCCTGGAACCCGCCACAGGCCTCGCCCAGGGCCGTCGCCACGCGGCGCAGGGCCTCGACCGCTCCGGGGTCGCCCGCCAACACGAGCCGTGAGACAGCGGGCCCGGGAATCGCGCCCTTCTGGTCCCGGACGGCGGCCAGGGCGGCGCCGATCCCCCCGCCGTCGGCGATGGCATTGGCCTCGCGCTGCAGGGCGCGCCCCGAGGCGTACTGCTCGAGGCATCCGTTCTGCCCGCACCCGCACGGCAGCCCCCCGCGGACGAATCGCATGTGACCGAGCTCCCCGCCGATGCCGTGGCCGCCGCGGAACAGTTCGCCGTTGGTCACGACGGCCCCGCCGACGCCGGTGCCCATGGTGAGCATCACCATGTCGCGTACGCCCCGGCCGGCACCGAAGCGGTACTCGCCCCACCCGGCCGCGTTCGCGTCGTTCTCGATCGTCACGGGTGCGTCGAGGCGATCCTCCAGACGCGCGCGCAGCGGTTCGTTGCGCCAATCGATATTCGGGGCGTAGATGACGGTGCTGCGGTCGGAGCTGATGAAGCCCGCGGCGGCGACGCCGATCGCGTGCACCTCGTGCGCGCGCCGCAGGTGGTCGGCCATGTCGACGACCGCGTCCACGAGGGCCGCCGGATCGATCGGGGTGTCGACCCTGAGCTTCTCGACGATCGAGCCGTCCTCTTCGACGACGCCGCCGGCGATCTTCGTGCCTCCGATGTCGATACCGACGTTGCGCACCGCGCTCCCCTCCGGCCCGCCCGTCGGCTCGGCCCGCAGCAGTCTAGTCATCCGTGCGAGGGCGCGCCGACTCCGACCGGGCCGAAGAATCCCCGACCGCGTACGACTAGACTCGATGGACCGATCGACCTTCTTTCCGGTACACAAAGGAGTTGCCGTGATCCAGTTCGACCTTCCTCCCGTCGTTCCCGCTGATCCGTCCGCGAACGTCTCGGACCTGCTCGCCGACCGGGTCGCGGCCACACCCGACCGCGCCCTCTTCGCCGTTCCCGACGGCGCAGGATGGCGCGACGTGTCCGCCCGCGACTTCGAGCAGCAGGTCATCGCGCTCGCGAAGGGTTTCATCGCCGCGGGCGTCCAGCCCGGCGAGAAGGTCGCGTTCATCGCGCGCACCACCTACGACTGGGCGCTCGTGGACTTCGCGCTCTTCTACGCCGGCGCGGTCATGGTGCCGGTGTACGAGACCAGCTCCCCCTCGCAGATCTCGTGGATCCTGTCGGACTCGGGGGCGATCGCCGCGATCGTCGAGTCCGCCGACCACGCCCACCGCCTCGACGAGGTGCGCAGCGACCTCCCCCTCGTCCGCGAGGTGTGGGCGATGCACGCGGGCGATCTCGACACGCTCGTTGCGCGCGGCGCATCGATCGACGATGCCGAGGTGCAGCGGCGACGCTCGATCGCCAACAGCGGCGACATCGCCACCCTCATCTACACGTCGGGTTCGACCGGGCGCCCCAAGGGCTGTGTCCTCACGCACGGCAACTTCGTCGAGCTGGCACGCAACTCCGCCAAGGCGCTTCACGAGGTCGTTGAGACGCCGGGGGCGTCGACGCTGCTGTTCATCACGACCGCGCACGTGTTCGCCCGGTTCATCTCCCTGCTGAACGTGCACGCCGGCGTCAAGACCGGTCATCAGCCCGACACCAAGCAGCTGCTCCCGGCTCTCGGCACGTTCAAGCCCACGTTCCTCCTGGCCGTGCCGCGGGTGTTCGAGAAGGTGTACAACTCCGCCGAGCAGAAGGCCGAGGCGGGCGGCAAGGGCAAGATCTTCCGCGCCGCAGCGGCCACGGCCGTCGAGCACTCCGAGCGGGAGCAGCAGGGCAAGTCCATCCCGCTGCTGCTGAAGATCAAGTTCGCGCTGTTCGACCGACTCGTCTACTCCAAGCTCCGCGAGGCCATGGGCGGACGCGTCGTCTACGCCGTGTCGGGGTCTGCTCCCCTGGGGCCGCGCCTCGGGCACTTCTTCCGCAGCCTCGGCGTCGTCATCCTCGAGGGCTACGGGCTGACCGAGACGACCGCGCCCGCGACCGTGAACCTCGCGACGAAGTCGAAGATCGGCACCGTCGGCCCCGTGCTCCCGGGGGTGAGCGTTCGTCTGGCCGATGACGGCGAGATCCAGGTGCGCGGCATCAACGTCTTCGCCGAGTACTGGCGCAACCCCGAGGCCACCGCGGAGGCCTTCGACGGCGACTGGTTCAAGACGGGCGACATCGGTGCGTTCGACGCCGACGGATTCCTGTCGATCACGGGCCGCAAGAAGGAGATCATCGTCACCGCCGGCGGGAAGAACGTCGCCCCCGCCGCCCTGGAGGATCCGATCCGGGCCAACCCGATCGTCGGTCAGGTCGTCGTCGTCGGCGACCACAAGCCGTTCATCTCGGCGCTGGTCACTCTCGACCCCGAGATGCTGCCCACGTGGCTGTCCAACAACGGGCTGCCCGCCGACATGTCGCTCGAAGAGGCGGCGAAGAACGAGAAGGTCCGCGCCGAGGTGCAGGGCGCGATCGACCGGGCCAACACGCGCGTGTCGCGGGCCGAATCGATCCGCAAGTTCACGATCCTGCCGACCGAGTGGACCGAGGCGAGCGGTCACCTCACGCCCAAGATGAGCATCAAGCGCAACGTCATCGTCAGCGACTTCGCTGGTGACATCGAGGACATCTACGCGGTCCCCGTCAACACCACCAACGTCTCGCTCCCCTGAGCGAGCGTCATCCCCCGTGACGGCGACGGGGGGATGCCACGAGAACAGGCCGATCCGCGACGGATCGGCCTGTTCTGCTGTCAGCTCCTGCTGCCGGGGTCAGAACCAGTCGCTCTCGCGGATCTGGCGCATCGCCTCGCGGCGGGCCTCCGCGGGGAGGCGCGAGAGGTAGAGCTTCCCGTCGAGGTGGTCGGTCTCGTGCTGCAGCGCCTGGGCGAGCAGACCGTCCCCTTCGAGGACGACCTCGTTCCCGTCGAGGTCGGTGCCGATGACCTTCGCCCAGGGGTACCGCAACGCTTCGTGCCAAAGACCGGGGACGGAGAGGCATCCCTCCCCGACGAGTTCGGGCTCGCCCCGCGTCTCGACGAGCACGGGATTCAGGACGTAGCCGATGTCGCCGTCGATGTTGTAGCTGAAGGCGCGCAGCCCCACGCCGATCTGCGGCGCCGCGACCCCCGCACGCCCGGGGGGCTCCACGGTGTCGATGAGGTCGCGGACGAGGGCCCGGATGCCGTCGTCGACGATCTCGATCGGCGCGCTGGGCGCACGCAGAACGGGATCCCCGAAGAGGCGGATGGGACGGACGGTCATGCCGCCGCCACCGGGGTGCGCAGGCCCTCGACGACCGCCGCGGCGAGTTCGCGCGCCGCCTGCCGGGTGCCCGGCTGCAGGTCGCGGAACGTGATCGCGCTGCCGGACGCGACGTGGGCGTCGTACGGCATCCGGATCACGGCGCGGACGCGCGTGCGGAAGTGCGCCTCCAGCTCGCTCTCGCGGACGAGGGGCGCGCCCGGGCGGGCGTTGTTCAAGACGACGACGGCGTTGCGGACACGATCGGCGTAGCCGTTCGTCTCGAGCCACGTCAGCGTCTCGGACGCCAGTCTCGCCTCGTCGACGGACAGGCCCGCGACCACGACGAGGGAGTCGGCGAGTTCGAGCGTGGCCTCCATGACGGAGTGGACGATCCCCGTTCCCGTGTCGGTGAGGACGATCGAGTAGTAGTGCGCGGCGATGTCCGCCACGCGGCGGTAGTCCTCGTCGCTGAAGGCCTCCGAGACCTTCGGGTCGGAATCGGATGCCAGCACGTCGAGCCGCGTGGTGTCTCGGGCCACGATCGATGACACGTCGCCGTACCCCTCCACCTGGTCGTGCGCGCGTACGAGGTCACGAACGGTCCGACCGTTCGCACCCCCCACCCGGTCGGCGAGCGTGCCCCGGTCGGGGTTCGCGTCGACGGCGATGACCCGGTCGTCACGCGCGTCCGCGAGCGCCATGCCCAGCAGCGACGTGACCGTGGTCTTGCCGACGCCACCCTTGCGCGACAGCACCGGCACGAAGCGCGCCTCGCCCGAGAGGGGCGTGGCGATGCGCCGGTCCAGATCTTTGCGCGCCCGCGCACGGCGGCCGTCGCCGAGGTTGATGCGGTGTCGCGACACCGAGTAGACGAGCTGCTGCCACAGTCCCTCCGGCTCGGGGCGGGCGACCTGACGCGGATCGAGCAGACGATCGGCGGTGAGCAGATCAGGGCTCTCGCGGGTGTCGTCGATCTCGCCCAAGCGCTTGGACGTCAGGGCCACCTCACCCCCCGGGGTGCGGACGCGCTCGTTCGCGTGCATCCGCCCGGCACGTGCCGCCTCGTCCGCCTGGTGGATCTCGCGGCGCGTCAGGGGGATGGTGCCGATGGTGCCCGTGGCGGCTCGTTCGGCCCGCGTGCGCGGCACGGGTCCGGTTTCGGGCGCGGTCGTGGCATCCGGGACAGCGGGCGCCTCGGATGCCGCCGACACCTCCCGCGCGACGGGCGCCTCCTGCGCGGGTGTCGGAGCCCGTGCCGCGAGTGGCGTAGCGGGCGCCGCGACCGCGTCGGCGCTGTCACCGGCAGGAGCGTCGATCTCCCGCTCAGGTTCGGTCGGAACGACGTCCTCCGCCTCGTGGCCCGTGCCCTCCGACGGGAGGATCTCGTCCATCTGCTCGGCATCCGCGGCCGGCTCATGTCCGGAGACCTCGTCGATCGTGTCCTCGGCGTCCGTCGTCTCCTCCGAGGCGGCGGGCTGGGCTGCCTCCTCCGGGCGGGAAGCGTCGGCGTCGTCCGCGGGGACGTCGGTCGCGTCGGCATCCGCCGCAGGGGCTTCCGGGGCGGACTCGGCGTCCGCGAACGTCCCGGCCTCCGGCGGGGTCTCGTCCTCCTCCGGCGCGGGATCCGGATCGGTCTCGCCGCCGTCGCCGTCGTCGGGCACCGCGACGGCGGACTCCTCCGACCCGGTGACGGGGTCGCCGACGCTGTCGTCAGCCGCGTCATCGATGATCTCGCCATCGTCCGGAACGATCTCGGCGTCGTGGATCTCGGGTTCGCCGTCACCATCGAGAGTCTCGGGGTGCGGTTCGAGGATGATGTCGCCGGTCGGCAGCTCCTCGAGGCCGGGATCCGAGGCCGCCGCAGCGACCTCCGGGTCGGGCACGTGGGTGAGCAGCGGGGGCACGTCGGCATCGGGGAGGTGCACGATGCCCACGACCTCGAAAGCGCGGGATTCGGCGTCGATGACGGGCATCTCGTCTTCGACGACGTCGTCGTCCACCTCGTCGTCGTCGGTGGCGGGGAGGTCGACGCTGACCTGCGAGATGTGTCCGCCGAGGACGGTGATGCTGGCCGTGTCGAGCGTTCCGGTGTCGTCGAGGACGCCGTGTTCGGTGCCCTCATCGGGGGTCTCGTCGGTGCGGTCGGGGGTCACTGCAGTCTCCAAAAGGGAAAGGGGGCGCGAAGAGCGCCCCCTTTCAGGCTACTGCTCGGGACGGACGACGAGCAAAAGGTCGCCCGCCTCCACCTGCTGCGTGGCCGCGACGGCCAGCCTGTCGACGACACCGTTGACGGGACTCGTGATCGCGGCCTCCATCTTCATGGCCTCGATCGAGGCCACCGCCTGACCGGCCATGACACGATCGCCGACGCCCGCCTTCAGCGTCACCACTCCCGAGAAGGGTGCCGCGACCTGGCCGGGTTTCGACGTGTCGGCCTTCTCGGCCTGGCGCGCCTCGACGTCGATCGAGCGGTCCCGCACGAAGACGGGACGCAGCTGGCCGTTGAGCGTGGTCATGACGGTGCGCATGCCCTTGTCGTCGGCGTCGCCGATCGCCTCGAGCCCCACGAACAGCTGCACCCCCCGTTCGATCTCGACGGTGTGCTCTTCGCCGGCGCGCAGGCCGTACAGGTAGTCCGCGGTGTCGAGGACGCTCAGATCACCGAATGCCGCGCGCGTCTCGAGGAACGCACGGGTCGGCGCCGGGAACAGCAGGGCGTTCAATCGCGCGCGGCGCGTGGGAGAGTCGGCCGCCAAGGCGGCGGCATCGTCGTCGGTGAGGGGGGTGACCCCGCCCTTGATGTCGCGACCGGCGAGCACCTTGGAGCGGAACGGTTCGGGCCACCCGCCCGGGAGGTCGCCGAGCTCGCCCGCCATGAAGGAGATCACCGAGTCGGGCACGTCGTACTTGTCGGGATTGCGCTCGAAATCGTCGGGGTCGGCCTTGACCGCCGCGAGGTGCAGCGCGAGGTCGCCCACCACCTTGGAGGACGGCGTCACCTTCGGGACGCGACCGAGGATGCGGTCGGCCGCGGCATACATGTCCTCGATGAGCTCGAAGTCGTCGGCCAGGCCCAGCGCGATCGCCTGCTGTCGCAGGTTCGAGAGCTGTCCGCCGGGGATCTCGTGACGGTAGACGCGGCCGGTGGGACCGGGCAAGCCGGACTCGAACGGACGGTACAGGTGACGCACCGCCTCCCAGTAGGGCTCGAGATCCGAAACGGCTGCGAGGTCGATGCCGGTGTCGCGGTCGGTGTGGGCGAGCGCGGCGACGAGACCCGACAGCGACGGCTGGCTCGTCGTGCCCGACATGGGCGCGGCGGCCGCGTCCACGGCATCCGCACCCGCCGCCGAGGCGGCCAGCAGGGTCGCGAGCTGACCACCGGCGGTGTCGTGGGTGTGCACGTGGACGGGGACGTCGAACCGCTCACGCAGCGCCGTGACCAGACGCGTGGCCGCGGCCGGGCGGAGGAGCCCGGCCATGTCCTTCACGGCCAGCACGTGGGCTCCGGCCGCGACGATCTGCTCGGCGAGCCGGAGGTAGTAGTCGAGCGTGTAGAGATCCTCGCGCGGGTCGAGCAGGTCTCCGGTGTAGCAGACGGCGACCTCGGCGACGGCGGTCCCCGTCGCCAGGACGGCGTCGATCGCCGGGCGCATCTGCGAGACGTCGTTGAGCGCGTCGAAGATGCGGAAGATATCGATGCCGGATGCCGCGGCCTCGGCGACGAAGGCATCCGTCACCTCCGTCGGGTACGGGGTGTAGCCGACGGTGTTGCGCCCGCGCAGAAGCATCTGGATCGCGACGTTGGGAAGAGCCTGCCGGAGCGCGTCGAGACGTTCCCACGGGTCTTCGCCGAGGAAGCGCAATGCGACGTCGTACGTCGCACCGCCCCAGGCCTCCACGGACAGCAACTCCGGCGTCAGACGCGCGACGTACGGTGCGACACGCACGAGATCGCGCGTACGCACACGCGTGGCGAGCAGCGACTGGTGCGCGTCGCGGAAGGTCGTGTCGGTGACGGCGAGAGCGGTCTGCTCGCGCAGAGCACGCGCGAACCCCGCGGGGCCCAGCTCCTGCAGGCGCTGTCGGGAGCCCGAGGGGGCGGGCGCCGCCAGGTCGATGGCGGGGAGCTTGCTGGCCGGGTCGACCGTCAGGGGGTTCTCGCCGTGGGGGCGGTTGACGGTGGTGTCGACGAGCCACGACAGCACCTTCGTGCCGCGGTCCTTGGATTCGCGGCCGCGCAGGAGCTCGGGGCGCTCGTCGATGAACGAAGTGCTCAGGTTGCCCGCCACGAAGGCGGGATCGTCGAGCACCGCCTGGAGGAACGGGATGTTGGTGGACACGCCGCGGATGCGGAACTCCGCCAGCGCGCGCCGCGCGCGGGCGACCGCGGCACCGAAGTCCCGTCCGCGGCACGTGAGCTTGGACAGCATCGAGTCGAAGTGCGGGCTGATCTGGGAGCCGGCCGCGGTCGTGCCACCGTCGAGACGGACGCCGGCACCGCCGGGCGAGCGGTACGTGGTGATCTTGCCGGTGTCGGGACGGAATCCCTGTGTCGGATCCTCCGTGGTGATGCGGCATTGCAGGGCCGCACCCCGCAGACGGATCCGGTCCTGCGTGAGGCCGAGGTCGGCGAGGGTGCTGCCCGCCGCGATGCGCATCTGCGACTGCACGAGGTCGACGTCGGTGACCTCCTCGGTGACCGTGTGCTCGACCTGAATGCGCGGGTTCATCTCGATGAAGACGACCTCCCCCGCGCGCGGTCCCGCCGTCTCGAGCAGGAACTCCACCGTCCCGGCGTTCTGATACCCGATCGACCGGGCGAACGCGACGGCGTACCGGTGCAGGTCTTCCCGGACCGCGTCGTCGAGGTTGGGCGCGGGAGCGATCTCGATCACCTTCTGGTGACGGCGCTGCACCGAGCAGTCGCGCTCGAAGAGATGGACCGTCTCGCCCGTGGCATCCGCGAGGATCTGCACCTCGACGTGCCGCGGCCGCTGGACGGCCTGCTCGAGGAACATGCGCGGGTCGCCGAACGCGCTCTGCGCCTCGCGCATGGCCTCGGCCAGAGCTGGTGCCAGCTCGCCCAGCGACTCCACGCGCCGCATCCCACGGCCGCCGCCGCCGGCCACCGCCTTGGCGAACAGCGGGAAGCCGATCTCCTCGGCCTGCGCGACGAGAGCATCGACGTCGTCCGAGGCGGCGGTCGACCGCAGGACGGGGACCCCGGCGGCGATCGCGTGCTCCTTGGCGGTCACCTTGTTGCCCGCCATCGACAGCACCTCCGCCGGCGGGCCGATGAAGGTGATGCCATGCGCCGCGGCCTTCTCGGCGAGCTCGGGATTCTCGGACAGGAAGCCGTACCCCGGGTAGATGGCATCCGCCCCGCACTCGCGCGCGACGCGAATGATCTCGTCGACGTCGAGGTAGGCGCGCACGGGGTGGCCGCGCTCGCCGATCTGATACGCCTCGTCGGCCTTCAGACGGTGGAGAGACGCGCGGTCCTCGTAGGGGTAGACCGCGACAGTGCGGGCTCCCACTTCATAGGCGGCGCGGAACGCACGGATGGCGATTTCTCCGCGATTGGCGACCAGGATCTTCGAGAACATGCACACCTCACGTCAAGCTGGCGGAGCTGAATGTGCTCACAGCCTAGGGGAAGGTAACGTAGACGCTCGTGCACGTACTCTCCGTCAGCTCTTTGAAAGGCGGGGTCGGCAAGACGACCGTGACGCTCGGGCTGGCATCCGCCGCCTTCGCACGTGGCGTTCGCACTCTCGTCGTCGACCTCGACCCGCAGTCCGATGTGTCCACCGGCATGGACATCCAGGTCGCCGGCCGGCTGAACATCGCCGACGTCCTGGCCAATCCGAAAGAGAAGGTCGTCCGTCAGGCGATCACCTCCAGCGGCTGGGCCAAGGTGCACCCCGGCACGATCGACGTGCTCATCGGCAGCCCGTCGGCGATCAACTTCGACGGTCCGCACCCGAGCGTCCGCGACGTGTGGAAGCTCGAAGAGGCCCTCGCCACGATCGAGGCCGACTACGACCTCGTCCTGATCGACTGCGCCCCGTCGCTGAACGCGCTGACCCGCACCGCGTGGGCGGCGAGCGACCGCGTCATCGTCGTGACCGAGCCCGGATTGTTCTCCGTCGCCGCCGCCGACCGGGCGCTCCGCGCGATCGAGGAGATCCGTCGCGGTCTCTCCCCCCGTCTTCAGCCGCTGGGTGTCGTCGTGAACCGCGTCCGCCCGCAGTCCATCGAGCACCAGTTCCGCATCAAGGAACTGCGCGACATGTTCGGTCCGCTCGTGCTGAACCCCCAGCTCCCCGAGCGCACGTCGTTGCAGCAGGCCCAGGGCGCTGCGAAGCCGCTGCACGTCTGGCCCGGCGACTCCGCGCAGGAGCTGGCCGCCGATTTCGACGCGCTCCTCGACCGCATCGTGCGCACGGGCCGCATCCCCGTCGCGAGCGACGCCCCGCAGTCCTAGCCCTTCGCACGCGCACGCGCGCGAGTCGCCAACATTTGTCGCTTCGAGCGATGGCCAGGCGACAAATCCTGGCGACTCGCGCACCACGCGACGCGGCGCGGCGTGACGGGTCAGGCGGTGCGAGCGGCGCGACGCGCGGCGAGTTCGTCGACGGCCTCGGTCGCGGACTCGAAGTCGACGAGCGTGGACTCCACTTCGCGCAGAACCTTGCCGACGGCGATGCCGAAGACACCCTGACCGCGGCTCACGAGGTCGATGACCTCGTCGTTCGACGTGCACAGGTAGACCGAGGCTCCGTCGCTCATGAGCGTCGTGCCCGCGAGATCGCGGATGCCGGCGGCGCGAAGCTGATCGACCGCGGTGCGGATCTGCTGCAGCGAGATCCCGGTATCGAGCAGACGCTTGACGAGCTTCAGGACGAGGATGTCGCGGAATCCGTAGAGGCGCTGCGACCCCGATCCGCTCGCACCGCGCACGGTGGGGACGACGAGTTCGGTGCGGGCCCAGTAGTCGAGCTGGCGGTACGTGATGCCCGCGGCTCGGGCCGCGACGGCACCGCGATAACCGGTGTCGTCGTCCATCTCGGGCAGGCCGTCGGTGAAGAGGAGTTCGGTGGCGAACCGGGGTTCACCGAGTGCGTCGCCAGCGTTCATGCTCGCGTCCCTCCTCATCGGCTCGTTCCTCCCACGCTAGATCAGCGAGGGGCCCCCGGCAACGACATCCGGGCCGAGGGGGTCGGCGTGTCGCGATCAGGACAGCATCCGGTCGATGGCCTCGCGCACGAACAGCGTCCGGACCTCGTCAAGGCGCGCCGCGAGTTCGGGCGCGAGCTCGCTCGCCCGCGCGCGAGACGCGGCGTCCGGACGGCGCAGAAGCGCGGCCAGGGCCGATTCGACCAGGGATGCCTCGCGCTCGGCGCTCTGGCGCAACGACCTGACGTGGCGCGGCTCGATACCGTGCCGGTCGAGGGCCACGAGAGTGCGCAGCAGAGTCACCGTCTGCTCGGAGTACGTCTCGGCCCCGGCGATCACCCCGGTGCTGATCGCGTCATTGAGTAGCTGCGGCGCGGCTCCGGCCGCGGCGAGCAGCTCTTCGCGGCGGTAGCGGCGCGGTGCGCTGGTCATCGACGCGATGGCCGTCGGCGGGGCGGGGTTTCGTCCGGCATCGACGTCGGCGAGGTAATCGCGGATGACGGCGAGCGGGAGGTAGTGATCGCGCTGGAGCGTCAGGGCCAACCGCAGGCGTTCGAGGTCGGCGGGCGAGAACTTGCGATAGCCGGAGTCGGTGCGCGTGGGCGTCACGATCCCCTGCACCTCGAGGAAGCGCAACTTGCTGGACGACAGCGCGGGGAACTCCGGGGTGAGCCTGGCCAGCACCTGTCCGATGCTCAGCAACCCCGAGGCCGCTGGACGACCCCGGGCGGGGGCTGCCGCCATCAGCGCTCTGCCGACGGGAGATCGACCGGCGAGCCGAAGAAGTTGAGCCGGAACTTTCCGATGCGCACCTCGGCTCCGTTCACGAGCGCCGAACGATCGACACGCTCACCGTTGACGTAGCTGCCGTTCAGCGAGCGCTGGTCGACGATCTCGAAAGCGCTACCCGCACGCGTGATCTCCGCGTGACGACGCGAGACGGTGACGTCGTCGAAGAAGATGTCGGCCTCGGGGTGGCGCCCGACGGTCGTGACGTCGGTGTCGAGCAGGTACCGCGCCCCGGTGGTGGGACCGGAGCGGACGATGAGAAGGGCCGCACCGGAGGGCAGGGCGTCGATCGCCTCGAGCTCGGCCTCGGTGAGGTCGGCGCCGAAGGGGACGAAGGAGAGATCGGCATCGTGCCCGAACGTCTGAGTCGTGTCGTGCGAACGGTCGGACGCGGCGGCGTCCGCGGCGCGTCGAATGTCGTCGCGCTCGAATCTGCGGGTCTCGTCCACGGCTTCTCCTTCTTTTCCACCATAGCCGACCGACTCCGTTGCGGAGCGGTCGATCGACCCTCGCGAAGGTCATGGGATGTTCGTCTGTATCCGACGGCGACACGCACCGCCTTCGGGTGGCGGCGCATGTGACGGGGGGACACTCGAACCTATCCATCCGGGGTCCACCCTGTCGAGTCCGGGTCACCTGCCGTGTCATCCCGATCATCCGCTGTATTCCCGGCGGTGTCTCCGCCGCGGTCGATAGGGTCGATGGGGTGACCGTCTCCTCCGCGCCGCGTCGGCGCTTCCTCCCCACCGCCCTGGCCGCCGGCGCCCTCGCCCTCGCGGCTCTTCTCGTCTCCGCCGGCCCCGCGTCGGCCCATGACGAGCTGGTGTCGTCGGACCCGTCCACCGACGCGGTGCTCGACGCCCTGCCCCCTCAGATCACCCTGACGTACAGCGCGGATGTCCTGGATGCCGAGGGCGCCACGGTCGTCGAGGTGACCGACGCCGCCGGAACGTCTCTGACCGACGGCACGCCCGTCGTCGAGGGCACCACGGTGACCCAGGCGCTGGCGGGCACGGCATCCGGCACCGTCACGGTGGCGTGGCGCGTGGTCTCCAGCGACGGTCACCCCATCGATGGCACGTTCTCGTTCACCGTGCCGGCCGCACCGGCCCCCACCCCCACGGCGAGCCCGAGCCCGACGGCGACCCCCTCGACGGCCCCGTCGGCGGAGCCCACCGTCACGGTCACCGCCACACCGGCCCCGACCGAGAACACGTCGGATGCCTCTCCCCTGCCCTGGATCCTGCTCGCCGTCGCGTTGCTTCTGGTCGTCGGTGCTCTCGCCTGGCTCGTCGTCGCGCGCGGCCGTAACGGCTCCCCCGGAAGCGGTTCCTCGGGTACCGCCGGACGATAGGCTTTCTCCATGCCTCATTACGATCTGGTCATTCTTGGTGCGGGTCCCGGCGGGTACGTCGCGGCCGTGCGCGGCGCGCAGCTGG
>NZ_JAROCE010000005.1:0-127561 GCF_046064585.1 Microbacterium mcarthurae | reverse complement strand
CGCCGATGGTACTGCAGGGGGGACCCTGTGGGAGAGTAGGACACCGCCGGACTTCTTCACACGAAATGGCCACCCAACGCTGGGTGGCCATTTCGCATATACGGACACATTTCCGGGAGAAGGATCGCCATGTCGAACGACGACGCGAACGAACGAAACGGCAACGGAGGTCGTTCCGACGATCGTCCCCGCGGTCGTTCCTCAGCAGGCGGCGGTGCCGCCGGGGGTCGCGACCGACCCGTCCGTGACGCCTCTTCGCGCCCCTTCCGCCGCAGAGATGATGCGGCTGCTCGGCCGCGCCGGGACGGCGACGAGCGTCCGCGGCGCGACGGCGATCGCTCTCGCGGCGCCGATGACGCCGCGCGAGGGCAGCGCGAGCCGCGACCGTACCGCTCGGATCGGGGTGCCGACGCGCGGCCCCGACGCGATACCGAGTCGCGTCCCGCGCGTCGCGACGGCGACACGCCTGCACGCCCCCGTCGCGACGACACCCGCCCCTTCCGCCCGCGCGGGGCCGATGGGTCTGACCGGGGGCGCACCGGTGGCCGTCGTCCCTCGGGGGATCGTCCCGCGTTCGGTGACCGTCGTCCTTCAGGAGATCGTCGTCCGTCGGGGGATCGTCCCGCGTTCGGTGACCGTCGTCCTTCAGGAGACCGTCGTTCCTCCGGCGATCGTCCCGCCTTCGGCAATCGCGGATCCTCGGGGGATCGTCGTTCCTCCGGTGACCGGCCCGCATTCGGTGACCGCCGTTCTTCGGGTGATCGTTCGGCTGGTGGCGAGCGTCGTGGGACCGGCGACCGCCGGCCTTCCGGCGACCGCCGGCCTTCCGGCGACCGCCGACCGGGTGCCGGCGCTCCACGGCGATTTGACCGTGAAGACAGCCGCGCGACACGACCGCCGCAGGATCAGCGCGAGCGCGGACCGCAGATCCCCGACGAGGTCACGGCTCGCGACCTGCCCGGCGCGGCGCGAAACGAACTCAAGACGCTCAGCAAGGACAACGCCGAGAACGTCGCGCGTCATCTGGTGATGGCCTCGCGTTTGATCGACGAAGACCCCGCTCTCGCACACGAGCACGCCCTGGCGGCATCCCGGAGCGCCGGCCGTGTCGCGATCGTCCGTGAGACGGTCGCGATCACCGCCTACGCGATCGGCGATTTCGCCCTCGCTCTCCGCGAGCTGCGGACGCACCGACGTATCTCGGGTTCCGATGAGCAGCTTCCCCTGATCGTCGATAGCGAACGCGGCGTCGGCCGGCCCGATCGCGCGCTCGAGGAGGGGCGCTCCGTGGACCGGGCGACTCTCCCCGCTGCCGTGCGCGCCCAGCTGGCCATTGCGATGTCGGGCGCGCGCCTCGACCTGGGGCAGCCCGAGCGTGCCCTGCAGGAACTCGAGATCCCGGAAGCGGATCCGAACCGCGCCTTCGAGTGGAGCCCTGCGCTGTTCTCGGCCCGCGCCGCCGTGCTCGAAGAGCTCGAACGCGAGGACGAGGCGGCGGAATGGTTCCGCCGCGCGGAGATCGCGGCCGATGCCCTCGACGCGGCCGCCGGGGTCGCCGACCGCGAGGTCATCGTCGTCGAGGAGATCGACGTGATCGACGACGACGGCGCTGTGGATGTGGCATCCGGGGTCATCCCTGTGGAAACCTCGGAGGACGCGGAAGAAGCAGAGGAAGACCAGTCATGATCTTCGGGCGGAGCAAACCGGCATCCACGCCGTTGGAGGGCATCGACGTCGTCCTCACAGATCTTGACGGCGTCGTCTACGCCGGCCCGGGAGCCCTGCCCCACGCTGTCGACAGCCTCAACCGGGCCGCAGACGAAGGCCGACGTCTCGGGTACATAACGAACAACGCTTCGCGAACAGATGCCTCCGTCGCCGAGCACCTGACCTCCCTGGGGTTGCGCGTCGCGCCCGACGATGTGGTCACGAGCCCGCAGGCCGCGATGCGTCTGCTCCGCGATCTCGTGCCGGCCGGCTCGACCCTGCTGGTCGTCGGGGGAGAAGGACTGGTTGTCGAGGTGGAGAAGGCCGGTTTCGTCGTCACCCGCAGTGCGGAGGACTCTCCCGCCGCCGTCGTTCAAGGCTTCGCCCCGGAGGTCGGCTGGAAACAGCTCGCGGAAGCCGCGTACGCTCTGGCGACTCCCCCCGAGGACGGTGGGATCCCGTGGGTGGCGACGAACACCGACTGGACCATTCCTCAGGCGCGTGGCATCGCCCCGGGAAACGGCACCCTCGTCTCTGCGGTTCACACCGCCGTCGGTCGCTTGGCGACGGTCGCGGGTAAGCCCGAGCGACCGATCTTCGACGTGGCCGTGGCCCGCACGGGCGCGAAGGCGCCCTTGTTCATCGGGGATCGCCTCGACACCGACATCCAGGGGGCGCGGACCGCGGGTATGCCCTCGGTCCTCGTGCTCACCGGTATCGACAGGCCGAAGCAAGTGCTCGCGGCGCCGCCGAACCAGCGTCCGGATTTCATCGTCGCCGATCTGCGCGAACTGTTCGAGCCCTACCCGGCCACGGTCGTCAAGGGGGAACGAACGCGCGTCGGCGACGCGATCGTCGAGATCGACGGTGTCGATCTGCGCATCGTGTCGGCGGGCGACCGGCAGATCGACCTGCTGCGTGCGGGAGCCGCCGCCATCTGGAACTCGGGTCGAGCCATCTTCGGGTTCCGCGTTCCCGAGCAGCTGTACGCGGACCCCTTCCGAGCGCGCTGACGTCGATAGCATGGCATCCATGTCGGACGACCGCGAGACCGCTGCCGACGCCGAGCTGATCGGCCGCCTGCGCATCATCGAGGAGCAACCCCTCGAGACGCGTGCGGAGGCGTATGCGGCGGTGCACGACGAGCTCGCGCGTCGCCTGGAATCGGGCGCGGCGACGCCGACCGACGAATGAGCGGGCGTCTCGACGCCGAGCTCGCCGGACGGGGACTGGCGCGATCCCGCACGCATGCCGCGCAGTTGATCACCGATGGCCTCGTGAGCGTCGACGGACGCGGCGTGGTCAAGCCGTCGATGCGCGTCGACGACGACGCGCGGATCGAGGTCGCGGGGGCCGATCACTACGTCAGCCGCGGCGCCCACAAGCTGCTCGCCGCGCTCGAAGCCTTCGGCGTCGACCCCGCAGGCCGGGTCGCTCTCGACCTGGGCGCGTCCACGGGGGGCTTCACCCAAGTGCTGCGAGAACGCGGCGCGAGCCCCGTGATGGCGGTCGACGTGGGCCGCGGGCAGTTATCCCCGGCCCTTGCGGCCGACACCGGAGTCGTGTCCGTCGAGGGGTATAACGTTCGGTTCATGACCGCCGCCACCCTGTCCGCCGCGACCGGCGTGACACAGCGGCCGAGCATCGTCACCGGCGACCTTTCGTTCATCTCCCTCCCTCACGTGCTTCCGGCGATCGCCGCCACCGCCGCGCCCGCGGCCGAGATCCTGCTGCTCATCAAGCCGCAGTTCGAGGTCGGGCGGACGGCGGTCAAAGGCGGCCTCGTGACCGACCCCGCCCTGCGCGCAGACGCCGTGCACGGGGTGCTCTGGGCGGCATGGGACGTGGGCCTTCGCACGAACGGAATCATCGCCTCGCCCATCGTGGGAACACACGGCAACCAGGAGTATGTGGCGTGGTTCTCGGACGCTCACGGCACGGACCCCTCAGAATGGGAGAGCACCGTGACCCGACTGACCGGAAGCCGATGACCCCCAGCGAACGCCGAATCCTGCTCGTCGTCCACGCCCGACGTGATGACACCGTCGAGGCGGCGCAGCGCGTCCTGTCCGCGGTGCGCGCGGCCGGTGCGGTGCCGGTGGTCTCGGCCGAGGACCGCCCGGAACTCGCCGAACGGTTGTCGCTCGAGGGGGTCGAGACGCTCGGCGTCGATGTCACGGTCGACGACCTCGAGCTGGCCATCGTGCTCGGCGGCGACGGCACGATCCTGCGCGCCGCCGAGACGGTGCGCGGCGGGACGGCACCGATCCTCGGAATCAACATGGGACACGTCGGATTCCTCGCCGAGATCGAACGCGACGACATGGACGACGCCGTGCGGCGCGTGATCGCGCGCGACTACCGCGTCGAGGAGCGCCTCGCCCTCGCGGTGAAGGTGCTCGATGCCGACGACCGGGTGATCTTCGAGACGTGGGCGCTGAACGAGGCCACCGTCGAGAAGGCCAGCCGCGAACGCATGCTCGAAGTCGTCATGGAGGTCGACGGGAAGCCCCTGTCGTCGTTCGGGTGCGACGGCATCGTCGTGGCCACCCCCACCGGTTCCACCGCCTACAACTTCTCGGCCGGCGGCCCCGTGATCTGGCCGACGGTCGAGGCGATCGCGGTGGTGCCGCTCTCGGCCCACGCCCTCTTCGCGCGGCCGCTCGTCGTCAGCCCCGACGCCACCGTAGCGGTCGAGGTGCTCGAGCGCACGAGCGGGAGCGGCATCCTGTGGTGCGACGGTCGACGCTCGCACGAGCTCCCGCCCGGCGCGCGCGTCGCCGTGCGGCGGTCGTCGCGCCCGGTTCGGCTCGCCCGGCTGCATCCGGCGGCGTTCACCGATCGCCTCGTGCGCAAGTTCCGCCTGCCCGTCACCGGGTGGCGTGGCGGGCTGGGAGGTCAGCCGTGATCGAAGAGATGCGGTTGCGTGACCTCGGTGTGATCGCCGATGCCACCCTGCCCATCGGGCGGGGCTTCACCGCCATCACGGGCGAGACGGGTGCCGGAAAGACCATGGTCGTCACCGGCCTCGGCCTGCTGCTCGGTCAGCGCGCCGACTCCGGCGCCGTGCGTTCGGGGGCGGCGCAGGCGGCGGTCGAGGGCGTCTGGCTCATCCCCGAACACGGACCCGTCGCCGCGCGCGTGCGCGAAGCCGGGGGAGACGTCGAACCGCTCGGCGACGGCGCCGCCGAGCTGTACCTCGGGCGCACCGTGTCGAGCGAGGGGCGAGGACGCGCGACCGTGGGCGGCCGGACCGCGCCTGCGGGAGTGCTCGCCGACCTCGCCGACGACCTCGTCGTGGTGCACGGTCAGTCCGATCAACTGCGGCTGCGCTCGGCATTCGCTCAACGCGAAGCACTCGATCGCTTCGGCGGAGAACCCGTCGCCGCCGCGCGTGCTGCCTACCGTGCGGCGTGGGACTCCTGGCGAGCCCTGGATGCCGAACTGTCGACGCTGACCACCGACCGCGACGCCCGCGCCCGCGAGGCGGAGGAGCTGCGCGCGGCGATCGCCGAGATCGAAGCGGCGGCGCCGCTCCCCGGCGAAGAGGAGGAGCTCGCCCGTCGAGCGGAGCGTCTCGCCAACGCCGAAGAGCTGCGCATCGCCGCCGCCGGCGCACACGCCGTTCTCTCGAGCGACGACGACACGCCCGACGTGGTCACGCTGCTCGCCGAGGCGCGCCGCGCCCTCGAGCGCGTGTCGGGCAGTGATGCGGCGCTCGCCGCGATCGGGGAGCAGGTCGCCGACCTCGGCTACCGCGCCACCGACGCGGCGGTCGCGCTCTCGGGCTACCTCGCGGACCTCGACGAGTCCGGACCGCACGAGCTCGCCGCCGTCGACGAGCGCCGGGGCGTCCTCGCCGCGCTGGCCCGCACCCACGGCTCGGTGGATGCCGCGATCGCGCTGCTCGAGACCGGGTCGGCGCGACTGCTCGAGCTCGACGACGACAGCGACCGCATCGAGCGTCTCGGCGCCGAGCGCGACGCCGCAGCGGCCGAACTCGACGCCGCAGCCGAAACGCTCACGGCGGCGCGGCGAGAGGCCGCCGAACGGCTCGCCGCAGCCGTCACGGAAGAGCTTCATGCCCTTGCTCTTCCGGACGCCACGCTCACCGTGGAGGTGACACCGTCCGGCACCCCCGGTGCGCACGGCCGCGACGATGTCGCGATCCTCCTCGCCCCGCACCCGGGCGCCGACCCGCGCCCGGTCTCGCGCGGAGCCTCCGGCGGCGAGCTGAGCCGGGTCATGCTGGCCATCGAGGTCGTCATCGCCGGTGTCGACCCGGTGCCGACGTTCGTCTTCGACGAGGTGGATGCCGGGATCGGCGGCGCGGCGGCGATCGAGGTCGGACGCCGTCTGGCGCGTCTGGCCGAGTCGTCCCAGGTCATCGCGGTCACGCACCTCGCTCAGGTCGCCGCTTTCGCCGGCAACCATCTGACCGTGGTCAAGGGCAACGACGGCGCCGTGACGGCATCCAGTGTCCGCCGGTTGGAGGGAGCGGAGCGCGAGGCCGAGATGGCGCGCCTGCTGTCGGGTCTCAGCGACTCGGATGCCGCGCTGACGCACGCGCGAGAACTCCTGGAGACCGGACGCGCCGTGTCCGAAGCCGGTTAGCGCGACACGGGATCGTCACATCGGGGTGACCCGCGTGTCGGTGGTCGATGCGAGACTTCCCTCATCGCGTGACGCGCCTCGCGCCGCCACTGACCGAGACGACTGATAGGATCGAAGCCCGTGATGCAGACTTCGGACGCGGGACATTCAGACGACAACACCACGGCATCGACCTTCACCACGAAGCACATCTTCGTGACCGGAGGAGTGGTCTCGTCTCTCGGTAAGGGCCTGACGGCGGCAAGCCTCGGCAACCTTCTCACGGCGCGGGGTCTCCACGTCGTCATGCAGAAGCTCGACCCCTACCTCAACGTGGATCCGGGCACGATGAACCCGTTCCAGCACGGCGAAGTGTTCGTCACCGACGATGGGGCCGAGACCGACCTCGACATCGGACACTACGAGCGCTTCCTCGACATCGAGCTGAGCCAGGCGGCCAACGTCACCACCGGTCAGATCTACTCGCAGGTCATCGCGCGCGAGCGCCGCGGTGAGTACCTCGGCGACACCGTGCAGGTCATCCCGCACATCACCGACGAGATCAAGCGCCGCATGCGGCTGCAGGCGACCGAGACGCCGCAGCCCGACGTGATCATCACCGAGATCGGCGGGACGGTCGGCGACATCGAGTCGCAGCCGTTCATCGAGTCCGCGCGTCAGATCCGCCACGAGCTCGGCCGCAAGAACGTCTTCTTCGTGCACGTCTCCCTCGTCCCCTTCATGGGCGCGTCCGGCGAGCAGAAGACCAAGCCCACGCAGCACTCCGTCGCCGCCCTCCGCTCGATCGGCATCCAGCCCGACGCGCTCGTGCTGCGCAGCGACCGGCCTGTGACCGAGTCGAACAAGCGCAAGATCGCCCTGATGTGCGACGTCGATGAGGATGCCGTCGTCAACGCCGTCGACGTGCCGAGCATCTACGACATCCCGACGATGCTGCACGACCAGGGGCTCGACGCCTACATCGTCGACGCGCTCGACATCGACAAGGCCGCCGACGTCGACTGGTCGCGCTGGCAGCGCGTGCTGCAGGCGGTGCACAACCCCAAGCACGAGGTCACGATCGGCCTCGTCGGCAAGTACATCGATCTGCCCGACGCCTATCTCTCCGTGACCGAGGCCATCAAGGCCGGCGGGTTCGCGCAAGAGACGCACGTGAAGATCACGTGGATCCCGTCCGACCTGTGCGAGACGCCCGAGGGCGCGGCGAAAGCCCTCTCCGCGGTCGACGGCATCATCGTGCCCGGCGGGTTCGGCATCCGTGGCATCGAAGGCAAGCTCGGTGCGCTGCGCTTCGCCCGCGAGCAGGGCATTCCGACGCTCGGGATCTGCCTGGGCCTGCAGTGCATGGTCATCGAGTACGCGCGCACCGTCGCGGGGCTCGAGGGGGCATCGTCGAGTGAGTTCGACCCCGACACCGTGCACCCGGTCGTCGCCACCATGGCCGAGCAGGTCGACATCCTCCAGAGCGGAGACCTGGGCGGCACCATGCGCCTCGGCCTGTACCCCGCGGATCTCGCCGAGGGGTCGCTCGCGGCCGAGGTGTACGGCGAGGGCCGCGTGTCCGAGCGTCACCGCCACCGGTACGAGGTCAACAACGCCTACCGTCAGCAGCTGAGCGACGCGGGTCTGGTGTTCTCGGGTCTCAACCCCGACCTCGACTTGGTCGAGTACGTCGAGCTTCCGCGCGACGTCCACCCGTACTACATCGCGACGCAGGCCCACCCAGAGCTGCGGTCGCGTCCGACCGAGCCGCACCCGCTGTTCCGCGGTCTCGTCGGCGCCGCACTCGAGCGTCACCGCTCGAGCGAGCTGTTCGACGTCGAGGAGGACTGACATGGAGTCGCTGCGCGACGAGCCTGTCGACCTGGAGGTCGTCGCCAGCGACCTCGTGTACCGGGGCGCGGTGTGGGACGTCCGGTCCGACACCGTGCGGTACGGCGAGGGGGAGATGACGCGTCAGTACGTCGAGCATCCCGGCGCCGCCGCGGTCGTCGCGCTCGACGATGAGGGTCGGGTCGTGCTCATCCAGCAGTATCGACAGCCGATCAAGGAGCGCGACTGGGAGATCCCGGCCGGCCTCCTCGATGTCGACGGCGAGCCGCCCCTCGAGACGGCCAAGCGCGAGTTGACCGAGGAAGTCGATCTCGCGGCCGAGCGGTGGCAGCACCTCGTTTCGGTCCACACCACCCCCGGGGGCAACGACGAGATCGTGCACCTCTTCTTGGCCCGTGGTCTCTCGGACGTCGTTACCGACTACGAGCGAGAACACGAGGAGTCCGACATGCGGGTCGAGCGTGTGCCGCTGGCCGACGTGATCGACGGCGTGCTCGCGGGGCGCCTGCGCAACGGCATCCTGGCCACCGGAGTGCTCGCCGCGGCCGAGGTGCTGCGTCGCGAGGCCGCGTCGGCCTGACGTGGAACTGGGGCGCGCGGTCGAGACGTACCTGCGCCACGTCGCGCTCGAGCGCGGGCTGTCCGACCACACGGTCGCCGCGTATCGCCGCGACCTCGGGGTCTACGTGGACTGGCTGCGACAGCGTGGAGTCGTGGACACGGATGCCGTGACGCCCACGATGGTCGCCGAGTTCGCCGCCGAGCGCGCCGCGGCCGAACCGCCACCGGCGGCCTCGTCGCTCGCGCGGCTGCAGTCCTCGGTGCGGGGGCTGCACCGGTTCCTCGTCCGCGAAGGGCGCGCCGACGACGACCCGAGCGGTCGTCTGCGTCCCCCCAAGGCTCCCCGCCGGCTCCCCAAGGCCCTGTCGATCACGCAGGTCGAGCAGCTTCTGACGGCATCGGGCCCCGCGCCGGGGTCGTCGGAGGCGACCGCGGCAGACCCGTCGGCGGTCCGCGACCGGGCGCTGCTCGAGCTGCTGTACGCCACCGGTGCCCGGGTGTCCGAGATCGTGCAGCTCGACGTGGACGACACCGCGCACGGCGACGTGCTGCGGGTGCGGGGCAAGGGCGCGAAAGAGCGGATCGTCCCCGTCGGGTCGTATGCCCGCGACGCCGTCGAGGCCTACCTCACCCGGGTGCGCCCGGGCTGGGCGGCGAAGGGGCGCGCGACGCCGCGGCTTTTCCTCGGCGTGCGCGGGGCGCCGTTGTCGCGCCAGAGCGCGTGGCTCATCATCCAGGCGGCCGCGGAGCGCGCGGGACTGACGGCGCACGTCTCGCCGCACACGCTGCGTCATTCGTTCGCGACGCATCTGCTGCAGGGGGGTGCCGACGTGCGGGTGGTGCAGGAGCTCCTCGGGCACGCCTCTGTCGCGACGACGCAGATCTACACGCACGTCTCGGTCGACGCGCTTCGCGACATCTACGCCACCGCCCACCCGCGGGCCCGCTGACCACGGCCGAGGCGTTGGGCATCCACCCCGGCGCCGGGGCACGGCATCCCGTTCCGCGGTTGCGAGAACAGGGGATGTCATGGGAACAGGCGGATGCGGCGGGTTTCGGCCTGTTTTGGGTGCGGTGCCTGTTTTGAGTGCGGCGGTGGGGGTGGCGTCCGGGGGTGCGGTGGTTCGGCGCTCGCGGCGCAGCGCCCGTTGCGGGGTGGGTGCCGGTCCGCACGACGTCCGCTGTTCGGGTGCACCGCGGGTCTCCCGGCGTGCGGCGGGGTGGCGAGTAGACTCGGGGGCGTTATGACGAAGGCGGGAGACTCGGTGTCGGCGAGCACGAAGGGGACGGCGAAGAGCGCGGACGAGGTCATCCTCGGACCCACCGGACGGCCGTACAACGGTTTCCCCACGCCCCCCAAGCTCGACAGCCACGGTCCCGCACGCATCATCGCCCTGTGCAATCAGAAGGGCGGCGTCGGCAAGACGACGACCACCATCAACCTCGCGGCATCGCTCGCGGGCTACGGTCGCCGGGTGCTGGCGATCGACTTCGACCCGCAGGGCGCGCTGTCGGCGGGTCTCGGCATCCAGACGCACGACGTCCCCACGATCTACGACCTGCTGCTGGACACCAAGCGCGATCCGCGTGAGGCCATCGTTCACACGCGCGTCGACGGTCTCGACCTGATCCCGGCGAACATCGATCTGTCCGCCGCCGAGGTGCACCTGGTCAACGAGGTCGCACGCGAGACGATCCTCGCCCGCGTGCTGCGCAAGGTCGCAGCCGACTACGACGTCGTCCTGGTGGATTGCCAGCCGTCGCTGGGCCTGCTGACCGTCAACGCGCTCACCGCCGCGCACGGCGTGCTGATCCCGCTCGAGTGCGAGTTCTTCGCCTTGCGCGGTGTCGCCCTGCTCATCGAGACCATCGACAAGGTGCGTGACCGGCTGAACCCCGCGATCGAGCTCGACGGCGTGCTCGCCACGATGTACGACCCGCGCACGCTCCACTCGCGCGAGGTGCTCGAGCGCGTGGTCGAAGCGTTCGGAGACGACGTCCTCGAGACGGTGATCGGACGCACGGTGAAGTTCCCGGATGCCTCGGTCTCGGGCATGCCGATCACGGAGTTCGCGCCCGAGCACGCCGCCGCACAGGCCTACATGCGGCTGGCGCGGGAGCTGGTCGCCCGTGGCGCCGTCGCCTGACGACAGCGCTTCCCCCACGGCGCCGGAGGGCGCCGGCGCCGAGGCGGCAGCCGCGACGGAGGATGCCGCGGGCTTCCGCGTCTCGCTGCCCGTCTTCGACGGACCCTTCGACCTGCTGCTCAACCTCATCTCCGCGCACGAGCTCGACATCACCGAGGTCGCGCTCAGCCGCGTCACCGACGAGTTCATCGCGTACCTGCGCGCCCTCGGCCCGGAGGGCGACCTCGACGAGGCATCCGAGTTCCTCGTGGTGGCCGCGACGCTGCTGGACATGAAGATCGCCGGGCTCCTCCCGCAGGGCGAGCTCGTGGATGCCGAGTCGGTGGCGTTGCTCGAAGCGCGCGACCTGCTCTTCGCGCGCCTGCTGCAGTACCGGGCGTTCAAGGAGGTGTCCGCGTGGTTCGCGCGATGCCTGCAGCGCGAAGACCGCCGGCACACCCGGAACGTGCGTCTCGACGAGAAGTACCGCAGCGCCGTTCCCGAACTCGTGTGGACCCTCACCGCCGAGGACTTCGCCGCGCTCGCCGTGGTCGCCCTCGCGCCGAAGCACCCGCCGACGGTCGGGCTCGATCACCTGCACGCGCCGCTGGTGAGCATCCGCGAGCAGGCCGCGATCGTGGTGACACTGCTGCGGAGCGCCGGAACCGCGAACTTCCGTGACCTGGTCGCCGGTGTCACGCAGACCGGTGTGGTCGTGGCCCGGTTCCTCGCGATCCTCGAGCTCTACCGCCACGCGGCGCTGTCCTTCGAGCAGCTGGAACCGCTGGGGGAGCTGACCCTGCGCTGGACCGCCGAGAGGTGGTCGGAAGAGAACCTCGCCGCCCTGGGAGCCGACTATGACCGATGACACCCTCGCCGACACGGATACCGCCGCCCCTCCCGCGCGCCCGAACGACGCGGCCTCCGTCGCCCGCAGACTCGAAGCGATCCTGTTGATCCTCGACGAGCCGCAGAGCCTCGTCGCGCTCGCCGCGGCCGTCGCCGCCCCCGTTCCGGCGGTACGTCAGGCGATCGAGGGTCTCGTCGCCGACTACGACGGCGAAACCGGTGGGCCGCGGCGCGGGTTCGAGCTGCGCGAGGTCGGCGGCGGATGGCGCCTCTATGTGCGCGAGGAGTACGACGACGTCGTCGGGGAGTTCGTGAACACGCAGGCGCCCTCGCGGCTGTCGCAGGCGGCGCTCGAGACCCTGGCCGTCATCGCGTACAAGCAGCCCGTGACGCGGGGGCAGGTGGCATCCATCCGCGCCGTGAACGTGGACTCGGTGGTCCGCACGCTGCTCGCGCGCGGGCTGATCACCGAGGTGTTCACCGACCCCGACACGGGCGCCATCCACTACGGGACGACCGATCAGCTGCTGGTCAACCTGGGCATCAACTCGCTCGACGAGCTGCCCCACATCTCGCCGTTGCTCGACGACGGCGCGGACGGATTCGACGGAGAGGTGCTCAGATGAGCGACGAGGGCGTACGCCTGCAGAAAGTCCTGGCGAACGCGGGGGTCGCCTCGCGGCGGGTGTCGGAGCAGATGATCGTGGAGGGCCGAGTCCGCGTGAACGGCACGGTCGTCACCGAGCTCGGCTCGCGCATCGACCCCGAGACCGACCTCGTCGACGTCGACGGGGTGGCGGTGCAGCTGGACGCCTCGAAGCGGTACGTCATCCTCAACAAGCCCACCGGGGTCGTGAGCTCGATGAACGACGACCGCGGGCGGCCGGACCTCCGCCGCTTCACGAAAAACTGGCCCGAGCGTCTGTACAACGTCGGACGCCTGGATGCCGACACCTCGGGGCTCCTCGTCCTCACCAACGACGGCGACCTGGCGCACGTGCTCGCACACCCCTCGTTCGGCGTGACGAAGGTCTACATCGCAAAGGTCGACGGGCAGGTCCTGCCGCAGACGATCCAGCGGCTGCTCAAGGGCGTCGAGCTCGAGGACGGGCAGATCGCGGCCGACAAGGCGCGGCTGCTGGACTCGTCGCGCGGCGAGAGCCTCGTGGAGCTCACGCTGCACTCCGGGCGCAACCGGATCGTGCGGCGCATGATGGCCGAGGTCGGTCACCCGGTCGTCGAGCTGGTGCGGCGGCAGTTCGGTCCGCTCCACCTGGGAACTCTCCCGGTGGGGAAGGCGCGCGAGTTGACTACAGTAGAACGCGGCGCACTGCTCACGCTGTCTCGTCGAGACGGCGACACTCCGGCCGCTCCGGCCGAGTGACGCGCGGGCGCCGCGCGGTGCGAGTGCCACCGCCTGGGCAGCAGGAGACCCGATGATCGAACCGAACGGAACGTCCGCGCGCGCGGAGGCGCCGTTGGCGACCCGCACGAGCGGCACGGTGCGCGTCGTCGGCTCCGGCCTCCTCGGAGCGAGCGTCGGGCACGCCCTCACCGCGCTCGGCGTCGACGTCGTCCTCGCCGACACGTCACCGTCGCAGCTGCGCCTCGCGATCGACTACGGCGCGGGGCGTGCGGCCCGTGACGACGACTCCCCGTCGCTCATCGTGGTGGCCGTGCCGCCCGACGTCGTCGCCGACGTCGTGCAGCGGGAGCTGCAGACCTACCCGGATGCCGTGGTCACCGACGTCGCGAGCGTCAAGCTCGAGCCGCTGCGGACGCTGCGTTCGCGCGGCGTCGACCTCACGCACTACATCGGCTCGCACCCGATGGCCGGACGCGAGCGCGGGGGAGCGATCTCCGCCCGCGCCGACATCTTCGTCGGGCGTCCCTGGGTGGTCTGCCGCGACGGTGAGACCTCGGCGCACGACCTGTCCCTGGTGGAAGGGCTCGCCCTCGACCTCGGGGCGACGCTCATCGAGATGACCCCCGAGGAGCACGACGAGTCCGTCGCGCTCATGTCGCACGTTCCCCAGCTGGTCGCGAGCCTCCTGGCGGGGCGGTTCGTGACGGCCCGCGACGGCTCGCTGCGCCTCGCGGGTCAGGGCGTGCGCGACACCACCCGCATCGCGGCATCCGCTCCTGAACTGTGGGTTCAGATCCTCGGCGCCAACGCGGCGCCCGTGGTCGAGGTGCTCGACGAACTCGCCGCCGACCTCAGCGACGTCGCGTCGGCGCTCCGCGACCCCGATGCCCCGGGCGCGCGTCGCGCGGTCGCCGACATGATCCGCCGTGGCAACGAGGGCGTGGAGCGCCTCCCCGGCAAGCACGGACAGAACCGTCGTTTCGACACGTTCGTCGTCATGGTCGACGACACCGCCGGTCAGCTCGGCCGCCTCTTCGGCGAGCTCGGCGACCTCGACGTCAACGTCGAAGACCTGCGTCTCGAGCACTCGCCGGGGGCTCCCTTCGGCCTGGCCGAGATCAGCGTCGTCCCCGACGCCGTCCGCCGAGCCGTCGACGGGCTCCAGCAGCGCGGATGGCGGATTGCGAGCACCACCCATGACTGAGCCCCTCACCAAGCCCTCCGCCGACGCTCCCGTCCTCGTCGTCGCGATCGACGGACCCGCCGGCAGCGGCAAGTCGAGCGTCTCGAAGGCCGCGGCGACGCGCCTCGGGTTCGGATTCCTCGACACCGGGGCCGCCTACCGGGCGCTCGCCTGGCACGCGCTCGAGCACGGCAGCGACACCTCCGACGCCACCGCGGTGCTCGAGGTCTTCGGCGACTTCGACTACGCCATCTCGCTCGACCCGGCCGACCGCTGGGTCCGCGTCGGCGGCACCGATGTCACCGCCGCGATCCGCGAACCGCGCGTCACGGATGCCGTGAGCGGCGTGGCCCGCGTGCCCGCCGTGCGGCAGGCCGTGAACGACCTGTTCCGCCGGCTCGTGGCATCCTCGGGTCTGCGCGGTGTCGTGGTCGAGGGCCGCGACATCACCACGGTCGTGTACCCCGACGCGCCGGTGCGGATCCTGCTCACGGCCGCGCCCGAGGTGCGCGCCGCACGCCGGAGCGCCGAGCTGACCTCGCAGGACGCCGCGGCCGTCGCGGCTTCCCTGCACAAGCGGGATGCCGCTGATTCCACCGTCGTCGACTTCCTCAGCGCCGCCCCCGGCGTCGAGGTCGTCGACTCGACGCACCTCGATTTCGAACAGACCGTCGACGCCGTGCTTCACGTCGTCGACTCCACGATGGGAGCCCGCGATGGGCGTTGACGACGAGTACGAAGGCGGGCCCGACCAGCTCGCCGAGAAGATGGCCGACCTCGATGAGGTCTTGGCCGAGCAGCGTGCGGAGGCGCTGCGCGCGGGCCTCGAGGATTTCGACCTCGATGAGGAGGACGCCCAGCTCCTGGCGGGCCTCGCCTCGGGGGAGGACGGCATCGAGTTCCTGCCGGCGTTGCCGGTCGTGGCGATCGTCGGTCGCCCGAACGTCGGCAAGTCGGCGCTGGTGAACCGCATCCTCGGGCGGCGTGAAGCGGTCGTCGAGGACACCCCGGGCGTCACTCGCGACCGCGTGACCTACAAGGCCGAGTGGCTCGATCGCCGGTTCTCGCTGGTCGACACCGGCGGCTGGGAGCCCGACGCCCGCGGCATCGACCGCTCGGTGGCGGCGCAGGCCGAGGTCGCGATCGATCTCGCCGATGTCGTGCTGTTCGTGGTGGATGCCACGGTCGGCGCGACCGCGACCGACGAGCACGTCGTGCGGCTGCTGCGCAAGACCAAGAAGCCCGTGTTCCTCGTGGCCAACAAGGTCGACGACGCCCGCCAGGAACCGGAGGCCGCGGCCCTGTGGAACCTCGGTCTCGGTGAGCCGCACCCCGTCTCGGCCATCCACGGCCGCGGGGTGGCCGATCTCCTCGACGAGCTGATGAAGGTGCTGCCGCAGGTCTCGGCGGTCGCGAAGTACGAGATCGGCGGCCCGCGCCGCGTCGCGATCCTCGGCCGCCCGAACGTCGGGAAATCGTCGCTGCTGAACAAGGCCGCCGGCGAGGAGCGAGTGGTGGTCAACGAGCTCGCCGGCACCACTCGTGACCCCGTGGACGAGGTCGTCGAACTCGGCGGCAAGCTCTGGACGCTCGTCGACACCGCCGGCATCCGACGTCGCGTGCACCTGCAGCAGGGCGCCGACTTCTACGCGTCGCTGCGCACCTCGACGGCCCTGGAGAAGTCTGAGGTCGCCGTCGTCGTGCTCGACGTGTCGCAGCCGATCAGCGTGCAGGACCTCAACATCATCGACCTGGTCCTGGAGTCGGGTCGTGCGCTCGTGCTCGCCTTCAACAAGTGGGACCGTCTGAACGACGACGACATGGAGAACGCCGACCGCCGTCGCTACCTCGAGCGTGAGATCGAGCAGGACCTCGCGCACGTGACGTGGGCGCCGCGCGTGAACATCTCGGCGCGCACCGGCCGCCACCTCGACAAGCTCGTGCCCGCGCTCGAGACGGCGCTAGAGTCGTGGGACCAGCGCATCCCCACGGGCAAGTTCAACGCCTTTCTCGCCGAGCTCGTCGCCGAGCACCCGCACCCGCTGCGTGGCGGGAAGCAGCCGCGCATCCTGTTCGGCACGCAGGCGTCGACGCGGCCGCCGACGTTCGTGCTGTTCACGACCGGGTTCCTCGACCCGGGCTACCGCCGGTTCATCCAGCGCCGCCTGCGCGAGATCTACGGTTTCGAGGGCACCCCGATCGTGCTGAACATGCGCATCCGCGAGAAGCGCCAGCGCTGAGCTGCCCCCTGAACGCCCCGGCCCCGGCCGGGGCGTTCGTCGATCCTCGGGCGGCTCGGCGTGTCATGTTTCCTGAAAGACACCTGAGTGTCGATAGAGTCCACACCGGCGGACCAATCCGGTTCGCCGGAGTGGCATCCCTTTCGATGCCGTGATGGGGGATCATCGTGACCAATTCGCAGACCGCTCCGGCGCTGAGTCAGCCGTACTATGGGGCACCGATCGGTGCCGCGGTGCAGCGCTTCTTCAAGAAGTACGCCACCTTCACCGGCCGTGCCAGCCGCAGCGAGTACTGGTGGTGGGCCCTGGTGCAGGCCGTCGTCTCGTTCGCGTTGACGTTGCTCGCTCTGGCCACGGGCGGACCGACCGTCGACGAGCTCGGCAACCCGACCGCCCCGAGCGGCCTCGGCCTGGTGTTCTTCGTGATCTACCTGCTGTGGGCGCTGGCCACGATCGTGCCGCACCTCGCGCTGACCGTGCGTCGTCTGCACGACACCAACCGCAGTGGGTTCTGGATCTTCATCGCCTTCGTTCCGTTCGTCGGCGGTCTCGTCCTGTTCATCTTCATGCTGCTGCCCTCCAACCCGGAGGGCGCGCGCTTCGACTGACGCGCTGCCGACGCGCCCCGATCCTGCCCGGGTCGGGGCGCGTCCGCGTTCCTGCCCGCCCGGGTAGCGCCGAGACTTCATCGCGCCGACGACTCGCCGGCATCCTGCGCCCCGTTCGTCAGCGCGATGACGTCTCGCGAGATGGCGGGAGGTGACGCGCGGCGCGTCCAGCCGCGCGCGGCTGTGCCAGGCTGGGGAGGATGACGATTCAGCCTCCCGCCCCCGGTGAACCGCGGCGTCCCCACGGGCCCCGCGACCCCGGTGACGCGTGGGTGGTCGCGCCCACCGGCGAGAAGTACTGGGGCCGTTTCGGCGCTGCGGGGCTGCTCGCCGTCGACGCGGACCGCGGTGTGCTGCTGCAGCACCGCGTGTCGTGGAGCCACTTCGGCGACACCTGGGCGCTGCCCGGAGGTGCACGGCACGAGGGCGAATCCGCTCGTGACGGCGCCCTGCGTGAGTCCGCGGAAGAAGCCGGAGTCCCGGTGGATGCCGTGCACCCCCGCTTCGAGAGCGTCCTCGACCTCGGCATCTGGACGTACTCGACGCTCGTCGCCGACGTGACCGTGCCGTTCGAGCCGGTCATCAGCGACCCGGAGAGCGTCGCGCTGGAGTGGGTGCCGATCGACGAGGTGGCATCCCGTCCGCTGCATCCGGGGTTCGCTGCGGCGTGGCCGATGCTGCGCGACGCGCTGCCGGTGCGGCCCGCCGTGGTCGTCGACGTCGCGAACGTCATGGGGTCGGTGCCCGACGGGTGGTGGAACGACCGCGCCGGCGCGGCACAGCGCCTGCTCGCGCGGCTTTCTCAGCTCGCCGTGGAGGGGATGGATGCCGAGCACCTCGGCCTCCCGGCGACGCGCTGGTTCCCGTCGGTAGCGGCGGTGCTTGAGGGGGAAGCCCGCGGGGCGGACGTGGGCTCCGAACACGTGGAGGTGTTCCGTGCGTCCGGGTCGGGCGATGACGAGATCGTCGCCGTGGCGCGGGGATTTTTAGGTCTGCGGAGCCCGGTGATCGTCGTGACCAGCGATCGGGGGCTCGCGGCGCGGGTCGAGGACCTCGGTGCGTCGGTGCACGGGGCGCGGTGGTTGCGGGATCAGCTCGCCTGAGGCGTTCGGGGCGAATTCTGCGGTGCGGCGCCGGGCCTTAGCTTCGTGGTGCCCAGTACCTCCGTTGTGATGGCGGTGGGGACGTGAGTCTGTTCGGCACACCGGCCGTTCGGGGAACGCGGTCAGTCGAGGTCGCGACCGCGGAGCTTCTCGATCTCGCGGCGGTCGCGCTTGGTGGGGCGGCCCGCGCCGCGGTCGCGGACCGGCACGAACGGCATGCTCTCGCGCGGCGGGGGTGGGGGAGTGCGGTCGTCGACCGCCTCGGCCACGAGGGCCGCGCCGACTCGCTTCGCGATCGTCTTCTTCACGACGAGGATGCGATCGAAGCCCTGGATCCTCACGCGCAACTCGTCGCCGGGCCGCACGGGCTGGGCGGCCTTGGCGCGGTCGCCGTTGACGCGCACGTGTCCTGCGCGGCAGGCCGTGGTCGCGGCCGACCGGGTCTTGTAGACACGCACGGCCCACAGCCACGCGTCCACGCGCGCGGTGGTCGTGGCATCCGTCATCGAGGCTCCTTCGGGGAACCTCCATCGTAGGTCGGGGGATCAGTTCCGGAGTGTGAGGGACACGAGGGCGCGATCGGGCTTCGGGCGGTCGACGACGGCGAATCCGGCGTCCTCGAAGACGGCTACCGTGCCGAGGTACAGGTCGTTCACGGGGATCTTCGCGGCCGAGGTATCGCGCGGATACCCCTCGAGGACGCGGGCGCCGCCGTCGCGCGCCGCTTCGACGGCGGCATCCAGCAGGCCCCGCATGAGGCCGCTGCCCCGGTGCGCTTTGCGGATGACGAAACACGTGACCGCCCACACCGTGTCGTCGTCGAGCGGTTCGGTGGTCGAGCCGGTGACGTTGCGGGTGCGGGCGAGTCGGGGCTGCGCCGTGCGGGGCCCGACACGCACCCAGCCGGCGGGCTCGCCGTCGACGTACGCGATGAGCCCGGGTGGGCGGCCGCCGTCGACCTCGGCGCGGAACATCTCGGTGCGCTCGGCGACCGAGGTCTCCTCCCAGGGGCCGTTCGGCAGCAGCCACCACTGGCACTGGCATTCGGGACCGTCTCCGCTGTCGAGCGCGCGCTCGGCGTCGTCGAAGCGTTCGTGGGTGGCGGGGAGGATCTCGATGCTCATGCCGCGACGGTAGCGAGGGGGTCGGACACCGGCAAAGGATGCCGTGCGGCTTGCGGCGCTCGATCGCGCCATGGTGGACGACCGACGCGCCGACCCAGCACTTCGGCGCGATGGAAGGATGCCCTGCGCCCGGCACACGCCCGGGACGGCACCGGTTCGCGGGACGTGCGCGGAGCGGGTAAGATAATCGAGTTGCCCGCTCGCGGGCGACGGGATGTGGCGCAGCTTGGTAGCGCACTTGACTGGGGGTTAAGGGGTTCAAGCCCCTCGCCAATCGGCCCGAACAACTGAATATCAACGTCACGGGCTGTGGCGCAGCTTGGTAGCGCACATGACTGGGGGTCATGGGGTCGCAGGTTCAAATCCTGTCAGCCCGACGCAAAAGCCCTGGTGAGAGCATGTTTCGACATGATTCTCGCCAGGGCTTCGTCGTGTCCGAGGTCGGCTTCGGGTGCGCAGGCGAGTCGGCTGCGTGAGGTCTGGTTCGGGCCGTGGCCCGACCGCTCCGTGAGGCCCGCCGCGGCGGCGAGGTGGACCAAATGGTGCCTGCGAGGTGGACCAATCTGCGGGCAGGTGGGTACTCCAGCCACCGTAGAGCGGCCGGAGCGGGCTGGCGCAGGACGTCACAGGTGGGGTCCGTCGTGGCGTAGTGGCTCCCTTCTCGGTCCGGACGTGGAGAGGAACTGGTTGGCCTGTTTCGCGGCGGCGGCGAGGTGGCGGTGGTCGGAGTGCAGGTAGCCCTTGGTGGTCTCGATGGACTGGTGGCCGAGGATGCCTTGGAGCACGTGGAGCGGGATACCGGCGTCAGCCATCCAGGTCGCCCCGGTGTGCCGCAGGCCGTGCCGGGTCAGGTCCTGAAGCCCGAGGCCTTTCACGAGGTCGTCCCAGCGGGTGGCGTCGCGCACAGTCGCGGTGGTGAGCACTCCGCCGCGTGGTCCGCGCAGGAGCGGGTCGTCGGGCTTCTTGCCTGTGGCGAGACGTTCGAGGATGGGTTCGAGGGCGTCGAGGATCGGCACGAAGCGCGCGCGGCGTCCTTTGGTCTGCTTGATGACCAGGCCGCCCTTGCCGGGGTAGTGCTGGCGTTCGATCTTCACGACCCGGTTGCGCCAGTCGACGTCCCCGACGCGCAGGCCTGCGACCTCGGAGCCGCGGGCCGCCAGAAGTGCGGAGAGCATGATGTGGTCGGAGTAGGACTGGTGCACCTGGCCGCAGGCGTCGGCGAGCGTGCGGAGGGTGGTGAGGTCGGGGATCGCGTGGGCTCGTAGAGCGCCGGTGGTCTGGGTGACATGTTTGCCGAGGTTGCGGCGGGCGCGGTGCTTGGCGGGATTGACGGTGATGATGTCGTCGCGGACCGCCTCGTCAAGGACGCGCACGAGCGGGGCGATGGAGTTCTTGATCGTCGAGGCCGAGTGCTCGGTCTCCCATTGGTCGATGGTGCGGTCGATCATCCCTGCGGTGATCTTGACGACCTGGATGTGCCCAAGCGCGGGCAGCACCCTCAGCCGCAGGCCGATGTCGTAGTTCTCGGCCGTGGAGGTCGGGTCCAGGCCACGCTTCCACCGGTCCCCGATCGAGGCAGCGTAGGCGGTGAGGGTGACCGTGGTGTTGGTGCCGGTCTCTGTGACCTTGCGCATCTGGTCGAAGAACTCCTCAACCTCCTCGGCCGTGCGCACGTGGCTGACCCGTCCGACGCGCTTCTTGGTCGAGGGGTCGGTCCATCGCACGCGTGCGCGGAACCCGTCGACGCGGCGTTCGACGTCGGTGGTCAGCCGCACCCCGACCGGGGGCATGCGCCGGTTGCGGGGATCAGCCATGACCGCTCTCCTGCTCGCGCACCCATGCCCGCACCGACACCGGGTTGTAGCGGGAGACGCCACCGACCTGGAGGAACGGCGGGCCAAGGCGTTCGCGGCGCCACCGTGAGAGGGTGGCCTGGGAGACATTCAGGAATTCCGAGACCTCCCGGGCGCACCACAGCGGCTCGACCACGCCGACGCCAGGCTCAACGGTTCCGCTCATCGTCGTCACCTGCGGCCAACTCCGCGAAGAAGGCGTCCTCGGCCTCCTGCCGCTTGGCGATGTCGGTCTCCACGAACATGCGGAAGTCCTCGTCGCGGTCGGCGATCGCCACGTCCTCGATCGCCGGTACGGGGTCTTCGCCGGGCCAGGACGTCTGGCGGGTGGGGCGGTCGCGGTCCAGGCGGGTGCCGGAGGCGGCGACCCAGTCCCGAAGTCGGTTGCGGGTATCGGCGAAGTCGCGATGCCAGCCGCTCGGCGCGGATCCGTTCTGCTCGGGGTCGTAGGCGCACAGCCAGTGGATGTGCAGCGCGGACAGCTCCCACACCAGCTCGGAGTGTCGGTGCCAGAACGGCGGCAGAACGCTGGCGGGAAGACCATAGGTGTGGCGCAGCCAGGTCACCCAGCGGTCCAGCTCGGCCCACTCCGCCTCGGCTTCCTCGGCGGTGAGCAGGTTCCAGTTCACTGGGTGCGGCGGCTCGGCCACCAGGTCAGAGTCGATCTGAGGACGGTCCTCGGAGTCGTCCTCGTCGAGCTGGTCAGGTTCCGGCTCGTCGAACTCGGGTACCTCATCGGTGATGGTCATGGCTGTCACCCTCACAGACCCAGCGAGGGCGAAGTGCTCGGCGCAGCCCGCCGTTCACCGATCAGCTCGGGCGCCGCCAGGCCGGCGGGTTCGCGGGCGGGGGCCCCTCTGTCCACGGTGGCCTCGGCGCGACGGCTGCGGTCGACCTCATAGGTGGTGCGGGACAGGTCGTGGCCGACCTTCTTGGCGACGAACTCCTCGGTCTCCACGTCTTGGCCGTTGCGGTCGCTGGTGTAGGGGCGGACGTAGCCTTCGGCGACGAAGCTGTCGCCCTTGGCGAACCGCTCGTGGGCACGCTCGGCCGTGGCCCGGAACGCCACCATGTCGTGGAACGTGGGCTCCAGGCGTGTGAAGGTCCCGTCGTCCTCGCGGCGGAAGTGCTCCTGCCCGATCCGCGCGTAGAACCTCGGGCTGCCCTTGGCGGTGTGGGTGAGCTGCGGGTCGGACGCGATGAAACCCGAGATGGACTGCTGGGTGCGGATAGCCATCGGACTCTCCTCCTGACACTCGTGGCGACCACCCGTGCGGGGTCGCTCGTATCAGACAGGTGCACAGACCACCCCAGGCCCCGGTTACGAGCCGGGTCCACGCAGCAGCGCCTCGACCTCTGCCCGGTCCGTCTTCAACTGGGCCGCCTCGGGACGTGCGGGCCAAGGGCGCAGGTCGGTGACGATCGGGGGCGCTGAGCGCAGCAGGGTCACCCCGGTGCCGAACGACAGCGTCCTGATCCGGTCCGGCGGCAGGATCGGCACCCGGCGCACCGAGCGCTGGTTCGATCTGGTGCCGTGATCGCCCAAGGTCACTGAATCGGTGTACTCGTCCCGCTCACCGATGAGCGTGCTCAGGTCTTGGAGGTCACGGGAGTTGGACGCACCACCAAGGACGACCTTGACGATGCTCGCGTCCCAGATGGCTCCGGCAGCGTTGTCGGACCACTTCTCCCGCGCCTGCGCGAGGGACTGCAACACCGGCAGCGTCGTGATGCCGGTTCCGCCGCCCTCAGCCATCAGCGTCGGGAGGCTCGGCAGGGGGGCCAGGTTGCCGATCTCATCCAGTGCCAGCAGTAGTGGTGGATCGAGGCGGGCGCCGGGTGAGCGGGCGGCGATCCTGCGGGCGGTTTCGATGAGGTCTTCGACGAACGCGGCCACGAGCGCTGCGGAGGCTCCGGCTCCGGCTCCTGTTGCGAGTAGGTAGAGGGTGCCGCGGTCTCGGATGAAGGTCTCTGGGTCGAAGTCCTCACCCGGTCCCGGCGAGACGGCATCGAGCACCCGCGGGTCAGCCAGGGCACCGAGGGCCAGGGCGACGCCCTGCCAGATGGAGTCGCGGGTCTTGGGGTCCGAATCGATCATCGCCCCGAGCGAGTCCGCCCACCCAATGGCGGCTTGGGTGCTGTTGGTGAGGATGGCGACGGCCTCGGCGGCGGCCGTGGGGTCCAGGGTCCAGCGGAACAACTCTGAGGGCGGCCGTCCGTCGAGGGCGGCGGCGTGCAGCAGGGCTTGGAGGGCGGTGCGGGTCTTGCCTTCCCAGAACCCGCCGGACTCCACCCCACCCGCAGAGAGCCCGGTGGCGGAGGCGAGGCCGGTGGCGCGGATCATCGCGGTCAGCGGGTCGTGGCAGCCGCGGATAGGTGACCAGCGCATCCCGGCGGGGATGCCCTCTGCGAGGTGTTGCGGGTCGAACACCGCCACCGGCCGCCCGTCACGCAGTCGGGCGCGGAGGGTGGCGGTGAGGTTGTCCGGCCGCGTGGAGGTGGTGACCACGGCGCCGGGAGCGTCGAGGATGGCGTTGATGACCACATGCAGACCCTTGCCGGAGCGGGGTGGGCCAATGAGCAGGATCGAGTCCTCCACACTGGCCCACACCTGCTTGCCTCGTGAACGACCGAGCAGATAGCCGACATCGGCTGGAGCCGGGTCGGTCAGCGAGGGGCGCAGCGTCGAAGCGCGCTTCAAGAGTGCCTTGGTCGAGGCGGTCTGGACGACCTCGTGGGCGGTGGCGGTGCCGGCCAGGCGCCGCGGGTCGGTCTCGACCTTGCGCGAGTGGCGCCGCAGCCGCACCCACACCCACCCGCCAGCCGTCGCGAGGTCACCGAGCAGGATCGCGGTGACGATCCAGTACGCGACCGGGTTCAGCCCATCGGCGTCCAGCGCGGCGGCGGGGTCGGCGGGGTTGAACACCACCCCCAGGCCGGATGCGGGTCCGGCGGCGGGTTGGGGTGTGCCGGTGACGAACGCGGCCACCGATCCGGCGGCGCGCAGGATGAACGCGGCACCGAACGCGCCGATGAGAGCGATGATGGCGGCGTTGGTCAGCTCATCGCCCATGCTCCCGGACTGCCGCCCCGATGCCGGTCCGGTCATGGCAGCCGCCGGACCTGGACTGTGCCTGAGACCCGTCCCAGCAGCACGACCTCCCCGACTCCGTCGTCGAGCAGTCCAGCGAGGCGGCTGACATCGAGCCGGGCGCGGGCGTGGCCGGTGCCGGTGGCATCGGTGTGCGCGACGATCAGGGCGACGGCGATGTCCTCGCCGGGCACGAACCCCTCGCCGGTGACCTCCACCAGCTCCGGCGCCTGTTTGGCCTTGGTGTGCTTGCTGCGCGGTTGTCTCGGCTCGGTCTCTGCGGGTTGTGGCGGTGTGGGTTTGCGGGCGTGGATGAGGTCGGTGAACACGGACCCGTCACTCTCGCGGACCTCGATCCGCACCGCGACCGTGCGGTCCGCGGTGACGGCATCCATCAGCTCACCGAAGGTGCCCCGCGTCCACCCCTGCCCCTCAGCCGGTGGCGGGAAGGCGGCACCGTCGACGGTGACCTCCAGAGCACCGGTCTCGGTGACCGTGATGACCACGTGTGGCAACACCACCGGCGGCGCATCGGTTGAGGTGTTGCGGCGGCTGCGGCGAGACGACGAATCGGCAGAGGAACCCATACCAGCCAGGTGCACCAGTACGTCCGCTGAGGACGTGGAACCGTCTGAGATCTGGGCGCAACACACTTCACTGGCGTCTGCCCTCTCCCGGAGTGTTAGTATATGCGTATGAACGCAGATAAGCAGTTATGCGGGATGGACCCGGCCTCCGAATACGTTGACCTGGCTGCGGAGGTGCTGGGCATCCTGTCCGATCCGACCCGGATCAGGATCGTGCTCGCACTGCGACGTGCCGAAGAACTGCCGGTCAGGGCACTGGCAGAGATCGTCGACAAGAAACCTCCCGGGGTCTCCCAGCATCTCGCCCGGCTGAGGATGGCGCGGATGGTCACCACGAGGCAGGAGGGCACCAGCGTGCTCTACAAGCTCACTGACGAGCACGCCCTCGCTGTCGTCGTCGAGGCGATCAAGCAGGCAGAGCACGCAATCGCCAACGGGCAGACACCGCCGCACCACCACACATCTCAGTAGCACCTGCAGCCCCCGCTTGTTCTCGATCTGATCGGTCCGACCTCATGCTCACCGTCCTCCGGAATCCGACCTACGCGAAGCTGTTCACCGCGCAGGCCATCGCACTGCTGGGCACCGGACTGCTCACGGTCGCGCTCGGCCTGCTCGCCTTCGACATCGCCGGCGGAAATGCCGGGATCGTGATGGGCGTGGCGATGAGCATCAAGATGGTCGCCTACGTCGCCGTCGCTCCGGTGACCACCGCCCTACTCGCACGTCTGCCCCGCAAGCCGGTGCTCATCGGCGCCGATCTGATCCGCGCCGGAGTCGCCGTCTCGCTGCCGTTTGTGACCGAGGAGTGGCAGATCTACCTTCTGATCTTCCTGCTCCAGTCCGCCTCGGCGACCTTCACCCCCACGTTCCAAGCCGTCATCCCCTCGGTCTTGCCTGACGAGAACGACTACACCCGGGCATTGTCACTGTCACGGCTGGCCTACGACCTCGAATCGCTGCTGAGCCCGATGCTCGCCGCCGCCTTGCTGACCGTGATCAGCTACCACAACCTCTTTGTCGGCACTGTGATCGGATTCCTCATCTCCGCAGTGCTCGTCATCGCTTCTCGTTTTCCGCGAATCGAGACCCCACCACCGACACCGTTCCTCAACCGCCTCACCCGCGGCGCACGGGCTTTTTGGGCCGATAGAGAGCTACGCGGGCTGATGGGCCTGAATCTCGTCGTCGCGACCACCACCGCTATGGTCATCGTCAACACCACCGTGCTCGTTCTCGGCGAGCTAGGGCGACCCCAATCAGACGCCGCTCTCTTACTCGCTGCCTACGGAGGCGGCTCGATGGTCGTCGCTCTCCTCATGCCGAAACTGCTGGAGACACTGCCAGACAGACCGGTCATGCTCGCCGGAGGGATCGCGCTCCCCACCCTGCTCCTTGCCACGAGCGGGAGTATCGCGTTCATGGAGGGCCCATCCCAGTGGATGGCGCTGCTGGCTATCTGGGTGCTGCTGGGAGCTGCGACGTCCACGATCCTCACCCCCTCGGCCAGGCTTCTGCGCCGAGGCAGCACTGAGCAGACCCGACCCGCCGTCTTCGCGGCCCAGTTCTCCCTCTCCCACGCCTGTTTCCTCATCACCTACCCTCTCGCCGGTGTTCTCGGTGCCACGATCGGTCTCCCCGCTATCTCACTGGTGCTCGTCGCGATCGGTATCCTCGGTGCGCTCTTCACCGCTCTCACCTGGCGTACAGTCCCGCGGCCCGTCGACGCCGTCGAACGGCGAGCCCAGACCCGAGCTTGATCGTCAGACGCCAAAGCAGGCACGCTGAAGCCACCCTTGGATACTCAAGTTCTCCGAGGTTCCGAACGGGCCCGCGGAACCCGCTACTTTTCGGTGTAGCGCTGGTCAGTCCGGAAGAGTTCCATCTCGGCCGGGTGCAACTGGTGTTGGGTCACGAAGCTCCTGGCCTTGATCCGCCACAGCCCTTGACCGACGCCCAGTGCCGGGAGGAGTTTCTGTTCGGTGCCGGTGAGTCCGAGCGCGGTGGCGGTGGGGCCGAGCTGGTCGGACTCCTGCCGGTAGACGATCCTGGTCTCCGCGTTGGCCAGGAGGGAGTTGGCGAGGGAGCGCACGGCTGAGCCGGCGTCGCCGACGTTGTCCAGGTCGGAGAGCTTGTGGAAGATCAGCATGTTCGCGATCCCGTAATGCCTGGCCAGACGCCAGTGCGCATCCATCCGCTTCAACAGGGCGGGGTGGGACATGAGGCGCCAGGCCTCGTCGTAGATGACCCACCGCTGCCCGCCGTTGGGGTCGAGCAGCGCGGACTCCATCCACGCCGACGAGCAGGTCATCAGCACGGAGATGAGTGTGGAGTTCTCGGTCACTCGGGAGAGGTCGAGGCTGATCATTGGCAGTGACGGGTCGAAGGCGACGGTGGAGGGTCCGTCGAAGAGTCCTTGGAGGTCACCGGCGACGAGTCGGCGTAGGGCGTGTCCGACGAGCCGACCATCCTCGGCCAGCCGCCCATCGGAGTCGTGGGTGGGGGTGAGGATGTGGTCGACGACGGTGGGCAGGATCGGCACGTCGTTCTCCCCCACCGTCTCGGTCAGGGCGAGGTCGATGGCGGTGTGCTCCAACGGCGTGAGCCCGCGTGCGAGCACCGTCTCAGCCAGCGCGCCGATCAGGTCGCGGCGCCGTGAGGCCACTGTCGTCTTCCACTGCTCATCGGTCAGCCCACCGGGGCGGTGGCCCTCATCGAGGGGGTTGAGCCGAGTGTTCAGCCCGTGGCCGAGGACGATCGCGCGGCCGCCGACCGCGTTCGCGACGGCGGTGTGTTCGCCTTTGGGGTCGCCGGGGACGTAGACGCGGCGCCCGAACGGCAGTGAGCGGGTGTAGAGGGACTTGGCGAGGGAGGACTTGCCGGAGCCGACGATCCCGGCGAGCACCACGTTGGGTGCGGTGATGATGCCGCGGGCGTACAAGACCCAGGGGTCGTAGACGAAGCTGCCGCCGGAGTAGAGGTCTTGGCCGACGAACACCCCGTCGGAGCCGAGTCCGCCTTCGGCGACGAACGGATACACCCCGGCGAGGGTCGCGGAGGTGTCCTGGTGGCGTGGGAGCCGGAACCGGCCCGGCGATCTGAGCGCGGCCGGGCCTGGCTCACCGGCGGCGGGCAGGTAGGTGGTGGCGCGGCGTTCGGCGCGCTCGGCCTCGGCCTTCGCGTGTGCGGCGGCCTTCTCGGCGGCGTGTTGCTCGGCTTGGAGCCTCGCGGCTGCCTTCCGGCGCTGTTTGCGCAGCCGGCGGCGCTCCTTGGCGGGGGCGACGAGGACCGAGGTGTGCAGCCGTTCCCGTTCGGCGCCGGTCACAATGACAGTCCTCGCCCGGGCTGGCTGACGGTGCCGGCGGGGTGGGTGTACCAGTCGCGGTCCGCGCCGAGGGCTGCGCGCCGGGCGGCCGACGTCTCCCGAGCCGGTGCGGGCGCGTGGTGTGGCTGCTCGTTGACGATCGCCGAGGTTGGCCGCTCGACCTCGTGCAGTGCGGGATCGGGTGGGGTGTCGAACTCCCGGTACAGGCCCACATGCCCAAGCGCGTGGTTGTAGGTCAGCGCGTACCCGCCGTCCTGGATGGTCCGCTCGGTGCTGCCGGTGGGCGGCTGGTCCTCGTAGACATAGCCGTTCTCCAAGGCCGCCTGGCTGGTCTCCTCGCCATAGTCGTACCCGCTCAGATGCGCGATGGCCGCTTCGGCGCCGTCGCGGTCGATCAGATCGAGCACCGCATCGGCCTCCTCGCCCTGGAGGAAGGCCACGTTGAGCCACCGCCGCCCCACCTGCGCGGTTCCGGCGACGGGCTCGGTGGAGTCGTGCTCGCTCAGCTCGGCCAGGGCGTCGGCGTTGGTGCGTGCGGCCTCGGCCACCCACGCTGGGAACAGTCCCTCGTGCTCCGGGCTGCTGCCGGGATGATCGAGCGCGTACTGGCGAGCCTCGCCCGCCGCGCTCAGGAAGGTCGCGAGGTCTCGGATGGCGCGGTCGGGGTCGACGGGGGTCCCGGCGCCGGTGAACAGGTCCCGGCCCTCCACCGCTTGGTCGGTGGTGGTGTCGCTGATCCGGTAGGCGTAGCGCTGATGCTCACCCACCGGCGCATCCGGCCACACCGTCAACGCGAGCGACCCGGCCTGCACGGTCGTAGTGGCGGGGTCGCCGCCGAGGCGTGCCGCCAGCCGTTCGCGGGCGGCGTCTCGATCCACGGCCGGTTCGGGGTGCCAGGCGATCCGCCCGGAATGTGAGAACGCCGCGTCGAGCCGGTCGTAGGCCTGATCGAGCAGCGTGCCGGCCTGGTGCAGATCATCGGCCGCGGCCAGCGCGGACGCCGCGCCGGCGGCGGCGCTGCCGTCATCGTCGAACGCCCGATCCCGCGCGCCCAGGTGGGTGCTGGCGAGCTGGTCGAGCACCTGGCGCAGCGACCGCACCCCCGCTACGAGGTCACCGAACACCCGGTAGGTGTCCGCCGGGTCGTCGAACACGCGGGAGGCGTGGGCCAGGCCCCGCAGTGCTTCCGAGGCTTCGGCCGCATCGGCGAGCGGGTCGTGGAACGTGGGCATCACAGCCTCCAAGACGGTGGGCGAACAGAGAGGGGTGAGCCCGTGGTTCGGGCTCACCCCTCAGGTGCACGCACCACGCCACCACCATCTCTGGGCCGGGGGCCGGCGCCCGTGCACGGTCAGACGCGGCGGCACAGTGGCAGTGCGGCGGCGGTGAACGCGGCGGCCTGTTGCCCGACCAACAACCTGGTTTCGCAGGAGGCTTGGATTGCGGCCTGTTCGATCGCCGCGACCGCGGCGTCGAGTTCCTCGACCGTTGGTGCAGAGATGCTGATGAGGCCTGTGTATCTGAGGACGCCGTGGCCGGCGGTGAGGTCGGCTTCCTGCTGGAGCACGTCTTGGTACTCGGCGGTTTGGGCGGCGTCTTCGATCTGCCCGATCTTCGCCCGCTGAGCTTGGTCGGAGATGTGCTCGACCTTCTTCTTGCGGATGTCGCGAGCGGCTTGGTCGGAGCGCATCGGTGTGCAGATCAGCGAGAAGGACCGCTGAATCCCGGTGGATAGGAGCACTGGCGAGAGGAAGCCTGGATACACCATCGAGCGGGGCCATTCGGAGATCCAGAGCACGGCGTGGTGGGCGGAGTCGGTGCGGATGCGGGTCCAGGACTCGTTGACCGCGACCGGCCCGGCGGTGGCGAGGGATTGGCCGAGTTCGCCGTGGCGTTCCAGGGTGGCGGCGATCGCCGGGTCGTACGCGCTGCGGAGGATGACAGCGATCTCGCCCGGGCTCAGCCAGCCCGAGGGCGACAGGTCTGCTGTGCGGAGCGCGGCGACGAGGGTGGACATCTCTTGGCGCAGGACCGCGGCGGCACCGCGGATACCGCCGCCGGCGGTTCTGATCTGCCGGGCGGCGTTCTTCATGTCCAGCGACAGGCTCAGGGTGGTGGCGTGGCGTTCGCCGGCTGGTCCGGCGCGGTCGATCAGCTCGGCGTAGGTGGTCGCAGCCCAGGTGTCGTCGGCCGTGCCATGGGAGGCCCACCACTCGGCCAAACCGGTACCCGAGTCCGGCAACGTCCGCTCCAGCACCTGCAACGTGGCGATCCGCCCGGAGCGGCACACCGTTGCCAGAACGCGTCCCCAGGAGGCCACCCGTCGTTCCTGCTCACCCGGGTCGAGGAGCACGAACGCCGGATGCGACACCTCGCAGACCACGGTGAGGGTCTGCGCGTGGGGGTCGTGGATCATCCCCGCCCCGGTATCGGGGTCGGTGTATTCCCGCAGCCGTGCCATGTCACCTGGCAACGCCAGGGTGCCCACCGGGCGAGGTGTGACGATCCGCCGCCGGTAGAGGAGTTGTCCGCCGGTCGAACGCCAGAGCCACCAGAACGCGACCGGCAACCACTCCACAGCCGGGCGTCCGGCAATCGGTATCCACGTCAAGGCCGCGGCGATCACCCAGATGGGTGCGGTGTAGGCCAGGAGGATGCCGCCGCCTGCGTACAGGGCACCCACGACCGAGAGGATGCCGGTGGCGAGGGTGATGAGCTGCGAGAGGGACAGCCCCAGCAACACCCCGCGGCGGGTGAGGCGGGAGAACTTCACCGGCACCAGCTCCGCCGAGGCGACAGCACTCTCGTTCTGCTTGGTAGGCACGGTGGTTCACTCCTTCCCGGTGGGCTTGGGGGCAGGGGGTGGGGGCTGCTTCGGTGGACGCGCCTCCGCACCCGACGGCCCGCCGGTGGGTGTCTTCGGTGCCGGCGTCGATGGCGGGGGTGCCTGCGCGGCCGGTGGTGGGGTGCTGCCGGCCTGTCCGGCGGAGTCGGCGGCGGCCTCGCCTTGCCCACCGAGGGCTTTGCCGGCCTTGGGTCCGGCGGTCGCGGCGTCCTTGGCGACCTTCGCCGCCACCACGGCCGCAGCGGCGGGACCAGCCGCCGCAGCGCCAGCTCCAGCACCGGCGCCTGCTCCACCGCTTGCCCCGGCACCACTGCTCGCGGCCGCCTTTCCACCACCGGCCCCCGCCGAGCCAGCAGTGCCGCTGGATGCCTGCGGCTTCGGGTTCTTCGGTTCCGGTGGCTTCTTCCCATCACCGGCACCGTTGTCGCCCTTGCCCCCACTGCTGTCGTCAAGGACCTTCTTCGGCTCCACACCGCCCTGTGGCTTCGAGGGGGTGGGGACGGGCCGGTTGAGGGCGTTCTTGGCGTCCTGCTCCGATCCGATGGCGTGGTACATGTCGAACCCGACGAAGCCGAGGAACTTGTAGGTCAGGTACGGGGCGAAGGCGGCCATCGCCATGAGCACGATCCCAGCGATCGGGTCCGCCACTGAGGACAGGTCCCCATCGATCGGTGCGCTGACTTGGGTGATCGCGACGAGGAACATCACGACCAGGACGAGTTTGGAGACGATGAGGGCGATGACGAACATCGCCCACTTGCTGATCCACCCCTTCGTCGCATCCCACGATGCCCCGGAGAACGCGAGCGGGGCGAGGACGATCGCCACCAGCAGGAGCGCCTTCCGCACCAGCAGGCTGAGCCAGACGATCGCGGCGGCGCTGATGGCGAGCCCGGCGAGGAAGATGGTGATGATTGCGCCGACGCCGGGTGCGGCGATGTTGATGCCCACCAGGCCGGCGGCGAGGAGGGTGATCTTGTCGCCCATCGACTCGGTGGTCTCGCCGGCGGCTTGGATGATGCCGATGCAGAGCTGGTCGACGATCTCCAACAACAGGGCGGTCAGGGTGATGACCACAAAGCTGCCGAGCACGCTCTTGCCGAGGCCGAGGGCGGCGCGGGACAGGGCGGTGGGGTCGCGTCTGATGAGGCCGGTGATCAGTTGCAGGCAGAAGAAGATCAGCATCACGAACACCGCGATGCCGAACAGGATGTTGTAGACCGCCACGTACTCCGGCGACGTGACGTCGACCAGGGTGGTGGTGTCGAAGACGGACCAGACGGCCTCGAACAGCCAGCCGGCGGCGGCGCCCATCGCGCCGGCGAGCCAGTCGAACGGGGCGGAGACCAGCGAGGCGGCGGCTTCGCCGGCGGTGTCGCAGACGGTCGAGACCAGGGGGATATCGCACACACCCACCGCAGATCACTCCTCAGAAGTCGGGACGATTGGTGGGTGGACTCAGACCTGCTGGCCGACGTCCCAGAAGAAGTTGATCAGCGTGACGCTGGCGCCGCAGATCATGGCGGCGCCGCAGCTCACGAGGACGCCGATCTTGCCCCTGCCTGCGAGGCTGGGGTTGGAGGAGTTGGCGCCGAAACCCCACACGATCGCCGAGATGATCAAGGCCAGGACGGAGAGGATGAGGCCGATCGTCATCACGGCGCCGACGATGGTGCGGAGCTGGCTGATGCCGGGCAGTCCGGTGTCGTTGGGATCGATGTCGACGTTCATCGGCAGCACGGCCGGCAACGTGGTGGCGGCAGCGGCGGTGGTTTCGGTGAGCAGGCTCAGGACGGTCATGACGGTGCTCCTTCGGGGCGTCGGCGAGACGGGGCTCTCGTCGATCAGGTGCACCGCCCGCCCCACACGGTCGGAGCCGATGAGGGGTCCGCTGGTGGGGCGTGGTTCAGAGTTGCTGGCCGAGGTCGATCAGCCAGTTCAGCCAGGCCACCCCACCGCCGGCCAGGACCGCGGCACCCAGGGCGGTCCAGGCGCCGATCCTTGCTTTGGTGGCGGCGGCGTGGTGACCGTTCGCGGTCGACAGCGCCCACACGATGGCGCAGACGATCAGCATCAGCACGGCGATGATGAGCACGAAGGTCAGCAGCGCACCGATGACCTCGCGCAGGTCACCGATACCTTCTAGGCCGTCGAAGTCGGGGAACACGTCCATGACGACTCAGCTCCCGGCCCGGACGGTGAGATGCAGGTGGTCGTCGTGCCGGGTGGTGACGTCGGTGCCGCGTTCGTATGGCCGCCAGCCCTCATCTGCTCGGGCGGTCGACCAAATCTGGTTCTGCCAGATCAGGTACTCGATGCCCAGGGTCTCGGCGTGCTCCTGCATCCAGTTCGTGACCTCCCAGCCGAGGTCGAGTGCCGGTCCGGTTGCCGCCTCGCCGATGGCGTTGCCGAAGGTCCCGTCACAGGCGCGCCCGAGGGGGTGTTCGGAGACGGTGCCGGGGCGGGGTGAGTAGCACGCCCAGGAGGTGTCGGGGAACGCGGCGATGGTCTGGATGTAGAGGTGCAGCAGACGTGCGGTGATCTGCCCATCCGAGGTCGGGTCGTCCACGAGGCGGTCGGGGTCGCCGTCGAGGGGGTCCGGCTCACCGCCAGGAGTGTCGCCGCTGGGATCGCAGTCGCCGGCTGGTGAGCTGGTCTCGGGCTCGCGGAGGTCGGCGGCGTTGCGGGTGTTCAGCCAGGCGGCGGGGTCGGTGTGCTCACCGTTCGTGCCGCCGAGGCGGACCTCGAAATGCAGATGCGGCCCCGTGGAGTTGCCGGAGCTGCCGGTGTCTCCGATGTGCTGCCCAGCCGTCACTTGGTCGCCGACCTGGACGTGGATGCCGTGCTCCCACATGTGCGCATACGCCGTGGCCACCGTGGCGCCGTCGATCTGATGCTCGATGACGATCAGGCCGCCGTAGCCGCCGGAGAACTCCGCGACCCTCACCCGACCGTCCGCGGCGGCGATGAGCGGGGTGCCGTCGGGGGCGGCGAAGTCGGTGCCGGTGTGGAAGGAGTCTTCGCCGCTGATCGGGTGCACCCGTGGGCCGTACTCGCTGGTGAGCACCCAGGTGCCCTCGGGCATCGGGAAAACCACCCGCGACGACCCCACCGCCACCGGCTGCACCACAGGGTCCCCGGACGCTGTGCCTGAATCCGCGGTCCCGTCGGCGGTCGACGTCGTGGTGGTGAGGGTGGTCAGGATGGTCTCGGCGACCGGCTCGTAGTTGCGATACCGGTCGGGATACGCGGAGACTTCGACGGCTTGGGCGGCCTCGCCCTTGTCCATCTCCTCCCACCCGGGAATGTCCAACAGTCCCCGTGGTGAGGGGTGGTTGGGTCCGGTGGGGCCGCCGAAGAAGGCCTCAGCTTGGTAGACGGGGTCCATCAGCTCCGCGACCGTGCCCCACCCGGACTGCGGACGCATCTGAAACAGACCGAGGGAGTCGTGGTCGGAGGCGTCGCCGTCGTTCGGGTAGTCCGCGGACTCCGGGTAGGCGCTGGTGTTGGCGAGCATTCGCAGCGTGGATTCGGTCAGCGCAGCCATCAACGCGATCTGAAGGCCGTCGCGGGTGATCCCGTCGATGCTGCTGCCGGTCTCGATGATCGTCGCGGCATGGGTGAGCTGGGTCCGGTTCAGCGTGAACGTCTCCCCATTGGCCGTGGTGACTTCCAGTTCGTCGGGGATGTCGCCGACGGTGACGTTGGAGTCGCCGGGGATCGTGCAGGAGGCGGTGGCGATCAGGGCGGGGTTCATCACCACGCCGATTCCGATCAGCACCAGGGACGGGGCGAGGAAGATCATGGCGAGGGCGGCGATGGCGAGCTTCTTCAACACAACAACGACCTCCGGACCTATCGGAGGGGGTTGTCGAGCTGGGACAGCCGCAGCAGATGACAGGTCTCGTAGGTCGGGCCGCAGACCACGAACACCGTGAACGCCACCGCGTGCTCGGAGGTCACCTGCTCGTCGTGCCACAGGCCTTCGCGGTGGCGGGTGCCCTCGATCGTGACCGCGACCGTGCCCTCGGTGAGCTGACTGGGCTGGGCCTGCTCCACCGCGGTCGCCCACGCTTCGGGGACGAACGTGTTGCCGATGGTGAGGTGCTGGGCAGTGGCGTACTGCCGCAGCTCCAGCCAAGCGTCCCGGGACGGGAGGTAGGCGGCGATGTCCGAAGCCAGCCCCGCCTGCTCGGCACCGGTGGGGTCGCCGACGTCGAGGACCACGCTGGTGTAGTCCAACGGCATGAACCCGCTGGCGGTGTCCCACTCGAACAGCACGGTGGCGACGTTGCGGGCGAAGGTCTCCGGATCATCCGAGGCCCGCACTACCGGCAGCCGTGGCGTGGTCGTGGGCACCGGATCGGACGGCGCGGTCATCACTGGGCCAGGAGTCTCGCTGTCGTCGTCGCGATCGTGGCTGGGTGGGCCGAGGACGAGGCCGTAGACGCCCACACCGGCGAGCACGAGCACGATGACCGCCGCGGCGAGGGCGGCGATGAGTCGGCGGCGGGTCCGGGGTTCGGAGAGGTCGGGAGTCTTCATACCCACCAGGTGCGCCCCCGCCACCCACCGGGCCAGAGGGAGGTTGGCCGTCAGAGGGCGCGCAGATGGGCGCGAGCCGGCACCGGCTCATCGTCGGCGGTGTCGCGGTCGCGCAGGGTGCGCAGTTCCTCGGCGAATCGGCTGGTGCCCTCGGCGGTGGTCAGGAAGGACTCGATCTGCTCATCGCTCAGCTCGGCGGCGAGATGTTCGACGTCGTAGTGGGTCCACCACTGGTCCAGCTCGCCCCAGGTGAGCACGAATGCCCGCACCGGATACTGGGCGGGCTCGCCGTCGTTGTCGGTGACAGGTCGGGGCCGTGGCGGGCGCTTACCAGTCTTCGTTTGCTTAGCGCGGGCGAGGGCGTCGGCGGCGAGCTGGTGCAGGTCGGTCTCGCGTTCGGCCTGCGCGTTCTGGGCGGCGGCGCGGATCGCCTCAAAGATCGGATGCACCGGGGCGCCGGCGTCGATGCGCTCTAGCTCAGCGGTGACTTGTGCTCTTAGTTCGGCGGGTTGGGCGGGGTCTTCGGCGATCTTCTGGAGGTAGCCGATCTTCTCCAGCGTCGTGTGCGAGGAGCCACCGGGGATCATCGCTGCCGCTTGTTGACGTGCCTCGCCCAATGCTCCTGACGGTCCCGCAAATTTTGCGGGACCGTCAGCGCCGGGTTGGTTCTGGGCACTGAACTGAGTGGCTGCTTTCCTGCGCTCGGCGTCCTCGGCCATCAACACCCGGAGTTCGCGGTAGAGGGCGGCTGCTTCGGTCTGAGTCAGCGGCTTGTGGAGCACGTTGTCGTCCTGTTCGGCCAGCAGGTGCCCGAGGCGGTCGGAGATGCCCGAGCGGACCCAGACGTTGACCTTGCGCCAGCCGAGCTTCTTGATCGCCGCCAATCTCCTGGCCCCGCACACCAGCACTCCGTCGGGGGTGATGGTGATGGGCTGCAACAGCCCGTCTCGCTCGATTGAGGCAGCGAGTTCGTCGATGTTGCCGAACGCGGTCCGGTGCCGGCGCCCGACCCGGATCGAGTCGACGGTGCGCTCCAGCTCGATGTAGCCGGCCGGTGCGGTCACGACCGATCACCACCAGGCTCGTCGTGGTGGCCGGGGGCGGCCAGGGAGATGGTCAGGATGAGGTCGTCGTCGCGCAGCAGCACCGGAAGGGTCTCGCCGATCAGCAGCCGCAACAGGACACCCCGCCCGGTGCCGGTGGCGGCGTAAGCGGGATGCGGATGGCCCAACAAGGCGCGCAGCAGCGCCGTCCACGAGGAACGGGGGATGTCCAGCAGGGCGCGGGCGTGCTTGTCCCGCCGCAACGCCTCGTAGGCGCCTTGGCGGGTGCCGGTCTTGGTCAACGCGGCGCACACATGCTCGACCCCGGCACGGGCGGTGGCCGGGTCCCAGCCCAGCAGCGTGAACAAGGCGATGGCGTCCTCGGCCGCCGACCCAGCGGACATGCACGCCTGATCCGACTCGTGCCCACCACCGTCTGAGCCGGCCCCGGCAGCGTTCGCCTCCGCGGCATCATCGTGGTTGTGGGGGTCGGTGATGTGGAAGGCGGGGTGGTAGTCGGTCAGCGGGTTCTCCCGGTCGGAGAACCGTTCGGGGTCGTGGAACGCCGAGACGTGCGGGCGGCGGGCTTGGTGCACCGAGCATAAGAGTCCTTGGGCGCGTTCTTCGAAGATGCAGGTGATCCGCACCGCGTGCGTGATGACCGCCCACGGGTCGCGTGCTTCGCGGGCGGCGCGGGTGATCATCACCTTGAACGCCGCGCTGGCGGCCTCCCACGGGTCCAGGCCGTGCTTGCGGGCGAGGAGTTCGTACTTGGTGGCGGTGTGGGCCATCAGCTCAGCGGCCGTCGGATCATGGCTCCACGAGCCTGGTCCCGCTTCGTGGAGCCGGTCCAGTAGCGTGCGCAGCCCGTCGCTGGCGGTGAAGTCCTCGCCGTCAGCGGAGTGCGAGTGGGCGGGTGTGGTCGTGGTCATGGTCTGGCACCTCCTGACAGGCAGGTGCACGCGCATCCCCACGCCGCCGGTCGCGATGACGGCGATGAGTTGGCGGGGGTGCGCATCTCAGGTCACCCCAGCCCGATCCCCGAACGGCTCACCCACGACTGGTGCCGACTGCCACGGCCGAACTCCGAGACGTCCGGCAGTCGCCGCGCCCGCTCACTGATGGCTTTGCCGACGTTGCCGAGACCGCGGCCGCTGGCCCGTGTGACGTGGCCGGTGCGCTGGCGGGTGCGGCGGGCGAGTTCGACCTCGAAGTCGATACCCCGCCCCGCCGCTGTTGCCGACTGGCGGGCAAGCAGATCGGTGGGCCGCACCCACTCCACACCCCGCGCCCGCCGCGCGCTATCCGCGATCGTGGCCTTATCGGGACGGTTGCGTTGGGCGACCTTGGCGGCCTGCGCCGCTTCCGGCGTCCCCGCCTTCTCCGGGTCCTCTTGAACCGAGCGGTGTTTGGTCGTCTCGGGTGCGTTCTGCCAGGGCTCGTGCTGGTGGCGGGCGTGGTCTGTTGTGCTCATGGTGTCTTCGCCTCCTCGACGGTCTGCTTGTCGGGAAGGTGCGCGGGCGTGAACCAGCGGCCGACCGTGGACGGGTGCACGCCGAGTTCGCGGGCGATGCGCTTGTTCGACCACCCCTGCTCACGCAGCCTCGCGGCGCGCCCACGCCGATCCGAGCGCCGATCCGAGCGCGTGGTGGCCCGCGTGTGCCGGGTACTTTCGACCACCGGCGGCGGGGCAACTGGCGCGCTGTCCCCATCAGCGGCGTTCTCCACCGGCGGTGCGGGGAGCAGACTCGGCTCTGATGCCTCGTCGGGTGCGGACGGCTGCGTCGGCTGCTCCACCGGCGCGGCCCGGTCGCGGGCGAATACGCCCGTGTGGGGGTCGGTGGCCGTTGGGAGTGGTCGGGTGAGGATGACGGTCAGGTGGGTGATCGCCAGCAGCACCACCGGCGGCACCGCCGCCACCGATGCGGCCAGCACACCAGGCACGTCGGCATCGGCGGCAACCACGGCGTGGATGGCGTTGGCGGTCACCGAGACCGCGGCGCCGCCGATCAGCAGCACCCACGGATACCACGCTGACCGGTGGCCTGCGAGGGCGACGACGGCGACGGTGGCCACGACGATGATGCCGTCCACGATCAGCGGCCACGCCCACGCCTGCCCGGCACCGATCCCGGACCGCGCGGCGAGGTCAGCCAGCGCGGTGAAGGACAGCCAGAAGGCGCCGGCGGCGATGAACACAGTCCCGGACACCGCCGTCACCACCGCCCACCGGCGCCCCGCAGTCCTGCTCGCGACCGTGCTGCTAGCGACTGGGGTGGTCATCACAGCCCCCGCACTCTCGACGACCCTGCCGACGGGCGGGCGGGGTCACGACTGAACCAGCCGTCCGCGGCCAGCGGCGAGGCACCCCGCACCGGCGACGAGGGTCCGCGCCGGGCGGGAGTGGGGCGGACGGTGCGGTAGGCGGAGCGGACCGTGGCGGTGATCTCGCGCTCGGCGAGCCCGGCGTGCCCGGCGGCCGCGGTGAGCACATCGAGCGCATCCGACGCAGGCAGCCCGTTCTCCGCCAGCCGGCACGCCGCCCAGAACAGACCACGATTCCGCTCACCCTCACCGCGGGCCGCGACCCACGCTGCCAGCCGCGACACATCGACGCCCCGATCCAGACCCACAGGCGTGGCTCGCGGTGTGGGGCGGGGGTCGAGAAAGTCCCGCAACCGTCCCGCATCCAGCAGGCCGGCCGGGCCGGCGTTGACCTCCTCGACCCCGTAGCCGACCGTGGTGCCCTCGATGGAGCGGACCGAGGGTGGGACGACGATGTAGCCACCGTCGCCGCGGAAGTCGATCCCCGCACGCGCTACCTGCCACGACCGCTGCTCCATGCCGGGCGTGGCCGGGTAGTAGGCGTGCATCCCGCCCGTGGGAGTGCGCACCAGCAGCTCCCACCCCTCCACCAGCCCGGCACGGGCGGCGCGATCGAAACGGGTCCGCCCATCGACCGGGCCGTGCACGTCGACATCCACCACGACCGCGCCCGAGGCGGCGCCGGTCGGAACCCCGATGTTCGCGCCCGGCGACTGCCGCCACCACGCCTCGACCTGATCCAGGTCCGTGGTGGCGTCGTGGAACCCGTGCTCGGTGGCCGGCCGCTTCCCCCACGGTACGCAGGGGAAAACCGGCACCCCCGCAGCCGCGAACTCACCGGCGGCGGCCGACAATGGCCACGCCGTGTTCATCCGCAGCAGGACCGAGGAGACCGCGCCGTGCGTGGTCATCGCAGACCCAGCCCCTCGAACGCCGGCACCGGTACGGGTCTGGTAGCCGGCTCAAGCGATGGAGCCGCCCGCCGCGGCGAAGCCGGCTCCGCTGTCGGCGACGCTTGCGCTTGTGCGCGTGCGTCGCGCTGGGTGGCGTCCCGGTCCAGACCCGGCGGGGTGCCGTCGGCGACCTGGGTCGTGTCGAGCTGGTCGAGGATCGCCAGGGCGGTCTTGCGGACCCGCTCCCCGGTGGCCTTGACGACTTCCACCGGCTCTTTCCCGTCGACGCGGGCCGCCCAGGTTGACACGTACGGGATCGTGTACCCGGACGTGTCCATTCCGTGTGCGGCACCGACCATCAAAGCGACGGATTCGGCTTCTACTTCCCCGATGCCGCGATGCTGACGTGCCTCCTCGGCGTCGGGACCGTGCAGGAGGACGTGGCCGAGTTCGTGGGCGAGGGTCTTGACCTGCGCGGCAGGGTCCATGTTCTCCCGCACCGCCACGGTGTTCGCGGTGTAGTCGGTCATCCCGTTGGCCCCGTGGATCATCCCCTCATGCGGCACCCGCAACACCGAGAAACCCGCCGCCTCGACCTGCGCCGACAGGCCCTCCCACAGCCCTGCCGGGGCCCGGCCCTCCAGCAGCTTCGGCGCAGGTGCTTCGGGGATCGGGTCGCCGGCGGTCTGCGAGGCGTCCCACACGTAGGCCGGACGGACACCGACCATCTTGGAACGCACCACCTCACCGGCACGCGGCTTCTCGCCCTTCCCCAGGCGGCGCCACGACTCCGCATTCGCCGGGGTGGCGGTGGCGAAGCGTCCGGTGACTGGCGCGAGAATCTGATACCCCGGCTGGCCCCTCTGCACCTGCCTACCCAGGCCCTGCCACTGCCGATACCCAGCCACATAAGACGGGAACGGGTCGGGCGCCAGGCCGGCCTCGAACGCTGCCTGGTGCTGCTCCCAGATCAGCAGCGTGTTGGAGAACGATCTGGTCCTGAACCGTGCCGCGAACGCGAGCGCACGCGCCCAGTCCTCACCGGAGACGAGCTGCTCGACCGCACCGGCCAGGCGCTCGTGCAGCTCATCGAGCTTCGCCTCCCGTGCGGCTTTGGCTTGCTCCCGTGTCGTGGCCATCGTGGTGTCCTCCCGCTACCCTGAGCACCGGGCCGAACTGGGCTCGGTGACCATCAGGTGCGCCGGGATCACCAACAAGACGAGACGGACAACGGACGATGTTACCGTCAGGCACGGCGGTGAACCCAACGAGTCCCCACCGGATTACCAGCCCAGGGCCCGAGGAGGTTCCGGAGCGGTCGATGATGCGGATGTACGTATCGCGAATGCGGCCATCTGTATCGTCAGCCGACTAGGGTGTGTCTCCTATATGGCGTAGCCAGGTGAGGATTGCGCTGATGGTGACGGCGGCCCGGTAGGTGATGGCGAGTTTGTCGTAGCGGGTGGCGAGGCCGCGCCATTGCTTGGCGAGAGCGAAGGATCGTTCGACGACGTTGCGACCGCGGTAGGCGGCGGCGTCGAACCCGGGTGGTCGGCCACCGCGGTGTCCGCGGCGTTTGCGGGCGGCGATCTGGTCGCTCTTCTCCGGGATGACGGCCCGGATTCCGCGGCGGCGGAGCTCAGTCCGGGTCACGCCGGAGGTGTAGGCACGGTCGGCGATGATCGCGTCGGGGCGAGTGCGCGGACGCCCCGGGCCGAGTCGGGGGACGTGGATCTCGGCGAGGACTTCCATGAGCATGGCGCCGTCGTTGCGCTGCCCGCCGGTGATGACCATCGCCAGCGGCCGGCCGCGGCCGTCGACGGCCTGGTGGATCTTGGTGGTCAGCCCGCCGCGGGACCGCCCGATCCCGTGCCCAGCCGGTTCAACCTCGTGCCACGGCAGATTCTTGTGATTCGATCCTGCCCCCTGTGTCCTGCTCAGGTCGGGTGGTGTTCGTCGCGTGCTGGTGCGCACGCGCGATTGTGGCGTCCACCGATACCGACCAGTCGATCTTCCCTGCCGCGTCGGCGTCGGCGAGGATCCGCGCGAGAACACGGTCCCACGTGCCGTCGCCGGCGTAGCGGCGGTGCCGCTTCCATACCGTCTGCCATGGCCCGAACTCGCCGCGCGGCAGATCACGCCACGGGATCCCGGTCCGGTACCGGTAGGCGATGCCCTCGACCACGCGGCGGCTGTCACCGAACGGGTGACCCCGCCGGCCCTCGTTCGAGGGCAGCAGCGGTGCGATCCGCTCCCACTGCTCGTCCGTGAACACCTTCAACCGAGAATCAGACCCCACCCGACCGGACTGCCGCGAGCCTCACGATCCATATGGGAGACACGCCCTAGTCCGGATCAGGCCGGCGGATGTCACGGGCAACGACAAGCACAAGTTCATCGCCTTCGAGATGATACTCGCTACGCCCCACGTCGATACGAGCCGTGAAGCGGATCTCATCCTCGGCTGGGCTGAACGGGTCGAGGAGGCTGAACTCGTAGCGATCCCGCAGGCGAGGAGTCACTTCGAGGAGATGAAAGAAGCCGAAGCGGTCGTCGGGGACGCGCTTGTTGAGCTTCGCCCGGTAGCCGATCTCATCAGTGGGCCACTTCGCCCGAGCCTGAATCAGTAGCCCTTCGAGGGCTTCAGATACTTTATCGGCAACGGATTGGCGTCGTGAGCTCTCTTTCATACGTATGAATACATTTTACAATCCGAAGCGAATCCAGTAAACCCACATGCATCTCACTGCTTCACGTTCACGACATCATCGAGGTCAAGAACCCATCGGCCACACGCCGGGCGGTCGCTGGACGCGAGATAACACCGCCCCCTCGCGATGCACTCAAGTTGGGCAAGAGAACGACGAGGGGGCACAGAATGTACGAAGCATGGTAGGTAGCCCAGCTTCTTCACCATTTATACGAAATTATGTACGACTCGTCAATAGCCTAAGCGAACCCCTGAAGGGCAGGACCGCAGCGTTATATCGCGATTCCGAGCTCGACGACGAGGCCGCGCACTCGGCACTCGATCTCGTCGCGTATCGCTCGAACGTACTCAATCGGCTGACCTGCCGGGTCGTTGAGCTCCCAGTCTAGGTAGCGCTTGCCGACATAGAACGGACACTCATCCCCACAGCCCATCGTCACGATCACGTCGGATTCCTGCACGCCGGCCAGAGTCCACACCTTCGGTGTCTCGACGGAGATGTCGATTCCGACTTCGGCCATCGCTGCGACCGCGACCGGGTTGATCTGTTCACCCGGGTCGGAACCGCCAGAACGCACGTCCGCACGATCGCCGACGAGGTGTCGGAAGAAGCCGACCGCCATCTGAGACCGCCCCGCGTTGTGCACGCAGGCGAACATCACGGAGGGCTTGGTTTCGGACATGGTGGGCTCCTTCGGTCGAGGGCAAAGAGCGCGGTCGCGATCGAGCGTAATCAAGTCGAAATCATGCGACCTCCCAGGCCGCTCACCGGTGCGAGTGGCCGTGAAGTCCAGTCTGCACCGGCATAGTCGGTGTCCAGTCACGTTCGTGGAGTCCTTGAGCGCCGGCGAGAATCAGGTCGAGCGCGAAGCCGAACTCGGCATCATTGTCGCATGCCTCGCCGGCGTGCTTGGAGGTTGCGACCACTTGCATGATCGCGGGAAACGAGGTCGCGAAGACGGCTATTGCCTAGGCCCGCTCCTCCGGATCCTCGGGCACTTGGGGCGCTGGAAGCACATCTCGGGTGAAGCCCCACATGCGTGTGGAGAGCGCATGCTCAACGATGACCGCCGTCGGGATTGCAGTCATGGCGGTGCGCATATCTGGATGCGATGGTCTCGTCGGCCTGACCGACGAATCTGGAGTCTGGTACTGGCTGAAGCAGCAACGGTCTCCCTCCTCCGCATCGTCGGGCTCGTCCTCCTTGCAAACCTTACAACGGTGCTGAATAAGCCACCGGAACTTGCAGCATTCCTTGGCTGCTCCGCTTCATAAGCGGCTGATGGGCACCGGTGACCGCGAACGGGAGCAGATCCTCGCTCAGTATCAGGCCACTCCCGAGGCGCCCAGGAGCACCCCGACCCCGTAGGTGGCGGCGAGTGCGAGGGCGCCGCCGGTGACGACGCGGATCATGGCGCGGGGTCGGGAGCTGCCGCCGATGTGTGCGGAGATGGCGCCGGTGATGGCGAGGGCGATGAGGACGGCCGCGAAGGTCACCGGAACACGCCACTCTGGCGGGGGTAGGAGGATGGCGAGCATGGGGAGGATCGCGCCGATCGTGAACGCGGCTGCGGAACCGACCGCCGCGTGCCAGGGGCTCACGACGTCGTCCTGGTCGATGTTGAGCTCGGCTGATAGGTGCGCGGCAAGGGCGTCGTGCGCGGTGAGCTCCACGGCTACCTGTCGTGCGGTCTGCTCGCTGAGCCCACGGGCCCGGTAGAGCCCGGTGAGCTCGTCGAGCTCTTCCTCCGGCATGTCGCGCAGTTCCTGCCGTTCCTTCGCGATCAGGGCGCGTTCGCTGTCGCTCTGGCTGCTGACGGAGACGTACTCGCCGAGGGCCATCGAGATCGCACCCCCGACCAACCCCGCCAGCCCGGCGGTGAGGATGGGCCCGGAGGCGGTGGTCGCGCCGGCGACGCCGACCACGATCGCGGCAACAGAGACGATGCCGTCATTTGCGCCGAGCACGCCGGCACGCAGCCAGTTCAACCGTTGCGCAATGCCGCCGCGATGCGGCTCATCGGGGTGCGGCTGGAGCGCGGGGTTGTCTGCGGGCAGATCTGTCGACATGACCCCAACATAAGCACCGCTGGTCCCGGTGAGCAACGTTGGTGAGGCTAAGCGTGCCGCGGCCAGGCGGCTAAGAATCCTGGAAGAAAGGAGGGGGATCGTGGGAACTGTCGATAGCCGGAGCTACGCGAAGTGAGTTGAGAATGGCGACAGATACGGCCCCCCTTTCACGGGCGGCAACGTTCCGCACTGACGATACGGTTGCGCGGGTCCGGCGGGTCCGCACTCGTCGACGGATGCGCGCGGCCGACCTGATGGTTGTTGCGGTCTGGCTGTCGGTCGCCGTCGCGATCTCCCTGTGGCTCGCCTACGGCGGGATGAACCAGGTCACCGATCCCGCTTCCGCGATCACCGCGCTCGGCATCGTCACGGGACTTGTGGGTACCGACCTGATCCTGGTGATGCTGGTGCTCGCCGCTCGCATTCCGGCGATCGACCGCGTCTTCGGCCAGGACAAGGCGATGGCCCTCCACCGCAGGCTCGGCAAGCCCGCCCTCTCACTGATCCTCGCCCACGCAGCCCTCCTCACCGTCGGTTACGCGATGAGCGACGGGTCGAACGTGGTTGCCGAGACGATCGGGTTCCTCCAGAGCAAGGACCTGCTGCTCGCCTATCTCGGGTTCGGGCTGCTCGTCGCGGTCGTGGTCACTTCGCTCGTCGCCGTCCGCCGTCGCTTCTCCTATGAGGCCTGGCATCTGATCCACTTGCTCAGCTACCTCGCCGTGCTGGTCGCCGTGCCTCACCAGCTGAGCGCGGGCGGTGTGCTCGCCGAAGGCACCGGACAGCGGGTGTACTGGCTCGCCCTGTACGTGCTCGCGTTCGGTTCGATCGGTGTCTTCCGCTTCCTGGTGCCGATGATCCGCAGCGCGCGTCACGGCATCCGCGTCGCCGGGGTCGAGCAGGTCGCTCCGGGTGTCGTGTCGCTCCACCTCACGGGGCGGAACCTGGATCGGCTGCACACGGCCGGCGGCCAGTACGCGATTTGGCGGTTCTGGACGGGTGCGACGTGGTGGCATGCGCATCCCATCTCCTTCTCCGCTGTGCCGACCGCCACGACGGCGCGCATCACAGTGCGTGACCTCGGGCGCGGCAGTGCCGCGATCGGACGCGTGCGTCCGGGCGCGCGCGTCTCGATCGAAGGTCCGTACGGTGTCTTCACTGACGCGCACCGGGTCGCTCCGAAGCTCGCAGTCGTCGCGGCGGGCATCGGCATCACGCCGATCCGATCCCTGCTGGAGCATTCCCCGCTCAGTCCGGGTGAAGCCACCGTCGTCCTCCGCGGCACCGATTCCACCCAGAGCTACCTGTGGAGCGAGATCGGCGCACTGCCCAGCATGCGCGGCAATACCGTGTATACGATGCTCGGTGCACGGCCTCCGGGCCTTGCCACCTGGATGTCTGCCGAGGCGCTGTCGCGTGGGGTGACGATCACCTCGGCGTTCCCTGACTTGCTGCGCTCGGACCTTTACGTGTGCGGGCCGCAGGCGTGGACGGATCTGGTGATTCGCGATGCCCGCGCCGCAGGATTGCGGGAAGCGCAGATCCACGTGGAGAGGTTCGACTGGTGAGGGCGCGCGCTACGATACTGGGCGCCCTGTCCTCGATTGCCGTACTCGCGGTCGGTTGGCAGCTCGGCGCTGATGGCCAGCAGTCAGAGACAACGACATCCGATACGGCTGCCGGATCAGCACCGACTTCGACTGTCACGCCGTCGGCGGATGCCGGAAGCAGCACAGCGACGCCCGCACCGACACCCAGTGCGTCCGCGTCGGAGACCACGACGTCAGCTGTCTCGGGGACTTTCACGGGGACATCCGTTCATACGCGTTTCGGTGACGTCCAGGTGCAGATCACCGTGCAGGACGGCATCCTCAGCGACGTGACCGCGCTGCAGCTCACCGACCAGGATTCCCGGTCGGTGTCGATCAGCAACCGCGCTGCCCCGATCCTTCGTCAGGAAGTCCTGTCCGCACAATCAGCGAACGTGCACAGCGTCTCAGGTGCCACCTACACGAGCAACGCCTACCTGACCTCGCTCCAGTCCGCCCTCGACCAGGCTGGACTGTGACCGTGACGACGCATGTGTTCAACACGATGGGCACGACGGCGAGCCTCCGCTTCGCGGGGCCGGTGCCGAGCGATGAGGTGCTGCTCCAGGTGGAAGATGCCTTCGCCGAGTTCGACCGCCGGTTCAGCCTCTACCGTGCCGACTCAGAGCTCAGCCGCATCGCGACAGGGGAGTTGACGCTCGCGCACTCCAGCGATGCCGTGCGCGACTGCTACAGGGAGGCGATGATGTGGTCGCATCGTACGGCTGGCGTGTTCACGTCTCACCGGCCGGACGGTGTCCTGGATCTGTCCGGCATCGTGAAAGCCGCGGCCATCGCAGCGGCTGGCACCATTCTCGACACCTTCGGCATGCCCTCCTGGGTGCTCAACGTCGGCGGCGACATCCTCACCCGCGGCAGCATCAACGGCTCCGCGTGGCGGATCGGGATCACAGACCCCGACGCCCGAACATCCCTCCTGTGCGCCCTCGAAGTGCAGAACCCACGGCAGGCGGTGGCCACCTCCGGCACCGCAGAACGCGGCGAGCACATCTGGCGAGCCCCGGCTACATCGGACACTCTCGTCCGTTACCGGCAGGTGACGGTCGTCGCCGATGACATCGTCACCGCCGATGTGCTTGCGACCGCGATCCTGGCCGGCGGTCCTCAGTGGTGCGACGACATCCTCGACCGGTTCGACGTCGACGCCCTCACCGTCGACGACCACGGGGGGATCACCGCATCGCCCGGGCTGCGGGAAGCCGCAAGCCTAATCCTCGGATGAGCGCGTCAGGCCCTGCCTATACTGCGATCATGCCCGAGCGTGCGCGGATCCTGCTCGTCGAAGACGACGCCCGCCTCGCCGGCATGCTCGAGCAGTTGCTGCGCTCCGAGGGGTATGACACCGTCCTTGCCCGCGACGGGCAGCGAGCCTTGCACGAAGGACTGACTCAGAGCTTCGATGCCATGATCCTGGACCGTGGCCTGCCGGCTATCGAGGGTCTCGACGTGCTCAACAGGCTCCGCAACCGCGGCGTGCTCACCCCTGCGCTGATCCTGTCCGCCCTCAGCAACCCCGCCGACCGTGTGGAGGGGCTGGACCGGGGAGCCGAGGACTACCTCGGCAAGCCGTTCGACATTGACGAACTCCTCGCCCGGATCCGCGCGCTGCTGCGCAGACATCTCAACATCGTGCCCACGCTTCCCCTCCCAAACGGAGCCCTGGACACGAGGAGCCGCACCGTCACGACTCGCGACGGTGACACGATCGACCTCTCCGAGCGGGAATCTCAACTCCTCGAGCACCTCGCACGCCGACCCTCGCAGATCTTCGAACGGCACGATCTGCTCGGCACGGTGTTCCCCGATGCGGACGATCCTGGCGTGATCGACACCTACGTGCACTATCTGCGCAGAAAACTCGGCCGCGAATCGGTGAAAACGATCCGCGGCATCGGCTACCAACTGGGACCGCTCCGGTGATGGCGCGCAGGCCTCGCGACCCGGAGGATCTCCGGGGCGCCGCGCTACGACTCACCGCCCAGTTCACCGCGCTCGTCCTCGTGGTGCTCGTCGTCGTCGGCGGGGTCGTCTTCGCGATCGTGAGCAGCAGCATCGCCGAGGCCAGCGAGCATGCGCTGCGCGCCGCCACCCAACTCGACTCCAGGAAGGATGCCGCCTCCGGCACCTTTGTGACCATCGTCGATACTCACAGCGGCGGCCAGATCGTCACGTCCGAGAGTATGCCCGACGGCCTGCTCGACACCGCCGCGATCCAATCCGTCGAAGCTGGCGGCGGGGACCAGCGATCCGAACGCACCGTCGACGGTCGCACCTACGCGCTGCTCACCACCGCCGATGGGGACCACGACCGCGTCATCCAGGTCGCTATCGATCAGCACGAGACAGCTGAGGAGCTCAGTCGTCTTTCGGCCGCGCTTCTTGTCGGCGGTGTGATCGCAGTCGTGCTCTCGTTCGCCGCGTCGTATCTGATGGCGAAGCGTGCCATGCGGCCCCTCGCCGATGCGCTGGCACTCCAGCGCCGCTTCGTCGCAGACGCCAGCCACGAGCTCCGTACCCCCCTCACCCTCCTCAGTACCCGTGCCCAGCTGCTCAAACGCAGAGGGCAGGACAGCCTGCCGAGTGACGTCACCGATGCCATCGAGGACGTCGTCACCGACACGAACGCCCTCACCGAAATCCTCGACGACCTCCTTATCGCCGCCGACCCACGAAGCAGCGCGACGCAGGAGCCCGTCGATCTCGTCGCCGTCGCCGACCGGGCCATCGCCCTCCTCGCCGACGACGCGACCGCCCGACACATCGAACTGATACGCACAGGCAAGTCAGGATCGGTAACCGTGACCGGGTCGCCCGCGGCACTCCTGCGCCTCGTCCTCGCACTGTGCACGAACGCGCTCGACCATGCGCAGCACGCCGTCAGCATCACAGTGACGGCGAGCGCGTCCAGAGCGGTCCTAACTGTGACCGATGACGGGCCCGGGTTCGACCCGACGATCGCCGCGACCGCTTTCGAACGATTCTCCAGCAGCCGAGCAGGCACCCGCACCGGCGCTCCGGGCAGCGGCACGCGACACTATGGCCTCGGCCTCGCCCTCGTGAGCGAGATCGCGCGGCGACACCATGGCACCGTCGCCATCGACCACTCGAACTCGGGCGGCACTGTCGTGTGCAGCTTCCCCGTCGCATCGTCGGCGCGTTAAGCACACGTTCACCTGCCCTATCGACATTCGATATCGAACTCCGATAGAAAGCCGGAGTGGCGAGCGAACCTTCCGTTGACGAACTGGAGGAGTACCGTGACCTCCTCGCTGGGCTCGTCAGGATGCACGTGCTGCACCACGCGTCACAGGAAGAGATCTACGGCGCCTGGATGATCGAGGAGCTCGCCAGTCACGGATACCGCCTCTCAGCGGGCACCCTCTACCCCATGCTCCACAGAATGGCCGAAGACGGCTACCTCACCGTACGAACCGAACGAACTGAGCGCGGCATCCGCAAGCTGTACTCCGCGACCGAGAAAGGCCAGCGCGGCCTCGCGGTCGCCCGGCAACGGATGCGTATCTTCACACAGGAAGACACAGGCCGATGACAACGGACACCACCACTCCCGCGCAAGCTAGACAGGGATCCACCCGCGAGGTGCTAGGCGTCTTCGCGAAGCTGGGCGTGACAGCCTTCGGTGGCCCTATCGCCCACCTCGGCTACTTCCGTAACGAGCTGATCCAGCGCCGCCGATGGCTCGATGACAACCAGTACGGTGACCTCGTCGCCCTCAGCCAGTTCCTGCCCGGCCCCGCATCCAGTCAGGTCGGCTTCGGCCTCGGCCTCTTCCGCGCCGGCCCCGCCGGCGCGATCGCCGCGTTCCTCTCCTTCACACTGCCCTCCGCCGCCTTGATGGTGGCCTTCGCCTACGGCGCGCCGCTGTTCGAGGGCATCGTGGGCGGCGGCATCCTTACCGGCCTCAAGATCGTCGCCGTCGCAATCGTCGCTCAGGCCGTGCTCGGCATGGCGAGAACACTCACCCCCGACCGGGTGCGCGCCGCCATCGCGGCCCTCGCCGCCACCTGCGCTCTGCTGCTCGCCGGATCGGTCGGGCAGATCGGCGCCATCGTGATCGGCGCGATCGCAGGGCTGATCTTCTGCCGGAGCGCTCTCGCGCCCGCCACCGCGATGATCCGCTTCCCCGTCGCGCGCACAGCCGGCGTGATATGTCTCGTCCTGTTCGTGCTGCTCTTGGTGGGGCTGCCCGTGCTTGCCGCGACCACGCAGTGGGGGGCGGTGCAGCTCTTCGACGCCTTCTACCGTGCGGGAGCTCTGATTTTCGGTGGTGGCCACGTGGTGCTCCCGCTGCTGCAGGCCGGTGTGGTCGACACCGGCTGGATCAGTCCCGACCAGTTCCTCGCCGGCTACGGGGCGGCCCAGGCAGTGCCCGGACCGCTCTTCACCTTCGCCGCCTACCTCGGCACCCTCTCGACCGTCGGTCCAGGCGGTATCGCAGGAGCCGCGATCGCCCTCGCCGGTGTGTTCCTGCCGGGGCTCCTGCTGCTCACCGGAGTGCTCCCGTTCTGGAACGCGTTCCGTTCCCGCCCCTGGGCCCAGGCCCTGATGCGCGGAGCGAACGCCGCCGTGGTCGGCATCCTCGCCGCCGCGCTCTACGACCCGGTCTTCACCACCGCCATCACCGGCCCGGAGCCCTTCGTGCTCGCACTGATCTGCTTCGTTCTCCTCATCACCTGGCGGGCACCCGCCTGGACCGTCGTCATCGTCGGGGCGGCGGGGGGCATCCTGATCGCACTCACCGGCCAGGCGTGACCAATCGCGGTTCGAGTGCTGTGGCAACCATCCGCTGCCGAGCAGACTTCGACGATGTGGCCGCTCGCGCGTGGGCAGATCGAGCAGGACACGGAGGTGCCTCGATGCCGCACGTGTGCAACGTTACGGTGCTGCTCGACGCGCGAAGTAGCGGAGCCATGGAACAGGGCTGGTGCCAACGAGCGGGGCGACTCCCCCCAAGTGCAACTGTGTTCCATGACCTCTGTAGTCCACGGCCTCGAACTCGTCGGGCGTTGCTGACGGCATGATGAACACGCCCACAGGATGCGGCGACGACCGAGGGCGAAGTAAGAGTTGAAGCACTAGGGTGTGTCTCCTATATGGCGTAGCCAGGTGAGGATTGCGCTGATGGTGACGGCGGCCCGGTAGGTGATGGCGAGTTTGTCGTAGCGGGTGGCGAGGCCGCGCCATTGCTTGGCGAGAGCGAAGGATCGTTCGACGACGTTGCGACCGCGGTAGGCGGCGGCGTCGAACCCGGGTGGTCGGCCACCGCGGTGTCCGCGGCGTTTGCGGGCGGCGATCTGGTCGCTCTTCTCCGGGATGACGGCCCGGATTCCGCGGCGGCGGAGCTCAGTCCGGGTCACGCCGGAGGTGTAGGCACGGTCGGCGATGATCGCGTCGGGGCGAGTGCGCGGACGCCCCGGGCCGAGTCGGGGGACGTGGATCTCGGCGAGGACTTCCATGAGCATGGCGCCGTCGTTGCGCTGCCCGCCGGTGATGACCATCGCCAGCGGCCGGCCGCGGCCGTCGACGGCCTGGTGGATCTTGGTGGTCAGCCCGCCGCGGGACCGCCCGATCCCGTGCCCAGCCGGTTCAACCTCGTGCCACGGCAGATTCTTGTGATTCGATCCTGCCCCCTGTGTCCTGCTCAGGTCGGGTGGTGTTCGTCGCGTGCTGGTGCGCACGCGCGATTGTGGCGTCCACCGATACCGACCAGTCGATCTTCCCTGCCGCGTCGGCGTCGGCGAGGATCCGCGCGAGAACACGGTCCCACGTGCCGTCGCCGGCGTAGCGGCGGTGCCGCTTCCATACCGTCTGCCATGGCCCGAACTCGCCGCGCGGCAGATCACGCCACGGGATCCCGGTCCGGTACCGGTAGGCGATGCCCTCGACCACGCGGCGGCTGTCACCGAACGGGTGACCCCGCCGGCCCTCGTTCGAGGGCAGCAGCGGTGCGATCCGCTCCCACTGCTCGTCCGTGAACACCTTCAACCGAGAATCAGACCCCACCCGACCGGACTGCCGCGAGCCTCACGATCCATATGGGAGACACGCCCTAGGCCGCAGCCCGTTCTCGGACCAGTTCGCGGTAGCGAGCCGGGGTGACTCCGACCGCTTGGCGGAACAGTCGGGCGGCATGGCCGCGGCTATGCCAACCGACATCGCGCATCGCGGTCTCAATCGGCAGTTCAGTCTCCCGCAACAATCGGGCGAGGTGTTCGGCACGCACGGTCATCAGGTACGCCATCGGCGACTTTCCGTAGGCATCGACGAACACGCGCCCCAGCTGAGATGGAGACAGGTGCACCGCCTCCGCAAGCGCACCGAGCGTCCACCTTTCCGCCGGCGCCCCGCGCAGAAGCTCAACCACTGCGCGCGCCTCAGCCCGCAGCGGCAAGAGGCGACGCAGATGTGGCGAACCAGGGTGGGTGGCCCTGCGTTGGGTCAGTGACCGTCGCACCGGTGTGGTCTTCACGTAGGGCGCGATCACGTCCAGTACCGCGAACAGCAGCGCTTGCATCCGGTAAAACCGTTCCGGTGACGGGCCGTCGAGGCTGAGCGTCACCAGCTCGTCGAGCCACGGCATTAACATCCCCGCGCGGTCCTCGCCAAGGCGGAGCACCTGCGCCGGCTCGGAGTACAGCTCCTCGGCAAAGTCCCGCGCATCGAGTCGATCAGCCAACAGGGCTGCGTGTTGCCAGAAGACCTGATCGACAACGTAATCCCGGTCGAGGTAGAGCGTGGTAACCGTGATCGAGCCTTCAGGCTCACTCCCGCATAGTGTGTTCGCGCCAAGTGCCACGACGTCACCGACTGCAACGGGTCTCTCGCCGAACTCGCTGAGCAGGACTGCCGATCCGCGGCGGACGAAGATCAACTTCACACAGTCGTAGGCCAGGGGCGGGATCGGTGCGTAGATGCTCTGACTACGAGCAAGGATTGGCCCACGCATCATCTTCGTGTCGCGCCGCACTCGCTTCCGCGACGGTCAGCGGCACGCGACCGCGCAGCGTCCTTCCTCGCATTGTGCTCTCCAGCGTTCCGCGTGGCTCGTGCGAAGGTCGCTCATCGATCATCCGTTTCGCGAGCGAACCGGACGGTGACGAGCCAGCGCATCACCTGGCAGCACCGATGGGCCGACAACTCGATGTCACGAACAGCGAGAGAGGGTATGAGGGTGCGTAGGAGGTCGAGCATCGCGAGCCTTAGGACTTCACGAGGCGCGCGATGGCGTCGGAGGCTTCCTTGATCTTGGCCTCGGCGCGTCCGTCGCCGTAGCGGATCGCTGCGGTGACGCAGTGCTTGAGATGGTCGTCGAGGAGCCCCAGGGCTACGTTCTCCAAGGCTGCGGTGACCGCGCTGATCTGGGTGAGGATGTCAATGCAGTAGGCGTCCTCGTCGACCATGCGGTGGATGCCACGGCCCTGTCCCTCGATGCGCTTGAGGCGAGCGAGGTAGCGGTCCTTGTCGCTGATGTAGCCGTGCCCGGTCGGGGACGGTGGCGTCGGGATGGTGGTCGTCATAGTGGTGCTCCTTTCCATGTCTACCTGGGGCGATGCCCGGTCGCCTTTAACCGGCTGGTCATGGCGCCGGTGTGCGGTCGAGTATTTTGGCGGTGCTGGCGGCCGGGGTGAGATCGAGACGTCGCAACAGCTGGGCGTTGAGGGCGACGACGACGGTGGACGCGGACATGAGGATCGCGCCGATGCTCATGGGCAGCACGAACCCGATCGGTGCTAGGACGCCTGCGGCCAGCGGCACGGAGATGAGGTTGTAGCCGGCGGCCCACCAGAGGTTCTGCTTCATCTTGCGGTAGCTCGCTCGGGAGAGGTCGATGACGGAGAGCACCGAGCGGGGGTCGGAGGAGGCGAGGATGACTCCGGCTGAGCCGATGGCGACATCGGTGCCGGCGCCGATGGCGATGCCGACATCGGCTTGGGCGAGGGCGGGGGCATCGTTGACGCCGTCGCCGACCATCGCGACCTTCCTGCCCTCGTCCTGCAGCTCTTTGACGTTGGCGGCCTTGTCCTCGGGTCGGACTCCGGCGAAGACCCGGTCGATGCCGAGCTCGGCGGCGACAGTGTCGGCGACGGCCTGCGCGTCGCCGGTGATCATCACGACCTGTACGCCGGCAGCGTGGAGGGCATCGACGGCGTCCTTGGACTCGGGCCGGATCTCGTCGGCCAGCCGCAGGGCGCCGATGACCTCGCCATCGGCGAGGACGTGCAGGATGATCGCCCCCTCCGCCCGCCAGGTGTCGGCAACGGGCAGTTCATCGAGTCCGTGCTGTTCGAGCAGGTACGGACCCCCGACCTCGATCACCGTGGCCTTGACAGTCGCCTTGACCCCGACGGCCGGCGAGGAGGAGAAGTCGCGAGCTTGAGGGACGTCGAGGTCGCGTTCCTTCGCGGCGCTGGTGATGGCGCGTGCCAAGGGGTGTTCGCTGTCGGCCTCTGCGGCGGCGGCCAGCGCCAGGATCTCGTCACCGTCGTGGCCTCCGGCGGGCTCGATGGCGGTGACGGTGGGCTCGCCCTTGGTGAGGGTGCCGGTCTTGTCGAAGAGGACCGCGTCGACGGTGCGCATGGACTCCAGGGCGAGGCGGTCCTTGACGAGAACGCCGCCGCGGGCGGCGCGCTCGGTGGCGATGGAGACCACCAGCGGGATCGCTAGGCCCAGGGCATGGGGGCAGGCGATCACCAGCACGGTGATGGTGCGCACCACCGCGTCGTCAGGCAGGCCGGCCAGCGCCCACACGACGGCGGTGACCGCCGCCGCGCCGAGGGCGAGCCAGAACAGCCAGGCCGCCGCGGTATCGGCGATCCGCTGCGCGCGGGAGGAGGATGCCTGGGCGTCGGCGACGAGCTTCTGGATGCCGGCCAGCGCGGTGTCCTCCCCGGTGGCGGTGACCTCGACCCGAAGGCCGGAGTCGGTCGCGACGGTCCCAGCTACCACGGTGTCACCCACCTGGCGGCGGACGGTCCTGGACTCCCCGGTGACCATCGACTCATCCATCGACGCTGAACCGTCGACGATTCTCCCGTCGGCGGGGACCGCCGAGCCTGGGCGGACGATAACCACGTCGCCGACGGCCAGGTCAGTGGGCGCGACCTTCACGACCTGGTCGCCGTCGACCTTCTCGGCCTCGTCGGGCAGGAGCGCGGCCAGGGAGTCCAGGGCCGAGGTGGTCTGGGCTAGGGAGCGCATCTCGATCCAGTGGCCGAGCAGCATGATGACCACCAGGAGCGCGAGCTCCCACCAGAAGTTCAGCTCATGATCCAGGATGTGCAGCGTCGCGCCCCAGGAGGCGATGAACGCGACCGTGATCGCCAATCCGATCAGCAGCATCATCCCGGGCTTGCGGGAGCGGACCTCGCTCAGTGCACCGGTGAGGAACGGCCAGCCACCCCAGGCGTAGACGATGGTGCCGAGGACGGGCGAGACCCACCACACCCACTCGGCGTCGGGGAGGTGGTAGCCGACGAGGTGGGCGAACATCTCGTTGAACCCGACCACCGGGACTGCGAGGACGAGCATGATCCAGAACAGCCGCCGGAACTGCCCGACATGATCTCCATGACCCGCGTGACCGCTATGCCCACCGTGGTCGCCGTGACCGGAGTGGTGGTCGTTGTTCTGCTGAGCGGCGCCGCTTTCGGAGCGATCTCCGTGCCCGGCGTGCTCCTCGTGGCCGGTGTGGTGAGCATGGTGCTCGTCCCCGACATCCTGGGCGTGCTGCTGATGGCCAGCGTGATCCGCCCGGGCCTGGTCGGTTGGGGCGTGGCCCGTGTGGCCCGTATGGCCCTTGGGGTGGCGGCTGGTGTGTTCGTTCATGTTCGTCTCTCCGGGTGTGCCGACGCTTGTGGCGGCGCTGATCGCGGCGCGTCGGCGTTTAGGAAGCGGGCTGTATCTCGCTCTCGACGACCCACTTGTGGTTGGTCATGGTCATGCCGTCGGCTTCGTAGTCGACGACGTAGACGGTCTCCTCGGTGGAGGAGGCGATCGTGGCCATCGCGCCGTCCATGCCTTCCATGTGTGCGGCGGCAAGGGTGACCTCGGTGCCATCGGCCAGCCGCTCGTCTCCGGCGTCGGCGAGTTCTTCCTGGACGACCCAGCGGTGATCGGTGATGGGGTCGCCACCGGTGGTGGGGGTGTAGTCGACGGAGTACGTGTAGGTGTCGTAGGCGCCCACGATGATCGCGGTCGCGCCGTCCATGCCCTCCATGTGGTCCGCGGCCAGGGTGACCTCGGTGCCGACGGGGTAGGCGGGGTCGGTGGCCTCGGTCATGCCTTCAGGGACCGGGCCGCCGTCGGCCGGGTGGTCCATCCCGCCATGCTCGCCGTGCTCCTGTGAGGAGCCCGCAGGCGAGTCCTCATCCGCGTTGTCGCCAGCGCATCCGGCCAGCACAACGGCGACGCTGAGCAATCCGGCACCGACGACGGCACCCAGACGTCGGTTCGGGGCCCGGTTCACGCGTCTGCTCATGATGTTTCCTTCCTCGTGATCGTTTCGCCAGGTCGTGGGCCGGACGCTGGCCTCGTGCCCGTGTGAATGGTTCTCGGGGCACGAAAGCCAGGACGTCCGGTTGCGTGACCCGGTCTCAGGCCGCGTTCGCGTAACGGTCGGGGTCGGCGTCGAACAGGGGTCCGCAGGCGGCGCAGCACAGCCAGTACCGCTGCCCGTCGTGATCGCGGACCAGGCCGGCCGCCTCGGCGTCGGCCTTGACGACCGGGGTGCCGACCATGACCGGGCACTCGGCCATCTCGGCCGCGGGCGTCTGGGCGAGGGCCTCGGCGCTGGGGCCGTGGCCGCTGCATCCACCGCCTGATGCGCCAGTGCCCGCGGTGTCGGTGTGGTGGTGGTCGTGTGCAGTCATCGGATGTGTCCTTTCGGTAGTGGTGATGACAATGGAACGGGCGGTTCAGGCGTTCGCGGGTTCGCGTGCCGGTGCAGGAGCGCCGCCGGTTGGCGCGGTCTCGTTGTCGGCTTTGGCCTTGAACGTGCGCAGTCGCAGGCTGTTGGAGACGACGAACACGCTGGACAGCGCCATCGCGGCGCCGGCGAGCATGGGGTTGAGCAGCCCGAACGCGGCCAGCGGGATGGCGGCGGTGTTGTAGGCGAAGGCCCAGAACAGGTTCGTCTTGATCGTCCGAAGGGTGCGGCGCGCGAGCCGGATCGCGTCGGCCGCGGCGCGCAGGTCACCGCGCACGAGGGTGATGTCGGCGGCCTCGATGGCGACGTCGGTGCCGGTGCCCATGGCCAGTCCGAGGTCGGCCTGGGCCAGGGCGGGGGCGTCGTTGACGCCGTCGCCGACCATCGCGACGACCTTGCCCTCGTCCTGGAAGCGGGCGACGACGTCGACCTTGTCCTTCGGGAGCACCTCGGCGATCACCTCGGTGATGCCGACCTCAGCGGCGACCTGCTCGGCCACCGTCTGGTTGTCGCCGGTCAGCAGCACCGGCGTCAGCCCCAGCTCGGTGAACTGGCGGACCGCCTCGGCGGACGTGGGCTTGATCTGGTCGGAAACCACGAGCACGCCGCGCGCGGCGCCGTCCCAGCCGACCGTGATCGCGGTCTTGCCCTCGGCCTCGGCGGCCTGCTTGGCAGTCTTGAGGTCGTCGTCGAGGTGCTGGGACCACTCAGCGAGCAGCGACTCGCGTCCGGCGAGCACGGCGTGGCCGTCGACGACGCCCTGGACGCCCTTGCCTTCGACGTTCTCGAACGACTCCGGGGTGGGCAGGTCGCCGACCTCGGAGGTGGCGCCGGCAGCGATGGCTTGGGCGATCGGGTGCTCGGAGTAGTCCTCCAGGCCCCCGGCCAGGCGCAGCAACTCGGCCCGGTCGGTGCCGCCTGTGGTGATCACGTCGGTGAGGGTCATCTTGCCGGTGGTGACGGTGCCGGTCTTGTCCAGCACGATCGTGTCGACCCGCTTGGTGGACTCCAGCACCTCCGGGCCCTTGATGAGCACACCCATCTGGGCACCGCGGCCGGTCCCGACCAGCAGTGCGGTCGGGGTGGCGAGACCGAGAGCGCAGGGGCAGGCGATGATCAGCACCGCAACCGCGGCAGTGAACCCGGCCGAGAGCGGGAACCCTGCGCCGATCCAGGCACCGAGGGCGGCCACCGCGATCGCGATGGCGATGGGGACGAACACCCCGGAGACGCGGTCGGCGAGGCGCTGGATCTCGGCCTTGCCCGACTGGGCGTCCTCGACGAGCTTGGCCATCTGCGCCAGCTGGGTGTCCGAACCGACCCGGGTGGCGCGGACAACGAGGCGTCCGCCGGCGTTGACGGTCGCGCCGGTGACGGCATCTCCTTCGCCGACCTCGACGGGCACGGACTCTCCGGTGAGCATGGACGCGTCGATCGCGGAGCTGCCGGAGGTGATGGTGCCGTCGGTGGCGATCTTCTCACCAGGCCGGACGACGAACTCGTCCCCGACACGCAGCTCCTCGATGGAGATCCGCTCTTCCTTGCCGTTGCGGAGGACGGAGACCTCCTTCGCGCCGAGTTCGAGCAGGGCACGCAGCGCGGCTCCGGCGCGGCGCTTGGAGCGCTTCTCGAAGTACCGGCCGAGCAGGATGAACGTAATCACCCCCGCGGCGACCTCCAGATAGATGTGCCCGAGGCCGTCGGAGCGTGAGATCGTGAACTCAAACGGGTGGACCACGCCGCGGTCACCGGCGGTGCCGAAGAACAGCGCGATGATCGACCAGATCATCGCCGCGGTGGTGCCCACGGAGATGAGGGTGTCCATCGTGGCGGCACCGTGGCGCAGGTTCATCCAGGCGGCCTTGTGGAACGGCCACCCGGCCCACACCACCACCGGTGCGGCCAGAGCCAGGGAAGCGAAGCCCCAGTAGTCGAACTGCAGCGCCGGGATCATCGCCATCGCGATCACCGGGACAGCGAGCACCGCTGAGCCGATGAGCCGCTGGCGCAGGACACGCAGCTCGGCGTCCTCACGGGACTCGCCCTCATCGTCCGCGCCTTCGCCGGAGCCCTTGGTGGGCTTGGGGAGCTCGGCGGTGTAGCCGGTCTTCTCCACCTCCGCGATCAGCAACTGCGGGTCATAGCCGCCGGGGGCAGTGACGCTGGCCTTCTCGGTCGCGTAGTTCACGCTCGCGGTGATGCCGTCGAGCTTGTTCAGTTTCTTCTCGATCCGGTTCGCACACGACGCGCAGGTCATGCCACCGATCTGCAGCTCGATCCCCGCGACGGCGGTGCTGGTCTGGTCAGTGGTCATGGTCCTCGTCCTCGCTGTTCTCCTCGCCGGTGTCCGAGTCCTGCCCGGGCGCGGCCCCTTCACCATCGGCGCCGGTGGTATCGATCACCAGCGACGCGGTGCGGACCTGACCGTCGACCTGGAAGTCCAGGAACAGCAGATAGCGGCCTGCGGTGGGAGCGGTGGCCTCGAACACGATCTCCGGACCCGACGCCTGCCCGGCCCGAGGTGCCTCGCCGGGGGGATGGACGTGCAGGTAGGCCAGGTCGCCGTCGCGCAGCGCGACCAGGTGCCCAAACGCGCCCAAATACGGCTCCAGAACGGTGACCGGCTCACCGTCGCGGGTGATGGTCATGGTCAGCGCCGAGGACTCGCCCGCGACGAGGTCACCGGTCACCGCGACGTCGAACCCATCGACCGAGGTCTGCGCGGTCGGCTCCGCTGCCACGGTTTCGAAGTCGCCAGGCACCTGCACTGTGGTCGATAGCGTGATGCCCTCCCCGCCCTGGCCGGGGACGAAGTCCGCGAACACCCGGTAGGTTCCGGCCGCGTCCCACTGCCACGGAATCGACCAGGTGCCGTCGGCGTCCATCTCGGGGTGCACGTGCCGGAACTGCTGCCCGTCGGCGCGCACGACGATCAGGTGAAGCTCCTTCTCGTGTTCCAGCTCGACGTCGGTCACCGGTTGCCCGTCGGGTCCGGTGATCGTCAGCGACAGCTCACCGTCGGCGCCGGTCGCGCTCGGTGCGCTGAGGCCGGTGAGCTGGTAGCCGTCCTGTGCCACGCCGAGTCCCAGCGACGACGCCGCCGCGTCGTGGCCGGTGTGTCCGCCCTCGCCGTTCATGTCGTCTCCTTCCTCGTCGTCGTGCGCGGCGTGCTCGCCACTCTCTTCCGTCCAGGCCTGCACGGTCTCGGCGGGAACGACCGCGCCCGCCGTGGCGAACGCCACGGCGAACACGGCCACCAGCCCCGCGCCGTACAGGCCGAGCCGCGCAGGCGCCTTCATCTCAGCTCCTGACCGCGGTGTAGCCGGCCTCATCGACCGCCGCGATCACCGCGGCATCCTCGACCGGCTGCTCACTGGTCACGGCCAGCTGCCCGGTCTGGGCGCTGACTTCCACCCCGGTCACGCCCGGAACCTGCGAGACCTCAGCTCGCACCGATCCCTCGCAGTGTCCGCAGGTCATCCCGGTCACCTGGTACTCGGTCGTGGTTGCCATGATGCTCAACTCCTTCACTTATGTACGACTTGTACGCCTCGACCATATACCCCCAAGGGGTATTGATCAATGATGAGGTTCTGCCGCCCGCTCATGCGGCTTGGCAGGCCTCGGAATGGCGACAAGGGAAACCACCGCGGCGACGACGGCCGCTGCGGCGGCGAACCCGAACGCTTGCTGGAACCCCGACTCGCCGCCTCCCGCCGCAAGGCTGACCGCGGCGAGACTGGAGACCGTCGCGACGCCGATGGAGGCGCCGAACTCGTGGAAAGTACTCAGCAGGCCCGACGCGATGCCCGCCTCCTCCGGGCCGATCTGCCCCAGAGCAGTGGCCGAGGCGACCACGAACAGTGCGCCGATACCGAGGGCGCCGAAACTGACGCCGACCGTGGTTGCCACGGTGGTGGGCCACAGCGCGGGCACCGCGAGCCCGACCGCGGCAAACGCCATCCCGGCGACGCCGAGGGCGCGCGCCCCGACTCGGCCGATGAGACGCCCGCCGAGGTTGGCTCCGGTCATGGTGGCTGCGGCGATCGGCAGGAACAGCAGGCCGGTGGCCAGGGGGCCGTGGCCCGCGTGCTGCTGGAAGGAGAAGGTGCCGAGGAAGAATACGGCGACCATCAGCGCGGTGGCGATCATGATGACGAACACTCCGGCCCCCACAGGACGTCGCACCAGCAGGCCGAGGTCCATCAGTGGGGAGGCCGCGGCCTTCTGTCTCCACCCGAACAGCAAGTACAGGACGACCGCCGCGCCAGCTCCGATCAGCGTGTGTGTGCTGGTCCAGCCGTCCTCGCCCGCGATCGTCAAGGCGTAGATCGCCGACCCGGTCGCCGCTGTGACGAGCAGGGCACCGAGCAGGTCGAGCGAGGCTCGCTGCCCGGGCGCTGGAGGCAGAGGCGGTAGGACGCGGAGCAGTCCGAACAGCACGATGAGGCCGACGGGGATGTTGATGAAGAACACCCACGGCCACCCGGGCCCGGCGGTGATCAGCCCGCCGAGTAGCACGCCGACCGCGGCGCCACCGCCGCCGAGCGCGGACCAGATGCCCAGGGCGCGATTGCGCTCGTCACCGGTGAAGAGGCGGACCACGACCGAGAGGGCCGCCGGAGAGAGCAGTGCCGCTCCGAGGCCTTGGACGACGCGTCCCGTCAGCAGGATCGTTCCGTTCTCGGCCAGGCCTGCCAGGAGCGAGCCTGCCGTGAACGCGAACAGTCCTGCGTAGACGATCGGCTTGGACCCGAACAGGTCCGCGCTTCGCCCGCCCAGCAGCATCAGACCGCCGAAGGTGAGGGTGTAGGCGGCGACCACCCAGGTCACAGCCTCGCGCGACAGGCCCAGCTCGATGGTCATCTGCGGCAGGGCGACCGCAACGACCGTCACGTCCAGGATCAGCATGAACTGCGCGGTGCCCAACAGGGCTAGTGCCAGCCATCGTCGTGTGTGGGTGCCCGCAGCGTCCGTGGGCGAAGCGTTGGTCGTCATCGCGACTCCTAACTCAATCAGGGGTGTACGGGTTGTAACCGCTACACTATCTCATGCATTCCCGTACGAGTTATGAGGTGGCATATGCCAACGAAGAAGGACACGACCAGGAGTGGCTCCCGCGGTGCGGCCGCGACCACACCGCGGGCGGCGAATCAGCGTGCGGACGCGCAGCGGAACCGGGCGAAGATGTTGGCCGCGACCGTGACCGCGATCCGCAAGGACCCCGACGCCTCGGTGGCCGACATTGCCGCCGAGGCCGGCGTGGGCCGAATGACCCTGTACGGGCACTTCCAGAACCGAGCCGAGCTGATCGACGCCGCCCTGGCCGAGAGCATCGAACGCGGCGAGGAGGTCCTGAGCGAGGTCTCCCTGGACGGCGACGCGGGCGAGGCGTTCCGTCGCCTGGTCGCCTCAAGTTGGTTGCTCGTCGACCAGTCACGTGCCCTACTGGCAGCCGCGCAGAAGGAGCTCCCCGCCGCCCGCATCCGGGAGATGCACGAGAAGGCCGAGGCTCGCATGCGGGATCTGCTGCTGCGCGGCCAGCGCGAGGGTGCGTTCCGCAGCGACCTGCCGGTGACCTGGCTGCTCACCACCACTCACGTCGTCATGAACGGCGCAGCCGAGGAAGTCCGCGTCGGACGCCTCGATCCCGACGACGCGCCGTGGTTCATCGACGCGATCCTCATCCCCGCCTTCACCGCCGGCGCCGCGTCCGACCCGCGATGACCGGCCTCACGGTCGGGGTCATCGGCGCAGGTGCGGCTGGAGTCTCCGCCGTCAAGACCCTGCGCGCCCACGGTGTCGACATCGATATCGAGCTATTCGCGCGCAACGGCGAAACGCCTCACAACCGAACCCTGGTCAACAAGGGTGTGGCGATAGGACTGCTCGAGCCTCACCAGACCAACCTCCCCCCGATAGGAGTCCAGACCAGCGCGTACACCGTCCGCGGCATCGACCCCCGCATCCGTCGTGTCCACCTCGACTCCGGCAACAACCGGGCCTTCGACGCGCTGATCGTCGCCACGGGCAGCCGTCCTCGCCCGCTCGACGACACGATCGTAGGACGCGACCAAGCCCTCAGCGCCGGCCGGCTGACGACCCTGCACTCCCTTACCGATGCCATCCGCGTGCGCGACCTGCTCGCCACCGCCGACCCCGCACGCGTCCTATTCCTCGGCGGCGGCCTGGTCGCCTCGGAGACCGCCTCGCTGCTCACCGACGCTGGGCACAACACCGTCCTCATCGCCCGCTCGGCCCTGCCGGGTGCCAGCGCCATCGGTGACGACGCCGCTCGTCAATTGCTCGACCTGCACCGGCACCATCACGCCGTCCATCTGGGACGCGACGTATGCGCAATCCGCACCCATGCGGACCACATCACCGTCGTGCTCGACGACGACACCAAGGTCGAAGGCGACCTCGCGATCGTGGCCCACGGCACCCTCCCCGCCGCGCCAGCCCCGTGGACCGGCCCGGGCGGCATCGCCGTTGACAACCGGCTGCGGACCCTGTCCGCCCCGGATCAACGCATCTACGCCGCAGGCGGCGTCGCCGTGCACCACTATCCCGGCCGCAGCTCCTACCGCATCGATCACTGGGACGATGCCACCGCACAGGGCGCGCACGCCGCCAAGACGCTGCTTCACGACCTCGGCCACGGCGACGACCCCGGCGCCTACCTTCCGGCCTCCACTTTCTCCGCACGCATCCACGGCCGCACTCTCACAGGAGCCGGCCACCCAGCACTCGCTTCCTATACGCGCGTGATCTCTTCCGAACCCCTGGTCGTAGGCCACTGCCTCGGCGATGACCTTGTTGCGCTCACCGGTATCGACGTGACCGCTGCAGTTCGCCAGTGGGTCTCGCGTCTGCACGCCGCCCACCGGTCTGAGCTATCGGACGCCCAAGCGGGTCGTCGGTAGGCCGCCAGCGAAGGAGATACCGCACATGGGCCTCGCGATCCGTGACTATCTCCACATGGTGTCCAGGGCCTGAACTGCCTGAAGCGGGAGGACGCCGTTGCCGAGGGCAGCGAGTTGCTGATTGTCGGTGAGCCCATGATCCGGGTTGGTGACCCAGCCTGGTTCGAGTCCCATCAGCCACTCCACGAACTCTGGCGCGGGCCGTGGCCCCTTCGCCTCGCTCAGGAGCGCTGGTGCGGGGGCGGGTCGGCCGGTGATGTGTTCCCATCGGGCGATAGCTGGGGCGTAGTGTCCCCAGCGGTGAAGATGTCCTCGATCAGCGACCACAGGGTCTCCGAGTCGTCGCTCTGCGTCGGCGAGCCATGCGGTCCGTGTAGGGCGAGGTCGATGATCTGATGGCTTAGCGCGATCGTGCCCCGACGGGATCGCACCTGTTCCAGGCTCTCGCCGCCGCGGGAGGAGTCCGAGGCCAGCGGGGTCCGGAACAGGACGGTGGGCGAGGACGAAGACGCGGAACCTTTGATGCGGTGCGCCGGTGGAGGATGCCGGTAGGCCGATCCATCGCGCATCGCGCCGCAGGTCGGCCAGGTCTCCCGCCACGGCGCCAAACGCCCTGAGAGGTCGGGCTGCATCGTCTCCCAGATGCCACGGGTCGGGTTCCATCTCGCGAAGGGTTGCACTCGCATCGCTGGCGGGGGGTGCGGTGGCGGGGTTGCTTCGGGCATCGGTTGCTCCTTCGGGGAGGTTGCGGACCGCCGGTGCGGAGAGCAGGCCGCGGACGTTCTCGATCACCACGAACTCCGGTTGCAGCGCATCGATCGCGGCCGCCATGTGCGACCAGAGCCCGGAGCGGGTGCCAGGCGCGAGGCCAGCCTGCTTACCGACGGTCGAGACGTCCTGACATGGAAAGCCGCCGCAGAGGATGTCGACCGGTGGCACGTCGCGCCAGTCGATGGTGGTGACGTCGCCCAGGTTCGGCGCGTCGGGCCAGTGGTGGGCGAAGACACGGGCGACGGGTTCGTTGATCTCGGAGAACCAGATCGTCTCGGCGTCGAAGACGTGCTCGACGGCCAGGTCAAGGCCGCCGTATCCGGAGAACAGCGACCCGACCCGCAGACGACGGTCCCCGGAAGGGGTGTGGTCGTGCATGAGGGCTCCGGCAGTTCGGTGATCCCGGACCCGAGCCCCTCACGGAGCTCATCGCCGGGCTGATCACCTGCCAGGTGCACGACCCCGCTCAATCGCCGTCGATGCCTCGCCGACGACACTGCTAGGCACACCCACTCCCGCCCCTCGGGCTGGCACCGATCTGCCTCTCGCTCAGCCCGCCATCGGAGTCGCCACGCGTCTTGCAGGTCGTGGTCTATGCGACGCCGAAGTCGGGTGAGGCTGCAACTCGGCAGGCGCGAAGCACTTGTGCGAGTGTTGACAATGCATCGAAGACCCCCAGTGTCTGTCCGAGGAAGTCGAGGTAGCTCATCCCAGAGGGGTCCGTGTCGCTGACAACGCGGCCGGTCTGGAGATCGTGGTGCGCCGTGGCATGGCCGATCGCGTTGCGGCGCTTGTTGTTCAGAAGTTCCCCGAGTGACTCCCATCCCGGAACCTGAGCCGCGTAGGCGATCTTGTGAGCATTTGCGAGCCTGTCGAACTGCGTGAGGCTTCGAGCCTGCTTGTTCGCCGGCACACTCTGGGGGTGATCGCTCCCGAAGTCATCGGGGGTGCCGCGCTTCACTGTGTTTTGCGCGGCGACGAGCGGCCAGATGCATTTGGATGCAAGCTCGAAGCCTTGCTGGTAGAGGTCCCTGACGGTTGAGAACTCGTCTCGATAAAGCACAAGGTTCTCGAACTCAGCCTGCTCTGCCGGCCCGACGAACCTGACGAGCAGTCCCATTTCCCAGGACTCGTGCCGTTCGACGAAGCGGTTCAATTCGGTGAAGAGGTCTCGTTCTAGCGCAGCCGACTCCTTGCCCCGCTCCCGGAAGGCAACGAGGTGCTCCTCATTGCGATTCATCGCTGCAGTGTGCTTTCTGGCGAAGCGATCGATGACCGTGGCCGAGTGGTTGCCCGTGGTACCCGCGATCATCGTGGTCACCGTGCCCATCGCCTGGTAGGCGACGCTCGTTCGCTGATGCGCCTTGCTCGGCTCCCAGTCGAGCCCGAACTGCTCCTTTGCGATGCGCGTGAACATTTGCATGTTGCCCTGAAGGTAGTACTGGAAGAGCATCCGAACCCGAGGCCACAGGAGTCGTCCGGCGTCGAGTGCCTGATGCCTCTCCGTCTCGAACTCCGTGAACACGTGGTCGCCGAGAATCCGTGCGAGGGTCAACGTCGGAAAGGCGCCGCTCGGAGCGAACGAATCGGCCTCATACAGCGAAGGCACGAACGGGTTGATCGTCACGACACGAGCGCCTGGCAAGTCCGGTTCGGCGCCGTTCACCACCTCGCATTCGAGATTGATCCTGTGGTTCTCGAGCTCCGTTCCTGACATGGAGCCTCGGATCGGCAAGCGACAGTGAGGGCACGGAAGGTAGAACCGGGTTCCGCTTGTCGGCTCTACCCCGAGCCGTGCGACGAAGACCTCCTCGCAGCCGGGGCATTTCAGGTGGTAGCGGGAGATCATGCATTCACGATAGCCAGGCACGCATTGCTCGGGCAGCCCGGTTTCCAGACCCTCGGGGCCTTGGCGCTCCAGCGTGCGTCGGGGCGCCGGACGCGCTGCTTCGGTGGGTATCCGCTCACCTCATGAGAGAAGTGGCGAAGGCAGGTGCTGTGACGGTCTCGATGCGCGTGATGAGCGCCGGCGACGGCTACAAGTACCTGCTGCGCACGGTCGCCGCCGGGGACGGTGACAGGTCGCTCTCCACACCGTTGACCCGCTACTACGCAGAGGAGGGCAGCCCGCCAGGGCGCTGGCTCGGCGCGGGCGTCGCCGCGCTCGGTGGGATGGTCGTGGAGGGCGATCAAGTGTCTGAGTCCCAGCTCCAGCTCCTGGTGGGGATGGGCCGGCACCCTGTTACCGGCGAACCCCTCGGCCTTGCTTATCCCGCCTACAAGACCGTGGCCGAGCGCATCTCAGAGCGTGCCGCCGCCCTCGACCCGATGCTCGGTCCAGTGTCCCGCGCGGAGGCGGTCGCGCAGATCGAGGCGGAGGAAGCTGCGCGCGGGACGCGGCGCGCGGTCGCGGGGTATGACTTCACGTTCTCGATCCCGAAGTCCGCGAGCGTGTTGTGGGCGGTCGCGGATGCGGGGATGCAGGCGTTGATCGCGGATGCGCATCATGCGGCGGTTGCGGAGGTGGTTGCGTTCATGGAGCGGGAGGTTGCAGCTACCCGCACTGGCGCAACCGCCTGCAACGGAGCCGTCGCACAGGTCGATGTCCGGGGTCTCGTCGCCACGGCGTTCGATCACTACGACTCTCGCGCGGGTGACCCGCATTTGCACACGCACGTCGTCATCTCGAACAAGGTGCAGACCGTCCTCGACGGCAAGTGGCGCTCCCTGGACGGGCGCCCGATGCACGCCGCCACGGTCGCGCTCTCGGAGCTGCACGAGGCAGTGTTCACCGACCACCTGACACGTGCTTTCGGCGTGGAGTGGGAGGCCCGCGGCATGGGGCGAGACCGCAACCCTGCCTGGGCGGTGACTGCGGTGCCGGAGGAGCTGGTGGCGGAGTTCTCCTCCCGCTCCCGGCACATCGACATGGAGAAGAACCGCCTCATCGCGGAGTACGTCGAAAAGCACGGCCGGCAACCCTCGACGGCGACGATCATCAAGCTCCGCGCCCAAGCCACCCTCACCACGAGACCGGACAAGCAGGTCCGATCCCTCGCCGACCTCACCGCCGAATGGCGGGAGCGCGCCGGCTGGCTGCTCGGCACGGATGCGACCGCGTGGGCGCGGGGCGTGACCGCGAACGAGGCGCCGTTGCTGTTGCGAGCGGACGACATCCCGCTGGACGTGATCGCGTCCCTCGGCCAGTCGGTCGTGGAGGTCATGGGCGAGAAGCGATCCACCTGGCGACGCTGGAACCTCACGGCCGAAGCTGCCCGGCGGACGATGGGCTACCGCTTCGCCTCAACCGTTGATCGAGAGGCGGTCGTCGGGCTGGTCGTGGACGCCGCCGAGGCCGCCTCCCTCCGGCTCACCCCACCGGAACTCGCGTCGAGCCCGGTGACGTTCCGGCGGCCGGACGGCACGAGCGTGTTCCGGCCGAAGCACTCCACCGTGTTCTCCTCCGAGCTGCTGCTGGCGGCCGAAGACCGCCTCCTCGATCGCGCTCGCACCACCACCGGTCCGACCGTGCCCCTCGCGGTGATCGAACGGATCGCCGCCCGCCCGGATCGGAAGGGGCACACCCTCGGCGACGACCAGACCGCCGCGCTGGCAAAGATCGCCGTCTCGGGCCGCATCGTCGATGTCCTCGTTGGCCCTGCTGGGGCGGGGAAGACAACGGCCATGTCCGCGCTGCGGCGTGCGTGGGAGCACGAGCACGGCGCCGGCAGTGTGGTCGGGCTCGCGCCGTCTGCGGTGGCCGCGCAGATCCTCGCCGATGACCTCGGCATCCAGACGGAGAACACCGCGAAATGGTGGGAGGTCCATCAACGCACCGGCGCCACCTTCCGCGCAGATCAACTCGTGATCGTGGACGAAGCGTCGCTGGCCGGCACCCTCTCCCTGGACCGCATCACGAATCTCGCCGCCGAGGCTGGGGCGAAGGTGCTGCTGGTTGGCGACTACGCGCAGCTCCAGTCCGTCGATGCCGGCGGCGCGTTCTCTCTGCTCGTGCATGACCGCGAGGATGCCCCCGAGTTGGTCGACGTGCACAGGTTCACGAACGATTGGGAAAAGACCGCCTCGCTCGGCCTGCGCCACGGCCACGTCGAGGTCATCGACACCTACCTGGACCACGACCGCATCCACGGCGGTGAGACGAAGACGATGATCGATGCCGCCTACGCCGCCTGGCGGGCCGACCGGCAGGCCGGACGGGCGACAGTGCTGGTCTCCGACTCGAACGAATCCGTCCAGGCGCTCAACCAGCGCGCCCGCACGGACCTGATCCTCGACGGCGCCGTGGACGCCCGCCGCGAAGTCGAGCTGCACGACGGCACTCATGCCGCGGTCGGGGATACCGTCATCACCCGGCGCAACGACCGTCGGCTCCGTGCCGGGAGAGGCTGGGTGCGCAACGGCGACAGGTGGACGGTCACCGAGGTCCAGGTCGACGGCTCCCTCACCCTCCGCCGCGCCGACCGCAAATGGGGTGCCGCGGTCGTGATCCCCGCCGCCTACGCCGCCGAGCATCTTGACCTGGGCTACGCCGTGACCTCCTACCGGGCGCAAGGCATCACGGTCGACACCTCGCACGTGCTGGTCGACGCAGCCATGACCAGGGAGAACCTGTACGTCGCGCTCACCCGCGGACGACAGACGAACGTCGCTTACGTCGCCATCGACAAGCCCGACGACTCCCACCAGGGGCCGCATCCGGGCGACAATACCGAGGCCACCGCCCGAAGCGTGTTGCACGGGGTGCTCCAGCACGTCGGTGCCGAGCTCTCCGCACACGAGACCATCACCACCGAACAAGACGCCTGGGCGAACATCGGCCAGCTCGCTGCCGAGTACGAGACGCTGGCGGCCGCAGCGCAACGGGACAGGTGGGCGCTCATGGTCCGAGCATCCGGTCTCACCGAGGAGGAGGCCGAGGACGCGATCGCCTCTCCGGCGTTCGGAGCGCTGACCGCCGAGCTCCGCCGCGCCGAGGCCAACCACCACGACATCGAGACGTTGCTGCCGCGCCTCGTGCGGGCGCGCGGGTTCACGGATGCCGATGACATCGCCGCCGTCCTCCACTACCGCGTCGCCCGCGTCACCGCGAGGCCAGCCGGTTCGGGGCGTGCTCGTAAGGCACCGCGCCTGATCGCCGGCCTCATCCCCGAAGCCACCGGCACCATGAGCGGCGAGTTCCGGCAGGCGCTCACCGAACGCCGCGACCTCATCGAGACCCGCGCCACCGCGCTCCTCGACACCGCCCTCAACGAGAAGCAGACCTGGACCAAGGCGCTCGGTGCGCCACCGAAGGATGCCAAGACCGCGGCGACCTGGCGGCGCCTCGCACGCACCATCGCCGCCTACCGCGACCGCTACGACATCACCGAGGCTACTCCGCTCGGCACCCCGGCCGCCGAGGACGATGCGCAGAAGATCGACGCCGCCCGAGCCAAGGCCGCCCTGGACCGGGCACGCAGCCTCGTGCGGGGAGCGGGGGAGGAGCCGCAGCGTTGGCTGGAACGGGAGCCGGTTCGCCGCGCGCTGTGAGTCCGGTGCCCTTCTCGATGTCCGGCGGCCGTCGTACAGTGGAGGACGAGGCGGCCTCTATATTGGCGCTGTCGCTCTCCGCGACGGTATGACCACCCCGCAGGCTACGGGCGGTCCTTTCAGGTTCTTGTCGCCGAACCCCTGGAAGGACTGTGACCATGTTCCGGGTCATCTGGGCGGCGAGCGTCCGCACCCACGGCATCCTCAGCTACGCGCCCACCAACCTCCTCATCGCCGCCACCCGCACGCGCCGGGGCCTGCGCTGGGGCATCCCCGCGATGCTTCTCGCGATCCCGTACCTGCTCGCCGCCTACTGGTGCGTCACAATGATCGAGAACGGCGGCCCCGGCTGGCTCAACCTCATAGTGCTGCTGTGCGCGTGGAACTCGATCAAGCTGACCCTCAACGGGCCGATCACGCTGGTCCTGCTGTGTGGTGCTCTGATTCGGGAGTCGAAAGCTAGGCGTCAGGCGATCTCGGTCTGACGCGCTCTGGTCAGAGTGTTCGTTGGGTGTCTGCGAGCATCTCACGCTCGAAGGGGCCGAGCGTTGAAGGCGGTACGTCGATCTCTCGGAGCCTGTCAAGGACTTCATCTAGCCCCGATGCTCGTCCTAGATCAAGTTGATGCCGAAGTTTGAGCGTGAGCGAAACCGGGAGGCCATACTCTTCCAGCACGGCAGCAAACGGTGGGAGGAACAAGTTCTCCAGCTCGTTGGCGAAGACCGCGGTGCTGCTCGCGGTGAACCTATCCGCACTGAACGCGTCGTTTGCGATCTTCTCTACCGCGGCGAATGCAGTCGGGATCTTGAACTGCGCCCAGTTCCTCAGGAACTCAAGCTCACTTTCCATAGCGTCATCCGCTGATGTGCCCCTGGACACAGCCTGCTCGACAAGCGCCTTGAAGTCACCTTGCTGGGACCGAAGCATGTTGACTCGCGCGCCGAGCTGTTTCGCGGTCCGCACTGCGTTTCCCGACCCCGTGAGCGTGAACAGCAGCGGCGCGAGATCCCTGACCTGTGCGCTGGTCGGATATGTCCCGTTCCACGCGAGTGTCCTCATCCACCGGCGCCTATCGGAGGTGATCTGATCTGCTGTCTCCAACTGCCACGAGAGCGGAACACCCTTGTTCTCTCGGAGCGTCTGGAGACTCAGCAGCGTCTGTTCCAGGTACGGCCGCAGCTGTTCCTTGCTGCGCGGCGTCAGCTCCGCTTCCGGCAGGTGGATCAGGATCTCGTCTGCGACGTCGTCCGGCTGGGAAAGGATCGGCGCGTCGACAGTGAGGTCGGCGGCATGCGGCTCAGGGTTGAAGACGACGACCCGCCCTACGAAGTGCCGGAACATGCGTCCCGAGCGTCCTCGAATGTTGCTGAAGGTGAAGTAGTCGTACTTCTTCGTCGCGATCTTGTTGTCGAGCACGATGACGGACTTTGCCGATGTGTTCACGCCTTCGATCAACGTGCTCGTGACGAGCAGATACGGCAAGCGGCCTTCGTTGAAGAGCCGCACGATGTGGTGAGCCAGGGCACGGGGCAACTTGCCATGGTGCACGCCGATCCCGTGCCTGAGCGCCTTCCCGACATACCAATCCGGATGGTATGCCTGCCCCACCCAATCAGCGACTTGGCCAAGCACCGGATGAAGATTGCCTGCTCCGACGCCACGGTCCACGAGCCACTGCGTCACCTCCCGAACGCGTGGAGGGGACTTGCAGAACACCAGAGTCCCCGGCCCGGTCTCCCCGCAGACGGCGGCCAGCGCATCCGGCAGCTCTGCAGCATCGGCGTGGACTCGATCGACATCGGTCACGACCGTCGTGAAGCCCGTGTTCACGAACGACGCGCGAAGTCTCTCGCTTGTTCCACCAGTGATGCTGGCGATGTTCGGACCGAGGAGGTAGAACTGGGCACCCGTCGAAAGAAGCCGGTGGAACAGAACGTTCAGCTGAACGGCGCGGTCATCGCTGTGGTGAGGGTCGAGCTTGTAGAACTCGTCGATCACGAAGAAGTCGAGATCCGGGATATCTCCCAGTTCGAGCAGTCGCTCCTGGGTCATCACGTACAAGTTGCGCTCGCCCCGACGCTGAGAGCCGTGCGTGATCACCTTGTACCGGTCGGCCAGCTTCGCGAGCCGGCGCCGTGTCTCGTCCATCAAAGCAATCGTGGGGACGACGACCGCGGCATTCCTGTAGCGACCGGCGGCGAGGATCGCATCAACAACCAAGCTCTTCCCGAAGCTTGTCGGCGCGGAAAGGATGACGTTCTCGCCGCTCATCAGGCGTTCGTACACTGCGGCCTGTTCTGCGTGAAAGACGACATCGTCACCGACCGCAGGGGTTGGTCGGTGCATCTCGAATGCGAGGCGATCTGCTGTGGGCAGCTCGGCGATGTCGCGCAGATAAGGAAAGAGCCCGTGCTCTCGGACCAGGCCTTGCAGGATCTCGTGCAGCGGAGTCGAGAGCTCGTCTCTCCGTGCTAGGAAACGGATGAGCAGCTCGCGCGCCTCATCGCGATCGACGAATGCGCCGTGGACCCCGATGTCGGCCAGCAGCCTGAACGCGTTATCCTCGTCGAGGTTGGCGCTATGGAGCTGTTGTCTTGCTTCGACGAGGTTCAGCGCCATCGGCTCAGCTCCTGGTCGAGTGCGTCGGTCAGAGCCTTCTTGCTCCCCATCGGCAGGAGGAACAGGCGCACTGTGACGGGGAGGTTGCTATCGATCGCGTTGCCGAACTTGATCCAGGCGCGGCGCACCTCGGCTTCGAGAGCCTCCCGATACTCGGCACAGACATGGTCGTGCGCGGCCGTGGCCGAGCTCTCGTATGCGACGAACACAGGAACGACGATGCGGTCGAAGACCTCGTCCAAGGATGTGTTCGGGTGCATGAGCCTTCGTAGCTCACCACCGTGAGGATGGTCGTCGTCGATCTTGTCAGCGATAAGCGCGAACTCGGAACGGAGGTAGTCCTGGTCGAGGTGCTCGTCGAGGTCGGTGGCTACTGATCGGATCGCCGAAGTCAGGCTCTTGTAGAACTTGGCCTCGCCCAGCCAGAGCTGGAGCTCATCTCCCTCGTGGACGCAGTGGACGGCGTCGAACCCCTTGTATGTGTCGTTCGACGCTGTCTTGAACCACACCTTGTTGATCACGGTGTCGCTGCCGAAGAACTGGCGACACACGGCATGTAGCAGGACTTCCCCGGGGACGCCGCGGTCATTGCCGTTGCCGAAGGTGATCTTGACCGCTCGGCGCGCCAGCTCTGTCGCCCGCCCCGGGGTGAGCATCGCGCGCTCGGAGCGTCGCAGTGCGAAGTCAAGCGCCCAGTCAACGACATGGGTCGCCAGCGCGGAAGCGCGCCAGCTCTTCAGCTCGTAATCCACGGTCAACGCCATCAGCGACGGCGAGAGCGAGGGGTCGTGCACCGAGGCGGACAGGAGGGCCACGGGAAGGTCGCCTTCTTCAGGGCCGCAACTGCATGACCGCTCGTCCAGGGTCTGTGCAGTCATTGGTGCTCCTCGTCGAAAACAGCCTCCTACGGCTGAATATATCCGTGAGAATCGTCCTTGAGGGCCGAGACACACCCGTCACGTCCGCCGGTGTCAGGGTCGGAGGCATGGCTCTTGCTGCCGCCGCAATGCACATAGCCTCGAACCATGTACACGCCGTGGGCTTCGAGCGCTGCCGCCCGGAAGACCATGCAGGGCAATCGAAGTCGTGACACGCAGGCGGAACTGGCGGTGCGCCGCCTGGTACATGCCGCGGGACTGCGATACCGGGTCAACGCGCGACCGGAGTGCGACCTGCGTCGGACGGCAGACCTGTTGTTCACCCGCGCCCGCGTGGTGGTGCTCATCGACGGCTGCTACTGGCACGGCTGCCCTGAACACTTCAAGATGCCGTCGACGAACCGCGACTATTGGGAGGGCAAGATCGGCCGGAACCGGCTCCGAGATGTCGAGACGACCGAGTTGCTTGAGGAACGGGGCTGGCGCGTGCTGCGGTTCTGGGAACACGAAGCCCCCGCCTCTATCGCAGCGAGCATCGTGGATGTCGTGCGCGGTCGGCGAGCGGTCACTCGCTGACGGCGGACAGGCTCTCCGCCCAGTCGTTGGTGATCGTCTGTATCGGTGCAAGGCGGTCGGGAAAGTCCTTGTGCCGCGCCATGAGTGAGGTGAGCCCGTAGCGGAACTCCCACCGTCCGGTCGGCGAGAAGAGGCAGGCGGCGACGACGTCGAACCCGTCGACGGGGTAGAAGCGCGAGGCGGGATCGCCCTTGGATGCGCGGGTCTTCTGCACTTCGACCTTGAAGCTCCCGCTGGCGGAGGTCTTCGGGCTCGCGTTCTTGCACTCGACCCTCATCAGCCTTCCGTCCGCGAGGGTGACGTTGAAGTCGTGCATCGCGTCCACGTCGAGCCGCTCGACCGCGGCGATGTCGGGCGATGTTTCGAGCAGGTGCTCCAGGTGGTACTCGGCGACCCCGCCGCGGACGGCGACGGAGAGCCGGTTGCGGCCGCCGATGATGTCGAGGATCTGCTCGCTGGTGAGCGCGAACTGCTCCTCCAGCACGTGCCGGCGCGGCAGCTTCTCGACCGCCGACTTGTCTGCGAGGGCGACGGCAGCCGAGTATCGCAGCGGCTGGTCCAGGCGCAGTGAGGTCGCTCGTCGTTCGAGACGCGCGTAGTCGATGAGGCGGTCGGGGGTGAACGCGACGACCGTCTCCAGATTCGTGGGGGAGCGGGGCTCGGAGCGTTTGGTGCCGGCCCGGTTGACCTTCTCCCACACGTGCCAGCCGGACGCCTTAGCCTGCTGGATCTCGGCGTCCTTGGCATAGAAGGAGATGCCCATGGGCAGTGGGTCCCAGAGGTTGGCGTCCAGGCCGAGGATTACGCCGTCGGCGAGGTCGACCCCGAGGATCATCGTCACATCGACGCCGGCGACATCCCGTCCGACCGGGTGCTCTCGCTTCCAGGACTCCTCAGCGCCGTAGCGGAGCTGGCCGCGGACCTCGTCGTCTGGGCGGTTCTTGATCGAGTTGCGGGTGACCCGGAAGGGGTAGACGAGCATTCCGATCCGCTCGTCGGAGTCCAGCTGCACGCCGAGGTAGACGGGTGCGCGGTGTGGGTCGCTCGCGTAGAGCACACGGCCGCCGGAGGCATGCACGGCGTCGAGGAGGAACGCGTGCAGGTCGCTGCGTCCCTGGACGCGGTAGACCTCGCCGAAGGCGCGTCCGGCGAGCGGCACTTCCTCCACAGGACCCCTTCCGGCTCGGGTTGCCTACCGATGTCCTTGGTCACGTTGGGCATGTCGGTGGCTGTCGGCAGACTCGTCTCGACGATACTGGTCAGACACGCGCTGCCCGCAGAGGCCGGGCCGTGCGTGCGCGTATAGGAAGAGGTGGCGTATGGGCGAGCAGCTCCCGGTGGTGAGCCTGTTCTCCGGAGCAGGCGGACTCGACCTTGCCGTCGAGCGTGCCGACGCCGAGCCCCTCGCCTCCAGCGACCCGGGCAGCGGCCTCCTTCGCGTGTCGGTCGCGACGGACTACAACGAGCCCGCGTTGCAGACGTTGAAGGCGAACTTCGACGGCGCCGCGACCCTCACCGGTGACATTCGACAGGTCCCCACCGAGCAGATCCTCGCCACCGCAGGGCTGCGGGCCAAGGAGCCTGTGCTGGTCGTCGGCGGGCCGCCGTGCACCCCGTTCAGCAAGTCCGGGTTCTGGCTGGAGCAGAAGCGCGAGAGCCGCGACCCGAACGCTTCGCTGCTGGACGAGTACGTCCGTGTCGTCCGTGAGTCACGCCCTGAGGCGTTCATCTTGGAGAACGTGCAGGGCCTGACGTATAAGACCCACAAAGCACAGTTCGACCGGCTCCTCAAGGGACTCGGCGAACTCGGCTACAACCCGCAATGGAAAGTGCTGCTCGCCGCGGACTACGGAGTCCCGCAGCTGCGCCGCCGCGTGTTCGTCGTCGGCAGACGCGACGGTGAGAAGTTCGAGTTCCCCGAGCCCACCCACTCCGGGTGGAGCGAGCACAGCCGCACCGTCGACGCCAGCAAGATTCCGCACGTCACTGCTTCCCAGGCGTTCGCCGGGTTGCCTCGACTGGTTCGTGCGGCCGAGGACGAGATCGTTGACGGCAACTACGGGCAGCTCGCCGCCGAGATCCCGCCCGGTCAGAACTACCTGTGGCACACCGAGCGATACGGCGGCCGCAACCACTTCGAATGGCGGAGCCGCTACTGGACCTTCCTGCTCCGGCTCGACCCCAACCGGCCCTCCACCACGCTCCAAGCACAACCGGGGCCGTGGGTCGGCCCGTTCCACTGGGAGAACGTCCGCACCGCCTCCGGCGAAGAACGAGCACGACGCCTCCGCGTCAACGAAATGCTCCGACTCATGTCGTTCCCCGACGACTTCAAGATCGACGGCACCCGAGCAGACGTTCAGCGCCAGCTCGGCAACGCCGTCCCGCTAGAACTAGGCAAGGCCGTGGTCCGGGCGCTGATGGATCAGCTTGGCTACCTCGACCGGCATCAGGCTGTCCGGGAGGTCGTCTTCGCCTGATCGCTCGCGGCGCTATCATCTGAGCCAGACGTTCTGCGCGTCGCGCCTTCGCGCGCGGTACCCTCCCGTAGCCTTTGCTCATGCCAGGCCACGACGTCGTCCGCTTCGTGAACGGGTTGAGCGAGAAGCTCGCATCCCGCTCGCGGCATGTCTGCGTCTTCATCGGAGCAGGCGCGTCCCGCGCCTGCGGTCTTCCCGACGTGACTGGTCTTGCGCAGCACATCGACCAGGCTCTGACAGGTGACCAGTCCGAAGCCTTCAAGCGCCTATCGCAAGGGCGCAACCTGGAGCAGGTCCTGAGCCGGGTCAGGCGCATAGCAGCCCTTCTCGACCATACGGACGATTTGGTTGACGGACTCAGCTCGCAAACAGCTCGCGAACTCGACCTAACGATCTGCCGGCTGATCATCAGCCAGCTCGCCGTGGCCAACGCTCAGGTTGACCCGGCGCTAAGGCTGGCAGCCTGGGCGGCGAGGGCGGACTACCACCACGCCCTCGAACTGTTCACGGTCAACTATGACCTCCTGATCGAGACCGGACTAGAAGCGCTCGGCGTTGCATATTTCGACGGGTTCGTCGGAACGCTACGTGCTCGATTCAGGGGAGATCTTGTCGAAGAGACAACTGCGACAGATCGCGAAGCCCTCCCACCCTTCCTCGTTCGCCTGTGGAAACTGCACGGTTCCGTTCACTGGACTTGGGACGGCGACGCAAATCGAGAGGTCGTCCGACTTGGTGCACCGGTGCCAGATCATCGTCCGGCAGCGATCTACCCGTCCGATGCCAAATACGATGAGTCACGCCGTGTTCCGTTCGTCGTTCTGCAGGATCGCTTGCGGCGCGCACTTCACCAGCCAGAAAGCCTCGTCCTAATTACCGGATACTCGTTCGGCGATCAACACTTGAACGAGATCATCTTCGAAGCTGCACGACGACGCCCCCGCTCCGAGTTCATCGCCTTCTGCTTTGGCGTCATCCCCGACGAGGTCGCTCAGTTTGCCGTGACTACGCCGAACTTCCAGGTCGTCGCGCCGGCCGAAGCCATTCTTGGGGGTTTGAGGAACAACTGGGACGAACCGTCTACAACCCCCGACGATACGTGGGCGAAGGGGACATTCCAGTTCGGTGACTTCGCGAACCTCACACGATTCCTCGCCCGCAGTTCCCCACCACAAGGCGAGCTGGAGGCGCGTCTCAGTGAGTTGCTGACCGCGGCGACGAAGTCACATGGCTGAGCGCGAGCCAACATGCATCGGCCGAGTCAGGCACGTGCTTGGTGCTCAGGTCACGGTTGCACTCGATCCAGACCTCGCGGGAGCGGCTCCGATATTTCGTGGACAGTTGCAGCGAATCGGCCAGATCGGATCGATCGTCCGAATACCGCAAGGATTGGTCGATCTCGTCGGACAAGTTAGCCTCCTCGGAATTGCTGAACTGAGCGGGCCGTCTCGACCGGTCGAAACGGTCCAAGTAGGTGAGCGGTGGCTTCAGGTTGAACTCCTTGGAGAGATCAACCGTGGTACCGGCTCCTTCCAGCGTGGTATCGGAAGTTATCCCGGACTTGACGATCCCGTCCACTTCGCGACGCCCGGCGACCTTCAAGCTTTGTTTCCTCCCCAGAGCGAGGCCACCGTGCGAGTCGGGAGGCTCGCTGCGGCTGAGGAAGTCCCAGTGTGTGTGGATGCCAGTAAGTTCGTGACCCGGCACGTTGCGGTGGTGGGCTCCACAGGTTCCGGCAAGACGAGCTGCGTGGCGTCTCTGCTTCAAGGATTCGCGAGGGGCGGGTGGGACGCCGCGAACATCGTCGTCATCGATCCACACGGAGAGTATGCCGACGCCCTCGGCGAGTTTGCATCTGTTCGATCTGTCCTTGGAGAAGGAGCAGGAGGGATACGCGTCCCATACTGGGCGCTCCCCGCTAATGACATCTTCCTCGCCCTCGCGGGCGCGCAGGGCGGCGCTACGACACAGAGCAGATTCGCTGAGCTCGTGACAGCTGCCAGACGTGAGTTTGCGCACGGAGCGACGTGGCTCAGTATCGACGATGCCGCAGTGACGGCGGACACACCAGTCCCCTTCGACATCCGAAGTGTGTGGCATCAACTCGACGCAGAGAACAACGAGACTCACAGAGTCCTGCGAGATCCGAGTACCGCTGCCCTCGAGCACGACGGCGACGCCAGCCGACTCGAGCCTCGGCGGTACGCTCCGCACGGCGCCGGGAATACTGCCCCGTTCAAGGGGCCGTTCCACGGGATACACGGAACAATGCCCGAACTGCTCAGGTTGGGCCTGCTCGACCCGCGGCTATCGTTCCTGCAACAACCGCAAGGAGACAAGAACGGGCGCGATCCACTCGTCGGCGAAGTCGCCAACTGGCTGGGCGGCGAACGACCAGTCTCCATCCTGGACTTCAGCGGCGTCCCCGAGACCGCCAGCGAACTCGCAATCGGAGTCATCCTGACGCTCATCTTCGAAGCTGCAATCCGAAGTCCGAAGTCAGGCGATGGGATCGGTAGGTCTCGACCAGTCCTCATCGTTCTCGAAGAGGCCCACAGATATCTCGGTGATAGCGCGATCGCCATGGCTCGCAGGGCTGCGAACCGCATAGCTCGCGAAGGCCGCAAATACGGTGTCGGGCTGATGCTAGTGACACAACGCCCCTCAGAGCTTCCTGACACTGCCCTGGCCCAATCGGGCACGCTGATCGCCCTACGGCTCAGCAACTCCGCGGACCAGGCCAAGATTCGAGCCGCGCTACCCGATAGTGTCTCCGGCCTTGCAGCGGTGCTCCCTGCACTTCGAACGGGCGAGGCCATCGTCACGGGGGAGTCCATCTCGCTCCCCGCACGTGCCTTGGTTGACCCGCCAAGTCCCTTTCCTAACGCCCACGATCCATCCCTGGACGCGTGGCGATTGCCGAGCACCGTTCCAGATGTCTCGGCAGCGATTGATTCATGGCGAGGTACTTACAACACGGAGGAATCATGATCGACTGGCGACCAGTAGACGGCTCATCGCGCATCATTGCTGAAGCCTTCATTGCCGAGGCGGAGACGATCCTTGTTCGATTTCCGAATGGAGTCGAGTGGGCGTACTCGGCCTGTACCTCAGCCACCTGGGAGGAGTTCACGGCGCCCGGCCAGTCGCGTGGAGAGTACATCGCAGCGGTGCTGAACGCGAAACCACACGGGAGATGGGGCGGATGATCGAAGCGCGCCTCGATCTCATGTAGAAGCGAGGCTGGTAGGCGGCTGTCTTGCGAATGAGGCCGGGAGTGGACCAATCAGGTGACCAACAACCTGCAAAGCCTGCAAAGCCTGACGTGCAGGACGCGCTCCTGAAAAGTAAAAGTCCTGGTCAGGTGGGCTATGAGGACTGCTCCTGCCACCTGGGGGTCAAGGGGTCGCAGGTTCAAATCCTGTCATCCCGACAGACGAGGCCCGGACTTCCGCAGAACCGCGGGGTCCGGGCCTCTTGTCGTTTCCTCCTCCTGCTCAGGCGCCACCCTCATTCACCTGCGCCGAGCCACTCCGGCCGTCCCCTCATCCGCCTCCGGACGACACGCGAAACCTTCGCCCGTTCCCCGCACACGGCGGAAACGCCGTGACCGCGTGCGGTCGTGTTGACTGAGGGCATGACGCAGTCGGCGACACGGAATCCCTCCCGGACTGTCAGGGTCGCGCCGCTTCGGCCCTCCGCGGCGCCCGCGGTCTGGGAACCGCTCGTCAAGCAGACCGTCGTCGCGGCCCTGGTCGTCGGGGCGTCTGTCGCGAGTGCGCTCGTGCCGTTCCTGCTCGTCACGAACGAGACGGCCCTGTGGGGCGGCTCCGCTCTCGTGGTCTTCCTCCTCCTGGTGTCGGGGCTCATGGTGCGCTGGCCGGCGTTGCGCCGTCTCGAGATCGCGGTTCCCATCGCCGACTTCGTCGCGATCGGGATGCTGCGCTTCGGTACCGGCGAAAGCCAATCCGTCTTCCTCGCCATCGTGGTGCTTCCCGTGATCTGGATCGCGGCGGGCCGGGAACGGTGGCGGATCGTCGTTCCTCTGCTCGGGGTCTGTCTCACGCTCCTGCTGCCTCTCGCGCTCGCTCCGGGGAGGGGGCTGACGCCCAGCGAATTGGTACGCCTCGTGATCGCCGTGTTGGTGTATGCGACGGTCGGCGCGGTCGTCAACGAGCTGTCGCGGAGGTCGCTCAACAGGCTGACGGCGGCACAGTTGCGCCGCAGGATCGCCGAACGCGAGGTGTCTCAGGCAGCCGCGGTGCAACGCTCCCTTCAGCCCCTCGACGCGTCGGCGCTGCCACCGCAGTTCGCCGTCACGGGGGCGTGCGTTCCCGCGCGCACGGTGGGAGGCGACTTCTTCGACTGGTATGCCACCCCGAGCGGCGGTGCCGCTGTCACTCTCGGCGACGTGATGGGCAAAGGCGTGGGAGCCGGGATGATCGCCGCCGCGGTGCGCACCGTCATCCGCAGCAGCATCGACGCCGACGACCCGGCGGCAGCCTTCCAACGAGCGGCTCAGGGGCTGAGCACGGGTTCGCCCGGAGAGGGCACCGACCAGTTCACGACGTGCTTCCACGCCCGGATCGACGCGGACGGATTTCTCCGCTGGGCGGATGCGGGCCACGGCCTCACTCTCCTCCGACGCGCCGACGGAGAGACGACCTTCCTGCGTTCGACGCATCTGCCCATCGGCTTGGGAGTCTCGTGGTCGAGCGACGCGGTCCGTCTCGCGCCCGGCGACAGTGTCATCGCCGTCAGTGATGGGGTGCTGGATCTGTTCGGCGGATCGTTGGATTCGATCGAGCGCTACCGGCAGTTCATCGTGGAACGGGCCGACATCGAAGCCATCGTCGACGACGTCATCGTCCGCGCGGCCGAGACGGAACAAGAGGATGACGTCACGGTCCTCGCACTCACGTGGGGGTCGACCCCGGCTCCGTGACGCCGGGGCGCCCGCGGCCGCTCCCGCGCGACGCACCCGAGTGTGTCGTGGGATGCCGTGGTGTTACGCCCCGCTACGCCGCCCGGCACCCCGTGTGATGGCATCCCGTACCTTCGTGTCATCCCACTCCACGAAGGCAGGTGAAGCCATGTCCCGCACGATCTCGTCGACAGTCCACCCGATCCAGCGCTGCATGGCCGCAGCCCATCCGTCCGCGTGGTGGGACGGCCTGGTGACGCACGTGGACGGCGCCGAAGCGACCATTGCGCTGCTGGACGGCACGGTCGTCCGCGTGCACATCGTCGGACCCGCGGCCGACATCGCGGCGGGGGAGCCGGTCGGCTACCACCCGGTCGCGGAGCTCCTCAGCGCGTCGGCCGTGCTCACGACCGCGCGCGCCGTCTGAACCTCAGACGGTCATCGAGGCCATCAGGGCCTCGCACTTCATGACCATGTCGTCGCAGGCCATCGCGCAGTAGCGGCACATCTCGTCCATGTCGGCGTGCATGCGACACTCGGCGGCGCACGCCTTGCCCATGGTCATGCAGGCCGTCATCATGGCCTTCATCACGTCCATGTCCATGCCGGCGGGGCGCATCATCATGTGCATGGTCGCCTGAGCCATCTCGACCATGTTCGAGCACAGGGCGCAGCACTTCGCCATCTCCGCGCCGTGCATCATGTCGCTGCCGGCGCACATCGCCGCCGCCATCGCGCACGCGTTCATCGACTGCAGGCACTCCTGCATGGCATCCATGTCCATGCTCATCTCGCCCATCGGCATGGACTTCATCATCATGGTCGTGTCCATCGGGGTCTCCCGTGTTCTCGTTCTGACAGAGGGGCCGGATGCCGCGCAGGGCTCCGGTGTACGCGCATGCTACGCCTCGGGTGCGTGTGCGCGAGAGGGTTGCCGAGAGACGTGATCACCGGATCACGCCGGGGTAGACGGGGTCACCGGACGACGGCCGCCTCGATCGGCCGCTCGTCGATCTGCACCCGCTGCAGGGGGAGGGCTTCGGGATGCGCGGTGCGCACCCACTCGGCGAGCTTCTCGCGCACCAGGCACCGCAGGTCCCACAGGCGGCCGGAGTCGTCGGCGCTCACGAGAACGCGCACCTGGAGCAGGCCACCGACGGCGTCGGTCACCTGGACCCCGTGCGCGGCGCGGTCCCACAGTTCGGTCTCGCCGAGGATCCTCTCGAGCTCGCTCCGCATCGAATCGACGGGAATGCGCCAGTCCAGGTCGAAGAAGACGGTGCCGAGGAGCGCGCGCCCGAGCTTGGTCCAGTTCTCGAACGGGTTCGTCGTGAAGTACGTGCACGGCAGGACGAGGGTCCGCTGATCCCATAGCTCGAGCACGACGTAGCTGAGCGTGATCTCCTGGATGCGGCCGTACTCGCCCTCCACCACGACGACGTCGCCCACGCGAATCGCCTCGCTGAAGGCGAGTTGCACGCCCGCGAACAGGTTGCTCAGCACCGACTGCGCGGCCAGACCCGCGACGATCGAAGCGATACCCGCCGAGGCCAGCACGCTCGCGCCGACGGCCCGCACGGCATCGAACGTCATGAGGATTCCGCCTGCCGCGACGACGACGATGACCACGATCACCAGGCGTCGCACGATCTCCAGCTGGGTGCGGATCTTGCGCGCCGAGAACGTGTCGCTCTCGGCGAGCTTGTAGCGCTGACTCCCGCTGTCGACGAAGAACAGGAAGAGCTGGGCGAGCAACCACGCCCCCGCGATGATGACCAGGATGCCGAAGAGGTGCTGCAGCCCGCCGCGGAGGTCATCGCTGATCGGAAGAGCGGACATCGACACCGTGACGGCGAGAATTAGCAGCGCAATGCGGAACGGCCAGCGCACCCGGTCGCTGAGCCGCGCCGCCCACCTCTTCCTGCGGCCGATGAGGGCGAGCGAGACGCTCACGACGATCATGATCGCGATCACCACACCCACCGCGACGCCGGCGACGATGGCGAATCCGGTCCAGCTCTGCCAGTTCTGCTCGATCTCTTCGGTCACGCGTGTCCTTCCGGGTTCGGTTCGTCCACGGTAGAGGCAGGGGCCGGGGGGAGAGCAAATGCGCGAGCGCGATATCGCGGCACGCGAACGCAGTCGGTCCGCGCGGGGTATTGATATGCAAGCAGATACTTGCCTATGCTCGCCCTGTGGGAGACGTCTACCAGGCCCTCGCCGACGCGACGCGGCGGCTCATCCTCGATGAGCTGTCCGAGCGCGACGGACAGAGCCTGTTCGAGCTGTGCAGCCGTCTGGCGATGCGGCACGGCGTCGCATCGTCGCGGCAGGCGATCTCCCAGCACATCGCCGTCCTCGAGGATGCCGGACTCGTCAGATCACACCGCTCGGGACGAACGAAGATTCACCACCTGCACACAGAGCCTCTCGGCGACATCGTCGCGCGATGGGTGAGACCAGAGGAGACATCATGAGCATCCGCATCACCACGACCAGTGTCTTCGTCGACGACCAGGCCAAGGCGCTGACGTTCTATACGGACACACTCGGCTTCGTCGTGAAGAACGACGTGCCGATCGGTGAGCACCGATGGCTGACGGTCGTGGGGCCCGAAGATCTCGACGGCGTCGAGCTGCTCCTCGAACCCGACGAGCACCCCGCGGCCAAGACCTATGCCGCGGCGCTCGCCGCCGATGGCATCCCGGCTGCGTCTTTCGGCGTCGACGATGTGAGGGCGACCCATGCGCGACTGATCGCCGAGGGTGTGCGATTCACTCAGGAACCGACGTCGATGGGCCCCGTGGTCACGGCCGTCCTCGACGACACCTGCGGCAACCTCATCCAGATCGCAAGCCCCGCCTGAGTCGAGGCGTAGCGACCGGTGTGCTCAATCGAGCCGGATGCTCCCGGTCGCCGGGTGCTCGCGCGGCATCCGGTCGCGGTCGTACGTGATGTCGGTGTATCCGTGCGGCTTCGGCTTGCCGTCTTCGTCGACGCTGACGAACACGATCCGCTCGATGGTGAGGATCCGCTTGCGCGTGATCATGTTGCGCACAACGGCGCGCATCGTGAGCGACGTACGCCCGAAATGCGTCGCGGTCAGGCCCATCTCGATCAGGTCGCCCTGCAGAGCGGATGCCTCGAAGTTGATCTCCGAGATGAGTTTCGTGACCACGCGGTAGTTGCCGAGCTGAATGATCGCGTAGATCGCCGCTTCCTCGTCGATCCAGCGCAGCAGACTGCCACCGAAAAGGGTGCCGTTGGCATTGAGGTCCTCGGGTTTGACCCACTTGCGCGTGTGGAAGTTGATGCCGTCTTCGGAGGGATGCCACTGCGGATGCGTCACGCGGGCAACGCTACCCCCGTCCTCGGGTCATGGCAGGGCGCGATAGGAGGACGATCCCGGGCGGAGGGAACGACCTTGCGGAGCGTCCATGGTCACGGCGGTCCCGCCGATGCCGAGGGCGACAGCCCGCGCGGCCCGACGGCGCCCGCGGCGTCGTTACCCTGGTGAAGGGAGGCCGGGATGTCGTTACTCGCCATCGCTGAGGATGTGCGCGCCGCGCGAACGCGGCGATTCTCCCTGCTCGCCGGGTTTCTGATCGCGGCGGCGATCACCGTCGGGCTCCTGTCCATGCATGTGCTGAACACCCACGGGACGATCGCCGGACATCACGGGACCGTCGCCGGACATCACGCGACCGTCGCCGGCGACCACGGAGACCACGGAACCGGGGCCGTCGCCCCCGACCATGGCGAGAGGGCGCAGGACCCCCGATCCGTCGACGCGGCGGTCGATGTCCGACCCCTCGAAGCGACGGCGGGCCCCGTGTGCGCCGGGTGTCCGTCAGATTCGTCGACGGCATGGATGGCGTGCGTCCTGGGACTGCTCGTCACGGTCATCGCGATGGTGGTGGTCGGAGCACGTTCCCGTCACCGAGACGACCTCGCTATCGTGAGCGCGGCTCTCGCTCGGCGGCGCTTGGTGCTTCGCTCTTTGCCGCCCCCTTCCCTCACCACTCTCTGCATCAGTCGTACGTGAGTGCTGCCCCGTCCCGACGGAAGGCACTGCACACGGCCCGCTCGGCGGGCACAACGACAGAAACGAGAGAGATGAAGAAGCGCTTCGCGGCCACGGCCGCACTTTCCCTGACGGCGATCCTCACCCTGGCGGGGTGTTCCGGCACAGGGGGATCCGGCTCCATGCCCGGCATGGACCACGGCTCGGGAGCCACCACGACGCAGAGCCCCGCGGCGGATGCCTCGGATGCCGACGTGATGTTCGTCATGATGATGATTCCGCACCACCAGCAGGCCGTGGAGATGTCGGACACGCTCCTGTCCAAGAGCGGTGTCGACGAGCGCGTCGTCGCCCTGGCAGAGCAGATCAAGGCCGCACAGCAGCCAGAGATCGATCGGATGGAGGGCTGGCTGCGCGACTGGGGGATGTCCATGGACGGTATGGGCGACATGGAGCACGGGGGCGGCATGATGTCGGCTTCCGACATGGAGGCACTCGAAGCCGCCGAGGGCCTCGATGCTTCCCGGCTGTTTCTGGAGCAGATGATCGAGCATCACCGCGGCGCCGTCGAAATGGCGCATGACGAGGTGAACGAGGGACAGAACACCGACGTCGTCGATCTGGCCCGCACGATCGTCGAATCGCAGGTGGAGGAGATCGCCACGATGGAGGATCTCCTGGCCACCATGTGAGGAGGCGGGGTCGGGCGTTGGCGCCCGACCCCGCAGCGGCGGGACCGGGCGTGCCGCACTCGCGGCCGGGTGGCGGTACTCGTCCTGGTCGCGCCCCTAGCATCGAGGTCATGGCCGCGCGCAAGAACGACGATGCACCCACGCGGGTGCTCGTCGTCGATGACGATGAGGGCATTCGCGTCCTGCTGGCGTCGGTCCTCGCCGCGCCCGGTCGAACTGTGGCGAGCGCAGCGACCGGTGCGGAGGCACTGCGCCTGGCTCGTGCGGACGAATACGACGCCATCCTGCTCGACCGGGTGCTGCCCGACGTCGACGCGGTGCAGATCGTCACGGCACTTCGGGCGGCGGCGCCGTCGGCCGCGATCGTGATGCTCAGCGCCGTCGACGACGTCGAGGCGCGAGTCGCCGGACTTCGACTCGGAGCCGACGACTTCTTGACCAAGCCGTTCCACGTGTCCGAAGTGCTCGCCCGCATCGATGCGGTGCGGCGCCGGGGGACACCGGCCGGCGACCCCGACGTCCTGCGCTATGCCGACCTCGAACTCGACCTTGCCGGCCAGCGCGTCCGCCGCGGCGGTGAGATCGTGCCCCTGACCCCGACCGAACTGCGCCTGCTGCGATTCCTGCTCGAGAACGCCGAGCGTGTCCTCTCGCGCGGTCAATTGCTCGACCACGTGTGGCGCTACGACTTCGGCGGCAGCGGTGAGGTCGTGGAGAAGGCCGTCTCCACGCTGCGCCGAAAAGTGGATGCCGGGCGTCAGCCGCTCATCCAGACCGTGCGGGGCTTCGGTTACTGCCTGCGCGTGGAGCCGTGATGACCGCGGTCGGGCGTCCCTCGATGGTGCGGACGCTGCGTCGTCGCATCCTCGTGGTCGTCGCCGTCGCCGGGGTCGTCCTCGCGATAGCGAGCGTCCTGGGCGTCCGCCTGATCACCCTGCGCACCGCAGAGACACACGTGCGTGTGACGGCGCAGACCGTGACCACGTGGCCGCGAGTCGGGCAGGACGGCCTCGTCATCGATGATGCGCAACTGCGGGCCGCCAACGTCGGATCGACGGTGGTGGCGCTCTTGGACGCCGAGGGTGACCTGGTCGCCGCGTCAGCGGATACCGCGACGCCCTTCGAGGACCTCGCACGGGTTGCGGGCTCCTTGAGTGGCGAGGAGACGGCCCGTGCCGAGATCGCCGGCCGCAGCGTGATGTTCGCGCGCGTCGACCTTCCCCCCGGCACGGCGTACGACGACGGAGCGACGACGCCTGTCGCGACGGCGTTGGTCGGTGTGGGGATGGAGGCAGCCGACCGCCTGGTGACCGCGCTCGCGCTGGCCGCCCTGGCTGTGTTGGCGGTCGTCCTGGTGCTGGCGGGAGTGGTCGTGACGCTGGTGGTCTCACGCACGACGCGGTCGCTGACAGTGCTCGTCGACCGCGTCGAGCGGTCGGATCTGGCCGCGCTCGCCGTCTCGCCCGCCGGGGAGTTCGGCGAGACCGAGAGCGTGGCCCGCGCGATCGAACGGCTGGACGGCCGACGGGATGCCACGGAGCGTCGGCTGCGCACGTTCGTCGCCGACGCGTCGCATGAGCTGCGGACGCCCCTGACGAAGATCCAGGGCTGGGCCCAGCTGCACTTCCAGCGTCCCGACGATGCCGAAACGACCGAGCGGGCGTTCGGCAGTGTCTCGGAAGAATCGGAGCGGATGCGCGTCCTGGTCGACCGTCTGGCCCAGCTCGCGCGCAGTGAGGCGACGTCGCCCGTGCGCGATCGGGTCGACCTGCTCGAGGCGTGTCGGGCCGCCGTCGAAGATGCGGCGCTTCTCGCACCCGATGCCGCCGTGGCGCTCGTGGCGGACGGTCCCGTCGCGGTCGACGGCGACCCGCACGCGCTCGCCCAGCTCGTCCGCAACCTCGTCGGGAACGCCCTCCGGCATGCCGGCGCCGACGCGTCGATCACGCTCGACGTGCACCGGGCGGGTGACGTTGCGGTCCTCGTCGTCGACGACGACGGCGTCGGAATGCCCCCCGACCTGCGCGACCATGCGTTCGAGCGGTTCGTCACCGGGGACCGCACGGCGGGCAGCGGTCTGGGGCTCGCGATCGTCGAAGCGATCGTCATCGCGCACGGGGGCGATGTCACGCTGGAATCGGAACCGGGGGCCGGAACGCGCGTGACAGTGCGTCTGCCGTCCGCGGCATCCGGCTGATTCGTCAGCCGATCGTCAGGACAGCGTCCGATTCCCGAGAGGTCTGTCCGCTGGCATGGGGGCATGGTCTCGAAACGTGCCGGAGCCTGGATCTGGACCGGCGCCGCTGTTGCGCTCGTCTCGGTGTCAGGTCTCGTCGTCGGGGAGGTCGTCGCGCGTGAGCAGCTCACCGCGCGTACGGCGTCCGTGAGCGGCTCCCTCCCGGGCGTCTCGATCGCACCCGTCGACGGCCTCGCCCTCGGGCAGCTGATCTCGGGGTCGATCGCGGTGCGCGTCACCGTGACGGATGCGGCGCTGGACGCCGTCGCGCGGTGCCGCACGGACCAGGACCTGACGGTCCGCACCGTCGCGGGCGGAGTCCTGGTATCGGTGGAACGCTCGCTCCGTGGTGCTCCCGTGACGGTCGAGGTGCTGCTCGTGGCGCAGCACGACGGGGCGGGATGGCGCCTCGTGGCGGACTCCGTGAGCGCGGCCGGCATCTCTCTCCCCGCGGAGCGAGCCCTCTCCCTGCTCTCCGGCAGAGGAGGGGAGGGCGCCGACGTTGCCGAGCGTCTGCTGGATGGCATCCCCCTCGCGCTGCCCGGAGTCCGGGTGAGCGATGTCGAGTTCCGCTCGGGGGCTGTCGAGCTCTCCGCCGGCCTGCCGCTCACACGTGACGACGACGGCGCGACAGCCGGCAACGGGTTCGCGGCGGTACGCGAATGCCTGGACCCGTCGGCATCCCCCGAGGTTTCCGATCCCCCTCCCTCCGAACCCTCCGACCAGGAAGGCTGACATGAAACGCCTCATCTCCTCCCTCGCGCGGGTGTGCGCGCGCCGCCGCTGGCTGACGATCGCTGCGTGGGTCATCGCGGTCGGTGCGCTGTTCGGAAGCGCTTACCTCGTCGGCCCGGCTCTGCAGGACGATCTCGAGGTCACCGGATCAGACAGCCAGGCCGCAGCAGATCTTCTCGAAGCAGCAGATCCGGGCGCGGGGGAGGACCCCGCGCCCACCAGCCGCATCGTTCTGGCGGGGCCCGATCTCTCCGCGCAGGAGAACGTCGTGCAGGACGTGATCGACCGTCTCGAAGCCGCGACAGGAGAGTCGGTAGCGAACCCGTTGACCGACCCCGTCACGGCGACGCGCGCCGGCACCCTCGCCGAGGGTGGCGACGCGCTCATGCTGACGGTCGTGGGTGACCCGAAGGAACAGGGACGCGTGTGGCAACAGGATGTGGATGCGGCGCTCGATCCCGCCCGCTCCGCGGGGCTCGAGGTGGGGATCGGCGCCCCGCTGGGAACGCAACTCGATCGCGCGGGCAGCGTGAACAGCGAACTCGTCGGTGTGATCGCTGCCCTGATCGTCCTGTTCGTCGCCCTCGGTTCCGCCCTCGCCGCGCTCGCACCTGTTGCGACCGGCATCATTGCGGTCGCAGGCGGGGTCGGGTCCATCTGGCTGCTGAGTCACGGGTACACGATCTCCGAGAGCGCCGTGACCCTCGCGATCATGATCGGGCTCGGCGTGGGCATCGACTACACCCTGTTCCTCCTGTCGCGGTTCCGTACAGCGCTGAAGGAGGGGCTGCCCCCGGTCGAGGCCGCGGCCACGACCGGACACACGGCGGGGGAGGCCGCGGCGATGGCGGGGGTCACCGTGGCCATCTGCGCGATGGGCCTCGCAATCTCCGGCGTGGAGTTCGTGGCCTGGCTCGGGTACGCCACGGCGATCGTGGTGGTCGTGGCCGTCGCGGCGACCCTCACCCTCACGCCAGCGGTGCTGGCCGCGATCGGGTACCGGGCGCTCGCCCGTCGCGACCGCATCGCGGTGTCTCCCGCGTCGGTCGGGACGGTGGGGGAAGGGCACGCCGCCGCCCGCGGGGGAGCCGTCGCTGACGCAGACGCCGGTGCCCCTGCCGCGCGTCGCGGCGCGTGGGAGCGTCTGGCGCCGCGACTCACGCGGCATCCGGTCATCGCGGGTGTGTCGGCAGCCGCCGTGCTCGTCGTCCTGGCACTGCCGGCATTCGCTCTGCAATTCGGGCAGTCGAGCGCGGGCGACGCGCTTCCCGGCTCGAACCAGCGCGTGTCCTTCGACCTGACGGCCGAATACTGGGGGGCGGGGGAGAACGCAACTCTGCTGCTCGTGGCCGAGGGGGGCGAAGAGTCGCTCGCGGACTGGCAAGAGCTCGCCGCCGACATCGCCGGCCGCGACGACGTCGCTGCGGTGTCGCCTCCCGTGCCGCGCGACGGCATCGTCTCGATGCAGGTGACGCCCACGACCGGCCCGAGCGACACGCGGACCGCGGAGCTGGTTTCGGCGCTGCGGGCAGAGGTCGTCCCCGCGTCGAACGTCGACGCGCACGTGGGCGGCGCGGTGGCGACGCGCACCGACCTGAGCGAACGCATCTCCGAGCGGCTGCCGTGGCTCATCGGTACCGTCGTCGCCTTATCGATGGTGCTCGTGGCCTTCACGTTCCGCTCGATCCTGCTGCCCATCAAGGCGGCCGTCTGCAACCTCCTTTCCATCGCCGCCGCTTTCGGCGTACTGGTGTGGGTGTTCCAAGAGGGGCATGGCGTCGAGCTGCTCGGCCTGGATGGCCCGATGCCTCTCGACCCCTACGTGCCCATGATGTTGTTCGCCGTTCTGTTCGGGCTTTCCATGGACTACGAGGTGTTCCTCCTCACCTCGATGCGGCAGGCGTGGCTGCGCGGCGGAGATGCGCGCACGGCGACGACGCGCGGCCTCGCCGAGACGGGAGGGGTGATCTCGGCGGCAGCCATCATCATGATCGCCGTCTTCCTGAGCTTCACCTTCAGCACGAACCCGGTCATCAAGGTGTTCGGTGTCGGACTCGCCGTCGCCGTCTTCGTGGATGCCACCGTCATCCGGCTGCTGTTCGTCCCCGCTGTGATGACCTTGCTCGGCCGAGCGGCCTGGTGGTGGCCCGGTCATCGGCGGGTACCGGGTCCGCGGCGTCAGCCGAGCGCGACACCTCGCCCGATCGCGAGGCGGTGACGCACTCGCCACCGGGGGCGATGAGCCCGCCTGCCGGCCGTGATCGCCGCCCGCGAGGTCTTTGGTCCCACCCGTGACGGGCGTCTTCCCGATATCACGGAGGTGCACGGGACGCCGCGCCCGCACTCCGCCGAAGGAAGGTCTCGATATGTCATCGCCCTCGACCGTCGTCGCCCGTCGCGGCGGCATCACGGTGTTTCTTTTGGTCGCGTTCGCCGTCACGTGGGCGATCTGGGCGCCGATCCTCATCGCTGCCCAGGCCGGCGGTCTGGGGGCGATGCCGTGGACGTTCTTCCTCGCATCCTTCGGTCCCCTCTGCGGTGCGGTCGCTGCCGCCTGGTGGGAGGACGGGTGGCGCGGAGTCGCCGCGTGGGCGCGCCGAACCTTCTCGGTACGTTTCCCCGGCGTGTGGTGGATCGCGGGAGTCGGGATGCCGCTGGCCTACCTCGCGATCGCGTGGCTGACGGTGCTCCTCGTCACGGGCGGATGGCCGGATGCGGCGGGGTTCGGGCTGACCGAGAAGCTGCCGGGGTTGGCGTGGCCGGCCGTGGCTCTCGTGTGGGTGCTGACCTTCGGGCTCGGCGAAGAGGCGGGGTGGCGAGGGTGGCTCCTCCCGGCCCTGTCGCAGAGGATGCCGGTGTTCTGGGCGGCGCTCGTCGTCGCCGCGGTGTGGATCGCGTGGCACGCGCCCGCGTTCTTCTTCAACCCGACCTACATGGCGATGGGCGCCGGGATCGTCGGCTGGATGCTCGCGCTCGTGTGCGGGTCCTACCTCTTGGCCTGGATGACGGTGGGAGCGCGGTGGAGCATCGTGCCCGTGCTGCTGTGGCACGCGGGGTTCGATCTGCTCACGGCCGCGGACCAGTCCGCGGGAATCATCGCCTCGACCATCAGCGCCATCGTCATGGTCCAGGGGGTCCTGTGCGCGTGGCTGTTGTGGCGTCGTGGGCGGCGCCCCCGCATCGACTCGCGCGCCGGGCGCGAGGGGGCCGCAGCGCCGGTGTGATGCCCATCAGGCGTGGAACACCGCTCCCTTCACGATCCGGTCGACGACGTTGCGCGGTCCGCGCAGCGCGATCCCGACCAGATCCAGCGCCTCGGATGCCACGGCCGCGACTGCTGCGCGATTGGCGGTGTCGTGCGGGGTGCCGAACAGGTCACGCGTGTAGATCGCCAGCGCGACATCGTCGCGGGCCGACGCCTTGGCGCGGGCGCGACCGAGCAGACCGGCGTTCGCGGTCATGACGAGAACCGGCTGCCGGAGCATCGCCAGGTACCGCACGCCGTCGGCATCAACGTAGGGCTCGCCGACGAGGTCGGGTTCACTCGTCGCTATCCCCGACAGCAGGAATGCGGTGACGTTCAATTCCTGCCACGGCGCGAGGCCCTCTCCGAGGACGACGACGATCTTGGTGTCGAATACGGGCGCGGGGGTGGGGGTGTCTGCGGTCATTCGTCCAGCATCGATCGGGCGCGGAGGGGCGTCTTGTACGTTTCTTGCATGGGCGATCGTGTCCGTGCCTGGCACCCTGACGTGCCCCTGCTGCGCGAGGTCTATCACGCCAGTTTCGATCACGCCTACCCGCTGCACGCGCACGACGATTGGGCGGTCATGCTGGTCGACAGCGGTGCGGTGACGTATTCCCTCGACGGATCGGCGCATCACGCCGCTCCCTCGGCGCTCACACTGCTGCCGCCGGGAATTCCGCACGACGGGCGATCGGCCGTCCGTGGCGAGCGGTATCGCAAGAGGGTTCTCTACGTGCGGCCCGACTGGCTTCCCGGAGGCGTGGCCGAATTCGTTGCGCGCCGACCCACGCTCACCGACGCATTCTCGCTGGCGGCGGCACGTCGCATCCACTCCGTCCTGCGCCATCCCGGTGAGGCGATGGCCGCGGAGCACGCCCTGCTCGCCGTGCGGGAGTCTGTGCTGGCGCACGTCGGCCGCTCCGCTGCGACACCCCGTGATGCGCCCCTGGCTCGGCGCCTGCGTCGATTGCTCGACGACCGGTTCGCCGAGTCGTTCACGATCGCGTCGGCGGCGCGGGACCTCGGCGCCCACCCGAGCCACCTCGTGCGCGTCTTCTCGCAGACGTATGGGATCGCGCCTTACCGCTACCTCGTGACCCGGCGGGTCGGCGCGGCACGGAGATTGCTCCTGGAAGGAGGCCGCCCCGCCGACGTCGCCGCGCGTACCGGGTTCCACGACCAGGCGCACCTCACACGGCACTTCCGGCGGGTGCTGGGTGTGACTCCGGCGCTGTTCGCGGCGGCGAGTCGCTGACCGGCCGAGATCGCTCTCCCGGGAGTGGACGCGGATGCCGGGAGAGCGCGGGGCGGTCACCGGCGCGGTTCGGCTGCGCCTCTCCTCCCCAAGCGGTTGAACTCGGGGGTTGTCCCCGTTCGCCCCCTCGAGCGCCGGAAATGTCGGAGGCCCTCGCTAGCATGCAGACATGCACTTCGCGAACCCCGAGCCGCCATTCCGCGGCGGCGACGACGACCTCGCGTCGGTGCTGAGCGAGGTGCTCGTGGCTGACGCCGAGCTGGCCGCCGCCGAGGCTCGCCGGGTTCGCGCACTGGCTCGCGCCGGGCATCTCGCGTTCTCCGCGATGGCCGGTCAGCGCGCGTCGTCGAAAGCCGCAGAGATGGCGTTGCGCGAGGTGGCATCCGAGATCGCTGCGGCTGAGCACCTCTCGGATCGCTCTGTGCAGGCGCAGATCGGCCGCGCGGTCGAGCTCGTCGACGATTACCCGGCGACGCTCGCCGCGTGGGAGGCGGGGGCGATATCTCGCGCGCACGTGGGCGCGATCGTGGATGCCGGCCGCCCGGTGCCCGCAGAGAAGCGCGGCGAGTTCGATGTGCTCGCCGTCGCCACTGCCGAGGGCCTCAGCCCCGGACGTCTGCGGACCCGTCTCGCATCCTTGGCCGAACGGCTGCAACCGACGACGATCAGCGAGCGGCACCGGGCGGGACGCGCAACGCGGAACGTGAGAGTGGTGCCGGGCGAGAACGGGATGTCCGACCTCATCGCGACCCTGCCGGCCGTGTTGGCGCAGGGAATCTACGACCGTCTGACCCAGCAGAGCCGCGCGCTCATCGATTCTCGGACTCCCGCGGCCCCGGTGCCGACGCCGCGGGAGGGTGCTCGCCAGGAGACCGGTACAGCCGTCGGCGACGGGGCGGTCGTGCCCCCGGGGGGTGAGGCGCCCGACGGCGTCGACGTGCGCACCGTCGACCAGGTGCGCGCCGACATCCTCGCCGACCTCCTGCTCACGGCGGCACCCGAGGCCGATCCGACCCGCCGCGATGACGGCCCCGGCACGCTGGGGGCCATTCGAGCGCGAGTGCAAGTCGTGGTCCCGGCCCTGACCATGCTCCAGACCCAGGGCGAGAACCTCGACCCCGCCACACTCGTCGGGCACGGTCCCATCGGGGCGGAGACCGCGCGGGCGATCGCCGACTCGACGTCGGTGCCGTGGGATCGCGTCATCACACACCCGGTCACCGGAGCGGTGCTGCACGTCGACACGTATCAGCGCACCGCCGCGATCGACCGCCACCTGCGCGCCCGCGACCGGCACTGCCGGTGGCCCGGATGCACCGCTCCCGCCGTCCGGTGCGAGGTCGATCACACCCACGACGCCGCGCTCGGCGGCCCGACCGCCGTCGGCAACCTCAGCCACCTCTGTCAGAGGCACCACACGCAGAAACAGTTCACCCGATGGCGGGTGAGACAGCTCACCGGGGGAGTGCTCGAGTGGACCTCGCCGACGGGAAGGGTCTACGTCGATGAACCGCTCCCGTACTCGCCGGCCGTGCGGTTCGTCGCCGATCCGTCACCCCCGCCCCGTGCTGAATCCGCTCCGTTCTGAGTTCCGTCGCGTCCTCATCCGGCCAATCTGCTCCGCCCCGCTTCGCCCTGCCCCGAGTCGTCCCGGCAGGCGCTGATCTCGCCCTGCCCCGCTTCGCCCTGCCCCGTCCCGTCCCGTCGGAGGGTGCTCGGACTCCCGCGAGGCTGCGGCGCCCTCGCGACCCCGGAACGGCAGCCGGGCCCGCCGTAGCATGGGCATTCCGCTTGCCTGAAAGGAACCGTCCCGCCATGCCCGAATTGAGCAAAGACACCGTCCTCTGCATCTCTCTGGCGGGGCGCCCCTCCAACATCGGCACCCGGTTCCATAACTTCCTCTACGCCGAGCTCGACCTCGACTTCGTCTACAAGGCATTCACCACGACCGATATCGTCGCCGCCATCGGCGGTGTCCGAGCCCTCGGCATCCGGGGCTGCTCGGTGTCCATGCCCTTCAAGGAGGCGGTGATTCCGCTCGTGGACCACATCGAGCCCTCCGCCGCGGCGATCGGGTCGATCAACACGATCGTCAACGACGGCGGCGTGCTCACGGCCTCGAACACCGACTACGAAGCCATCGCGAGCGTCATCGACAGTCATCGCCTCGACCCGACGGCATCCGTGCTCGTTCGCGGTTCGGGCGGCATGGCCAAGGCCGTGGTGGCGGCGTTCCACGGAGCCGGCTTCGCCGACGTCACGGTGCTCGCGCGCAACACCGAGGCCGGGCCCGCGCTCGCCGAGGCGTACGGCTTCCGGTGGATCGCCGACGATCCCGCACCGGGGGCGTCGATCATCGTCAACGTCACGCCGCTCGGAATGAACGGAGCGGATGCCGATGCCCTGGCGTTCTCTCCCGCGCAGGTCGATGCGGCCCGCACGGTCTTCGATGTGGTGGCCTTTCCGGCAGAGACGCCGCTCATTCGGGCCGCGCGCGCCGCGGGGAAGGACGTCATCACCGGCGCGGAGATCATCGCGTTGCAGGCGGCGGGCCAGTTCGCGCGCTACACCGGGGTAACCCCGACGGCGGACCAGATCGCGCGGGCGTCCGCGCATTCGCGCGCTTAAGGCGGGGCGCGGAGACCGTTGCTCCGCGCCCCGTCGGGTCTACTCGTATCGCAGCGACTCCACCGGGTCCGCCCGTGCCGCTCGCGCGGCCGGCAGGCTCCCGGCGAGGAAGGCGATGCCCATGATCGCCAGCGACGTCACGACGATCGACGCCGGATCGAACGCGATGAGCTGGAGGCCCGGAAGGTCGCTGAACAGAGTCTCGGTGAGCTGAGCACTCACCGCCGTTCCTACGCCGATCGCCACGACCGCGCCGACGACGCTCCCCAGCAGACCGAGCACGACCGCCTCGAGGCTGAACAGCGAGAAGATCCGCCCGCTCCCCATCCCCATCGCCTTCATGAGGCCGATCTCCCTGGTGCGTTCCTGCACGGACATCAGCAGCGTGTTGACGATGCCGAAGCTCGCGGCCAGCAGCGCGATGACCGCGAAAGCGTTGAGCACCAGCACGATCCCATCGATGACCGCCTTGAACGTTCCGAGCTGGTCGGCGACGGTACGGCCGGTGTAGCCGGCGTCCTCGAGGGCGGCCGTGACCTCGTCGATCTGCTCCGGCGTTGCGGCCGGCGACACCTGAGCGCTCGCGCTGGCATACCGGTCCAGCTGGTCAGCGGGGACACCGGTGTTCTGCGCGTCGAACAACGCGTCCTGCAGAGCGGTGTTGTTCGTCAGCGCCACCGTCGAGGCGAAAGCCTCCTCGGTCACGCCGGTCACCGTGGCCTCCACCAGGTGCTGCGTTCGGACCGGATCGGTCACGGCGATCGTCACCGTCTTCCCCACGGCGTCGGCGTCATCAGCGAAACCGAGAGGCTCGACGAGAGAAGCCGGCAGAGCCACCTCCCGCGCGGAGGCATCGTCGTCGGGCGCCGCACCCGCCGAAAGCTGCGGGGTCTGGCCTGTGATCAGACCGCCCGCGGTCGCGACGTAGCGCTGGCCGTCCCCGTACTGGACGTAATCGATCGTCACGGATCGTACGGGGGTGACCTCCTCGACACCGGGAATGTCGGCGATGGCCGTGATGTCCTCGTCGGTCAGGGCGGACACCTGGTTGACCGCGCCGGGGCGTCCGGGGTCGGTCGGCGCCGTCGCGATGGCATCCGGGTCGTACTTCTGCGGACCCGTGGATGCCGCTCCCGCGGCCGACGACTTCGACACCGTGAGCACGTTCGAGGCGCCGATCGAGGCGACGGTGTCGTCGATGAAGCGGTTGATGCCGGTACCCAGACCGTTCGTGATGGTCAGGGTGAAGGCGCCGACGAAGATCGCGAGGACGGTCAGGATCGTGCGCGTCTTCGACCGGAACGTGTTCGCGAAGGCGGAGGAGACGAGGTCTGTGGTCTTCATGCTGCCCGGCCCTCCTCGGCGACGATCACGCCGTCGCGGATCTGGATGCGGCGGTCGCACCGTGCCGCGAGATCGTCGTCATGAGTGACGACGATCAGGGTGATGCCGTGTTCGCGGTTGAGGCGGAACAGGATGTCTTCGACGACGGCGCCCGTGGCGGAGTCGAGGTTGCCGGTGGGTTCGTCGGCGAAGATCACCTGGGGGTCGTTGACCAAAGCGCGCGCGATGACGGCGCGCTGCTTCTGACCGCCCGAGAGGGCCGTGGCCTTGTTCTTGGCCTTGTCCTGCATGTCGAGCTCCGCGAGCGCGGCCATGCCGCGGCGACGGCGCTCGGCGCGTCCGACCCCCGCGATCTTGAGCGGGAGGACGACGTTCTCGAGGACCGAGGCGGTCGGGGTGAGGAAGAACTGCTGGAACACGAACCCGAACGTCTTGTTGCGCGTCCGGTTCAGGTGCCGGCCGCGGAGGGTCGCGGCATCCGTTCCGTCGAGGGAGACCGTGCCGCTGGACGGGGCGTCCATGAGGGCCAGCAGGTGCATCAGCGTGGACTTGCCGGAGCCGCTCTTGCCGACGATGGCGAGGCTCTCGCCGCGTCGGATGTCGAGCGAGACTCCGCGCAGGGCGTCGAAGCGGGCCGAGCCGCGGCCGTAGGACTTGTGCAGGTCGACGACCGAGAGGAGGGGTGGGGGCGTTTCGGGTGTCATGGTCTCACTGTCGCCACCCGCGCCGCCTTCCGCGTCGCTCGGGCGGGGTGAACGCCTACCCCCGTGGGGGGATCTGCGTCTGCCCCCGCACGGCGATGGCCCCGCGGTCGGCGGGACGTCAGACTAGGACGATGCGAGACGCTCCGACTCCCGACGCGGCGCCGCATCCCCTGCCGCCCGTGCCGAGCGGGGTACGGGATGCCGTCATCGCCGTGCTCGTGATCGTGCCGGTCTTCGCCCCCGTGCCGTTCCCCGAGCTTCGGCCCTCGAGTCCGCTCGTGTACGCCCTCGCTCTTCTGCCGGCGGGTGTGCTGCTCCTGCGGCGCCGCCTGCCGCGCATTGTCCTCGCGGTCTGCATCGCGCTGTACCTCGCCGCCCTCGCTCTCGGCACGCTCGTGCCGGGCGCCGCGGTCGCCATCGCCATCGCCTCGTACGGTGTCGCGTCGCGGCTCGAACGGCGCGCGGCGGTTCCGGTGGGGATCGCGGCCGTCGCCGTCCTCACGGGCGGAAGCATCGTGGTGTCGGTCACCACGGGCATGGACACCCGGTTCCTCCAGGTCGGGCTCACCGCCGCGCTCGCCGGAGCCCTGGGGGATGCCGCGCGCTCCCGCCGCGCCTATGTCCGCGCGGTGATCGAACGCGCCCGGCGCGCCGAGCAGACGCGCGACGCCGAGGCGCGCCGACGTGTGACCGAGGAGCGCCTGCGCATCGCGCGGGATCTCCACGACGCGGTGGCGCACCAGATCTCGGTCATCAGCCTGAACGCCGGGGTCGCCTCTTCGGCGCTCGACACGCGCCCCGAGCGCGCCCGCGAGGCTCTCGCGACCATCCGCACCGCGTCCCGCGAGGTGCTCGGCGAGATCGGCTCGATGCTCACTCTCCTGCGCACACCCGACGAGGCCGACAGCCGCACGCAACCGGGCCTCGCCCGGCTGGCCGACATGGTCGAATCGGTGCGCGTCGCCGGGTGGGAGGCGGTCGTGCGGGACGAGCTCGGCCTCCCGTCCGCGGCGGAGGACCTGCCTCTGAGCGTGGACATCGTGGCCTACCGCGTCGTGCAGGAGGGGATGACCAACGCCCTCAAACACGGAACGGCTCGTCGGGTGCACGTGCTCTTGCGGCGCGACGGCGACGAGCTCGAGGTGGTCGTGACCAACCCGGTCGATCGGGTGGCGCCGGCGTCGGAGCTGCCGCCGTCCGGATTCGGTCTCGTCGGCCTGCGCGAGCGCGTCGATTCGGTCGGCGGTGTCCTGGAGGCCGGCCCCGGGCCGGGCGGGTTCCGTCTCGCCGCGCGACTTCCTCTCGCGCCGGCGGCGGGCGCTATGCGTGTGACTCCGGGAGGTGCCGCGTGACCACGGTGCTCATCGCCGACGATCAGGCGCTCATCCGTGTCGCCGTCCGTGACCTGCTGGACTCCGCCCCGGGGTTGGAAGTCGTGGGCGAGGCCGCCGACGGCGAGGAAGCCGTCGACCTCGCGCGTCGTCTCCACCCGGACGTGGTCGTGTGCGACATCCGGATGCCGCGAATGGACGGGATCGAGGCCACCGAGCGCATCTGCGGCGACCCCGGTCTCGCCGAGACGCGCGTGCTCATCCTCACGACGTTCGAAGAGGACGACTACGTCGTGGCGGCCCTTCGCGCCGGGGCGAGCGGTTTCATCGGCAAGGGCGCCGAACCGGACGACATCGTGCAGGCCGTGCGGACGGTGCACGACGGGGGCGCACTGCTGTCGCCGGTGGCCACCCGGGCGCTGATCGAGCGGTACGTGCACGGCACGGCATCCGAGTCCGCCCGTCCGGCGCCCGCTCTCGACGCCCTGACCGAGCGCGAGCGCGAGGTGCTGCACCTCGTGGGCCGGGGCCGCTCCAATGACGAGATCGCCGCGGCGCTGTTCATCTCGCCGCACACCGCCAAGACCCACGTGAAGAACACGATGCTCAAGCTCGGCGCTCACGACCGCGCGCAGCTGGTGATCGCCGCATACGAGAGCGGAGTCGTGCAGCCGGGTCGCTGAACTGATCGCTCTCAGGGGCGAGGCGGTCAGTCGGCGCTCTTCTCGATCCCGCGGGCGCGGATCTCTTCGATGTCGAGGTCACCGAGGATCCGCCGGGCGACGAGATCGTCGATCGTGCCCTCGCGGCGCAGGCGGAGGAGGACCTCGCGCTCGCGGTCGAGGATGGCCAGCCGCAGGCGCGTGGCCTCGCGGTGGCGGAGCAGCGGCGACCGCTGGGACAGGTCGATGTCGTCGCTCACGGCCAGCATCTCCAGTTGGCCCGCCGCACGCTGCCCGTCGGTGTCGCCGTCCGCGCCCGGGGGGATCGGGCCCATGCGCGAGGCCGCGTCGTCGTCACCGGCAGCGGTGTCGTCGTCGCGTTCCTGTTCTTCGGCGCGCAGCCGCGCGACGACGCGCGCGTTCGCCAGTTCGAGCCGCTCATAGCCCTCCCGCCGCGCGCGGTCCCGCACCACGTCGCTGATGCCGTGCTCGGCGGCGAGGTCGTCGAGCGCGGCGAGGGCGGCACCGGAGATCGCCCGCTGCGCCAGCTCGAACTCCTCGACGGCGGCGTCATCGGTCGGCAGCTTCGCCCATCGTATGACGGCGGGCAGCAGCGGCCCCTGCACGAGCAGGGTCAGGACGATCACCCCGGCCGTGATGAAGACGACGGCGTCGCGGCCGGGCACGGGCGAGCCGTCGGCCAGGGTGAGGGGAACGGAGAGCGCGATGGCGAGGGAGACGGCGCCGCGGAATCCCGCGACGGTACTCACCACGCGTGATCGGTGGCGCACCGACCGGGTCGAACCCCCGGCCGGGCGTGACAGCGGCGAGAACAGCCATTGGAACAGATAACGCACCACCGCCAGCACGATCCACGCGGCCCCGGTGATCAGTAGCAGCGTGCCGATCTCGGACGGCGAGATCTCGTGCAGCACCAGTTGGATCTCCAGCCCGATGAGCACGAAGAGCGCGCCGTTGAGCAGGTAGACGCCGAAGGGCCACGTGGCATCCGCCGACCGCCGCGATAGGGCGGTGGTGATCCGGGGGGAGATCCACGCGACGATCAGACCCGCGAACACGACCGCCAGCACTCCCGAAGCGTGGGCGATCTCGGCGAGGAGGAAGGACACGAACGGCACCAGCGCGAGCGTGAGGTTGATCGTGAGCGTCGATTCCATGCGACGCAGGGCGAGGTACGCCAGGGCGGCGACGGCGACACCGGCGACAGCGCCGCCGAGATACGACACGAGCACCATGCCGGTGATCTGCCACGCCGTGATCTGGTCGCCGACGAGAAGCGACACCGCGATCGAGTACAGGACCAGGGCGGTTCCGTCGTTGGTGAGGCTCTCGGCTTTCAGCTTCATGAACGTGCGTTCGGGGAGCAGACGTCCGAGGGCCGCAACAGCGGTGGCGTCCGGGGGAGCGACAGCGGCCCCCAGCACGAGCGCCGCCTCCCACGGCACGCCCATCCAGGTCGCAACGCCGGCGACGGCGAACGCGGATGCCACGACCAGCAGGGTGCTCATCGGCACGATGTACCGGAGCGATCGGCGCACCGAGCGCAGCGACGTCGTCCACGCCTCGCGGAAGAGCAGCACGGGAAGGAACAGCAGCAGCACGGTCTCGGGGGGAAGCTCGATCTGCCGGAGCTCGGGCACGAAGCCGAGGGCCAGGCCGATCACGAGGAGAACGAGGGGAGTGGCGATCCGCAGCCGAGGGGCCAGCACCGTCCCCAGAAGGATCGCCAGTCCGAGCAGGACCGTGACTTCGAGTCCTTCCATTCCCCACCGCCTTCCACCGCGCCCTCAGCACACAGCGTAGGCAGGCCGCGCAGAATTCCCGAGGGCGCGTTCGCTCTCCGCGCCGTGCGAACTCCGGGACGGGGTCACCGGCGCGTGGTCGGCCGCATGGCGCGCTCGGCGATGGCGAGGACCGCGCGCTCGGGAAGGCGCGCGGCGAGGCGCGACGAGAGAGCGTTCGCGGTGCCGTCGATGACCGTCGGACGCCCCCGGCGGAGTCCGCGCAGGGCACTGTCGACGACACCCTCGGGTGTGCGGCGCGGCCCCACCGACGCGTCGTCTCCGGCGGTGGTGAAGAACGGCGTCGCGGTCGCGCCGGGGCAGATGGCCAGCACATCGACGCCCGTGCCGCGCGTCTCGCGCCACAGCGCCCGCGAGAACGAGAGCACGTACGCCTTCGTGGCTCCGTACACAGACATGTGAGGCAGGGGCTGGAAGGCGGCGGTGCTGGCGACGTTGATGATCGCGCCGCGTCGGCGCTCGAGCATCCCGGGAAGGAGGAGTGCCGTGAGCTCGGTCAGGCTGGTGACGTTGACCGTGATCTGGGTCGTGAGCGAAGGGAGCGGCTGTGTCGTCAGATCGCCGTGGATGCCGAGACCCGCATTGTTGATCAGCGCGTCGATCTGCAGTCCCTCGGCCCGCAGCCGGTCGGCGAGGGCGGCCGCCGCGCCGGGCGCGTCGAGATCGTGCGCGAGAGGGACGGCGCGGATGCCATGCCGTCCGTGTAGCTCGGTCGCGAGGGCGGCGAGCGCATCCGCGTTCCGTGCGACGAGGACGAGATCGCCCCGGTCGGCGGCGATGCGCTCCGCGAAGGCGCGCCCGATGCCGGTCGATGCCCCGGTGATGAGGGTGGTGGTGCCGCGTCCAAGGATGCGCATGAGATCTCCTTATTAAACAAACCAGTCGGTCTATATATTATGCACCTATAATCGACGTATGTCTCCTGACGCTTCGGCTCCCGCGCGACGGGTCGGGCGGCCCCGGGGCCGCACGTCGCAGGGAGAGGCGTCGCGTGACGGCATCATCGACGCCGCCGCCTCGGTGTTCGCGCGCCTGGGCTACGACCGGGCGCGAATGGCCGACATCGTCGAGGCGAGCGGGCTGTCGAAAGGCTCGGTCTACTTCCACTTCGACAGCAAGGAAGCTCTCGCCGTCGCCGTGCTGGCGGCCCGGCACGAGCGATGGGTCGCCGACGTCCAGCGTGCCCTCGACGCGGTGGAACCGGGAGAGGCGCGGCTGCGCGCGCTGCTGCCGGCGGTGCTCGCTCTCCACGACGGAGATCCCGATGCCTGGGTGATCTCGCGGTTGACCTGGGCGCTGGCCGAGCAGGAGGAGACGCGTGCGTTCGCGGCTTCCCTCACCCGCCGATGGATCGACGTCGTCGCCGAGATCGTCGCCGACGCGGCGCGCGAGCGGAACGTCGACGTCGACGCGGTGACGGTGGCGACCGTCGTGGTCGGGGGATTCGACGGGCTCAAGACCACGGCCGCGGTGCTGCACTCCGACGATTCCGCCGCCGCGCACCGCGCGCTCGTGACGGCAGGGCGCGTGTGGGAGCGCATGGTCTTCGACCTCGTCCGCGGACCCGACCGCGACTGATCGGCCCCTTCCCTCGGCGACGCCTCAGTCTCCCGTCGGCAGCGCCACCTTGGCCTTGGCCCACGAGCGGCCGCGGGTGTCCTTGAGGATGTCGTACTCGACGTCGACGTGCGGCTCGATCGCGCTGTACTTGTCGTTGGGGGCGCCGATGACGAGCTGGAACCCGAGTCCGCGCCACGCGCCGATCGCGCGCTTGGTGAAGTGCGCGTCGGCCTTGATCAGCGCCTCGTCGAGGAACACCGGCGCGTAGCGCGGACGCTCCGCGCCGGCATCCCCGAGCTGATAGCGCAGAGCCGCGCCGACGATGAAGGCGATGAGCTCCTGCGACTCGCCGCCGGACTTCTCGCCGATGTGGTCATACAGCGCGACGTGCCCTCCGGTGTCGGCGCGGAAGCGCTCGGCGCTCACGCGCACGTGGTTGCGCACGTCGATGAGGTCGCCGAAGTCCGGTGCCCCCGGGCGGATACGTCCGATCAGTCGCGCCATCCGGCCGTACACGGCCTCGCGCTCGTCATCGGTGGACGCTGCGTCGATCGCCGCGCGCACGTCGCGCAACTCGCGGCGGAAGCGACGACGCACCTCGGACTGACTCTCGCGCGGCACGATCTGCAGGCGGTGCTCGTCGTCGTAGAACGGCAGGTCGCGCATGATGTCGTTGATCGGGGCGATGCGCTCGCGGATCTCGCGCAGCGCCCGCGTGAGCGACGAGTCGAGGTTGGTCAGATCGTTGCCCGACAGTCGCAGGAGGCTGTCGCGCCATTCCGCTTCCAGCTCGTGCAGCCCGCTGGCCTCGAGGTCGGCGAGGATGCGTTCGAAGTCCCCCACGGACTCGTCGGGGTCGGCGAGCAGGTTCGGGCTCGGCCAGCGGTCGATGAACGCCGTCAGGGTGCGCCGTAGGTTCTCGCGCTGGTCGGCCCACACCTCCTGCGCCTGCCGCTGCTCCTCGAGCAGCCGCTTCGAGGCCGACTCCAACGCCGCGTCGAAGCGCGCCAGACGCTGCGACGGTGACACCTCCCCGCCCTCCGGGGCGACGAACAGCGCGTCGAGGTAGGCGGCCTCGTCGTCGGTCAGGGTGAGGCCCGCGTCTTCGGCATCCTCGAGACGTCCGTGGGCGGCGTCGACCTCGTCGGTCACCTCGGCCCAGCGTGCGGCCAGGCGCTGCTGCTCGGTCTTGGCGCTTCCGATCTCCTCGCGCAGGCGGGCCGCGCGGGACCGTGTGCCCGCGATCTGCTCCTGCAGTTCCGCGATGCGCGGGTTACCCGCGGTGACCTCGGCGACGGTTTCGTTCCAGCGCTCGATCTCGCGATCCACGGATGCCGTGTCGATCTGCTCCCACGTGAGGTCGGCGATCTTCTCGAGGGCACTGCGACGGTCGTCGAACGCGTCCAGGGCGGCCGCGGCCTCGTCGACGGCGCTCTTCGCTTCGGACAGTTCGCGGCGGAGGGCCGCGATCTCGTCGCCCAGCTCGGTGAGTCGCACGCGGCTGGAGAACCCCAGGATGCTGTGTCGCGCCGACCCGCCGTGGGCTCCCCGCGTGCCCTGGCTGCTCTGCCCCGAAATGGTGAGCGCCATGCGGTGCTGCGACAGGTCGTCGGCGGCATCCACGCACACGAAGCCGAACTGCTGCTCGAGCCGGTCCTGCAGCCATCCGGTGAAAGGGGAGGAGCGGTAGTCGAGGCGTCCGGGCAGCGTCGCGGGGTCCAGCCCCGTGCGCTCGGGTGCGCCCGTGGGCACACCCTCGAAACGCAGCCGCTCCGACAGGCGAACGCCGTCGATCGCGGCCCGGAAGGATGCCAGGTGCGCGGCGTCGACGAGGAGGGTCGTCGCAAAACCCCCGAGCGCCAGGGTGAAGGCCCCGCGCCACGGTTCGAACTCGGTCCGCACGTCGACGAGCTCGGCGACGAACGGCAGTTCGGCGGTCGTGAGCCCCGCCGCCTCGGCGAGCGCCTCCCGTGCCTCGTGCAAGCGCGGAGGGATGTTGTCGTCGCGCGTCTGCGTCCGCCGGTGTTCGGCCTCGAGGGTCGCCAGCTGCTGGCGCAGCGCCGTGTGTCGGCTGCTGGCTGCCACGAAGGCGTCGCGCACCGCGGTCTTGGCATCCGCGTCGGCGAGGGTGCGGCGGGCCTCGTCGGCCAGCGTCGCGAATCGCTTGGCGCTGTCGACCTCGGTGCCGAGCGCGGCGAGGGCGCCGTCGAACCGATCGCGGTCCCGTTGCATGCCGACGCGGCGGCGCTCGAGGGCGCGCAGTTCGCGCTGGGCGGTCTCGAGCCGGTCGCCGCCGGCGGCGCGGAGCACGTCGCTCAGCGCGTCGCGATCGGCCTCGGCGCCGTCGGCGAGGGCCTGGCGCTCGCGCACGAGCGCATCGGTGGCGTGGGTGCGCTCACGCAACTCGTCTTCGACGGCGCCCAGGAGGTCGATCCGGCGTTGCGCGCGCCACAACGATGCCCGCGAGGTCGGGTCGGTGAACCGGCCGAGCGCGTCGATGATGCGGACACGGTCGGCGGCCTCGTCGATGCGGGACTTCAGCGTGCGGATCGGTTGCAGCGCCCGGACCTGCTGGCGGGCCTCGACCATGCGCGTGCGGGTGCTCTCGAGGCCGTCGAAGTGCGCGACCACGGCTTCCGCGGTGGCGAGGGTCTCGGGCTCCTCCAACACCATCCGCTTGTACAGATCGTCGACGGTGGTGATCTGCTGACCCGCCTGGATGCGGGCGAGCAGGCTCATCGCCTTCGCTCCCGCCCCGGCGGCTCCGATCCCGAGGACGGCATGCAGCCGTGCCGAGAACTCCCGATCGGTGGCCAGGGTGTCCAGCCCGGTCGTGCGGACCGCGACATCCGACAGGTGCTGCTGCGCGGCCGGCTCAAGTCGCCGCAGATCGAAAGCGCCGTGGACGGTGCCGCGCACCTTCACCGCGTCGTCGAGCACGCGCGCGGCGGCGGGGATGTACCACGCGCGCACGGCCGTGAAGCGGGCGCCGTCGTGGTCGACCCAGGTCATCGCGATCGCGGTCCACGTGTCGGTGCCGTCGCCGCGCAGGACGCGGACCTTCGTGCCCTCGTCGGTGCGCGACTCGTCGAGCTTGCCGCGGCCGTACGACAGGATGTTGCGCTGCTCCTGTCCGCGCGGACGGCCCACGACGGCGCCGTTGGAGGCACCGTTGAACGGCGTCGTGTGCGGCATCATGAGCGCCACGTACGCGTCCATGAGCGTCGACTTGCCCGACCCCGAACCACCGCACAGCAGGGTCGCGGTCGGAGCGAAGCGGACGCGGTGCTCTCCGTCGTACCCGCCCCAGTTGATCAGCTGCAGCTCCTCGGCGACCCACTGCTGACCGCGGGAGGCGGCGGGGATGAGTCCGAACAGCGTCTCGAGCATGGTCATGCGGGCTCTCCCTCATCCGGCGTGTGCGCGTCGAGCCAGTGCTGCAGCTCGCGCAGGACCTCGGCGCTCAGGACGATCTCGATCAGCGGTCCGATGCGGTACCGGCCCTCAGACTCCTCCTCGATGATCCCCTCGCGGTCGAGGCGCGCGATCGCGGTGCGCACCGCGCGTTGCTGGCTCGCGCGAGTGCCGTCGGTTTCGGCGAAGTAGGTCAGCACGGTCTGCTCGACCTCTTCGACGTCGACCCGGGCCGACGGTGAACCCGCGGTCGTCTCGCGCTGGTACACGGTGCGCAGGTACACCAGTACGAGGGTCTCGGCGCGCGAGTACGCCTCGTCCTTGAGCAGGATCGGAACGTCGACTTCGTCGCTGCGCACCTGCTCCTTGTAGGCGACGCCGCGGTCGTGGTCGACGACGAGCCGCACGAACAGGTCGTTCAGGCGCGACTCGATCATCTGCTGGTGCTCGAGGAGGAGTTTCCATTCGGCCGGGGAGCTGTCCGCGAGAAGGAAGCGGCGCTGCAGGATCCGCACCAGCACGCGCCGGACGTCGGCATCCAGGATGCCGCGATCCCCGGCGAACAGCGCGTCGGGGTCGTTCTCCATCGCGACGGGGGCGATGAAGGCCGGGGTGTCGTCGGCGGACGCGGCGGGGGCGGGCGTGTCGACGTCAGTCATCGGCATCCGTTTCTGTCGGGCGCACGGCGGTGACCGCCGTGAAGGCGAAGCGTCGGGTGGTGCCGTCGGGCCGGACTGCCTCGACCACGGACACGTCGTCGCCGTCGACGAGCCCGCCGCGGTGGGCGATCTCGAGCAGCCCCACGAGGTCGACGGGGCGGCGGGTGGCGTCGTCGGCAGCGGCGAAGGCTTCGGCGAGGTCGAAACGGTCGCCCAGGGTCTGGACGTACCGCTCGAGCTCGGCGTAGTGGGGCCCGCCCCAGGCGCGCGTGTCGGCGTCGACGAACTCGACGTCCGTCTCGTCGACGGAGAGCGGGGCGGGGGCACCCGGCGGGCGGACGTCGCTGAGCGAGCGCCGCAAGTGGCCGACGTCGGCGAGGGGCAGCGTCCGTACCGGGTCGACGCGGCCGGGCGACTTCGTCTGGCTCCATCGGTGCAGCCCCGCCATCACCGAGCGCAAGAGGTCGTCGATCTGGCGGTCGCGGATCGGGTCGTGCGTCTTCACCTGCACGGTGATGACGTGCGACGCGCGGCGCTGTGCGGTGAGCACCTCGAGGACGCCCGCCTCGACGCGACGCGCGATGGCGTCGAGGTCTGCGCGTTGCTCACGGGTCATCAGACGGGCGAACGGCTGGGTCAGCACGGCGTTCACCCGCTCGGTGAGGTCGTCGATGTGTTCGGGGTCGCCGATGAGCCGCAGCGCTCCTTGGAACGCGCGGCCCTCGGGGGTGGCCTGCATCACGTGCCGACCACGCTCCAGGTACTCCCGCAGAACATCGCCGGTGGGACGAGCGTCGCGCCGCAGCTCGGCGACGACGTCACGCTGCATCGCCGCGATCGACTCGGCGACCCGTGAGAAGTCGGCGGGGAGCTGGCGGGCGAGGTGGATGACATTCTCCGCCTCTTCGAGCAGATGCTCGTCGTCGAGTGGTTCCATGACGCCGTCGTCGAGCGCCGCGATCTCGGCATCCAGTGCCGCCCGCTCGGCCAGCAGAGCGTCACGGCGTCGCGCGGGGTCGGTCTCGGCGTCGCGGGCGAGGCGCTCGACCGCGTCGAGGAGCGTGCGCACGCGCGATCGGGAGACGCGCGCGCGGCCGCCGCCGGCCCGGCCGGCGATCTCGAGGGCGCCGACGGCGTGCGCCGAGAGGCGGTACACCTCGACGTCGTCCTCGATCTGCAGGCTCAGCCAGCCCACACGGACCCAGGCTCGGCAGATGTCGCGCGCGGATCCCGCCGGGATACGCCGGTCGTCCTCGGTGTCGTAGCCGGCCGCACGCAGTTCGTCGATCGCCTCGGCGACCTCGACGTGTGCGTCGGCGACGGCGACGGCGGGGCGGTCGGGCGAGAAGAGGTTCGAGAGCACCGCCACCACGAACGGGGCGAACCGGCCGTGCAGCAGGTCGAGCATCGGGTTCTTGAACGCGGTCACCGAGCGCAGGTAGGCGGCTTCGGCGCGGGTCGTGCTCACTGGCTGAAGTCTACCGGCGGGTCGCGTCGGGGGTGTTGCGCCCCCGAGCGGCAGCCGACCTCCGCGACGACCGGCCGCCCCGAGCGGCACAACTCCTGCATGCCCTGCGTGGGTGAGCGAGGAGATGCGGGGGGCGCTGATTCCGCCGGAGTTGTGCGTGCCCGGGCCGTCGCGCGGATCCCACGACCAGCCCGCCGGACGGCATCGGCACAACTCCTGCTCTGGTCGCCGCCGGGGCGATCCTCGGTGCCCGGTGACCCGGTTCTGCCGGAGTTGTGCGCACCCGATCGGATCGGGCCCCGCGACGCGAAGGCCGCGGCATCCATCGAGGGACGGATGCCGCGGCCGAGGCGGGGCGTGTCAGATCTCCGAGCGCGGACCCGGAACCGTTTTGTTGACGCCCGTGACCGGCTGGTTCTCGTCGAAGGACGCGATGGGGCGCCGGAACCCGCGGGTGAGGATGACGAGGTACACCACGCCCAGGCCCGTCCAGATGAGACCGCCGACGAGCGCGTGACCGTCGAGGTTCACCCACAGCAGACCCGTGAGGAGCATGCCGATACCGGGCATCACGATGTACCGGAAGATGTCGCCCGGCGTCTTGCGGAGCCCCTGCCGGATCGCGAACCAGGCGATCACCGAGATGTTCACGAACGTGAACGCGATCAGGGCGCCGTAGTTGATGTACGCCGCGATCTGCTCGAGGGTGAACGAGATCGCGAACAGGCTCACCAGGCCCACGATGATGATCGAGAGCGTCGGGGTGTGGGTCTTGGGGTTGATGAATCCGAAGATGCGGCGCGGCAGCACGTTGTTGCGGCCCATCACCATGAGCATGCGCGACACCGAGGCGTGCGAGGCCAGCCACGACGCGAGCGTCGCCGCGAAACCCGCGGCCGTGAGCACGGCCTGCAGCACCGGCCCGCCCACCTGGACGCCGATCTCGGGCAGCGTGCTGTCCTCGATCGCCTCGGGCGGGAACGCCGCCGAGTCCGGGAAGCGCAGCTGGGTCACGTACGAGGCGATGAGGAAGATGACGCCACCGGCGACGAGCGTGAGCACGATCGCGCGCGGCATGATCTTCGGGGTCTTCGCCTCCTCCGAGTACATCGACACCGCGTCGAACCCGATGAACGAGAAGCACACGATCGTGGCTCCCGCGAGCACCGCACCGAACTGCACCTCGCTGTGGACGAAGGGGGTCAGCGACACGGGGGTGCCGGCTCCGGCGCCGCCCACCAGCTGCACCACCACCATGACGACGAAGACTGCCATCACGAGGATCGAGAACACCAGCAGGATCATGTTGACGTTCGAGGTGCCACGCATCGTCATGTAGATGACGCCGGTGACGCCGGCGGTGAAGACGACGACCCAGATCCAACCGGGGATGTCGGGGAAGAGCGCCTCCATGTAGCTGCGGAGGATGAGCGCGTTCACCATCGGCAGAAGCATGTAGTCGATGAGCGCGGTCCAGCCGACGACGAAACCGACGCCCGGGTGGATCGATTCGCGAGCGTATGTGTACGCCGAGCCCGCGCTGGGGATGGCGCGCACCATCTTTCCGTAGCTGACGGCGGTGAAGACCAGCACGATGAGGGCGACCGCGTACGCGGCGGGTACGACGTTGTTGGTCTCCTCGGCGACGAGGCCGAAGGTGTCGAACACGACGGTCGGGGTCATGTAACCCAGACCCAGACCCACGATGGACCAGAGTCCCAGGGTGCGGGCGAGTTTCGCGCCCGAGGCAGAGGGCGCCGACACGGCGGCACCGATGTTCTCGTTCGTGGCTACTCCTTGAGGGGCGGGTCGGGATCGGGCGGATCCGACCGGGGCGAGTGATGTCGGGTGATGCGGCGGTGCACCGCTCCGGGTGGGAGCGGGTGAGGAAGAAGCGGATGCCACCGGGGTGGGGCGGCATCCGCTTCCGCGTCAGAGGCGCGTCCAGGCTTCGGTGAGGACGGAGCGCAGAATCTGCTCGATCTCGTCGAACTCGGACGGACCGATGGTCAGGGGCGGAGCGAGCTGGATGACGGGGTCGCCGCGGTCGTCGGCGCGGCAATACAGCCCGGCGTCGTAGAGCGCCTTTGAGAGGAATCCACGCAGGAGCCGCTCGGACTCGTCGTCGTCGAAGGTCTCTTTGGTGACCTTGTCCTTCACCAACTCGATGCCGAAGAAGTACCCGTCGCCGCGCACGTCACCGACGATGGGGAGATCGAGCAGCTTCTCGAGCGTCGAACGGAAGACGGGGGAGTTCGTGCGCACGTTCTGCAACAGCCCCTCCTCTTCGAACACGTCGAGGTTCTCCATCGCGACGGCGGACGAGACCGGGTGCCCGCCGAACGTGTATCCGTGCGGGAAGGAGGAGTCGCCGTGCGCGAACGGCTCGTACACGCGGTCGCTCACGATCGTGCCGCCCAGCGGTGAGTACCCGCTCGTGACGGCCTTGGCGAAGGTGATCATGTCGGGCTGGTAGGAGTAGGCCTCGGCTCCGAAGTAGTAGCCCAGGCGTCCGAACGCGCAGATGACTTCGTCGCTGACGAGTAGCACGTCGTACTTGTCGCAGATCTCCCGCACGCGCTGGAAGTATCCGGCCGGGGCGGGGAAGCAGCCGCCGGCGTTCTGCACCGGTTCCAGGAACACGGCGGCGACCGTCTCGGGGCCCTCGTACTGGATCATCTGCTCGATGCGATCGGCGGCCCACAGGCCGAATTCCTCGGGCGTCCCGCCGCCGAAGCCGGACTCCGCGGCGCGGTAGTAGTTCGTGTTGGGCACGCGGAAACCGCCCGGGGTGACGGGCTCGAACATGTGCTTCATCACGGGCAGGCCCGTGATGGCGAGGGCGCCCTGCGTCGTGCCGTGGTAGGCGATGGCGCGGGAGATGACCTTGTGCTTGGTGGGCTTGCCCTGCGTCTTCCAGTACTGCTTGGCGAGCTTGAACGCGGTCTCGACCGCCTCTCCACCGCCGGTGGAGAAGAAGACGTGATTGAGGTCGCCCGGGGCGAGATGGGCGAGGCGGTCGGCGAGCTCGATCGCGGCCGGGTGGGCGTACGACCACAGCGGGAAGAACGCCAGCTCCTCCGCCTGCTTCGCGGCGGCCTGGGCGATGCGGCGACGACCGTGACCGGCATTGACCACGAACAGGCCCGCGAGGCCGTCGATGTACCGCTTGCCCGCGGCATCCCAAATGTGGTGTCCCTCGCCCTTGACGATGATGGGAACGCCGGGTCCGTCGGTCATCACCGACTGGCGCGCGAAGTGCATCCACAGGTGGTCGCGGGCCTTCGCCTGGAGGTCGGACTGCAGGTCGATTTCGTGAAGCGTCATCGCGTTCCCCAGTTGTAGAGCTGTCGGTGGAGTTTCAGATACACGAACGTCTCGGTCGCCACCACGTCGGGAAGCGACCGGATGCGATCGTTGAGCAGGTCGATGAGGTCGTCGTCGCTCTCGCAGACGACCTCGACGAGCAGATCGAACGAACCCGCGGTCGAAACGACGTAGGTGACGCCGGGGAGCTCGGCCATCTCCGCCGCCACGACCCGCGTGTCACCGGAGACTCGAACGCCGATCATCGCCTGGCGGGCGAAGCCGAGCTGCAGCGGGTCGGTGACCGCGACGATCTGGAGGATGCCGGCGTCCTGCATCTTCTGCACGCGCTGGCGAGTGGCGGTCTCGCTGAGGCCGACGGCCTTGCCGACCTCGGCGTAGGAGCGGCGGCCGTCCTCCTGCAGCTGCTCGACGATGGCCTTCGACACGCTGTCGAGAACCGGACGCCGTTCCGCGGAGATGCTCATGATGGGGCGACGGTATCAGCGGTCTCGTCGGTTACTCAATGATGAAATCGAGTCTTCTCGAAACGTAACACTGCGGAAACCGTCGTTCGCGGGTCATTCCCTGCCGAACGGCGCCGTTGGCGTCGGCGCGTGTCAAGCTGGGCGGGGCGACGAACGGAGGGCCACGGATGGCCGACGGTGACATCACGGCAGGCCTTCGGGCCGCACTGGAGCGGGACGACGCTTCGCTGCGCCTGCGGGCGGCGATGGATGCCGGTACGCGCCCGGACGACGTGTTCATCGAGGTGCTCGTGGATCGCTGCGCGGTCGAGCCCGACTTCTTCGTGCGCGACATGCTCACGTGGGCGCTGACTCGCCACGACACCGCCAAGGTCATCTCCGCGGTGCTGCCCGAGCTCGCTTCGCCGTTTCCGCAGGCCCGCAGCCAGGGGCTGCACACGCTGTCGAAGATCCGCGACCCGGACACGTGGTCGGCGATCACACCCGCCCTTCTGCACGACGAGGAGCCGTCCGTCGCGCGCGCGGCGTGGCGGACGGCGGCGGGCCTCGTGCCCGATGCCGAGCGGACCGCGCTCGCCGCCGCGCTCGCTCAGCATTTCGGTCGGGGCGAGATCGAGACGCGCCGGAGCCTCAGCCGCGCCTTCGTGATGATCGGCGAGGACGCGCGTCCGACCGTCGACAGGGCGGCGGAGTCCGACGATGAGGACGTCCGCGTGCACGCGCTCGCGACGGGGGCCTTGATGGACGACCCGGATGCCGGGTTCGAGGGCGCGGTGGGACATGCGCGCCGCGTGAACGCACTGCGCACGGCACCGACGGTGCCGGACGCGGCCGCGGGCGGCGACACGCCGGACGCCGCCGAGGAGACGGGGACGCCCGGCGTCTGAGCTCAGGCCAGGCTCGACATCACGTGCTTGATGCGCGTGTAGTCCTCGAAGCCGTACACCGAGAGGTCCTTGCCGTATCCGGAGTGCTTGAACCCCCCGTGCGGCATGTCCGAGACGAACGGGATGTGGGCGTTGATCCACACGCACCCGAAGTCGAGGTCGCGGCTGAAGCGCATCGCCCGGCCGTGCTCGCGGGTCCAGACGGATGCCGCGAGCGCGTAGGGCACGTCGTTGGCCCGCGCGAGGGCCTCACCGTCGTCGTCGAACGACTGCACCGCGAGGACCGGTCCGAACACCTCCTGCTGCACGAGCTCGTCGTCCTGCCGCAGCCCCGTGACGATCGTGGGCGCGAAGAAGCAGCCGGTGTCCCCGACGCGCGTGCCGCCGGTCACGACGCGCGCGTGCGTGGGCAGTCGATCGATGAATCCCCGCACCCGTGCCAGTTGGTCGGAGTTGTTGACCGGTCCGAAGAAGGCCGCGGGGTCGTCGGGGGCGCCCACGCGCACGTGGTCCGCGACGTAGGCGACGAGCCGCTCGACCAGCTCGTCGTGAAGAGAGGCGTGCACGAGCAGGCGCGTCGCCGCCGTGCAGTCCTGACCGGCGTTGAAGAACGCCGCCTGCGCGATTCCGGCGGTCGCGGCATCCAGGTCGGCGTCCGGGAAGACGATGGCGGGCGCTTTGCCGCCCAACTCGAGGTGGACGCGCTTGACCTGCCGCGCCGCGGACTCGGCGACCTGCATGCCCGCGCGCACCGAGCCGGTGATCGCCACGAGCTGCGGCGTCGGGTGCTCGACGAGGGCGCGACCGGTCTCACGGTCGCCGAGGACGACGTTGAACACCCCCGGCGGAAGGATCTCGGATGCCAGCTCCGCCAGACGCACCGTGGTCTGCGGTGTGGTCTCGCTGGGCTTGAGCACGACGGTGTTCCCGGCGGCGAGTGCGGGGGCGATCTTCCAGATCGCCATGTTGAGCGGGTAATTCCACGGTGTCACCTGCGCCACCACGCCGATCGGTTCGCGCCGCACGTAGGACGTGAAGCCTTCCGCGTACTCGGCGGCCGCGCGTCCGTCGAGGTCGCGTGCGGCTCCGGCGAAGAAGCGCAGCTGGTCGACGGACTGGTCGATCTCGTCGGCGACCAGCGTCGCGCGGGGCTTGCCGGTGTCCTCCGATTCGAGATCGGCGAACTCCTCCGCGTGGTCGGCGAGCGCATCGGCGAGCCGGAAGAGCGCGAGCTGTCGCACCGCGGGCGTCGTCAGTCGCCACGACGCGAAAGCGCGCGATGCCGCGGCGAAAGCGGCATCCACCTCTTCCTCGGTCGAGCATGGCGCCTGGGCGTACACCTCTCCGGTGACGGGGCTGACGAGGTCGAGCAGGCGCCCGGCCGAGGCGGCCGACACACCGTCGACGACGTTTCGCAGAACCCTCATGCCGCAGCCGCCTCGTCGGCGACGGCGAGGGCTTCGTCGATGATGTCGAGCCCGCGCACCAGATCCGCCTCCGAGATGACGAGCGGGGGAGCGACGTGGACCCGGTTGAAGTGCGTGAAGGGCCACAGGCCCGCCTTCTTGCACGCCGCCGCGAAAGCGGCCATCGGCGCCGCGTCGGCCCCCGCGGCGTTGAAGGGGACGAGCGGCTCCCGCGTCTCACGGTCGCGCACGAGTTCGATCGCCCAGAACAGGCCCCGGCCCCGCACCTCGCCGACAGACGGGTGCTTCTCGGCCATCTCGTGCAGACGCGGGCCGACGACGCGCTCGCCGAGGTCGCGCACCCGCTCGAGGATCCCGTCGCGACGGAACACCTCGAACGTGGCGATACCGGGGGCGCACGCGAGGGGGTGCCCCGAGTACGTCAGACCACCCGGGAAGGTCACGGTGTCGAAGTGGCTCGCGATGGCATCCGAGATCACCACTCCGCCCAGCGGCACGTAGCCCGAGTTCACGCCCTTTGCGAAAGTGATGAGGTCGGGCGCGACGTCGAACGCGTCGATCGCGAACCATTCGCCGATACGGCCGAATCCGACCATCACTTCGTCGGCGATGTAGACGATGCCGTACTTGTCGCACAGCGCCCGCACGCCCGGGAGGTAGCCGGGCGGGGGGACCAGCACGCCGTTCGTGCCGACGACGGTCTCGAGGATGATCGCGCCGATCGTCGACGCACCCTCGAGGATGATCGTCTGCTCGAGGTGCTGCAGGGCGCGCGCGGTCTCCTCTTCCTCGGAGGACGCGTGGAACGCCGAACGGTAGACGTACGGACCGAAGAAGTGGACGACCGACGCATCGGCGGGCTCGTTCGCCCAGCGCCGCGGGTCACCGGTGAGGGTGATCGCGGTGGAGGTGTTGCCGTGGTAGCTGCGGTACATCGCCAGCACCTTGCGTTTGCCGGTCACCAGGCGCGCCATGCGCACGGCGTTCTCGTTGGCATCCGCTCCGCCGTTGGTGAAGAACACCTTGGAGAAGCCCTCCGGCGCGACCTCGGAGATGAGGCGGGCGAGCTCGCCGCGCGTGCCATTGGCCATCGCGGGCTGGATGGTGGCCAGCTCACCGGCCTGGCGCTGGATCGCCGCGATCAGGTCGGGGTGCTGGTGGCCGAGGTTGAGGTTCACCAGCTGCGACGAGAAGTCGAGGTAGCCGTTACCGGCGTGGTCCCAGAACGTCGCGCCCTCGCCGCCGGCGACGGGGAGCGGGTCGATGAGCGCCTGTGCGCTCCACGAGTGGAAGACGTGGGCGCGGTCGTCGGCGCGGACCTGCGCGTCGGCGGCGAGGTCGGGGGAGGTCAGGGTCATGGTCGTTCCTTTCCGGATGCCGCGGGTCAGTGGTTGCTGGGGAAGCCGAGGCTGATCTGGCTCTCGCTGGGGTCGGGCCAGCGGGTCGTGACGACCTTGCTGCGCGTGTAGAAGTGGATGGACTCGGGGCCGTAGATGTGCGAGTCGCCGAAGAGCGAGTTGCGCCAGCCGCCGAACGAGAAGGCTCCGACCGGAACCGGGATGGGCACGTTGACACCCACCATGCCGACCTCGATGTCGAACTCGAACTGACGGGCCGTGCCGCCGTCGCGCGTGAACACGGCGGTGCCGTTGGCGAAGGGGCTGGAGTTGATCAGCTCCACGGCCTCGTCGTACGTCTTCACGCGGACGACCGAGAGGACGGGTCCGAAGATCTCGTCGTCGTACACCTTCATGCCGGGGGCGACCTGGTCCACGAGCGAGACGCCGATGAAGAAGCCGTCCCCGTCGAACTGCTGCGTCGTGCCGTCGACGACCACCTCGGCGCCTTCCCCCGCCGCGCCGGTGACGTACGAGGCGACCTTGTCGCGGTGTTCGCGCGTGATGAGCGGACCCATCTCGCTCGCGGCATCCGTCCCGGGGCCGATCTTCAGGCCCTCGATGCGGGATGCCACCTTCTCGACGAGCGCGTCGGCGACCTCGTCGCCCACCGCCACGAGCACCGACACCGCCATGCAGCGCTCGCCGGCGGAGCCGTAGGCGGCCGAGACCGCGGCGTCGGCGGCGGAGTCCAGGTCGGCGTCGGGCATGACGACCATGTGGTTCTTGGCCCCGCCGAGGGCCTGCACGCGCTTGCCGTTCTCGGCGGCGCGGGAGTAGATGGACTTGGCGATCGGGGTCGAGCCGACGAAGCTCACGGCGCGGACGTCGGGGGAGTCCAGCAGCGCGTCGACGGCGACCTTGTCGCCGTGCACGACGTTGAGGACACCGGCCGGGAGCCCCGCCTCCTCGTACAGCTTCGCGAGGAAGATCGCGGCCGAGGGGTCTTTCTCGCTGGGCTTGAGCACGACGGTGTTGCCGCACGCGATCGCCGAGGCGGTCATCCACAGCGGAACCATCACGGGGAAGTTGAACGGAGTGATCGCGGCCACCACGCCGACGGGCTGCTTCACCGAGTGCACGTCCACGCCGCGGCTGACCTGCTCGGCGTGCTCCCCCTTGAGCAGGTGCACCAGGCCCGCGGCGAACTCCACGTTCTCGATTCCCCGGCTGATCTCGCCCTTGGCATCCGAGAGGACTTTGCCGTGCTCGGCGGTGATGATCGCGGCGAGCTCGTCGGTGCGTTCGACGAGGAGGTGGCGGAGGCGGAAGAACACGTCGGCCCGCTTGATGAGGCTCGTCGCCCGCCACCCGGGGAGTGCGGCCTTCGCGGCCGCGATCGCCTCCTCCACCTCCGCCGTCGAGGCGAAGGCGACCTGCGCCTGCACCCTGCCCGTGGCGGGGTCGAAGACATCGCCCGTGCGTGCCGCTTCGCCGCGCGCCGTGCCGGCGATGTGGTGGTGGATGACGGTCATGCGGATCCTCCTCGAGAAATGCGCCGGGCCGGACAGATCGACCGGAAGCGTCGTAGGGTGTTCACTGCCGATTCTGCGGCACGGAAACGGGGGAACGCGCGTGGCTGATCGTCGCGAAGATGGGCGTTCCCGAACAGATCGTCCGGATGCGCCCGATGCTCTCCTCGAGCGGGGGCTCCCACCGCTCGCGGAAGTGCTGGAGTCTTCGGCCCTGTCCGCCGGTGCGCCCGAGGTCCTCGTGGGAGGGGCGGCGCTGTCGGCCCCCGTGCGATGGGTCCACGTCTCGGACAGCCCCGGGGTGGCGCGCCTGCTCGAAGGGGGCGAGCTGCTGCTGACGACCGCGTCGGCGTGGCCGGCGGAACCGGCGGAGCTTCGCGCGCTCGTGGGCGAGTTCGTCCGGGCGGGGCTGGTCGGAGTGGTGATCGAACTCGGCGCGCACTACCGCTACGTCCCGGCCGTCGTGGTCGAAGCCGCCTCCGCCGCCGGGCTCGCCCTGATCGCCCTGCACCGCGAGATCAAGTTCGTGAGCGTGACCGAGGAGGTGCACCGGCGCATCATCGACGACCAGACGGCGGCACTGCGGGCCCGCGACGACGTGCGGACGCTCTTCACCTCGCTGGCGCTGCGCGGCGCGCCCGCCGACTACATCGTCGAGCGTCTGGCGCACACGCTGCGCGCGCCGGTCGTCCTGGAGTCGCTCGCGCACGAGGTGATCGTGGCAGGGCTCGCGGATGCCGACCCTGCCGTGCTGCGCGACTGGCAGGAACGGTCGCGTCGGCTCGGTGACGACGGCGACGACGGCCGCTCCATCGTGCCGGTCGAGGCGCGCGGCATCCGCTGGGCGACGCTCGTCGCGCTGGCAGGCCCCGGACATCCCGCCGGGCGCCGCGCGGTGCTCGAGCAGGGTGCGACGGCGCTGGCGCTGGGGCGTCTCGCCGACCCGGACGGCGACGACTGGGCCCGTCTGGGGCGACGTCGTCTGATGGACGCGCTGCTCGGAGGTCGCTACGGCTCCGCCGACGAGGTCGCCGCGCTGCTCGGGGCCGCGCGCATCGACCTGCCCGGAACAGCGCTTCTCGGCCTGGCGATCGACGGAGCCGCCGCCGAAGACGTCGAGGCCGCCGCGGACGTCGTCGGGGGTCGCGCCCTGTGTGGCTCTCCGCGAGGCGCGGACGAGCGCGCCGCGGGATGGATGCCGGTGCTCGTGGCCGTTCCCTCGGCGACGGCGTTCGCCGGCGCGGCCGCCGACCGTTTCCACGCCCGGCTGCGCGGTGACGGACCGCCCCCGCGGGTATCGGTAGGACCCCGGGTGGAGGGCGCTCCCGCGGAGGACGCCGTGCCGCGCGTGCTGGACTCGCTCGAGCAGGCCCTGGACCTCGCCGAGGTGGGCGACCTCCGCGAGGGGGCCGTGCACTGGGTGGTCCGGCATCCGCTCGTCCGGTTCGTATCGTCGCTGCGCGGCGATCACCGCCTCCTCGAACACGGCGAAAGCCTCCTCGCGCCGGTGCTCGCCGCTGCGCCCGCCCGGCGCCGTGATCTGCTCGCGGCGCTGTCGGCGATCGTCGCCCACCCCGGCAACCGCACGGCGGCCGCGGCGGCCGCGCACGTGTCGCGGTCGGTGTTTTACCAGCGCCTCGACCTCGCCGAGCGCCTGCTGGGCGTCGACCTCGATGACGGCGAGGTCGTGGCCGCCCTGCACCTCGCCCTCGTCGTGCACAGGGCGCACCGCTCGCCGGGATTGGCGCTATCGCGCGGGCGTTCCGCGAGCCGCGCGGACCGCTACGATGACCGGGACGAGCGGGGGCGGAGATGACGGAACGGCACACGGCGCTGAGACGCGTGTGGACGCGTTTCGCCGCGGTCGCCGCGGTGACCGGTCTGCTGCTGGCGGGCGTGGTGGCGGCTCCGGCCGCCTCGGCCGCGAGTCTGCCGGGCTGGCTCTCCACCCGCGGTGCGACCATCGTCACCGCCACGGGTGCCCCGTACACGATCAAGGCCGTCGCGTGGTTCGGGATGGAGACGTCGAACTGCGCCCCGCACGGGCTGTGGTCCATCCCGCTCGATGAGGGTCTGGCCAAGATCGCGGCGATGGGCTTCACCACCGTGCGTCTGCCCTTCTCGAACGAATGCCTCGCCGCCGGGCGCACCACATCGATCGACGCCAACGCCAACCCCGGCCTGGTCTCGCTCACCCCGCTGAAGCTCATGGACACCGTGATCGCCCGCGCGAAGGCGCACGGGCTGTCGGTGATCCTCGACCGCCACCGGCCGGATTCGGGAGCGCAGAGCGAGCTCTGGTACACCGCGCAGTACCCCGAGAAGCGGTGGATCGACGACTGGACGATGCTTGCCGCCCGCTACAAGAACGACTCCACCGTCATCGGTGTCGATCTGCACAACGAACCGCATGGCCCCGCGTGCTGGAACTGCGGCGACCCGGCTCGCGACTGGCGCGCCGCCGCGACCCGTGCGGGCAATGCGGTGCTGGCCGTCAACCCTCGGCTCCTCATCATCGTCGAGGGTGTCGAAAGGCAGAACGACGGCACGAGCACGTGGTGGGGCGGCGGGCTGAAGGACGTCCGGTCCGCTCCCGTGACCCTGTCGGTGAAGAACCGCGTCGTCTACTCGCCCCATGATTACCCGGCATCGGTGTACGCGCAGCAGTGGTTCTCGGACCCGCGGTACCCGGCGAACCTCCCCGCCGTCTGGGATGCCAACTGGGGGTACCTCGCGAAGGAGAACATCGCACCGGTGCTGCTGGGCGAGTTCGGAACGAAGCTCGAGACAGCGAGCGACAGAGCGTGGCTGGCGACGCTCGTCGACTACCTGGCGCAGCGCAGGATCAGCTACGCCTATTGGTCGTTCAACCCCAACAGCGGAGACACGGGCGGCCTCGTCGCCGACGACTGGCGCACTCTCCAGATCGCGAAACTCGCCGCCCTCCGTCCGATCCTCACGCCCGCGCCGCAGCCTTCACCGACCGCGACCCCGAAGCCCACGGCCTCTCCGAAGCCCACGGTGACCCCCACCGCGTCTCCGAAACCGACGATCAGTCCCTCGGTCTCCCCGAAACCCACGGTCACGCCCGTTCCCACGCCCCGACCCACCGCCGGTTCCTCTCCCGCGGTCGCCGTCACGTGGATCCCGCAGAGCGCGTGGGGGGACGGCTACGTCAGCGAACTCACGGTGCGCGCCACCGGACCGGTCGCGTCATGGTCGGTGTCGTGGGAATCGCCCGGGGCGACGGCGGTGACCAACGCGTGGGGCATGACATGTGGCATCCGGTCGTCGACGATCACCTGTCGCGGCGACGGGTGGGCGGGATCGCTCGCCCCCGATCAGACGGTCCGCGTGGGTCTGCAGGTGGTGGCGCCGTCCGCTCCGAGCGCGCCGCGTCTGAGCGTCACCGCGAACTGAGCGCGGCACCCGCGCGGGTCGCCGGTGAGTCAGAGGGTGCGGGAGAGGAACGCGATCCCCGCCTCGCGGAAGGTGCGCGCGCCGGGGGCGTTGACGTGGTGCCGCCCGGGGATGTCGACGAACTCGCCGCGCGGCAGCAGGCTCGCCAGATGCGCGGACTGGTCGTAGATGGGGTCCTCCGTGCCCGTCGCGATGAGGACGGGCTGCATCGGAGGCGCCGCGGGATCGGGATCCGTCTCGCCCAGGCGCATCCCCTCGGCGATCGCGACGAGCGCGCGCAGGTCGTTGCCGGGCACGCGTTCGGCCAGCGACACGTACCGCTGAGTGGTGGCATCCCGGACGGGTTCGCCGCGATCCAGGAACGCGCGCGCCTGATCGACCCGGAGTCGCGCGAGCGGTCGGCCATCGGGGATGCCGCCCAGCACCGCGCGTTCCACGTGCTCGGGGGCGTCCACCGCGAGCTGCCAGCCGACCCTTCCGCCGAGGGAGTACCCGAGGTAGCGCACCTGGTCGACGAGGTAGGTGTCGAGCACCGCGACCAGGTCGGAGACCAGCGCGCTCATGCGGTACGCGTCCGCCTCGTGCGGCTTGTCGCTCAGACCGTGACCACGCTGGTCGACCGCCAGCACGCGGAAACCCGCGCGCAGCAGATCACGCACCCACCCCGTGTTCACCCAGTTGTCGCGCGTGCTCGAACCGAATCCGTGGACGCAGAGCACGGTCGCGGCATCCGGATCGCCCCAGGAGTAGGTGGCGAGGCGGACGTTGTCGCCCACGATGACGAACTGCGGAGAGGGGACCTCGGTGAGCGCGGGGACGGCATCCATTCCGCCGATCCTCGCACAGGGAGAGGTCAACGTCCGGAAAGTGGTCGTTGTGGTCTCGACGGCTCCTCCCCGGGGAAGCGAGAGCGGATCCGCCGCCCCCGCGCCGGTAGGGTGACGGCGTCGGAAGGAGACGTCGTGATCGTGGAGTTCGAGGGAGAGGTCTTCCGCTGGGAGGCCCGGCTCGACAGCGCGTGGTACTTCGTCGCGCTGCCTCTCGAGCTCAGCGAGGCCGTGAGCGAGACCCAGACGTACCGTCGGGGCTTCGGCGGCGTGCGCGTCGAGGCCACGATCGGGACGTCGACATGGCGGACGTCCGTGTTCCCCCAGTCCGACGGCAGGTACGTTCTGCCACTCAAGCGCGCGGTGCGCGATCGCGAGGGGATTCCGCCGGACGGGATCGTGCGGGTCCACCTGTCGGTCATCGACGCGTAGCGCGATGCTCGGCGTCGCCCTGGTCGTCTTCGGGGCGCTCTCACTCGTCCTCGCCGTCTTCGACCTCCGCCACCACAGGCTGCCGCACATCCTCGTCCTCCCCGGGCTCGCGTGCGCCCTCGCGCTGCTGACATCCGCTGCGCTCACCGGCGCGGTGCCCGAGCGACTGACGGGGGTGTGGGCAGCGGCGGCCTTCGCGTTCGTCGTCCTCCTCGCCCTCCATCGGGCACGACCGTCCGACATCGGCGGGGGAGACGTGACACTCGCCGCTCTCGCGGGAGCGCACCTGGGCTGGTTCGGGTGGGATGCCGTGGTGACGGGCCTCGGTGCCGGAGTGATCTGCGGCGGCACCGCGGCCGTGGGCACGGTGCTCGCGGGAGCGCGAGGCATCCCGATCGCACTCGGTCCACCCCTTCTGATGGGCACGTGGTGGGCGCTGCTGGGCGTGATGTGGTGACGCGCTGCCGCCGGTCAAGCCTCCGCGGTGAATCGGCGGAGCCCGCCTAGCCTGGGGGAATGGCTGACTTGATCCGTCGCGTCACCGCGTGGGCGCTGCGCCGACGTCTTGTGCGCGCATACCTCGTCTACTCCGGCCGACGCGGACCCATGCTCGCCGACAGCGTGACCTATCGCACACTGTTCAGCGTCTTCGCCGGCGTGCTCATCGGATTCTCGTTCGCGGCGCTGTGGTTGTCGGGGAACCCCGACGGCCTCGCGGCTCTGGTGCGCGCGGTCGACAGCGTCGTGCCCGGACTCGTCGGGCCGGACGGGCTCATCGACGTCACCGCGATCCAGGCGCCGACCGGCTTCACGGTCGCGGGCGTCCTCGGCTCCATCGGCCTCGTCGGCGCGGCCATCGGGGCGATCGGATCTCTGCGCTCGGCGCTGCGCCAGATCGCCGACATCACCACCGAGGACACGTTCATCGTGTGGGTGCTCCTGCGCAACCTTCTGGTCGCGGTCGGCATCGGCGTCGCTCTCGCGGCCGCCGCGGGCGTCACGTTCCTGGCGACGGCAGGACTGACCGTGGTCCGCGACCTGCTCGGTATCTCGGCGGATTCGTGGGTCACCGGCGCCCTGACGTGGTTGGTCTCGACGCTCGTCGTGCTCGCGCTCGATACCGCGGCGATCGCCGCGGCGTTCGCGCTCCTGTCGGGACTACGCGTGCGGCGCGGCACACTCCTGCGGGGAGCGCTCCTCGGCGGCATCGGGCTCGTCGCCCTCCAGCAGCTCTCGGGACTGTTCGTCGGGGGAGCGAGCAGCAATCCTCTCCTGGCGACGTTCGCCGCCCTCATTGCTCTGCTCCTCTGGCTGAACCTCTCCAGCCAGGTGATCCTCATCGCCGGCGCCTACATCACGGTGGGACACGAGGAGGACGAGGACCGCGTGCGGACCAAGTACGGCGCTGAGACTCTCGTGCAGTTCCGCGTGCAGCGCGCCGAACGGGGAGTGCAGGCGGCCGTGGGCGAACTGAACGCCGCGCGCGAGGCGGAGGCACGCGAGCGCGAGACGACGTCGGCCAAGGACGCCGCGAAGACCGCGTAGCGTACCCCAGGCAGCGGACGCCGGGAGGGCGCGTCTAGGGTGGCTCCATGACCCAGGGAACCGTCGCGTACACCGCCGACGCGATCCGGGCGGCTGAGGCGCCGCTCATCGCGGAGGGACGCCCGCTCATGCGCGAGGCCGCGCGGGCCCTGGCGGACGTTGTCGAGGAGGAGCTCGCTCAGACGCCGGGCCCGGTCCTGGTGCTCGCCGGTTCGGGCGACAACGGCGGTGACGCGCTGTTCGCCGCGGCCGAGTTCGTCCGACGGGCGACGCGCGTGGACATCGTCCTCACCCGTGACCGCGTGCATCGAGAGGCGCTCGACGCGGCCGTCGCCGCGGGCGCTCGGATCCGTGATGCCTCCAACGTGTGCGCCGCCGACTCCGATCACACCCTGGTCGTCGACGGCATCCTCGGAATCGGGGCGTCCGCCGACCCGCGGTTGCGCGGTACGGCTCGCGCTGTCGTCGAGGTGCTGCGTCCCGCGGCCGACGACGGGCGTACCCGCGTCATCGCCGTGGACGTCCCGAGCGGCCTGCATCCCGACACCGGAGAGGCGGATGCCGCGGTGCTCCCCGCCACGATCACCGTGACGTTCGGCGCCGTGAAGGCGGGTCTGCTGCGCGGTCACGGCCCTGAGCTGGCCGGTCGCATCGTACTCGTCGACCTCGGCCTCGAGCCCCAGCTGCGGCGGGTGCGACCCGCGATCACGGCCTCGGTGCCGGTGGTTCGGCGCACCCCGATTCAGCGGGCGTAGCGTTCGGCGAATGCGCGCAGGATGCCACCGGTCGCCGTGACGGGCGCGCGCCGTACGGCGGCGAGGGTGAGGTCGAGCTCGTCCGCGGCGAAATAGCCGAACGACGCGTACGCGTGGATGCGCGTGATGATGCCATCGAGATCGAGCTCGGGGTGGAACTGCGTGGCGTACACGTTCTCGCCCACGCGGAACATCTGCACGGGGCAGGTCGAGGAAGAGGCGAGCAGCGTCGCGGTCCCGGGCAGGGAGGAGATCGCCTCCTTGTGTCCCACGAACGCGGCGAAGGTGTCGGGCATGCCCCGCAGGAGCGGGTCGGCGCGGCCGGCGGCGGAGAGGGTGACGTCCACCACGCTGATCGGCTCGGCGAACGTGCCGTCGATGGGCGCGCGCAGGTGGGTGCCGAGGGTCCCGACGCCGTAGCAGGCGCCGAGGAAGGGAGCGTCTCGCGCGACGACCTCGTCTACGAGTGCGGCCATCTCCGCCTCGACCCGTCGCTGGACGGCGGACTTCCTCTCCGACGGATCCGAGGCGTTGAAGGGGCTCCCGCCCACCAGGATGCCGGACACCTCGTCGAGGTCGATCTCGGGCATCGGTTCGCGTTCGAGGCGGACACGCCGGAGACGCTCGGGCGGCAGGCCGGTGAAGCGCAGGAACAGCGCGTACTCCTCGTCCGCGGGTCCGTCCTGCGCACGGGTCGCGAGAAGAACGAAGGGCCTGTCACCGGGGAGGTCCGCGCTCGTCACCCGAGCGAGTCTAGGTCAGGGGTGTCAAGGCACGGGTCCGCTCCCGGGGCCCGGTCTACGCTGGGGCCATGGCTATTGCACGACTGACCGGAGGCCCGCTCGACGGGCAGGTGATCCCGCTCGAGAACGAGTCGGACGACACGCTGATCATGCCCTACAGCGAGGGGCAGCTCGTCTACCGTCGCGACGGCGGACTCGAGAACACCGGCGACGCCGACGGTCCCACGCAGGCGGTCTTCACCTACTTCGAGGAGACCGAGGAGATCAATCGCGAAGCGAACGAGCGCGACGATTGAGCGCTCCCTCCCCGGGGTCGTCGTCGGTCGAGGTCGAGTCCAAGTACGACGTCGACACCGACACCCCTCTTCCCGACTGGTCGCGTCTTCCCGGCGTCGCGCGCGTCGGCGCCCCTGAGCCGCGCGATCTCGATGCGCGGTATCTCGACACCGCTGACGCCGACCTGGCGCGCAACGGTGTCGCGGTGCGCCGCCGACTGGGCGGCCCCGACCAGGGCTGGCACGTCAAGGCTCCCGCGGCGGGGGGCCGTTCCGAGACGCACTGGCCCCTCGGAGACATCAGCGATCCGGATGCCGACCCCGTGATGCCGGAAGTGATCCAGGATGCCGTGGCCGCCTGGGCGCGCGCACCGTTCCTGCCGCTCGCGCGCGTGCGCAATCAGCGCACCGCCTACGCTCTGCAGGACGCCGACGGGGGCGTGGTCGCCGAGTTCGTCGACGACCGTGTTCGCGCGCGCGACGAGCGCCGCGGCGTGGAGTCCGAGTGGCGCGAGTGGGAGGTCGAGCTCGGCCCCGCCGGCCCCGCGGATGAGGCCGGACGGGCGGCACTGTTCGCCGCGGTCGACGCCGCGGTGTTCGCCGCGGGCGGTCGTCCGGCGGCATCCGGGTCCAAGCTGGCCCGCGCGCTCGGCCACTGACGCCGAGGACACCAGACAGCAGACGGCCCCCGTCCCGCTCCGGAGAGCGGACGGGGGCCGTCTGTTCGTGCAGCCGGGTGGGCTCAGAGGTTGATCATGTGACCGACGAGACCGTGGAAGGCCTCCTGAAGGCCCTCGGAAAGCGTCGGGTGCGTGTGCACGTTCCGCGCCGCCTCGAGAGCGGTGAGGTCCCATTTCTGGGCGAGGGTGAGTTCGGGGAGGAGTTCGGAGACGTCGGGGCCGATGAGGTGTCCGCCGATGAGTTC
>NZ_JAROCE010000004.1:0-305034 GCF_046064585.1 Microbacterium mcarthurae | reverse complement strand
GGATCCCACCCATCCGTCCAATCCACCCCACACCCCGGGCGTGTCGCACACCCCCACCCGCGGAAACACGCGGAACTAGCGTCGACGGCGCACCTGAATGACGAGGGCGAGCGCGACGGTGGCGACGGCCCAGGCGGTCGCGACCTTGGTCAGGACTCCGTAGATCACGTGGGTGGGGGTGAAGTCCGCGTCGAACCCGCCACTCACCGCGAGAGCGAGGCCGCTGGCCAGCAGAAGCGCACAGGGCAGCGAGATCCACCACACCACCCGCACGACACCCGGCACGGACCGCACGATCGGCGTCGGCGATCGTCGGACCAGCCACACCACCGCGAACACGAAGATCACCAGCAGCCCGAAGGCGCTCGACGCGTGCTGCAGCCACTTCACCGCCGGGAGCGGTCCCCACGATTGTTCGAGGACAGGAAAGAGTCGGACGCCCGCTCGCCCCTCGTGCGTGAGGAGATCCCAGGCGATGTGCGTGGCCACACCGAGAACGAGGGACACCACAAGCCACACACGGGCGGAGGCTCCCGCCCCAATCGTTTCCCGCAACGCAGCCGAGGCGCCGGCATCCCACTGCTCCGGCAGACGCGCCGCGACGGGGAGCGGGGCGAGCTCGCGCGCCGCGGGGCGGAGGGCACACCGCCACACCAGCAGCAACCCGAAGGCCACGATCGTCGTCACCGGAAGCCACATCGGGTTGTGCGTCATCGTGTAATCGGGAACCATGCCGCGAACGAAGAGAGGCAGGTCGGGGGTCATCGCCCCCACGGCGACGGCCGCCGGCACCAGCCGCGTGCGCACGAAGGGAAGTGCGACGACGGCATGGCTTGGCGTGAAGGGCATCAGCCGAGGAACACTCCGGCGAGCGTCTTCTTGCCCCGCCGGAGGACGGAGACGCCTCCGGGCAGCGACCCTCGCACGACCGTGTCGTCGGCGGTCACCTTGGCGCCGTCGAGGGACACTCCCCCCTGGGCAATCGCTCGCCGGGCTTCGCTCGAACTGCTGACGAGGCCCGTCGCCGTCAGCGCCTCCACCACCGTCGCGCCGGGAGCCACAGCGGCGTGCGGCAGTTCGTCGAGCGCGCTGCGCAGGACCGCGGCATCAAGGGCCGTCAGATCACCCTGCCCGAACAGCGCCTCCGTGGCGGCGATGACGGCCTCGGTGGCCTCAGAGCCGTGGACGGTGGTCACCACCTCGCGCGCCAGCCTCTTCTGCGCGGCCCGCCGGAAGGGTTCCTCGGCAACCCGTCGGGAGTACTCGTCGATCTCTGCCCGCGTGAGGAACGTGAACACCTTCAGCCGGTCGATGACATCGCGGTCGTCGGTGTTGAGCCAGAACTGGTACATCGTCCACGGGCTGCACATCTCGGCATCCAGCCAGATCGCGTTGCCCTCGCTCTTGCCGAACTTCGTCCCGTCGCTGTTCGTGATCAACGGCGTGCCGATGGCATGCACCGAGACGCCCTCGACGCGGCGCACCAGATCGGTGCCGCTGGTGAGGTTGCCCCACTGGTCGCTCCCCCCGGTCTGCAGCACGCACCCGTAGGCGCGGTACAGCTCGAGGTAGTCCATGCCCTGGAGGATCTGGTAGCTGAACTCGGTGTAACTGATGCCCGCCTCGGAGTTCAGGCGCGCGCTGACGGCATCCTTCTTCAGCATCGTGCCGACGCGGAAATGCTTGCCGATCTCGCGGAGGAAGTCGATGGCGCTCAGCGGCGCGGTCCAGTCGAGATTGTTGACCATCCGCGCGGCATTGTCGCCCTCGAAGGTCAGGAACCGCTCCACCTGCGCGCGGAGGCGGTCGACCCACGCCGCCACGGTCTCGGGAGTGTTGAGCGTGCGCTCGGCGGTCGGACGCGGGTCACCGATCAGGCCCGTGGAACCTCCGACGAGGCCGAGCGGCCGATGACCGGCCAGCTGGAGCCGACGCATCGTCAGCAACTGGACCAGGTTCCCGAGGTGCAAGCTCGGCGCCGTCGGGTCGAAGCCGCAGTAGAAGACGATCGGCGGCCCTGACAACAGGTCGCGCAGCTCGTCCTGATCGGTCGAGACGTGAATCAGTCCGCGCCAGACCAGCTCGTCCCACACCGACGCGAACGTCGGATCGTTCACGGGATCGAGGGCACGAACGGAGGCATCGTCGATGGGCGTGGACACCTTCTCAGGCTATCAGCGGCGGCGGGTGAGCCCGGATGCCGAGGGCTGTTCACCCGCCCTGCACTCCCCACCAGACGACGAATGCCGCGGCCAGTGCTGTCACCCAGCTGACGAGACTGCCGATGAGGAAGTACTCGGCTCGATCGCCGCCTTCGCCGTCACGCGAGATCTCGGGAAAGCGGACGATCCCTTTCGCCGCGAGCACCGCGGCCAGAAGCGTGTACGCGCCCGCCAGGGTCAGGGCGAACACGAGGATGCGTTCGAGAGGGCCGATGAGCCGTCCGCCCTTCAGGGTGGTCGGTGCGTCACCCGACGTCGGGAGAACTCGCTCCCCCATCTCGGCCCTCAGAGCGATCCGGACGACGGCGTTACCGGATTCCAGAAGGAACAGCACGCAGCCGGCGACCAGCAGAACGACGTCGAGAGACACCTCCGCGCGGGGGCCGTAGGCGTCCCACACCGCGCCCAGGATGCCCGGTCGCGCGCGTGCCGGCGCGGCGACCACGCATGCGGCGACGGCCGCTCCGAGCAGGCCGACCGGCCAGAGCCCCGTCCGCGCCGAGCCGGCCTCCGGCACCAGCCACGTCCAGATCGCCGCGACGGCGACCGCGAGGATGCCGGCGACGACGGCATCCGCTCCGATCGACAGCGCCACGAGCGCGATGCCCGCCACCGCGAAGGCGACCGCGCGGCGGCGGAGGATCAGGCGACGCACGAGGTCGACCCCGCCGACGGCCAGCAGAAGCAGGCCCGCCGCGATCACGGGGTGGCTCCCGCTCGGAGGGCGAAGAACCCCTCGACCACGGCGGCGGAACCGGCGGATGCCAAGGCCTGAGACACCGCGGATTGCGTGACGCCCTCGTCGGCGGCCAGATCGCGCTGCGATCGACCGACGCATCGCCCGTACGTCAGGCGACGCGTCCGCTCGCTCATCGACGACACCAGCTGATCACGCGCCAGCGCATAGGCGTTCGCGAGAGCGATGCTCTGCCTCGTCGACGCATCGGCGGTCGGGGCGCTCTCGAACCATGTCCGTGCCAGCGGGGCGATCCGCTGCTGCATCGTCTCCACTCGCTCGATCGCTGCTCTCGCCGCCCACCACCCGGGCCCCTCGGGAATCACCCGGTCACCCAGCTCGACCGGTCGGACCTCGCCGACGCCCACCCCGAACCGGCAGTCGACGCCGTCGGGCAGAGCCAGGCGGATGAGCAGGATCGACGCCGCCGCGTCCGCCATGCTGTCGTATTCGGCTTGGAGCTCGTCGCCGACGACGGCCGTCAGCGGCACGATCGCCAAGGGCGCGTCGCGTTCGACGCGGGTGATCGCCGACGCGATGGCGCGCTGCGCTCCCGCACGGTCGTCCAGCTCGCGCGAGCGGACGATATCGGCGATGACGACGGCGACCATGCGATCAGTGTATGACTTATGCGAGTCAAATTATAAGCGTTTAGCTTATTTGAGGCCGACGGCGTGCGCGGCGGACTGAGCACGCGCGATCAGCTCAGATCGCTGCTCGGATACGCGTTCCGGCGCCGTCCCTCCCACACCCGTCCGGCTTCCCACGGAGCCCTGGATCGTCAGGACCTCACGCACCTGAGGAGTCAGCGCCGGATCGATGGATGCCAGCAGCCCGTCATCAGCCTGCTCGAGGCCGATCCCCCGCTCCTCGCACGCCCGGACGAGGGCGCCGGAGATCTCATGAGCATCGCGGAACGGCACCCCCTGGCGCACCAGCCACTCCGCAACATCCGTCGCAAGAGAGAAGCCCTGCGGAGCCAGGTCGGCCATGCGATCGGTGTGGAACTGCAGCGTGGAGATCATGCCCGAGAATGCCGGCAGGACGACCTCGAGGGTGCGCACCGAGTCGAAGACCGGCTCTTTGTCTTCTTGGAGGTCACGGTTGTACGCGAGCGGAAGCCCCTTGAGCGTCGCCAGAAGCCCCGAGAGGTTGCCGATCAAGCGGCCCGCCTTGCCCCGAGCCAACTCGGCGATGTCGGGGTTCTTCTTCTGCGGCATGATGCTCGAACCCGTCGAGTAGGCGTCGTCGAGCGTGACGAACCCGAACTCGCGCGTGTTCCACAGGATGATGTCTTCTGCGAGCCGGGAGAGATCCACACCGATCATGGCCGCGACGAAAGCGAACTCGGCCACCACGTCGCGAGACGCCGTGCCGTCGAGGGAGTTCTCCGCGGGACGCGCGAGACCGAGGCGGTCGGCGACGAGCTGGGGATCGAGTCCGAGCGTCGCCCCGGCGAGCGCACCGCCGCCGTAGGGCGAGACGGACGCGCGCGCAGACCAGTCCCGCAGTCGCTCGATCCCCCGCACGAGCGCCCATCCATAGGCCTGCAGGTGGTGGGCGAGCAGGACGGGCTGCGCGTGCTGCAGATGCGTGCGGCCGGGCATGATGGCCGAGTCATGGGCGGCCGCTTGCGACACCAGCGCGTCGATCAGACGCAGCAGCTCTCGCGTGATGGTGCGCGAATGATCCAGCAGGTACAGGCGCACGAGGGTCGCGATCTGGTCGTTGCGACTGCGTCCGGCCCGGAGCTTGCCGCCGAGAGCGGGACCGACCGTTTCGATGAGGACGCGCTCGAGGGCGCCGTGCACGTCCTCATCACTCGGAGCCGCGACCAGAGTGCCGGCACGCACACGATCGGCCACCTCGTCGAGCCCGACGTGCATGTCGCGCGCCTCGTCGGCGGAGAGGTAGCCCGCCGACTCCAGCGCCGCAGCGTGCGCGTGCGAGCCGGCGATGTCGTACAGCGCGAGGTCCCAGTCGAAGTGCGTCGAGCGACTCAGCGCCGCCAGCTCGGGCGAGGGACCACCCGAGAATCGGGCGCCCCACAAGGCGCCCTCGTTCGTACCCGCGGTGGTGTCGCTGCTCATGGGTCCAGCCTAGCGAGGGCGGCCGACACCACCGGGGCGGTCCGGCCCTCCTCGGGGCGTGGCATCCGAGGGATCGCCCGCGCCCACGACCCGGCGTACGACGCCGTCGATCGCCCGTTCCAGCGGCCCGCGGCCGATCAGCAGCGCCCAGACCGTGCAACCGATGACGAGTCCGAGCGTCAACGGAAGGAACAACCCGGTGTCGCGGACGCCGTAGAGATCGGAGGTGTCGCCGAGCACGATCGCGGCGAACACCGCCCACACCAGAATCTGCACCACGTACGCCGTGAGAGGCAGGGAGCCCACGGCGCGGATCGGGATGACGACCCACCGCAGAGGTGTCCGGCACAGCAGCAGGCTCAGACCGATGACCGCAACCGCGAAGCCCCCGGAGCCGACGACCTCCCACAGTCCGGACGAATGCGCCTCTGCGGTCCACACCGCGGCGAGATACGGGCTCTGCGCGGCGACCGCGGGGCCGCTGACGATCGCGACTCCGTACCCGAAGGTGCACAGCGCGGCGCCTGCGGCAGTCGTGCCCAGCTGCACCGGTAGGCGACGCAAATCGAGCCGGCCGAGGCCCATTCCGGCCAACAGGAACGCGATCCACACCGGAAAGGGGTACGCCCAGCCGACGAGCGCCTGCAGCTCCTCTCCCCCGAGTCCGCTCCAGACCGGCGCTTCGTCGAGCAACGGGAACGTCCACGGCATGACCGCGGCCGCGATCGCCGCCGAGACGAGAAGTCCGCGCGCGCGCATGCCGAGGAACGGCAGAGAAAGAACGAACAGCACCGCGTACGCCGGCAGGATGACGTAGACCGGCACGCCCGTCATCACCAGCAGCACGCCGATGACCCACAGCAAGGCCCCCCGCATCGCAAGACGCGCGGCCGCGCGTGGCCGCGCCCGTCGGGCCAAGGGGACGACGCCGCCGTTCACGAGCGCGATCGACAGGCCGGCCAGCGTGGCGAACAGGATCGACGAGCGACCATTGACCACGTCGAGCCACGTCGCGGGGTCGTCGGCGAGGAACGGGTCGATGGTCACCAGATGCGCGGCCAGCATCCCCAGCACGGCGAGCCCTCGAGCCAGGTCGACGCCCGCAAGCCGCCCGGGACCGTCGAAGCGGTTCCAGGCCCGCCGCGCCCGCGCGATCAGTCCTGTCGCAACAGCCACACCAGCAGCGCCTTCTGGGCGTGCAGCCGGTTCTCGGCCTCGTCCCACACCACGCTCTGTGGGCCGTCGATGACCTCGGCGTCCACTTCGTAGCCACGATCCGCCGGGAGGCAGTGGATGAAGATCGCCTTCTCGTCCGCGCGCGCCATGAGGTCGGTGGTCACCTTGAAACCGCCGAGATCACGGATACGAGCGATCTTCTCCTCTTCCTTGCCCATCGAGACCCACGTGTCGGTGACGACGACGTCCGCACCGGATGCCGCGGCCTCCGGGTCGGTCGTCAACGTCACCGACCCACCCGTCTCCGCCGCAATGCGCTCGGCATCCGCGATGACGTCGGCGCGGGGCGCGTAGTCGGCCGGGGAGGCGACGCGCACGTGCATTCCCGCGGTGACTCCGGCCAGGACGTACGAATGCGCCATGTTGCTCTGGCCGTCACCGAAGAACGACAGCGTGAGACCGGCCAAGTCGCCCTTGTGCTCGCGGATGGTGAGCAGGTCGGCGAGCAACTGGCACGGGTGGAAGTCATCGCTCAGGGCGTTGACGACGGGAACGCGGGTGCCGCGGGCCATCTCTTCGAGACCGGCCTGTGCGTAGGTGCGCCAGACGATCGCGGCGACTTGCCGCTCGAGGACGCGCGCGGTGTCGGACGGGGTCTCTTTACCACCGAGCTGGCTGTTGGCCGTCGAGATGATCAACGGCGAACCGCCGAGATCGGCGATGCCGACCGCGAAAGACACGCGCGTGCGCGTCGACGACTTGTCGAAGATGACGGCCACCGTCTGCGGACCGGCCAACGGCTTCTGCGCCCACCGGTCCTTCTTGAGCTCGAGGGCGAGGTCGAGGATCTCGGCCTGCTCGGCGGGGGTGAGATCGTCGTCGCGCAACAGGTGGCGGGTCATGCGGGCAGTCCCTCGGTCACGGTGGCGGGCTCGTCGATGACGAGCGCATCTGACACGGTAGCCAGAGCCGCGCCGAGCAACGCGAGGAACTCGGCCACCTCGGCATCCCCGATGGTCAGGGGCGGGGCCAGACGGATGGTCTCGTCGTTGGCCGCGTTGACGATGAGACCGTGCTGCTGCGCGGCAGCCACCACAGCCTTCGCCACGGGGTGCGTGAGCTCGACGCCCAGCAGCAGCCCACGGCCGCGGACACCCTGCACGAGCGAGGAACCGAGGGACGCGATGCCCTCGCGCAGCTGCGCTTCCCGGCGGGCAGCGTTGCCGACGAGTCCCGCCGACTCGATCTCCTGCAGCACGGCACCGGCGACCGCCGTCCCCAGAGCGTTGCCCCCGAAGGTCGACCCGTGCGTGCCCGGGAAGAAGAGCTCGCTGGCGGCACCGAAGGTGATGAGAGCACCGATCGGGAACCCACCTCCGATGCCCTTGGCGACGGTGATGGCATCCGGGACGATGCCGGCGTGCTGGAACGCGAACCACTCGCCCGTTCGCCCGGCGCCGGTCTGGATCTCGTCGACGATGAGCAGCGCACCGTGACGTGCCGTGATCTCGCGCGCCGCCTCGAGATAACCCGCGGGAAGCTCGACCACACCCGCCTCGCCCTGGATCGGCTCGACGATGAACGCCGCGACCGTGCCGTCGACGGCGGCCTCGAGCGCCTCGATCGTGGCGTCGATGTGCTCGACCCCGGGAATCATCGGGAGGAAGTCGGCCTGCAGCGCCGGCTTGCCCGTGAGCGCGAGAGCGCCCATCGTCCGACCGTGGAAACCGCCCTTGAGAGCCAGGATGCGAGTGCGTTCCGTGCCGCGCCCGTGGAGACGCGCGAGCTTGAAGGCCGCCTCGTTCGCCTCGGCGCCGGAGTTGGCGAAGTACACGCGCCCGGACTCGCCGGTACCGGCCAGCCGCTTCAGCCGTGCGGCGAGTGCCAGCTGCGGAGGAGTGGCGAAGTAGTTCGAGACGTGCACCAGCGTCGCCGCTTGCGCGGACACCGCCTCGACGAACGTCGGGTGGGCGTGGCCGAGCGCGTCGACGGCGATCCCGGCGAGGAAGTCCAGATACTTCTTGCCGCCGTCGTCCCACACGTACGCGCCCTCGCCGCGCACGAACAGGGCCATCCGGTCGCCGAAGCTGCGCACGAGGTCGCGCCCCGCGTCCTCCTGCCACGCGGGCGCGCGCGTACCGACCGTCTCTTGAGTCGTGTCCGCGTTCACGCGACCACCTCCGTTCCGATTCCCTTGCTGGTGAACAGTTCGACGAGCACCGAGTGCGGTACGCGACCGTCGATGATGGCTGCGGTGGGCACTCCCCCGTCGACGGCGTCGAGGCAGGCCTGCATCTTGGGAATCATCCCCGATTCCAGTCGCGGAACCATCGCGCGCAGCTCCGTCGACGTCAGGTGCGACACGAGCGAGTCACGGTTGGGCCAGTCGGCGTAGAGCCCTGGCACATCGGTGAGGACCACGAGCTTCGCCGCCTTGAGGGCGATCGCGAGCGCCGCCGCCGCGGCATCCGCGTTGACATTCAGCGAGGCACCCGGATGGTCGAGGTCGGGTGCGATGCTCGAGACGATCGGCACGCGCCCGGCAGCGAGATGGTCGAGCACCGGCTGCGGGTCGACGGTGACGACGTCTCCCACGCGCCCCAGGTCGTGCTCGACGCCGTCGACGACGACCCCGCGACGACGCCCGCCGAACAGTCCGGCGTCCTCTCCGCTCAAGCCGGTCGCGAGAGGTCCGTGGGCGTTGACCTTGGCGACCAACTGAGGGTTGATCTGTCCCGTCAGCACCATGCGGACCACCCCGATCGCCTCGGTGGAGGTGACGCGATACCCGCCGCGGAACTCGCTCGGGATGTCGAGCCGGTTGAGCATCGACGAGATCTGCGGCCCGCCACCGTGAACCACGACGGGCTTGACGCCGACGTAGCGCAGGTAGGCGATGTCGGCGGCGAATGCGTCCTGCAGTTCGTCGCTGACCATCGCGTTTCCGCCGTACTTCACCACCACCACCTGGTCGCGGTACTTGCGCACCCACGGCAGCGACTCGACGAGAGTCACCGCCCGTTCGCTTGCGGCGGCTGGATCGGTGTCCTGGATGTCGATATCGCTCATGAGGAGTAGGCGCTGTTCTCGTGGACGTAGTCGTGCGTGAGGTCGTTCGTGCGGATGGTGGCTGTGGCCTCGCCGACGCGCAGGTCGACGACGAGGTCGGTGGCGCGAGGGGACAGGTCGACCTCCTCGCGGGGACGGTCCGGACCGCCCGCGGTGCACACGCGCACGCCGTTCATCCACACGTCGACGTCGTAGGGGTCGAAGGCGGCATCCGTCGTACCGATCGCCGCGAGGACGCGACCCCAGTTCGGGTCATTGCCGAAGATGGCCGCCTTGAAGAGGTTGTTCCGGGCGATCGACCGCCCCACCTCGACGGCGTCATCCTCGGACGCCGCCCCCACGACGCGGATCGTGATGTCGTGGCTCGCGCCCTCGGCGTCGCCCTGCAACTGCGCGGCAAGGTCGTCGCACACCGCGGTCAGCGCGGCGGTGAAGTCGTCGGCATCCACGCGGATGCCGCTGGCGCCGCTGGCCATCAGTGTCACCTGGTCGTTCGTCGACATGCAGCCGTCGGAGTCGAGGCGATCGAAGCTCACCCGCGTCGCGGCACGGAGGGCCGCATCGGCCGCGGCAGCGTCGAGGACCGCGTCGGTGGTGAGGACGACGAGCATCGTCGCCAGGCCGGGCGCGAGCATCCCGGCACCCTTGGCCATTCCGCCGATGCTCCACCCCTCACCGCGGTGCTCGGCGCGCTTCGGGCGGGAATCGGTGGTCATGATCGCCAGCGAAGCGTCGTCACCACCGTCCGCGGAGAGCGCCGCGACACCCTTCTCCACGCCGTCGAGCACCTTGGCGCGGAAGACCTCATCGCCCGTGCCGATCAACCCCGTCGAGCAGACGACGACATCGCCCGCCCCCACGCCGAGGAGTTCCGCCGCACGTTCGGCGGTCTGGTGCGTGGTCTGGAATCCGAACGATCCGGTGAAGCAGTTCGCCCCACCGGAGTTGAGGACGACCGCCTCGACCACGCCGTCGCGGACGACCTGCTCCGACCACAGGATGGGATTCGCCTTCGCGCGGTTGGAGGTGAAGACGGCGGCTCCGACCTTGAGCGGACCACGATTGACCACGACGGCGACATCGCGGGCGCCGGTGGACTTCAGTCCGACGGCGACGCCGGCCGCTTCGAAACCTGCGGGGACGGTCACGCTCACGGGGCGACTCCGTTCATCGGAAGCGCGGTCGTCTCGGGGATGCCCCGCGCGATGTTCATGGACTGCACCGCAGCGCCCGCGGTGCCCTTCACCAGATTGTCGACGGCCGCGACGACCACGACGCGGTTCGCCGCGCGGTCGATCGCCAGCCCGAGGGACGCCACGTTCGCACCCAGCACATCGGCCGTGCGGGGGAACACCCCCGCGGGGAGCAGTTCCACGAAGGGTTCGCCGGCATACGCGCTCTCCCACGCGGCGCGGATCTCGGCATCCGTGGCCCCGTCCCGGATGGGCGCAGACGAGGTCGCGAGGATGCCGCGCGCCATGGGAACGAGCACGGGGGTGAAGGAGATCCGGATGCCGTCGACCGGTGCCCCGGCGGCGGCGAGCGCCTGCCGGATCTCGGGGATATGCCGGTGGGTGCCGCCCACGGCGTACGGATTGGCGGTGCCGAGGATCTCACTCGCGAGAAGGTTGGTCTTCGCTGCCTTGCCCGCACCGCTCGGACCCACCGCGAGCACCGAGACGATGTCGCCCGGGTCGATCACCCCTGCCGCCACACCCGGCGCGAACGAGAGCGACACCGTCGAGGCGTTGCAGCCCGGGGCGGCGATGCGGGTCGCCGCCCGAAGAATGTCGCGCTGCTTCCCTGTCCCCACGGGGAGCTCCGGGACGCCGTAGGCCCACGGCTCGGCGTGGTCTCCACCGTAGAACGCCGCCCAATCCGCGGACGAGACGAGCCGGTGATCTGCGCCCGCGTCGATGACGAGCGGCGCGTCACCCAGCGCCTCGGTGTACGCCGCCGACTGTCCGTGCGGCAGCGCGAGGAACACCACGTCGTGGCCGGCCAGCACCTCCGGAGTGGTCGGCTGCAGCTCGAGGTGAGCGAGCGAGCGCAGGTGCGGCTGGTGAGAGATCAGCGACTGTCCGGCGCTGGAGTGCGCGGTGACGGTGCGGATCTCGACGTCGGGATGGTCGGCGAGCAGGCGAAGGATCTCGCCGCCCGCATAGCCGGAGGCGCCGGAGACGGCGACCGAGAGGGTCATGGATCCACCTTAGGAGTCGGGGCTGTGGCTGGAATCAGCGCGAACCGGGGCGGCGACGCCCGCATGCCCGACCGACGGCGGGTTACGAGGTCGCCGAAACTCGGCGTGCGACCCGACGTCGACGCACGGCAACGGTGCTCACGGAGAGCTCCTCGTTGCGAACGACGATCGACGACATTCCGCGAGAGTATCGGCCCGGCGTGGACGGGAGCAAATCCGACGCGCGGTTGCGCGCGGACGACGCCGGCGCGGCAAGCCTCAAAGTGTTCTTTCAGCCTGTCCCCCATTTGGGGGACAAAGTGGGGGTATGCTGTTCGCACCTGCCCTCATCTCCGGCCACTTCCGACTGCCCCCTCGCCGGCGATGAGGGCAGGCGCATGTCCGTCGACGAGCGCCTGCCCCTGCCTGGACCTACTCGCTTGCGGAGTGCTCGCCGTCGCGCAGCACCGCACCGAATCGCTCGGATGCCACCGCAACGCCGGCCCGCTTGGCATCCGATGCCTCCGCGGCGGTCAGCGTGCGGTCGGGCGCACGGAAGCGCAGCGCGAACGTGAGGCTCTTCGCCCCCTCGTCCACACCGGGTCCGCGATAATCGTCGACGAGTCGGGCTCCTTCGACGAGGGGCGCCGCGCCCTCGAGGAGCGCCGCGCGCACATCGCCCGCCGCCACCCCTACCGGAACCACGACCGACACATCCTGCGTCGCCGCCGGGAATCCCGACAGGGATGCCGCGACCACACGCGCCTCGGCACGCTCGAGGATCGCGTCGAGGTCGAGCTCGGCCACGAGGACTCGTCCCGGCAGGTCGGCCGCGGCGGCGACGGTCGGCAGGAGTTCGCCGACGTAACCGACATCGGCGCCGCCGACGAGCACACGAGCCGTTCGTCCGGGATGCAGCGCCGCGCGCTGCGCCTGCACGAGAGCGACGTCGACACCGGCCGCACCGGCGAGCACGCGGACCGCGTCCACCGCGTCGGCCAGGTCGGCGGCCACGGCCGCCTGCCCCGGCTGCTTGGGCACGAGGTGGCCCGTCAGCAGAACGGCCACGTGCCGACGCTGCGGCGGGATCGAGGCATCCAGGGCCGTCAGCGTGGCGGCATCCGGCCGCACCGCGAGCGGCGGCACCGAGGCCGTGCCGTACTGCACACCGGGCTTCGGGAGGAACACGGTGCCCGTCTCGAACACCGCGAGGTCGACGATGCCGCGGGACACGTTGCGGTGGGCGACCTGGAGCAGACCCGGGACGAGCGAGCGGCGCAGGAAGGGCGCGAGCCCGTCGAGCGGGTTGGCGAGCTTGACGCTCGGCAAAGACTCACCGGAGGGCGAGCCGTGGAGGTTGTTCTGCTCCGCCGTGGTGAAGGGGAACGACGGGGTTTCGACGAATCCTGCGGCGGCCAGCGCGTTGCTCACGCGCCGCCGACCCTGCTGCGCCGACGTGAGCCCTCGGCCCGAGGGCGGAGTGGGGAGCACCGACGGGATGCGGTCGTACCCCTCGATACGCGCCACCTCTTCGGCGAGCGTCCACTTGTCGGTGAGGTCGGGACGCCACGACGGGGCAATGACCGACCAGCCGCTCTCGTTCGTCTCGACCGTGCAGCCGATCAGGCGCAGCGCGTCCTCGACCTCGGAGTCGGTGTAGTCCACGCCGATCAGCCCGGGCACGAAGCCGGCGGGCAGCGTGACCGCCTCGCGCGTATAGGCGTCTGCGAGGGATCCTCCCACCGCGGTGTCGAGGGTGCCTCCGGCGAGCTCGACCATCAGCGAAGCCACCCGCTCCGCCGCGACGAAGGCGACGAGCGGGTCGACCCCCCGCTCGAAACGCCGGGACGCCTCGGACGGCAGCTTGTGCCGACGGGCGGTGCGGGCGATCGAGACCTGGTCGAAGGTCGCCGCCTCGATGAGCACGTTACGCGTCTCCGCGCTCATCTCGGTCGGGCCGCCACCCATGACGCCGGCGAGGCCGATGGGGCCGGACTCGTCGGTGATGAGCAGGTCTTCCTCGTGCAGCGTGCGGAGCTGACCGTCGAGGGTCTCCAGCTTCTCGCCCGACGTCGCGCGCCGCACGGTGATGCCGCCCTGCAGCCGGTCGAGGTCGTAGCCGTGGATGGGCTGCCCGAGCTCGAGCATGACGTAGTTCGTGATGTCAACGAGGACACCGAGGGAGCGGATGCCTGCGAGCGCCAAGCGCGTGATCATCCAGGGCGGCGTCGGGCGCGAGGCATCCACGTCGCGAACGACGCGCACCACGAACTGACGGGCACCGACGCGACCGCGAATCGGCGCCGCGTCGTCGACCGTGATCGGGAAACCCTGGGGCGTACGCTCTCGTGCGGCGTCATGGCCGGCGCCGGGGTCGCGGAAGTCCGCTCCCGTGGCGTGGGCGTACTCGCGCGCCACGCCCCGCAGCGACAGGGCGTAGCCACGGTCAGGCGTGACGTTGATCTCCACGGCGATGTCGTCGAGGCCGAGGAGGGCGATCGCATCGGCTCCCACGGGGGCGTCGATGCCGAGATCGACCAGGCGCAGGATGCCGGAGTGCTCGTTGCCGAGGCCGAGTTCCTTCGCCGAGGCGATCATGCCGTCGGACACGTGTCCGTACGTCTTGCGGGCGGCGATCGGAAACGGGCCGGGCAGCACCGACCCGGGCAGCGTCACGACGACCTTGTCGCCTTCGAAGAAGTTCGCGGCACCGCACACGATGCCGCGGACACCGCCGTGCTCCTCGCCGACGTCGACCTGGCACCACCGGATCGTCTTGCCGTTGGACTGCGGCTCGGGGGTGAATTCCTTCACCTCGCCGACCACGATCGGACCGGTGAGCTCGAAGCGGTGCACGTCCTCCTCTTCGAAGCCGACGGACACCAGGGCCGCCAGGACGTCGTCGGGCGTGGCATCCGCCGGCACGTCGACGTACTCGCGCAACCAGGAGAGCGGGACGCGCATCAGACCACCATTCCGAACTGCTCGCTGAAGCGGACATCGCCCTCGGCCATGTCGCGCATGTCTTGCACATCGCTGCGGAACATGAGCGTGCGCTCGATGCCCATCCCGAAGGCGAAGCCCGAGTACTCCTCGGGGTCGATGCCCGCGGCGCGCAGCACATTGGGATTCACCATTCCGCAGCCGCCCCACTCGATCCAGCGCGCCCCGCCCTTGAACGTGGGATGCCACAGGTCGAGCTCGGCGCTTGGCTCAGTGAAGGGGAAGAAGTTGGCGCGGAACCGCGTCTTGGCCTCGGGCCCGAACAGGACCTTCGCGGCGTGGTCGAGCGTGCCCTTGAGGTGGGCCATCGTGATGCCCTTGTCGACGACGAGACCCTCGAACTGCGTGAAGACCGGGAGGTGCGTCGCGTCGAACTCGTCGGTCCGGTACACACGCCCCGGACACAGGACGTAGATCGGCAGGTCGCGCTCGAGCATCGAGCGCACCTGCACGGGACTCGTGTGCGTGCGCATCACCAGATGGCGGGCGACCGGGTCGACGAAGAAGGTGTCCTGCATCTGCCGCGCCGGGTGGTCGACGTCGAAGTTGAGCGCATCGAAGTTGAACCACTCGTGCTCGAGCTCGGGGCCCTCGGCGATCTCCCATCCCATGCCGACGAAGATGTCGGACACCTGCTCCTGCAGCAGAGAGATCGGATGCCGGGCACCCACACGCGCGCGCTGGGGCAGCGCCGTGACGTCGACGCGCTCGGCCTCCAGCCGCGCCGCGGTCTCGGCCTCGGCCAGCTCGCCCTCGCGGGCGGCGAACGCCTGGTTCACGCGACCGCGTGCCTGCCCCACGAGCTTGCCGAAAGCGGCCTTGTTCTCGGGGGCGACGTTTCGCAATTGGGCGTTGAGCCGCGCCAGCGGCGACTGCTCTCCGGCGTGGGCCGTACGGGCGGCCTTCAGGTCGGCCGTGGTCGCGGCGGCGGCGACGGCCGCGAGAGCGGCATCGACGGCGGAGGCGACGGCCTCAGGGGTGATCTCGGGTGCGTCAGACACGAGACCCGAGTCTACCGACGGGCGAGGACACTCCCCCGCCCGTCGCTCGGCTCAATCCCGTCCGAGTGCGCCGCGCTGAGCGACGATCAGCGCGGTGTCGGTGCCGCCCTGCTGCGCGACCGGAGCAGCCGGAGCCACGCCGGTGACACGGGGCGAGCGACGCAGCCGCTTCTCGACCAGGGTCGCGACGAAGGACAGCAGAAGGCACAGGGCGATGTAGATCGCACCGACCACGATGGTCGCCGGGACAATCGGCGACCCCACCACCGGCTGCGCACCGATGTACTTGGCGTAGAACAGCAGCTCCGGATACGTGATGATGAACCCCAGCGCCGTGTCCTTCAGGGTCACCACGAGTTGCGCGATGATGACGGGCATCATGGCCCGGATGGCCTGCGGCAGAAGGATGAGCCGCATGACCCCGGCCTTGCGGAGACCGATCGCGTAACCGGCCTCGGACTGCCCGCTGGGCAGCGACTCGACACCGGCACGGATGACCTCCGCGAGCACCGAACCGTTGTAGCAGACGAGCGCGATGACGACGGCCCAGTAGGGCTCCATCCGGATGCCGATGACGGGGAACCCGTAGTACAGCAGGAACATGAACACCAGGACCGGGATCGCGCGGAACACCTCGATGACGGCCGTGAAGGGACGACGCACCCACGCGTGGTCGGACAGGCGCCCGATGGCCAGGATGAACCCGAGTGCGAGCGCGCCGACAGCGGCAGCGCCGAAGGCGGCGAGCGTGGCCAGCGTGGCGTCGAGGATGCTTACCCACACGTTCGTGTAGGTGAACGCCGACCACTTCTTCGCGGTGAACTGCCCCGTATCGGCCAAGCGCCACACGAAGAAGCCGATGATCGCCAACACGATCAGGACCGTCAAGACCCCGAGGATCCGATTGCGAACGACCGCCTTGGGACCGGGGACGTCATACAGAACGCTGCTCATCGGGCGACCCTCCATCGGTTCTCGAGCGATCGTTGCAGCCAGGACAGGAGCAGGACGAGCGCTACGAAGATGACCATCACCCACAGGATGACGACGAACGCGTTCTCCCCGCGCTCGCTCAGGTAGTTGCGGACCGAGCCGAGGTTGACGATGGAGAAGCCGGCGGCCACCGTGGTGTTCTTCAGCAGGGCGATGAAGACGCTCATCATCGGGGGGATAACGGAACGGAATGCCTGGGGGAGGACGATGAGGGACATGACCTGACCGAACGTCAGTCCGAGCGCACGCGCGGCCTCCGCTTGTCCGATGGGGACGGTGTTGACGCCGGATCGGATGGCCTCCGCGACGTAGGTGGCCGTGTAGATGCCCAGCGCGCAAATCCCGAGAGTCAGGGAGACGTCACCGGTCAAACGCAGACCGAGGAGCGGGGGCAGCGCGAAAACGAACGCGAAGAACACCAGCGTCAGGGGGGTGTTGCGAATAGCGCTCACGTAGAACGTGCCGACGCCGCGGGCGATCGGCACCGGAGAGACGCGCATCGCGCCCACGATGATGCCGAGGACGAGGGCGAGAGCGCCCCCGGCGAAGAAGAGCACGAGCGTGCCGACGAGCGCTTCGCTCCAGATGTCGAGGTTGTCGGTGATGACACCCATGCGTGGTCCTTGTCTCGGGAGGAGTTCGGGGGCGGCCTCGCCGCCCCCGAACGGGTCACTCGTCGGCGGTGGGCTGCTCGCCCTCGATGCCGGCGGGGGCGAGGTTCTTCTCGAACAGCGCCGTCCACACGTCACCGCCGTCGTTGAACAGGGTGTTGATGTGGTCCTTCAGAACCGTGTCGCCCTTCGGCACGCCGACGCCGTAGCGCTCCTCGCTGAAGGTGTCACCGGCGATCTTGAAGGTTTCCGGCTCCTGCGCGACGTAGCCGGCCAGGATGGCCTGGTCGGTGGTGACCGCGTCGACCGACCCGGCACGAAGCTGCTCGAGGCACTGCGTGTAGGTGTCGTACTCGACGGTGTCGCCGGGGGCGTACTCGTCGCGGATACGCTGCAGCGGCGTCGAGCCGGTCACCGAGCAGACGATCTTGCCCGCGAGGTCGTCAGGGCTCTGGATGCTGTCGTCGTCCGCGGCGACCAGCAGACCCTGACCGGTGATGAGGTAGGGGCCGGCGAAGTCGATCGACTCTTTGCGCTTGTCGGTGATCGAGTAGGTGCCGACGTAGTAGTCGATGTTGCCGTTGACGAGCTCCTGCTCGCGGTTGGCCGACGGGATCGTCTTGTATTCGATCTTCTCGGCATCGAATCCGAGGGAGGCGGCGATCCACTGCGCGATCTCCACGTCGAAGCCCCCACGCTCGTCCGTGATGGGGTCCTTGAATCCGAGACCGGGCTGGTCCTCCTTGACACCGACGACGACCTTGTCAGCGGCGACCATGCGCTCGTACGTGGGGCTGCCGTCGAGGGAGACGTCCGAGGCGACCTCCCACAGCTGCGAGGAGTCCGAGCCGCCCTCGGCACCGTCCGCCCCGGGCGCGGTGCCCGGGCTTCCGCTGTTGCAGGCCGTGAGGGCGAGCAGGCCCGCGGCGACGATGCTCGCGCCGGCGAGCAGACGTGTCTTGCGCATGTGATGTCTCCTTGATTACGTGTGCTGTGCGGAGGGGATACAGAGGGTGCGGCGCGTCGGCCGGGAGTGAGAGCCGCGGAACGTCGTCGTTCCGTGGGGTCAGTGGGTGATGAGCTTCGAGAGGAAGTCCTTGGCCCGATCGGACTCCGGTCGCGTGAAGAACTGCTCCGGCGTCGCCTGCTCGACGATCTGGCCGTCGGCCATGAAGACCACGCGATTCGCGGCCTTGCGCGCGAATCCCATCTCGTGCGTGACGACGATCATCGTCATGCCGTCTTTCGCGAGGCCGACCATGACGTCGAGGACCTCGTTGATCATCTCGGGGTCGAGGGCCGAGGTGGGCTCGTCGAACAGCATGACCTTGGGCTTCATGGCGAGCGCGCGAGCGATGGCCACGCGCTGCTGCTGACCCCCCGAGAGCTGAGCGGGGAGCTTGTCGGCCTGATGGCCGACGCCCACCCGATCCAGGAGTGCGCGCGCTTCTTTCTCGGCATCCGCCTTCTTCATCTTGCGAACCTTGATCGGCCCGAGTGTGACGTTCTCGAGGATCGTGAGGTGGGCGAACAGGTTGAAGGACTGGAAGACCATGCCGACATCGGCGCGCAGCTCGGCAAGCCCCTTCCCCTCTTTCGGCAGCTCTTTGCCGTCGATGGTGATCGAGCCGCTCGTGATCGTCTCGAGGCGGTTGATCGTACGACAGAGAGTCGACTTGCCCGAGCCGGACGGTCCGATGACGACGACGACCTCGCCGCGGTCCACAGAGAGGTCGATGTCCTTCAGCGCCTGGAACTGGCCGTAGTGCTTCTGTACGTCAGACAGGACGACGAGGGGCGCAGAGCCCGCCGGGGGAACGGATGCCATTCCCCCACCCTATGAGACGACCGGGGCGCCAACCACACCGATGCGGGCGCCTTAACCGATCCGTAACAGCGGGTGAATCAGCCCGCTCGCTGGGCGAAGGCCGTTTCGTAGAGGCAGACGCTCGCGGCGGTGGCGAGATTCAGGGACTCGGCGCGGCCGTAAATGGGCAGACGCAGGGCGAGGTCAGCCTGCGACAGCGCGACTTCGTCGAGTCCGCGGGCTTCGTTCCCGAACAGCCAGGCCGTCGGTTCCGACAGCAGTGCACGGGAGGCGACGAAGTCCTCACCCGCGACATCGGCCGCCACGACCCGGAGCCCCGCCTCGTGCACACGCTCGATGACATCGGCCAGCTCGAGGTCTACCGCCACGGGGAGATGGAACAGGGAACCGGTGGTGGAGCGCACCACCTTCGGGTTGTACAGGTCGACCGTGCGCCCGGTCAGGATCACGGCGTCCGCTCCCGCGGCGTCGGCCGCGCGGATGATTGTCCCGAGATTCCCCGGATCGCGCACCTCTTCGCAGATGGCGAGGAGCCGCGGACCGGCGGACAGCACGTCCTTCAGAGCCGTCGGAGACTGCCGCGCCACCGCGACGATCCCCTGTGGCGTGACCGTGTCCGCCATCGCGTCCAGGACCGCCTCGGTCGTGTACTGCAGGTCGACGCCCGCATCGACGGCGGCATCGCGCACATCGGTGTGCTTCTCCAGGGCCGTCGGCGTCGCGTAGAGCTCGAGAACGGTCTCGGGCGCCCACGCCAGCGCCTCGCGCGCGGCCTGCGGCCCTTCCAGAAGGAACAGGCCGGTCTCTTGCCGAGCGGCGCGTTTGCTCAGCTTGGCCACGGCGCGCACCCGGGGCGAACGAGGGTTTTCCAGCACGCCCCCAGTGTATGACGGTGCCGGCATGAGCCCCGGCTCTCGCCGGAGAACGCAGAACGGGCGCCCTCCGAAGAGGACGCCCGTTCGTGGAACGCGGGTTACGCGGACTTGGCAGCGTTGACGTCGCTGGGCAGCGCAGCCTTGGCCGTCGCGACGAGCGAGGCGAAGACGGCGGGCTCGTTCACCGCGAGCTCGGCGAGCATACGACGGTCGACCTGCACACCCGCGAGACCGAGGCCCTGGATGAAGCGGTTGTACGTGAGGCCGTTCTGTCGGCTCGCAGCGTTGATGCGCTGGATCCACAGGCGACGGAAGTCGCCCTTGCGCTTGCGACGGTCGCGGTACGCGTAGACGAGCGAGTGGGTGACCTGCTCCTTCGCCTTGCGGTACAGGCGCGAACGCTGACCCCGGTAACCGGAGGCACGCTCGAGGATGACGCGACGCTTCTTGTGGGCGTTGACGGCCCGCTTGACTCTAGCCATGACTGTTCTTCCTTAAATCTCGCGGACGCTCAGATGCCGAGCAGCTTCTTGGCGACCTTGGCGTCACCCGGCGCGAGGATCTTGTCCGCCGACAGACGACGGGTGCGCTTGGTGGGCTTGCCCTCGAAGTTGTGGCGGAGGTTCGCCTGCTGCTTCTTGATCTTTCCGCTGCCGGTGACCTTGAAGCGCTTCTTGGCACCCGAGTGGGTCTTCTGCTTCGGCATGTCTCTTCCTTCGTTGTGTTTCCCGCCGGGCGGGAGTCGGGGGGCCTTACTCGGCCGGTGCCGAGGTGGGCTGTTCCGCGGGAGCCGAGTCGCCGCGCGCGGCGCTGCGGGCCGCTTCGCGGTTGGCCGCGCGCTGCGCGTTCTGCTCGGTCTTGACCTCGGACTTGTTCTTGTGCGGCGCGATCACCATGACCATGTTGCGACCGTCGATCGTGGGGTTCGACTCGACCGTGCCGAACTCGGCGACGTCCTCGGCGAACTTACGGAGCAGGCGCACACCCTGCTCGGGACGGGACTGCTCACGACCGCGGAACAGGATCATCGCCTTGACCTTGTCGCCCGCCTGGAGGAATCCCTCGGCGCGCTTGAGCTTGGTGATGTAGTCGTGCGCCTCGATCTTCAGACGGAACCGGACCTCTTTCAGGACGGTGTTCGCCTGGTTACGACGCGCTTCCTTGGCCTTCTGAGCGGCTTCGTACTTGAACTTGCCGTAGTCCATGATCTTGACCACGGGCGGCCGCGAGTTCGGCGCGACCTCGACCAGGTCGAGGTCCGCTTCCTGGGCCAGACGTAGCGCAGCTTCGATGCGGACGATGCCGACCTGCTCGCCGTTGGGTCCGACGAGGCGGACTTCCGGGACTCGGATGCGCTCGTTGGTGCGGGGATCGCTGATGCGGAACTCCTCTTGTCTACGGATGGCGGCCGCCGCGATCCTGGCGAATCGCGGGCGAAGAGGAGAACATGCCACCCGGCTCGGTGCCATCAGCACCGGCTTCTGCACCCGAGCAACCCCGTGCGAAACGGAGCGGAGTGCGGGAACCCGGTAGCCTGGAGCGGCAAGCGCGGGTGGGATGTGATCCTCTTTCGTACGGAGCAGAACGCTCCGAAGCCCGCCACAGTCTAGCAGAGAGAACCACGTGGACACGACTTCCCCCGACGACGCCCGAGCCGCACAGGATGCCGAGCGCCTCGCGCGGTGGGAGGAGCAGGAGCGCGTCTCCGCCTCCGCCTCCCGCGACATCGCCGACGTCCCCGCCGTCGAGGTCATCACGACGACCGCCGTGCACCTCATGAGCGCGGCCGCCGTGAAGGTCGGGCTCGCCGACGATCCGCAACGACAGATCGACCTCGACGAGGCTCGCAAACTCATCAACGCCCTCGCCGGACTCATCACCGCCGGGGCGCCCGAGATCAGCGACATGCACGCCCGGTCGCTCCGTGACGGCCTGCGTTCTCTCCAACTCGCCTTCCGCGAGGCATCCGTCATCCCCGACCCCATCGGCAAGGGACCGGGCGAGAAGTGGACGGGTCCCGTCACCTAATCGCTCGCGCGGGGATGCCGACTCCGCGGTCAGTAGTGATGCCGGCCGCGAATGGTCAGATGTCGGTGGGCCGATGGAGCCTGACCGTCAGCGAATCCACCAGGACCGCCACGCGGTCGTCGGCCGCCCACCGGCGCGCGAGCCGCGCCAGGACGGCATCCAGCTCCTCCTGAGCGAGTCCGGCCATGAGCCGGAGGTGCACGACGAGCTCGGGACCGCGCAGACGCCCGGTCGGGTCGCCCGGTTGGACCGCGAGATCGAGAACCGCCAGTTCGCCCGAGATGCTCTCCTGCAGCCCGGTGAACACCGCGGGCGACACGTGCGCCGGCTCCCACGGCTCGCCCTGCGCGATCGCCCACACGGCGGGACGACGGAGGACGAACTCGGTCTCGGAGGCGGGATCGATCACGATCAGCTCCGTGTCCTCAGACGCTGCGGCCACCGCCGTGCGGCGTCCGTCCGCGGGAACAGGACGAGCCTTCGCATCCCACCGCTGCATCGCGTCCACCGAGCTGAAGACGGGGAGCACCTTCCGCCCGTCCGGTGCCGCGACCGTCACGATCGACAGCTCCTGCGTCTTGTCGACCTCGAGGCCGTGCGGCCCGACACCGTGATCGCCCTTCTCCGCCACGAGGGGGATGAGGAGACGCGCGGTGCGGTACGCCTCGACGATCGCCGAGCCATCACGCGTTCCGTCCGCGAACGCCCGGAGCGCAGCAAGCAGCGCGGGATCCGCGGAACCGTCGTCGCCGGAATGAGGGTTCGACTCGAAACGGCGGCCCTCCCAGGGCACACCCGCCGAGTCGGCGCGACCGTCAGTGTCCGGCGACATCCAGCGCCTCAGCGAGCGTGAACTGGCCCGCATACAGGGCCTTGCCCACGATCGCCCCTTCGACGCCCAGCGGCACCAGTTCGCGCAGCGCGACGATGTCGTCGAGGCTCGAAACGCCGCCCGAGGCGACGATCGGCTTCGGTGTGCGCTGGGTGAGCTCGCGCAGCAGCTCCAGGTTGGGGCCGCGCAGAGTGCCGTCCTTCGTGACGTCGGTGACGACGTAACGGCTGCACCCGGCATCCTCGAGTCGCTCCAGCACCGTCCAGAGATCGCCGCCGTCGCGGGTCCAGCCCCGGGCCGCGAGGGTCGTGCCGCGCACGTCGAGCCCGACCGCGATCGCCTCGCCGTAGCGGTTGATGACGTCTGCAGCCCACTCGGGGTTCTCCAGCGCCGCTGTGCCGAGGTTGATACGGCTCGCGCCGCTCTCCAGGGCCGCCTCGAGGGACCGGTCATCGCGGATGCCGCCCGAGAGCTCGACCTGCACGCCCTTCACCTGCTTGATGACCTTGCGCATCACCGCGGTGTTGTTGCCGCGCCCGAAGGCGGCATCCAGGTCGACGAGGTGGATCCAGGCCGCGCCCTGACGAGCGAAGTCCAGAGCGGCATCCACCGGATCGCCGTAACTGGTCTCGGTGCCGGCCTCTCCCTGGGTCAGTCGGACGGCCTTGCCGTCGGCGACATCGACCGCGGGCAGCAGGACAAGCTCGGGTGTGGACGCGAAATCGTTCATGGCTCCTCGTGCCCACCGACGCGTCTCGCCGGCCCCGGGCACGAGGTCACACAGTAGTCGTGCGCAGGCCGTCGATCCAATTCGCGAGAAGCCGGATGCCGGCCTCCCCCGACTTCTCGGGGTGGAACTGGGTCGCCGCGAGCGGACCGTTCTCGACGGCCGCGAGGAACGGCGCACCGTACGTGCACCACGTCAGCACGGGTTCCGGGAAGGGCGGCGTGACCTCGAGTTCCCACTCCTGGGCCGCGTACGAGTGCACGAAGTAGAACCGCTCGTCGCGGATGCCGTCGAACAGGCGCGACCCGTCCCCGGGCGAGACAGTGTTCCAGCCCATGTGGGGCAGAACGGGAGCGGCGAGTTCCGACACCGTTCCCGGCCACTCCCCGAGTCCCTCGGTGTCGGCGCCGCGCTCGACGCCCCGCCCGAACAGCACCTGCATGCCCACGCAGATGCCCAGCACGGGACGGCCACCTGCGAGACGACGGTCGATGATCTCTCCGCCACGACTGGCGTTCAGCGCGCTCATCACGGCGCTGAAGGCGCCCACACCGGGGACCAGGAGACCGTCGGCGTCGAGCAGCAGCGATCGGTCGGAGGTGAGACGCGCATCCGCACCCGCCTCGCTCAGAGAGTTGACCGCGGAGTGGACATTGCCCGAGCCGTAGTCCAGCACGGCGACGAGGGGCTTGCTCACAGCGCGCCCTTCGTGCTCGGGATGCCGTCGACGAACGGGTCGAGCGCCTTCGCCTGGCGGAATGCGCGGGCGAGAGCCTTGTACTCGGCCTCGGCGATGTGGTGCGGGTCGCGACCGCCGAGGACGCGCACGTGCACCGTCAGCCCGGCGTGGATGGAGATCGCCTCGAACGAGTGGCGCACAAGCGAGCCGGTGAAGTGCCCGCCGATCAGGTGATGCTCGAAACCGGCGGGCTCGCCCGTGTGAACGAGATACGGTCGGCCGCTGATGTCGACAACGGCCTGGGCGAGCGCTTCGTCCAGCGGGACGAGCGCGTCGCCGTACCGCGCGATACCGGACTTGTCGCCGAGCGCCTGCCGGATCGCTTGTCCGAGCACGATCGAGGTGTCCTCCACCGTGTGGTGCGCGTCGATGTGCGTGTCGCCGACGGAGGTCACGCGCAGATCGGTGAGGGAGTGCTTCGCGAACGCCGTCAGCATGTGGTCGAAGAACGGCACGCTCGTCGAGATCTCGCTCGCGCCGGTGCCGTCGAGGTCGAGACTGAGCTCGACGCGCGACTCGCTCGTCTCGCGAAGGATCGAGGCGGTGCGGGGCGTGGCGGGGCCGGTCATGCTCGCGATCCTACCGACGCGAGGGCGTCGAGGAACGCCGTCGTCTCGTCGGCCGTCCCCGCCGTGACGCGGAGGTGGTGGGCGATCCCGACGTCGCGGATCAAGACCCCGCGGTCGTAGAGCGCCTTCCATGTGGCCGCGGGGTCGTCGACTCCCCCGAACAGCACGAAGTTCGTCCACGACTCGTGAGCCGTGTACCCGAGGGCTGCCACCGTGGCCGAGATGCGGTCGCGCTGGGCGACGATCTCGTCCACCATCGACAGCATCGTGTCGGCGTGCCCGAGCGCCGCCGTTGCGGCCGCCTGGGTGAGGGTGCTCAGGTGGTACGGGAGACGCACGAGACGGAGCGCATCGATGACCGCGGGATCGGCGGCGAGATAGCCGACGCGGGCACCGGCGAAGGCGAAGGCCTTGCTCATCGTGCGCGAAACCACGAGGCGCGGGCGGCCCGGAAGAAGGGTCACCGCCGACGGCTCGTCGTGCGGGGCGAACTCCTGGTACGCCTCATCCACGATGACGATGCCGTCGGTCACCGCGTAGACGGCCTCGATGACATCGAGGCCGAGAGGGGTTCCCGTGGGGTTGTTGGGCGCACACAGGAACACGATGTCGGGGTTCTCGCGGGATACCTGCTCGGCCGCGAACGCGGGGCTCAGTCCGAAGTCGTGCTCCCGCTCCCCCGCGATCCATTCCGCACCCGTGGCGCGCGTGAGGATCGGATACATCGAGTACGTCGGCGCGAACCCCATGGCCCGACGCCCGGGGCCGCCGAAGGCCTGAAGCAGGTGCTGCAAGACCTCGTTCGATCCGTTCGCCGCCCAGATCTGCTCGCGGACGAGACCGTGGCCCAGATACTCGGCGAAAGCCTCGCGGAGACCGGTGAATTCACGATCGGGGTAGCGATTGACATCGCGCAGGGCCCGGGCGATCGCATCCAGGATGTCGTCGGCGACCTCCGACGGAACGGGATGCGTGTTCTCGTTCACGTTCAGCGCGACGGGGAGCGCGGCTTGCGGGGCTCCATACGGGGTCATCCCCCGCAGATCGTCGCGAAGAGGCAAATCGTCGAGGCGTACGGTCACCTCACCCATCGTAGGCGGCGATGACCCGCGGATTCACCGGCCGGAGGCGTAGGCCGCGGGGAGTGCAATGCGCTGCCCGGCCGCGACCGAGCCGTTCTCCAGAGCATTCAGCCGGGTGATCTCGGCGACGACGTCGCGCGGGTCGGACCCGGGGGCGACGTCTTCCGCAATCGACCACAGCGTCTCCCCGCTCATGACGGTGATCTCGGTGAAGGCACCCGACGCGGCGCCGTTGTCGCTCGACGCCAGCGCAGCGCCCCCGCCGACGACGGCGATCGACAGCACGACCACGATCGGGAGGGCGGCGAGGAAGGCGAACACGCGGCGTCCACGCGTCGTGAGACGCAGACGGGTCGTGGGGGCGATGGCGATGCTGCTCATGGTGTGCTCCTCAGTAGGGAGAGATTCGCACCCCACCCTCGGCCGGGAGGGCGGGAGTGCGAATCTGTATTCCGAATCTATCTTCGATACTGGCGGGGTGTCAACACCGGGTCACTCGGAGGACAATCGAACGCGACACGCGGGAGGCTCCGTCCCGTTCGACCCGTTCACCGGATACGGTTTCGACGAGGAGACCCCATCACGGACCTCCGACATTCGAATTTCCGCCGCATCGATCGCGCGGCGCGAGGGGAGCACAGATGACCGACGCGACGACCGCGGGCGGCCGTGAACGGCCGCAGACCCGGCGGCGGAAGAGCCTCAGCGACAAGCAGTTGGCGATCCTCGAAGTGATCCAGCGCTCGATCGCTCGGCACGGATACCCGCCGAGCATGCGCGAGATCGGCGACGCCGTCGGGCTGAAGTCGCTCTCCAGCGTCACGCACCAGCTGAACCAGCTCGAGCTCAGCGGGTATCTGCGGCGCGATCCCGGGAAGACCCGGGCGATGGAAGTCCTCATCGACTTGCCCGGCACCGCCGCCGAGAATCCCGCCGAGACCGCGCCCGCCGTGGGCGACGCCGCGCTCGTCCCGCTGGTCGGCCGCATCGCCGCGGGCGTCCCGATCACCGCTGACCAACAGGTCGAGGAGATCTTCCCGCTTCCCCGTCAGCTCGTCGGCAAGGGCGAACTGTTCATGCTCAAGGTCGTCGGCGATTCGATGATCGACGCGGCCATCTGCGATGGCGACTGGGTCGTCGTCCGAGCGCAGTCCAGCGCCGAGAACGGCGAGATCGTCGCGGCGATGCTCGACGGTGAGGCGACGGTGAAGACGTTCCGCCGCCGTGACGGCCACACGTGGCTGCTCCCGCGCAACACGGCCTTCGAACCGATCCTGGGCGACGAAGCCGTCGTCCTCGGTCGAGTGGTGGCGGTTCTCCGCACCGTCTGACGATTCTCCGAGATCGGCGAGCCTCGATGGGTGCTCGCCGCGCGCGTCCCGCCTCGGCATCCGGGGTGTCCCCACCCCTCCCTAGGCTGGGGACATGGCAGACACCCTCGCATACGGTTCCTGGCCGTCGCCTCTCTCCCCCGAGCGCCTCGCCGCGGCATCGCCGCGGATCGATGGGGCACGCATCGTCGGCGACGAGGTCTGGTGGGGTGAGTCGGTCCCGAGCGAGGGCGGCCGCGTGGCGGTCCGGCGTCGACGTCGAGACGGCACCGTCGAGATGTTGCTGCCGGCGCCCGCGAACGCCCGCTCGACCGTGCACGAGTACGGCGGTGGCGCCTGGACGACGTCGGACGACGGTGAGCTGTTCTACGTCGAGAAGACCGATCAGCGCGTGTACGCGCTCGTCCCCGGCGGCGAGGCCCGGCCCCTCACCCTGGCCGCGGACGACGTGCGTCATGGCGGCCTGTCGTGGCAGCACGGCGCTCTCCTCGCCGTGCGAGAGGTCCACGGGGCACAGCAGGTGCCCGCACGCTCGATCGTGCGTATCGCGACAGACGGCTCCGGTTCGGACACGCTCGCCGACGGGAGCGACTTCCTCGTGCATCCCGCTCTCTCCCCCGACGGGCGTCGATTGGCGTGGACCGCCTGGGATCACCCCGACATGCCGTGGGACGCGTCGTCCGTTCGCGTCCGCGAGCTGACGACGGGCACGGTCCGCGAGATCGCCGGTGGGTCCCGCCGCGCACCACTGCAACCGGTCTGGATGGCCGACGACGAGATCCTTTTCGCCGATGACCCCGACGGACGATGGAATCTCTTCCGCGAGCGGGTCGGCGACGATGCGCAGGCGGTCGCGCCGGCGGACGCGGACACCGGGGGGCCGATCTGGGTCCTGGGGACGCGCTGGTTCGGCGCGACCGAGGACGGTCGCATCGTGGCCGTGCGCACGAACGGCGGCGACGAGATCATCGAGATCGCCCCGAGCGGCGTGCGTCCCCTCGACGTTCCGGTCGTCGCGGGGGCGTCGATCGAGGACATCCGCGGATCTCGCGCCCTCGTGTCGGGCACGGACGCGTCGGGACGATCGGGACTGTGGGCGGTCAACCTCGACACCCGCGATGTCGAACTCGTCACGGGTGGCGACCATCCCGGAGCCGAATGGATGCCGACGGCTCGCGCGGTCACCGCGAACGGTCCGCACGGCCCGGTCCACGCTTTCGCCTACCCGCCCACGAACCCCGACGTCGTGGCCCCCGAGGGTGAGCAGCCACCGTACGTCGTCCTGGTGCACGGGGGGCCCACCTCGCATGTCGGGCCCGCGCCGTCGGCGAAGACGGCGTTCTTCACGAGCCGCGGTATCGGAGTGCTCGACGTCAACTACGGCGGGTCGACCGGCTACGGGCGCGCCTACCGCGAACGGCTTCTCGGCCAGTGGGGCGTGGTCGACGTCGACGACGTCGCGGCCGCGGCATCCGCTCTCGCCGCCGCGGGCCTCGCCGACCCCGACCGGATCGCGATCGCGGGAGGTTCAGCGGGCGGCTGGACGGTGCTTGCCGCCGTCACCCGCACCGACGTCTTCGCCGCTGGCATCTCACGGTACGGCGTCGGCGACGCCCGCGCACTCGCTGAAGACACGCACGACTTCGAGGCGCGTTACCTCGACGGTCTGATCGGCCCGCTCCCCGACGCCGAGGACGTCTACGTCGCGCGCTCGCCCCTCTCGCATCCCGAGCGCTTCCGCGTTCCGCTGCTGATCTTGCAGGGCGCAGAAGACCATGTCGTCCCGCCCTCCCAGGCGGAGGCGATCCGCGACGCGCTCGCGGCCCACCGCGTGCCGCACGCCTACGTGCTGTACGAGGGCGAAGGGCACGGGTTCCGTCGCGCCGAGACGGTCGTCGACTCGCTGCGGCGGGAGCTGGGCTTCCTGGGTGCGGTGTTCGGGTTCGACGCACCCGGGATCCCGCCGCTCTCGCTCGACTGAACGCCGCCAGACGACGACGCCCCGCCGGTCGGCGGGGCGTCGTCGAGCACGGTCAGGCCGCGAAGGGCGCGAGCTCGGCGGCGAGGCGCGCACCGACGTGGGCGTGCAGGAACGTTCCGTGCTCGCGGTGCTCCTGCGCAACGATCAGGCCGGTCTCGTGCACCGCCGACACGAGGTCACCGCGGTCGTACGGCACGACGGCCTGCACCTCAACCGCTGGCAGTGGGAGCGCCTCCTCGATCGCCGCACGCAGCTCGGAGATGCCCTCTCCGGTGCGCGACGAGACGAACAGCGCCGACGGCGCGAGACCGCGCAGCACGAGACGGTCGTCGGGGCCGAGCAGGTCCGCTTTGTTAAAGACGACGATCTCGTGACCGAAGTCGGCATCCACGTCGCCCATCACGTCGCGCACCGTCGACAGCTGCGCTGCCGGATCGGGATGCGACGCGTCCACGACATGGAGGATGACGTCGGCGTCACCGACCTCCTCGAGCGTGGAACGGAACGCCTCCACGAGCTGGTGCGGCAGATTGCGCACGAAGCCCACGGTGTCGGTCAGCGTGTAGACGCGGCCGTCCGACGTCTCGGAGCGGCGGACGGTGGCATCCAGGGTCGCGAACAGCGCGTTCTCGACGAGGACGCCGGCGCTGGTCAGGCGATTGAGCAGACTCGACTTGCCGGCGTTGGTGTACCCCGCGATAGCGACGGACGGGATCGTGTGGCGCTTGCGCTCGGCTCGCTTGGCTTCACGCGCGGGCGCGAAGTCCCTCAGCTGCTTGCGCAGCTGGGCCATGCGCGTACGGATGCGACGACGGTCGAGTTCGATCTTGGTCTCACCCGGACCGCGAGAGCCCATGCCCGCACCGCCCGCACCGACCTGTCCACCGGCCTGACGTGACATCGAGTCACCCCACCCGCGGAGGCGCGGCAGCAGGTACTCGAGCTGCGCGAGCTCGACCTGCGCCTTGCCCTCGCGGCTCTTGGCGTGCTGGCTGAAGATGTCGAGGATCACCGTCGTGCGGTCGATCACCTTCACCTTGACGACGTCTTCCAACGCTCGCCGCTGGCTCGGCGCCAGCTCGGTGTCGGCGATCACGGTGTCGGCGCCGACCGCCGCGACGATGTCGCGGAGCTCTTCGGCCTTGCCGCGTCCGACGTAGGTCGCGGGGTCGGGGTGCGGCCGACGCTGCAGCACACCGTCGAGCACGACGGCACCCGCCGTCTCTGCGAGGGCCGCGAGTTCGCGGAGCGAGTTCTCGGCATCCGCCTGCTCCCCCTGGGGGTGAACACCGACGAGCACGACGTTCTCGAGCCGCAACTGTCGGTACTCGACCTCGGTGACGTCCTCCAGCTCGGTGGACAGTCCCGGGACGCGGCGCAGAGCCGCTCGCTCCTCGCGGTCCCACTGATCGCCGTCCGTGGATCCCCCGGAGGCGGTGGTGGCATCCTGCAGGGCTTGCGCCGCACCGAAGACCCGGACCCCTCGATGCGCCTCGGTGCGCGAGAGCACGCGGTCGACCGGGTCCACCGGCGACGTGTCCGTGCTTGAGGGTGTGGTCTGTTCGGTCATGTGTTCCTTTCGTCCGCGAGCGATGCCGCGGCATGCTCGCACTTTAGTCGCCCCCACGCCGGGGGCTCCGGTCCGCTACGCTTCCGGCATGGGGAGCGAGCACTATTTCAGCGCGTCGCCATCGAGTCCCGAACAGTTCCGCCGCCTCCGAGTCACGCTTGCCGGGCGCGAGCTCGAGGTCGTGACCGCGGGCGGAGTGTTCAGCCCCGATCGCCTGGATGCCGGAACATCGGTTCTTCTGGCGAACACACCGACCCCGCCCGCCGGCGGGAACTTCCTCGACCTGGGAAGCGGGTGGGGTCCGATCACGTTGAGCCTGGCCCTGGACGCGCCGCACGCGACCGTCTGGGCGGTCGACGTCAACGAGCGGGCGCTCGACCTGGTGAGACAGAACGCGGAACGTCTGGGCCTCGATAACGTCAACGCCGTGCGACCCGAGGATGTTCCCGACGGCATCTCGTTCCGCACCATCCGATCCAACCCGCCCATCCGCGTCGGAAAGAACGAGCTGCACGGGATGCTGGAACACTGGATCCCCCGGCTCGCCGAACGCTCCGACGGCTGGTTCGTCGTGCAGCGCAACCTCGGCTCGGACTCTCTGCAACGGTGGCTGGCCGCCACCTTCACGACGGGGTTCTCCGTCCACCGTGCCGCGACCGGACGGGGTTACCGGGTCCTGCGCGTCCGTCGCCACGGATCACCACCGAGCGAGCCGATCGACGTCATCGCCTGAGCGGGCACCCCCGCTTTCACCTCAGGGGGTTCACCCGCAGGTGCCGACGCCCCGCGGGGTCATGTACGGCTGAGTGCCCACGCGCTCTCGCGCGACCGCGCCGCGCCTGCTTCACGCGAGAGCGACCTCGCCCGTGAAGACGAGGGATGCCGGGCCCGAGAGGTAAACGCGTCCGTCGGCGATGCGCACCCCGAGGGTTCCGCCCGTCGTGTCGACCGCCCACACGTCCGGAGCCGCCGAACCCGCCCAGTGCCGGACCGCCAGAGCGGCGGCGGCCACACCCGTGCCGCAGCTGAGCGTCTCACCGACGCCGCGCTCGAACACGCGCATGCGGATGGCGCCGACGCCGTCGCGGACGAGCGGATCGGCGGGGACCACGAACTCGACGTTGGCGCCGTGCGCCGGCACCGGGTCGAGCACGGGCTGGTACGCGAGATCGAGGTCTTCCAGCTCGGCGTCCGACGACAGCGCGACGACGACGTGCGGATTCCCCACATCGATCCCGACGCCCGGTCTCGGCACGGGCAGACCCTTCGCGCGCACGAGCACGTCACCGTTCTCGATGCGGTACTCCCCCAGGTCGACTTCGAAGCCTCGTTCGCTGCGCGTGAGCGTCTTGACGCCCGCGCGCGTACCGATCCGCAGGCCGCGGGAGATGTCGGCGAGCCCGGTGTCGGTCAGGTAGCGGGCGAACACCCGCGTCCCGTTGCCGCACATCTCCGCCTTCGAGCCGTCGGCGTTTCGATAGTCCATGAACCACTCCGCACCCGACGCGGCCGCCTCCGCCCCCTCGGGGATCGCCGCCGAACGCACGACACGGAGAAGGCCGTCGGCGCCGATCCCGAAGTGCCGATCGCACAGGATCGCCACCTGATCGCCGGAGAGGTCGAGCTCGCCGTCAGGATCCGAAACCACGACGAAGTCGTTGCCCGTGCCGTGGCCCTTGGTGAACGCGAGAGTCGCCATGGCATTCAGTCTAGGGACCGCCGCGACGCACGCGCGGCGCCCCCGCTGCGGGTGAGGGACGGCTCCTGGCCGGTCAGCGTCCCGTCGGCGGCTCGACCGCACAACCCGGACCGTCGACGATCAGCCGCCGCCCCGTGGCCCATGTGTCGAACGGTTCGTACCCCAGCGCCTCGTAGAACCCTCGCGCCGCGGCATTGTCGGGCCGCACCATCAACTGCACCTTCGGGCAGCCGAGTGCCTCGAGCAGCCGTTCGGCCTCGGCGACGAGCGCGCGGCCGATGCCTCGCCCCCGGTGCGTCTCGGCCGAGGCGAGGTAGTACAGCCACCCGCGGTGGCCGTCGTACCCGGCCATGACGGTTCCGACGAGGTCGTCGCCGTCGACCGCGACGAGGAACAGCTCGGGCTGCACGGTGAGCTTCCGGCGGATGTCGGCGCGGGGGTCGTTCCAGGGCCGCGTCAGGCCCGCGGACTCCCACAGCGCGACGACGGTGTCTTCGTCCCGGAGGTCGAAGGGACGGATGTGCACGCTCATGTCTCCCCCTCGTCCAGGAGCGCGTCGGCGCGCTCGGTCCGCGCGTCGACCCAGCGCACCCCGTCGTACCGGCGGAACCACGACACTTGGCGTCGCGCGTAACGCCGAGTGAGAGCCTGGGTTTCGGCGACCGCTTCCGCCCGCGTCATCTCGCCTCGCAGTTGCGCCAGTGCCTGCGCGTACCCGATCGCGCGCGCCGCCGTGACTCCGCGCTCGATGCCCTCGGCGCGCAAGGTGGCGACCTCGTCGACCAGCCCGCGCTCCCACATCTGCTCGACCCGCTCATCCAGCAGCGGAACCAGGACGTCGCGTTCGAGGGCGGTGCCGAGGATCGAGGTCCGCGGATGCCACAGCTCGGGCGCCGCGGGAAGGACGCCCCCGTGGGTCTTCTCGCCCTGGGCGAGCACCTCCAGGGCCCGCACGACACGGCGCCCGTTGCGGGGGTCGATCCGCTCCGCGGCCCGCGGGTCGGCCGCACGCAGCCGCTCGAACAGCGCACCGGGCCCCCGACGCTCGAGCTCCGCCTCCAGCTCGGCGCGGAGTGCGGCGTCGCGTGGCGGGAAGCGGAAGTCCCACAGCACGCTCGAGACGTACAGCCCGGAACCGCCCACGAGGATCGCATCGGCGCCGCGATCGTGCGCCTCGATGATCGCTTCGCGGGCGGCACGCTGGTACCAGGCGACGGCCGCTTCCTCGGTCACGGCGAGAGCGTCGAACAGGTGATGCGGGATGCCACGACGCTCCGAGACCGGGAGCTTCGCGGTGCCGATATCCATGCCGCGATACAGCTGCATGGCATCCGCGTTGACGATCTCCACCGCGCGGCCACGGTGACGCAGGGTCTCGGCCAGCGACAGGGAAAGACCGGTCTTCCCCGTCCCCGTCGCCCCGACGATCGCCCAGAGCCGGCGAGGGGCAGCGGCGTCGCCGGTCACCCGCCGATGCGCAGCGTCGGGAGACCGAGGGAGACGGCGCGGCTTCCTGCGACGTCCGTCGCGGGTGCGGGCACACCGCAGGATTCGGCCTGCGACCGATCCCACGCGTCGCCGGCACGGGTCCGGCGGATCTGCAACGGCGAGTCGGCGGGAGCGTCGGCCAGCAGATAGAAGGGCGCCGCGCGGGTCACTTCGACCGTGACGACATCGCCGGGGCGCGGAGTGGCGGACCCGGACGGTGCCTCGAAGTGGACGAGGCGGTTGTCTTCGGCCCGACCCGTGAGGCGTCGGGTCGCGGCATCCTTCTTGCCTTCCCCGGCCGAGACGAGGACGTCCAGCGCCCGGCCGACCTGCTTCTGGTTCTCTTCGAGGGAGATGCGCTCCTGCAGCGCGGTGAGACGCTCGTAGCGCTCTTGAACCACGGCCTTCGGGACCTGGTCCTCCATCGTCGCGGCCGGCGTGCCCTCGCGGATGGAGTACTGGAACGTGAACGCGCTGGCGAACCGGGACGCTTCGACGACCCGCATCGTCTCTTCGAAGTCGGCATCGGTCTCGCCGGGGAACCCGACGATGATGTCCGTGGTGATGGCCGCGTGAGGAATGCGGTCACGCACGCGCTCGAGGATGCCGAGGAAGCGGTCACTACGGTAGGAGCGGCGCATCGCCTTCAGGACACGGTCGGACCCCGACTGCAGCGGCATGTGAAGCTGCGGCATCACCGAGGGGGTCTCGGCCATGGCGGCGATGACATCGTCGGTGAAGGCGGCGGGATGCGGGCTCGTGAAGCGGATGCGTTCCAGCCCGTCGATCTCGCCCGCGGCGCGGAGCAGCTTTCCGAAGGCAAGGCGGTCGCCGAACTCGACGCCGTACGAATTGACGTTCTGCCCGAGCAGCGTGACCTCGATGGCACCGTCGTCGACGAGGAGCCGAATCTCGTTCAGGATGTCACCGGGTCGGCGGTCCTTCTCCTTGCCGCGAAGGCTCGGCACGATGCAGAACGTGCAGGTGTTGTTGCATCCGACCGAGATCGACACCCACCCGCTGTGCACGGAGTCGCGTTTGGTGGGCAGCGTGGAGGGGAAGATCTCGAGCGCTTCGAGGATCTCGAGCTCGGCCTCGCCGTTGTGGCGGGCTCGTTCGAGCATTCCCGGCAGCGAACCCATGTTGTGGGTCCCGAAGACGACGTCGACCCACGGCGCCTTCTGCTGCACCGCGTCCTTGTCCATCTGCGCGAGGCATCCGCCCACGGCGATCTGCATGCCGTCGTGTGCGTCCTTGCGGGACTTCAGGTGTCCGAGGGTGCCGTAGAGCTTGCCCGCGGCGTTGTCTCGAACGGCGCACGTGTTGATCACGACGACATCGGCGTCGGTGCCCGCTTCTGCGCGGACATAGCCGGCGCTCTCGAGCGAGCCCGACAGGCGCTCCGAGTCGTGGACGTTCATCTGGCACCCGAACGTCCGCACCTCGTAGGTGCGTGCCCGCCCGTCGGCCGTGAGGGCGGCTGCGGAGGGCGCGATGAGCGTCGGTGTGGATACGGGGGTCGTCATGATGCGTGCCATTCTAAGCGCCGCCCGCGCAGGTGACGGGGCAGACCGCGGACGCCGAAGAGGTCGGCGGCCGCGCGGCGCACGTCAGTCGTCGGGCGTGAAGCGGACGGTCGAGGGCGCTGTGGGTCGCGAGGGCGGAGTCCGCCGAATTCCCGCCTCGGAGAGTGCCTGTCGGGCGGCGTCGAGAGACACCGATGACGGGTATCCGCGTCGGGCCAACTGCCCCGCGAGACGTCGGAGACTGGCGTCGTAATCCTTCCCGCCGACGCCGCGCGCCTTCGACCGAGCGAACTCGAGCGCACGCTCGGCATCGTCGTCGGGGAGCTCGGCGAGGGCGGCGTCGACCACCTCGCGAGGGATACCCCGCTTGCGCAAGGTCTGCGCGACGGCCCTGCGTCCCTGCCCGCGACGCTCGGTCGCCGACAGTGCGAGCTGCTCGGCGAATGCCTCGTCGTCGAGGTAACCGAGGTCGACGAACTTCTCCACGACCTCGTCGACAACGGAGGCCTCTATGCCCTCGACGCTGTTCAGCGCCGTACGAGCCTCGGCCAGCGAGAGAGAGCGTCCGCGAAGCTTTCGGAGCAGGAGCGCCTCTGCACGATCGCGAACGTCGTCCGGCGATTCGGCCGCCGCCACATCGTCGAATGCCGCCCCCGGGCGGGCCCACGAGGAACCGGCATCCGCTGCAGATCGCGGCACCTTCTCGTCCAGCGAAGCGCCGGACGACGGCGCTTCGCGGTGCACGCGCGGACCGAACAACGGAATCACCGGCGCGAGGGTGTCGTCGCCGGTCACCGCGCCTGCGGCGGTCGGAACAGTCGCGCCACCCGAGCCGTCCAGGCCGCGCTCCGACACGTCGGAGTCACGGCCCGGACGGCGCGTTTCGTCGATCATCAGGCGGGACGTCGGGCGGCCAGCTCGTCCGTGGTCGGTGCCGAAGCGGCAGGGGCACCGATGCCGAGCTTGCCCTTGATCTTCGACTCGATCTCGGCCGCGACGTCGGGGTTCTTGATGAGGAAGTTACGTGCGTTCTCTTTGCCCTGGCCCAGCTGTTCGCCATCGTAGGTGTACCACGCGCCCGACTTCTTCACGATGCCGTGCTCGACACCGAAGTCGATGAGGCTGCCTTCGCGCGAGATGCCGACACCGTAGAGGATGTCGAACTCCGCCTGCTTGAACGGCGGGGCCATCTTGTTCTTGACGACCTTCACGCGCGTGCGGTTACCCACCGCCTCGGTGCCGTCCTTCAGGGTCTCGATGCGGCGGATGTCGAGGCGGACCGACGCGTAGAACTTCAGCGCCTTTCCACCCGCGGTGGTCTCGGGGGATCCGAAGAACACGCCGATCTTCTCTCGCAACTGGTTGATGAAGATGGCGGTGGTCTTCGTGGTGTTCAGACCACCGGTGAGCTTGCGCAACGCCTGCGACATCAGTCGCGCCTGCAGACCCACGTGCGAATCGCCCATCTCGCCCTTGATCTCGGCCTCGGGCACGAGAGCGGCCACCGAGTCGATCACGACGAGATCGATGGCTCCGGAACGGATCAGCATGTCGGCGATCTCGAGCGCCTGCTCACCCGTATCGGGCTGCGACACCAGCAGCGCGTCGATGTCGACGCCGAGCTTCTTGGCGTACTCGGGGTCGAGCGCGTGCTCGGCGTCGATGAACGCCGCGATGCCGCCGGCGCGCTGCGCGTTCGCGATCGCGTGCAGGGTCAGCGTGGTCTTTCCCGACGACTCGGGCCCGTAGATCTCGATGATGCGGCCACGAGGAAGGCCGCCGATGCCGAGGGCCACGTCGAGGGCGACGGAGCCGGTGGAGATGGTCTCGATCGGCGCGCGCTCGTCACTGCCCAGTCGCATGACCGAGCCCTTTCCGAACTGCCGGTCGATCTGGGCGAGGGCCGACTCGAGGGCCTTCTCGCGCTCTGCGGGTGAGGGCATGACGTCTTCTTTCTTCTCGCGTTCCGTCGCCTATAGGCTGTCGCGCTCCCCACCGACGATGGGGATGCCCGACAAGGCGTTCAGAGTGTCGTTCGACGTCGTCCACGTTAGAGAGGGCCTCCGACATCAGCGCAGGAATGCCCGCCTTCGGTGGACGAAAGCGTCCGAAACTCCGATGTGAAGGAGCCTACGCTCGAATCGAACGAAGATTCGATGACACGCCGGTGAATCGACCTCGACTACCGAATCCTCGCCCTGGGGAGATTTCAACGCTCCCTGGCCGACCGACCCCCACCGGCATCACGGTTCAGCGACGACGAGGATCCAGCCGGCCGACCCCGTAGCGACGCTCGGCCGGCACGTCGGTCTCCTCGCAAAGTGCGAGCCACACGTCGCGCGGATCAACGCCGGCGGCCAATGCGTCGACGCTCGTCCTTCCCCCGACGGACGATAGGACGAGATCGGTCAGGAGAGAGCCCCCACGCGGGCCGAACTCGTCGGCCACCGCGCGATCGAATTCGCTACGACGCATCCCGCGACGTCAGTGCAGCGACAACTCGGGCTCGACCGCTGCCACCAGGTCATCGGGAACCACATCCGGGAAGGTCTGCAGGCCTTCCAGCACGGAGAGCCGATCGCCGACCTCGCGCATGATGGTCGAGATGGGGACGTCGAGGGCCTCGGCGACTGACGCGAGGATCTCGCTCGACGCTTCCTTCTGGCCACGTTCGACTTCGCTCAGGTACCCCAGAGCGACACTGGCGCGGCTGGCAACCTGGCGAAGGGTGCGCCCCTTCTGCTGGCGGAGCTCACGCAGGACCTCGCCGATCTCTTGACGGACCAGGATCATGTGAACCCCTCCTCACTGCCGATTCCCCCGCTGCCCGGGTGGTCAACGGTACAACACCTTTCCGGTCACCCTAATGCCGCGCGCTGGGCACTGGATGGGAATCGCTGACAACAACGGGCTTGTGCCATGATTTGTTCCCCCGCTCGCCGCCTATCGAGAAGTCGTCAGAGCGCGGCGAGAGCCCGCCGAAGGGCGATGTGCGTCGCCTCGCGCCGCACCCGGTCACGGTCGCCGGAAATCACCAGCGAATCGACCCGCGTGCCGAGGGGCGTTGACACGGCGATATGCACCGTTCCTACCGGCTGCCCGTCCTGCATCTCTGGACCGGCGACGCCGGTCGTGGCGATGCCGACGTCGGCCGGGCTTCCGTCCCGGCCCAGGACGTCACGGACGCCTCGTGCCATCTGTCGCGCCACGCGCGGGTGTACCGCGCCGTGGGCCTCCAGAAGAGCGGGGTCAACGCCGAGGACGCTGCGCTTGAGGTCGGTGGCATACGCCACGATCCCGCCCCTGACGGCACGCGAGGCTCCCGCCACGTCGACGAGAGACGAGACCACCATTCCGCCGGTGAGGGACTCCGCGACCGCCACCGTCCAGCCGAGTTCGACGAGGCGGTCCAGCAGCACGGCCGCCGTCTCGCGGGGTTCTCGCACGAGTGTCTCGTCGAGGTCGTCGGGGACGCCGTCGATCATCGGCGGTTCCGCTTCGCCCGGGCGCCTCGCACCTCGGACACCACGTAGTCGATACCCGAGGCGATCGTGAGAACGACCGCGATCGTCATGGTCACCGTTCCCGCCCACCACACGGTGGACTGCCACACCGCGGCATCCGACAACGAGGCGAAGGGGAGGAGCGCGATGGAAAGCGCGACGGCTTGCGCCACTGTCTTGAGTTTGCCCATCCACGCGGCGGCGAGGACGTGGTCGCTGACGACCATGAAGCGGTAGACGGTGATACCGATCTCGCGGATGAGCACCACGACGGTGACCCACCACGGCAGTTCGCCCAGGATCGACAGGCCGACGAACGCCACCCCGGTCAGGGCCTTGTCGGCGATCGGGTCGAGAAGCTTGCCGAGGTCGCTCACGATCTCATAGCGCCGTGCGATGTACCCGTCGACGCCGTCCGTGGCGATCGCCACGATGAACAGGATCGCCGCGGCCCAGCGGAGCCCTCCCCCGGTACCGCCGTCGACCAGCAGCATCCAGAGGAAGATCGGGGCGCACAGAATGCGCACGATGGTGATGGCGTTGGGCAGCTGCGGGTGAACGGCCATCAGTCGCGCCCCGTCAGCTGCCAGGCGTCTTCCGATCCCTCATCGTCCTCGACGGTCGGGATGCCATCGAACTGCGCTTCGACCGGATCCCCGCCGTACGGGTCGTCGTCGGCGCCGGCGGGAGGCTCCTCGCCGCGCAACCGGGCGAGCACCGCGGGCAGCTGTTCGTTCGTCACGAGCACGTCGCGGGCCTTCGAACCCTCGGACGGACCGACGATCTCGCGCGACTCGAGCAGGTCCATGAGGCGCCCCGCCTTGGCGAACCCGACTCGGAGTTTGCGCTGCAGCATCGACGTCGAACCGAACTGCGTCGAGACCACGAGCTCGGCCGCGGCCAGCAGGAGCTCGAGGTCGTCACCGATGTCGGCGTCGATCTCTTTCTTCTCGGCGGCCGCCTGGACGTCGGCCCGGTACTCGGGCCGCGCCTGCTGGGTGACGTGGGCGACGACGCGCTCGATCTCCTGTTCGCTGACCCACGCCCCCTGGACACGGACCGCTTTGGACGCACCCATGGGGAGGAAAAGCCCGTCTCCCTGGCCGATGAGCCGGTCGGCACCGGGCTGGTCGAGGATGACGCGCGAGTCCGTCACGCTGGTGACGGCGAATGCGAGACGAGAAGGCACGTTCGCCTTGATGAGGCCCGTGACCACGTCGACGGACGGACGCTGGGTCGCGAGCACCAGGTGGATGCCGCTCGCGCGAGCCAGCTGCGTGATGCGCACGATCGAGTCCTCGACGTCGCGCGGGGCGACCATCATGAGGTCGGCGAGCTCATCGACCACCACGAGCAGGTACGGGTAGGGCTTGAGCACCCTCTCGCTTCCGGCGGGCAGCTGGATCTCACCGGCCACGACCGCCTTGTTGAAATCGTCGATGTGACGGAAGCCGAACGACGCGAGGTCGTCGTAGCGCATGTCCATCTCTTTCACGACCCACTGCAACGCCTCGGCGGCCTTCTTGGGATTCGTGATGATGGGCGTGATGAGGTGCGGCACGCCCGCATACGAGGTGAGCTCGACGCGCTTGGGGTCGATCAACACCATCCGCACATCGGACGGCTTCGCCCGCATGAGCAGGCTCGTGATCATGGAGTTGACGAAGCTCGACTTCCCGGAGCCGGTGGAGCCGGCCACCAGGAGGTGGGGCATCTTCGCGAGGTTCGCCACGACGAACCCGCCGCCCACGTCTTTGCCCACACCGATCGTCATGGGGTGGGTCGAGGATGCCGCGGCATCCGACCGCAGGATGTCGCCGAGCGTGACGATCTCCCGATCGGTGTTCGGGATCTCGACGCCGATCGCGCTCTTCCCCGGGATCGGGGCGAGGATGCGCACTTCGTTGGAGGCGACCGCGTACGCGATGTTGTTTGTCAGCGCCGTGATGCGCTCGACCTTCACCCCGGGTCCGACCTCGATCTCGTACTGGGTCACCGTCGGGCCGCGGGAGAATCCCGTGACCCGCGCATCGACCTTGAACTGCTCCATGACGCTCTCGATGGCGCGCACGACCGCGTCGTTGGCTGCGGACCGCTCCTTCGGGGGCGTCCCGGCGGCGAGGGCGGTGACCGAGGGCAGGCGGTAGTTGGCGGACGGCGGGACGCCGGCGTTGTCGCCTCCGAGCCCCGATATGCCCGGGAGATCATCGTCGGTGTCGACGTTCGGGGAATCGTCCTGCAGGCCGCGTCCCGTGGTGACCCCCGCCAGCGCGGAGGGGTCGATGACCTCGGTCATGGCGTCGGGCGCCGGCGGCAACGGCGGGCGCGCGGGCGGAGCGGCGGGGGCCGCGGGAGACACGACCGGCGACTCGAAGCCGCCCTGAGGCGCCCCCGGTGTGAGCAGCGTCGTCAAATCGTCGGATCCGAGGTCGCCATCCGCGTCCTCTTCGCGTCCGGACTTGTTCCGCCGCCACCACGGCAACGACTTCTCGGCGGGCGTCTCGTCGTCGGCGTCGACGGGGAGGACCGCGGTCGTCGCGTCTTTCTCGACTCGCTCGGCACCGAACATCCACGCGTAGAGATCGCCCAGGCGCTGGCCGATGCGATTCGGCGGGGTCTTCGTGAGGATCAGGACACTAAGGATCGTCAGCACCGACAGAGCGATGTACGCACCGACATCGGTGAGGACGAGAGCAAGCGGCTCACCGATCAACCAGCCCCCCAGCCCGCCGGACAGGCTCAGCGTCGGCAGGCCCTCGCTGGGCGCCGGCCGCCCCCCGGCGACGTGACAGAACCCGGCCATCGAGATGACGAAGAGCGCGAAACCGATGCCGATGCGCCCGTTGTCGTGGACGGAGGACGGATGCCGGAACAGCCACCCCGCCAGGAGCAGGAGCAGCACCGGGAAGACGAAGGCCACTCGACCGATCGCGCCTCCGAAGCTGTAGGCGCTGATGGTGGCGGCGACGTCGGTGCCGATGAAGAACCACTCGACCACCGCGCCCAGCACGGCGAGGACGACGAGGAAGAAGGGGAACCCGTCACGCCGCTGGTCGCGCTCGAGGGTCTCGGGACCGAAGACGCGGAACATCCCCCCGACCCCGTGGGCCAGCCCGGTCCAGGCGCGGACGGCGACCGGCGGCTTCTCGGGCTCGTCGACGTACCGCTTGGGCGCGGGCGCGGACGCTTTCGATCGCGCCTGTCCCTTCGCGGGTGCGCGACCGCCGGACGTGGACGTACTGCGGGGCATTCCTCCACGGTAGGCGGGGTGTCCGACATTCGCGCGGACCGACGCGGGGTTCGAGACAGGACCGATACGCGGCAGCGGTTCAGCGCAGCGTCTTGACCATCACGTCGCGCCCCTGGCCGGCCCGTGTGACCGCAAAGCCCTCGCTCCGGTAGAAGGTCCGGGCGAAGTTGTCCCTCTCGACGCTCAGACTGATCCGGGAGTAGCCCTGGTCGCGGGCGTGGGCGACCAGGCGCTGCAGCAGCGCGCGCCCCACGCCGTGCGCCCGCCACACCGGCCGCACCCCGATGATGAGCTCGGGAACGCCGGTTCCCACCCACCCGAAGCCCGGCTCGCCCCGCGGAAAGAGGCGGTACCAGGCCGCGCCGATCGCCTCACCGGCGGGTGACTGAGCGACGAATCCGGCGTCGCCCGGTCGTTGCCACCCCGCGACGTAGCGCTGATGGTCGGGGTTGCTGAGCACCTCGTATCGCGGCCGGGCGCTCCCGGCGCGCCAGTTGGCGGCCTCGACCGTCATGTCGGCCAGGAACACGCCGTCGGACGGGAGTGCCGCGCGGATCGGGATGGCGGGCATGCCCGCATGATACCGATGCCGACGAGGGCACCGCGGCCGGTCCCCCCTTCCGCCGCGGCGAGAGAGGGGACGGACCTCACGCTTCGATGACGAGGGGCACGATCATGGGCCGGCGTCGCAGCGACTGGTTGACCCAGCGGCCGATCGTGCGGCGGACGACCTGGGACAACGCGTGGGTGTCGCGCACACCCGACTGCGCCGCCTCGGCGAGCGCCGCGGCGATCTTGGGCTTGACGCTTTCGAACACCGCGGAGTCCTCCGCGAACCCGCGCGCGTGCACCTCGGGACCCGAGATGATCTTGCCCGTCTGCCGGTCCACGACGACGATCACCGAGATGAAGCCCTCTTCGCCGAGGATCCGACGGTCCTTGAGGTCGGCGTCGGTGATCTCGCCCACCGACGATCCGTCGACGTAGACGAAGCCGAGGTCGAGCTGTCCGACGACCTCGGCGCGCCCGTCGCGCAGGTCGACGACCGTGCCGTTCTCGCCGAGGATCGTGTTCTCCGCGGGGATGCCCGTCTCCTGCGCGAGCTTGGCGTTGGCCATCAGGTGGCGGTACTCGCCGTGCACGGGGAGCACGTTCTTGGGCTGGAGGATGTTGTAGCAGTACAACAGCTCGCCCGCCGCGGCGTGCCCCGAGACGTGCACCTTCGCGTTGCCCTTGTGGACCACCGTGGCGCCGAGCTTGGTGAGCCCGTCGATCACGCGGTAGACGGCGTTCTCGTTGCCGGGGATGAGGCTGGATGCCAGGATCACCGTGTCGCCCTCGCCCGGCTCGATCGCGTGGTCGAGGTTGGCCATACGGCTGAGCACCGCCATCGGCTCGCCCTGCGAACCGGTCGACATGTAGACGATCCGATCGTCGGGCAGGTCGCGCGCCTTCTTGTAGTCGATGAGGACGCCCTCGGGCACGTTCAGGTAGCCGAGGTCCGCCGCGATGCCCATGTTGCGCACCATGCTGCGTCCCAGCAGCGCCACGCGCCGTCCGTGCGCGTGCGCGGCGTCGAGGACCTGCTGGACGCGGTGGACGTGGCTGGAGAAGCTGGCGACGACGACGCGGCGCGGAGCTCTGGCGATCACCTGATCGAGCACGGGGCCGATGGCGCGTTCGGTGGGCGTGAAGCCGGGGACGTCGGCGTTGGTGGAGTCGACGAGGAAGAGGTCGACGCCTTCCTCCCCCAGGCGGGCGAACGCACGAAGATCCGTGATGCGACCGTCGAGCGGGAGCTGGTCCATCTTGAAGTCGCCCGTGGCCAGCACGAGCCCCGCGGGCGTGCGGATCGCCACCGCCAAGGCATCCGGGATCGAGTGGTTCACCGCGATGAACTCGAGGTCGAAGGGGCCGACCTGCTCGCGCTGCCCCTCCTTCACGGTGAGGGTGTACGGGCGGATGCGGTGCTCCTTGAGCTTCGCCTCGATGAGGGCGAGCGTGAGCCCGGAGCCGATGAGGGGGATGTCCGACTTGAGCTTCAGCAGGTACGGCACGGCGCCGATGTGGTCCTCGTGACCGTGGGTCAGGACGACGCCGACGATGTCGTCGAGGCGGTGCCGGATGGGCTCGAAGTCGGGCAGGATCAGGTCGACACCGGGCTGGTGCTCTTCGGGGAAGAGGACGCCGCAGTCGACGACGAGGAGTTTGCCCTCGTACTCGAAGACGGTCATGTTGCGTCCGACCTCGCCGAGGCCGCCGAGCGGGACGACCCGCAGCGTGCCCGGGGCGAGTGCGGGGGGATCGTAGACGGTCGTGGGCATTCGGTGCCTCCTCGGATGCCGCCGCGCGGCATCCCTTCGTGTGGCGTCCCAGGCCGCGGTTCGGCGGACGCCGATGCTTATCTGGTGGTGCCGTGCACCTTGGGCAGTGCGCCGCCGGCGGCCGCGTTGCGGTCGGGGCGGAAGTTGGAGAAGTCCGCGCCGGGCACGTCGCGCACGAGAGCGAGCTCGTCCTCGATGGCGGCGGCTTCCCATTCCTCGGGTCCGACCAGGGGCAGGCGCACGCGCGGGCTGCCGATGCGGCCCAGGCCGTGCAGGATGTACTTCGCCGCGACCGTGCCCGGCACGTGCGTCATGACCGCACGCACGAGCGGCTCCAGACGCTGGTGCGCGGCGGTCGCCGTGGCCAGGTCGCCCCGGTTCACGGCATCCACGATCGTCCGGTACGGCGCCGCGGCGATGTTGGCGGTGACCCCGATGAGGCCGGATGCGCCGATCGACAGGTGCGGCAGGACATTGGCGTCGTCGCCCGAGAAGTACATCAGGTCGGTCTGATTGAGCACGCGGCTGACCTCGCTGAAGTCGCCCTTGGCATCCTTCACGGCGAGGATGTTCGGGTGCTTGGCCAGGCGCAGGATCGTCTCGTACTTGATCTCCACGCCCGTGCGTCCCGGGATGTCGTAGAGGATCACCGGGAGGTCGGTCGCGTCGGCGACGAGACGGAAGTGCGTCAGGATGCCGGCCTGCGTGGGCTTGTTGTAGTACGGCGTGACGATCATGATGCCGTCGGCGCCGGCCTTCTCGCTGGCCTTGTAGAGCTCGATCGCGTGCGCGGTCTCGTTGGAGCCGCCACCCGTGATGATCTTCGCGCGTCCGGCGGCGACGTCTTTGCCGACCTCGACGAGGCGGAGCTTCTCGGGGTCGGTGAGAGTCGAGGTCTCGCCCGTGGTCCCGGTGACGACGACACCGTCGGCGCCCGCGCTGACGACGTCGTCGATGTGCTTTTCGACGGCGGGCCAATCGACCTCGCCGTCGGCCGTCATCGGGGTGACGAGCGCGACGAGCACCTGACCGAAGGGGTTGCCGGAGTGCGTCATGGTCTCAGGTTATCGGTTCGACCTGCCCGCGCCCCGGTCGAGCCCGTGCGTGGAGACGTTCCTCGCGCGACCGACGGCGACGGATCGTCCGCGCCCTAGGCTGACCGCATGGCCTGGACCACCCGCTCATCGCGCACCGTCTACGAGAACCGCTGGATCCGGGTACACGAAGATGAGGTCACCGGGCCGGACGGCGAGGGCATCTACGGCGTCGTCCAGATGCAGCAGCCGGCTGTCTTCGTCATCGCTCTCGACGACCGCGAGCGCGTGTGCCTGGTCGAGCTGGAGCGCTACACCACGGGGCGTTCGCTCGAGGTACCGGCAGGCGGCAGCGACGGCGAGGACCCCCTCGTCGCGGCGCAGAGGGAACTGCACGAGGAGACGGGCGTGACGGCGGCACGGTGGGAGCACCTCGGCCGGATGAACGCGCTCAACGGCATCGCGGTCGCTCCGGAGCACGTGTTCCTCGCGCGCGACCTGCGCATCACGGATGCCGCGGTGTCCCAGCGGGAAGAGGGCATCGAGGCGGTCCGCTGGGTGCCGTTCGCCGATGCGCTCGACCTCGTAGCCGACGGGACGATCTCGGACGGCGAGACGATCGCGGCCCTGGCATTCGCCGGCATCCGGTTGCACCGCTTCCGCTGAGGCCCGTTCGCCGTGCGGGCCGCCGACCTCACCGGCCTCGCGCCGCGGCGCGGACGACGACACGGTCGGGCAGGACGCGGGATGCCAGGACGAGCAGCTTGTACCGCAGCGACGGCACGGACACCGCACGTCCGCGCGCTGCGTCGCGCAGGCCTTCACGCACGACAGCGCCGGCGTCGAGCCACATGCCCGGCGGGACGCCCTCCTGTCCCGGCGGGAGACCGAGGCGTTCGTGGAAGTTCGTGTGCACGAAGCCGGGGCACACGGCGGTGACGGTGACACCGCGCGGACCGTAGGCCGCATTCGCCCACCGGCTGAAGGAGATGAGCCAGCCCTTGGCCGCGCCGTACGTGCCGCGCGGGATGAAGCCCGCCACCGACGCGACGTTCACGATGCGTCCACCGCCTCGCCCGAGCATCACCGGGATGGCCGCGTGGGTGAGGCGGAGCGCGACCTCCACGTGGAGACGGAGGTGGCGCACCTCGTCGGTGACGGCGTTCTTCTCGAAGGCGAGATCGAGACCGAAACCGGCGTTGTTGACCAGGATGTCCACACCGGCGGCCAGGCGGGCCTCGACCGCGGCGAGGTCGTTGTCGTCGAGGAGGTCGGCGCGGAGGATCTCGACGTGCCCGCGCGACCGGGAGCGGATCTCATCGGCCACCCGGGACAACGCGTCGTGGTCGCGGCCGACGAGCACGACACCCGCGCCGCGGTGGGCGAGCTGCCGCGCGAACTCCGCGCCCAGACCGGAGCTGGCGCCCGTGATGAGCGCCGTGCGCGTCATGGGCGCCCCGCCGGGACGTAGGTCTCGAAGCGATACCGGATGCCGGTCCGCGAGAGGTGCCAGCCCTCCTCGGGGTCGGCCCCCGTGCGGGCCCATCCGTCCAGCGCGGGGGCGAACGTGTCGCCATCGACGTCGAGATCCAGTCTGGTGACCTCGAGCACATCGGCGCGCGGGATGGCGTCGGCGTAGAGCCGGCCGCCGCCGATCACCCACACGTCGGCGGTGGTCGACAGATCCAGCGCAGCCGCGAGAGAGCCGGCGCGCTCCGCTCCGTCGTCCGACCAGTCGTCCGACCGCGAGACCACGATGTTGCGGCGTCCCGGGAGAGGACGGAATCGCGGCGGGAGCGACTCCCACGTCCGACGACCCATGATGACGTCGGACTCCCCCGTCACGCGGCGGAAGTGCGCCAGGTCTTCGGGCATGTGCCAGGGCATCCCCCCGCGGGCGCCGATGACGCCTCGATGCGCCTGCGCCCAGACGAGACCGACCCGCGTCATACGGCGACAGCCGCGCGGATCGCCGGGTGGTGCTGATAGCCCTCGAGAACGATGTCGTCGTAGGTGTACTCGAAGATCGACTCGGGCGTCCGCGCGAACCGGAGGGTCGGCGCGGGGTACGGATCGCGCGAGAGCTGTTCGATCACCTGGGCGCGGTGGTTGTCGTACACGTGGCAGTCCCCGCCCGTCCAGACGAACTCCCCCGGCTCGAGTCCGGTCTGCTGCGCGACCATGAGCGTGAGCAGCGCGTAGGACGCGATGTTGAACGGCACGCCGAGGAACATGTCGGCGCTGCGCTGGTACAGCTGGCAGGAGAGCTTGCCGTCGGCGACGTAGAACTGGAACAGCGCGTGGCACGGCGCGAGCGCCATGTCGGGGATAGCGGCCGGATTCCACGCGGAGACGATCAGACGCCTCGAATCGGGGTCGCGGCGGATCTGCTCGATCACCTGCGCGATCTGATCGATCTCGCCCCCGTCGGCCGTCGGCCACGACCGCCACTGCACGCCGTACACGGGGCCGAGTTCCCCCTCGGCATCCGCCCACTCGTCCCAGATCGTCACACCGTTTTGCTGCAGCCAGCCCACGTTGGACTCGCCGCGGAGGAACCAGAGCAGCTCGTACACGATCGACTTCATGTGCACTCGCTTGGTCGTGATGAGCGGGAAGCCGTCGGCGAGGTCGAATCGGATCTGCCGTCCGAACACGCTCGTCGTGCCGGTCCCGGTGCGATCGGACTTGTGCACGCCCGTCTCGAGGACGTCGCGGAGAAGGTCTTCATACGGCGTGGGGATGTCGGCGGTCACGGCTGTCACGATACTCGGGCCCTCCCCGGCTCGGGGCGTGCACGTCGACAGCCGGGATGCCGTGGAGCGTTTGAGGAGAAGGGTTCCGCCTGGGCGTCCGCTGGACAAACCCCGGGCGAAAGCGTCATTCTGCGACGCATGGGCCCTCGCCCGCGGTGCGCGCGTTAGCGTTGTCGGTCGTGGACCTGACTTTCGCTCTTCTCGCGACCGCCGCGCTCATCGTCGCGGCCGTGGGCGCCGGTATCGTCCTCCGCCGCTCGCAGGGCCGAGCTCGCACGGTGGACTCCACCGAGATCGTCGACCCGCGCCGCCTGGGCGCCGACGCCCTCGGCGAGCAGGCGACCCTGCTGCAGTTCAGCACCGAGATGTGCTCGCGCTGCCCGGGCGTCCACCGCATGCTGTCGGAGATCGCGGGCGATCGCGACGGCGTCCGCCACCTCGACGTCGACCTCACCCACCGCCCCGACATCGCGCAGCACTTCCGCGTGCTGCAGACGCCGACCACCCTCGTCCTCGACCGCCACGGTGCGATCCGGACGCGTTTCGGCGGTACGCCGGGACGTGCCGTCGTCGAGCTCGAACTGAGCCGCCTGCAGGAGGAGTCCGCCCGTGCCTGAGACACCGCGCATCGACGTCCGGGGGCCGCGGTTCGCGGCATCCATCACCGCCGTCCTCCTGCTCGTGGCGACCTTCCTGTCGCTCATCGGCATCTCCACCGCCCGCGCCGACGTCGGGTGGTTCGCCTACCAACCGCTCTCGGGCGAGAGGTACGCCCCCGACACCTGGGCGGTGTCGGTCGCACCGCTGGTCGCCCGCATCGCCGACCCCGGCTTCCTCCTACTCCTGGTCGTGGCCGTTCTCTTCGCGTGGGGCGTGGGCTCGCCCCGCACCGCGCCGTGGGGCGTCCTGTTCCGTCGCGTCGTCCAGCCGCGCCTCGCGCCGCCCGCCGAGTTCGAGGACCCGCGCCCACCGCGGTTCGCCCAGGGCGTCGGTCTGTTCGTCACGGTCGTCGGGCTCGTCCTTCACCTTGCGGGTGTGCCGTGGGCTCTGCCGATCGCGGCGGCGATGGCTTTCGTCGCAGCGTTCCTGAACGCCGCGTTCGGACTGTGCCTCGGATGCCAGCTCTACCTCGTTCTGCAGCGCGCGGGGCTCATCGGCCGACGCCGGCCCTCGCCCGCCTGACGCCGCGCTCGGTCTCACCTGTCAAGACCTCCGAACGCGCGGATGCGCGGACTACGCTGGCGATCGCCGCAGCCGCATGGGGCTGCGCGGAAACCCGGAGGTTCGTATGACCGTCACGAGCGAAGCCAGCACCGCCTGGAAGGGCAGCCTGTTCGAGGGGTCCGGAGAGGTCACTTTCACCTCGTCGGGAATCGGCACGTTCGACGTGAACTGGAAGGCGCGGAGCGAAGGCTCCAGCTCGGTGACCACGCCCGAGGAGCTGCTCGCCGGCGCCCACTCGTCGTGCTTCAGCATGGCGCTGTCCAATGCCCTCGCTGACAACGGCACCCCGCCCGAGTCGATCGACGCGACCGCCTCGGTGACCTTCAAGCCCGGAACCGGCATCACGGGCAGCCACCTGAACGTCAACGCCGTCGTCCCCGGCATCGACGCCGCGACGTTCGAGAAGATCGCCAACGATGCCAAGGCGAACTGCCCCGTCTCGCAGGCCCTCGCCGGCATCGACATCACGCTCGAGGCCACGCTTGCCTGAGTCCTCGGCCCGACGCGTCGTCCTCGCCGGCGCGTCGGGCCTGATCGGGTCCGCCCTCGCTGATTCCCTGCGCGCGGACGGCGTGGAGGTCGTCTCCCTCGTCCGTCGAGAGCCGACCGGCGCGCACGAAGTCCAGTGGCTCGAGGACGCCTCTCCGCTCGACCCGGGTGTTCTCGCGGGCGCGGACGCGGTCGTCTGCTTGAACGGGGCCACGATCGGCCGGTTCCCGTGGACCGCGTCGTACAAGAGCACGCTGCTGTGGTCGCGGATCACCCCGACGCGCACGCTCGCCACCGCCATCCGCGAGCTGGGAGACGACGCTCCGGCACTCGTGAACGCCTCCGCGACCGGCTACTACGGTTCTCAGCCCGGCGCCGTCCTCACCGAGGACGCGCGGCGCGGCGAGGGCTTCCTCGCCGACATCTGCGGCGAATGGGAGAACGCGGCACGAGCCGCCGGACCGCGCGCCCGCGTGGCGATGCTGAGGACGGCGCCCCTCATCCACGAGCGCGGTGTCCTCAAGCCCCTGCTTCTGTTGACCAAACTGGGCGTGTCCGGCCCCATCGGCCGGGGGACGCAGGTCTGGCCCTGGATCACGCTCGACGACGAGGTGCGAGCCATCCGCCACGTCATCGACTCCGATCTGGACGGAGCGGTCAACCTGTGCGGTCCGACCCGCGCGACGGCGAATGACCTCGGCTTCGCGCTGGCGCGCCGCATGAACCGTCCCTACGCCCTGCGGGCACCGGTCTGGGGGATGAAGCTCGCGCTCGGCCGCGACGCGACCGAAGCGCTGCTGACATCCGACGCCGACGTGCGGCCGGCCGTGCTGGAGAACAGCGGCTTCACGTTCACGCACACGACGGTCGAGGACGCCGTGGCCTCCGCCGTACCGGCCACGCGATAGCGCCGCGACCCGTCTAGCCGGACGGCGGACCGCTCAGCGCTTGCGGTCGGCCGCGTCGAGCGAAATGGCTTTGCGGACCGCTTGGCGGGCGCGGCGGCGGTCCCCCGCGGCGTCGTACGCCAACCCCAGCCGATACCAGGCGCGCCAGTCGCCGGGGTGAGCCTCGACGTCGGCGCGGTAGGCGGGGAAGAGCAGATCGGCGTCGTCGCGCGTCGCCCTCCCGCTCGGCCGCACCTCGATCTCCTCGTGCGGCAGCGCGCCCTCGGCATCCAGCGTCTCGCCGAGCTTCTGCGCGCGGACGCCGAACCACAGTTCACGGCCGATCGCCCATAGCGCCAGGAGCGGCAGCACGAGGAGGGCGACGCCCATCGCGACGCCGACGCCGTCGCCACTGGTCAGAAGCACGATCGCACGCTGACCGGCCAGAACGACATAGAGCAACAGCAACGCCGTCATGACGGCGACGGCGACACGCGTCCTCATGCGCTGGTGACGCCGGCGACCTGACCCGACACGTCTTGATCCGCGACCGGCGCTTCCGGACGCGCGGGGCGCGTGCGCACCCCGATGTCGATGAAGCTGTCGAGTCCGATCACCACGCCGCGGGCCTCACGAGCGGCCGCCATCGCGATCCGGATGCCGGGAGCGTAGGCCGTCGCCGGATCGATGGTGTCGTGCACGATCGTCAGCGACTCCCCCGCCCCCGAGAGGACGGTCTCCTGCCGGGCGATGACACCGGGCCGCCGCAGCGAATGGATCGGAACCGAGGCGACCTGCTGACCGCGGGCGCGTTGATCCACGTGCGGCGACTGCACCGGCCCCACCTTCTCGCGGGCAGCGGCGATGAGTTCGGCCGTCCGCACCGCGGTTCCGCTGGGGGAATCGACCTTCGTCTCGCGATGGGCCTCGACGATCTCGATCGAGGGGAAGAAAGGGGCCGCGGCGGCCGCGAGCGCACTGCCCACGACGGACCCGAGCGAGAAGTTCGGGATGAACACGACACCGGTGCCGCTGGCATCCACGAGCGGTCGCACGAGGGCGATGCGCTCATTCGACCAGCCGGAGGTTCCCACGAGCACGTTGATGCCGCGCTCGATGGCCGCACGCACCACGTCGATCGAGACCGCGGGGGTGGACGCGTCGATCACCAGGTCGGCGCCGTCGAGCTCGGCGAGGTCTGAGCCCGAGCCGAGCACCGCCGAGACCTCGTACCCCTCTTCGGCCTCGACGACGTCACGGATGACTCCGCCGAGCTTCCCGGTTCCGCCCACGATGGCAACGCGTGTGGTCATGCTGCCAGCCTAAGTGGCGGCACGGTGAGCGGGCCGGTCCTGTCCACAGACGCGCCGAGCCGGCCCTCGCCTAGCATCGGAGGGTGGTCTCGATTCGCACCTCCCCCGTCGATGCTCCGGACGCCCACGCACTGCTCGTGGAGTACTTCGCCCTCCGCGCCTCGATCTTCCCCGGTGGTCCCGGCGCCTACCGGACGGTCTTCCCGCTCCCCGCGACGTTCGTCGAGCCCGCCGGTGTCTTCGTCGTCCTCGACGACGACGAGGGACGGCCCGTCGGGTGCGGCGGAATCCGACGCATCGCCGATGGACCGGACGGCCCCCGCGATGAGGTGAAGCACCTCTTCGTCCGCGACACCGGCCGCGGGCGCGGGTGGGGACGCCTCATCCTCGAGGATCTCGAGCGCCGTGCGCGCGAGCGCGGCGCCGCCGAACTCGTGCTCGACACCCATCACACCCTGGATGCCGCCGGAGGGCTTTACGCACGATCGGGCTTCCACGCGATCCCCGCGTACAACGACAACACGAACGCGACACGCTGGTACGGCAAGTCGCTGTGAGTCGCGCGGTCGTCGAAGCGCCGCGCGCGTTCTAGACCGGCAGCGGGTCGACCAGCCCGGTGCGCAGCTCGACCGGCAGGTGCGACAGGTCGTTGTGCGACAGCAGAGTCCAAGGTCGGCCCTTCTTCTGCGCGATGACGGTCAGGCCGCAGTAGGCCTGGTTGATCGTCATCCACCGCCAGTCGGGGGCCTGCAGCACTTCGCGGACGAACCACGCGATCACGAAGTTGTGCGTGATGAGGAGCTCATGCACCTCCCCCGTCTTCCGAGCGAGGAACTCCGCGGTCGCGTCGGCCATCTGCGCGCGCCCCGCCTCCACCTCCGCCTCGGTCACGGCGCCGAAGAACGGCTCGTACGCGGCCGGGGTCTCGGGCGTCATCCCCGTCGGCACGCAGTCGAAGAGCAGAGCGGATGCCTCGGGCGACACCGACGGCAGGCGTTCGGCGACCGCACGGGCCGTCTGCGCGGCGCGCTCGAGAGGCGAGTGCCACACGGCATCCAACGGCAGCCCGGACAGGCGGTCGGCCAGCAGCCCGGCCTGACGCTGACCGCGCGGAGACAGTGGCCCGTCGGTGAGTCCGTGCTCGGCATCCTGGTGCTCGCCATGGCGCACCAGGTAGATGTAGTGCGTCACGTCAACTCACCTCGTCGTCAGTGTGCGGGCCCCCCGCAAAACACTTCCAGCCTACGTCACACCCCCGACACGCGGCCGGTCAGTCCGCGGCGCGGGCGATGTCCGACAAGTGTGCCCGGCTCAGACGCACGCCGACCGCGCGCATGCATTCCACGACGTGGCGCGGCGCGAAAGCGTTCACGATCGGAGCCGTGACCACTTTCTGCGCGAGCAACCAGGCCACCGCGACAGCGGCATCCGGAATCCCCAGCTCTTCGCCGATCGCGTCGAGCGCCCGCAGCACCCGCGAGCCGCGGCGATTCAGATTCGCGGCCAGCTGCGAGCCGCGCACCGAGCTCGTCTGCTGCCCGCGCGTCCGAGTCTCGCCCGCGAGGAAGCCGTGCGCGAGGGGGTGCGAGGGTGTCACCGCGATGCCCTGCGCGGAGGCGATGAGGCGAAGGTCGCCGTCGAACTCGTCGCGCCGCAGGACGTTGTAGGGCACGTCGAGCACCGTGACCCGCGGGTAGCCGGCCGAGGAGAGGATGCGCGCTTCCACCAGCTGCGCCGCGGTGTAGCCGTGGGCCCCGATCGCGCGCACCTTGCCGCTGTCGACGAGCCACTCGCACGTGGCGAGGGTGTCTTCGAGCACCGCCGGATCACCGCGCACGGAGTCCAGCGACAGCACGTCGATGCGATCGGTGCCCAGGCGACTCAGCGACCCCTCGACGGCCCGAACGAGGTTGACGGCACCGAGTCCGGGGTTGTCGGGGTGTCGCCCCACCCGCACCGTCAGGACGGTGTCCTCGCGCGTCCGGCGCGATTGCATCCAGGAACCGATGATGTACTCGCTGCGACCGGCGGCGTAGCTGTCGGCGGTGTGGACGGCGTTCCCGCCGAGCTCGACGTAGGTGTCGAGGATGTCGTGACTCACCTTCGCGTCGACGTTCCACCCGAACTCGCCCCCGCCCAGGAACAGCGGGAAGACATCGAAGCCCGTCTCACCGAGGGGAACGCGCACGTGGGAGCCGAGGCCGGGCCCCTGAAGAGTCACCGGTGCGGACGGGTGCGGCACACGATTCCGACGCAGGGGCGGCGGCGCCGTCTCGTCGACGCCCGAGCCGCTCATCGGCTTCTCCTCGTGCGCCGGAGACCGGACGCCGGCGGCGCCCGCTTCGCCCCCCGACGCGTATTTCGAGGGTAGGGCCTGGCCGGCCGGTGGCTGCCGATTCTCCCGGCTCGGCGGTAAACATTGCATAACGCTTGGTGTCACGCGCATCGCACGCACGCGGAGCGGCAGAATGCACGGATGCCCGCCCCGCACGAAGCGGGACGGGCATCCGGTGACGCGGGATCAGCCCTCGGCGGGAGCCTCGGGGCCTTCGCTGGCGGCCGCGGAGCTCTGCGTGTCGGCAGGCTCCGGGGTGGTGGCTGCCTCGTCGAGCACGGGCTCGAGCGACAGCTTGCCGCGGTCGTCGATCTTGGTGATGCGCACCAGGATCTTGCGGCCGACCGACAGGACGTCTTCGACGTTCTCGACGCGCTTGCCGCCGGCGAGCTTGCGGACCTCGCTGACGTGCAGCAGGCCGTCCTTGCCGGGCAGGAGCGAGATGAACGCGCCGAACGTCGCGATCTTCACGACCGTACCCAGGAACTGCTCGCCGACCTCGGGGTTGGTCGGGTTCGCGATCGCGTTGACCTGCGCACGGGCAGCCTCGGCCGAGGGGCCGTCGGTCGCGCCGATGTAGACGGTGCCGTCCTCCTCGATGGAGATGTCGGCGCCGGTCTCGTCCTGGATCGCGTTGATCGTCTTGCCCTTGGGGCCGATCAGCTCACCGATCTTGTCGACCGGGATCTGCACGCTGATGACGCGGGGCGCGGTGGGCGCCATCTCGTCGGGCGCGTCGATCGCCGCGTTGAGCACACCGAGGATCGTGAGGCGCGCCTCGCGGGCCTGCTGCAGCGCCGCGGTGAGCACCGACGACGGGATGCCGTCGAGCTTGGTGTCGAGCTGGATCGCCGTGACGAACTCGCTCGTACCCGCGACCTTGAAGTCCATGTCGCCGAGGGCGTCTTCGGCGCCGAGGATGTCGGTCAGCGCGGCGTAGCGCGTCTGACCGTCGACCTCGTCGGAGACCAGACCCATCGCGATGCCGGCGACGGGGGCGCGCAGCGGCACACCCGCGTTCAGCAGCGAGAGGGTCGAGGCGCAGACCGAACCCATCGAGGTGGAGCCGTTGGACCCCAGCGCCTCGGAGACCTGACGGATGGCGTACGGGAACTCCTCGCGGCCGGGGAGCACCGGGACGAGAGCGCGCTCGGCGAGGAAGCCGTGCCCGATCTCGCGACGCTTCGGCGAGCCCACGCGCCCGGTCTCACCGGTCGAGTAGGGCGGGAAGTTGTAGTGGTGCATGTAGCGCTTGCTCGTCGTGGGCGAGAGCGAGTCGATCTGCTGCTCCATCTTGAGCATGTTCAGCGTGGTGACGCCCAGGATCTGGGTCTCTCCGCGCTGGAAGATCGCCGAGCCGTGGACGCGCGGGATGACCTGCACCTCGGCGTCGAGCGGGCGGATGTCGGCGAGGCCACGACCGTCGATGCGCACACCCTCGGTGAGGATGCGACCGCGCACGATCTTCTTGGTGACCGACTTGTACGCCGCGGAGAACTCCAGCGGCGCGCCCGCGGGAAGCTCGCCCGCCTCGACCGCGGAGATAAGATCGGCCTTGACGCGGTCCTTGACGGCGTCGTCGGCGTTCTGCCGCTCCTGCTTGTCGGCGATCTGGTAGACGCCGACGAGGTCGTCGTACGCGCGGCCGGCGACGAAGTCGTAGACCTCGGAGCTGTACGCGGGGAAGACCGGGTAGGGCTGGATCTCCTTGGCGGCAGTGTTCGCCACGACGTTCTGCGCGGCGACGAGCTCGCGGATGAAGGGCTTCGAGGCCTCGAGGCCCTCGGCCACGACCTGCTCGTTCGGCTTGGTGGCGCCGCCCTTGATGAGGTTCCAGCTGCCCTCGGTGGCCTCGGCCTCGACCATCATGATCGCGACGTCGCCGTCCTCCAGGACGCGACCGGCGACGATCAGGTCGAAGACGGCGTCCTCGAGCTGCGCGGCGGTGGGGAACGCGACCCACTGGTCGGCATGCTCGCCGTGACCGGGGATGAGCGCGAGGCGCACACCCGCGATGGGGCCCGAGAACGGCAGACCCGAGATCTGGGTCGACAGCGACGCGGCGTTGATCGCGAGGGCGTCGTAGAACTCGCCCGGCGCGATCGAGAGCACGGTCACGACGATCTGCACCTCGTTGCGGAGGCCGTCGACGAACGACGGGCGCAGCGGACGGTCGATGAGACGGCACACGAGGATGGCCTCGGTGGACGGGCGACCCTCGCGGCGGAAGAACGAGCCGGGGATCTTGCCGGCGGCGTACGAGCGCTCCTCGACGTCGACGGTGAGCGGGAAGAAGTCGAAGCCTTCACGCGGGTGCTTGCCGGCGCTGGTGGCCGAGAGAAGCATGGTCTCTTCGTCGAGGTACGCGGCGACCGAGCCCTGCGCCTGCTGCGCGAGACGACCGGTTTCGAAGCGAACCGTGCGGGTACCGAAACGGCCGTTGTCGAGAACGGCCTCTGCGGCGGTGATTTCCGGACCTTCCAAGAGGTCCCTCCTTCTTTGTTTAGGCTCGCCGCCCCGTGTGGGCGACGAGCAGACATGCGAAGGAGCAGGAACAGGCAGAAAGGGCGCGCCGACACGTCGACCCGGAAATCCCGGCGACTGGCCACCAGTAGACGACCACCCGGCGTCATGACGGGGAGTCCACCACAGGGGACCAGCGTCTGCCGGCCTGCTCCGTGAGCTCATCTTGAGTTGAGCGGATGCCATGGCGGCACCCTCCGAGAGCCTATCAGGGCGGGGCATCCGCCGGTGGTTCTGCGGCGAGGCGTGCCGTACCCTCGCCTCATGGGCCTCAGACGTCACACGCGTCACATGGTTCTGGCGTGTGCCCTGGCGTGCGGCGCTGCCATCGCCGCACCCGCGACCGTCGCCACCGCGACGCCTTCTCGCCTCGTCGCGGCGGAGGACGGGGATGCCGCCGTGCGGGAGATCCAGAGCCAGCTCGATGCCGCGGAGGCAGCGGCGTCGGCCGCGTCGCGCGACGCGCTCGACGCCTCGGCGACCGCCGAACGCACGCGGCTTCTAGCCGAGAGCACTGCGGAGCGAGCGGAGGCGCTGACCGCCCAGAGCATCGCCGCCGACGCGGCCGGGGCGGCGGCGAGCGCGCGCGCGGGCGCGAGCGCGTCCCGCCTCTACCGCACGACGGCCGGCGGACCGCTCGTCGCGCAATTGCTGACCACGGCCGACCCGGAGTCGCTGCTGCCGCGCCTCGGCATCCTGGATCGGGTGACGACGGTGACGGCTCGCACGGCGGGCGAGGCCCGCAGCGCCGCCGACGTCGCCGCGTCGCTGCGCGCACAGGCGGACGCCGCACGGGTCGAGGCCGCCCGCCTGGCGAGCGCAGCGGAGACGACCGCCGCCGAAGCGCGGGCACGGGCGGATGCCGAGGCGACCACGGTCGCGCAGACCCGGACCGAGCTCGACGACCTTTTCGGCCGGTTGGCCGCGCTGCGCGCGACTTCGGTCGCGCAGGAACGCGCCGCGCGTCTGGCCCAGCAGACCGCGGCGCAAGCGGCCGCACTGGGTGGGGCGACCGGGGGTCAGAGCGGTGCGCCGGCGGGCGGCGGGTCCGCCGTCGGAAACGGCGGCGGTTCGGGTTCAGGCCCGTCCGGCGGGTCGGGTTCGCCCGGCTCGTCCGGCTCGTCCGGCGGAACGGGTGCCGGCGGGTCCGGCTCGACGGGAGGATCGGGCTCCGGCGGGTCGACTTCCGGTGGATCCGGCTCCGGGTCGGGGGGAACCACCGCACCGGCGGGATCCACCATGACTCCCGCGCAGGCCCGCGACCACGCCCGTGGCGCCCTCGGCGGCTACGGCTGGGGAGACGATCAGTTCTCCTGCCTCGTCTCACTGTGGAACCGGGAGTCGGGGTGGCGCGCCGACGCCTACAACCCGTGGAGCGGCGCCTATGGCATCCCGCAGGCACTCCCGGGAGACAAGATGGCCGCGGCCGGTCCGGATTGGCGCACGAACGCCGCGACCCAGATCGCGTGGGGCCTGTCGTACATCACGTCTCGTTACGGCTCCCCCTGCGCCGCGTGGGCCCACTCCGAGTCCACCGGCTGGTACTGACGCGCCCGGCGATCACGACGAGGCGCGCTGCCGCTGTCGGTCGCCGCGCGTGGGCAACTCGACGTAGCCGGTGTGCTTGGGAAGGATGCCATCACCCGCGGTCCGTCCACGGACGCGCCGCCACACCCACGGCAGGGCGTCACGCGTGAGCCAGCCGGGCTGCGGCACGTCGTCGTCGGCGTGGAGCGCCTCGTCGAGGCCGGACAGCTCCCCCGCGTCCGGCACCCCGAGGGCCTCCGCGGCGCGGTAGGCCACCAGACGATGCCCGCGCGAGCGCAGGTGGACGAGGTCGTCGGCCCACAGCGGAAGGTCGCCGATCTCGGCGACCGCCTCGAGGTCGAGCAGGATCGCGCCGTGCGCGCGGGCGATGCGCCGCAGCTCGACGTTGTACGCCGCGAAGCGACGGGCGAAGATGCGCGCCGCCGCGCGTCGGGGCAGGAACGTGGTGGCCAGGAGCACGTCGGCACCGGTGCGGCGAACGGCCCGGACGGCCGACTCGACCTCGGCCACGAGGGCGGGGATCACCGGCGCGGGCCCGACGAGGTCATTCGCCCCGATGAGGATCGACACGAGATCCGGCTCGAGCGCGAGGGCCGCGGGGATCTGCTCGTCGATGAGGTGCCGCACGCGGCGGCTGCGCACCGCGAAGTTCGCGTACCGGAAGGGGCCCTCGTCGCTCGTGTGCGCCAAGAGCTCGGCGAGACGGTCCGCCCAGCCGCGGAATTGCCCGGTGGGCATGCGCGAGGCGTCGCACAGCCCCTCGGTGAGGGAGTCCCCGAGCGCGACGAAGCGCGTCCAACGACCGCGCGACCGGGGGGCGGGCACTTCGGGGCGCGCTCCCGAACGCACCAGCATCCCGTCGTCCATGGACCGCAGCGCCGCCGCCTCGCGGTAGTGCCCCACCAGGTCGCCCGTCAGCGCCTCCCACGTGCGTCCGGCAACGGCGTCCCGCGCCGCGCGCGCGAACGCTCGGCGCTTGGACTCGTCGCCGACGAGGTCGGCGACCCGGGCCCGCAGATCCTCGAGGTCACCCGGACGGTAGAGCCAGCCGTCGACGCTCGAGCGCACGAGGTCCAGCGGCCCGCCGACGCCCGTCGCCACGACGGGCACGCCGCTGGCGAGGGCTTCCTGGATCGTCTGTCCGAACGTCTCGCTCTCCCCCGGATGGACGAACACGTCGAACCCGGCCATCGTCGACGCCAGCGCCTCCCCTGAGAGGTGTCCGGTGAAGACGGCATCCGGGATCGCCCGCTCCAGCGCGGGGCGGGAGGGTCCGTCGCCCACGATCACCAGACGCGTGCCCGGGAGGTCGGCGAGCGCGCGCAGATCGTCGACCTGCTTCTCGGGGGCGAGTCGCCCCACGTATCCCACGATGCGTTCCCCGGACGGGGCGACGGCGGCGCGCCAGGCCTCGTCGCGGTGCTCGGGGGCGAAGCGGATGGCATCCACTCCCCTGCCCCACCGGCGCACGCGGTCCACGCCCAGCCCTTCGAGCTGCCGCATCGACGCCGACGACGGCGCGAGCGTGAGCGTCGCGCGGCGGTGCAGCCGCGTGACGTGCCCCGCAACGAGAGCGGTCGCCTGCGGGAGTCCGTACTTCTGGGCGTACGCGATGACATCGGTCTGGTAGACCGCGACGGAGGGGATCTTCAGCGCATCGGCGGCGGCGAGGCCCTGCCAGCCGAGGACGAACGGGGATGCCAGGTGCACGACGTCGGGGCGGAACTCGCGCAGCAGGGCACCCAGGCGTGCCGCGCGCGCGAACACCACGCGGACCTCGGGGTAGGACGGCAGCGGCACCGACCGGAGCAGTTCGGTGCGGGCGCCGTGCAGGTCGGCGGTGACGTCGCCGGATTTGGGGGCGATCACGAGCGTCTCGTGGCCCGCCTCCGCCAGATGGCGCAGGACATGGAGAACGGAACCGGTGACCCCGTTCATGTGCGGGAGGAAGGACTCGGCCAGCAGCGCGACTCTCACGCCTCCAGGGTGGGACCCCGCGACACGTCGTGGTGTCGATCACGGCCCGACGTTCGCGATGTTCACCGGATGCTCCGCGTCGCGTCACCACCGCGTGGGCGCCGCGTCTCGATCGACGACCGAGAGTGACGGGGTGGACGGGATCGACGCAGGGCTCGAGGCGATCGCGGCGAGCCCGTGGGCGCTGCCCGCGATGGCCGTCCTGGTGCTGGCGGATGCGTTCCTCGTGGTCGTTCCGGGAGAGGCGGCCGTCACCGCCTTCGGCGCCCTCGCCGTGGCCCACGGCGCCCCTCCGCTGGCGGCGGTCATCGCGGTCGCGGGGGCAGCGGCGTTCGGCGGCGACCTGTGCTGCTACCTCGTCGGGCGGGCGGTGGGAACGCAACGCTGGGCATGGATGCGCGGACCACGGGTCCGTGCGGCACTGGAATGGGCGCGTGCACGGCTGGAACGCAACGCCGCGGTGGTGCTGTTCACCGCGCGCTTCGTGCCGTTCGCGCGGCTCGCGGTGAACCTCGCCGCCGGCGCCGCCCGCGTGCACCCGCCACGCTTCCTGGGCATCGCCGCGGTCGCGGCCCTGGCGTGGGCGACGTATCAGGCGGTCATCGGCGCGGTCGTCGCCGCTCTCGTACCGGGCGGGCCGGTGGTGGCGGTCGTCGTGTCGGTCGTCGTTGCGGTCGGGATCGGGGTCGGCATCGACGTCCTGCTCGCGCGGCGCGCTCGACGGCGTGCCGCGCGGGAGGGGTCGGCGTAGTCGTCGGGACCGGCCCTCCGGGGCGCCGATGTCGATGTCGCGAGCGCGGATGGCTCCCGGCGGGCTTCAGCCGAGCGCGAGCGTGCGTTCGGCGGCATCCTCGAGCTCATCGCCGTACGCCGGCCCGTGCCCCGCCGCATGGACGGCGAGCGGATGCAACTGGTGGACGGGCACCCTCTGCTGCCACCCCGCGCGGAGGGGATGCCGACGGTCATAGGCCGCGAGGATCCGGTCGAGGAACGGGCAGCCGAACAGCGCGAGCATCGCGAGGTCGGTTTCGCGGTGGCCACCGTGCGCCGCCGGGTCGATGAGCACGACGCCCCGGTCCGACCACAGCACGTTCCCCGCCCACAGGTCGCCATGCAGGCGGGCGGGTGCGTCGTCGTCATCGAAGGCGCCGGCCGCGATGAGCGCGCAGGCCCGCCGGACCGTCCGCGCCCCGGCGTCCGAGAGGTTGCCCGCGGCGACGGCGGGGTCGAGGAAGGGCTCCACGCGCTGTGCGGCGTAGAAGCGCCCCCACGTCGGCTCGGGTCGCGCCGGCTGCGCGCGGCGCCCGATGAAGATGTCCCCCGCCCAACCGGGTGGCGGCGCACCGAACGCCGCAGCACCCGCGTCGTGGGTGGCGGCGAGCGCAGCGCCGAACTCCTCTGCCGCCGCCGCGGTCGGACGTACGGCTTCGATCCGCTCGAGCGCGATGCGCGTCGGACCGGCCTCGAGCACCTGGACCACGCGGGCGCCGCCCGCGTCGGCGAGCCAGCGCAGCCCGGCCGCCTCCGCCGCGAAGAAGTCCTCGGGCGCGTCGTGCCGTGTCTTCACCAGCCGTTCCATCGGTCCAGTCTGTCGCGATGTCGGAGGGCGCGGGCACGATGGGACCATGAGCGACGGCTACGACCCCGATTTCCTCGGCATCCCCCTGCGCCTGCCCTCACCCGAGGTCGAAACGATCCGGCTCGATTACCCGCGCTTCTCGGTCCTGCTCGATCCGGTGCGGCGCTTCGCCGCTCTCACGGCGGTCGTCATCGACGGGGCGACCCTGCGCGACGTGCCGCGGTCGGGCGAGTGGCGGCTCGATCCGCGGGCACCCGAGTCCCAGGCCGGCCCCGACGTCTACAGCCGCAACGACCTCGACCGGGGCCACCTGGTGCGCCGACGTGATCCCGGATGGGGCACGGTGTCGGAGGCTCGGGATGCCACGGCCGCCACGTTCTTCTACACCAACGCCGCTCCGCAGGCGGCGGGCTTCAACCAGTCGAAAGAGCTCTGGCTCGGGCTCGAGGACCACGTGCTCGCCTACGCCGACAGCACCGACCAGCGCCTCGCGGTGTTCACGGCGCCCGTGCTCGACGACGCCGATCCGCCCTACCGCGGAATCCGAGTGCCTTTGCGGTTCTGGAAGGTCGCGGCCTGGCGTTCGCCCGAGGGCCTCGCCGCCGCGGGGTTCGTGCTCGATCAGACCGCCCTCGTCGACACCCGGGAGGGGCTGACGGTGGCCCCGCTCGGCGCCTTCCGCACGTTCCAGGTGCCGATTCGAGAGATCGCGGCTGAGGCGCGCATCGACATGGGAGACCTCGCCGGCGCCGACGTGCTCGCTCGCGCCGGCGCACGAGCGACCGGCGCCCGCGAGGTGGGGGCGCCGTCCGACATCGTGCTCTGACCACCGCGGCGGCGTTTCGACGCCCGGTCCGCTCAGTGCACGCGCACGGCGTGCAGCACCGTATCGACGGCCGGGTGGGCGTGCCCCTCGCGCAGCTCGGCGTCCGCCGTGCCGCGAGTGACGCGCTCGCACCGCTCGACGCGGAAACGCTCGTCGAGTGCCCCGCGGAGGAGCTCCGGCGTGAAGAGGATCGCGGGATCGGACGGTCCGTGCCCGCCGGCGGCGATGTTGTCGACGTCGTGACCGACCACGACGAGCGTCCCGCCTACCGCGACCCACTCGGAGATACGGGCGATGGCCGACGCGTTGTCCGGAAGGTGGAGGTAGCACGCGACGACGAGATCGGCGGATGCCGCCGGCTTCCAGTCGTGCACGTCGGCGCGCACCCACGACACGGCGTCACCGCCGCTTCGAGCCGCGGCGATGGCCAGCGCCTCCGCCGAGAAGTCGACGCCGGTGACGGCCCAACCGCGCTCCGCCAGCCAGCGGGCCGTGCGCCCGTCGCCCGTGGCGACGTCCACCGCCGTGCCCGGACGAAGCGCCCGCGCGATGTCGCGGACCACGGCGGGCGGCTGGCTCGCCCACACCCCGCCCGCGGAGGCGCGGTATCGCTCGTCCCACTGCGCGGCATCCATGCCCTCACCCTAGAGCCGGCGGCCCGGGCGGCACGAAGCCCCGCCCTCCTGAGGAGGGCGGGGCTTTGTGCGGATCACTCGCCCGACAGGCCGCCGAGCAGGTGGCCGAACGACTTCCCGGCGCCGAGGTAGGACGACGGGTCGTACGGGTCGGCATCCTGCACCGGTTCTCGCGCGGCGATCGCATCGGCGAACTCCCGCGCGGCGCGGTCGACACGCGCACCGAGCGGGGCGACCTCGTCGGCGTTGGCTCCCCAGTCGCTGGATGCCGCGAACACCCCGGTCGGCACGGGATTGGCGTGCAGGTAGGTGAACAACGGCCGGATGGCGTAGTCGATCGCGAGCGAGTGGCGCGCAGTCCCCGCGTTCGCCCCGATGAGCACCGGGGTACCGCTGAGGGCCTGCGGGTCGAGCACGTCGATGAACGACTTGAACAGTCCCGAGTAGCTGGTCGAGAAGATCGGCGTCACCGCGATGACACCGTCGGACGAGACCACGGTGTTGATCATCTGCTCGAGAGCGGGCGGCGCGAACCCCGTCAACAGGTTGTCGGTCAGTTCGTGGGCGTAGTCGCGCAGCTCGAAGACGTCGCTGGTGGCCTCGATCCCGCGTTCGCGCAGCTCCGCCAGCGCGGCGTGCGCCAACCGGTCACCGAGCATCCGCGTCGAGGAGGGGGTGGACAGTCCCGCGGTCACGACCGCGATACGGCGGGCGGCCATGTCAGGCCCCCACGCGCGTCGCGGCCGCGCCGAAGGCGCTGCCGGCCTTCGCCGGGGCGTCCTGGTAGGGGCTTCCCGCAACCATGTTGTCGCCGCGGTTCGCGCCGGGCACGGCCTGGCGCGGAGCGGCGCCGGCGTAGATCTTCTCGACGAGGTTCGCGTGCGTCGGGGCGTCGGGCACCTCGGCCGGACGGTTCTTCTGCAGCTCCTTGCGGAGCACCGGCACGACTTCGCCACCGAGGATGTCGAGCTGCTCGAGCACCGTCTTGGTCGGGAGTCCCGCGTGGTCGATGAGGAACAGCTGACGCTGGTAGTCGCCGAACGTCTCGCGCATGGCGGCGTACCGGTCGATGATCTGCTGCGGCGAGCCGACGGTCAGCGGGGTCATCTCACTGAAGTCCTCGAGGCTCGGGCCGTGGCCGTAGACCGGAGCGTTGTCGAAGTAGGGACGGAACTCGCGCACCGCGTCCTGCGAGTTGGCCCGCATGAACACCTGGCCGCCGAGCCCGACGATCGCCTGCTGGGGCGTGCCGTGGCCGTAGTGGGCGAAGCGCTCGCGGTACAGCGTGATGAGGCGCTGGTAGTGCTCCTTGGGCCAGAAGATGTTGTTGGCGAAGAAGCCGTTGCCGTAGTACGCCGCCTGCTCGGCGATCTCGGGGGTGCGGATGGAACCGTGCCACACGAACGGCGGAACACCGTCCAGCGGCCGCGGAGTCGAGGTGAAGCCCTGGAGGGGCGTGCGGAACTTCCCCTCCCAGTCGACGACGTCCTCGCGCCACAGCTTGTGCAGAAGGTCGTAGTTCTCGATGGTCAGCGGCAGCCCCTGGCGGATGTCCTTGCCGAACCACGGGTAGACGGGACCGGTGTTGCCGCGGCCGAGCATGAGGTCGGCGCGTCCGCCCGACACGTGCTGCAGCATCGCGAAGTCTTCGGCGATCTTGACCGGGTCGTTCGTGGTGATGAGGGTCGTGGACGTCGTGAGGATAAGCCGCTCGGTCTGGGCGGCGATGTACGCGAGTGTGGTGGTGGGCGACGACGACCAGAACGGCGGGTTGTGGTGCTCGCCGAGAGCGAAGACGTCGAGACCCACCTCTTCGGTGTGCTTCGCGATCGTGAGCGTGTCCTTAATGCGCTGGGCTTCGCTCGGGGTCTTGCCGGTGGTCGGGTCCTGGGTGATGTCGCTCACCGTCATGACACCGAACTGCATCCCGGGCCAGTTGTTCGTCTCGTTCACGATGCCCCTCCTGTTTCTATGCACCTGAATATACCTAGGAGAACGTTCGGCCGCGCGATCTATTCCCTACCCCATCGGCATCCGATTCTTCCCCCCCGTAGCCCCCGCCCCTGTGGCAAATTATCGTTGCGCCCGATGACCACCCCGGCCGCCCCGACCCCCGCACCGACGAAGCAGCGCGTGCCCTTCTGGGACAACGCCCGCTTCGCCGCCATCGTGCTCGTCGTGTTCGGCCATGCCCTCCAACGGCTGACCTACGACTCGGATGCCGCCGAGGCGCTGTACCTGCTCGTCTACGCGTTCCACATGCCGCTGTTCGCCCTCGTGTCGGGGTACTTCTCGTCCTCCGCCGAGCCCACCCGCGCGCGCATGGCCCGGGTCATCACCGACCTGATCGCGCCGTACGTGATCTTCGAAGCGATCTGGACCCTCACACAGTTCCTCGTGACCGGCCGCACCAACCTCGACCCCGCGCAGCCGGCGTGGACGCTCTGGTTCCTGCTCGCGCTGGCGTTGTTCCGCCTCGTCCTACCCTTCCTCGCGCTGCTGCGGGGACCGATCTGGTGGTCCCTCGGGATCTCGATCGTCGCGGGGTATCTCCCGAGCATCGACTCGACGTTCTCGATCTCGCGCTTCCTCGGATTGCTGCCGTTCTTCACGATGGGCTGGTGGCTGCGCGACCGGGACGTCGTCGCCCGGCTCGGACTGCTCGAGCGGCGACCGGCGTGGCTGCGCACCCTCGCCGTCGCCGTGCTCGTCGCGGCGGGCGCCGTCGCCTTCGCCTTGGTGGACGTCTGGAGCGACGTGCGACTGGGCACATGGTTCTTCTTCGTCGACGCGTACGCGGACCTCGACGCACCCCACTGGTGGGCGGGCGGCGTGCGGCTGGCGATCATCGTGTCGGCGCTCGTGCTGATGAGCGCCTTCCTGGTGCTGGTCCCCCGCCGGAAGACGCCATGGTCGGACCTTGGGAAGTACACGATGTACGTGTATCTGCTGCACACGTTCGTGCTCTACCCGTTCCGGCAGTCCGGAGTGCTGCGCGGGCTGGAACCGGTGTGGCTGTGGATCCCCCTCGTCGCCGTCGCGAGCGTCGCGATCGCCGCGACCCTAGCCAGCCGGCCGGTGCGACGCCTCACCCGCCCCTTCGTCGAGCCCCGGATGCCATGGCTGCTCCGCGACCCCGCCCTCGGCGCGGGCCGCGGCGCCGCGGCATCCGCTCGCCCGTCGCGCTAGAGGTACGGCGCGCCGAGACACGCGCACTGCCCGCGCGCCTCGGCGCACGACGCGCTTGTCGCCCGGCCCCGGCGAGCGCGCCGGCTCACGCGCCGAGCAGTCCCGCGCCGATCGATTGCCCCGCCGCGGGAGCCGGGGGCACGGCCCACAGCCCGGAACCGACGTGCCGGATGTACTCGGCCATCGCGTCGGTCGCGAGGGCGCGCTGCACCGTGATGTACCGGTCGGGACTGCGCTGGAACGACAGGAAGAACAGCCCGGCGTTCAACCGTCCGAGATCGGTGTTGCCGTCGACGAAGTTGTAGCCGCGACGGAGGATCCGGATGCCGCCATTCTGGTCGGGGTGGGCGAGCCGAACGTGACTGCGCGCGTCGATGCGGGGTGTTCCCGACCCGTCGGTCGCGGCAAAATCCGGCGCGGTGAACTCGTCCCCACCCGACAGCGGCGCGCCGCGCGCCTTGTCGCGCCCGACGATTCGGTCCTGTTCCGACAGGCGTACGCGATCCCACGTCTCGATGAGCATCGCGATGCGTCGAGCCACGAGATACGACCCTCCCGCGAGCCACGCCGGACCCTCGGAGGCGGAGACCCACACGTTCTCGTCCAGCGCGGCCGCGTCGTCCGCGAGGATGTTGGCCGTGCCGTCCTTGAACCCGAAGAGATTGCGGGGAGTGGCCTGGTCACTGGTCGTCTTGGACGTCCGGCCGAAGCCGAGCTGAGACCAGCGGATACGGGCGCGCCCGAACGCGATGCGGCTCAGGTTGCGGATGGCGTGCACGGCGACCTGCGGGTCGTCGGCGCACGCCTGAATGCACAGGTCGCCGTCCGAACGTTCCGGATCCAGGTCGTCGCCGAGGAATGCGGGCAGCCGCTCGAGACCCGCCGGGCGCTGAGCGGCAAGACCGAAGCGCTCGTCGAACAGCGACGGCCCGAACCCGAACGTGATCGTGAGGTTGCTGGCCGGTAGCCCCAGGGCTTCGCCGGTGTCGTCGGGCGGGGCCTCGGGCGATCCGCCGACCGCGCCGGTGGCGCTCACCTCGAGTCCCTGCATCATCCGGTTCGCCGCGTACGTCCAGTCCTGCAGCAGCGACGCGACATCGTCCCGCGTCGTGCGGGCCATCATGTCGAAGGCGGCGAAGTGAAGGTGATCCTGCACCGGCGTCGTGATGCCCGGCTGATGGATGCCATCCCCCGACGCCACGGCATCCGCGGTCCGCCGTTCCCGCGCGCGCCCCAGGGCGACACCGCCGGCGATCCCCGCGCCGCCGCCGATCGCGAGGCCCGCGGCACCGGCCCCGACGGCGAGGCCCATCAGTCCGCGGCGAGACAAGCCCGCGGCATCCGGAATCTGCTGATCCTCGCCCACGTCACTCCAAAACGGTCACGGTGAGCTGCGAGAGCGGCTCGGCGAGGGCGTTGAGGAGGTCGGTCAGCTGACGCTTGTCGGCGTCGGTCAGCTGGGCGTACGGCACGAAGCCGGCGTCGGCGGAGCCGTGCGCGGCGAGCGCCGCCTCGAGATCCGCGTACCCGGCGTCGATGCGCGACACCAGTGACGCTCCCTCGTCACCCTTGGACGCGGTGAAGTCGCGCACGAGCGAGAACGCCATCTTCGATCCCTCGACGTTCGCGGCGAAGTCGTACAGGTCGGTGCCCGACCACCAGTCCTCCTCGCCGCTGATCTTGCCGGTCGCGACCTCGTCGAGCAGCGCGATGGCGCCGTTGGAAATTCCGGCCACCCCCTGATCGTTCAGCGTCTGCAGGAAAGCGTCGGAGTGGACGTAGTCGTACAGCTCCTGCGTGTCGGAGATCAGCGCGTCGCCGTACGACGCGCGCTCCGCGGCGGTGGAGGGAGCCCAGTCTTTCCACGCCGGAGTCTCACCATCGGCGTTCAGGGCGTCCTGCGCGGGAACCCAGAGATCCTTCTCGATGCGGTGGAACCCGGTCCACTCGAGCCCCTCCGCCACGGCATCCACCTCGCGGTAATCGATGCGCGGGTCCAGGTCGCCGAGCGCTTCCGCGATCGGCTCGATGCGCTCGTAGTACGCGCGCACGCGGGGGAACTGCTCGCGGGCGGCCGCGTCATCGCCCGACTCGTACGCCGCGGCGAACATCTGCACGGCCGGCAGCAGCTGACCGACCTGATCCTTGACGAACGCGGCGTACAGGTCGATCGCCTGCTGCTTCTGCGCGGCATCCTCGCCGTCGATCGCGACGGCTTCGCCCGTGACCGAGAACGCGGCGCGACCCACGCCGTCACCGATCATGCCCGGCTTGCAGAGCGTGAAGTAGTCGCCCGGCTGCGCCGTCACGGTGAGGGTGCGCGAGGCTCCGGGCGCGATGTTCTCGACCTCGCCGACGATGCGCAGACCGTCCGAGGCGAGCAGATAGAACTCGGTGACCTCGTCGCCCGCGTTCGTCACGTCGAAGGCGAGCGTTCCGCTCGTCGCGGCCGCGGCGGACACGGCGCAGCCGTCCGCCGTCGAAGTGACCGTGAGGGGTCCGCCGGCGGCCGCGTCGGTCTTGGCGACGCAGCCCGAGAGGACGAGGACGGTCGCGCCGGCCGCGGCCGTAGCCACCAGGAGGCGAGTCGGGTTCATGATGCTCCGTTCGGGTGAGGGGCGGATGCCGTCGCGGTCGCGGCATCCGGAGTCGGTGTCGGGCGGGCGTCGCCGCGCGGCGCGCTCGGTGGGCCGGACGCGGTGGCGCCGGCTGCTCCGGGTGAGGGGCGCCGGTTCGCGCGGACACCCCGGACGAACAGGGGCACGACGACGGCGACGTACACCGTCCACGCGAGGACCTGCAGCCATGTCATCTGCGGCATGAAGCCGACCGTCGCCTGCAGCAGCGCAGCGAGGGCACCGCCGGGGGCGATGACCCCGGACACATCGAACGCCCAGCCGAGAGGGAAGCCGGCGACGCCGACGAACACGGCGCCCGTGCGGGGATCGATCGGGGCACTGGCGCCGAAGGGCCCCGGCAGCGCACCCGCCTCCTGGAGGTCGTGGATTGCGTACGCGAGCACGCCCGCGGCCACCACGATGAGAAAGGCTCCCGTCCAGGTGAAGAATCGCCCGAGGTTCAAGCGCAGCATGCCCCTCGCGATGGCCCACCCCAGCACGACCGCGGCGGCCAGACCGAGGACGGCACCCGCCAGGGCCAGCGGCGCATCACCGAACGACTGCACCATCGACCACAACAGCAGCGTCGTCTCGATGCCCTCTCGCGCCACGGAGACGAAGCCGACGGCCACCAGTGCCCAGACGCTGCCGCGCAGCGCGCGGTCGACACCCCCCTCGAGTCCGGCCTTGAGCGTGCGGCCGGCGCGCTGCATCCAGAAGATCATCCAGGTCACCATCCCCACCGCGAGGAGGGACAGGGAACCGCCGGTGAGCTCCTGCGCCTCGAAGGTGAGCATGTAGGCGCCGAACGTGAAGACCGCACCGATCGCGAGGGCGAGGGCGACGGCGAGCCCTACCCCGGCCCACAACCGCGGAAGCGCGTCGCGTCGGCCGAGCCGGGAGAGATATGCCACGAGGATGCCGACGACAAGGGCCGCTTCCAGGCCCTCGCGGAGGCCGATGAGAAAGGTGGCGAGCACGAGCGGGTGACCGACTTTCGAGATTCGGGTGAGAACCGCGACATGGCGGGGTGAGGTAAGGACAGCCTCACCTTATCCTGCCACTTTACGCAATGTCGCTCGTCGCGCGCATCCCCTGGGCGCGTCGTCCGCCCGCCGGGCAACCCTCGGGCCGTGCCCGGCGTCACATTGGGTTGACGGCGGTGGATTTCCTCCTCGATCGGGAGAATTCCTGCCGACCCGCGAACGCGCGCCCCGCTCCTCGACGCCGCGCGTGCAGGCCTCGGGGCACCGGTGGTAACCGTGGGCAACAATCCTCACGGCAGCGGCAGGGCGATCTAGCCTCGGTGCATGTCCGAGCTGAACCTCCCGATCCTCGACCTCTCGCTCCTCGACCAGGGGCCCGAAGCGGCCGCCCGCTTCCGCGACGACCTGCGCGCCGCAACGCGCGACGTGGGGTTCTTCTACCTCACGGGCACGGGTGTCAGCGCTGAGCTCGAAGCCCGACTCTTGCGCGCGGCGAAAGACTTCTTCGCCCTGCCCGAGGCCGACAAGCTCGCGATCGAGAACCTCACCAGCCCGCACTTCCGCGGCTACACCCGCGTCGGGGGCGAGCTCACCCAGGGCCGGGTCGACTGGCGGGAGCAGATCGACATCGGACCCGAGAGGCAAGCCGTCGCCGACCCCGACGGCCCGGCCTACAACCGCCTCATCGGCCCCAACCTCTGGCCGGCGGCGCAGCCCGAGCTCCGCGAGGTCGTCACGGAGTGGCACGACCGCCTCACCGAGATCGCACGCACCCTGCTCCGGGCATGGGCGCTCTCCCTCGGCGCCGAGGAGGAGTACTTCGACCGCCACTTCGGCGACCCGCAGACGCTCATCAAGATCGTGCGGTACCCCGGCAAGGACGACCCGACACCCCAGCAGGGCGTCGGCGCCCACAAGGACTCGGGCGTCCTCACGCTGCTGTGGGTCGAGCCCGGCAAGGGCGGGCTCCAGGTCGAGCGGGACGGCGAGTGGGTCGACGCTCCCCCGGTCCCCGGCGCCTTCGTCGTCAACATCGGCGAGCTGCTGGAGTACGCGACCCAGGGCTACCTGACCGCGACCAACCACCGCGTGATCTCGCCCCGATTCCCCGACGAGCGCATCTCGGTGCCGTTCTTCTTCAACCCGGCCCTGGATGCGGTGCTGCCGATCATCGACCTTCCGAGCGAGCTCGCCACTGAGACCCGCGGCGTCTCCCAGGACCCGACGAACCCGATCTACGCCACGTACGGTGAGAACGCCCTCAAGTCACGCCTGCGCGCCCACCCCGACGTCGCCGAGCGCTGGCATCCCGACCTGGTCGCCGCCCGCACGGCATCCTGAGCCCCCCGGCCGGCGGCGCGCTTACCCCACGCATAAACGCGATCGACGCGCGGAAACGCGCGCACCGCGTGTTTCCGCTCGCGGATCGCGTTTATACATGGGCTGGGACCGGCAGCGGGGATGGATGCCGCCGGCTGACGCTGCTCGGGAATGACGAAGGCCGCCCCACACCGTGGGGCGGCCTTCCAAGAATGTTTTGCGCGATTGAACGCTGGTGCGCTTAGCGACGCAGACCGAGCCGCTCGATGAGCGAGCGGTAACGGTTGATGTCGATGTCCTGCAGGTAACCCAGCAGGCGACGGCGCTGACCGACGAGCAGGAACAGGCCACGGCGCGAGTGGTGGTCGTGCTTGTGTGCCTTGAGGTGCTCGGTGAGGTCCTTGATGCGCTGCGTCAGCATCGCGACCTGCACCTCGGGGGATCCGGTGTCACCGGGGTGCGTCGCGTACTCTTCGATGATCGCCTTCTTGACGTCCGCTTCGAGTGCCATAGATGGGATCCCCTTCCTCTTGTTGCGCGGCGCCCGACGCCTGATGCGTGGGCTCTCTTTATCCGCGGCCGATCCAACGGCAACCGCATGAGTCTACCAGCATCCGGATGCCATCACCGGCCGTCCCGCGATCCCCGCCCCCGCGGGGTGCCGTAGCCTCGACCCGTGCATGCCAGAACTCGGAGAGGCGCGCCCGCCGCGTCCACCTCCCGCGCCGCCGAGGCCGGAGCGTGAGCGGCGGCAGCGCCCTCATCGACCTACGTCCGCTCACCACCTCCCCCGCTTTCGCGAGACTGTGGATCGGGTCGACGCTGTCGGGCCTGGGCGGGCAGCTCACGATCGTCGCGGTGATGCTGCACGTATTCGAGCTCACCCAGAGCACGCTCGCGGTATCGATGATCGCGGTCGCGGGGCTCCTGCCGATGGTGGCCGCGGGTCTGTACGGCGGCATGCTGGCCGACGCCTTCGATCGCCGCACGGTGGCCCTCCTCGCCGCGGCGGTGACGTTCATCTCGACCGCGCTCCTGGCCGTCCTCGCCTGGACGGGCCTCGAGACCGTCGCGTGGCTGTTCGTCCTGAGCGTCGTCAATTCCGCGGCCAACTCGATCGTCATGGCCACCCGCTCGGCGATCACTCCACGCCTCCTCCCCCGCGACCTGCTCCCGGCCGCCGCAGCGTTACAGGGCGTCACGGTCGGGATCATGGTGATGGCGGGCCCCGCACTCGCGGGCGTCCTCGTCGCGGTCGCGGGCTACGCGTGGACGTACTCGCTCGACGTGCTGCTGATGACGTCGCTGTTTCTCGGCCTGTGGTCGCTGCCGAGGCTACGCCCCGAGGGCCAGACCGTGCGTCCGGGCCTGGAGTCGCTGCGCGACGGAGCGCGATTCCTGCGCCGTGCACCGAATATCCGGCTGCAGTACCTCCTCGACATCGTCGCGATGACCTTCGGCCAGCCGGTCGCCCTCTTCCCCGCGATCGGAGCAGTACTCCTGGGCGGCGGTGCCATCACGACGGGAGTCCTCACGGCCGCGGTGGCCGCGGGCGCCTTCCTGTCGAGCCTGTTCTCCGGTCCCGTCGGACGCGTGCGGCGCCAGGGCCTGGGGATCGAACGGGCCATCCAGGTCTACGGGCTGTCCATCGCGGTCTTCGGTCTCGTCCTGCTGGCCGCAACCCTCGGGTGGATGCGACCGGCCGACACGGGAGAGGACTCCGGCGCGATCACGCTCATCGTCCTGGCCGCGATCGCCCTGGCCGTCTCGGGCGCGGCCGACAACGTCAGCGCCATCTACCGCTCGACCATGATGCAGGCGGCGGTCCCGGATGCCATGCGCGGACGCCTCCAGGGCATCTTCATCGTCGTGGTCGCCGGGGGTCCTCGCGTCGGCGCCCTGTATGCGGGAACCCTGGCGACGGTCACGGCGCTGTGGGTGCCCCCGCTGTTCGGCGGCATCCTGATCCTCGCCCTCGTCGGCGTGCTCGTGCGGTTCTCGCCGCGGTTCCGCGACTACGACGCCCTGAACCCCCGCCCCTGACCGACACGCATAAACGCCATCCGCGCGCAGAAACGCGGTGTCAGCGCGTTTCTGCCCGCCAGAAGCGTTTATGCCCCCCGGGGGGGCAGCGCGGGCGGCAACGCGCGAGGGCAGCGCGGGCAGCGCGAGGTCAGCGGGGCAGCGCGAGGGCAGCGCGCGACGGACCGGCCGTCGGGCGCGGGGCGGCGCGTTCGCCCACGGGTGCCCGACCGCCGTTCGTCGGCGGATTTCTGCCGTCGCTGTCGACGGAGCCGCACGATGTCGGCCCCGAGGCCTAGGGTCGGGTCGTGGCATCCGCTCCCTCCCCCTCGCCCCTCGCGATCACGGTGCAGTTCGTGCTGACCGGCATCGTGTGGGGAGCGAGCTTCCTCTTCATCGCCGTGGCGCTGACGGGCATGACGCCCGCGCAGGTCGCCGGTGGCCGCCTGCTGTTCGGGGCGGTCGCGCTGGCCGCGGTCGTCGCCCTGCGGCGGGAACGGATGCCGCGCAGCCCGCGCGTCTGGGCGCACCTGTGCGTCCTCGCGGTGACGTTCTGCGCCGTGCCGTTCCTGCTGTTCGCCTGGGCGGAGCAGCACGTCTCGTCGGGTCTGGCGAGCATCTTCAACGCCACCACGCCGATCATGACCGCGATCATGGCTTGGGCCGCGTTCCGGGTGGAGCGCCTGCGCCCGGGCCAGCTCATCGGCATCGCCGTCGGCATCCTCGGCGTCGTGGTGATCATCGTGCCCGGCGCGGCCGCCGATCTCGGCGGCAGCACGGTCGCGCAGATCGCACTGCTGGGAGCGACGGCCTGCTACGGCTTCAGCCTCGCGTACATGCGACGCTTCCTGGGCGACGCCGGACTGTCGGGCGTCGCGTTCGCCTTCGGCTACATCGGCCCGGCTGCGGGGTTGATGGTGCTGCTGTCGCCGGTGATCCTCGCCGAGCCGATGGAGCTGACACTCCCGGTCGTCGGCAGCATCGTCGCCCTCGGCGTCCTCGGCACGGGCCTGGCGTACGTCTGGAACCAGAACACCCTGCGGGCGTGGGGACCCACGCGCGCGTCGACCGTGACCTACATCACCCCGGTGGTCGGGGTCACGCTGGGCATCCTCGTCCTCGGTGAGCGGCTCACGTGGAACGAGCCGGTCGGGGCGGCGATCGTGTTCCTCGGCATTCTCCTGGTGCAGGAGCGGGTGCGCCTTCGCCGCCGCGCGCGGGCGTGAGCAGCACGGAATCCGGGCCGCGGCCGGGATGACGAAGGCCCCGGATGCCGTGGCATCCGGGGCCCTTCACAGCGGTGGCGATCAGGCCTGAAGCGCGAACTGCAGGTCGAGCTCGATCGTCACGTCCTTGCCGACGAGGACGCCACCGGTCTCGAGCGCGGCGTTCCAGGTGAGGCCGAAGTCCTCGCGGTTGATGACCGTCTTCGCGGTCGCGCCGGCCTTGTAGTTGCCCCACGGGTCGGTGCCGAAGCCGCCGAAGTCGATCGAGAAGGTCGCGGGCTTGCTGACGCCGCGGATAGTGAGCTCGCCGTCGACGAGGAAGTCGCCGTCCTCGACGCGGGCACCGGTCGAGCGGAAGTCCATCGTCGGGTAGGTCTCGATGTCGAAGAACTCGGCCGAGCGGAGGTGCTGGTCGCGGCCCTCGTCCTTGGTGTCGACCGAGGTCACGTCGACGGACGCCTCGACCGACGCCTCGAGCGGGTTCTCGGGAGCGACGAGGGTCGCGCTCTTCATACCGAAGGTGCCGCGCACCTTGGAGATCATCATGTGGCGGACGGTGAAGGTCACCTCGCTGTGCGAGGGGTCGAGCACCCAGGTGCCCGTCTTGTAGCCGGGGATCTCGAGCGTGGTCGTGTCGGTCATGTCACTCCTTGAGGTCTGGGGAGCCGGTTCGGCGTCCTGCCGATGCCCAACTCTCATTCATCCGAATGTATTCCACGATCGTGAAAAAAGACGAACCCGAGGGGCCGCAGCTCCCTCGGGTTCGTGAACGACCGGTGAAAGACCGGCTCAGCCGACCTTGAGCAGATCGATGATGAAGATGAGTGTCTTGCCGCCGAGGAAGTGACCGCCGGCGGGGCCGTAGGCGAGGTGCGGCGGGATGACGAGCTCACGGCGTCCGCCGACCTTCATGCCCGGGATGCCGTCCTGCCAGCCCTGGATCAGGCCGCGAAGGGGGAACTGGATGCTCTCGCCGCGTCCCCACGACGAGTCGAACTCCTCGCCCGACTCGTACTCGACACCGGCGTAGTGGACGGTGACGGTGTCACCGGGCTTCGCCTCGTCGCCGTCGCCGACGATGATGTCGCGAATGACGAGGTCGGAGGGGGCGGGACCGGTGGGAGCGTCGAACTCCGGCTTGGTGCGATCAGTCATGACTCCATCCAAGCACGCGACGCTGCGGGATGACCCCCCTGGACAAAGACTCAGCGCCCGGTGCCGCGGCGATGCCTGCGTGTCTCCCGGGCGCTGAGTTGGCCTACATCGATGGTGCTCCGCCTCCGCGGCGGTGTCAAGACCCCCGCCTCAACGAGCGAGCAGAGCCGCCCGGGCCGCGGTCGTACGCTGCAGAAGCGCGCTTTCCTGGGCGGCCGCCGTCGCGTCACGCCCCGAGAGCGCGCGTTGCCGCGTGGCGGCGAGCGCCGTGGCATCCCGGATGAACGTCCGCATCACCGCCGTACGGTCGCCCGGCTGGGCGCGGGCCCACGCCAACGCCGAGCGACGGCCCGTACCGGTGGCGAGCATGTCGACCTCCTGCGCGGTGAACCACCCGGCCGCGGCGTACTCCCCCAGCCGGGCGCGCGTGAGGCGCGCCTCTTCCCGCCGCAGAGCCAGGATGCCGAGGATGAACAGCACGAACAGGGGCACCTGCAACGTGGCGTACACCTCGAAGAAGTTGAAGAACGTCGCCGAGCCGTTCCACAGCGCGTGCAGCACGATCGCGCCGATGAGGCCGGGGAAGACGTACCGGAGAGCCGCGGCGGTGCGCAGCGACCGACGAGCGGCCAGACCGAGAGCGAAGCCGGTCAGGCTCGTGAACATCACGTGAGCGAAGGGCGAGAGCACCGCGCGCAGGAAGAAGACTCCCCCGACCTGGACCGCGCCGCCCTCGATGAAGCTCACCGCGAAGTACTGCACGTTCTCGGTGAACGCGAACCCCGCACCGATGAGCGCCCCGTACACGATCCCGTCGACGGGCCCGTCGAACGACCGACGGGCGCCGACGTACAGCAGCAGCAGCCCCGCCCCCTTCGCGACCTCCTCGACGATGGGAGCCTGAACGACCGCGCTGAAGGCGTCGGGGAGGCCTCCGGCCAGGAATGCCAGCAGCGCGTCGACGCCCAGCGCGATCGCGACGGAGGCGATCGCGCCCCACGCGACGGCGAAAGCCAGCAGTCGTCGTGGCTCGGGCTCCCATCGATCGACGAGCCGCACCGCGAGCCACACGACGACGAAGGGCACGGCCGCCAGCAGGACGCCGACGATGGATGCCGCGGGGCCGAGGAAGCGCACGAAGTACAGCACGAGAAGAGCCAGCACAGGCACGAGGAGCACGGCGGCCACCCACAGCAGCGCCCCGCCGCGGCGTGAGATCGGGAGCAGCGCCGCGGCGACCGGCGCGGGCGGACGCGGCGCGTCGGCGATGGGCGCGGGCTCGCCCGGGCCCGGTTGCCACAGGGGCGAGGGGTAGCTCATGCGCTCAGCCTAGAGGCGCAGGACCCTGGCCCCGCCCGGGTTGCGAGAGTCAGCAGGGCCGTTGCGGGCACTCCGCCCCGGGCGGCCCGGTAGCGTGGAGATATGCGTTTCGCCCACGTCCGATCCCCGGAGGCGGCGGATGCCCCTCGCCTGGTCAGCGTCCACGCCGAGGAATACTCGTTCGTCGACGAGCTGTTCGAGGGTGCCCCCGCCACGCTCGAGCAGCTGATCGCCGGCGGTGACGAGCTGCTGGAGCGGGTGCGCGAGGCTACGACCACGGCATCCCGGCATCCGCTCGAGGGCGCGCGGTTCGCCTCGGCGGTGCTGGCTCCCCCGACGATCCTCGCGGTGGGACTCAACTACGCGGCGCACTCGGGCGAGCTCGGACTGAAGACGGATGCCGGTCCCACGGTGTTCGTGCTGTGGCCGAACTCGCTCACCGCCCACCGCGAGACCACGTCGTGGCCGCGCGCTCTCAGCGAGGCGGTGGACTACGAGGCCGAGCTCGGCGTCATCATCGGTCGCCCGGGGCGCGACATCGCCGAGGCCGACGCGCTCGGCCACGTGTGGGGCTACACGGTGGTCAACGACATCACGGCGCGCAACATCCAGTTCTCCGAAGCCCAGTGGTCGCGCTGCAAGTCGTTCGACGGCTTCACCCCGACCGGACCGTTCGTCGTGACCGCTGACGAGATCCCCGATCCGCAGGACCTGCACATCTGGACGGTCGTCGACGGACACACGGTGCAGGACGCCTCGACCGCCCAGATGGTGCGATCCGTCGCCACCCTCGTGCACAAGCTCTCGGAGTCGGCCACGCTGCTTCCGGGCACTCTCATCTCCACGGGCAGCCCCGGGGGTGCCGGCTACTCTCGCGACCCGCAGATCTTCCTGCGCGACCGCTCCACCGTGACCGTCGGTATCGACGGTATCGGCGAGCTCACGACGCACTGCCGCATCCTCGGCTGAGCCCGGGCGGCGGTGCGGCGGACGTCCCGGCATCCCGTCGCTCACCCACACAGCATCCGGCCGACACACCCACCGCAGACGGCGGTGGCGTGGTCGGCCGGATGCCTTTTCGCGGAACGTGCGGGTGGAGGGGTCAGTCCTCGACGATGCTGTCGGCAGCGCGGACGATGGGAATGGCCTCGGTGATCGCCTGCAGGCCCGACAGACGGGCGGGCGAGATCTGCTTCATGACCTCGTCGCGCGTCATGAGGCCGGCCTCGACGACCAGGTCGGCGACGTTGCGATGCGTCAACAGCGCCGTCTTGCCCAGAGCCGCCGCCGCGGCGTAGCCGATGAACGGCGTGAGGGCCGTCACGACGCCCACCGAAGACCCGACCATGGCGCCGAGGCGCTCGCGGTTAGCGGTGATGCCGTCGACGCAGTTGACCCGCAGGGTCCACATCGCCTGACGCATCCACGTGATCGACTGGAAGATCGAGTGCGCGATGACCGGCTCGAACGCGTTGAGCTGGAGCTGCCCGCCCTCGACGGCCATCGTGACCGTGAGGTCGGCACCGGCCACCGCGAAGGCGACCTGATTGACCACCTCGGGGATCACGGGGTTCACCTTGCCCGGCATGATGCTTGAACCGGCCTGGCGCGCGGGCAGATTGATCTCGCCGAGACCCGCCTGCGGCCCGCTCGAGAGCAGGCGCAGGTCGTTGCAGATCTTCGACAACTTGATGGCGTTGCGCTTGAGCGACGAAGAGAACGACATGAACGAACCGGTGTCGCTCGTGGACTCCACGAGGTCGGTCGCGATCTCGAGATCCAGCCCCGTGATCTCACGGAGGTGACGCAGCACCGCGGGGCCGTACTCGGGATGCGCGGTGATCCCGGTACCGATCGCGGTCGCGCCCATGTTGATCTCGAATAGCAGGTAGGCGTTCTCGGTGAGGCGGTTGTAGTCCTCGCCGAGGGTCGTGGCGAAGCCGTGGAACTCCTGGCCGAGGGTCATGGGCACGGCGTCCTGGAGCTGCGTGCGCCCGACCTTCAGGACGTCGTGGAACTCCTCGGCCTTGCCGAGGAACGCCTGGCGGAGCAACCGGAGCTCGTCCAGAAGGCTCTGCAGCGTGAGCGAGAGCCCGATCTTGATCGCGGTCGGGTAGACGTCGTTCGTCGACTGGCTGCGGTTGGTGTCGTCGATCGGCGAGAGGAAGGCGTAGTCGCCCTTCTCGCGCCCCGCCATCTCGAGGGCGATGTTGGTGATGACCTCGTTGGCGTTCATGTTGGTCGAGGTGCCCGCCCCGCCCTGGATCACACCGACGGCGAACTCGTCGTGGAACTCGCCGTCGATGACGCGCTGGGCCGCGCGATCGATCAAGTCGGCCTTGACCGGGTCGAGCACCCCGATCTGGCGGTTGGCGCGCGCCGAAGCCTGCTTGACCATCGCAAGCGCGCGGACGAGATCGGGGTAGACCGAGATGGGTCGTTTCGCGATGGGGAAGTTCTCGAGCGCCCGCGCCGTGTGGATGCCCCAATAGGCATCGGCGGGGATCTCGAGAGAGCCGAGCGAGTCGGTCTCGGTGCGGGTGCGCGTCATTGCGTCCAAAGCCATGGAGGGATTCCTTGTGGGTCGTCACGGCGGTCAGGGATCCCCCGAGCCTAACCACCGGCCGAAGCAGCGTCGTTCGACGCCCGGGCCTGTCGAGCGGGTGACACCGTCCCGCGCGTACACTCTTCAGCGCTTGCGGGAGAACGCCTCGAGACGTTCCTCGGGCGTGAGCGCACCCATGCGAGCGACCCACTCGGGCGTGAAATATCCCGCCGGCTCGGCGTCGACGACGGGCACCACCGCGTGGGTGATCGTGTCGTCCCAGACATGGACGAGGTGGAACGACTGACCGGCATCCATCCCGTTGACCTCCTCGGCCGGGCGGGCGAGGTCCATCGTGTAGCACGACGCCGCGGAAACGCTCACGGGGACACCGGCGAAGGTGCCGGATGTGGAGTAGTGGAGGTGCCCGGCGAGGATCGCACGGACATCGCTGCCGGCGATCGCGTCGGCGAGACCGGCCTGGTCGCGCAGCTCGAGGATGTCGAAGAACGGGATGTGGGTCGGCAGCGGCGGATGGTGCAGCGCCAGGATCGTGCCCAACGGCGCGGGCTCGGCGAGCTCGCGGCGCAGCCAGTCGAGCTGTGCGGCGTCGAGGTCACCGTGGTGCCACCCCGGAACGCTCGAATCGAGCGCGATGAGTCGAAGCCCATCGAGGTTCCACACCCCGATCACGGGTTCCTCGGTGGCCTCGGCATCCAGCAGCCCCGCCCGCAGCGCCGGACGCTCGTCATGATTGCCCGCGACCCAGATCACCGGCGCCCCCAGACGCGCCGCCCACGGCTCGACCGCTGCGCGGAGCGCGCGGTAGGCCTCGGGCTCGCCCAGATCGGTCAGGTCGCCGGTGAAGACCACGGCATCCGGACGCACACCGGTGGCTTCGGCGGCATCGAGCGTGCGGCGCAGGTGCGCGGCGGCGTCATAGCGACCGCCCAGCAGCCGGTCGCCGGCCAGCAGGTGCGTGTCGCTGAGATGGAGGATGACGCGCCGAGCGGGCGCGTGCTGACCGAACTGCACCGATGCCATGCCCCCAGCCTAGAAGGAGCCCCCGACAGCACGCGTGGCGAGGCGCCGGCTCAGTGATTGAACAGGATGAGCAGCAGCGCACCGACCACGGCCGCCGCACACACCGAGAAGCACGCGTACGCCCCCGTGAGAGCGAGACGCTTCTGCCCCGCACTGAGCGGATTGCGCGCGGCCGCCTTCGCGACGGCCTTCTCGGCACGGCGCTTCTGCTTGTCGCTGAGCACCGTGATGGCATCCGTGAACTCCACCGGCGCCACCAGCGGGGGGCGACCACCGCGCACCATCAGCCGCAGGCCGAGAGCGTAGAAGGTCACCACGACGCCCGCACCGAGGAGCGCGGCGACGAAGACGTGCAGAAAGGCTTCCCAGTCGATGATCACGAGCGGCCGTCCTTCCCGGCGTGAGCGCGTTCGCGGCGCAGCTGACGGCGCGTGGGCCCGGGCTTGCGCGGCACCTTCACCGCGGCGCCGGAGTCGGCGACCTCGCTCATCGCGTTGGCCGAGGTGACCTCGTCACGGCGCGAACGCAGGAACAGCCCCAGGACGATCGTGACGGCGATGACGGCGTCGACCGCGACGCCCCACCCACCGAGCCACACCACGATGAGCGCGGCCGCAGCACCCACGGCGCCCGCGGCGGGAAGCGTCAGCACCCAGCCGATCATGATGCGGCCGACGGTGTTCCACCGCACGGTCGAGCCACGACGTCCGAGCCCCGAGCCGATCACCGAGCCGGATGCCACCTGCGTCGTCGACAGTGCGAAGCCGAGGGCGCTCGAGGCGAGGATCGTCGCGGCCGTCGAGCTCTCGGCCGAGAACCCCTGCGCGGGCTTGACGTCGGTGAGGCCCTTGCCCAGGGTGCGGATGATGCGCCATCCGCCCATGTACGTTCCCAGGGCGATCGTGATGGCGCACGCGAACACCACCCACAGCTGCGGGTCGGGATCGCCGGCGGACTGCCATCCGACGGTGATGAGAGCGAGCGTGATGACGCCCATGGTCTTCTGCGCGTCGTTCGTGCCGTGCGCCAACGCGACGAGCGACGACGTGAAGATCTGACCCCAGCGGAATCCGTCGCGTCCATCGGCCTTCATGTCGTAGCGACGCGTCACGCCGTAGGCGATCTTGGTCACCGTGAAGGCGATGATCCCGGCGGTCAGCGGCGCAATGAGCGCGGGCAGAATGACCTTGCTTAGCACCACGCCCATGTCGATGGCCGCGGCGCCCACGCCCACGAGCGTGGCGCCGATGAGGCCGCCGAACAACGCGTGGGACGAGCTGGAAGGAAGACCCAGCAGCCACGTGAGCATGTTCCACGTGATCGCACCGATCAGGCCGGCGAAGATGATCGGCGGGAAGATCTCGGGACTCAGCTGATCCTCGCGGATCATGCCTCCCGAGATCGTCTTGGCCACCTCCGTCGACAGGAACGCCCCGACGAGGTTCAGGCACGCGGCCAGCAGGACTGCGACCTTGGGCCGCAGAGCACCCGTGGCGATGGGAGTCGCCATGGCGTTCGCGGTGTCGTGGAACCCGTTGGTGAAATCGAAGAACAGTGCCAGGCCGATGACCAGCACGATGATGAGGGCTGCGCTCTCCACCGATCGCTTTCCGTGAGAGGGAAGGGAGGGATGCCGACGGGATCGGCGCGGAGAACGAAGAGTTCACCTGACGTTACGCCCGCATTCATCGGGCCGTCGACATCCTTTCACCGGCGGCTTCATCGGTCAAACGGGCACCGCTCCTCCCGAGCCGGTTCGAGGAGAGCGCACTACCGTGGAGAGGTGACCGACACCGCTGCCCGCCCCGTCCCGCCCGTCGCCGCCCGCCGGTCCACGGCTCGCTCGCACCACGGCGACACTTTCGACGACCCGTACGAGTGGCTCCGCGCCAAGGACGACGGCGACGTCGTGGCCCACCTCGAGGCCGAGAACGCCTACACAGACGCGCGCACCGCGCACCTGGCATCCCTCCGCGACGAGATCTTCGGCGAGATCAAGGGCCGCACGCTCGAGACCGACCTGTCCGTGCCCGCGCGCCGCGGCGAGTGGTGGTACTACGGCCGCACCGTCGCCGGCGCCCAGTACGGCATCCAATGCCGCGCCCCGCTCGCCTCGCCCGACGACTGGACTCCGCCCGTGCTCTCCCCCGACGAGCCGGTCCCCGGGGAGCAGGTGCTCTTCGACGGCAACGTCGAGGCCGAGGGCACCGACTTCTTCTCGCTGGGCAGCTTCGAAATCTCGAACGACGGCACACGCATGCTCTACGGCATCGACGTGGCCGGCGATGAGCGGTACACCGTCCGCGTCCGCGACCTCGTCACCGGCGAGACGCTCGCCGACGAGATCCCCGGGACGTTCTCGGGTGCGACCTTCTCTCCGGACGGCCGCTTCATCGTTTACACCACCGTCGACGACGCGTGGCGTCCCGACACCGTGTGGCTGCACGAGATCGGGACGCCGGTGGATGCCGACGTGCGGCTGTTCCACGAGCCCGACGAGCGGTACTGGGTCGGCGCGGATTTCACCCGCAGCGACCGTTACCTCATCATCGGGGTGGGCTCGTCCATCACGTCGGAGGAGCGCCTCATCGACGCCGACGACCTGCGCGGCGAAGCGCGCGTGGTCTGGCCGCGACGCGAGGGCGTGGAGTACTCCGCCGAGCACGCGATCGTCGACGGGGAGGATGTGCTGTACATCCTCCACAACGACGGCGCCCTCGACTTCGAGCTCGTGCGGGTGCCGGCGACCGACCCCGAGGGTCCGCGCGAGACCGTCATCCCCCATCGTCCGGGGCAGCGCCTGCTCGGGGTCGATACCTTCCGCGACTGGGGCGTCGTGGCCTACCGGCGCGAGGGGCTCGCGCGCCTGGGCATGCTGTCGTACACCGATGGGGCCGTCACCGAGATCGCGTTCGACGAACCGCTGTACAGCGTCGGCACCGGCGGGAACCCCGAGTGGGCACCGCCCGTGCTCCGCGTGGGCTACGGCTCCTTCGTGACCCCGGGCACGGTCTACGACTACGTCGTCGACACCGGGGAGCTGCTGCTGCGCAAACGCCAGCCCGTGCTCGGCGGGTTCGACCCGGCGGACTACGGCCAGGCCCGCGTCTGGGCGACGGCCGACGACGGCACCCATGTGCCGGTGTCGCTGGTGTGGAAGCGGTCGTTCGGCGAGCCCGGAGCTTCGCCGCGGCCCGTGCACCTGTACGGGTACGGATCGTACGAGCACTCGATCGAACCGGGTTTCTCGGTGCCCCGCCTGTCCCTGCTGGACCGCGGGGTCGTCTTCGCCGTCGCGCACGTCCGCGGCGGGGGCGAGATGGGACGCCAGTGGTACGAGGACGGCAAGCTGAGGGCCAAGCGGAACACGTTCACGGACTTCGTCGCGGTGGCGCGCCACCTCGTGGCATCCGGGTACACCACCCCCGATCGTCTCGTCGCCGAGGGCGGCAGCGCGGGAGGCCTCCTCATGGGCGCCGTGGCGAACCTCGCCCCGGAGCTGTTCGCCGGCATCCTCGCCGACGTGCCGTTCGTGGACGCACTGACCACGATCCTCGACCCCTCGCTCCCCCTCACCGTCATCGAGTGGGACGAGTGGGGAGACCCGCTGCACGACGCGGACGTGTACGCCTACATGAAGTCGTACACGCCGTACGAGAACGTGCGGGAGGGAGTCGACTACCCCCGTATCCTCGCGGTCACGTCGCTCAACGACACACGCGTGCTGTACGTCGAGCCGGCGAAGTGGGTGCAGCGACTGCGCGAGGTCGGCGCCGACGCTCTGCTGAAGTGCGAGATGGTCGCCGGTCACGGCGGCGTCAGCGGCCGCTACAACGCGTGGCGCGAGCGGGCCTTCGAGCTCGCCTGGCTGCTGGACGTGCTGGGGTTGGCGGAGTAGGGGCGGCGCACGCGCGTCAGAACAGGCGCCGCGCCGAGGACAGGCCGATTCCGTCCAGATCGGCCTGTTCTTGCGACATCCCCTGTTTTCAGGTCAAGCTCGTGGATGCCGCTGAGCCGCGGCCGCTCCTCCCCAGACGCGCGTATCGCATCGCTGTCCACATCGCGGAGGCCTCGGCCCGCCCCGCGGCCCAGGGCCCGCAAGGGTGGAGCGATGGCCTCACCTCTCCTTCCGTGGCTGACCGGGCACGGTGGCATCGCGCACACCTCCGCGCTCCGGGCAGCCGGGTTCGGCACTCGCTCGATCGCCACGGCCGTGGCCGAGGGAGCGGTCGCCCGCATCCGGCGCTCGTGGATCGCGGCACCGGATTGCTCAGCGGGGCGGAGGGCGGCGGCATCCGGCGGTGGACGTCTGACGTGCGTGAGCGCGGCGCAAGAGCGCGGCCTCTGGACTCCCCGCACGGACGAGCATCATGTGTGGGTACCGTCCACAGCGTCGCGTCTGGAGCGCGGTGGACTGAAGGTGCATTGCGCGACCCCGCCGATATCACTGCCACGCACCGACCCTGACGAGTCGATTCTCAACGTGCTCTTTCACGTCGCTCGGTGTCTGCCGCGCGTCGACGCCCTCGCCGTATGGGAATCCGCTCTGCGTACGGGGGCGGTGGATGCCGCGATCGTGAGCTCGGTGCGCTGGGGATCCGCGCGCGCCCGCGCCTACGCCACGGCGGCCGGGCACATCTCCGACTCGGGACTCGAGACGCACTTCCGGGAGCTCATGGCCTCGATCGGCGTGGCGATCCGCCAGCAGGTGTGGATAGACGGTCACCCGGTCGACGCACTCATCGGCGACAGTTTGGTCGTTCAGATCGACGGATTCGCCTATCACCGCTCCGCCGACCGTCGCCGCGATCTTCGACAGGACGCTCGTCTGATCCTTCGCGGATACACGGTCCTGCGCTTCGACTACGTGCAGGTCTTGTTCGAACCGGAGTACGTCATCGAAACGGTCCGCACGGCGATGGCCCAGCACCGCCATCTCGTCGGCCGCTGAGGCGGAGCGGCCCGAACAGGCGCCGAGAACAGGCGATGCGCCCGGAACAGGCTGGTCCCGGCGAAACCGGCCTGGTCTGGGCGCGCAGCCGGTTCTCATGGGATGCCACGAGCCCTGGCCGTGATTCCGGGGACGTCGCACCGCGGCAGCGCCGCCTCGCCGGGGGTCGCCGCCGTGCGCCGAAAACAGGCCATGCACCCGGAACAGGCCGATAGCAGCGGAATCAGCCTGTTCTCGGCGCCGGGCCTGTTCTCGGTGCCGGAAGGCGGGCTCAGCCGAACAGCGCGGCGGCCTCTTCGTAGCGGTAGAGGGGGACGCTGTTGAGCTCGCCGAGGGCGTCGGCGAACGGGACGCGGATGATGTCGGTGCCGCGCATGGCGACCATCTGCCCCCATGCGCCGTCGGCGAGGGCGTCGGCGGCGTGCAGGCCGAGACGCGTCGCGAGGACACGGTCGAACGCGGAGGGTGAGCCACCCCGCTGGATGTGCCCGAGCACGGTGGCGCGGGTCTCGATGCCGGTGAGCCGTTCGATCTCGGGGGCCAGCAGCTCGCCGATGCCGCCGAGGCGGGGGCGGTTGAAGGCATCCAGCCCCTTATCGCTGAAGGCCTCTTCCATGCCCTTCAGCTTGAATCCCTCGGACACGACCACCAGCGGTGCGCGACCGCGGTCGTGGGCGCGGGTGACCTGCTCGACGATCTCGTCGATCGACATCGGCACCTCGGGGATGCAGATGACGTGCGCACCCGCCGCGATGCCCGCGTGCAGGGCGATCCAGCCGACGTGCCGGCCCATGACCTCGGCGACCATGCAGCGCTGGTGCGAGTCGCCCGTGGTGCGCAGGCGGTCCATGGCATCCGTCGCGATGTTCACGGCGGTGTCGAAGCCGAACGAGTAATCCGTGGCGCGCAAATCGTTGTCGATGGTCTTGGGCACACCGAGGACGTTGATGCCGTCGTTCGAGAGCCGGTCGGCGGCGGCGAGTGTGCCCTCGCCGCCGATGGCCAGGATGCCGTCGATGCGGTGCCCGTACAGCGTCTTGGAAATGTTCTCGGCGCCCCCGCGCACCCCCTCGTAGGGGTTGGTGCGGCTGGTGCCGAGGATCGTTCCGCCGACCTTGGACAGGCCCTTCACCTCGTGGCGGGTCAGCGGGAAGAAGTCGCCGTCCACGACGCCACGCCAGCCGTCGCGGATGCCGACGAACTCGATGTCGTGGTTGGTCGTGCCCTTGAGCACGACGCCACGAATGACGGCGTTCAGGCCGGGGCAGTCTCCGCCGCTGGTCAGGATGCCGATCTTCATGCTGTGAACCTCGCTAGTCGGGTGATCGAGTCGGCGACGCTGCCGCGTTCGACCTTACTGCCCCACCCGCCGCGCCCGCCAAACGACGGCCGAAGGACGCGGGTTGCGTTCCCTCGTCCTGCCCCGCACGCGGAAACGCCGGGAGCCGGCGCGTGCACGCCAGAACGCCCCGGCAGCGCCGGGGCGTTCGAGAAGGGGGTCAGGCGCCGAGCGCTTGGCGCAGCAGGTGCATGAGCGCGGAGAGCTGGACCGAGTCGCTCGAACCCGGTTCGATGGCGAGGCCGTCGAGGGCGCGCTGCGCGAGGCCTTCCTTCGAGTCGATGAGCTCGGCGATCTTCGTGTCGATCGTGTGCGCGGCGATGATGCGCCACGCGGTGACCGGCTCCTCCTGACCGATGCGGTGCACGCGGTCGATCGCCTGCGTCTGCTCGGCGGCGGTCCACGACAGCTCGGCCAGCACGACGTTCGACGCCGCCTGCATGTTCAGTCCGACACCGGCGGCGGTGAGCGAGCACACCGCGATTCCCACGGCGGGGTCGCCGTTGAACGCGTCGATCGCGGCCTGACGCGCGGTGGAGGTCTGATCTCCGCGCACCGACACCGCCTTGAGGCCGGATGCCTTGAAATGCGCCTCCGCGGCGTCCATGACGTCGATGTGCTTGGCGAAGAAAACGACCTTGCCCACCGAACGCTGCAGCTGCACCGCGTAGTCGGCGGCGAGTTGCGCCTTGGCCTGACCGATGCGCCGGACCATCGTGAAGACGTTCTCGGAGCCGGTCCCGGCGGCTTTGCTCTCTTCCAGCTCACCGTGCGCGACCAGGCGCACGATGTCGTCGTCGATCTCGCCGGGCGCGAGCCCGCGGTCGCCGCGGGCCTCGATGATGCGACGGTACTTCGCCGCGAGGCGCGCACCCAGTTCGCGCTCGGCCTGACGGATCGATCGACCGTACTCGTCGTCGAGCTCGACGGGGAGGTCGGCGATGAGCTTGTCGGGGAGGTCGGCGGCGACGTCCTTCTTCTTCCGCCGCACGATGCCCATCGAGATCACGGCCTCACGCGCTTCGGGGTAGAACGCCTTGTCGGCGGGCGTCAGGCCCGTGGCATCCAGTTTCTCCATCAGCTCGGGGCCGGGCTTCTCGCCGTTGGTCCAGCCGAGGAAGCGCCAGATCGCGTCGAAGTCCTCGACGTCGTTGATCAGCGGAGTACCGGTGAGTGCGAGCAGCAGCGGGTCGCGCGTCTGCTGACGGACCCGGGAGGCCAGGGCCAGCACGTTCTGCGAGCGCTGCGACGACAGGTTCTTGATGAAGTGCGCCTCGTCGACCGCGATGCCCTTCAGGCCGATCGACGACAGCCACGACAGGTGCCGGTCGAGGATCTCGTAGTTGACGATGAACACGTCGGCGAACGCGTCGATGTCGGCGCCGCTCCCCGAGATCACGGTGGCGCGACGGTGGGGCGTCCAGCGCTGCACCTCGCGCGCCCAGTTCATCTTCACGACGTTGGGCACGACGACCAGCAGCGGGTAGGCATCGGCGACGGAGGCCGCGAGCACCGATTCGGCGGTCTTGCCGAGACCCGGTTCGTCGGCGAGGAGGAAGGAGCGGTGTCCTTGGCGGACCGCCTCGAGGAAGCGGGACTGGTGCGGCATGACCTCGAGGCCGCGCGGTGAGACGCGGTCGAACTCGGGCACCGGGGGCAGTTCCATGCTCGCCGCCGAACCACCGGCACCGGTCTCGAACGCTTTGTACAGCGGGCCCATGAGCTCCCACCCGTCCAGGCGCCGACGGGGGGCGTCGCCCGCGGCGCGCGGAGTGAGGTCGGGAGCGAGGAAGGGGTTCGCCATCTGCCGCGCCTCGATGGACGGCGGAACGACCTGCTTCTCGGCGAGGGCCGCGGGCACGACGGGAGCTGCGGCGGGGGCGTTGTCGGTGATGATGAGCTCGTCGGGCGCCAGTTCGGCGCCGGACTCGAGCAGCCAGTCGCGGCGCATCCGACGCGCGACGGGCGAGGTGGCCTGATCGACCTCGAGCAGCTGGATGAGCGAGGTGTCGCGTGCGGCGGTCTTGGCCAGGATCGTGGCCACGCCGTCGAGGCGCTTGAGCAGCTCGGCGCGAGCGGCGTCGGTGATCTCGGTGTCGGCCTTGACGCGGGCGCGCTCCTCGCGCACGAGGAAGGCGATCACCTGGAACTTCACGCGGTTGGTGGGGCCGAGCTTGCCGCGCTGGGCCTTGGCTTCGACCTCGCGCACCTTGCGAGCGAGGATGGGGATGACGGGGGCCTCGTCGTCGCGACGGGATGACGAGGTCTTGCGGCGCCGTTGGCTCGAGCCTCGGGCGGCGGTTGCCGTGGTCGGCATGCTCCTCCTGAGCGTGTCGTCCGGATATGTCCGGGACGTCCGGCCTGACGCCGGTGGATCAGTGACCCCGGAGAACGCCGCGAGACGCGCCGCCTGAGCGGCCGTGCCTGCGACCCGCTACGCGTCTTCACCGGAACGGCTCGCAAGGAGGCGGGTGACGGGGTCGGCACCTATTCTAGCGCGTCCCCGTGCCCATCACTCGCCCACCGTCGAGAGGATGTCTTCCGTGTACCCGTCGGGGTCGAAGTTGATCCACGACGTACTGATCCAGATCTCGCCCCGGAGCGCGTGCACTTCGCCCCGCTCGAACGGCACGTCGTCCAATGACACACCACGCTGTTCGAGGCGGCAGATCGTCGCATCACCGCGATCCTCGCATCCGAACCCGTTTGTGGTGAGAGTGTCACGAACGACGGTGGCCTGCGCGCTGTCGACGATCGACACCGTGGTTGCGAGGCCCCGCTCGCTCGGGCCTCCCCACGAGCAGCGCAGCGTCGGTACGACCTCGAGCAGCTCCAGCAAAGGGGCCTGCTGCGTGGAGAGAAGGGTCACACCGGGGTCATTCAGCGGCGGGTTCTGCTCCTCCAGCGCCGCACGCATGGCATCCGAATAGATGTCGTCGCACGAGCCGGGAAGAGTTGTCGTCGGTGTCACCGTCGACGTCGGGATCGGCGTAGGCGTCCCGGGGTCGTCCGCAACCGGAGCACCGGCGCTGGGTGAGTCGGTCGGAACAGGTTCGGGCACACACGCGGCGAGGGCGACGGCCAGCACCGCTGCGACGGAGCCGGCGGCAAGAGCACGGACGAGGGCGGGCATGGAAACCTCCGGGGATCGTCTCGACCCTAACCCGATCGCGCCGGCGGGAGAGGTCGCCCCGCGGGCGTGCCGTTCCGCCTCGTGGCGCTGATCAGGTCCGGCCCACCGCGGCCGCCCCTACGCTGGGCGCATGGCGGAACGGATGTCGCGCGATCAGCGCGTGGTGCTGACGGTCGCCGTGCTCGCCTCCTTCGTCTCGTTCTTGGACGGCACCGTCGTCAACGTCGCACTCCCCGCCATCTCGCGCGACCTCGGCGGTGGCTTGTCCACCCAGCAATGGGTAGTCGATGCGTATCTGGTCACGCTCGGGGCGTTCATCCTCGTGGCGGGAACCCTGAGCGACGTGCTCGGCCGCACTCTCGTGCTCCGCATCGGTCTCGTCGGCTTCGGCATCACCTCCGTCGCGATCGCCGCGGCCCCCACGGCGGAGTTCCTCGTCGTTGCGCGCGCCCTGCAGGGCGTGGCGGGCGCGCTGCTCGTGCCGAGTTCGCTCGCGCTGATCACCTCGACGTTTCGTGGCGCCGCGCAGGCCCGTGCGATCGGGATCTGGACCGGTGCCACCACCGTCGCGATGATCGCCGGTCCCCTCATCGGCGGGGTGTTCGTCGACGCTCTGTCGTGGCGCCTGGTCTTCCTCGTCAACGTCCTCCCCATCGCGCTGACGCTCTGGCTCATGGCGCGGCGAGCGCATGCCGATCACCGACGCCCCGGAGCCCGTGTCGACGTGCTCGGCGCCGTGCTGTGCGCGGCGGGGCTGGGCGGGATCGTCTTCGCCCTCATCGAACAGCCGAATCTCGGGTGGGGCTCGCCCCTGATCTGGGTGCCGGGGGCGCTGGGCGTCGCCGCGTTCACGGGTTTCCTCGTGCGCCAGCGTGTCGCGCGCGAGCCCCTGATGCCTCTCGACCTCTTCCGCTCCCGCAACTTCTGGGCGGGAAACCTCACGACGATGTTCGTCTACGCCGCGCTGTCGCTGAACGGCTTCGTCCTGAGCGTGTACCTGCAGCAGGGCGCGGGGCTGTCCGCGACCCTGGCCGGGCTGGCCTCTCTGCCCAGCACACTGCTGATGATCGCCCTGAGCTCACGCATGGGGGCCCTGTCGGGTCGCTTCGGTCCGCGCCTGTTCATGACGATCGGGCCGGCCGTCATGGCGATCGGCGCCTTGCTGCTGCTCTCCGTGCGGCCCGAGTTCGACTACTGGACTCAGGTGCTGCCGGGGGTCGTGGTGTTCGGACTGGGGTTGACGGCGACGGTGTCGCCACTGACGGCGGCGGTCCTCGGCGCGATCGAGACCGAACGCTCCGGCATCGCCTCGGCGGTGAACAACGCCGTCTCGCGGGTCGCGGGACTGCTGGCGATCGCCGCGGTGTCCGCGGTGGCGGGCGGCGCGCTCGACCTCGACGGATTCCACCGCGCCGCCGTCTTCACCGCCGTGTTGATGGCTCTCGGTGCCGCGACGTCGTTCCTCGGCATCCGCAATCATCTGTCGCGACGGGACTGAGGCCCGTTCGCGGGAAGGCGTCCGCGCAGCCCTGACGCCCCTTCTCGGGGAAAGCGTCCGCGCAGCCCGTCTCTCGCTTCCGCGAACGCCGAGGAGTCGGCGCACGCCCGTCGAGGTCAGTGCAGGATGCCGCGCACGCGCTCGACGTCGTCGGCCATCTGCACCAGCAGGGCGTCGACGCCGTCGAAGGCCGCCATTCCGCGCACCCGTTCGACGAAGCGCACTTCGACGTGGTGCCCGTAGAGGTCGAGGTCGGTCTCGTCGAGGACGTACACCTCGACCTGGCGGGCGTGCACGTCGTCGAACGTCGGGTTGGTGCCGATGCTGATGGCGGACGGGTAGCTGATGCGCCGCGTCCCGTCGACGTCGATCAGCCAGCCCGCATAGACGCCGTCCGCGGGGACGAAGCCCTCGAGATCGGGCGACAGGTTGGCCGTGGGGTACCCCAGTTCACGCCCCCGTTTGAGGCCGTGCACGACCTCGCCCCACACCGACGGCCAGCGCCCCAGAAGCCGTGTCGCGGTGGCGATGTCGCCGGCGGAGAGAGCCTCACGGATCCACGTCGACGACACCCGGCGATCGGCGTGGACCGCGCGGACATCGTCCACCACGTCGACGCGGAAGCCGTGCGCGCTCCCCATCCGCTCCAGCAACGCGGGATCGCCCGCTCCTCCGGCACCGAAGCGGAAGTCCCGACCGACGAGCACGGTGCGCGCGGCGAGCGCGTCGACGAGCACGCGTCGCACGAACTCCTCGGCGGGCACCGCGGCAAGGGCCTCGTCGAAGGTCAGCAGCAGGGTGGCATCCACGCCCGCGCGCTCGAGGAGTTCGAGTTTCTGGTGCGGCCCGATGACGTCGGGCGGGCAGGTGTCGGGTCGGAGCACGCTGAGCGGGTTGCGGTCGAAAGTGACGGCGACGACCTCGGCCCCGTCGGCGGCCTCGACCCGCGCGCGGTCGATGACCGCCCGGTGCCCGGTGTGGACGCCGTCGAACTTGCCGATCGCCACGACCGACGGCCCGAAGCCCGCGGGAACCTCCGCGGGGTCTCGGAAGACGATCACGACGCCGCCCGGCGGTGTCGCACGAGCCACCACAGGCCGAGGAAGGGCAGCACGAGCGGGATGAACAGGTAGCCGACGCCGTACACCGACCACACCGTGGGGTGCTGGAAGAGCGCGGGCAGCACGAGGCTGAGGGTGCCGACCACGAGGACGCCCACCAGCTCGAAACCGATCGCGACCCAGGCGACGCGGTACCACGCGGGACGTCCCGAGAAGATCAGCGCGAGCGTCGCGAGGACGTACACCACCGCGGCCAGCGCGGACAGGGTGTACGCGACCGGCGCCTCGTCGAACTCGCGGACGATCTGCACGAACGACCGCCCCGTGGCGGCGAGCGCCATGATGCCGTAGACGATCACGAGGACCCGGCCGATGCCGGTCATTCCGCGGGTGCGGGCGGGAGTGGTGGATGCCATGACCTTCCGAGTCTAGTTCGGTCGCGGCCCGCGCTCGCGGTGCGGCGGGGGCCGCTCAGGCCACCTGGACCGTCCAGATCACGTGCATGCGCCACACCATGACGGCGACGGCGAGCGCGGCGACGCCCATGATGACCGTGCTCCACCGGCTGCGCTCGATGAGCGCCCACGCCGCGCCGGCGGGCGGCAGCAGGGCGGCGGAGACGAGGTAGGTCCAGTACTCCAGCAGACTGCCGGTCGGCGGGTTTCCCGCGAACGGCGCGATGAGGGCGACCACGATCTGCGCGATGAGGAGGAGCTCGATGAGGGCGAGCGCTCCGACGGTGAGGTCGGACGGGCGCCGTCCGGCCAACCCGGCGACGACCGCCACGACACCCGCGAGCACCGCAACGCCCACCTGGATGAGCGTGAACCACAGAATCACGGCGCGACCTCCTCGGGCATGTTCATGACGCTCTTGAGCTGACTCCCCCGGCGCTCCACGATGCCCACGAGGCGGCCGTCGGGATCGATCGCGGCGGCCCGCTCCCCCGTCAGCCGACCGCCGCCGTCGATGCGCTTGCCGTGCCGGAGATCGCGGGCGTCGTCTCCGCTCACGGCGAGGGCGCCGACGACCGTCGCGGCGGCGACGGCGGGGGTGACGAGCGCGCTCTCGGCGATGTCGTCGACGGATGCCGCGGATGCCACGTCGAACGGGCCGATGCGCGCGCGGCGAAGAGCGGTGAGGTGGCCGCCGACACCGAGGGCGCGTCCGAGGTCGCGGGCGAGCGCGCGGATGTACGTGCCGCTCGAGCAATCCACGACGACATCGAGGGCGATCGACGTTTCCTCGCGACGCGTGCCCCGCACGTCGAAGCGCGACACCGTCACGTGCCGCGCCTTGAGCTCCACCGTCTCGCCGGCACGGGCGCGGTCGTAGGCGCGGCGCCCTTGCACCTTGATGGCGGACACGGTGCTCGGCACCTGCGCGATGTCGCCGGTGAGATCGGCGATGCCCGCGGCGATCGCCTCGTCGGTCACGGCCGCGAGGTCAGCGGCATCCGCCCGTGCCGTCTCCGCACCGTCGGCGTCGTCGCTGTCGGTCGTGACACCGAGGAGGATCGTCGCTTCGTAGGTCTTGTCGGCACCGACGATGTAGGTGAGCAGACGCGTGGCGCCCTCGACTCCGAGGACGAGCAGGCCCGTCGCCATCGGGTCCAGCGTGCCCGCGTGCCCGACTTTGCGGGTTCCGAGGGCGCGCCGCGCCCGCGCGACGACGTCGTGGCTGGTGATGCCCCCCGGCTTGTCGACCAGGAGGATGCCGGCGCCGACCATCAGCAGAAGTCGCCGAACACCTGAACCGGGTGCGCGGGGTCGGAGTTCTCGACGATCACGGAGGCGGCGGCGCGCGGTCGGGACTCGCGGAGGTACTGCTTCTCGGCGTCGGGTAGCTCCGGGCGCGGGGTGCCGACGGGAGGGTTCGCCTCGAGCCACACCGACCAGTTCCACAGACCGCGCAGCCCTGCCGCGTGCAGGAAACGGCCGTCGATGACGAGGACCGCGCTCGCGGGCGCGGGTCCGCCGTCGTCGAAGGGCTCCCCCGCGCGGAACGGCGCGACGAGCCGCTCGCGCGCGTCCTCGGCGCCGTCGGCGAGGGTCGCGCGGAAGACGGCGGTTCCGTCCTCGCCGACCGCCGCGGCGAAACCGTCGGCGAAGGCCGCGGCGGCAGCGGCATCCAGGGCGTCGACGGCCACGACGAGACGTCCGTTGCCCGCGTTCTGGCGCAGGAGGTCGCGCAGACTCCGCTGCAGGGTCTCGACGGCGTTCTCGCTCGGCATACCCTCCAGCCTACGGTCGCCGCCGGGCTCCCGCCCCTCGGTGGCCCACTGCTCGGGCGTCCGCGCGCGTCGGTCCGGCGGCATAAACGCGATCCGCGCGGAGAAACGGCGGGGCAGCGTGTTTCCGCGCGTGGATCGCGTTTATGCCCGCGGGCACCCGGACCGCGCGGGCTCGTAGGGTGGAGGGATGCCAGGAATCGCCGCGCCGCTGATCGCGTGGTACCGCGACCACGCCCGCGACCTCCCCTGGCGTCGCCCCGGCTTCGGTGCGTGGGGCACGCTCGTGAGCGAGTTCATGCTGCAGCAGACCCCCGTGACCCGCGTCATCCCGCACCTCGAGGCGTGGCTGCAGCGATGGCCGACCCCGGCCGCCCTCGCCGCGGCTGCTCCCGCCGAGGCGGTGACGCAGTGGGCGAACCTCGGGTACCCGCGCCGCGCGCTGTGGCTGCACCGCGCCGCGGTGGAGATTCGCGACCGCCACGACGGCATCGTTCCGCGCGACGTCGATGCGCTGCTCGCGCTCACCGGCATCGGCGACTACACCGCCCGCGCCGTGGCGGTGTTCGCCTACGGGGATCGGCATCCCGTCGTCGACACCAACACGCGCCGCGTCCTCGCCCGGGTCGTCGACGGCGCGGCGCAGCCGGGGCCGCCGGGAAAGTCGGACCTCGTGCGCATGACCGCCGAACTCCCCGACGACATCGGCGAGGCCGCGGTCGTCAACGCGGCCGCGATGGAGCTCGGAGCGATCGTCTGCACCGCCCGTTCACCCCGATGCGGCGTCTGCCCGCTGGCGGCGCGCTGCGCGTGGCGGGCCGCGGGCTACCCGGCCTCCGAGGACCGGCGTCGTCGACAGGCCAAGTACGAGGGCAGCGACCGTCAGGCGCGGGGGGCCGTGCTGCGGGTGCTGCGCGAGGCGTCCCCCGCGCCCGTTCGCCTGGACGACGTCCTCCCCACCTGGCCGGACGCGTCGCAGCGGGATCGGGCGATCGACTCCCTCATCGCCGACGGTCTCGCCGAGGCTGCGGACGGCGCCCTCTTCCTCCCGCGCTGAGCACTTCTTCCGAAGGCGGAGGGCGCATCAGACGGTCGGCACCGGCGCGGCCCGCACGGGATCGGGGCCGAGTCGAGCGTCGAGCCGGTCGGCGCGGAATTGTCTCGTGAGCGCGAGCACCCCGATGACGATCGCGAACACCACCCACATGATCAGGCCGAGCGGGCCCGCGAGGACCGGCGCGGGCGTTGCCGAGCCCGCGGCGACGACGAGCGCCCCGAGTCCGGCCGAGGCGTTGAAGGCACCGTGCGCGAAGACCGCGGGCCACACGGATGCCGTGCGCAGGCGCGTCCATCCCAGCAGGATGCCGAAGAAGACGCACGCCATGACCATCATCAGCACACCGAAGGCGTTGGGCTCGAGGAAGTTGTACCCGAGCAGGATCAGCGGACTGTGCCAGAACCCCCAGAAAGCGCCCGAGATCAGCAGTGCCGGCCACACGCCGAGGGGCGCAGCGCGGGGAGCAGAAAACCGCGCCACCCCAGCTCCTCGCCGAACGCGAAGGGCGCGTTGATGACTGCCCCGATCGGAATCATGGCCACCTGGACGAGCGCGAGCAGAGCGATCGGCGGCAGCGGAGTCCCCGGCGGAACGGCGGCCTGGAGCGTCTGCGCGAAGCCGGAGAATCCGACCACGTCGAACGTCGCGAGACCGAGGGCCCCCACCCCCACAAGGCCCAGGGCGATCAGGAGCGGCGCCGCGACGATGACGGCGACGCACATCCAGATCGTGCGAGCCGCGGGGCGCAGAGGCCACATGCCGAGCTCACGCAGGACGACGCGAGCCCCCCGTCGCCCGTGCGTGCGCCGTTGGACGAGCAGCGCGGCGACGACCCCCAGAGCGGGCGTGAACATCATGGCCGCCGCCGTCAGCCCCAGGAACGGATCGGCCAGTCCCAGCCCGCGCAGCCACAGCGGCAGCGCGACGAGCCACGACAGCGCGACGGAGGTCACGGCGAAGACACCGATGGCGGGCCAGTCCGGGCGGGGCGAGACGGTCATGTCTCGACAGTACGAGGGCCCGGATGCCACGACCTCCCCCGCGCGAGGGAGACACCGGGATCCGTCGCACGGCGGAACACGAACGGCCGGACGCGCCCCCGCGGGGGTGGCATCCGGCCGTTCGTGTGCGGGTCAGTCGCGCTCGTCGTCCTCGTCGTCGTCGATCTCGCGCGGCTTGACGTACGGATCGGCCTCACCGGCGTAGCTCGCGCTCGCAGCGAGTCCGGCGACGGACTCATCGCGCTCGCGCGCCTCGCGCAAGAGCGCCGAGATGTGGTCGGCGTTCTCGGGGATCGCGTCGAGGATGAACTCGAGCGTGGGAGTGAGCCGCGTGTTGAGGTTCTTGCCGACCTCGCTGCGCAGCATGCCCGTCGCGGACTTGAGCGCCGCGGCCGTGTCGGCGCGGTGCGCCTCGTCACCCATGACGGTGTAGAACACCGAGGCGTGCTGCAGGTCGCCGGTCACGCGCACGTCGGTGATCGTCACGAAACCGAGCCGCGGGTCGCGCAGACCCCGCTCGAGACGCTCCGCAAGGACCACGCGAATGCGGTCGGCCACCCGTGCCTGTCGTTCCCCTGCCACTTCCTTCTCCTTCTCTGGGAGGACGGAACGGGGGCCGCGCCCGCGAGCGCGACCCCCGTTCGACGAATCAGCCTCGCGGCTTCTCGACCATCTCCGTGGTCTCGATCTCGTCGCCGACCTGGATGTCGTTGAACTTGCCCAGGCCGATACCGCACTCGAAGTCCGTGCGGACCTCGGTGACGTCGTCCTTGAAGCGGCGCAGCGACTCGATCTGCAGACCGTCGGCGAGCACCACTCCGTCGCGGATGACGCGCGCCTTGGCGTTGCGCGTGATCGTGCCCGAGCGGACGATGACACCGGCGATGTTGCCGAACTTCGAGGAACGGAACACCTCGCGGATCTCGGCCACACCCGACTGCACCTCTTCGAACTCCGGCTTGAGCAGGCCCTTGAGCGACTGCTCGACGTCGTCGATCGCGTTGTAGATGACGGAGTAGAACCGGACGTCCACGCCCTCGCGGGCGGCACGCTCGCGGGCCTTGGTGTCGGGACGGACGTTGAAGCCGATCACGATCGCGTTGTCGATCGTGGCCAGGTTGATGTCCGACTCGGTGATCGCACCCACACCGCGGTGGATGATGCGCAGCTGGACGCTGTCGTCGACCTCGATCTTGAGCAGCGACTCCTCGAGCGCCTCGACGGCACCCGACACGTCGCCCTTGATGATGAGGTTGAGCGACTCGACCTTGCCCTCTTCGAGAGCGCGGGTGAAGTCCTCGAGCGAGATGCGCTTACGGGCCTTGGCCAGCTGGGCGTTGCGCTCGGCGGCTTCGCGCTTCTCGGCGATCTGGCGCGCGGTGCGGTCTTCCTCGGTGACGATGAACACGTCGCCGGCACGCGGGACCGAGTTCAGACCCTGCACCTGGACCGGACGCGAGGGGTAGGCCTCGTCGACCGCTTCGCCGTTCTCGTCGATCATGGCGCGGACGCGGCCGTATGCCGTACCCGCGACGATCGCGTCGCCGACGCGCAGCGTTCCCGACTGGATGAGAACCGTCGCCACCGAACCGCGGCCCTTGTCGAGCTTCGCTTCGATCGCCACGCCGCGGGCGGCCTTGTTCGGGTTCGCCGTCAGGTCGAGACCGGCGTCGGCGGTCAGGAGCACAGCATCCAGGAGCTCCTGGATGTTGGTGCCCTGGCGAGCCGACACGTCGACGAACATGACGTCGCCGCCGTACTCCTCGGCGACCAGACCGTACTCGGTGAGCTGCTGGCGCACCTTGGCGGGGTTGGCATCCGGCTTGTCGACCTTGTTGACCGCGACCACGATCGGCACGTTCGCCGCCTGGGCGTGGTTCAGCGCCTCGACCGTCTGGGGCATGATGCCGTCGTCGGCCGCGACCACGAGGATCGCGATGTCGGTCACCTGCGCACCGCGGGCACGCATCGCGGTGAACGCCTCGTGACCCGGGGTGTCGATGAAGGTGATGGCGCGCTCGATGCCCTCGTGCTCGGTCCAGACCTGGTACGCACCGATGTGCTGCGTGATGCCACCGGCCTCGCCCGCCACGACGTTCGTCTGGCGGATGGCGTCGAGCAGTCGCGTCTTACCGTGGTCGACGTGGCCCATGACGGTGACCACGGGAGGACGGATCTCGAGGTCGTCCTCGCTCTCGGCCTCCAGTTCGGCGTCGAGGTCGAGACCGAAGCCCTCGAGGAGCTCTTTGTCCTCGTCCTCGGGCGAGACCATCTGGATCTTGTAGCCGAGCTCCTCGCCGAGCACCTCGAAGGTGGCCTCGTCGAGCGACTCGGTGGCCGTAGCCATCTCACCCAGGTTGAACAGGATGGTCACGAGCGTGCCGGGCTGCACGGTGTAGCCGCGCAGTGCCTCGAGCTTGTCGGCGAAGTCGGCGATCGACGCGCCGCGGCGCAGACGAATGATTTCGCCGTTGCCCTTGGAGACGTTGACGCCGCCGACGACCGGCGCCGACCGCATCTCGAACTCTTGCCGCTTCGCCCGACGCGACTTGCGCTGCTTGGACTTGCCGCCACCCTTACCGAAGGCGCCCGCGGTTCCACCGCCGGGGCCGCGGCCTCGGCCGCCACCGCCACCCGGACGACCGGCGAAGCCGCCGCCGGGAGCGCCGCCGGGACGCTGGAAGCCGCCGCCGGCACCACCGGGACGACCGGGGCCGCCGGGACGCTGCTGGAACGGAGCCCCCGGACGACCGCCGCCACCGGGGCGACCGGCACCGCCGGGACGCGGGGCACCGGGACGCGGGGCACCCGGACGCGGGGCCTGCGGGCGCGGGATGTTGCCGGGGGTCGGGCGCTGGCCCATGCCCTGCGCCGATGCGAAGGGGTTGTTGCCGGGGCGCGGCCCCGCGGGGCGCTGTCCCATGCCCTGCGACGACGCGAACGGGTTGTTGCCGGGGCGCGGCGTTCCCCCCGGGCGCGGCGCCTGCGGCGTCGCGCCGGCGGGGCCGGGCTTCGGGCCGCCGGGCTTCGGCGCCTGCGAAGCGGGAGCCGAGGGCGCGGGCGTCTCCGTGGCGGGCGACGACGGGGCCGACGCTGCCGGAGCGGGCGCGGCGGAAGGGGCGGCGGGAGCGGGCGCCGACGGAGCGGGCGCGCTCTTGGCCGCGGGACGCGCGGGTCCGGGCGTGGGCCCGGAGGGGCGGGTGCCGGGGGTGGCGGCCGGGCGAGCCGGGCCGGGACGGGCGCCGGGGCGCGCCGCACCGGCGGCGGGCTTGGCATCCGTCGATCCCGACGAGCCCTCGGCCGCGAGGGCGGCGCGGAGCTTACGGGCCACCGGGGGCTCGATGGTGGATGAGGGGCTCTTGACGAACTCGCCGAGCTCCTTCAGCTTCGCAAGCGCGACCTTGCTGTCGACGCCGAGCTCGGAAGCGATCTCGTGCACGCGTGGTTTTGCCACAATTCTCCTGTCTGAGGGCCTACCCCGGACAGGGCAGACCGTTAGTTGCGGACGGGTCTCATTTCGAGCCGTTCACTTCGTGTCCATAGCCGTTCAGCCGTTTCGCTGGAGGGTTGATTCGAAGGTCTGCGTGTCAAGCGGGCCTGACACACGCAATGCTCGTACGAAGGCGCGGCGTGCGAGAGCTTTCCCGACGCACGCGTCCGTCTCGTGCACCCACGCGCCCCGTCCCGGGAGGATCGCCCGCTCGTCTCTGACGAGGACCGACCCGTCCGCGACCACACGCAGAAGCGATGATCGGGGGGCACGTGCGCGGCATCCGACGCACGTTCGTACAGGTTCCATCGTACACCTCGCCGTCGTCCGGACGACGGACGCTCAGTTGTCTTCGAGGATGCTGTCGGGCTGGATGTCGATCTTGGCGCCGGTCAGTTTGGCGGCGAGGCGAGCGTTCTGGCCCTCCTTGCCGATCGCGAGCGACAGCTGATAGTCGGGCACGAGCGCCCGCACGGCCTTGGTCGACGCGTCGAGCACGAAGCTCGAGGTGACCTTGGCCGGAGACAGCGCGTTGGCCACGAACTTCGGCAGCTCGGCGTCGTAGTCGATGATGTCGATCTTCTCGCCGGCCAGTTCCTCGGTGACGGCGCGCACGCGTCGGCCGAGCTCGCCGATGCAGGCACCCTTGGCGTTGATCGTCGGGTCGTTCGCCTTGACGGCGATCTTGGTGCGGTGTCCGGCCTCGCGGGCGAGCGAGACGATCTCGACCAGGCCCGCGGCGATCTCGGGCACTTCGAGGGCGAAGAGCTTGCGGACCAGCCCGGGGTGCGTGCGCGACACCGTGATCTGGGGGCCCTTGTTGCCCTTCGCGACCGACGTGACGTACACGCGCAGGCGTGAACCGTGCGGGTAGGTCTCACCCGGCACCTGCTCCTCGGGAGGCAGGATCGCCTCGACGGTGCCGAGGTCGACGTGCACCATGCGGGGGTTGGGGCCCTGCTGGACGACGCCGGCGACGATGTCGCCCTCCTTGCCACGGAACTCCCCCAGCACGGCGTCATCGGCGATGTCGCGCAGACGCTGGCTGATGACCTGCTTGGCGGCGAAGGCGGCGATGCGACCGAAGTCGTCGGGCGCCTGCTCCTCCTCGCCGATCACGACGCCCTCCTCGTCGAGGACGGGCGTGTAAATGCCCACGTGACCGCTCTTGCGGTCGAGCTCGGCGCGCGCACCCGCCGGGATCTCACCGCTGGGCGAGATGTGCTTGGCGTAGGCGGTGAGGATCGCCTGTTCGATGATGCGCGCGAGTTCGTCGAAGGGGATCTCCTTCTCGCGTTCGATCGTCTTCAGAAGTGCCAGATCGATGTCCACAAGACCCTCCGTATTCAGCTCTCGTCGACGCGGAACGGCGCCGACAACCCTCCTACGATACCCGGATGCCGGCTCACCCGCGACCCTCACCGGAGAGGCATGGGACGCGGGGCGGCGCTGAGAGTGGCCCCCGCGTCGGTGTCGCGGGCGGCGCCGTGTACGACGGGCTGGTCGCTCTCGCGGCCCGGTAACACGGACCGCGTCTCGCCACGCGCGACGCTCGCGCTCGCGCGACCTACGACGTCCTCGGCATCGACGTCGAGCTCGTCGCCTGATCCCGGCTGGTCACCGGGCTTCCAGCGGATTCGCTGCGAGCTTCTCGAGCACTCCCCCGTCGACCAGGCGACGCGCGGCGGTATCGGGCTTGCGTTCGGCCTGATCCACCACGCACGCGCCGAACTCCGCCGCGAGGGCGCCCCGCGGGTACGCGTCGAGGACGTCGCGCACGAACTCCCGCGGCAGCGCGTCGGGCCGCGCCCCCGAGATGTCGAGTCCGGTCGCGATCTCGAGCAGGTAGCCCTCGGCATCTATCGCCGGGTCGACGCGCGGCCAGTTGTGCCGCACGATCACCTCGAGCGCGCGCTCGCGACGCTCGCTCTCCCAGCCGGCGCCCGCCGCGAGGGCGATCGCGACGTGACCTCCCGCATGCTCGTACGACAGCGTGTGGTTGTCGAACTCCGTGACGGTGCCGATGTCATGCAGCACCGCGGCGACATACAGGAGCTCGTGGTCGATGCCGGTGATGCCGTCGACGAGCGCGAAGGCTTCGGCCCACACCCAGGAGCGCAGGGCGTGCGCGGTGATCGCCTCCGATTGGTACTGCTCCGCGAGCGCGAGGGCGCCGCGAGCGGCGAGCGTGTCGGGGACGGAAAACTCGGACAGACGCATGGTTCCTCCTGGGGTGTGTTCCCACTCTCCCCGGGATACGCACCTCGCGCCCGCTTCGAACGGTCAGCTCTCGCCGCCTTCCCGCCAATCGCCGCGGGAACGACGGATGCCACGGCCCGCGAGCCGTGGCATCCGACGCTCAGTGCACCGGCGTGGCGTGCCAGATGCGGTCGAGGTAGTCGCGCATCGCCCGGTCGGAGGAGAAGAAACCGCTGCGCGCGACGTTCAGGATGGCCGACCGCACCCAGGCGTCCTGGTCGGCGTACGCTGCATCCACTCGTTCCTGGGCGTCGAGGTAGGAGCCGAAATCGGCCAGCGCCATGAAGCGGTCGTCGTACAGGAGGTTCGAGATGAGGGGCTCGAACACCGACCGGTCACCGCCCGAGAACGCCCCCGCGGCGATGAGGTCGATCGCCCGGCGCAGGCGTTCGTCCTCGTGGTAGAAGTCGGCGGGGCGGTAGCCCTCGGCCCACAGCGCCTCGACCTCGGGCTCGCTCATGCCGAAGAGGAAGAAGTTGTCGTCGCCGACGAGCTGGCGGATCTCGACGTTGGCGCCGTCGTCGGTGCCGATCGTGAGGGCTCCGTTGAGGGCGAGCTTCATGTTCCCCGTTCCCGAGGCTTCCTTGCCCGCGAGCGAGATCTGCTCCGACAGGTCGGCGGCGGGGATGATGCTCTCGGCGAGGGTCACGTTGTAGTTGGACGGGTACAGCACCTTCAGACGCCCCTCGACGCGGGGGTCGGCGTTGACGACCTCGCCGACGGCGTTGATGAGGTGGATGATGTGCTTCGCCATCGCGTACCCCGGCGCGGCCTTCGCCCCGAACAGGAACGTGCGGGGCTGGACCTTTTCGACGGGCACGCGGCCGGAGACGATCTCGTCGTACGCGCTGACGATGTGCAGGACTTTGAGCGTCTGGCGCTTGTACTCGTGCAGCCGCTTGATCATGACGTCGAGCAGATGGCCGTCGTCGATCGTGGTGCCGTCGCGGGCGGCGAGAACGCGACTCAGTCGACGTTTGTTGGCGGCCTTGACCGCCGCGAAACGCTCACGGAACTCGGGGTCGTCGGCGTAGGCCTCGAGCCCCCGGAGCCGTTCGAGGTCCACCGTCCAGCCCGCGCCGAGCGTCTCGGTGATGAGCGTCGACAGCTCGGGGTTGGCCAGGCGCAGAAAGCGGCGCGGCGTGACCCCGTTGGTGACATTGGTGAACTTCTCGGGCCACATGCGCGCGAAGTCCTTGAGCACGTTGTCGCGCAGCAGCTGCGAGTGCAGCTCGGCCACGCCGTTGACCTTCGACCCCGCGACCGTGGCGAGGTAGGCCATGCGCACGGAGCGGAACGGGTGCTCTCCGATGATCGACATGTCGCGGATGAGCATCTCGTCGTCACCGAAACGCTCCCGCACCTCGAGCAGGAAGGCATCGTTGATGCGGTAGATGATCTCGAGGTGGCGCGGCAGCAGACGCCCCAGGAGGTCGACCGACCACACTTCGAGCGCCTCGGGCAGCAGCGTGTGGCAGGTGTAGGCGAAGCACTTCTGCGTGATGGCCCACGCGGCATCCCATTCCATGCCCTTCTCATCGACGAGCACCCGCATGAGCTCGGGCACCCCGATCACGGGGTGAGTGTCGTTGAGCTGGAAGATGACACGCTCGGGCAGCTTCGTCAGGTCGAACCCGTCGGGCAGGACGTGCTCGACAAAATCGGCGATGGATGCCGCGACGAAGAAGTACTGCTGCTGCAGCCGCAGCTCCTTCCCCTGGGGCGTGGAGTCCTCGGGGTAGAGCACCTTGGAGATGTTCTCGGCGAAGGTCTGCGCGCGCACCGACGCGACGTAGTCGCCGGAGTTGAACGTGTGCAGGTCGAAAGCGTTCGTGGCCACCGCGCGCCACAGCCGCAGGGTGTTGACGCGGCCGTTGTGATAGCCGGGGACCATCATGTTGTACGGCACGGCGAGGACGTTCCACTCCGGCACCCAGCGCGTGCGCTCGACGCCGTCGTCGTCGTACGTCTCGGTGCGACCGCCGAACGAGATGGTCTGCGCCGCCTCGGGGTGCGGGAAATCCCACGGCGAGCCCAGCCGCAGCCACGCGTCGGGCTGCTCGACCTGCTGGCCGTCGGCGAAGGCCTGCCGGAAGATGCCGTACTCGTAGCGGATGCCGTACCCGATCGTCGGGATGCTCATCGTCGCGAGGGAGTCGATGAAGCATGCCGCGAGCCGGCCGAGGCCGCCGTTGCCGAGGCCCGGCTCGATCTCGAGCGCGCGGAGGTCATCGATGTCGATGCCGCACTGCGCCAGGGCCTCGGTGGCGATCTCGGTCAGCCGAGCGGCCAAGAGGTTGTTGTCGAGCTGCCGTCCGAGCAGATACTCCGCCGACAGGTAGCACACCGTCTTGGACTGCTGCCGACTCTGCTGAGCCTGATCGTCGAGCCAGCGCGCCATGAGGTAGTCGCGGACCGTCCCCGCCAGGGCCAGATAACGGTCGTTGTCATCGGATGTCGACAGGGCGACACCCTGGTCGAAGTTGAGGTTCTGCAGGAACCGCCGGACGAAACCGTCGACCGAGGCCGGCGGAGCGGCGACGGGGGCCAGCGCGAGCGGGTGGGTCGGGCGGAGCTCAGACGCGGAGGGAGTGTTCTCGGGCACGGTTCGACCGTAATCAGAACCCACGGCGAGCGCCAAGAGGGAACGCGATCGACACAGGATCTTCACCGCGCCGCCGCACGGACGACGCGCGTGCGCGTCAGCGCAGGCCGCACCCGTCGACGACCTGCGTCCGCCGCTCGATGAGGTTCTTCGTCCAGTCGTACAGCACGGGCAGGAAGCGCGACTTCGGCAGGATCGGCCGCAGGTGGTCGTACCCGGCGTAGGTCGCCCACCGCACCGGCTGCCCCTGCGCGCAGAGCCCCTCGACGTAGTCGCGCTGCAGCTTCGGCGGGATGACCTCGTCCTCCGCGCCCCACGCGACCAGCAAGGGGCTCCCGAGCGGTTCGGTCATCGCGTTCTCGGCGAGACGTCGGCCGAGCGCGCCGTCGGTGAGGTCGGCGCTGTACAGCGGCCGATCCTCCGAGACGCCGAGGGCGGTCAGCACCGAGACGACGACGCCCGGCTCGGTCGGGCAGCGCTGCGTCATCTCGAGGACGATCGAGCGCGACCCTTCGGCGATGTAGTCGTCGAGGTGCACGTCGGCGTAGGTGCGCGAGTAGGGAACGAGCACCCACGAGGTGAGGACGGACAGCAGGGCGTTCGGCGGCCCCGAGAGCAGCTCGCGCGCGAGTGCGGGCGGGTCGGCGACGGGGGCGACGACCGCGGTCCCGAGGACGTCGATCCCGGGCGCGTACTCGGAGGCGATGGCGGTGGTCCACAGCGCGGCGTGCCCGCCCTGCGAATGCCCCCAGACGACCGTGTCCGGCGACAGGGTCAGGTCGCTGCGCAGTTCGCTCGTGGCCAGCACGGCATCCAGCGAGGAGCGGGCCTCCCCCTTACCGATGAGGTAGGGGTAATCGCCCGGCGCGCCCTGTCCCGAGAAGTCCGACGCGACGACCACCCACCCGGCCTTGAGCGCCTGCTCGAGCGCGGGGATCGACCACCGCGTCGCCGAGGCGTCGCGGAGGCTGGGGGCGCACCCCTGCGCGACCCCCGTGGTGCCGTGGTTCCACACGATGACGGGCCGGGGCCCGGGCGGCAGATCCTTCGGCACGATGACCAGTGCGCTGGCGACGGCGGGCCGGCTCACGGCATCCCGGGTCGTGTAGAGGATCCGGGTGACGTCGCCGTTCTCGGGCAGGCGCCCCAGATAGGCGTCGGAGCGGATGAGTCGCCCATGCCCGCCCGGCACCTCCGCGGGCGGGTCGTAGAACGCGTCGACCACGGGAGCGCCGTCGTTGAGCCAGTCATTGAGCCACCATCCGCCGGCGGCCGTGGCGACCAGGACGAGCGACAAGGCGTACCGGCCCGCGGCGGCCCACCGGGTACGCGCGCGGCGGCGACGGACCGCGCGTTGCGCGTCGAACGGCGTCGTGCGCGGACGCGGACGCCGGATGCCGACGACCCCCCGCGCGAAGACACCGACACCGAAGACGATGGTGCGGACACCGAACACGACCGAAAGGACGAGCACCGTGACGTCGGGCCACGTGAACGACAGCAGCCCGAGCGCGATCTGTGCGACGCCCCAGGCCAGGGAGAGCACTCGCGAGCTCGCCGTCCCCCTCGTGACGGCGCGTCCGACCGAGGCGAGGCCACCGATCACCAGCAGAACGGCCAGCACCGACGGCAGCAGTTCGAGGCTGCGCCCGAGCCACACCAGGACGGCGACGCCCGCGAGGATCCAGGCCGCCGACACCGCCCGCGCCCACCAGCCGGCCGGTCGACCGACGAGCTCGAGCACGCCCATCACGACGGCGCTCAACCCCACGTACACACCCAGCAGAACGAGAGAAGTCAGGGGTCGCGTGACGATCAGGATGCCGAGGACGACGACGACGGCGCCGACCACGAGCAGCACCCGCGGGGGCGCATTCCGCACAAGCGCGGGAAGCGCGTTCCACCGGCGCGGCAACGGTCGGCGGGGCGCGGGCATCAGGCCACTATAGGCACGGGTGACCGGGTGATCGGGCGAGGGGCGGCCACCCGGCGTCCGCGTTTGTCGCTCGGGCGTGACACAGCGTACGGTTCCGGAATGCCCTCGCACGCCCGCTCCGCCGCCCGCGAGGCCGAGGCGAACCCCGCGTTCCGCGTCGCCGCCCGAGCGGGCTATGCCGCCAACGGCATCCTCCACCTCGTGATCGGAGCGCTGGTCATCGCGGTCGGTCTCGGGGCTGCCGAGGACAGCGATCAGACGGGCGCCTTCCGGGCCGTGGCCGCCGCGCCCCTGGGTGCCGTCGCCCTCTGGGCTCTCGCGGTGGGTCTGGTGGCCCTCGGCGCGTGGCACCTGCTGCAGGCTTTCGTGCCTCGCGGGCTTTCCGTCCCCCGCCGGATCTCGCGAATCGCCACCGAAGCGCCGCAGGGCATCGTCTTCCTCGTCATCGGGGTCGTGTCCGCCTCGGTCGCGCTGGGGGCTCGCCCGCGCGCGGAGCAGGCGGCCGAAGACGTCAGTCAGGGCGTTCTGACCCTGCCCATCGGCGGCTTCGTGCTCGGAACCGTCGGCGTTGCCGTCGCGGCGGTCGGGGTCGGGTTCTGCGGGATGGGCGTGCGCCGCTCGTTCCGCGACAAGGTGCGCCTCCCGGACGGACGCGGCGGGGGTGCGCTGACGGTGCTCGGCGTCTCGGGATTCCTCGCCAAGGGCGTGGCCCTGGCCATCGTGGGCGTGCTCCTGATCATCGCGGCGATCCGTGTCGAACCCGACACCGCGGGCGGACTGGACGGCGCGGTAGCGGCTCTCGTGGCACTCCCCGCCGGGCCCCTGCTCGCGTGCATCGTCGGCGCCGGGTTCCTCGCCTACGGGGTGTTCACGATCTTCCGGGCCAAATACGCCCGGCTGGGAGCGTAGGCGGAAGCGCGGGATCGGTCAGTCGAGGTCGGGGTCACGCCCGGTGCGCTCCCCCGTCTCCAGCGTCGCGATCGCGTCGTGATCGTCGGCATCCAGTACGAAGTCGAAGACGTCGCCGTTCTCGCGCAGACGGTCGAGCGACACCGACTTCGGGAAGACGACGAGCCCCCGATCGAGGTGCCACCGCACGACGACCTGCGCCGGGGTCTTGCCGTAGCGCGCCGCGATGCCGGCCAGCACCGGCTCATCGAGCAGACCGCCGCGCGCCAGCGGCGCCCACGACTCTGTGACGATGCCGTGCGCGGTGTTCCAGTCGACGAGGTCGCGCTGCGGGAAACGCGGGTGCAACTCGACCTGGTCGATGACCGGGAGGACACCGGTCTCGTCGCGCAGACGTTCGATGTGGGTCGGCGAGAAGTTGCTCACGCCGATGGACGTGACCCGCCCCTCCTCCTGCAGCCGCATGAGCGCTCGCCACGTGTCGACGTAGCGGTCGGCACTCGGAATGGGCCAGTGGATCAGGTACAGGTCGACGCGGTCGAGACCGAGCCTCGCCGCGCTCTGATCGAAGGCGCGGAGCGTCTCGTCATAACCCTGGTCGTCGTTCCACACCTTCGTGGTCACGAAGACCTCGTCACGCGCGAGTCCCGAGGCGCGGACACCCTCCCCGACCTCGCGCTCGTTGCCGTACAGCGCCGCCGTGTCGACGTGCCGATACCCCGCGGCGAGCGCACCCGCGACGAGGTCCGCCGTCACCTCGGCGGGCACCTTGTAGGTTCCGACGCCCAGCTGCGGGATCGAGGAACCGTCGGACAGGGGCACACGGGGCGCGGCGATCATGGCATCCACGCTATCGGCGTCCCACCCGGCAGGTTCCCTCGAGACGGCTCAAGCCTGCAGCCGGGCCAGGGCCTCGGCGACCGGCAGGGTCTCGCGCTCCCCGGTGCGGCGGTCCCACAGCTCCACTTCGCCATCGGCGGCACCGCGGCCGACGATGAGGATGCGCGGGATGCCGACGAGTTCGGCGTCGCCGAACTTCACGCCGGGCGAGACCTTGGGGCGGTCGTCGTACAGCACGTCGAGCCCGGCCTCCTCCAGCTGCGCGGACACCGAGGCGGCGAGGTCGAAGGCCACGGCATCCCGTCCCGTCGCCACGACGTGCACGTCGAACGGCGCCACCGACGCGGGCCAGACGAGGCCCTTCTCGTCGTTGTTGAGCTCGGCGATGATCGCGAGGATGCGCGTCACGCCGATGCCGTACGACCCCATCGTGACGGTCGCGAGCTTGCCGTTCTCGTCGAGCACCTTCAAGCCCAGCGCCTCGGCGTACTTGCGGCCGAGCTGGAACACGTGACCGATCTCCATGCCGCGCGCCAGCTCCACGGGGCCCGAGCCGTCGGGCGCGGGGTCACCCGCTCGCACCGTGGCGGCCTCGACGAAGCCGTCGCCCGTGAAGTCGCGGCCCGCGACGAGCGAGTGCACGTGCTTCTGGTCGATGTTGGCGCCGGTGATCCAGGCCGTCCCGTCCACGACGCGCGGGTCGAGCAGGTACCGGATGCCGGTCGCCGACTCCTCGCCGAGCACGGGGCCGGTGGGCGACCACGGACCGATGTATCCCTTCACCAGCAGCGGGTTGTTCTCGAAGTCGGTCTCCGTCGCCGCCTCCACCTCGGCGGGCGCGAAGGCCACCTCGACGCGCTTGTCGTCGATGTCGCGGTCGCCGGGGATGCCGACGACGACGATCTCGCGCGTGCCGTCGAGGTGCGTGAGCGCCAAGACCACGTTCTTGAGCGTGTGCGCCGCCGTCCACTCGGCGGAATCCGCGGTGGCGGGACCCGCGATACCGGGGGCCGGGGCGTCGAGATGCGCGTTGGAGTGGTCGACGAGCGTCGCGATCGTGGGGGTGTTCGGCGAATCGAAGATCACCGGCTCGGGCAGCCCCTCGAGGGGAAGGGCGTCGGGCGCGACGGTCGTGAACGCCTCGACGTTCGCCGCGTACCCGCCGGCCGAACGCACGAAGGTGTCCTCACCGATGGGCGTCGGGTGAAGGAACTCCTCCGACTTCGAGCCGCCCATGGCGCCGGCGTCGGCCGCGACGATGACGTATTCGAGCCCGAGGCGCTGGAAGATGCGCTCGTATGCGTCGCGCTGCGCCTGGTATGAGGCATCCAGTCCCGCATCCGTCGCATCGAAGGAATACGCGTCCTTCATCGTGAACTCGCGGCCCCGCAAGAGGCCGGCGCGGGGGCGGGCCTCGTCGCGGTACTTGTCCTGGATCTGATAGATGGTCAGCGGGAGGTCCTTGTACGACGAGTACAGGTCCTTCACCAGGAGCGTGAACATCTCCTCGTGCGTGGGGGCGAGGAGATAGTCGGCGCCCTTGCGGTCCTGCAGGCGGAACAGCGCGTCGCCGTACTCCTCCCAGCGGCCCGTGACCTCGTACGGCTCGCGGGGCAGCAGCGCCGGGAAATGCACCTCGAACGCCCCGGCGTTCGCCATCTCCTCGCGAACGACGGTCTCGATCTTGGCCTTGACCTTCAAGCCCAGCGGCAACCACGCGAAGATGCCGGGGGCGTTGCGACGGATGTATCCGGCGCGCACGAGCAGACGGTGGCTCGTGACCTCGGCATCCGAGGGGTCTTCGCGAAGCGTGCGGAGGAAGTAGTTCGACAGACGGGTGACCACGGAATCGAGTCTAGAGCGGGGGATGCCGTGGCCTCAGCCGCGGTCACCGGGGGCGGATACCGCATCCGCCAGCCGAGAGACGAGGTCGTTCCATTCCGCCGTGCTCCGCCCACCGCCCGCTACCGTCACTCTCGTCCCTCCCACATCCACGATCATGCGCACGGAACCGGGATTCTCCACGCTCTCTTTCAGCCATGCCGAGGATGTACCGGGTATGTCGCGGTACGCCATGCCGGTGGATTGGAGATCCTCGGCGCGCGGCGCACCCAGCAGGGGCTGAATGTAGAACTCGACCGCAAGCGGCGACTGCGTTGAGTCGGCCGGATTGAGGTGCCACCCGCAGTAGCGATTCGCCCCGGCGGCGACGGTGATGTCCCAGATCGGACCGGATGGAACCCAGTCGGTCGGGTATCCGGCTTCGAGTTCGGCCCCCGCCCATTGCGCAACAACATCGTCGAAGCTCGCGCACTCGGGCAACGGGGACAACGCAAGGTCCGGTTGCGGAGCACCGCTTGCCACCTGTGCACGTGGCAGAACCATCGCGAGCACCGCTTGTGCACTCGCTCGCACACGGTCGATCTCCGACGATTCCGAGAACGTTTGCTCTTGAGGCCACCCCGGCTCGTACCACTGGACGCCGACCCACAAATCTCCCACCGTCTGTTCGGCGAGGCACACGATGCCCAGGTCGCATCTCAGCGTCGACTGCCACGTCTCGATGATCGAGGTGGGAACGACGGAGCGGGGCAACACAGTCACCCCGAAGCTCTCCTGCTCGCCTCCCCACCAGCAGGACAGGCCACCGAGCAAGGCGTGAATGTCGGGAGAGCTCGGAGGAGTGGCTTCGATCCCATCGCCCCATGTCCAGGGCGCCGCGTCGGAGACGAAATTGCGCGCCTCGAAGTCGTCGAGCATTCTCGAGCACTGTCCTCCGAACGCAACGGCGGGCGCTGCCGCGGCCGGAGTGGGGCTCGGGGTGGGCGTGGGCGTTTGGGTCGGCGTGGGGGTCGACTCGGTCGTCGCCGTCGGGCTGGGGGTGGGCGTGGTCGCGATCTGCGGCGCCGAAAGCGTCGACGTCGCCACCACCCCGCCAGCGACCGCCGCAACCAGCGCCACCGCCACCGACCCCGCGATCCACGCATTCCGGTGAGCTCCCACCGGCCGAATGCCACGAGCACCACCCACGATCCGCGCACGCATCGCCGCCCGCTCATCGGGCGTCAGTTCGTCGTTCATGACCGTGCCCCTTCCAGAGTGATGTCGTTGCGCAGCTTCGCTTTGGCTCGCGCCAGACGCGACTTCACGGTGCCCGCAGGGATGCCGAGAACCTGAGCGACCTCGCGCTCGGCATAGCCCTCCAGAACCGCCAGCACCACAACGGCCTGCTCCCGTTCGGGCAGCCGCTTCAGCGCGGCGAGAACGCCGCTGTCATCGTGTCCCGACGGCGTCACCGCCATCTCCGCCACCGGCGCCCGATCCAGCAACGCCCGATACCGCCGCCCCGATCGCTCTAGATTCCGCGCACAATGCGCCACCGTGTTCACCAACCAGGGCAACGGCGACCCCTCCACCAACCGCACCGACGCCCGCTTACGCCACAGCTCGAAGAACGCCACCGTCACGGCATCCTTCGCATCCTCTCGATGCGACAACAACCGCGACGCATGACGGAACAACCGCCCCTCATACCGATCGAACAGCGCGGCGAGCGCGAGCTCATCCCCCTGGCGCACCCGAACCCACAGCTCGGCGTCGTCATCTTCCACACCCAGTAGTGTCCGCGTCCCGCGGATCGGTTCCCGCCGACATGGCCGATTCGGTAACGAAACCGCAACACCAGCACCGCCCCACCTCACCCCCTAGGGTGAGCACGTGCGCAGCCGCTGGATCGCCCTCCTCACCGTTTCCGCCGTCGTCCTGGTGGGCGTTCTCGTCTGGATCGGTATCGGCGCCGTGGCCGGCACCAGCGGGTTGTTCGGAACCGGCACACGGCAGCCCTCGGTGGGGTCCACGGGCGACTTCACCCCGACCGAGACGTACGCGGTGCTGCCCGATGGCACGCTCGACCCCGAGCCCGAGGGGCGCGCACGCGAGGTGTGGGACGAGTTCGTGCGCGTCGCGACCCCGGACTTCGTGGCATCCGACATCACGGGGTACCACACGGGCGACGACCCCGACAGCGACACCCTGGCCTACGTCACGAGCGACGAGAACGACCCGACGAAGTGGGTGTTCGCCGCCAACCTCGCCTACGCCGACGACGCCGACCTCCTCCTGTCGACGCTCGTCCACGAGTACGCACACCTGCTGAGCCTGGGACTCGACGACGTGGACCCCGCGGCCGAGGTGTGCGACACCGAGTGGAGCGGAGCGGGATGCCTGCTCCCCGACTCCGACCTGCAGCGGTTCGCCGAGCGGTTCTGGGCGGCGTACGACGACGCTCCCGCCCGCGACAACGTCGACGCCGACATCGCGTGGGAGTTCTACCAGGCTCACGAGAGCGACTTCGTCAGCGACTACGCCGCGACCAACGCGTCCGAGGACTTCGCCGAGACGTTCGCGACCTACGTGCTCGAGCCCGACGGTTCCCGCGACTCGGTCATCGGCGAGAAGTACGCCTTCTTCGATGCCCTGCCCGAGTACGCCGACGCACGTCAGCGCATCCGCGCCGAGTTCGGTCTGGACTGACCCGGGGCTCAGGCCGCGGGGCGCCGCCCCAGGTGCAGGACGGTGCGCACGACGAGCCCTGCCGCCAGCGCCCAGAACGCCGCACTGACGCCGGCGATGGCGATCCCAGATGCCGCGACGAGGAACGTCACCACAGCGGGGAGGCGCTCACCCGGGTCGTCGATTGCCTGCTGCACCGCCGAACCGAACGCGGCGAACAGCGCCACGCCCGCCACCGCGGGGATGACACCGGGCGGGGCCAGCAGCACGATCGCCGCGAAGGCGGCGGACAGCCCACCCAGCACGAGGTACATGCCGCCGGCCGACACGCCGGCCGCCCAGCGCCGGCGGGGATCGGGGTGCGCGTCCGGGCCCGCGGCGATCGCGGCGCTGATCGCGCCGAGGTTCACCGCGTGCCCGCCGGCGGTCGCGGCCAGTGCCGACCCCAGCCCCGTGACGAGCATCGCCGGACGCCACGGGATTGTGTACCCGAGGCTTCGCATGACCGCGACGCCCGGCACGTTCTGCGAGGCCATCGTCACCACGAACAACGGCAGGGCGATCCCGACGACCGACCCGACGGTGAGCGTCGGGGCCGTGAACTCCAGTCGCGGCAGCAGGGTTGCGGCATCCGCGTCGACCCCGGTGCGGGTGAGCTCGATCGCGACAACGACGATGGCGGCCAGGAACGCGAGCGGCACCGCCCACCGCGGAACGAGCCGGGATGCCACGAGCCACACGATCAGCACGGGCGCCACGCCCCACGGGTCGTCGACGAGCCCGACGAAGGGGGCGACGCACAGGGGCAGCAGGACTCCCGCGAGCATGGCCTGGGCGATCGACGGCGGGATGCGGGCGATGAGCGCCCCCAGCGGAGGGAACAGCGCCGTGCACAGGATGAGGGCCGCCGACACCAGGAACCCGCCCACGACCGCCGGCCACCCTCCCTCGACCGCGCCCGTGGCGGCCAGGAGCGCGACACCGGGGGTGGACCACGCGATCGTGATGGGGATGCGATACCGCCACGCGAGGATGATGCATCCGACCCCCACGACGAGGGAGATCGCCAGCAGTCCGCTCGCAGCCTGCGCGGGGGTGGCCCCCACGGTGCGAAGGCCCGTCAGCACGACGGCGAACGTGCTGGTGAAGCCGACGAGCGCCGTCACCATCCCCGCAACGAGAGGGCGAGCGAGCGACACGGGGGCAACGGCGGTCTCAGGCATGAGACTCCCGACGCTAGCGGATCGGGCTCAGCTCCTCGGGCGGCCACCGCCGCACGCGTGGACTGGTCGTCAGGCCGTGATGACCTGGGCCGTGCCGGGGGCGGCGTCGGGACCCATCTCGTCGGCGATGCGATTGGCCTCTTCGATGAGCGTCTGGACGATCTCCGCCTCGGGAACGGTCTTGATGACCTGGCCCTTGACGAAGATCTGCCCCTTGCCGTTGCCCGATGCGACACCGAGGTCGGCCTCGCGCGCTTCGCCCGGACCGTTCACGACGCACCCCATGACCGCGACGCGCAGCGGCACCGTCATGTCTTTGAGGCCCTCGGTGACGTTGTCGGCGAGCGTGTAGACGTCGACCTGGGCGCGACCGCACGACGGGCACGAGACGATCTCGAGCTTGCGCTCCCGAAGGTTGAGCGACTGCAGGATCTGGTGACCGACCTTCACCTCTTCGGCCGGCGGCGCCGACAGCGAGACGCGGATCGTGTCGCCGATGCCCTCGGACAGCAGGATGCCGAAGGCCGTCGCGCTCTTGATCGTGCCCTGGAACGCGGGGCCGGCCTCGGTGACGCCGAGGTGCAGCGGCCAGTCGCCCCGCTCGGCGAGCAGGCGGTAGGCCTTCACCATGACGATGGGGTCGTTGTGCTTGACCGAGATCTTGAAGTCGTGGAAGTCGTGCTCCTCGAACAGCGACGCCTCCCACACCGCGCTCTCCACGAGAGCTTCGGGCGTGGCCTTGCCGTACTTCTCGAGCAGGCGACGGTCGAGCGACCCGGCGTTGACGCCGATGCGGAGGGAGACGCCCGCGTCCTTGGCGGCCTTGGCGATCGCACCGACCTGATCGTCGAACTTGCGGATGTTGCCCGGGTTCACGCGCACCGCGCCGCACCCGGCGTCGATGGCCTGGAAGACGTACTTGGGCTGGAAGTGGATGTCGGCGATGACCGGGATCTGGCTCTTCTTGGCGATGATGTGCAGCACATCGGCGTCGTCCTGCGACGGCACCGCGACGCGCACGATCTCGCAGCCGGATGCCGTGAGCTCGGCGATCTGCTGGAGGGTGGCGTTGATGTTGGTGGTCGGCGTCGTCGTCATCGACTGCACGCTGACGGGGGCGTCTCCCCCCACGAGGACCTTGCCGACCTTGATCTGGCGGGTCTTGCGACGGGGAGCGAGGACCTCCGGCACGCGGGGCATCCCGATGTTCACTGCAGGCACGCCCACAGCCTACGCCGCCGGACCCGCACGGGGGCTGAAGGGCGCTCTGTGATAGGTTCGGCGCCATGCGCGCGTATTCCAGCTGGTGGCTCACCGTCTAGGCGGTGAGCACGCGTGCGACAGACCGCCCTCCCTCGGGATTCGGGCGGTCTTCGTGTTTCCGGCGGCCGCTTTGGACCCTCGATCACAGACGGAAGTACTTCGATGACCGGGCCCGACCCCTCCTCCTTGATCCACGAGCTGCTGACCGGCGACGCGCCGTTCGCCCTCATCGCGCGCGACGCGTCGAGCGTCGAGGTGCTCACCGGCACCGTCGTCGACGTCGACCTCCTCGCGGACATCCCTCTGATCGACGGTGACGGCCGGCCACGCGAGGTGCTCGCGCTGGTGCCGTTCCGGCAGGTGCGCGAGCGCGGGTTCGTCTGCCACGACGACGGCGCGCCGCTGCGCTGCCTCGTCGTGGAGCAGCGGATACCTCTCCCCCGCGCCGAGGTGGTGGCATCCCTTCCTCCGGCCCCCGTCGCCCTCGCGGACGCCGGGTTCGACATCGACGACGAGGCGTATGCCGACATCGTGCGTCGCGTCATCGCGGACGAGATCGGTCGAGGCGAGGGAGCGAACTTCGTCATCCGCCGCGACTTCGTCGCCGGCGTCGACGCCGAGCCGCGCGTCGCGGCGCTGACGTGGTTCCGCGCACTGCTGGAGCATGAGAAGGGGGCGTACTGGACGTTCGCCGTGGTCACGCCCGGTCACGTCGCGGTGGGCGCGAGCCCCGAGGCGCACGTCAGCGCGCACGACGGCGTCGTCACGATGAACCCCATCTCGGGCACCTTCCGCCACCCGCAGGGGGGCGCCACGGCCGACACCCTCGCGGAGTTCCTGCGCTCGACCAAAGAGACCGAGGAGCTCTTCATGGTCGTCGACGAGGAGCTGAAGATGATGAGCGCCGTCTGCAGCGACGGCGGCCGCATTACCGGCCCCCACCTGAAAGAGATGTCGCGGCTGACGCACACCGAGTACATGCTGCGCGGGCGCAGCACTCTGGACCCGCGCGACATCCTGCGCGAGACGATGTTCGCACCGACGGTCACGGGTTCGCCCATGCAGAACGCGTGCACCGTCATCGCGCGGCACGAGACGACGCCGCGCGGCTACTACTCCGGCGTCGCGGCCCTGTTCACCCCCAACGGCGCCACCGAGGGTCCGACGCACGACCTGGACGCGCCGATCCTCATCCGCACCGCCTACCTCGTGGACGGGCGGCTGCGGGTGCCGGTCGGAGCGACTCTCGTGCGCCACTCCGACCCCTACGGCGAGGTCGGCGAGACGCACGGCAAGGCTGCCGGAGTGCTCGGCGCGATCGGCGCCATCCCCCGCGACTCCGCGCCCGCCGCCGCACCCGAGGCCGACCCCGACGCCCCCGTCGCTCCGCGCCGGCCGCTCGCCGAGGATCCCGCGATCGCCGAGTTGCTGGCATCCCGCAACGAACGCCTCGCGCCGTTCTGGATGAACCCGCAGGATCCCGACGGCTCCGGCCCCTTCGCCGGGCGCACGGCGCTCGTCGTGGATGCCGAGGACCGCTTCACCACGATGCTCGCGCACCAGCTGCGTCACCTGGGTCTGGACACCCGGATCGTGCACTGGTCCGAGGCGACCGACGCCGAGGTGGATGCCGCGGATCTCGTCGTCGCGGGCCCGGGTCCGGGCGACCCGCGCGATGACGCGAGCGAGCGCATCGCCGCGATGCGCCACGTCGTCTCGCGCCGCCTGTTCCGCCGCGCTCCCCTGCTGGCGGTGTGCCTGAGCCATCAGATCCTGGCCGATCAGCTGGGCATCGACCTGGTGCCCCTCGCGCAACCGCACCAGGGTCTGCAGAAGAGCGTGGACGTGTTCGGCGAACCCGCCGCGATCGGGTTCTACAACACGTTCACGGCGTGCGTGGCCCCCGGCACGACGCAGCGCGGGATCACGATCGGGCCCGTCACGGCCCTCTCGGAGCCCGCCGACGCGGTGTCGCCCGTACCGACGGCTGGCCTGGACATCGCGGTGGAGGTCTCGGCGGACGCCGGGACCGGCGACGTGTACGCCCTGCGCGGACCCGCCGTGGCGAGTGTGCAGGGCCACCTCGAGTCCATCCTGTCGCGCGACGGCATGCGCACCCTCGAGCGTCTGATCGCCGCCGCCCTCTGACGCGCGCACATCTCCTGCAGATCCACGTCGGGCAGCGGTTCGCCGTCGCGTACCGTGCACGCCGCAGGAGTTGTGCGGCCTCTAGAGCAGCTGGATCGGGTTGAAGATGTCGGCGAGGAAGAGGATGCCGCCCATGCCGATGAGCAGCACGACGACGACGAAGGTCACCGGCACCAGCTTGGTGGCATCCACCGGGCGGGCGACCTTCCCACGCATGCGGGCGAACCAGCGCTTCAGCCCGTCCCACAGCGCAACCACCACGTGCCCGCCGTCGAGCGGGAGGAGGGGGATGAGGTTGAAGACGAACAGGGCGATGTTCAGGGCCGCGAGCAGCCCGATGATCGCCTGCACGCGGGAGAGAATCGGCGCATCCACCGCCGCGAACTCGCCCGCGAGACGCCCGGCTCCGACGACGCTCAGGGGGCCGTTGGGGTCGCGCGGCTGACCGGTGAACAGATCGACCGCGGTGTCGTAGATGCGCACGGGCAGCTGAACCATGATCTGCGCGACCTGACCGACTTGCTGCACGGTGGCCTCGGGCCCTGCCCAGATCGGCTGGGGCACCAACGCCGATTGCGGGCTCAGGCCGGCGAATCCGACCGTCCGATACAGCGGTGCGCCCGCGGCATCCACCTCGGGCTGGCCATCCGCCCCCACCACGGGCCGCTCCGTGGAGACGGGGGTGATCGTGAGCGTCTGCTCGACGCCATCGCGTTCGACGACGACCGGGAGCGCCTGCCCCGGCGAGCGCTGGATGATCGCCGCCGCCTCGTCGAAGGTCGACACGGCGGTCCCGCCGATGGACAGGATCACATCGCCGGGACGGATGCCGGCTGCCGCCGCCGGTGCGACGGGGTCGCTCGCCTGGCAGTCGGCGCGTTCCGCGTCGGCGGGGATCACGCACTGCGAGACGGAGGACACCGTGGTGGTCCCCTGCGCGACACCGATGGCGCTCACCGCGACCGCCGACAGCACGAACGCCAGGATCAGGTTCATCACGGGGCCGCCGAGCATGATGACGATGCGCTTCCACACCGGCAGCCGGTAGAACACGCGCTCGTCGCCGGCGATCATCGTCTCGGCGTTGGCGTCGCGCGCGTCCTGGATCATCGTGGCGAACAGGCGCGACCGGCGGGTCGGCGGGGCGTCGGTCTCGGGCGCCGGCGGATACATGCCGGACATCGAGATGAACCCGCCCAGGGGCAGAGCCTTGACGCCGTACTCGGTCTCGCCGATACGGCGCGACCACAGCGTCGGTCCGAAGCCGATCATGTACTGCCCGACGCGCACGCCGAACAGCTTCGCGGGCAGCAGATGCCCGATCTCGTGCAGGGCGATCGAGACGGCCAAGCCGATCACGAGCACGAGCACGCCGATGAGGAAGGCGATCGCGGTCACCCGCCGACGATACCGCCGCTGCCCTTGGAACCTCCCGTGCGGTGCCGATGCGAGGGCTGAGCGGGGTCGGATGAGACAATGGGAGGGATGCCGATCGACACGCCTTCCCACCTCCCGCCCGTCCTCCGGCCGGAGCACCCGCCCCGCCGCGACCTGTCGGAGCTGGCCCGCCGTTTCGGCGAGCGCACCGTCGGCGATGTCGAGGGCACCGTGCTCACCGGCATCACCCTCGCGACCGCCGACCTGCGCGCCGGCGAGGCGTTCGTCGCCATCCGCGGCGTCCACCGGCACGGTGCGGAGTTCGCCGTGACGGCCGCCGAACGCGGTGCCGTCGCCGTGGTGACCGATGAGGACGGCGCCGCGATCGCCGCGTCGGCCGGTCTCCCCATCGTCGTCGTCGCCGACCCCCGGGCGCTCCTGGGGGATCTGTCCGCGTGGGTCTACGGCACGGGCCCGGGGGACGACCTCCCCCAGTTGCTCGCCACCACCGGAACCAATGGCAAGACGAGTGTGTCGCACCTGCTCGAGGGCATCCTGGAGCAGCTGGGCGTCGTCACGGGGCTCTCCTCGACCGCCGAACGCCACATCGCGGGCGAGGTCATTGTGTCGCGGCTCACCACCCCCGAGGCATCCGAGTTCCACGCCCTTCTCGCCCTCATGCGCGAGCGCGGCGTCGAGGCCGTGGCCGTGGAGGTGAGCGCCCAGGCACTCACACGTCACCGGGTCGACGGCCTGCTGTTCGACGTGGCGGGGTTCACCAATCTCACGCACGACCATCTCGACGACTACGCGGACATGCGCGAGTACTTCGAGGCCAAGCTGCCCCTGTTCCGTTCGGATCGCTCTCGCCGTGGCGTGGTGTGCCTGGACTCCCCCGCGGGTGCCGAGATCGCCGCGCGGGCCGACATCCCCGTCGTCACCATCGTGACCCCGGCGATCGCCGACGACCCCACGGCGGAGGCCGACTGGATGGTCGACATCGTCGACGAGCGTCAGGAGGGCACGGAGTTCACGCTCCGCGACCGCGGCGGCCGGTCCCTCACCACGGTGGTCCCCGTGATCGGGCGCCACATGGCCGCGAACGCGGGTCTCGCGATCGTCATGCTGCTCGAGGCGGGGCACGCGTGGGAGACGCTCGTCGCCGCGCTCGACGGCGGGCGCATCACGGCATCCCTGCCCGGTCGCACCCAGCTCGTCTCCGGCCCCGAGGGTCCCGCGGTGTACGTGGACTTCGGGCACTCCCCCGACGCGTTCGAGAAGACACTCGCGGCGGTGCGTCGCGTGACGCCGGGCAAGGTCGTCATGCTCTTCGGCGCCGACGGCGACCGCGACGCGACCAAGCGCCACGACATGGGGCGCACGGCGGTCGAGGGCAGCGATGTGCTCATCGTCACCGACCATCACCCCCGCAACGAAGACCCGGATGCCATCCGCGCGGTGCTCGTCGAGGGCGCCCGCCGCGCCCGGCCCGACGCCGAGATCCTCGAGTTCACCCCGCCGGAGCGCGCGATCCTCGAGGCCGTGAAGCTGGTCGGCGAGGGCGATGCGATCCTGTGGGCGGGGCCCGGTCACCAGGACTACCGCGACATCCGCGGCATCCGCACGCCGTACTCCGCGCGTGAGTTGTCGCGTCGTGCGCTTCGGGCCGCTGGCTGGTCCGTCCCCGACGCGCAGTGGCCCGTGCCCTACCCCGACGACCGCACTCCGTCGTCCGATCCCGAGCGACCGGTCGACTTCCCGGCCTGACACGGCGGTGCGACGTCGCGACGGCGGTCGCGCATAACTCCTGCGCCGCCGACCGAATGCACGCGCGCTGGGCCGTGGCATCCCCCTCTGCCGGAGTCGTGCACAGCCCGTTGCGCGCGCAGCCCGGAGACGCGCGCACAAGTCCTGCAGGAGAGGCGCTGCGCGCGTTCGGGGGCCCCGGTCCGCGGGGTGCGCAGGACTTGTGCGCGCGGCCGGTGCAGCGGCGCGGACGAACGGACCCTCCGGACGTGCGCGCGCCGCCGGTGCGGCGGCTCCCGTCAGAGCGCGGCGATCACGTCGTCGGCGGTGCGGCGCGCCCAGGCCTCGGCTTCCGCGAGCGACTCGCGCGTGAGCGCCGCGGGCGCGTCATGGCGTTCCACGACACGCTCGATGACATCCAGGATGCCGAGGAAGCTCAGGCGTCCCTCGTGGAACGCGTCGACGGCCTGCTCGTTCGCGGCGTTGAACACCGCGGGATACGTCCCGCCGGCGCGGCCGACGCGCTTGGCCAGAGCGACGGATCCGAACGCCTCCTCGTCGAGCGGCTCGAACGTCCACTGGGTCGCTGTCGTCCAGTCCAGCGGCACGCCCACACCCGCGACGCGGTGCGGCCAGTCGAGCCCGAGCGAGATCGGCAACCGCATGTCGGGAGGCGACGCCTGCGCGATCGTCGAGCCGTCGACGAACTCGACCATCGAGTGCACGATCGACTGCGGGTGCACGACGACATCGATGCGCTCATAGGGCACGTCGAACAGCAGGTGCGCCTCGATGACCTCGAGCCCCTTGTTCACCAGGGTGGCGGAGTTCGTGGTGACCACGCGTCCCATGTCCCACGTCGGGTGGGCGAGGGCCTGCGCGGGGGTCACGTTCAGAAGCTGCGCGCGCGAACGTCCGCGGAAAGGACCCCCGGATGCCGTGAGGACGAGCCGCTGCACCTCGTCGGGCTCGCCCGACCGCAACGCTTGAGCGATGGCCGAGTGCTCGGAATCGACCGGGACGATCTGCCCGGGGGCCGCCAGACGAGTGACGAGGTCGCCCCCGACGATGAGCGACTCCTTGTTGGCGAGGGCCAACGTTCGCCCTTCTTCGAGCGCCGCGAGCGTGGGCCCGAGACCCACCGATCCGGTGATGCCGTTGAGCACGACGTCGGCGGGCACGTCCCGGACGAGCTGCTCCGCTTCGACCGCGCCCAGCGCGACCGCGTCGACGCCGAACTCCTCCGCCTGCGCCGCGACGCCCGCGCGATCGCTTCCGGCAGCCAGGCCCACGACCTCGAACCGGTCAGGGTTGGCCCGGATGACGTCGAGGGCCTGGGTGCCGATCGAACCGGTGGAGCCGAGGATGACGACGCGACGCATCCGCTCAGCCTACTGAGCGGGCGCCGCCGCGTGCTGAACGCCGAGGATGTCGACGACGAAGACGAGCGGGGCATTTGCCGGGATGTCGCCCTGACCCGCCTCGCCGTATCCGTCGGAGGCCGGCATCACGACGACGACCTGCGAGCCGACGGTCTGACCCTCGAGGGCCTTGCGGAATCCGGGAACCACACCGGTGGTGGCGAACTCTGCCGGAGTGCCGCGTTCCCAGCTCGAGTCGAAGACCGTTCCGTCGTCGTAGAGCGCGCCGGTGTACTGCACGATCACCTGGTCGCCCGGGTTGACGACGTCGCCGTCGCCCTTGCGCAGGTTCTCGACCCGCGTCTCAGAGGGAGCGGGGGCGTCGGGCATGGTGATGGTGGGCGCGCCGTCGTCGCCGAAGGTGACGGTCGGCATCCCCTCCGCGGGCTCGACCTCGGCGCCGTCGGCACGGGTGGGGAGCTCCTCGAGCGCGTCCGCGACGAGGATGAACGCCGGCGACCCCTCGCCGAGCGCTCCGGCGGGGAAGGCCGACACGGTGCGCGACCCGATGGTGGCGCACTCGAGCGCGGCGCCGAAGATCTGCTGCGACGAGATCAGGGTGTCCATGCCGTCGGGGGCAGTGGTCTGCGTCTCGAGCTGCACCTCGCCCGTGGCGGCGTCGACGAGCGTGAAGTTGGCCCGCAGGACGTCACCTGAGCGGACCTGCTCGCCCGACCCCTCGACGAGAGTGGTGCGCTCGAGGCCGGCGGGTGCATACCCGTCGGGCAGGGTCACCTCGACCTTTCCGCGGAAGTCGCCCGACACCTGCACGTCGTCCGAGACCGCCCCCTGCGACAACGCACTCTGACACTGACCGGCGTCCGCCGAGCCACTGGCGTCCGGGGTCGGGCTCTCGTCCGACGAGCCGCTGCACCCGGCCAGGAGCAGGACCGCGGCGGCGGCGACGGACAGGGAAGCGATCGGGCGGATGCGCACGGCAGACCTCTCGAAGACGACGGGGAACCGGTCCATCATCCCCCATCGGCCTTTGCCGCCGCTGAGAGCCCCATGCGCGGCGGCGCATGCGGTGCACAGTAGCCTCGACGGGTGAGTTCCGACGATCCGGGCGGCACCCCCGCCGTCCCCCCGAAGCAGATGGGCGCGGCCTACGGCCTCGGGCGCTTCTTCATCGCCCCGCTCGCGCGCGCCGTGTACCGCCCCCGTGTCGAGGGACGCGACAACGTCCCGCGCACGGGGCCGGTCATCTTCGCCAGCAACCACCTCTCCTTCATCGACTCCGTCGCCATCCCGGTCGCCTCCCCCCGCCCGGTGCACTTCCTGGCCAAGTCGGCCTACTTCGAGAAGTGGGCGTCGCGGCAGTTCTTCACCGCGATCGGAGCCATTCCCGTCGAGCGCGGCGCCGGTCAGGCCGCCCTCGACGCACTCGACCAGCAGCGCGCGCTGCTCGAGGACGGGCGGGCCGTGGCGCTGTACCCGGAGGGGACGCGTTCGCTCGACGGGCGTCTCTACAAGGGCCGCACGGGTGTCGCCTTCCTCGCCCTCCAGACCGGAGCGCCCGTCGTTCCGGTGGGGCTGATCGGTACCGACAAGGTAATGCCGGTGGGCGCGAAGATCCCCACGACGAAGGAGCGCATCACGGTGCGTTTCGGGGCCCCGCTCGACCTGTCCCCGCACGGCGCCGCCACCTCGGGACGCGCTCGGCGCGGAGCCACGGACGAGATCATGGCCGCCATTCACGCGCTCAGTGAGCAGGAGCTCGCTCACGCCTACAACGAGGTCCCCGCGCAGAATCCCCTCGAACGCATCAAGCAGGTCCTTCCGCACGAACGCATGTGACCAAGTGCCCTTGACGTGGAGCCTCGCGGCGAGCAGGGTCTGAAGAAGCGGGCCCGAACCCGCCGCAGCCACGACGAGGAGGCACCCGTGAAGAAATTCGTGAACGACCCGGCTGACGTGCTGGCAGAGGCTCTGCGCGGCATCCACGCGGCTCATCCCGATCTGCGCGTCGACATGGACAATCGCGTCATCGCGCGCGCCGAGCCGACGCCGGCGGGCAAGGTCGCGCTCGTCTCCGGCGGCGGCTCCGGCCACGAGCCGATGCACGGCGGATTCGTCGGGCGCGGAATGCTCGACGCGGCAGCTGCCGGCGAGGTGTTCACCTCCCCCACCCCCGACCAGGTGCTCGCGGCGACCCAGGCCGTGGACTCCGGCGCCGGCGTCCTGCACATCGTGAAGAACTACACCGGCGACGTGCTCAACTTCGAGATGGCCGCCGAGCTGGCCGCAGCCGAGGGCGTCCGGGTGGAGTCGGTGGTCGTCGCCGACGATGTCGCGGTGCAGGACTCCACCTGGACGGCCGGCCGCCGAGGCACGGGCACGACCGTGATCCTCGAGAAGATCGTCGGCGCCCTGGCCGAAGAAGGTGCCGACCTGGATGCCGTCGCGGCACTGGCCCGACGAGTGTCCGCCGCAGGGCGGTCGATGGGCGTCGCCCTGACCAGCTGCACGGTTCCCGCCGTCGGCCACCCCACGTTCGAGCTTCCGGAAGACGAGATGGAGGTCGGGGTCGGCATCCACGGTGAGCCCGGCCGCACGCGCGTGAAGCTCGCCACCGCGCACGAGGTGGCCGGGCTCCTGGTCGACCCGATCGTGCACGATTTCGGCGAGCCGGTCGGCGACGCAATCGTGCTGCTCTCGGGCCTCGGCGGGACGCCTCTCATCGAGCAATACCTCTTGTACGGCGAGATCGCCCCTCGACTGGCAGAGGCGGGCGTCGACGTGAAGAGGGTTCTGATCGGCGACTACATCACGAGCCTCGACATGGCGGGGGCGTCGCTGACCGTCGTGAAGGCGGACGACGAGATGCTGCGTCTGTGGGACGCGCCCGTGGTCACGCCCGGCCTGCGGTGGGGCGCATGATCGACACGGTCTCGACCGCCGACCTCATTGCCTGGATCCGGAAGTTCCGGGATGCCGTGCAGGAACACCGTGACGAGCTGACCGCGCTCGACTCCGCGATCGGCGACGCCGACCACGGCTCGAACATGGCGCGGGGCCTCGACGCGGTCGTCGCCAAGCTCGACCCGCCGCCCTCGTCCGCCCCCGATCTGTTCAAGGTCGTGGGGATGACCCTGGTCTCGTCGGTGGGAGGTGCCAGCGGCCCGCTCTACGGGACGTTCTTCCTCCGCATGGGGCCGGTCCTCACCGGTGAGATGGATGCCGCCGCCCTCGGCGCGGCGCTGCGGGCCGGCGCCGAGGGGGTCGTCGCCCGCGGGCGCGCGGAACCCGGCGACAAGACGATGATCGACGCGCAGATGCCTGCCCTGAGCGCGTGGGACGACGCGGTGACCGCGGGGAAGGGCGTCGCTGAGGCGGCGGCAGCGGCCGCCACAGCCGCCGCCGCAGGGCGCGACGACACCGAGCCGCTCGTCGCGCGGAAAGGTCGGGCGAGCTACCTCGGCGAGCGGAGTGCGGGCCACATCGATCCGGGGGCGGCCTCCTCGGCGTTGCTCTTCCGTGCCCTCAGCGACGCTCTGGCGGCGCGCGGGTGATCGGCATCGTCGCGGTCTCGCACAGCCGTCCGCTCGCCGAGGCCGCAGCCGATCTGGCGCTGCGGATGGGTGGTGACGCTCCCCCGACCGTGCGCATCGCCGCGGGCGGCCCCGACGGCGACCTGGGGACGGATGCCACGGCCATCGCCGAGGCCCTCGCCGAGGCGGACTCGGGTGACGGCGTCCTCGTGCTGATGGACCTGGGGTCGGCGCTGCTCAGCGCCGAGATGGCGCGGGAGTTCACCGCCGATCCCGATCGAATCGTCCTGAGCCCCGCACCGTTCGTGGAGGGTCTGGTGAGCGCGGTCGTGACCGCCGCGGGCGGCGCGACGCTGGCCGACACCGCCGCCGAGGTCGCTCGCGCCGCGGATGCCAAGCGGGCTCAGCTCGGGGCGACGGAACCGGATGCGCCCACGGCGGTGCCCGCAGAACCCGCGAGCGGGCAACTGTCGTTCGAGACCACCGTCATCAATCCGTCGGGCCTCCACGCGCGCCCGGCGGCGACGTTCGTCAAGGCCGCGTCGCGCTACGACGCCGACGTGCAGATCACGGATCTGGACGGTGGAGCGCAACCGGTCTCGGCCCGGAGCCTTCTCGCCCTGATGTCCCTCGGCGTCCGCCAGGGTGCCCGCGTGCGCGTGACAGCCACCGGGCCGCAGGCGCGGGACGCTCTCGCCGAACTTCGGAGCCTGATCGACGACGGCTTCGGCGAGGTCTGAGGCTGCTCAGCGCGTGACGCTGAGCAGCCTTCGGGCGAGGGCCTCCTCGACGACGAGCTCGGTGATGAGCCTCGCGGCGAGTGCGCCGCGCAGGGCGTCGAGCTTGGAGAGGCTGGACACGACGCAGAACCGTCGCGGGATGCGTCGCACGGTGTCGAGGTCGGGCCCGCTGGAGCGGGCGTTGAGTTCGGGGATGTCGCACGACCCGTCCACGCGGTAGAACACCGTCGCGCAGTCGCCCACAATGCCCTCGCGCTCGATGATCGAGCGGTCGCGCTCGTCGAAGTAGTCGCCGCTGTAGACGTGCGAGGGGACCTCGGCATGGGGAGAGCCGAGACCGAAGACGAACAGCCCCACGCGCTGCTGGATCTCGAGCACCGAACGAACCGAGCGTTCGCGCCACATCGCCTGCTTCGTGCGCGGGTCGTCGAACAGCGCCGGAACCGGGAACTGGTGCACCGACGACGACCAGGCGGCCCCGAACCGCGAGAGGATCTCGCCGGCGTACGGGATGCCGGAGGTGCGGAGGTTGGCGGCCCCGTTCATCTGCACGATGTGGGTGTCGTGGACGTCCTTCGACGGCACGTGCCGGCCGATCGCCGACAGCGTCGATCCCCAGGCGATGCCGACCGTCATGGAGGACTCGATCCGTTCGGCGAGGATGCGCGCGGCGGTCAGCGCGGTGCGCTCCAGGCGCTCAGCCTCGGAGGTGCGCGCGGGCGTGGGCACGACGTGCGCCGTGATGCCGAATCGATCGGCGATGCGCTGGGCCATCTGGCCGCGCGCATCGTCGGGCGGACTGATCGAGATCGTCACGAGGCCCACGTCGCGCGCGTGCTGCAGTAGCCGTGACACCGACGACCGCGAGACGCGCATCTCGTGGGCGATGGCATCCATCGTCAGGTCCTGCATGTAGTACAACTGGGCGGCGCGCAGGGCGTCGCGCGAGCGCTCCTCGGTCTGCGTCGTCATGGTCGGCCCTTTCGTGCAGAGCCCATTCTGCACGTTTGTTCAAGGGGCTTGCAACAACGTGCAGATGGGCGCATCCTTTCTCGTACCCCAACGAAAGGTCGCAGTCGACATGTCGTCCCCCTCACCTTCGCTTCGCGCCGACGTCCAGGCGCTCCGTGACGCCGAGGACCTCGACGTCCTCATCATCGGAGGGGGCATCAACGGCATCGCCACCCTCCGCGATCTCGCCCTGCAAGGCGTGAAAGTCGCCCTCGTCGAACGCGGCGACTTCGTCTCCGGCGCCTCGTCCGCCTCCAGCCACATGGTCCACGGCGGCATCCGGTACCTCGAGAACGGCGAGTTCCGGCTCGTGAAGGAAGCCGTGACCGAGCGCAACGATCTGCTGAAGACCGCGCCGCACTACGTCAAGCCGCTCGAGACCACGATCCCGATCTACAAGACGTTCTCCGGCATCCTGTCGGCTCCGTTCCGCCTGCTCGTCACGCACGGACGCGGCAAGCCCAACGAGCGCGGCGCGCTGCTGATCAAGGTCGGCCTCATCATGTACGACACCTTCTCGCGCGACGGCGGGACCGTCCCCCGGCACAAGTTCCTGGGCAAGAAGAAGTCGCTCGCCGAGCTGCCCCGGCTGAACCCCGACCTCGCCTACACCGCCACGTACTTCGACGCCTCGATGCACGACCCCGAGCGCATCGCGCTCGACGTCCTGCACGACGGCATCGTCGCCGGTGGCGGGCGCACGCAGGCGGTCAACTACGTCTCCGCGGTCGGCGCCGACGAGAACGGCGTGCGGGTGCGCGACGAGGTCTCGGGCGAGGAGTTCTCCGTCAAGGCGAAGGTCATCCTGAACACCTCGGGGCCGTGGACCGACCTCACCAACGGCGCGATGGGGCTTCCGACGCAGTTCATGGGCGGGACCAAGGGTTCGCACATCGTGCTCGACAACCCCGAGCTGCTGGCCGCGACGGGCGGTCGCGAGATCTTCTTCGAGCACTCCGACGGTCGCATCGTCCTCATCTACCCGCTGAAGGACCGCGTCCTCGTCGGTACCACCGACATCGACGCCGACCCGTCGACGCCCGTGGTGTGCACCGACGATGAGATCGAGTACTTCTTCGACCTCATCGGCCACGTCTTCCCCACCGTCAGCGTGGATCGCACGCAGATCGTCTACACCTTCTCCGGCATCCGCCCCCTGCCGCGCCACGACGACACCGCGCCCGGATTCGTCTCGCGCGACTACCGCATCGTCGAGGACGAGATCGCCGGCACCCCGTCGATGAGCCTCGTGGGTGGCAAGTGGACCACCTTCCGCGCCCTCGCCGAGCACCTCAGCATGAAGACGCTGCAGAAGCTGCGTCGACCGCACCGGGTGAGCACGCAGGGCCTCCCGATCGGTGGCGGCAAGGGCTTCCCGGCGAGCCAGGAAGAGCGTCGGCGCTGGATCGCCGCTCGCACGAATGCGCACTCGGCAGCCCTCGTGGATGCCATGCTCGAGCGCTACGGCACGCGCGCGGATGGGATCCTCGACGTCCTGCCGGCGGAGCCGACGGCGCTGGCGAACGTCCCCGGCTACTACCGCGAAGAGCTGGTGTGGATCGCCGAGAACGAGCAGGTCGTCCACCTGATCGACGTCCTCCTGCGCCGCACCCACCTCGCGTTCGTGGGCGGCATGACCGAGCGCACGCTGCGGGAGGTCGCGGAGACGATCGCCGGTCCGCTCGGATGGGACGCCGCGCGTGTCGACGAGGAGATCGCGCGCGCGACCGAGGCGCTGCGCACCGCGCACCGGGTCGACCTCGAGGAAGCCGGCGTCGCCACAATTTGAGAGAACGTGCGGGCGCGCCTTCTGTTGCGCGCCCGCACGGCGGTCATAGGTTCGAGACACCGAGCCGCACACGTCCGCGCCGATGGGGGCCGGGCAAAACAGAAAGGTCGATGACGACATGCAAGAAGTGAATCTGGGGCTGTACTTCCTTTCGGAGGTCGTCGGCACCGCCATGCTGATCCTGCTGGGTTGTGGCGTGGTCGCCAATGTGGCGCTGGCCAAGACCAAGGGCAATGCCGGTGGATTCCTGATGGTGAACTGGGGTTGGGGCCTCGCGGTCTTCGCCGGTGTCATCGTCTCCGCCTACTCCGGCGCACAGCTGAACCCCGCCGTGTCGATCGGACTCCTGGTCCACGGCGACATCACCATCGCGCAGTTCTTCGTGGCCGTTGCCGCCCAGCTCGTGGGTGCCATCATCGGTGCGGTGCTGGCGTGGGCGTCCTACAAGCAGCACTTCGACGACGAGCCGGACCCGGCCGCCAAGCTTGGCGTGTTCTCGACCGGCCCCGCGATCCGCTCCTACGGCTTCAACTTCGTCACCGAGGTCATCGCGACGTTCGTCCTGGTGTTCGTGATCTTCGGATTCCGTGACTACGGCGTCGCCGACATCGGCGTGCCCGGCGGCCTCGGTGGCCTGTCGGCCGTCCCGGTGGCGCTGCTGGTGGTCGGTATCGGCGCCTCGCTGGGTGGCCCCACCGGCTACGCCATCAACCCTGCCCGTGACCTCGGACCCCGCATCGCGCACGCCCTGCTGCCCATCAAGGGCAAGGGTTCCAGCGACTGGGGCTACTCGTGGGTGCCCGTCGCCGGCCCCCTCGTCGGAGGCGCGCTCGCCGGCCTCCTGGCCCCCGTCCTCCTCGGCTTCGTCGCCGCTTGATCCCCGCGGGGGTGTCGTCAACGACACCCCCGCGCCTCTTCCTCACCCATTCCCCTTCCTCTACTGACAAAGGAGTCCATTCATGGCCGACTACGTCCTTGCCATCGACCAGGGCACGACCTCGACCCGCGCGATGATCTTCAACAAGTCCGGCGGTGTCGTCTCCGTCGGACAGAAAGAGCACGAGCAGATCTTCCCCAAGGCCGGGTGGGTCGAGCACGACCCGCTGGAGATCTGGCACAACACCCAGGAAGTGATCGGCCTCGCCCTGAGCCGTGCCGACATCACCCGCCACGACATCGCCGCCGTCGGCATCACCAACCAGCGCGAGACGGCGGTGGTGTGGGACAAGAACACCGGAAAGCCCGTCTACAACGCCATCGTGTGGCAGGACACCCGCACGCAGTCGATCGTCGACCGTCTCGCCGACGGTGACGTCGAGCGCTACAAGAGCGTCGTGGGCCTGCCGCTGGCGACCTACTTCTCGGGCACGAAGATCGTGTGGATCCTCGAGAACGTCGACGGCGCGCGCGAGAAGGCGGAGGCGGGCGACCTCCTCTTCGGCACGACCGACAGCTGGGTGCTGTGGAACCTCACCGGCGGCATCGACGGCGGTGTCCACGCCACCGACGTCACCAACGCCAGCCGGACCCTCTTCATGGACCTCGAGACGCTCGAGTGGCGCGACGACATCCTCGCCGACTTCGGCGTGCCGCGGTCGATGATGCCCGAGATCCGCTCGTCCTCCGAGGTGTACGGAACTGTCGAGTCCTCGTCGTTGCTGCGCGAGACGCCCGTGGCCGGCATCCTCGGCGACCAGCAGGCCGCGACCTTCGGTCAGGCCGCCTTCGATCCGGGCGAGAGCAAGAACACCTACGGCACCGGTAACTTCCTCATCTTCCAGACGGGTGAGGAGATCGTCCACTCCAAGAACGGTCTGCTGACGACCCTCGGCTACAAGCTCGGCGACCAGCCCGCACGGTACGCGCTGGAAGGCTCGATCGCCGTCACCGGTTCGCTCATCCAGTGGCTGCGCGACCAGCTCGGCATCATCTCGTCGGCGCCCGAGGTCGAAGCTCTGGCCAGCTCGGTCGACGACAACGGCGGCGTGTACTTCGTGCCGGCGTTCTCGGGCCTGTTCGCCCCGTACTGGCGTCCCGACGCCCGCGGCGCGATCGTGGGCATGACCCGTTACGTCAACAAGGGCCACATCGCGCGCGCCGCTCTGGAGGCCACGGCCTTCCAGACGCGGGAGGTGCTCGACGCGGTCAACGCCGACTCCGGTGTCGACCTCACCGAGCTCAAGGTCGACGGCGGCATGACCGCCAACGACGCGCTCATGCAGTTCCAGGCCGACATCCTCGGCGTGCCCGTCGTGCGTCCGGTGGTCGCCGAGACCACCGCGCTCGGTGCCGCGTACGCGGCTGGCCTCGCCGTCGGGTTCTGGGACAACCTCGACGACCTCCGCGCCAACTGGCAGGAGGACAAGCGCTGGGAGCCCGACATGGACTCCGGCGAGCGCGACCGCGAGCTGCGCCTGTGGAAGAAGGCCGTCACGAAGTCGATGGACTGGGTCGACGAGGACGTGCGCTGAACCCTCGCCCGCAGAAGCGGAACCCCGTCGGCTTCGTGCCGGCGGGGTTCCGTCGTTTCGGGGGAAGTGGCGTCGAATCGCTCAGGCGGCGGTCACGACGGGCTCGTGCCGGACCGGGAAGTTCACCGAGTTCGCGATGAAGCACCACTCGCGCGCCTGCCGGTGCGCGGCCACGGCGGCGTCGATCATCGACGAATCGGCCACCACGACCTGCGGGCGCAGCAGGACGTCGGAGAACGCTCCCCCGCCCTTGCCGTCCTCGACGAGCGTTCCGCTGGCGTCATCCCGATACGACACCACGACCACCCCCGTCTTCACGCACGCGTACAGATACGACAACAGGTGGCATTCGCTCAGCGCCCCCAGCAGGAGTTCCTCCGGGTTCCATTTCGACCCGTCGCCGCGGAAGGGCGTGTCGGCGGATGCCTCGACGAGCGGCTTGCCATCGACCTCGAGCGAGACCGAGCGGTCATAGTCGCGGTATCCGCTCGTCCCGGTCCCCCGGTCGCCGGTCCACGTCGCGCGCAGACGGTACTGGTGCTCTCCGTTCATGGTTCCATCCTGCTCCCTCCCGCGCGCACGTCGCGTGAGTGGCCAGGATTTGTCGCCTCGCGAGGCCGAGAAGCGACAAACCTTGGCGACTCGCGCCCGCACCTGACGGGACGGACCCGGCGGATACGATGGACGGATGCCTGCAACGTCCCCGGATGCCGTCGAACTCGCTGTCGTCGAACGCAGCGGATTCATCGAGTCGCGCCATCACGGCGTCGCCGTGGTGCTGTCCCCGGATGGCTCGGAGCACCTCTCGCTCGGCGACCCGGGGGCACCGTTCCTCCCCCGCTCGAGCATGAAGCCGCTTCAGGCGCTCGCGTGTCTGTCGGCGGGTGCAGACCTGAGCGGAGAACGCCTCGCGCTGGCGATGGCGAGCCACTGCGGCACCGACCGCCATGCGGAGGTCGCCCGTGGCATCCTGCAGTCGGCGGGTCTGACCGAAGACGATCTGGGCTGCCCCGCCGCCTGGCCGAGCGACACGCAGACGCGCGACGAGCTCGTCCGCGACCACGGCGTTCCTTCCCCGCTGCGGATGAACTGCTCGGGCAAGCATGCCGCGATGCTTCTCACCTGCGTGACGAACGGCTGGTCCACCGCGGACTACCTCGACCTGCAGCACCCGCTGCAGGTGCACATCCGCGAGGTCATCGAACGGCTCGTCGGCGAACGGGTCACCACGACGGCCATCGACGGGTGCGGGGCTCCCGTCTACGCCATGAGCCTCACCGGGCTCGCCCGTGCCATCCAACGGATCGCGACGTCGTCGGAGCGGTCGCCGTTCGCTCTGCACCGCAGTGCGGGTGCCCTCGTGCGTGCCGTCCGGGAGCACCCGTGGACCATCGACGGTCCGGGCCGTCCCGACACGATCGTCATCGAGCGCCTCGGGGTGTTCGCGAAGATGGGCGCCGAGGGTGTGCAGGTCATGACCGCGCCCGACGGCACCACCGTGGCGCTGAAGATGCTCGACGGCTCCAACCGCGCGGGCCACGCCGTCGCTCTGCGTCTGCTCGAGCGCGCGGGCTCCCTCGACGCGGCCGCCGTTGCGGACGTGCTTCCCGCGCTGGGACTGACCGTGCTCGGCGGCGGTCAGCAGGTGGGTGTCATCCGCGCCGCGGTGTGAACGCACCCGACCGCTGACCGCCGCGGATCAGATGCCGCCGTCGACCGACCGGGGGTAGGTGATGGGCTCGTCGGGCACCAGCACCTCGGTGTCGCGGTTCAGGCTCTCGCCGCGGAAGAACGGCTTCGACGTCGGCACGAGGTACCAGACGATCATCAGGACGACACCGAGAGCCAGCGCCCCGATACCGACCACGAAGGTGCCGCCGATGCCGAAGAGCACCGTGTAGCCGTACTCCGGGTCGTACATGTCGATCGCCGACTGGACGAAGGCGTAGGTCAGCATGAGCGCGCCCAGGAGCGGCAGGATGCCGCGGTACACCAGGTTCCTGCCCGACGTGAAGAGGTCACGTCGGTAGTACCAGACGCACGCGTAGCCGGTGATGGCGTAGTAGAAGGCGATGGCCAGCCCGAGCGACAGGATCGAGTCCTGCAGGATGTTGTCGCTGATCAGCGTCATCCCCACGTAGTACACGCTCGCGACGATGCCCATGACGAGCGTGGAGAACGAGGGCGTCTGGAACCGCGGGTGCACCGTGCTGAAGCGTCGTGGCAGCGCCTTGTACGCCGCCATGGCGAGGGTTCCGCGGGCCGTCGGCAGGATCGTCGTCTGGGTGGACGAGACCGCCGAGATGAGGACGGCGACGATGAGGATCCAGCCGAACGGGCCGAAGAGCCCGTCCTTCAGCGCGAGGAAGACGTCGTCGGCGTTATCGACGTTGCCCAGCCCCACTCCGTCCTCGCCGACGCCCGCGTACATCATCGCGGCGACCGTGACCGAGACGTAGGTGCCCAGCAGAATGACCGTCGTCAGCAGCGCCGCGCGGCCCGGAATGCGCTTGGGGTCCTTCGTCTCTTCGTTGAGGGCGAGGCACGTGTCCCAACCCCAGTAGATGAACAGAGCCAGCAGCACGGCTTCGGTGAATCCGCTCCAGTCGGTGAAGCCGAGCGGGTTGAACCAGGCGAGATCGAACGGGGTCGGGTTCGGCGCCGTGCCGTCGAAGAACTTCCAGAGCGCCACCACGACGAACAGCACCAGAACCAGGTACTGGACGGCGAGCAGGATGTTCTGGAGTCGCTCGCCGATCTCGACGCCGCGATAGCTGACGTACGTCATCGCGGCGATGAACGCGACACCGGTCGCGGTGACGAGCGGGACGTTCTCGGCCAGTGAGCCGTCGCCGATCAGGGTCCACAGGTAGATGCCGGCGATCTGCGCGAGGTTGGCGAGCACGACCATTCCGGCCACGGCGACGCCCCACCCGCCCATCCAACCGACCCACGGGCCGAATGCCTTGGTCCCCCACGTGAACGTCGTCCCACAGTCGGGGACCTCGTTGTTCAGCTCGCGGTACGCGAAGGCGATGAAGAGCATCGGGATGAACGCGAGGATGAAGGCGATGGGCGCCGAGGCGCCGACGGCGAGGACGACGAAGCCCAGGGTGGCCACGAGCGAGTACACCGGGGCCGTCGAGGCGAGACCGATGACGGTCGAGCCCCAGAGTCCCAGAGTTCCCGCGGCCAGGCCCTTGCCGGCCGTCCGTTCGGGTGCGGAGGTCATCTGCTGAACGTAGAAGTCCGGGCACCCCCGGGTCAAGCACCGAGGATCAGGCGGCGTGGCGCGAGACGTCGAGCACGACGATCGTGATGTTGTCGCGGCCGCCGTTCTCGAGGGCCGCGGCCATCATGGCCTCGACCGCTCGCGCGGGATCCGGGTTCGCCTCGAGGAAGTGGCGGATGCCGAAATCGGTGAGCTCCTTCGTCAACCCGTCGGAGCAGATGACGAAACGATCGCCGTCCAGCACCTCGAGGCGCAGGTAGTCCGGCTTGACGCTGTCGCTGGGGCCGACGGCGCGCGTGATGACGTTGCCGTACGGGTGGTTCTCGGCCTCTTCCGGGCTCAATCGCCCCGCGGCGATGAGTTCCTGGACGACGGAGTGATCGGTGGTGATCTGGACGATGTCGTCGTCGCGCAGCAGATAGACCCGCGAATCCCCGATGTTGAGGGTCACCCAGTGGGGCTCGTCTCCGCTGGCCTCCAGGTATAGGCCGGTGAGAGTGGTGCCGGTTCCCTCGTCCGTGGTCTCGGGATGGGAGACGATGTCTTTCACGGCCCGAGCGAGCGCCTTCTCGATGTTCTTCGGCGACACCGCGCCGCTTTCGACCACGGCGCGGAGGCGATCGACGGTGCTCGCGCTGGCGATCTCGCCACCGAGATGACCGCCCATGCCATCGGCGACGACGAAGAGCGGGTACTCGGCCAACAGCGCATCCTGGTTGACCTCGCGCCGCTTGCCGGTGTCGGTCGTCGCCGCCCAGGAGAGGTCGAGAGCGCCCCCCGCGACGGGAACGGTACGCGTGTGCGTGGTCACCTCGGGCACGAACTGATCCTCCGGTTGGCCGACATCCTCGCCGGCGGGACCGCGCGGCCCTGCCATCCTAGTCGACCGGCGGCCCCGCGCTCGGGACGCCGAGCGCGCGGCGTCGTCGACCGAGAGCGCGACGAACTCCCCGGTGCGCGGGGAGCTCGTCGCGGATGGTCAGACCTGCGGACCCGCAGGCGGCGGAGTGGGTCCTGCCGGGGGTGCCGGCGGGGGCGGCGTGGCTCCCCCGGCCGGAGGCGCCTGCGGCGGGGCGTAGGGCTGCGCCGGCGGAGCATAACCGCCGGAAGCAGAGCCATACCCGCCGGTGGGCGGAGCCTGCACCTGCTGACCGGGCTGCACCGGGACACCGTTCCACACCGTCTTGTCCGCGAGGAAAGTGTTCGCCCAGGGAGCGGGAGGAATGTTCGGGTTCCACGGGGAAGAGCCGAACGCGAGGATGCCGAGCCAGATGAAGTAGCCGACGCCGGGAATCAGCCAGAGCAGGAGGTAGGGCCATTCCTTGCCGAACTTCAACCCGAGGCGGTACCCGAACATCACGGCGGCCGCGACTCCGACGAGCCCGATCAGCCATCCGATCACCGGGACGTTCACCAGCACGCTCGAGATCACCAGGGCACCGAGGTACACCCAGGGCGAAAGGTCGCCGAGCTTGGCCGCGATGAGCACGTTGTAGACGGGAACCCATGCCCGCCACTTCCCCTGCACGCCCGCCTTCTCGAACACCTTCATCAGCAGGAACGCCCCGATGACGTAACCGGCGGCGGCGATGAGAAGCAGGACGGGAAGGAGGACGAGGAAGAACGCGAACGCTGCAAACCCACTGCCATCGTCGTAGTAGTACGTGTCACCCATGGGAATTCCTTTCGCTGCCCGTGAGCCAGGGGTCAGCACCCTGCGCGCCTCACATGGTAGCGACCCTGAGTGTTCGCTGAAAGACCGCGGGGGCGATTAGACGACCATCGCGATCTCGCCGTCGCCGATGTCGTGGAGTCGGACCCCGCGGTCGCCCGCCCAGCGGTACAGGTCGTCGAGTGACCGCACATCGGCGGCCGTCTCGGCGAGAGCGCGGACGAACTCCCCCTTGGCCTTCTTGTTGAAATGGTTGAGCGCACGATGGGTGCCGTCCGGACCCTCGGTGACGACGCGCACATAGACGCCTCGCACCTCATCGGGGACGGGCCCGAGGGCCGCGTACGCCTCGGAACGAAGATCGACCACGAACGGCGTGCGGGTCAGGCGGATGGCGGACGTCACGGCATCCGCCCACACCTTTCGGAGCGACGGAATCCCCGGCAGCGACGTCGACGCCGCCAGCCGATACGTCGGGATGGGGTCGAGCGCACCGACGGGGCCGAAGGGCGCCGAGTGGATGAGGACGTGAGACCCTACCCACGCACGCGAGGCCGCATCGAGCGTGCCCGCGTCGAGGGCGTCGAAGAGCACCCCGGTGTACCGGTCGACGGCGGGAAGCGTCGGCGTCGACCGCAGTGCGGCGTTGTCAGCGACCTCGTGACGACGCCGCTCGCTGAGCTTCAAGACACGGAGGGATGCCTCTTCGTCGGCGCTCAGCGCGACGAGCGCGTCGGCGACAACGGTCCGAGGTTCTCGCAGCGACGGCAGGGCGAGGGCGTCGAGATCCAGCGGCGGGCCGTCGCCGGCGGGGCGCTTGGTCTCGGAAGGGGGAAGGAGAACGAGCATGTGACCTCAGGGGAACGAACGAACGACGCGCGCCGTCCGGAGAACCGGACGACGCGCGTCGTGGAGAAGGGGTGTCAGGAGACCAGGGAAGCGTGGCCGGCGACGATCGTCAGCTCGTCATCCGCCATCGACAGGAAGCCGTCCTGCGCGTTGGCGAGGATCCTGTTCCCGTCGACACCCGTGATGCGCACCTCGCCCTGAGCGAGGATCGCGAGCACGGGTTCGTGTCCCTGCATGAAGCCGATCTCGCCTTCGACCGTCTTGGCGACGACGAGCGACGCCTCCCCGGTCCAGACCTCGGCGTCAGCCGAGACGAGGTTCACGCGCAGCGGCATGTCAGCCGTTCTCCTTCTGGATCTGCGCCCACTTGGCCTCGACGTCGGAGATACCACCGACGTTGAAGAAGGCCTGCTCGGCGACGTGGTCGAAGTCACCCTTCACGATCGCGTCGAACGACTCGATGGTCTCCTTGATCGGGACCGTCGAACCCTCGACACCGGTGAACTTCTTGGCCATGTAGGTGTTCTGGGAGAGGAACTGCTGGATGCGACGTGCGCGCGACACGACGATCTTGTCCTCTTCGGAGAGCTCGTCGACACCGAGGATCGCGATGATCTCCTGCAGTTCCTTGTTCTTCTGCAGGATCTGCTTCACGGCCGTCGCCACGCGGTAGTGGTCGGCACCGATGTAGCGCGGGTCGAGGATGCGGCTGGTCGAGCTCAGCGGGTCGACGGCGGGGTACAGACCCTTCGACGCGATCTCACGCGACAGCTCGGTGGTGGCATCCAGGTGGGCGAACGTCGTCGCCGGAGCCGGGTCGGTGTAGTCGTCGGCGGGGACGTAGATCGCCTGCAGCGAGGTGATCGAGTGACCGCGCGTCGAGGTGATGCGCTCCTGGAGCACACCCATCTCGTCGGCGAGGTTCGGCTGGTAGCCCACCGCGGACGGCATACGGCCGAGGAGCGTCGAGACCTCGGAACCCGCCTGCGTGAAGCGGAAGATGTTGTCGATGAACAGCAGCACGTCCTGCTTCTGCACGTCACGGAAGTACTCGGCCATCGTCAGAGCCGAGAGAGCGACGCGCAGACGCGTCCCCGGCGGCTCGTCCATCTGACCGAACACGAGCGCGGTCTTGTCGAAGACGCCCGCGTCCTCCATCTCGTGGATGAGGTCGTTGCCCTCACGGGTACGCTCGCCGACACCGGCGAACACCGACACACCACCGTGATCCTGCGCGACGCGCTGGATCATCTCCTGGATCAGGACCGTCTTGCCGACGCCGGCGCCACCGAACAGGCCGATCTTTCCACCCTGCACGTAGGGGGTCAGCAGGTCGATGACCTTGATGCCCGTCTCGAACATCTGGGTCTTGGACTCGAGCTGGTCGAAGCTCGGCGCCTTGCGGTGGATGCCCCAGCGCTCGGTGACCTCGATGGTCTCGCCGGGCGCGGCGTTGAGCACCTCGCCGGTCACATCGAAGACCTTGCCCTTGGTGACGTCGCCCACGGGCACGGTGATCGGGCCGTGGGTGTCGCGCACCTCCTGACCGCGGACGATGCCGTCGGTGGGCTTGAGGGCGATGGCGCGAACCAGGTCGTCGCCGAGGTGCTGAGCGACCTCGAGCGTGATCTCGGTCGACTGGTCACCGATGGTGATGGTGGTCTTCAGCGCGTTGTAGATCTCGGGGATCGCGTCGTGCGGGAACTCGATGTCGACGACGGGCCCGGTGACGCGCGCGACGCGGCCGACGACGGCTGCGTCGGTCTTCTCGGCGGTGAGGCTCATGGCTTCTTCTCTCCTTGGGGACTTACTTGCCGGATGCCAGAGCATCGGCGCCGCCGACGATCTCGGCGATCTGCTGCGTGATCTCCGCCTGTCGCGCGTTGTTGCGCAGGCGGGTGTAGTCGGTGATGAGCTTGTCGGCGTTGTCGCTGGCCGACTTCATCGCCTTCTGCGTCGCCGCGTGCTTGGCCGCGGAGGACTGGAGAAGAGCGTTGAAGATCCGGCTCTGCACATACACCGGCAGGAGGGCGTCGAGGACGGCCTCGGCGTCGGGCTCGAACTCGTAGAGCGGGTACACCTCGGCCTGCGCCGGGGCCTCCTCGGCCTCGAGGACCTCGAGAGGAAGCAGCCGCACCGTCTCGGGAGACTGCGTCATCATGCTGACGAAGCGGTTGTAGACGAGGTGGATCTCATCGACACCGTCGTTCTCGCCACCCGCGCGGTAGGCCTCGAGCACCGCGTCGGAGATCTCCTCCGCGGTCGAGAACTGCGGAGTGTCGGTGTCGCCGGTCCACTGCGAGACGCTCGGCATCCGGCGGAACTGGAAGTAGCCCACCGCCTTGCGCCCGACGAGGTAGAACACCACCTCTTTACCCTGCGAGCGGAGCAGCTCGGCCAGCTCGAGACCCTCACGGAGGATCTGCGAGTTGAACGCGCCGGCCAGGCCGCGGTCGGAGGTGAAGATCACCACGGCCGAGCGCCGGAGGTTCTCGCGCTCGGTCGTCAGCGGGTGATCGATCGACGAGTGCGTGGCCACCGCGGAGACAGCGCTCGTCACGGCTCGCGCGAAGGGCGATGCCGCGCGCACACGCGCCATCGCCTTCTGGATGCGCGAAGCCGCGATGAGCTCCATCGCCTTCGTAATCTTCTTGGTCGTCTGAGCAGAACTGATCTTCTGCTTGTAGACCCGCAGTTGTGCGCCCATGATTCCGTTCTCGTGTCGTCGCTGTTAGCGACGGCCCTTGACGATTCGCTCCTGGTTGACGTCCTCGGCGTCGGCCGCGTCCACCTGCTCGGCGCCGACGACACCCTCGTCGGCACCGGGCTGGAACTCGAGGACGAACTCGTCGATCTTCTTCTCGAGCTCTGCGACCGTGTCGTCACCGAGCACGTTGGTCTCGCGCAGGGTGTCGAGGACGGTGGAGTTCCGGCGGAGGTAGTCCAGCAGCTCACGCTCGAAGCGCAGCACGTCGGAGACGTCGATGGTGTCGAGCTTGCCGTTGGTTCCGGCCCAGATCGAGACGACCTGCTCCTCGACGGGGTACGGCGAGTACTGGGGCTGCTTGAGCAGCTCCGTCAGGCGCGCACCACGGGCCAGCTGACGACGCGAAGCGGCGTCGAGGTCGCTGGCGAACATCGCGAACGCCTCGAGCGAGCGGTACTGCGCGAGCTCGAGCTTCAGCGTTCCCGACACCTTCTTGATCGACTTCACCTGGGCGTCGCCACCCACGCGCGAGACCGAGATACCCACGTCGACCGCCGGACGCTGGTTGGCGTTGAACAGGTCGGACTGAAGGAAGATCTGGCCGTCGGTGATCGAGATCACGTTGGTCGGGATGTAGGCCGAGACGTCGTTCGCCTTGGTCTCGATGATGGGAAGACCCGTCATCGAACCGGCACCGAGCTCGTCGGAGAGCTTCGCGCAACGCTCGAGCAGGCGTGAGTGCAGGTAGAAGACGTCACCGGGGTACGCTTCGCGGCCCGGGGGACGACGCAGCAGCAGCGACACGGCGCGGTAGGCCTCGGCCTGCTTCGACAGGTCGTCGAAGATGATCAGGACGTGCTTGCCGCCGTACATCCAGTGCTGGCCGATGGCCGAACCCGTGTAGGGGGCGAGGTACTTGAAGCCGGCGGGGTCGGATGCCGGGGCGGCGACGATGGTGGTGTACTCCATCGCGCCCGCGTCCTCGAGCGCACCCTTGACCGAGGCGATCGTGGAGCCCTTCTGGCCGATCGCGACGTAGATGCAGCGCACCTGCTTGTTGACGTCGCCCGACTCCCAGTTGGCCTTCTGGTTGATGATCGTGTCGATCGCGATGGCCGTCTTGCCGGTCTGACGGTCGCCGATGATCAGCTGACGCTGACCACGACCGACGGGGATCATGGCGTCGATGGCCTTGATGCCGGTCTGCAGGGGCTCGTGCACGCTCTTGCGCTGCATGACGCCGGGCGCCTGCAGCTCGAGCGCGCGACGGCCCTCGGTCGCGATCTCGCCGAGACCGTCGATCGGGTTGCCGAGCGGGTCGACGACGCGGCCGAGGTAGCCATCGCCGACGCCGACCGAGAGCACCTCGCCGGTACGCGTGACCTGCTGGCCCTCCTCGATGCCGGAGAACTCGCCGAGGACGACGACGCCGACCTCGTGCTCGTCGAGGTTCTGTGCCAGGCCCAGGGTGCCGTTCGCGAAGCGGATGAGTTCGTTCGCCATGACGCCGGGCAGTCCCTCGACGTGGGCGATGCCGTCGGCCGCGTCGACGACGGTGCCGACTTCCGTCGCACCTCCGGCGGTCGGCTCGTAGGCGTTGACGAAGTCCTTCAGCGCGTCACGGATGACGTCGGGGCTGATAGAGAGTTCTGCCATTGTCTTCCTTCGTTCGTGGGGCGCGAGCCCCCAGATCTCCACCCGCTCGGGCGGCAAAGTCTTAGCCGGCGATGCGATGGCGCAGTTCGGCGAGGCGCGTCGAGACGCTCGAGTCGATGACGTCGTCGGCGATCTGCACGCGCAGTCCGCCGAGCACCGTCGGGTCGATCACGGTGTTGAGGGTGACGGCGGACCCGTAACGCGCGCTCAGAGCGTTCTCGAGTCGCGTGCGCTGTTCGGCGCTCAACGGCGTCGCCGTCGAGACGGTCGCGACGATGCTCGAACGCTGGTCGGCGACGATCGCCGACGCGCGCCGGAGGAGCGCGCGCACGCGGCGGCCGTGTGCGTTCTGCACCAGCGACGAGACGATCAGCGCCGTCGCGGCACCCGCGCGCCCGTCGAGAAGCGTCGAGACGAGCGAGCTCTTCGCCGAGGCATTGCCGAGACGACCGCCGAGCGCGAGCTCCAGCTCGCCGTTCGAGGCCACCGTGCGCGAGAACTGGAACAGCTCGCCTTCGATGTCGGCCGACGAATCGGCCACGGCTGCGGCGCGCACGGCCAGCTCCTCGAGGCCGTCGACGAACTCCGCGGCGTTCGACCAGCGCTGCTCGGCGGCGCGCCGGAGCAGGGCCACGCTGGTCTCGCGGTACGTGGAGCCGAAGACCGCCGTCACCAGCGCGGCGCGAGCCGCGGCCGGTGCCGACGAGTCAGACAGCGCGCCGCTCAGCTGCGCCGATCCGCTCACGGCGCCGACGGCGGCGAACAGCTCGCGGGCGACGTCGAGATCGACACCGGACGCCGCCGTGAGCGCCTCGGCGGTCGCGGTCCGCGCCTGAGTGGTCGCGCTGCCCATTACTGAGCCGCCTTCTCGGATGCCTCGAGGTCGGCGAGGAAGCGATCGACGACGGCCTGAGCCTTGGCGTCGTCGGAGAGCGTCTCCCCGATGACGTTGCCGGCGAGGTCGACGGCGAGAGTACCCACCTCGGCACGCAGCGACACCAGGGCGGTCTGCCGCTCGGCTTCGATCTGCGTGTGTGCGGCAGCGGTCAGGCGAGCAGCCTCTGCCGCCGCGGTCTCCTTGGCCTCGAGAACGATCTTGCGACCGTCTTCGCGCGCGGACTCACGGATCTCGCCGGCTTCCTTGCGGGCAGCGGCGAGCTGGGCGGTGTACTCCTCGAGCGCGGCCTCGGCCTTGCGCTGCGCCTCGTCGGCCTTGGCGATGTTGCCCTCGATGGCGGAGCTGCGCTTGTCGAGCACCGCTCCGATGCGCGGGAGCGCGTAGAACCACACGACCGCCGCGATGATGACGAAGCACACCAGCGACCAGGTGATGTCGTAGACGGCGGGCAGAAGCGGGTTACCGCCGCTGTGACCCTCTTCGGCAGCGACCGTGACAAGAGCGTGAAGCATCCTGTCTCCTTACTCGTGGATCGGGCGGATCAGAGCGCGCCGAAGATGAAGGGCGTGGCGATGCCGATCAGCGCGAGGATCTCGATGAAGGCGACACCGATGAACATCGTGGTCTGCAGGCGACCGGCGAGCTCGGGCTGACGGGCGGTCGACTCGATGGTCTTGCCGATCATGATGCCGAGACCGATGGCCGGGCCGATGGCAGCAAGACCGTAGCCCACGGTCGCGATGTTGCCCGTGACCTGAGCGAGAATCGTCGTTGCGTCCACTGAGGGTTTCCTTTCGTTGGGCGAACAGCCGGTCGGCTGCCCGTCAGTGCTCTTCCGCCACCGCGAGCTGGATGTAGACCGCGGTGAGGATCGTGAAGACGTAGGCCTGCAGGAGTGCCACGAACACCTCGAAGAGGGTGAACGCGAGCCCCAGCGTGAGGGTTCCCGCTGCCAGAGGGGTCAGCCAGTTGAAGCTGAAGAAGAAGAAGTTGGTCGCCGAGAAGAACAGCACCAGCATGAGGTGGCCGACGATCATGTTCAGCAGGAGCCGCAGGAACAGCGACACCGGCCGGGCGATGAAGACCGAGATGAGCTCGACGATCGCGATGATCGGGATCAGCGGCTTGGGGACTCCGCTGGGCACGAGCGAGTACTTCACGAAGCGGCCCACGCCGTGACGGCGAATGCCCGCGTACACGAAGGCGATGTAGGCGGTCAGCGCGAACACCAGCGGCGCTCCCGCGACGGAGGTGCCCGGGATGTTCAAGAACGGGATGACGCCGGTGAGGTTCAGCGCCGTGATCGTGAGGAACATCGCGGTCAGCAGCGGCAGGAAGCGCTTGCCGTCCTTCTCGCCCAGGACCTGGTACGCGATCTGCTCGCGGATGAACCCGAAGCCGAGCTCGATCACGCTCTGGAAGCGTCCGGGGACGACGGTCAGCCGCCGCGTGCCCATGACGATGATGAGGACCATGATCGCCGTGGCGAGCAGCTGCACCAGAGTGATGCGCGTGACCGCGAACGGTGTTCCAGCGAACAGCAGCTCGGGCGGGAAGAAGTCCGAGATGGACGGCGGGGAGAAGTAGGGCGCGTCAGCAGCGTGCGCGATCGAATTCGCCTGAGTCAACGGGTGGCTCCAGCTTCTCGAACCGGTACGAAACGGTTCGGGGAGGGTGGGAAACGGCTCTCCCCGGGGCCTCGGCGTCACCGCCGCACACCGGCCGAGGTGCTTAGCCCTACCTTAGCAAAGATCGCGGGATTCGCGGCATCGGCGGGAGGTCAGACCTCGTCCGGGGAGCTGCGCTCGGGCAGAACGGTGTCCGACACCGCGGGGAGGCGCATCCGCGAGATCACCACGACGTCGACGACGAGCGACGCCACCGCCGTGGCCAGGAGCGCGAAGAAGAACACGGGAGCGACGACCCAATCCATGCGCAGCAGGATGAGGAACGCCACGATCACGAGGATGAACTTCAGCAGCCATCCCCCGAGGACCACGCCGAAGAAGATCTGCAGCCACGCGGGGTGACCGTAGAAGCGGTTGGCCAGAAGAATGCTCACGGCCGTGAGCGCCGGGAAGATGGCTCCGACCGCGGCCCCCACCGCCCCGCTCCATGCTCCGTTCGCACCGGCGATGAGCGCCCCCACCACCACCGCGCCCGCCAGGATGACGACGGTGACGACCGCCGACCACAGGAGGGCTGCGCGGAGGACCGGGGTGCTGGAGACGGGGGCGGTCATGACGACTCCTCGGGGGAAGGGCGACGCGCGAGGCGACGGGACGGAAGCAGGGTGAGCAGGATGCACGCGGCGACGCCGACGACGCCGAAGACGATGCCGATCGCGTAATCGCCGGGCCAGCTCTGCTGCGTGCCGATGTACATCAGCAGCACCGCGAGGCTGACCACAGCGGTCCAGCTGTAGAAGATGAGGACGGCATCCCGGTCGGAGTGACCCATGTCGAGCATGCGATGGTGCAGATGCTTGCGATCGGGCGAGAACGGCGACTTCCCGGCCCACTGACGGCGGACCACCGCAAGACCGAAATCGAGCAGCGGCAGCAGGACGATGACCACCGGCAAGAGGATCGGGATGAAGGCACCGAGCAGCTGCGAACGCCCCAGCTGTTCGGGATCGAGGACGGCGGGGTCCAGCTGACCGGTGATGGCGACGGCCGAGCTGGCCATAAGCAGGCCCAGCATGAGTGCGCCGGCATCGCCCATGAACAGCTTCGCCGGGGTCCAGTTCATCGGGAGGAAGCCCAAGCACGCTCCGATGAGCACGGCGGCGATGAACGAGGCGAGGTTGAAGTACGTGCTCGCACCGGTGTCGCGCACCAGGAGGTACGAGTAGGCGAAGAAGACCCCGTTCGCGATGAGGCACACCCCCGCGACCAGGCCGTTGAGTCCGTCGATGAAGTTCACGGCGTTCATGACCACCACCAGGGCGAACACCGTGAGCACGAAACTCACCCAGCTCGAGCCGACGGTCAGGGCACCGATCGGCAGCGACAGGATCTGCAGCTGACCGAACCAGGCGATAATCCCCGCGGCGACGAACTGCGCGCCGAGCTTGATCATCCAGTCGAGGTCCCACAGGTCGTCGACGACACCGACGACGACGATGAGGAGCACCGCGCCGAGGAGCGACAGCACCGGAGCCGGATCGGTCCAGAAGATCGCGAAGTAGGGGTTGCGACTGGAGAGGGCGAAAGCCGCGACGACGCCGAGGAACATCGCCACGCCGCCCAGGCGCGGCGTGGGCGTCGTGTGCACGTCACGATCCCGGATGCCGGGATACAGACGGAATCGCAGAGCGAGCTTCCACACCACCCACGACAGCGCCAGAGTCACCGCTGCCGTGAACAGGATGGTGAGGAGATACTGGGTCACGGCCCGGGGGCCTCGGCATCCGGATCGGTCGACGACGTCGCGGGAGCCGACGCGGTCTCGGGGTCGGGCTCGAGCAGGTCTCCGAGGACGTCGCGCAGACGGTCGCGCGACACCGTGCCCTCGCGCAAGACCTTCACCCGGGGCTCCGCGCCGCCGACGAGCGATGTCGCGTCGACGATGGTCGACGCGAAGCCCCACTCGCTCGGGCCGGCATCCAGATACGCGGAGACACTGTCGCCGAGCATGTCGCGGGCCTCGTCGATGCTCACCGCCGCGGGCATTCCGGTGCGGTTGGCGCTGGAGACCGCGAGCGGCCCCGTCTCCTCGAGCAGTTCGAGCGTCAGCTTCTGCGCCGGCATGCGGACGGCGACGGTGCCGTGGGTGTCTCCGAGATCCCACGACAGCGACGGCTGCGCCGGGAGCACGATCGTCAAGCCTCCCGGCCAGAAGGCGTGCACGAGCTCGTCGACGGCCGGGGGCACCTCGGCGACCAGCGCGCGGAGAGTCCCGACCCCGGGCACGAGCACGGGCGGAGGCTGCTGGCGTCCGCGTCCCTTCGCCTCGAGGAGGCCCGCGACGGCGCGCGCGTTGAAGGCGTCCGCGGCGATGCCGTAGACGGTGTCGGTGGGCAGTACGACGAGTTCGCCTCGGCTGATCGCCTGACGCGCGTGGCGCATCCCGGAGAGCAGCTGCGACTCGTCACGGCAGTCGTAGACGGGTGACATGTCGCGCGACAGTCTACCGACGCCCGACCGGTCGCGCGGTCAGGGGCGGATCGCCGTCGTGGCGCGATCCCGCGTGGTGAGATCGGGGTGCGTGGCCGCGGCACGCCATCCGTCCGCCGCGAGGATGTCGCGAATGGCCGCGCCCTGCCATTCGCCGTGCTCGATGACGATGGTCCCGCCGGGGTGGGCCAGCCGGAGGCCGACGCGGCTGAGCACGCGCACGGCATCCAGTCCGTCCGGTCCCCCGTACAGCGCCGCGGGCGGGTCGTACCGCTGCACCTCGGGGTCGCGCGGGATCGCGTCGTCGGGAACGTACGGCGGATTGGATGCCACCACCGACACCGTGCCGTCGAGTTCGGGGAATGCGTCGGCGAGGTCGACGAACGCGAGCGTCAGGTTCTCCGCGCCGATGCGCGCGGCGTTGTCCTTGGCCCAGATGAACGCCTCGACGGAGTTCTCGGCGGCGTAGACCCGCGCGCGGGGTACCTCCGTCGCCAGGGCGAGAGCGATCGCGCCACTGCCGGTCCCGAGATCGACCGCGACCGGGGAGGGGGATGCCGCCGCGGCCAGCGCGTCGATCGCGAGCTGCGCCACCATCTCGGTCTCGGGGCGCGGAACGAAGACGCCCGGCCCCACGGCGAGCTCGAGCGAACGGAACGGCGCGACACCCGTGAGGTGCTGCAGAGGTTCCCGGGCGCACCGGCGATCCACGAGCCCGGGCAGCTCGACGACGGCATCCTCGTCGAGCCGGTCGCCGCGGATCGCGGCGGCCTGGACACCGCCGCGTGACGTCGACAGCACGTGGGCGAGGAGCAGCTCGGCATCCACGCGAGGATCGGGGATGCCGGCGGCGGCGAAGCGCGTCGCGATGTCGCGGAGGGTGTCGGCGACGGAAGGGCGCGCGGGGGTGCGGGAAGTCTCGGGCATGACGGGAACCGAGCCTAGTCGCGCGGCGTCACACACCGATCCCGGCCTCCCCCGCTCGCCTAGGATTGTCGCGATCCGACCGACGGCGAAAGGCGAGCCATGCCCGGCATCCACTCCGACATCACCTCCGCGTTCGGCGACACCCCGCTGGTGCGCCTCAACCGCGTCGCGGAGGGCGCCGGGGGCCAGATCCTGGCCAAGCTCGAGTTCTACAACCCCGCCTCGAGCGTGAAGGACCGGCTGGGGATCGCCATCGTCGACGCCGCCGAGGCCTCGGGAGAGTTGAAGCCCGGCGGGACCATCGTGGAATCCACCAGTGGCAACACCGGCATCGCTCTGGCGATGGTGGGCGCCGCACGCGGCTACCGCGTCATCCTCACGATGCCGGCCTCGATGTCGAAGGAGCGGCGCATCCTCCTTAAGGCGTTCGGCGCGGAGCTGGTGCTCACCGACCCCACGAAGGGCATGTCGCACGCGGTCGACGAGGCCAAGCGCATCGTGTCCGAGACGCCCGGCGCCGTGTGGGCGCGTCAGTTCGAGAACGACGCGAACCCGGCCATCCATCGCAAGACCACGGCCGAAGAGATCCTCCGCGACACCGACGGCAAGGTCGACTACTTCGTCGCCGGCATCGGCACCGGCGGCACCATCACCGGTGTCGGCCAGGTCCTCAAGGAGCGCGTTCCCGCGGTGAAGGTCGTGGCCGTCGAGCCGGCCGACTCCCCCATCCTGACGAAGGGGCACCCCGGCCCCCACAAGATCCAGGGCATCGGCCCGAACTTCGTCCCGGCGATCCTCGACCGCGACATCATCGACGAGGTCATCGACGTCGAGTTCGATGACGCGATCCGCCTCGCTCGCGAGACCGCAGCGAAGGACGGCATCCTCGTCGGCATGTCCTCCGGCGCGGCCATCTGGGCCGCTCTCGAGATCGCCCGCCGCCCCGAAGCCGCGGGCAAGAACATCGTCGTCATCATCCCCTCGTACGGCGAGCGCTACCTCTCCACCGCTCTCTACGAGCACCTGCGCGAAGACTGACGTGGGAGTCCTGTCCCGCATCCGCGAAGACGTCGCGGCGGCCAAGCTGCGCGACCCCGCGGCGCGTGGCGGGGTCGAGATCGCCCTGCTCTACCCTGGCCTGCACGCCGTGTGGGCGTATCGCGTCGCGCACCGTCTCTGGGTGCGCGGCGTGCGCTTCCCGGCGCGTGCCCTCTCGCAGGTCGCGCGCTGGCTCACCGGCATCGAGATCCACCCGGGCGCCACGATCGGTCGGCGGTTCTTCATCGACCATGGCATGGGCGTCGTGATCGGCGAGACCGCCGAGGTCGGCGACGACGTCATGCTGTACCACGGCGTGACGCTCGGCGGCCGGCAGCGCGAGGGCGGCAAGCGCCACCCCACGCTGCAGGACGGGGTCGCCGTGGGCGCCGGTGCGAAGATCCTGGGTCCGATCACGATCGGGGCCCACAGCCTGGTCGGCGCGAACGCCGTCGTCACCAGGGACGCCCCGCCCGAGAGCGTCCTCGTCGGCGTGCCCGCCCAGCCGCGCGCACGACGGACCGACGACGACGCCCGGGCCCTCCTCACCGCACCCGAGTACTGGATCTGACCGGGGTCAGCGCTTCCTCGCCGACAGTGCCCGGGCCGGTCGGTCGATCAGCACGACCGTGAGCGCCCACGTCGCGATGGCCGACACGATCCACACCACCAGCGGTGCCAGGAACCACGCGCCGACGGTGGTGATGCGGACGCCGGCCGACGGCAGCACCGCGACGACGAGCAGCGACACGAAGGTCGCGATGATGCCGATGCCCCCGAGCAGCAGCGGAGCATGTCGGCGCGCGACGCGGATCGCCACCGGGGTGGCGATGCTCTGCACGACGGCGAACACGACGATTGCGACGAGGAAACCCCACCAGTTCAGCCACGAGATTCGGAAGCCTCCCACGAAGAGGTCGGCGAGGATCAGCCCCGCCGCAGCGGAGGCGAGGTACACCAGCACACGCAGAAGCCGGGTCTTCATGCTGCGAGGCTAGCGGAGCACCGGCCGTAGGCTCGAGGTATGACGCGCCTGCACGATCTGTCGCTCGTCGACCAGGCCCGGGCCCTGCGCGACGGGTCGCTCGACCCCGGCGCGCTAGCCGCGCACTACCTCGACCGGATCGAGCGCTTCGCCGACCTCGGCGCCTTCGCGGAGGTCACGGGCGCGGCGGCTCTCGAGCGGGCGTCGACGCTCGCCGCGGCCGCCCCCGCGGGGGCGTTGTGGGGTGTCCCGTCGGCCGAAAAGGATCTCGTCGCGCGCGCCGGCGTTCCCACCCGGTACGGTTCGCGCGCCCGCGCCGATGTCATCCCCCGGACATCCGACGCCCTCGCGGAGGCGATGGATGCCGCGGGCGCGGTGAGCCTCGGGAAGACGAGCACGTCCGAGTTCGGCCTCACCGGCTTCACCGAGCCGCTCATCCACGCTCCCGCGCGCGATCCGTGGCGCACCGAGGCGGGCGCGGGTGGTTCCAGCGGCGGCGCCGCGGTCGCGGTCGCGGCCGGTCTCCTGCCGGCGGCGGTCGGGTCCGACGGGGGTGGCTCCATCCGCATCCCGTCGGCCACGGTCGGCGTCGTGGGGCTGAAGCCGTCGCGAGGCCGGCTGCCCCTCGGTTCCGGTTTCGACTCCCCCGACGGCCTCTCCGTCACCGGTCCGATCGCCCGCACGGTCGAAGATGCCGGCTTTCTTCTCGACGCGCTCGTGGGTCTCGCCCCGTTCCGGTACGCCACTGCGGCGCCGGGAGGGGGCCCGTTCGTCGACGCCGCCCGGCGACCCGCCGAGGCCCTGCGCATCGGGGCCACCACCGTGTCACCCTGGGACGACGACGAGAACATCGTGCTGGATCCGGCTGCGCGGAGGGCCTTCGACACCGCCGCCGCCTGGCTGAGCGACGCCGGACACGGCGTGGCCGAGGCCGACTGGCATCCGGTCGGCTATCCGGAGCTGTTCCGGGTGCTCTGGCGCGCGAGCGCGGCGAGGATTCCGCTGACCGACGCCGACATGGAACTCGTCGAACCGCTGACGGCGTGGCTCGTCGCCGAGGGAAGGGCGTTGCCGGCACCCGACCTGCTCGGCGGGCTCACGGAGGCGCGGGCGTTCGAGCGCCGCACCATCTCCGACTTCTCCCACGTCGACGCCGTTCTGACCCCGGCCCTGGCGCAATCCCCGCGCCCCGTGGGCTGGTACGCCGGGCACGACCCCGAGCGCACGTTCGCGATGCAGGTCGAGTACGCGCCGTACTCCAGCTTCGTCAACGTCGCGGGCCTTCCCGCGCTCACGCTGCCGGTGGAGATGGATGCCACCGGCCACCCGGTCTCGGTCCAGCTGATCGGGCGACCCGGTGGCGAAGCGACACTGCTGTCGCTGGGCGCGGAGCTCGAGGCCCGCCGCGGCCCCCTCCCCCACCCACCGGTCTGGGACGTCTAGGGGCTCAGCCCTTGCCGAGCGCTACCGCCGCGCACAACTCCTGCACGACGCGCCCGCCACCGACGGCGCACACGCAAACCGACGGGTCTGCCGGAGTTGTGCCCGCCGGGCGCCGACGCGGATGCCGAGGGCCCTCGCCGAGCGCCCCCGCCGCGCACAACTCCTGCACGACGCGCCCGCCCCCGACGGCATGCACGGAAACCGACGAATCTGCCGGAGTTGTGCGCGCCCGCACCGCGCGGATGCCGAGGGCTCAGCCCTCGGACAGGGCCGCGAGCCGCGCTTCCTCGTCGGCGGCGATCGCCGACTCGATGATCGGGCCGAGAGCGCCGTCCATCACCTGGTCGAGGTTGTACGCCTTGTACCCGGTGCGGTGGTCGGCGATGCGGTTCTCGGGAAAGTTGTACGTGCGGATGCGCTCCGAGCGGTCCATGCCGCGGATCTGCGACCGGCGGGCGTCGGCCGCCTGCGCATCGCGCTCCTCTTGCTGCTTGGCGAGAAGCCGGGCGCGCAGCACGCGCATGCCCGCTTCGCGGTTCTGCAACTGCGACTTCTCGTTCTGCATGGACACGACGATGCCCGTCGGCACGTGGGTGATCCGCACCGCCGAGTCGGTCGTGTTGACCGACTGACCGCCCGGCCCCGAGGAACGGAACACGTCGATCTTCAGGTCGTTCGGATCGATCGCGATCTCTTCCGGCTCGTCGACCTCGGGGAACACCAGCACACCGGTCGTCGACGTGTGGATGCGCCCCTGCGACTCCGTGGCGGGCACACGCTGCACGCGGTGCACCCCGCCCTCGTACTTCAGGTGCGCCCACACGCCCTGCGCGGGATCGCTCGAAGAGCCCTTGATCGCGACCTGGACGTCTTTGTAGCCGCCGAGATCGGACTCGTTGCGCTCGAGCATCTCGGTCTTCCAGCCCATGGATGCCGCGTACTGCAGGTACATCCGCAACAGGTCGGCCGCGAACAGCGCGCTCTCCGCGCCGCCCTCCCCCGCCTTGATCTCCATGATCACGTCGCGGGCGTCATCCGGGTCGCGCGGGATCAGCAGTCGGCGCAGGCGCTCCTGGCTCTCGTCGAGACGTTCCTCGAGCGCGGGCACCTCTTCCGCGAACGCGGCGTCCTCACGGGCCAGTTCGCGCGCGGCATCCAGGTCGTCCGACGCCGACTGCCACGCCTCGTACGCGTGCACGATGCGGTTCAGCTCCGCGTAGCGCCGATTGACGCGCTTCGCGCGCGCGGCATCGGCGTGCACCGCCGGGTCGTTGAGCTCGAGCTCGACCTGCCGGTGCTCGTCGAGCAGTCCGCGGACGGACTCGAAGATGCCGGAATCCGACACGGCTCAGCGGATGCCGTTGTCGTGCCCGTTGTCTCCGCGCGCGGGAGCCGGGATCGACTTCTGCATCTGGACGAGGAACTCGACGTTGGACTGCGTCTCCTTGAGCTTGCCGAGCACGACCTCGAGAGCCTGCTGCGGGTCGAGGCCCGCGAGCGCGCGACGCAGCTTCCAGGTGATCTTGACCTCGTCGGGTGAGAGGAGCATCTCTTCGCGACGGGTCGAGGACGCGTTGACGTCGACCGCGGGGAAGATGCGCTTGTCGGCGAGCTGGCGGTTCAAGCGCAGTTCGCTGTTGCCCGTTCCCTTGAACTCCTCGAAGATCACGTCGTCCATCTTGGAGCCGGTCTCGACGAGAGCCGTCGCGAGGATCGTAAGCGATCCGCCGTTCTCGATGTTGCGCGCGGCACCGAAGAAGCGCTTCGGCGGGTAGAGCGCCGAGGCGTCGACCCCACCGGTCAGCACGCGGCCCGAGGTGGGCGCCGAGAGGTTGTACGCGCGGCCGAGGCGAGTGATCGAGTCGAGCAGGACCACGACATCGCGACCCAGCTCGACGAGACGCTTCGCACGCTCGATGGCCAGCTCGGCGACCGTCGTGTGGTCCTCGGCGGGACGGTCGAACGTCGAGGCGATGACCTCGCCCTTGACCGTGCGCTGCATGTCCGTGACCTCTTCGGGGCGCTCGTCCACGAGCACGACCATGAGGTGGACCTCGGGGTTGTTGTGCGCGATCGCGTTCGCGATCTGCTGCAGCACGATCGTCTTGCCGGCCTTGGGGGGCGCGACGATGAGACCGCGCTGGCCCTTGCCGACGGGGGCGACGAGGTCGATGAGACGCTGCGTGAGCTTCTCGGGCGCGGTCTCCATGCGCAAACGCTCCTGCGGGTACAGCGGCGTCAGCTTGCCGAACTCCACGCGCCCGGCGGCGTCGTCCACCGACAGCCCGTTGATCGAGTCGACCTTGACCAACGCGTTGTACTTCTGACGGGTGGACTGCTCGCCCTCGCGGGGCTGCTTGATCGAGCCGACGACCGCGTCGCCCTTGCGCAGGTTGTACTTCTTGACCTGGCCGAGCGAGACGTAGACGTCGCTCGGGCCGGGGAGGTAGCCCGTGGTGCGGACGAAGGCGTAGTTGTCGAGGACGTCGAGGATTCCCGCGATGGGGATGAGGACATCGTCCTCGCCGATCTCGGTCTCGAACTCGTCGCCCGTCGTGGCCTGCCCGCGACGCTTGTTGCGCTGGCGGTTGCGGCCGTTGCCCTGGTTCTGCTGCTGGGCCTGCTGACCGTTCTGCGCCGGCGCCTCGGCCTCGTCGGCCGCGGGTGCCGCGGTCGGGGCGGCGGTCTCGGCCTTGTCGGCGTTGTCGGACTTGTTGCGGTTGCGGTTGCGCGAACGGCTACGGCTGCGGCCACGGGACGGCGTCTCGGTCGCGTCCTCGGCGTTATCGCCTTCGGCCGCGGATGCCGACGCCTCGGCGTTGTCGCCTTCGGCCGCGGCGTTCGCGTCGGCGTCGGCGTTCGCGTCGGCCGCGGCGGGCGCATCGGCGGTGGCGGGCGCGGCCGAGGTCTCGCTCGCGGACGACTCCGACGCCGCGTCGGCGGGCGCCTCAGTGTCGGCAGCGGCCGTAGCGTCGGCAGCGGCCGCGGCGTCGGCAGCGTCGGCGGCGGCCGGCGTGGTGTCCGCCTCGACCGTCTCGGCGGCCGCCGTGGGAGCGGCCTCAGCCGGCGTCTCGGCCGGCGCGTCGGCGGGGGTCTCGGTCGGCGCCTCGGCGGCGGGGGTGCTCTTGGCGCGGCGAGGAGCGCGCTTGCGCGGCGCGCGTGCCGGCTTGGCCGGCGGCTCTTCCGCGGCGGGCGCTTCGGTCGCCGCCTCGGCCGGGGCCGCAGCGGCCTCCTCGGCCGCGGGCTCGACAGCGGGAGTCGATTCGGCCGGGGCCTGTTCGGCGGACGCGTCCGCGGGAGTCGCGGCGTCGGCGGACTCCTCGGCGGCGGGCTGGTCGACCGCGGCCTCGGCGGGCTCGGACGTTTCGTCGGCCGCCGACTCCTCGGCGGGGGCGGCATCGCCCTCGGCGTCGACGGGCGTGTCGAACAGTGTCTGGTCGGCGGGAGCGACGGGCTGCTCCTCGGCGGGGGTGTTCGCGCCCTCGGGCGCGTCGACGGGCTGGGTCTCGGAGATGGACTCCACGAGTGCTCCTCAGAAATGAAACATGGTCAAATCGCGGGGTATCGCTGCAGAGCGCAGACGAAGACTCACACCAGCGGTTCGGGAGACTGCAGCCGAGACCGGGTTCGCGATTTGTTGCGGATTTCGCAGGTGGTGCAGAGGCTCAGATTCGCGTGCTAAGCGGAACCCTCTGCGGGCTTCACTGTACCACCCTTGACGTCGACGGCGAGCATGAGCGCCTGCCACGGGGTGTCGACCACGGTTGCGGTAAGGTCCGCGGCCGCGACGCGCTGACCCGGCCCGTCGGCGAGAACCAGCACGCTCGGTCCGGCTCCCGACACCACCGCCGCGTACCCTTCGGCCCTGAGCGTCCGCACGAGCCGGTCGGTCTCGGGCATGGCCTGGGCGCGATAGCTCTGGTGCAGCTTGTCTTCGGTCGCGGCCATCAGGAGCTCCGGGCTCTGTGTCATCGCCGCGATCAGCAGAGCAGAGCGCGAGACGTTGAACACCGCATCCTCGCGCGGTACCTGCAGCGGCTGCAGACTGCGAGCGACGGCGGTGGACATCGTGAAGCTCGGTACCAGCACGAGGGGAGAGACTCCGCGGTGCACGATGAGCTGCTTGTGCTGCGGGCCCTCGGCATCCATCCAGGCGATCGTGAGGCCGCCGAACAGGCCGGGGGCGACATTGTCGGGGTGCCCCTCCATCTCGGTCGCCAGACGCAGCAGGTCGACGTCGGAGAAGTCGACCTCGCCCTCGAGGAGCCCCTGCGCGGCCAGGATGCCGGCCACCACCGCCGCCCCCGATGACCCCATGCCGCGCCCGTGCGGGATGACGTTGTGCGCCACCAGACGCAGGCCGGGCATCTCACGCCCCACCGAGGCGTAGGCGTGCGCGATCGCGCGCACCACGAGGTGGGACGCGTCGCGGGGCACGTCGGCGGTGCCCTCACCGCTGACCTCGATCTCGAGGCGGCCAGGCTCGAGCGCCTCGACCGTTAGCTCGTCGTACACGCTCAGCGCGAGACCCAGGGTGTCGAACCCCGGACCGAGGTTGGCGCTCGTCGCCGGCACCCGGACCGCGACGCGACGCCCGAGGGCTGCGGTCACTCGGTCACCGGCTTCAGGTCGAGGACCGACGCCACCTCGGACGTGGTCGCGTCGACGACGGTCGGCTGCACCTCGGTGCCGTCGGCCTGGCGCAGCGCCCACTGCGGGTCCTTGAGGCCGTGGCCGGTGACGGTGAGCACGACCTTGGCGCCCGCGGGAATCTTGCCGGCCTCGGCACGATCCAGCAGACCCGCGACGCTGATGGCGGAGGCGGGCTCGACGAAGACCCCCACCTCGCCGGCAAGGATCTTCTGCGCCGCGAGGATGCGGTCGTCGTCGATGGCCCCGAACCAGCCGTCGGTGGCATCCCGGGCTTCGAGCGCGAGGTGCCACGATGCCGGATTCCCGATCCGGATCGCGCTGGCGATGGTCTCGGGGTTCTTCACGACCTCACCGCGCACGAGCGGGGCGGAGCCGGCGGCCTGGAAGCCGAACATGCGCGGGACGCGCGTAGAGACACCGCGATCGACCTCTTCGCGGTAGCCGCGCGAGTAGGCGGTGTAGTTGCCGGCATTGCCGACGGGGATGAAGTGGAAGTCGGGGGCGTCGCCCAGCTGCTCCACGACCTCGTACGCGGCCGTCTTCTGGCCCTCGATCCGGTCGGGGTTGACCGAGTTGACCAGGTGCACCGGGTAGTGGTCGGCCAGCTCGCGCGCGATCTCGAGGCAGTCGTCGAAGTTGCCGCGGATCTGGATGAGGCGGCCGTTGTGCGCGACGGCCTGGCTGAGCTTGCCCATCGCGATCTTGCCCTCGGGCACGAGGACCGCGGCGGTGATGCCGGCGTGGGCGGCGTACGCCGCGGCCGAAGCGGAGGTGTTGCCGGTGGAGGCGCAGATGACGGCCTTCGCGCCGTGCTCGACCGCGCGCGACAGCGCGACGGTCATGCCGCGGTCCTTGAACGAGCCGGTGGGGTTCATGCCCTCGAACTTGACGTAGACGTCGGCGCCCGTCCGCCGCGAGAGCGCGGGCGCGGGGATGAGGGGCGTGCCGCCCTCGCCGAGCGTCACGACGGTGGAGCTCTCGGTGACGCCGAGACGATCGGCGTATTCGCGGAGGACTCCGCGCCAGACGTGTGCCATGTCAGTTCCCTTCCACACGCAGTACCGAGACCACGCGCTCGACGACGCCGCTCGCGGCGAGACGCTCGACGGTCTCGCTCAGGTCTTGCTCGCGGGCCTGGTGTGTTCCGATGACCAGACGCGCCGACCCGCCCGCGGCGGGGTCGTCGGCATCCGGTTCGATGACGGTCTGCTCGACGGTCGCGATCGACACGCGTCCCTCGCTGAGGATGCCGGCGACCGTGGCGAGCACGCCCGGCTGGTCGTCGACTTCGAGCGTGATCTGGTAGCGCGTGATGACGCGGCCGATCGGCACGGTCGGGAGGTTCGCGCGCGTGGACTCGCCGACTCCCACTCCCCCGGCGATGTGGCGCCGAGCCGCCGAGACGACATCGCCCAGCACCGCCGAGGCGGTCTGCACGCCGCCGGCCCCCGCGCCGTAGAACATGAGGTCGCCGGCGGCCTCGGCCTGCACGAAGACGGCATTGTTGGCGCCGTGGACGCTCGCGAGCGGGTGGGTGCGCTCCACGAGCGCGGGGTAGACGCGCACCGAGATCGATTCGCTCGGCTCGCCGTCGGCGGCGGCGAGCCGCTCGCACACCGCGAGCAGCTTGATCACGTAGCCGGCGTGGCGCGCGGACTCGATCATCGCGGCGTCGATCTGGGTGATGCCCTCGCGGTGGACGGCATCCAGCGGCACGGTCGTGTGGAAGGCGAGGCTCGCCAGGATCGCGGCCTTCTGCGCGGCGTCGTACCCCTCGACGTCGGCGGTGGGATCGGCCTCGGCGTACCCGAGGGCCTGAGCCTGGGCGAGGACGTCGGCGAAGTCGGCCCCCTCGGTGTCCATGCGGTCGAGGATGTAGTTCGTCGTGCCGTTGACGATGCCCATGATGCGCACGACGCGGTCCCCGGCGAGCGAGTCGCGCAGCGGGCGGATGATGGGAATGGCCCCCGCCGCGGCGGCCTCGTAGTAGACCTCGGCGCCCACCTGGTCGGCGGCGTCGAAGATCTCCGAGCCGTGCGTGGCCAGGAGTGCCTTGTTCGCGGTGACGACGTCGGCGCCCGAGTTGATCGCCTGCAGCACCTGCGTGCGCGCCGGCTCGATCCCGCCCATGAGCTCGATGACGATGTCGGAGCCTACGATGAGGCTTTCGGCATCCGTCGTGAAGAGCTCGCGCGGGAGATCGGCGTCGCGCTTGCCGTCGATGTTGCGGACGGCGATGCCGGCGAGTTCGAGGTTGGCCCCCGCGCGGTCGGCCAGTTCGGCGCGGTGCTTGAGCAGCAGGTCGGCGACCTGCGAGCCGACGGCACCAGCGCCCAGCAGCGCGACGCGCAGTGTGCGGTAGTCGGTCATTCGGTGTCTCCGTGGGGTGTAGCGGTCGAAGCGGATGCCGCGGCGCCGACGTCGCGGGCGAGCAGGTCGTCGATGGTCTCGCCGCGGACGATTACGCGCGCCTCACCGTCGCGCACGGCGACGACGGGCGGACGCGGGGTGTAGTTGTAGTTGCTCGCGAGTGAGAAGCAGTACGCGCCGGTCGCCGGGACGGCCAGCAGATCGCCCGGGACGACATCGGCCGGGAGGTACTCTGCGTCCACGACGATGTCTCCGGACTCGCAGTGATGGCCCACGACGCGGGAGAGAGCCGGCGTGGCCTCGCTCGTGCGCGAGACGATGCGCGCCGAGAAATCGGCGCCGTACAGCGCGGGCCGCGCGTTGTCGCTCATGCCGCCGTCGACGCTGACGTACGTGCGCTCCCGCCCCTCTCCGATCTCGACCGTCTTCACGGTGCCCACCTCGTAGAGCGTCACGCCCGCCTGGCCCACGATTACGCGGCCCGGTTCGCACGCGACATCGGGCATCGGGATGCCGCGCACGGCGCACTCGTCGGCGATGGCGTCGAGGATGCCGTCGGCGATGTCCTCGATGGGGCGCGGGTCGTCGACGGAGGTGTAGGAGATGCCGAAGCCGCCGCCGACGTTGAGAAGCGGGATGTCACCGCCCGCGAGCAGGTCGGCGTGCAGATCGACCAGGCGCGCGGCGGACTCGCGGAACCCGGAGGAGTCGAAGATCTGCGATCCGATGTGCGCGTGCAGCCCCACGAAACGCAGGCTGGACAGCTCGCGGATGCGGACCACGGCGTCGGCTGCGCCCTCGAGCGAGAACCCGAATTTCTGGTCCTCGTGCGCGGTGGCGAGGAAAGCGTGCGTCTCGGCGTGTACGCCCGTCCGCACGCGGACGAGCACGTTCTGCACGACACCGCGCCGCTCCGCGATCGCCGCGAGTCGCTCGATCTCGATCGGACTGTCGAGCACGACCGATCCGATTCCGACCTCGACCGCCCGTTCCAGCTCTCCGACGCTCTTGTTGTTGCCGTGGAAGCCGAGGCGCGAGGGGTCCGCGCCTCCGGCGAGCGCGACCTCGAGCTCGCCGCGCGTGCAGACGTCGACGGCGAGGCCCTCGTCGGTGACCCAGCGGACGACCTCGGTCGAGAGGAACGCCTTGCCGGCGTAGTACACGCGCGAGCGGACACCGTGGCGCCCGGCGGCGGACGCGAAGGCGTCGCGGGCACGGCGAGCGTGCGCGCGGACCTCGTCCTCGTCGAGCACGTACAACGGCGTGCCGAAGCGGTCGCGCAGGTCGAATACCGACACTCCCCCGATCTCCACGGAGCCGTCGTGCCGGCGACGGGCGGAGGACGGCCAGACGGGGGCGACGAGCTCGTTCGCTTCGGCCGGGGCGATGAGCCAGTCGGGCACGAGCGCGGAGTGCGAGGCGGACACGGAGGAACCAATCGGGTTTGCGGCGACGCGACGGCCGCGGATCACGGCTCCTGCCCCCGCGGGGCGTCACGCGACGGGCAGTCCTTGCAGTCTAGGGCACGGCATATGCCGCCCCCGTCCCACGCCGGAACACCGCGACACCCGGCCGATGTCCGCGTGACTCAGCCGCACGTGCCGTTCTGCTGCAGAGCGGGGTCGTTCAGCAGGCCGCCGTCGACGTCGAACGACGCCACCACGTCCTGCCCCTGCACGTTCACCGCGGAGAGCGTGAGCCCCGCGGGCAGGCGGTCGGCGATGCACAGACTCCAGGTCTGCAGCGCCCCGTCGGCGACGCCGCCGAGCTGGCCACGGAGGGTGTCGGCATCCACGCGGTTCCCGCCCAGCTCGAACGACGTGGGCGTGAGGGTCAGGTCGCCCTCGGCCGCTCCGGGCGTCGCCGAGATACCGACCGGGATGGGGATGCCGAACACCGACAGCTCCGTCGAGAGCGTCAGGTCAGGAGCGGCCACGCCCACGGTGGAGGCGGGGAAATCAGGAATCTGCGCCAGGAGCGAGCGGAGCTGATCGGGGTCGAGCCGGACGGATGCCGAGCCGCCCGCCGCGGGGGCGTCGCCGGCGACCGGAACGTCCTGCAGGTCGACGCGCACGTCGCCGGTCAGGGGGCCCAGGGCGACATCCGGGGCCGACACCGCCACCTGGGAGAGGCGCCCGGCGATCAGTTGCGGCAGCACGATGCCGGGCACCTCGACATCGACCTGCTGATCGGCGGGGAGACCCACCTGCGTGACGACGAGGGATCGCACCGTGTTCGACACCGCCGAGCGCGCGATGACCTCGGCTGCCACGAGCAGTCCCGTGATGAGGACGATGACGATCGCGATGACCGCGATGACTCGTCCGGTACGGCGGCGGGGGCGCGTGGCATCCGTCATGACTACATGCGCTCCGGTGCGCCGACGCCCAGGAGCGTCAGCCCGTTGCGCAGCACCTGACCGGTCGCGTCGTTCAGCCACAGGCGCGTGCGGTGCACCGACTCCACGGGGGCATCGCCCAGCGGGATCACGCGGCAGTTGTCGTACCAGCGGTGGTACAGGCCCGCGAGCTCCTCGAGGTAGCGCGCGACCCGGTGGGGTTCGCGCACCTCGGCGGCGTACGCGACGACGCGCGGATACTCCTGCAGGGCACCGAGGAGCGCCGACTCGGTCTCGTGCTCCAGCAGCTCGGGAGCGAACTCCGACCGGTCGACCCCCGAGTCCGCGGCGTTGCGGGCGACGTTGTGCGTGCGCGCGTGGGCGTACTGCACGTAGAACACCGGGTTGTCGTTGGTGCGCTTCTGCAGGATCTCGGGATCGAGCGTCAGCGGCGAGTCGGCGGGGTACCGCGCGAGCGAATAGCGCAGCGCGTCGGTGCCGAGCCACTCCTGCAGGTCATCGAGCTCGATGATGTTCCCCGCGCGCTTGGACAGGCGGGCGCCGTTGATCGAGACGAGCTGACCGATCAGCACCTCGATGTCCTTCTCGGGGTCGTCACCGGCCGCCCCGGCGAGGGCCTTCAAGCGGTGCACGTACCCGTGGTGGTCGGCGCCGAGGAGGTAGATCTTGTGCGCGAAGCCGCGGTCGCCCTTGTTGAGGTAGTACGCGGCGTCCGCGGCGAAGTAGGTGTACTCGCCGTTGGAGCGACGGATGACACGGTCTTTGTCGTCACCGAAGTCGGTCGTGCGCACCCAGACGGCGCCCTCGTCGTCGAAGACGTGCCCCTGTTCGCGCAGACGGTCCACGGCTTCGTCGACGAGGCTCGGCTGCCCGTCGACCCGCGCGTGGAGCGTGCGCTCGGAGAACCACACGTCGAAGTGCACGTTGAAGCGCTCGAGCGAGGCCTGGATCTCGCCGAGCTGGAAGCCGTAGGCCGATTCGGTGGCGACAGCGATCTGCTCGGACCGGTCGAGCTCTCGGATGTCCGGATGCGCGGCCGCGACCCGCTCGGCGAGGGCGGTGATGTAGGCCCCGCCGTAACCGTCGTCGGGCGTCGGCTCGCCGTGGAGGGCCGCGACGACCGAGCGACCGAAGCGCTCCATCTGCGCCCCGGCGTCGTTGATGTAGAACTCGCGCACAAGCGTGGCGCCACTGGCCAGCAGCACGCGCGCGATCGCGTCGCCCAGCGCGGCCCAGCGGGTGTGTCCGATGTGAAGCGGGCCGGTGGGGTTGGCGCTGACGAACTCGAGGTTGATCGTGTTCCCGCGCTGGGAGTCGTTCGTGCCGAACGCCGCTCCCTGCTCGACGATGGTCCGGGCGAGGGCGCCGGCGGCGGCGGCATCCAGTCGGATGTTGATGAACCCGGGACCGGCGACCTCGACGCTCGCAATGCCCTCGACGCTCTCGAGCCCCGCCGCGATCTCGGCCGCGAACTCGCGCGGGTTGGCGCCGACGATCTTCGACAGCTTCAACGCCGCGTTCGACGCCCAGTCGCCGTGATCGCGGTTCTTGGGCCGCTCCAGGGGCAGGTCAGCGGCGGTGAGCCCCGCCGAAGACCCTTCGCGTCGCGCCTCGGCGAGCGGGGCGATGACGGCGAGTAGGGCGGCGGAGAGGGCTGCGGGATCCATAACCCTGCAATTCTAGGCGAGCCGGGTGCGTCCACCCGCCTCAGACGATCTGTACCAGGGCCTCGTGGTCATCGGGCGCACCGGCATCCCCGCCGTCGTCGAGGAACGCGTCGACCCGCATCCGCTCGAGACCGACGTAGCCGCCGTGGTAGCTGAGGAAGGCGCAATCGGCGGCATCCCGACCCGTCGCGATGCGCACGAGCGAGCGCCGGTCGGACAGGCGCGTGGCGTCGATGACGTACCACGTGCCGTCCAGGTAGGCCTCCGCGACCGCATGGAAGTCCATCGGCTCGAGCCCGGGTGCGTAGCACGCGGCGTAGCGGGCGGGGACGTCCATCGCGCGAAGCAGCGCGATCACGAGGTGCGCGTAGTCGCGGCAGACGCCCTGACCGGTCATGAGGGTGGTCACCGCGCTGTCGGTGCCCATGCTCATCCCGGGCGTGTAGGTGACGCTGGATGCCACGAACGACGAGACCGCGGCGATGAGGTCGGCGCGCGCGAGCCCGCTGAACTGGCGGCGCGCCTGCGCGAACACCTCGTCGGACTGGCAGTAGCGGCTCGGACGCAGGTAGGTGATCGTCTCGAGGTCGGTGGGCGGCACGGTCGGCGCGGTACCCGAGACCACCGCCTCGTACCGCACGGAGAGGGGGCCGGGCTCGCCCGCGAGACGGTGCAGACGGCTGCCCTCCGCATCGACGATCTCGGTCGCGGTGAACGACCGGCCGTCGCGCGCGAACGTCAGTTCCTCGCTCTGGAGCGGGACGCCGCGAGCGGCGGTGATCTGGAAGACGAGGTCGACGGACGCCCCCAGATCGAGGTCGAGTTCAGCGGTCACTCGGCGCGGCACCGAGCAATCCTCGCATGGCGCGGGAGGGGTGGGACGCGCCCCGCTCATCCGTCTTTCTTGCCCTTTTCCCCGGGGCCCTTGGACTGGTCGCTCTTGCCTTTGTTGTCTTTGCCGTTGTCGGAGTTGCCGGGACCCTCGCCATCGGACTCGCCGGGCGTCTGCTGCTCCTCGTCATCGGCTCCGTCGTCGTCGACCGTGGTCGGCGCGGGCGCCTCCGGGGCAGGTTCCGGGGTGGTCTCGGTCGTCGGCTCCGGGGCGGGAACCAGCGATACCAGGTCGGCGCGGACCGCGGCGATCCGGTCGAGGATCGCCTGGGCCTCGGCGGCGGGCAGCGTTCCCGCGTCGCGCTGTGCCGTCACATCCGCCTCGAGCTGGTCGAGGGTCGCGGATGCGGCTGCGTAGTCTCCGCCCGATGCCTGCGACGCGAGGGTCTGCACGACGCCCTGCCAGGCCGTCGGCTCGGCGACGGGCGGGGTGCAGCCGGCGAGAGCGAGGCCCGCCGAGAGCACGACGGCGGTCATGGCGAAGCGACGGCGGCTCACTGCCCCACTTCCTTCCAGAGATCGTCGACGTGTTGATCCAACGGCGCCGGAAGCGGAGGGAGCCCAGGATCGGAGACCGGGGCGGGAGCGTTCAGCGCCACCGCGGCGGTCACACCGCCGCCGGCGAGCAGGACGGCGAGGACGGATGCCGCGATGATGGCACGGCGACGGGTTCCGCGGCGCGGCTCCTCCGCGACGGGGGCCAGCACGCGCGTGCGCGTGACCGGGTCGGGCGCCGGCCCGTCGACGAGTGCCGTCGCACCGAGAGGAGTGGGCGGTACGGGTGCGCTCGGCAGCGCACGGAACTCGGCACCGAGCGCCGTGGCATCCGGTCGCTCCGCCGGATCGATCGCGGTCATGCGCGTGAGGAGCACCCGCCACGGCTGCGGAACGGTCTCGGGGATCTCCGGCGGTGACACGAGCCGGGCCGCGAGGGCTTCGTGCGGGGTGCGGCCCGCGAACGCACGACGCCCCGTGAGAGCTTCGAGCAGCACCAGACCCAGGGCGTACACGTCACTGGCCGGGGCTGCGGGCATCCCCCGCGCCTGCTCGGGACTGAGATAGGCCGCGGTGCCCACGACGGTGTCGGCGCGCGTCACGCGGGTCGCGCCCACGAGCGCGGCGATTCCGAAATCGGCCAGGGTCGCCCGCGCCCGCTCACCCGTGTGCGCCGGCGGGCGCAGCAGGATGTTCGACGGCTTCACGTCACGGTGCACGATGCCCCGCGCGTGGACGACGGACAGCGCCTCGGCGATCTCGCGACCGTATCGCGCGGCGTCGGCGGAGGGGACGGGCCCGCGCGCGATGAGGTCGGTGAGCGTCGGGCCCGCGATGAGCTCCATTGCGAGATAGGTCGGCGCGGAAGCCAGGCGCGCGTCGTAGAGCGTGACGAGCGAGGGATGCGACAGGGAGGCGAGCAACCGGATCTCCGATCGCACGCGTGCAGCATCGGAGGGATCTGCGCCGTCTCCGCTGATGATCTTGAGGGCTACCGTCCGGCCGAGGGATGTGTCGACCGCTTCGTAGACGCGGGCGTACCCGCCCTCGCCGAGAAGCCGTCCCAGACGGTAGCGCCCGTCGAAGAGATCGGCGGTCGAGCCGTCGAACGGCTGGGTCGTATCGGTGTCGGTATCAGTCATGCGCCTGGGGGGCCGAGCGCCCCCGGGGTGTCAGACGAGGTCGTCGCCGGACGACCGCGTGGTCGATCGGGTGACGCGCGCGTCGCCCACGCCCTCGGTGCGCGTGACCGTGTCGGTCTGCCGACGGCGAACCATCAAGACCAGCCCAATGATGAAGACGATCGCGCCCGCGCCCATCATGATGTAGCCGATGGTCGTCAGGTCCACGTAATTGTTCGGCAGATCGACGGCGAAGGCGAGGATGGCGCCGATGACGATCAGCGCGATTCCGGCTCCGATGCTCATGACAGTCCTTTCGGGAGGGCCAGACCCTTTCGGGAGGGTCAGGCCAGGATGACACTCGCCTGAGAATTCACGCCGGGTCTTGACAATGGCGGCGGGCTAGCGTTCCTTGCGGGGGCGGGTTCGTCCGCCGCAGGCCCGAGCGCGAAGGCCCGGCCTCGCGAACGAGAGACCGGGCCTTCGAGTGGTGCCCCCGACAGGAATCGAACCTGCGACCTTTGGTACCGGAAACCAACGCTCTATCCCCTGAGCTACGGAGGCGGACCGCTCAAGGTTAGCACCGCGTCGCGGCCCCGCCCGACCCGGGCGGGTCGAGCGCAAAGCCTCACTCCTCGCCGATGACCCCGATGCCCGTGGCCTGGTGGTCGGCGTTCGGGTCGTCGCCCGAGGGAGCCTTGGACTGTTCGTCGACGTCGTTCGTCTGGCTGGGCGCGACCGTCTGGTCGTCGCCCAGATCAGCCGCGTCGTCGGCGGGGGCGTTGTTCTGCGGATCGCTCATGGGTCATCCCTTCGTTGGCCGATGCGGCCAGCCTTGCAGGACGACATCGAGGGACGCAGAGGCTTGACCTGCGGCCGGATGCCCGCTCAGCGACGACCGACCCGCCGACGCAGGCGGTCCCCGAGCGGCCGGGTGAGGGTGAAGGTGCGCCCGAGCGCCGTGACGATCAACCGGTCGCCCTGGACGACGGCCCCGTCCCGCACGTAGGCGGCTGCCGCCTCGACGAAGGTCGTCAGCAGCATCGCGGCCTCCTCGCGGCTGGACGTCGTGTCGTCGAGGCGGACGCGATGCCCCGTGTCCACCCGGACCGAGAACCAGCGGGTGCCGGGGGTGGAGACGATCGCCCACCGTTCGCGCGAGGACAGCCGGACGACGGCGTCGCCGTCGGACACCCCGGTCTCGGGCGAAAGGTCGGCGTACCCGGGAACGATCCGTTCGAGCGTGCCCAACGCTTCGCTCGCCGTGACGAAGTCCGCACGTCCCGCGCTCAGGCCGCCCCATTCGAATCTGCGGTCGGGGGTCATGGCATCCGGGACGCCGGTGTGGTCAGCGACATGAGGCGAGCGTAACGCGCGACGGAGGGCGGACGCCCGCGGACGCCGCGGGCGTCAGGCCTGGGTGGGCTGATCGAAATCCCAGTCGTCGGGTTCGTCGGCGCCTTCGAACGCCGGCTCGACGATGCGCAGGGCCGACCGCGGGTACAGCCGGTGATTGCGCAGGTCCTCGGACGCGCGGGAGAAGTTCGGCTCCTCCCCCGTCCACTCGACGGGCGCGGAAAGAACATCGTTGCCCACGCCGATGACGAGCTCGGCCTGCGCCACCTTCTTGTCCTCCGTGACGATCGGGATGCTGACGGCCTCGGCCTGACCCTCCTTGGCCACCGCGGCGGTCAGTTCCACCAAGGACGCCGCAACGTCGTCGGTCGTGATCACGGTTTCTCCGGCGTACGTCACACATCTCATGCACCCCAGCGTGATGCCCCGCCCGCTGTCGGAGGGGGCGGGTTGCACCGCCGTCGGTCGTGGGATAGGGGTGCGTCAGTCGCGGTGCTGGCGCGAACGGAACATCGTCGCGTCGAGCTCGAACCACACCGCACGAACGGTGTCGAATTCGCCGAACCGCTGGGGCGCGGGCTCGTCCAGATCCAGGCGGTAGCCCCGGGGAAGGTCGTCCACATGCTGTCCGTCGCGCGGGCCGCCGACCAGCACGTAGATCACGGCGACGTCGACGAGGCAGCGTCGACGGCGACGCCGTCGACCGCTTCGCTCATGCGGTGGAGGAAGCTCACCACCACGGCGGACTCGTCCGGCGACATGTCGATGACCGCGGCCAGCATGCGGTCGTGCATGTTCCCGAGCGTCTCGCGCACCTCGGCGTGAGCACGATCAGTGGCCTGGACGAAGATGCTGCGCCGGTCGTCGGGATTGGCCGCACGTGTGATGTGGCCCGATCGTTCCAGCCGGTCGAGGATCGCCGTCGTGGATGCCGTCGAGAGGCCGAGGTAACGCGTGAGCTCGCCGGGCCGCACCCGCCGGTCCGGTTCGCGGAGCAGGTAACGCAGGACGAGCAGCTCGTTCTCACCCATCGACATCGATTCCCGCGTCCGGCGACGCATGGCGAGCTCGGCCGCCCGGTACACGCGCAGCGCTTCAAGGACCGCCTTGCTCCTCACCCGGCGGTCGGCGGGTTCGTCGCCGTACCAATAGGTGCCCGAGTCACGATCTCCGCCAGGAGAGAGGCTCTGCGACACCGCACGCATGTTCGTCATGGTGTTCGCCCCTTGCTGTCGATCCCCAGAGCGTACCTCAGAAAGAATAGTTCGACAAACTAGTTACTAAGCGAGTATGTTCATCATGCAGTTAAACCAACGAAAGGAGTTCCCCATGGGCAACCTCTACTACGGCACTTCGCCGGAGCCCATCCGCATCCCGGACCGTCTCCTCTCGCACTTGAAGGTCGTCATCGCGACCAAGCTCCGCCGCAGCGAGAGCTTCACGCTCAGCTGGACACATGTCGACGGCGCGCCCGGACGATCGACGGTGTGGCTTCAGCCCTCGATCCCCCTGCGCTTCGTCTTCGACAGCGCCGAGCCCGAGCAGCTGGACTCGCAGACCCTGAAGAACATGGCGGACATGGCGAACTCCTCCGCGGGCCTGGTCGTGGCGTTCGACGTCGACATCCCGGCCGCTGCGCCCGCCACGGCTCCCGCGACGCGGGCGTCCGTGCCTGCTCGCCGCGTCCCGATGCGGACGGCGGCCTGACATGACCAATACGACCGTGGCATCCGTCACCCCCCTGACGTCCGCGCGCGTGATGTGGGCGAAGGTCGACTCCGGCTTCTGGGTCGCCCACCGTGGCGGTGAGTACTTCGGCTGCGTCGACCGTGTCGCCGGGGGCTTCGTTGCTCGCGACGCGCACGGTGTCCCGATCGGGCGGTACGACGAGCTCGACGCGGCGAAGTCGTCGCTGCGCTCGACCACCCACCCCGCGAACACCGCCCGCCGTCGACGCACCGAACGTGCCTCCGTCGTCCTGGCGACCGCGGCCGGGAGCACCGCTCTCGTGTTCGCCTTGACCGCCGGCGCGCTCGCGCCCTACCTGTGAACCCGGCTGCTTTCGACCTCCGCGACGAGGCCGACGACATGGAAGACGCCGCGCGAGCGGATTTCACCGCACGCTACGGCGTCTCCCCTCTCTGACCGCATCGACCGCCAGACCCTGGACACCGGTCGCGGGATGTGGCACCGTCGCCCCGTCGCCGGGTTTCCGGCGCGCGAACAGGGGAGTCTCATGACCGACAACACCGCATCCGGCCGCCCGGACGACGCCGCCCCCGACGCCGACGGCAACGGCGCGGGTTCCGAATCCCCCGAAGAGGGCGCGGCCGCGCAGCGCGATGCCGACGAGGCCGCCGACACGGATGCCTCGCCCGCGGGCGAGATCAGCTGAACCCGTCCGCGCAGCCCCCGGCGATCAGACCGACGCGATCTGATCGTCTCGGGGGGCGAGGTCCGGACGCAGACGCGTCCCGAACTCGTGGCGCAGTGCGCTGAGGGCCGCCTGCCAGCCCGCGAGTCCGTGAACCCCCGGGCCCGGGCTGGTCGACGAGGAGCAGAGATAGATCCCCGGCATCGGCGTTCGCCACGGATCGGGGCTGTACACCGGTCGGCCGACCAGCTGCGGCAGTGATGGCGCACCGGCCGAGATGTCCCCGCCCGGGAAGTTCGGGTTCCACGTCGCGACGTCGACCGCTGTCCGAGACGACGAGGCGAGCACCGTGTCACGGAATCCCGGCGCGAACCGCTCGATCTGCGCCACCACGGCCTCTTCGCGATCGGCTGCGCTTCCCGCCGGCACGTGGGTGTACGCCCAGAGCACATGACGCCCCTCGGGCGCTCGGGTGGTGTCGAACAGCGACGGCTGTGCCGCCAGCACGTACGGTGCATCCGGGTGGCCCCCGCGCAGAACGGCGTTCTCTGCGGCGGCGATCTCGGCGCGCGTGCCCCCGAGATGGACGGTCCCCGCCAGCGCGACATCCGGGTCGGCCCACGGCACGGGGTCGGAGAGAGCGAAGTCGACCTTGGCCACTCCACCTCCGTAGCGGAACCGCTCCATCGCGCGGCGGTAGGCCCACGGCATCCGATCCCCCGCCAAGCGGACGAGCGCGCGCGGGGTGACGTCCAGGAGCACCGCGCGCGCCGGCGGCAGCTGACGGAGGTCGGCGACGTCGACGCCGGTGTGCACCGCGCCGCCGTGCGCGCGGAAGTCCGAGATCATCGCGTCGGCGATGGACTGGCTCCCCCCGACGGGGATCGGCCATCCGCGCCCGTGCGCGTACGTCGCGAGCACGAGCCCCGCTCCCCCGGCCGCCAGGCTCGGCTGCGGCAGGATCGAATGCGCGGACACGCCGGTGATCATCGCGGGGGCGACGTCCTCGCGGAAGCGCGCATTCCACCAGGGACCGCCCTGCTCGAGAGAACGGATGCCGAAGAAGACGGCCGCGAGCGGGTCGCCCGGGATGCGCAACAGGGCGTTGCCCGTGAAGTCGGCGACCCCCCGCAGATGCGCCACGAGCGGCGCGAGCAGACGCGCGTAGGCGGCGCCGTCGCGCCCGAGGGCGTCCGCCGTGCGATGCAGGTCGCGGTAGGCCAGGCCCGCCCGCGCCCCGTCGAGCGGGTGGGCGAACGAGACCTCGGGAACGACGAACCGCACGCGGCGTTCGAGCCCGAACTCGCGGAAGAACCACGACTGCAGCGCGAGAGGATGCACCGCCGAGCCGAGATCGTGCCGGAACCCGGGAAGAGTCACCTCGCCCGTCGAGGCCGCACCGCCGAGCGTGTTCTGCCGTTCGTACAGCGCGACCGACAGTCCCGCCCGAGCGAGGGTGACCGCCGCCGCCAGGCCGTTCGGGCCCGACCCCACGATGATCGCGTCGTAGCTCTCGCTCATCGCTGAATCGGCTCCTTCTCGGCGCTCGAGGCCCGCCCGATCGCGGAAGCCCCGCCCTTCGTGCCCGGCGCCCCGCCTTCGGCGAGGTAGGCCAGGCGGTGCAGTGTCTCAGCGTTGCGCCACCGCGTGATCGCGTCGAACACGACATCGGGCAGCAGCTTGGTGGGTCCCGTCACCGGTTCCTCCTGCAGCCGCACGACGCACTCGTCGCCGCGAGCCTTGACGTCGATCGACACCCGGGCGATCCCGATCGGTCCCCCGTGCGGTTCCAGGACCGCGCGATACGGCGGCTCCCACACGCGCATCACGGTGGTGTCGTTGACGAGCAGCGGCCACGATCCGAACGAGTGGTGCAGCTCGGCGCCCTCGCGCGGCCAGGCATCCGAGACATCGCGCATACGCGACGCGCCCACCACCCACAGGGGGTACAGCCACCCGTTCGCCAGGACACGGAAGACGTCATCGGGTCTGCAGTGCAGCTGCCGCACGTTGCGAGCCATCGGGGCCACCTCCTCGTCCGTCGTCGGGAGGCATGTCGACGACCCAGACTCCCGACCGGATGGCTCCACGCTACGGGGCGGCGGCCGAGCCGGTCACGGTGGTTGCGCGGCGCGATCGCGACCGTTAGGCCCTCACGCGGCCCTGGGGAGCACGACCCACGCGCGCGTCCCCCCGGCGGGCGATTCGTCCAGGCCGATATGGCCGCCGTGGGCGAGCGCGATCCGGCGACAGGTCGCCAGGCCGATCCCGAGCCCCTGCACCTCGGCGTCGTGCCCGCGCTGCATCGGCTCGAACATGCGGTCGCGCAGGGCCGGCTCGACGGCGTCGCCGTTGTCGTCGACCGTGAGGCGCCAGCCGTCGGGGAGTTGCTCGACACTCACCAGAACGCGCGGCACCCGCCCTGCAGCCACCGTGAACTTCACCGCGTTGGCGATGAGGTTCTGCAGGAGCACGCGCAGCAGGGTGTCATCCGCCCGAACGAACATCGACGCATCCACGACGATCTCGGCCCCGGTCTCGACCACGGCGCCGTCCAGATCCTCGAGCACCGCATCGACGATCTCACCGACGTCCACTCGCGTGAAGTGCGGACGCGCTCCGCCCATTCGCGCGAAGTCGAGAAGATCCGTGACCATCGCGCTCATGCGCGCCGCCGCCGACTCCGCGCGTTCGAGGGAGCGGGCCGCGCGCGGCGCGTCGACCATCTCCGGACTGTCGGCGGCGAGCTCGAGGAACCCCGAGAGAGCGGTGAGGGGATTGCGCAGGTCGTGACTCACCTGCGTCGCGAACTGCTCGAGCTGAGCGTTCGACTCGGCCAGGTCACGCGTCAGTCGCCGCAGCTCGAGCACGTCGATGACCTGGTGGGCGAGGAGATCGAGCGCGCGAGCGCTGGCATCCGTGAGCTCTCCCACCTGATCGTCGAAGACGCAGAGGGTTCCGATCGCCACGCCCGCCGGGGTGATCAGAGGGCTGGAGGCGTAGAAGCGGACCGAGGCGATGACGCCGGTCACGAACGGGTTGTCCTGGAAGCGGACGTCCTCACGCGCGTCGGGGACGACCACACGGCGCGGATCGACGAGGACCGCCGCACACATCGAATCCTCGATCGAACAGGACGCGGCCTGCACCCCCACGGCGGCGACCTGGTGCTGCGCGCGGTCGTCGATGATGTTGATCACCGCGGTCGAGACGCCGCACACGGTCGAGGCCAACTCCACCAGACCCTGCAGGTCGGGCTCGGGCAGACCCCCGACGATCCGGTACTGGTCGACGGCCTCACGGCGTGTGACCTCGTGCGCTGTGGACACGGCACCCCCTCGCGATCAATCCCGGTCGAGCCTAGCGGCCCGGATACACCGTGTGGCCGTCGATCGGTAGACCCTCCCCCGCTCATCGCGCAGAGGACGAGGGTGGATGCCATGAGCTCACCGAACCCAGGACCCCTCGACCCTCCCACCACGCCCGACGCGCCCAGTGTGCCCGGCATCCCCTCCTCGCCCGGCGAGCCCTCGCCGGCGACGCCCGCGGAGCCGCTCGCCCCGACCCCCGACGAGCCGACCGTTCCCACTCCGCCCGAGCCGGCGACCGAGCCCGCGGGCGCGCAAGCCGCGGACGACGCCGTGGGCACCGCGCAGCCCGACGCCGACAACGCCGTGGAAGAAGATATGGTCGACGCGATCGATCCGGGCGGCAGCCCCGACTGACCATCGCGGGTACGACCGAGGGGCGAGCACGTATCGTGCTCGCCCCTCGCGTGTCGTGCCGCGTCCGCCTCGGCGCTCAGGGATTACCGCGGGTCCACAGGAGCAGGATCGCAACGGCCTGCAGAACGACGCACCCGATCAGGATCGCCGCGCGCCGGCGAGGCGTCGACGACCACCGGTCGTCGGCCATGAGGGGTGCCATCGGCATGAGCAGGCGGAACGTGCTCTGCTGCGGCAGGAAGACGGCGAAGATGTACAGCCCGTAGCTGAAGACGTAGGCGACCACCATGAGGCCCAGGCGGCGCACCGGGCGCGACCACAGCAGCGCGGCGAACGCGACGACGAGGGCGATGACGAGGATGATCCCGACGATGCCCAAGTGCGTGCCCGCCTGCCGGAACCAGGGCGTGAACGGCGTGAACTCATCGTTGCCGACGTAGTCCAGCCACCACCCCAGCTCGGTCCGGATGTAGGCGTTGTGTGTGCCGGTCGCGAACTGCGCGATGTGGTTCCACGACAGACCCGCGACGGCGATCGTGAGGCCCGTCGCCATGAGCGAAGCCCACTCCCGCACGGGGAAAGGATCGACCCGACGTCGGAAGAACCGCACGAGGAACACGATGCCCAGCGCCAGGCCCAGGGCGAGCACGCCGGGACGCGTGTAGGCGGCGACGAGTCCGATGGGCAGGATCCAGAGGTACCTGCGCTTGATGGCCAAGAGCATGCCGCTGAACAGCAGCAGCATGAACAGGCCTTCGCTGTAACCGATGACGAAGAGGAACGACATCGGCGCGAACGAGAAGAACACCACGGCCCACCACGCCGACCGGGGGGTCGTCACCGTCCGCAGCAGACGGAACAGCACCCAGGTCGCGCCGAGACTGGCGGCCAGACTGATGAGCACGGCGACCGGCTGCCAGCCCAGACCCGTCGCGCCCGACAGCGTGCGCACGAGGAACGGGAAGACCGGGAGGAACGCCCAGTTGTTGGGGAGGATGTCGCCGGAGACGTTCATCGGCAGCGACAGCGGGTAGCCCTGCGCCGCGATCTGTCCGTACCGGTCGGCATCCCAGCCGGTGAGGTAGTCGAAGAACGTGCCCAGGCGCTCGCCGTCGGGCCCGAAGCCCCAGCGTGCCGCCTTGGCGATCGAGTAGAACCCCCACAGGAGACCGAAATTCAGCACGCGCGCCATGGCCCACAGGACCAGCACTCGTGCGAACGCGCCGCGCTCGATGGGCTCGACGCCCTGGGGGGCGCGCAGGACGTCGTGTCCGTACTGGCGCAGTGCCCGTCCAAGGCGCGAATCGAGCAGGCGGCGGCCCCGGTCGCGCAGCGGCGCGAGACGATCGTCGGTGGGAGCCGGCCGTACCGTGGTGACCAGCTCGCTCGGCGGTGCGCTCACTCGGAACCTTTCAACAGGGAGAAGTGGGCTGCTGACGACGGTGTCCGGCCCGGACAAGTGCATTCGGCCAGATCGTACCGGATCGATGCAACCCGTCTTCCCGGTTGACATTCAGGAAATGCCCTGATCAGTGGGCGTCGCCCACGATCTTGAGCCCCACCACACAGCCCACCAGGCCGAGGATCAGAAGGATCTTCACCACGGAAACCGACTCCGCTCCCCCGATCATCGCGATGACGACCGTGAGGGCGGCACCGATGCCGACCCACACCGCGTAGGCCGTGCCGGTGGGGATCTCGCGCATGGCCCAGGCCAACCCGCCCATACTCAACACGAGCGCGACGGCGAAGACGACGCTGGGCCAGAGCTTCGTGAAGCCCTCGGACCTCCCGAGGGCGGTGGCCCACACCGCTTCCAGCACGCCGGACAGAGCCAGAATGATCCACGACATGACGGGTCTCCTTGGCCAGTCTTGTCGCTGTCCGGGTACTGATCCGTCGTCCGGTGGTGCGGGTCGCACGCGCCTCCAATGCTAGCGAGCGCCCCTGAGCATCGCCCGTGCACGGCATCGACCATCGTCGGCGGAGACCGCCGGCCGCGGGGTCACACGAGGAAGATCGACACCAGACCGGGGTTGTGCGCGTGGACCAGGACGCCGAAGACGACCGCGTCGAAGAGCAGGTGCACGGTCACGACGTACCAGAGCGACCGGGTGCGCAGGAACAGGAAGCCCTGGACGAGCGCGAACGGGATCGTCAGCACCGGCCCCCACGCCTGATACCCCAGCTCCCACAGGAATGACACGAAGACCACGGCCTGCAGCACGTTCGCGCTCAGGTCGGGGAAATGGCGACGCAACAGCGCGAACACGGTGCACACGAAGAACAGCTCGTCCCAGATGCCGACCGCGCCCACGCCGACGAACAGGCGGGCGATCAGCTCGGGGGTGTCGACGACGGGCCAGTTCGTGTACACGCCCGACGTGATGAAGTAGTACGGCAGGATCAGCCACCCGAGCACGATGACGCCGACCAGCCACGCCCACTGCCACCACGTCCACCGGCCGCCCCCGCGCCACGGGAAACGGATCGCCCGGTCGCGGAACACGAAGCGCGACAGGACGTACGGCAGCACGACGGCCCCGCCGAGCGCGAGGGTGAAGCGCACGAACGCCGCGTTGTCCAGCTCGGCCTTGAGCGGGATGAGGCTCACGACGAACTGCCCCAGGGCGATGAGGAACACGTCCCGGGCGATGCTCGGCGCCGGGACCGCCACGCCCCGCGCGGGAACGATCGGGGTTCCCGCGATCCGATCGACCATGACCGCGGATGCCACGGCGAGCGCCAGCACGATCCAGCCGAGCCACACGATCTGCGCGACGAACAGCACCGGGGCGGCAAGACACACCAGCACCGCCGGAACGAGTCGGGGCGTCCAGGTGCGTCGGACGCTCTCGGGGACGGTGGCGTGAACGCTCATGGCGCGAGGCGGGTGTAGGTGAGGTCGCGGATGTCGCGCCCGACGCGGATGCCTTTGCGCTCGAATGCGGTCAGGACACGGCCTTCGAATCGCTCGGCCCACTCCCCCGGGAACGCTCGCTCGAAGTCCGACGCCTCATCGAGCACGGCGCGCATCTGATCGGCGTAGTCCTGCCAGTCGGTGGCGAGCCGCAGGGTTCCTCCGGGCCGGAGCGCCTGCGCCGCGATGCGCGCGAACTCGGGGGCGACGAGGCGGCGCTTGGTGTGCTTCTTCTTGTGCCACGGGTCGGGGAAGAACACCCACAGCTCGTCGACGGATGCCGCGGGCAGCAGGTGCTCGAGCACCTCGGGGGCGTTGGCCTCCACCAGACGCAGGTTGCGGGCGCCGACGCGGTCGGCATCCAGCATCGTCCGGGCCAACCCCGCGGAGAACACCTCGACGGCGAGGAAGTCCGTGTCGGGGCGGGCGGACGCGGCGGCGACGATCTGGTGCCCCTGGCCCGATCCGATCTCGACGATCAACGGCGCGCGACGCCCGTAGACCTGTACCGGATCGATGCGCGACCCCGGGCGGACGCTGGTGGCGGCGGCGCCCCGCTCGACCGGAAGGAGATACGTCGGCGAGAGCTCGGCCCACGCGCGGTCCTGCGCCTCCGACATGCGGCCGCTGCGCCGGACGAACGACACCGGACGGTCGCGGTACACGGGGGCTTCCATGGCATCCAGGGTAGGCGAGGTCCCTTCGGCCTCGCCTAGAGCGTCGCGCGACTGCTCGCGCGGCTTCCGCCCGCTCACGGGACGGTCACGAAGTCGATGAGTTCCTCGACACGGCCGAGCAGGGCCGGCTCGAGATCGCGGAAGGTGGTCACGCGCGACAGGATGTGCTGCCACGCGCGGGCGAGATCGGCCTGCTCTTCCGCGGGCCAGCCGAGCGCGCGACACACACCGGCCTTCCACTCGATGCCCCGCGGCACCTCGGGCCATGCGGCGATGCCCACGGCGCGCGGTGTCACGCACTGCCACACGTCGACGAAGGGGTGCCCGACGATGCGCACGTGCGCGCCGTGGCGTCCTCGTGCGATCTTCTCGGCGATGCGCGATTCCTTGGAGTTCGGCACGAGGTGGTCCACGAGCACGCCGTAGCGACGTTCGGCGGTGGGGGGCTCGGCATCCAGGGTCTGTTCGAGCAGGTCGACGCCTTCGAGGAACTCCACGACGACTCCCTCGGCGCGAAGGTCGGCTCCCCAGACCTTCTCGACGAGCTCCGCGTCGTGCTTGCCCTCCACGAAGATGCGACTGGCGCGCGCCGTGCGCGCGCGCTGGTCGGGTGCCGCGAACGAACCCGAAGCGGTGCGTGTCCGTCCTTTCGGCGCAGCCGCGGGCGCGACGAGGACGATCGGCTCCCCGTCGACGAGGAACCCGCCGCCCAGCGGGAAGACGCGCCGCTTGCCGACCCGGTCCTCCAGTTCGACGTGCATACCGTCGACGCGCGTGACGGCTCCGCAGAAGCCGTCGCCGGCGACCTCCACGACGAGGTCGGCGGATGCCGGCACCTGCGCGGCCTTCTTCCGTCCGGCCTCGCGCCACCCGCGCGCCAGCACGTCCGTGCCGTAGCGATCGTCCATGGGAGCACCTCCGAACGCCCGAGCCTATGCGGCCGACGCGTGCGCTCAGGGCGGACGCGCCGATCCTTCCCGGGTGTCCGGGGGGCTTTATAGAGTGGGGGCCTCAGCGCCGAAGGGGGATGCATGCGAAAGCCGAAGACGCGCGCGATCATGGCGGGTCTCGTGGTCGCGGCGGTGTCCGTCCTCGGTATGCCTCTCGCGGCATCCGCTGTTCCGCCCCCGCCGCTGGGGTCGGGCTACGTCCTCGACAGCGCCGACGTCCTGAGCTCCGCGGAAGAGGCCGAGGTGCAGGCGCGGATGACGCGGCTGGCCGAGCGAACGGGGCTCGATCTGTGGGTCGTCTACGTCGACGAGTTCACGCAGCCCGCGGCCGCCGAGGACTGGGCCAACGAGACGGCCAACCTCAACAACCTGGGACCCCATCAGTACGTGCTCGCGGTTGCCGTGGACGCGCGTGCGTTCTACCTCTCCGGAGACGTCGATGACGGGGCGCTGTCCGCAGCGCAACTGACCGCCATCGAACAGGACCGCGTCCAACCCCAGCTCGCCGCGGGCGACTACGCCGCCGCCGCCGACGCCGCGGCCGCCGGCATCGAGAGCGCCGCCCAGGATGCCGAGCCGACGCCGCCCCAGCCGGCGGGCAGCGGACCGGATGTCGCGCTCATCGCTCTCGTGGTGTTCCTCGTGCTCGCCCTGGGCGGGGGCCTGGTGTGGTTGTGGCTGCGACGTCGCGCTCGGACGCGCGCCACCGCCGCGACCGCCGCCGAGAACCTCGACGATCTCGCACGTCAGGCGGGCTCTGCGCTGGTGGCCACCGACGACGCGATCAAGACGAGCGAGCAGGAGCTCGGGTTCGCACGCGCCCAGTTCGGGGAGGCTGCCGCCGCCCCGTTCGCCGAAGTGCTCGCCCAGGCGAAGAACGACCTCGACCGGGCGTTCACGATCTCGCAGCAGCTCGACGACGACGTGCCCGAGACCGACGATCAGCGCCGGGCGGGATACATCGAGATCCTGCGGCTGTGCGCGTCTGCGGATGAAGCCCTGGATGCCAAGGCGGCCGCGTTCGACGAGCTCCGGGCGGTCGAGTCCGACGCGCCGGGGGCCCTCGCCCGCGCACGACAACGACACGCTGCGGTCGAGGCCGCACTGGAGGGGGCGTCGCGCGACGCGGACGCACTGCGGCAGCGCTACGCCGACGATGCGCTCGCGACGATCGCCGACAATCCCGCGCAGGCCCGCGCGCGGCTGGACCTGGCGACGGAGCAGTTCGCCGCCGCCGAGTCGGCGATCACGGCGGGCGAGACCGGCGAGGCCGCCGTGGCGATCCGCGCCGGCGAGAGCGCGGTCGCGCAGGCGGAGGGCCTGGAGAGGGCGATCGCGTCGCTGACCGCCGACCTGGCCACCTCGGAGCAGCGTGCCGCCGCGCTCGTCGCCGAGATCGAGGGCGACCTCGCTGCGGCGGCCGCGCTGCCCGATCCGGACGGCCGCGTCGCGGGTGCGGTGGCGTCCGCGCGAGCGCACCTCGACTCCGGGCGTGCGGCACTGACACCGCCGCGGACCTCACCCCTGCGCGCTCTGGCCGCGCTCGAACAGGGCAACACCGCGATCGACACGGTTCTGCGCGAAGCACAGGACGAAGCGGAGCGACGCCGGCGAGCCGAGGCGCAGCTCGACACCGTGCTCGTTCAGGCGCGCGCGCAGGTGTCGGCGACGGAGGAATTCATCTCCGCGCGCCGAGGCGCCATCGGCCCCACCGCGCGGACGCGACTGGCCGAGGCGGGAGCTGCGCTCGTGCAGGCGGAGCAGCTGCGCGCGGTCGACCCCGCGTCCGCCCTCACGTCCGCGCAGCGCGCCGCCGACCTCGCCGGGCACGCGGCGTCGCTCGCCCAGAACGACGTGGGAGCCTTCGGCGCGAGCCGCGGCGGCGGCGGGGGCGACATGATGGGCGCCATCCTCGGCGGCATCGCCGTCAATGCTCTCCTCGGCGGCGGCTCCCGCTCGCGCGGCGGCTTCGGCGGCGGCGGGCTCGGGGGCATGCTCGGCGGCCTGAGCGCCGGCGGCTCGCCACGATCGGGAGGTTTCCGCTCCGGGGGTTCTCGCGCCCGCTCCGGCGGCTCCTCGTTCGGCGGGTCGCGCGGACGCCGGGGAGGGGGCCGCTTCTGACGCTCCTCGTCCGGTCCGCTCGGGCCGTCACAGAAAATTCGTAGCAATCGGCACCAGACTCGACATCGTCGCCTCAGGAAGGAAATCCCGCATGGCCAAGCAGTCCATCTTCGGTCGGATCTCGACCCTCGTCCGCGCGAACATCAATGCGCTCCTCGACCAGGCCGAGGACCCGCAGAAGATGCTCGATCAGCTCGTTCGCGACTACTCCAACTCGATCGCCGACGCCGAGTCGGCCATCGCCGAGACCATCGGCAACCTGCGCCTGCTCGAGCGCGACCACCAGGAAGACGTCCAGGCCGCGGCGGAGTGGGGCAACAAGGCCCTCGCCGCCAGCCGCAAGGGCGACGAGCTGCGTGCCGCGGGCAACGTCGGCGAGGCCGACAAGTTCGACAACCTCGCCAAGATCGCCCTGCAGCGCCAGATCACGGCAGAGAGCGAAGCCAAGGCGGCCGAGCCCACGATCGCCTCGCAGACCGAGGTCGTCGACAAGCTCAAGGACGGCCTCAACGGCATGAAGACGAAGCTCGAGCAGCTGAAGTCCAAGCGCAGCGAACTGCTCGCGCGGGCGAAGGTCGCCGAAGCGCAGAACAAGGTGCACGACGCCGTCAAGTCGATCGACGTCCTCGACCCCACGAGCGAGCTCGGCCGCTTCGAAGACAAGATCCGCCGCGAAGAGGCTCTCGCCGCGGGCAAGCAGGAGCTGGCAGCGTCGAGCATCGACGCGCAGTTCAACGCCCTCGAAGACGTCGGCGAGCTCACCGAGGTCGAGGCGCGCCTGGCCGCCCTGAAGACGGGCGGCCCTCAGCGGGCGGCGATCGACGCACCGAGCCCCGACCTGTGATCGCCCGGGAGCGCACCGTTCTCGCGGCGGTGCGCTCCCCTCTTCCGACAGGTGTGTCATGACGCGTTTCGTCATCGCCCCGCAGTGGCAGGGATCTTCGTCCTCCCGCGCGATGCAGCTCATCGACGGCGCCGAGGCGATCGCCGGAGATCTGCCGCGCGCCGCGACGACCGCGCTCGAGCCGCTGCCGGAGGCCGGTGACGCGCAGGGCACACCGGTCCTGCGGGCCAGCGCCCTCGTGCGTATGCGCGAGCGCATCCGCGACGCCGTCTCCGCGGGCGCAGACGATCACAGCGTCACCATCGGCGGGGACTGCGGTGTCGCCCTCGGTGCCGTCTCGGCCGTCGCCGACGAGGATCTCGCGATCGTCTGGATCGACGCGCATGCCGACCTGAACACGCCCGCGTCGTCGCCGAGCGGCGCCTTCCACGGCATGGTGCTCCGCGCCATCCTGGGTGAGGGCATCGAGCCGTTGCGTCTGTCCCCCGGCATTGCTCCGGCCCGCGTGGTCCTGGCGGGAACACGCGCTCGGGATGCCGAGGAGCAACGCTTCATCGACGAACACGGCATCCGCTCGATCTCCGCGGATGAGCTGTCCGACCCGGAGATCCTCGCCGAGGCCGTCGCCGCCACGGGTGCGACACGCGTGTACATCCACCTCGACCTCGATGTGCTGGACCCCGCCGAGATCAGCGGCGTCGCGTTCGCGGAGCCATTCGGAGCCCGCGCGGCGGACGTCGCCGCGGCCATTCGACGCGTGCGGGAGCGGGTCCCCCTCGCGGGGGCGACGATCACGGAATTCTCGCCGGCATCCCCCGCGGCCGCGGTCGACGACCTGGGCACCATCCTGCGCCTGGTGGGAGCCCTCGCGTGAGCCCGATCCCCCGCCCTCCGGCCGGATGGCGCGAGCGTGCCGACCGCGCGGTCGCGCGGGGGCGCCGGATCGACCGCGTCCTTCCGCGCGTGCTGCTCGACTCCCGCGTCAGCCATTGGGGCTTCCTCTACGGCCGCACCGTCGGGTGGGTGTGGGGCTCGCTCTGGAGCACGGGGCGCATCGAACGGCGAAACGGCCTGTGGGTCTTCCGGGGGCTCCCCGCCTGGGCGTTTCCGCGCGGAGGGGTCTGCGTCGGCGACTGCTTCCTCACCGGAGACGTCGACCCGAGCGACACGGTGCTGGGACACGAAGCCGTCCATGCCGCCCAGTGGCGCCGCTACGGGTTCCTCATGCCGGTGCTGTACTTCTTCGCGGGACGCGATCCGCTGCGCAACCGTTTCGAGATCGAGGCGGGCTTGGTCGAGGGGAACTACGTTCCCCGCGGCGCCTGAGCCCCGCGCCGGCCGACCTCAGCGTGCGGTTTCGAGACCGAAACGCGCGGGCGTGTGGATGGCTGCGGCCTCGACCCCGTGGCGGTTCGTCAGCTCTTCGACGATCTCTGCGGTGCCCAAGTAGCCGCCGAGCAGGAAGATGCGGGTGGCGTCGTCATCGCAGCAGAGCATCTCGCCGGCCCAGCCCGTCACCGCGCGGACGAGCGCCTGGCCGGGGGCGCACGCGCGACCCGTGCCGGGAGCACCGCCCCGACGAGAGCGGTCGAGCCACGTCACCGTCATACGCGCGGGTGCCGCGATCGCGGTGATCCACGACGCGTCGGGCACCTCGACGAAGATCCGGCCGGTCGAGCAGATCGGCAGCGTCGACAGAAGCGCGTCCATCTCGGCGAGCGAGGTCTCATCGGCCGTGATGAGGTGCTGCACGCGGGTGTGGCGCGACGATCGGCAGGCGGCGTCGTTGTGCTCGGCGGAGATGGACATGATGGCATCCACTATACCCGCAATGAAGGGTTGCCTAACCTGTGTTGCTGCCCCATCCTTACCGAAGAACCGCCTCGTGAAGGAGGGTCGAGCGCAGGCCGGCGAGCTCCTCGTCGCCCATGCCGTGGGCCCGCAGGAAGTCGGCGGGCGACCCGTAGCGAGCGTCCAGACGCTCGAGGAACGCGCGCATCACGCCGGCCGGAGAGCGCGTGGCGAGCTCTTCCGCGTGGCGGTTCCCGGGATGCAGGGCACGGATCCCGGCGATGACCCGGCGATTGCGCTCGGCGGGCAAGAGGTGCTCGGTGAGGGCGTAATCGTCGACGACCGCATTACGATCGACGCCGGCGGCGGCGAGCGCGATTGCGACGGTCACTCCCGTGCGATCCTTCCCCACGGTGCAGTGGACCAGCACGGGCGCCGCACCGCCGATCGCGCGGACGGCCGCGACGATGCGGTCGGCGGAGCCTTCGACGAGCTCGTCGTACAGCTCACCGAGGCTGACGTCGCGCTCGAAGAAGGACTCGACCGATCCGAGGAACAACGGGATCCGCTCGACCTCGACCGGCAGACCCTCGAGCCGGCTCGGGGCGTAGCGCACCTCGTCGTCGTCGCGGAGGTCGACGATGCGACGCAGCCCCAGCGCGGCCAGGGTCTGCAGGCCCGCGTCATCGACGTGCACGAGATTGCCCGACCGGAAGAGCACGCCGTCGCGTGTGCGCGTGGAGCCGGCGGGCAGACCGCCGACGTCGCGGAAGTTCGTCGCCCCCGAGACGAGGGAGCTCACGCGGCACCCCCGTGGTCGTGCGGCGCGCGGGGTGCGGTGGTGGCCGGCGGGAGCGCCCCGTCGGTGAGAGTCGCCGCGGCGGTGGGGCGCGGAGGCACCGGGTACCGGCCCGCGATGGCCACGCGGTTGAAGGCGTTGATGGCGACGAGAACCCAGCTGAGCGCCACGTACTCCTGCTCGCTCAGGATGCCGCCCGCCCGGTCGTAGACCTCGTCGGGGATGCCGTCGTCGTGGATGAACGTGAACGACTCCGTCAGTTCGAGGGCCGCCCGTTCCCGCTCATCGAAGACGCCGGACTCCCGCCAGGTCGCGATCTGGGCGATGGTGTCGGCGTCGAGACCCGCCGCGACGGCGGCATCGACGTGGACACGGACGCAGTAGGCGCACCCGTTCAGTTGCGAGGCGTGGATCTGGACGATCTCGCGCAGCCGGGCGTCGATCCCCGCTGACGCGGCGAGACCCCCGACGGTCTTGGAGAACGACCTCAGCGCCGCGTATGCCTCGGGAGCCTTCTTCGACAGATGCACGCGTCGTTCCTCGACCATGCCGACAGCCTACGGCGGTGTCATCACCGACTGGCGGCCGTCTGCGCGCGCTGCCAGGCTGGCTCCATGCCCGAGACCGACGAGTTCTCCTTCCTGCCCGCGCAGGCGGCTGGCGCGGGTGTCGATGTGCCACCGGTCGCGCGCGTGCGCCTCACGCTCCCCGACGGGCGGGTGATCAGCGGTCTGCGGTGGGGCGAGGAGGCTCCGCGTGTGACGTTCCTGCACGGAGCGGGTTTGAACGCGCACACGTGGGACACCACGCTGCTGCATCTGGACGCACCGGCCCTGGCCATCGACCTCGCCGGTCACGGTGACTCGTCCTGGCGCGACGACGCGGCCTACGTCGCCCGGGTCCTGGCCCCGGACGTCGTGCGCGCGCTCGAGACCTGGACCGACCGGCCACAGGTGCTCGTCGGACACTCCCTGGGTGGGCTCACCGCGGCCGCGGTCGCGGCATCCCGTCCGGACCTCGTCGCGCGGGTCGTGCTCGTCGACATCACTCCGGGGATCGACCCGAGCGGCGGACCGGCGCAGCTGCGGGAGTTCTTCGCCGGGCCCACCGACTGGGCGACGCGAGACGAGCTGGTCGAGAAGGCCCTGTCGTTCGGCCTAGGCGGATCCCGAGAGGCAGCCACGCGCGGGGTGTTCCTCAACACGCGCGTCCGCCCCGACGGCCGTGTGGAATGGAAGCATCACTTCGCCCATCTCGCCGCCGCGGCCGCTGCCGCCGGCTCCGACACCGCAACGCCGGATGCCGTGCGCGCGGTGCTGGCCTCGACGGGATGGGACGATGTCGGCGCGGTGACCGCGGCGCTGACCCTGGTGCGCGCAGGTCGCGGGTTCGTGACCGCCGCCGACGCCGATGAGCTGCGGCGTCGCGCTCCGGAAGCCGAGGTCGTCGTCGTCCCGACCGGACACAACGTGCAGGAGGAGGATCCCGCCGGACTCGCCACGCTGATCCGGCACCGCATCGACGCGGGGTGACGGCAGCGGCCGGGCCGTGTCGCGCGGTGTCACACGGGGACAGCGGCGCGGCGGGTGAAAGTAGGCTGTCTTCACCCCACTCCTCGGCACCACAGCACTCGGATGCCGTCGGCCTGCGAAAGGACACTCCCCGCAATGCTGCGCCGTACCGCCCTCGCCACGAGCGCGCTCCTGATCGGAGCTCTCCTGTTCACCTCGTGCACCGCCACGTCGACGACGCCGACCGCGACGGGCGAGCCGGACCCGAACGCCACCCTCACGGTGCGCCTCTCGCTCGAGCCGTCGAACCTCGACATCCGTCGCACGAGCGGAGCCGCGCTCGAGCAGGCGCTCGTCGACAACGTCTATCAGGGCCTGGTCACGCGCGACGGCGACGACGACAACACCATCGTCCCCGCCCTCGCCACCGACTGGACGGTTTCGTCGGACGGGCTCACGTACACCTTCACCCTCCGCCAGGGGGTGACCTTCCACGACGGCAGCGCCCTCACCGCGGATGACGTCGTGTCCTCGCTGCAGACCGCCAAGGACGACGCCACGATCCAGAACAGCGCCGACCTCGCCGGTGTGTCCTCGGTCACGTCGCCCGACCCGACCACCGTCGTCATCACGCTCGCGCAGCCGAACATCGATTTCCTGTTCGCTCTGACCGGTCGAGCGGGCCTCATCTTCAAGAACAACGACGCGACGAACTTCCAGACCTCGACCAACGGCACCGGGCCGTTCACGGTCTCGTCGTGGAACACGGGCCAGAGCCTGGTCCTCTCGCGCAACGACGCCTACTGGGGCGACCCGGCGGGCGTCGCTGAGGTCGTGCTCGATTACATCCCCGATCAGAGCGCCGCGATCAACGCCGCCCTCAGCGGCGACGTGGATGTCGCCCTCGAGATCGACCCCGAACTGCAGGGGCAGCTCGACGGCACCGGGGACTTCCGGATCGAGTCGGGGCTGACGACCGACAAGGGCACTCTCGCCTTCAACAACACGCGCGCACCCTTGGACGACCAGCGTGTGCGCGAGGCGTTGCGCCTGTCGATCGACCACCAGGCGCTCATCGACACGCTCGGGGCCGGTCAAACCCTCTCCGGCCCCATCCCCCCGCTCGACCCCGGCTACGAGGACCTGTCCGGCGACATCGCGTACGACCCCGACCGCGCGCGCGAGCTGCTGGCCGAGGCCGGCGCCGAGGACCTCACCCTCACCCTGACGATTCCGAGCGTCTACCCGACCTCGATCCCGACGTTCCTCGTGTCCTCGTTCGCCGACGTCGGCGTGACGCTGAAGGTGGAGTCGGTGGACTTCCCGACGTGGTTGCAGAACGTGTACACCAACCGGGACTACGACCTGAGCTTCGTCCGTCACGTCGAGGCGCGCGACTTCGGCAACTGGGCGAACCCGTCGTACTACTTCGGGTACGACAACCCCGAGGTGCAGAGCCTGTACACGCGAGCCCTCGCGACGACCGATGAACAGCAGTCCTCGGACCTGCTGGCCGAGGCCGCCCGTATCGTCGCCGAGGAGGACGCCGCCGATTGGCTCTTCCTGTCGACGCCGCTCACCGCGGTCGCCACGAACGTCGCGGACTTCCCGCAGAACTCCCTCAACGTGCGCCTGCCGCTGGCGGGTGTGACGGTCTCGTCGGAGTGATCCGGTATGCGCTGACACGGTTGGGCCTGCTCGTCCTGGGCCTGGCCGTGTCGAGCGCGCTGATCTTCCTCTCCCTGCGCGTGCTGCCCGGCGACGTCGCCCTCCTCATCGCCGGAACGCAAGCCACGCCCGAGCAGGTCGGAGCCCTGCGGGAGAGTCTCGGACTGACGCAGCCGCTGTGGCAGCAGTACCTCGACTGGATCGGCGGGATCCCGCGCGGCGACCTGGGCACGTCGCTGATCACGGGCACCCCGGTCACCGCCGAGCTGATCGACAAGGCCCAGGTGACCGTGCCGCTGGCGGCGATGTCGCTCACGGTCGCGCTCGCCGTGGGCCTGCCGTTCGGGGTGCTGTCGGCCCTGCGCCGCGGACGCCCGGACGGTACGGCTCTCGGCGTCGGCGCGCAGGCGCTCGCGGCGGTGCCGGTGGTGTGGGCGGGGATGATGCTCGTTGTCGTCTTCGCCGTGTGGCTCGGGTGGCTGCCTCCCCAGGGATTCCCGCGCGCGGGATGGAACGAGCCGGCAGCGGCCTTCCGAGCCCTCCTCCTCCCCGCGATCACGATCGGCGTCGTCGAAGGCGCGATGTTGTTGCGGTTCGTCCGCAGCGCGACGCTCCAGGCGGAGGGGCAGGACTACGTGCGCACGGCCGCGGCGAAGGGCCTCACGCGCACGCGGGCGTTGCTCAGTCACGGTCTTCCCAACGTCGGCCTGTCCGTGATCACCGTCCTCGGACTGCAGATCGCCGGCATCATCGTCGGCTCTGTCGTCATCGAGCAGCTGTTCACCCTGCCGGGCGTGGGCCGGATGCTCGTCGCCGACGTCGCCGCCCGCGACCTCCCCAAGGTGCAGGGAGAACTCCTCGTGCTCACCGGCTTCGTCCTGATCGTCGGCTTCCTCGTCGATCTCGTGCACCGACTGATCGACCCGCGGCAGAGGGAGGCGTCGTGAGCACGCTACGCCGGCTGTGGAGGAGCGGCACGGGGCGGTTCGGCATCCTCGTGGTCGGCCTCATCGCCCTCGCCGCGCTGGTCTCGCTGGTGTGGACGCCATTCGACCCCGCGAGTGTGGACGCCCGCTCCCGGTGGTTCGGTCCGTCGTGGCCCCACCTCCTCGGCACGGACGGCAACGGCCGGGACATCCTCAGCCTGCTGATGGCGGGGGCACAGACGACCGTCGTGGTGGCCGTCGGAGCCGGCGTGGTCGCCTCGCTCCTCGGGATCGCCCTCGCCACCCTGGGCGCCTTGACGGCCCGGTGGGTGCGGGAGAGCATCGCCGTGCTGGTCGACATCCTCGTCGCCTTCCCGGTCCTCATCATCGCGATGATGATCACGGCGGTGTGGGGCGGGTCGCTGGCCGTCGTCATCTGGTCGGTGGGCATCGGGTTCGGTGTCACCATCGCCCGTGTGACACGGCCCGAGTTGAGGCGCGTGCTGCACAGCGACTTCGTGCTGGCGGGGCGCGCGAGTGGACTCACCCCGGCCCAGAATCTCCTCCGTCATCTCCTGCCGAACGTCGCACCGGTGTTCATCGTTCAGCTGTCGTGGGGAATGGCCGTGGCGGTGCTGGCGGAGGCGGGGCTGTCGTACCTGGGCTTCGGCGCCCCGCTGACCCAGCCGTCGTGGGGGGTGCTCCTCAGCGACCTCCAGGCCTACATCGCGGTGCATCCCCTCGCCGTCGTCTGGCCGGGACTGGCGATCACCGTCACGGTCCTGGGACTGAACCTCCTCGGGGATGCGCTGCGGGATGCCGCGGACCCCACGCTCGCAGAGCGCACCCCGCAAGCGCGGACGCACGTCCCGGGGGTGGTCGCATGACTCTCCAGGTCGAGGACCTGCGCATCGACATCGGCGGCCGAACCGTGGTGGACGGAGTGAGCTTCACGGTGGCCGAGGGGGCGCGGATGGGGCTCATCGGGGAGTCGGGCTCCGGCAAGTCCCTCACCGCCCTGGCCGTGCTCGGCCTGCTCCCCGACGGCGCGACCGCGTCGGGCAGCGTGCGCTGGAACGGACGCGAGATCCTCGGGCTCCCCGATCGCGAGCTCGCGCGGCTGCGGGGCGACGACATCGGGATGGTCTTCCAGGAGCCGCGCACGGCCCTGAACCCGATCCGGACGATCGGGCGCCAGATCGGCGAATCGGTCCGCATCCACGAGCGGGTCTCGCGGCGCGAGGCGCTGCGCCGAGCGGTCACCGAGGCCGAGCGCGTGGCGCTCCCCGACCCGGAGCGCATCGTCTCGCGCTATCCGCATCAGCTCTCCGGCGGTCAACGTCAGCGCGCGGCCATCGCGATGGCGCTCGCCTGCCGACCGCGTCTGCTCATCGCCGATGAACCGACGACCGCGCTGGACGTGACGATTCAGGCCGGCATCCTGTCGCTCCTGCGATCGCTGGTTCAGGATGCCGACATGTCGCTGGTCTTCATCACGCACGACCTCGCCGTGCTCGCGCAGGTCGCCACGCACGCGGTGGTCCTCGAGCGCGGCCGGATCGTCGAACAGGCGGCGGTGCCCGACCTGCTGCGGGCGCCCGCCTCCCCGGTGACGCAGGCCCTGCTGCGGGACGCGACGGCGACCCTGTGGCATCCCGAGATCGATCGCCACCGAACCGAGCGGGAGGGCGGGCAGCGCCATGAGTGAGACGATCCTGCACGCCCGCGGCCTCTCCCGCACGTACGTCGCGCCCCGCACGAAGGGATGGCGCCGCACCGAACGCACCGCGGGCCTGGTGGACGTGGACGTCTCGGTGCGCGCGGGCCGGTCGGTGGGCATCATCGGCGAGTCGGGGTCGGGCAAGTCCACGCTCGTGCGCCTGCTGCTGGGGCTGGACGTCCCCTCCGCCGGGAGCGTCGAGGTGGAGGGGCGCACCGTCGACGCGCGCGGTTCGGCCCGGTCACTGCACTGGCTCCGTCGGGCCACGGGGATCGTGCTTCAAGACCCTTACGCGTCGCTGGACCCGCGCATGAGCGTCGGCCGGATCGTCGGGGAACCCCTGTGGGCGCTCGGGATCGACGGAGATCGCCGGGCCCGCGTCCGCGAGGTGCTGGAGCAGGTCGGCCTCGACTCCGGGGCGGCGGAGAGATTCCCGCACGAGTTCTCGGGCGGGCAGCGGCAGCGCATCGCCCTGGCCCGCGCCCTCGTCCACCGTCCCCGGATCCTCGTCGGCGACGAGCCCCTGTCGGCGCTGGACGTGACGATGCGCGCGCAGATCCTGCGCCTCCTCGCCCGTCTGCGCACCGAGGAGCAGCTGACGCTCGTGCTGGTCTCGCACGACATCGGGGTCGTGCAGAACGTGTGCGACGAGGTCGTGGTGATGAAGGACGGCCGCGTCGTCGAACAGGGCCCGACCGAGAAGGTCCTGCTGCAGCCTCAGGCCGCCTACACGCGGCAGCTGCTCGCGTCGGTCCCGACTCTGCCGGCCTGACCGGTTCGCCTCCGCCCCCGACCGCGGCCGAGAACAGGCTCCGCGTCCGGCACAGGCCGATTCGGGCCGGATCGCCCTGTTCGAAAGGCGCCTCCTGTTCTGGGCGCAACGGATGCCACGATGTCGGTGACCGGCGCTAGCCTCGGCCCCATGACCCCCGGCATCGTTCCCCCGTTCCTGCTCGATCGGCTCGCGTCCGTCGATGACCCGCGCCTGGCGCGCGCCGCCGCGGCGGCCCGGAAGACCCTCGCCATCCCGCGTCCCGAGCGCCCCGCGCGCACGCGGCTGCGACTGTCGGTCGACGCCGGAACGCTCGTGGCCGAGGCCGCGCCCGCGCCCGACCGCGTCATCTCGGACGCGGGCAACACCGAACGGCTTCCTGGTCGGCGCGTGCGCACGGAGGACGACGGCCCCACCGGCGATCGCTCCGTCGACGAGGCCTACGACGGCCTCGGCGCGAGCTACGACTTCTTCTGGGATGCCTTCGCCCGTGACGGCATCGACGCCGCGGGCGGGTCGCTCCTGGCGACGGTGCACTTCGGCGTCGACTACGACAACGCGTTCTGGAACGGCGAGCGCATGGTCTTCGGAGACGGCGACGGCGAGGTGTTCGTCGGCTTCACCCGCTCGCTCAGCGTGATCGCGCACGAACTCGGTCACGGCGTCACCGAGGCGTCCGGCGGCCTCGAGTATCAGGGACAGTCGGGAGCGCTGAACGAATCCTTCTCCGACGTCTTCGGCGCTCTCGCCGAGCAGCACGCGCGCGGACAGCGTGCCGACGAGGCGTCGTGGCTGATCGGCGAAGGCATCTTCACCGACGCCGTCGAGGGCGTCGCGTTGCGCTCGATGTCGGCGCCGGGAACGGCGTACGACGACGACGTCCTCGGCGTCGATCCGCAGCCCGGGCACATGCGCGACTACGTCGACACCGAGGACGACAACGGCGGCGTGCACATCAACTCCGGCATCCCCAACCGGGCATTCTTCCTCGTCGCCACCCGCTTGGGCGGCTTCGCGTGGGAGCGGGCGGGTCTCATCTGGTACCACACCCTCACATCGGGGTCGCTGTCGGTGACCGCCGACTTCGCCGCGTTCGCCGCCGCCACCCGCGCCGCCGCGGTGGCGGAGTACGGTGAGGAGTCGGAGGAGGTCGACGCCGTCCGCGCCGCATGGGCCGAGGTGGGCGTCGAAGCGCAGAAGGATGCCACGACCTGAGGCCACGCCCGGACCGACGTTCGCCGTCGTCGTCGTGCGCTCGGGCGGGATCGCCGGCATGTCGCGACGGTGGCGTGCCGAACCCGACCCCGAGGGGGCTTCGCGTTGGCGCTCACTGATCGACCGCTGCCCGTGGGATGCGCCTCCCCCGCCGTCGAGCGGGGCCGACCGCTTCCAGTGGCGCATCGATGTCGAGGAGGGCGGGACCGCCGTGCATCACGCGCGCCTCGCCGACACACAGGTCGAGGGCCCGTGGCGCGCGTTGATCGACGAAGTTCGCCGTGCGGCCGGAGCGCACCGGACCTGATCTCCCCTGGCCGGGGCGGTCGGGAGGTGCCGGGGCGGGGTGCTCAGCCGAACAGCTTCCGCCGCTTCTTCTTCGACGGGATGCTCTTCTGCAGGTACACGACGCCGAGCCACCGGCCGAACTTGAAGCCGACCCGGCCCATGCGCCCTACCTCGGTGAACCCGAGCTTGTGGTGCAGCGCGATCGAGGCATCTGCGCCCTTGTCGCTGATGGCCGCGACCATCTCGCGGATGCCCTTCTCGGAGCACGCCTCGATGAGCGCCTCCAGGAGCGCGCGCCCGAGGCCCTTGCCCGATGCCGCCTGCCCGAGGTAGATCGAGTTCTCGACGGTATAGCGGTAAGCCGACTTCGACTGCCACGGCTGCACGAGTGCATAGCCGAGGATCTGCCCCCCGGGAGACTCGGCGACCAGGAAGGGCAGGCCCAGGCGCTGCAGCGTGTCGAACTTCTCGCGCCATTTCGCGATCGACCACGCCTTCTCATCGAAAGTCACGACCGAGTTGCGCACGTAGTAGTTGTAGATCTCACGGATGTCGGGGATGTCGCCTTCCGTGGCGGGTCTGATCTCGTACGAGAACGGCCGCTCCGGCTCGGGCGCACGTCGCAGGTGCAGCGGCAGCCGGCGTCGGCTCTTCTCGTACTCCTCTTCCAGCACGAGCCCACTTTACGGCGCCGCCCGTTTCGGCCGTGTGACCGCGGCCACGGGAGGCGAGGGCGAAGACCCGCCCGCTCGGGCGTTGTCCGTCCTCAGCCGGGGAGCCGCCAGTCCACGGGAGCAGCGCCCTGCTCCTCCAGGAGCGCGTTGACACGCGAGAACGGTCGCGAACCGAAGAAGCCGCGACGGGCCGACAGCGGCGACGGGTGCGCGGATGCCACGATCGCGGTGTCACCGAGCAGACCGGTGAGGTTCGCGGCATCCCGGCCCCACAGGAGAGCCACGAGCGGCTGCTCGCGCGAGGCGAGGCTGCGGATGGCGTGCTCGGTGACCCGCTCCCACCCCCAGCCGCGGTGCGAGCCCGGCGCCCCGGGGGCGACGGTCAGGACGCGGTTGAGGAGCATGACACCCTGGTCGGCCCAGGCGGAGAGGTCGCCGTGGGCCGCCGGCGCGATGCCCAGGTCGTCCGACATCTCGCGATAGATGTTGGTCAAGCTGCGCGGCAGAGGCCGGACGTGCGGATCCACCGCGAACGACAGGCCGATCGGATGCCCCGGCGTCGGATAGGGGTCTTGACCGACGATGAGCACGCGGACCGCGTCCAGCGGCGTGCGGAACGCCCGCAGCACGAGCTCGCCACTGGGAAGGTATGGGGCGCCCTCGGCGCGCAAGCGTTCCCCGATGTCGGCGATATCGGCCGCGACGGGAGCCAACGGCTCGACCCAGGAGGCGTGGATGAGTCCGGCGTCGGCGAGCTGCGCAAGGGACTTCCCGGTCACGCGGCGTCTTCGTCTCGCACCGACCCCTGGTGCGACCAGGGGAAGTCGATCCAGAGCGACGTGTCCTTCCACGAATAGTCCGGGACGATCACGGTGGTCGGCTTGGTGTAGATGACCGCCGAACGGGCCTCGGCACCGTGGCGGTCGAGCAGCTTCACCGCGAGGTCGAGAGTGCGACCGCTGTCGGCCACGTCGTCGACGAGCAGGACGCGCCGTCCCTCCAGGTACGACAGGTCGAGCGCGGGCGGCAGCACTTCGGGCGCATCGAGCACCGTTCCGACGCCGGTATAGAACTCCACGTTCAAGGCACCGCAGTTCTTCACGCCGAGGCCGTACGCGATCGCACCGCCCGGGAGCAGCCCTCCGCGCGCGATCGCGACGACCACCTCGGGGATGAACCCGTCGGCGACGATCGCCCGCGAGATGTCCCGCGTGGCGGTGCCGAAGTCGTCCCAGGTCAGTCGTTCGCGGTCATCCGTCGTCTTCGCCACGCCCATCGCCTCTCATCGTGTGTCTCTCACCCTAGGGTGTCTCCCGGATGCCGCCGGGCCCGGTGCTAGCCTCACGCCATGTCGCGCGTCTCGGGCGCGGTCGGCCGGGTGCGCGGGTCCGCGCTCGGGGTGACCGCGGGACTCATCGGGTGGTTCGTGCTGGTGGAGCTCGCCAGCGGCATCCTGCAGGGGTACTACGTGCCGCTGCTGCCCGACATCGTCGTTCATCTCGGCATCCGTGACGCCGACGTCAACTGGTTCGAGGCGGCGCAGCTGCTGCTCTCGGCCCTCGTGCTGCCCGTTCTCGCCAAGCTCGGCGACATGTTCGGGCACAAGCGCATCCTCCTCGCTTCCGCCCTCGCGACGGCCGCCGCGAGCTGGTGGTTGGTGTTCGCCGACACCTTCCCGACCTTCCTCATCGCGTGGGCGCTCCAGGGTTTCTACGTCGTGTGGCTGCCCCTGGAGATCGCCCTGATCTTCGACCGCGGACGCCGCCAGAGCCGCGGGGTCTCGCAGACCCGCCGCGCCGCGGGGCTCCTGGTCGTGGGGCTGCAGGCCGGCGCGATCCTGGGGGCGTTGGCGGCGGGTCGCCTCTTCGCCGCCGTCGGCGGGGATCTACGGCTCGCGCTGACCGTCCCCGCGATCGCCGTGACGTTGGTGTGCGTGGTGATCTGGTTCGGTGTCCCCGAATCCGAGCGGATGCCGGGCGCCCGGCGACTCGACATCGGCGGGTTCGTGCTGCTCGCCGCGGCGCTCCTGTGCGTGACCGGCGCACTGTCGTTCGTGCGACTGCCCGCCGGGCCCGGCCCCGCCGTCATCGTCTCCCTGCTCGTGCTCGGTGCGATCCTGCTGGTGGTGTTCGCCCGATACGAACTCGGACGCCCCGACCCCGCCGTCGATATCCGTGTGCTCCGACGCCCCGAGATGTGGCCGGTCCAGGTGACGGCGTTCCTCGTGGGCATCAGTCTGCTCGGCGCGCAGGGGCCGCTCGCCACGTACGCGGGGACCGATCGTTCCCTCGGCTACGGGCTCGGACTCGATGCCACCGACCGCTCCAACGTGATCGGGGTGTACCTGGTGTCGCTCATCGTCGGCGCGGTGCTCTTCGCCGTCACGTCACGGCGCGCGAGCCCGCGGGCCGTCCTCATCGGCGCGGCGGCGCTCGTCGGGACGGGGTATGTCCTGCTGATTCCGCTCCACACCGAACTGTGGGAGGTGCTCGTGTGCCTGGCGATCGCCGGGCTCGGCTCGGGCGCCCTGGTGGCGGCGATGCCCGCGGCCGCGGCGGCCGCCGCCCCGCGCGGACAGACGGGTGTGGCATCCGCCCTCACCAACACGACCAAGACGATCGGCGGCACGATGTCGTCGGCGGTGTTCGGCGTGGTGCTCGCGGGCGGAGCGGGTGCCGCGGTGGCCGCCACGGCCGCACCGCTCGCGGGATACATCACGGTGTGGGCGATCTGCGCGGCCGGGGGCTTCGTCGCGGCCGTGCTGTTGCTGTTCGTTCCGAAGGTCGCCTTCGCCGACACCGCCGAGGCCGAGGCCTCCGCCCACGCCGCGCGCGGCGACGTGGTCTGACGCGCGCCCCGGGCTCGCGGCGGTCAGTCCTCCGCGCCGCGCACGCGGAGGGGCCCTCGCGCGAGCAGGTGCTGAGCGGACTGCGCCACCGGGCGCACCGTGACCAGGTCGAGGTTGACGTGCCCGGGGGCATCAACGGCGTAGACGATCACGTCGGCGACGTCCTCGGCCAGGAGCGGCGCCTGGACGCCCTCGTACAGCTTGTCGACACCCGCCTGATCCCCGCCGAGGCGGTTGAGCGTGAACTCCTCCGTGCGCACCATCCCGGGGGCGATCTCGATGACCCGCACCGGTTCGCCGTTCAGTTCCTGCCGGAGCGCGTGCACGAGCATCGACTCCCCCGCCTTGGCCGCGTTGTACCCGGCACCGCCGGGGTAGGCCACCTGCGCGGCGGTCGACGTGACGAACAGCAGGTCGGCGTATCCCGCGCGCGCCGCGGCGCGACGCAAGAGCGGAAGGAGGGATGCCACGAGCCGCTGCGACGACAGCACATTGGCCTCGAACATCCAGCGCCAGTCGTCCGGATGGCCGTCTTCGACGCGGTCGGCGCCGCGCGCACCCCCGGCGACGTGGATGAGGGCATCGACGCCGCCCGTGTCGTCGAGCCACGCGGCGAGACCGGCGACGGCGTCACCGTCGGTGAGGTCGGCGGCGTGGGCGACGACGCCCGTCTCGGCCTCGAGCGCGGCGAGCCGCTCCGCGCGGCGGGCGACCCCCACGACGTCCCATCCGCGGGCGCGCAGCGCCCGTGCGGCCGCCTCACCGATTCCCGAACTCGCCCCGGTCACCACCGCACGTCTCGCCATGGCCCCCACGCTACCGTCGGGCGCGCGGACAGCAGCGCCCGGCGCAGATTACGGTGCGTGTCCGCCCTGTTGTCGACGCGGCCGGACGTCCCTACGCTCGCAGAAGGCCGTGGCATCCGTCGCGGTCTCCGAAGACGTGAGGAGCAGCCGTGTCGGCACCCGAGAACTGGCGTTTCGAGACCAAGCAGATCCACACCGGCGCGCAGCCCGACCCGGTGACCAAGGCGCGCGCGACGCCCATCTACCAGACCACGTCGTACGTGTTCGACAACGCCGACCACGCCGCGAACCTCTTCGCGCTCGCGGAGTTCGGCAACATCTACACCCGCATCCAGAACCCCACGCAGGACGTCGTCGAGCAGCGCATCGCCGCACTGGAGGGGGGCACCGGCGCCCTCCTCGTCGCCAGTGGCCAGGCCGCCGAGACGTTCGCGGTGCTGAACATCGCGCAGGCGGGCGACCACATCGTCTCGTCGAGCTCGATCTACGGCGGGACGTACAACCTGTTCAAGTACACCCTCGCCAAGCTCGGCATCGAGACGACGTTCGTCGAGAACCAGGACGACCCCGAGGCCTGGCGCGCGGCGGTCCGCCCGAACACGAAGCTGTTCTTCGCCGAGACCATCGGCAACCCGAAGATCAACGTGCTCGACATCCGTACGGTCGCCGACGTCGCGCACGAGAGCGGCGTGCCGCTCATCGTCGACAACACCATCGCGACGCCGTACCTCATCCGCCCGTTCGAGCACGGCGCCGACATCGTCATCCACTCGGCGACGAAGTTCATCGGCGGCCACGGCACCACCATCGGCGGCGTGATTGTCGACGGCGGGACGTTCGCCTGGTCGGAGAACGTCGAGAAATTCCCCGGCCTCACCGAGCCCGACCCGTCCTACCACGGCGCTTCGTACACGACGGCCGTCGGCGACGGCCTGGCGTACATCATCAAGGCGCGCGTGCAGCTGCTGCGCGACCTGGGTGCCGCCATCTCGCCGCAGAGCGCGTGGCTGCTGATCCAGGGCCTGGAGACCCTGTCCCTGCGGATCGAGCGCCACGTGCAGAACGCGCAGGAGATCGCCGAGTGGCTCGAGGCGCACGACGACGTCGCGAGCGTGAACTACTCCGGCCTCCCCACGTCGCCCTGGTATGCCGCCGCCAACAACTACGCCCCGAAGGGTGTCGGCGCCGTGCTGTCGTTCGAGCTCAAGGGCGGTGTCGAGGCCGGGCGCGAGTTCGTCAACTCGCTCACTCTGTTCAGCCACCTCGCCAACATCGGCGACGTCCGCTCGCTCGTGATCCACCCCGCCTCCACGACGCACTCGCAGCTCACCCCCGAGCAGCAGCTGACCTCGGGCGTCACCCCGGGCCTCGTGCGCCTGTCGGTGGGTCTGGAGAACATCGACGACCTCAAGGCCGACCTCGACCAGGCCCTCGCCGCCGCGCGGCGCCTGTCCGAGGCCGCCCGCGCGTAAGCGGTCTCTCGACGCCCCGCCCCGGTCCCCGGGTCGGGGCGTCGTCGCGTGTGGCCCCCCGTGGTGCTGCGTGAGTCGCCAGGATTTGTCGCCCGGGCTGCGCCCGAGGCGACAAATCCTGGCGACTCACGCCCGGGGGGGGCGGGGGGCCGGGGGCGTTAGACGCGCTGACGAGGACGGAGGGCGCCGAGGCCGCCGTCGACGCCGAGCACCTGGCCCGTGATCCAGTCGTTCGCCGGGTCGAGGAGGAACTCCACGGCGCGCGCGATGTCCTCCGGCTCGCCGAGGCGGCCCAGCGGGTGCATCGCCTCCGACACCTTGCGCGACATGTCGCTCGAGGTCAGCCCCTCGGTCAAGCGCGTCTGCACGAGACCCGGCGCCACCGCGTTCACGCGGAGCCCGTGGCTCGCGTAGCTCGCCGCCGCGGACAGCGCCAGCCCGATCACCCCGGCCTTTGCCGCGGCGATCGCGTCATGGTTGGAAAGCCCCGCCAGGGCCGCCGCGGACGACGACAGCACGACCGAGCCCCCGTTGCGGAGGTGCTTACCCGCCGCCCGCACCACCGCGAAGGACGTCGTGAGCGACGCCGCGATCGTCTCGTCGTACTGCGCCCGCGAGATCAGGTGCGCGGGCTTCAGCAGCATCGAGCCCGCGAAGACCGCGATGCCGTCGAGGTCACCCGCCTCGGCGACGACCCTGTCGACGGCGTCGAAGTCGGTGGCATCCAGCACCACGTCGGGGTCGATCACCGAAGCGTCGCGCGCCGTCGTGATCACGTGGTGTCCGCCGTCGCGCAGAAGCCGTGCCGTCGCCCCGCCGATGTCGCTCGAGGCTGCGATGAGGAGATAGTTCGCCATGCCCCGATCATGCTCAGGACAGCGGCGCGCAATCGGGGGCTGGACAAGCGCGTAACAGTCGCTCCGGGCGCGACGCGACCCGGGAGAATGGATGCCATGGACTGGCAGATCTCCGAAGACACGGTGCCCTCTGCGCCGATCACGGAGGCCGACGCGCGGTCCCTCCTCGGCCGTCCGCCGGCGACCGGAGCCTGGCGGGACGGAGACCCGGTCGGGGAGCGCCTGTTCGCCGCGTTCGGCGAATTCCGCACCGAGAACGGTGAGCACCTTCCCGGCTTCCGCCTGGCCTACGAGACGTGGGGCGAACTCTCCCCCGCGCGCGACAACGCCGTCCTCGTGCTGCACGCGCTCACCGGCGACAGCCACGTGCGCGGGGCTGCCGGACCCGGCCACCCCACCGCCGGTTGGTGGGGCGACCTCGTGGGGCCGGGGGCCGCGATCGACACGGATCGCTGGTTCGTCGTGGCGCCCAACATGCTGGGCGGATGCCAGGGCTCGACGGGACCGGCGAGTATCGCGCCCGACGGGTACGAGTGGGCCGCGCGCTTCCCGTACCTCACGATCCGCGACCAGGTCGGCGCACAGGCGGCCCTCGCGGACGCGCTCGGCGTGGACCGCTGGGCCGCGGTGATCGGCGGTTCCATGGGGGGCATGCACGCACTGGAATGGGCGGTGGGCCGCCCCGACCGGGTCGAGCGAGCGGCCATCCTGTCGGCGCCTCCGATCACGACGGCCGACCAGATCGCGTTGAACACCGTGCAGGCCGACACGATTCGCATGGATCCGCGGTTCGCGTCGGGAGCTTTCTACGACGCCGCCGACGGAGACGGCCCGCATCGCGGTCTTGCTCTCGCGCGTCGCATGGCGCTGCTGAACTACCGCAGCCCCACAGAGCTGAACCAGCGCTTCCAGCGGTCGTGGCAGTCCGGTGTGAGTCCCCTGGGACACGGCGGCCGCTTCGCGGTGGAGTCGTACCTCGACTTCCACGGCAACAAGTTCACGCGACGTTTCGACGCCAACAGCTACCTGACGCTCGTCGAGGCGATGAACTCTCACGACGTCGGCCGCGACCGCGACGGCGTCGAGGACGCCCTGGGTCGCGTCACCGCCACGACCCTCGTGCTCGGGGTCGACACCGACCGGCTGTTCCCGGTGGACGGGCAGCATCGCATCGCCCGCGGCATCCGGAACACCCTCGACGGCGACGAGGCAGTGGTCCTGACGAGCGACTTCGGTCACGACGGCTTCCTCATCGAGACCGCCGCCGTGGCTCACCACCTCCGGCGCCTCTTCGCGGCCTGACCGGATGCCGCCGCCCCGGGGCGGTGCTTCAGCCCCCACCGTTCAGTGTCCACAACACGCGGACACGAGCCAACGCCATCCGCGTGTCCTGGACACCGAACCCGGCACGACACCCCGCGCACCCGCCCCGCCATTCAGTGTCCACAACACGCGGACACGAGCCCCCGACATCCGCGTGTCCTGGACACCGAACGCGGCACGACACCCCGCGCACCCGCCCCCGCCGTTCAGTGTCCACAACACGCCGACACGAGCCCCCGGCGTCCGCGTGTCCTGGACACTGAACGCGGCAGGACACGACACCGAACCCGCGGCACGACACCGAACCCGCGGCACCGCACCGAACCGCCGCACGACACTTCCCGCAGCGGCGGCGGGACTCAGCCCTGCGTGGGGATCGAGCCCGTGATCGCCGTGCGCGCGGCCTCGGATGCCGGCATCCGGTGGGCCGGGTGGCGGCCGGTGCGGTCCTCGACGCGGTAGGAGACGATCGCCACGACGAGTCCCGCGAGCGCCAGCACCGCGCCCACCCAGGCGGGAGCGACCAGCCCGAGACCCGCAGCGATCACGAGACCACCGAGGAACGCCCCCAGGCTGTTGCCGATGTTCAGAGCGGAGTGGTTGAGGGCGGCGGCGATCGACTGGTTGTCTTCGGCCACATCCATGAGCCGCGTTTGGATCGCCGGGCTCAGGGCCGCTCCGCAGAACGCCACGAGGAACGCGAAGAACGCGAGGCTGACGATCCAGCCGGCGGCGAGGGCGAGACCGACGGATGCCAGAGCGAGGGCGATCAGCCCGACCCGCAGCCAGAAGCGCAGGTCTTTGTCGGCCAACGTGCCGCCGACCACGTTGCCGACCGTCATCCCGATGCCCACGAGCACGAGCACGAGCGACACGACCCACTCGGGCTGACCCGCGACGTCGGTGATCATGGGGGCGATGTAGCTGTACATCGCGAAGAAACCGCCGAATCCGATCGCGCCGATGCCGAGCGCGAACCACACCTGGCCCAGGCGGAAGACGCGCAGCTCATCGCGCAGCCGGCGTCCCGGCATCCCGGGGTGGGCGGGGACGAAGAACGCGATGCTCACGGTCGCGAGCAGGAAGATCCCGGCGACGACGGCGAACGCGGCGCGCCAGCCCACCTGCTGCCCGAGCAGTGTTCCGAGCGGGACACCGACGACGTTCGCGATCGTGAGGCCCGTCAGGACGAAGGCGACGCCCTTCGCGCGATTTCCGGGGCCGAGGGCGTCGGCGGCGACAAGAGCACCGATGCCGAAGTACGCGCCGTGCGGGAGTCCCGCCAGGAACCGGGATGCCGCGACCAGCTCGAACGTGGGAGCGATGACGGTCAGCAGCGTGAAGAACGTCAGCGCGGCGGCGAGGACGATCATGACGCGGTGCCGCGGGAACCGCGCGACCGAACCGGCGATGGTCGGGGCTCCCACGACGACGCCCAGGGCGTACAGCGACACCAGCCAGCCCGCCTGCGCGATCGCGTCGTCAGGTGACGCCGCCCACGCGGCGGGAGCGAGATCGCGCGCGATGTTGGGCAGCAGCCCCATGACGACGAACTCCGTCATGCCGATGCCGAAACTGCCGATGGCGAGAGAAAGGAGCGCCCGCATCGCCGCACCCTTCGAGGTCGTCGAAGAGATCACTCGCCGATGCTAGCGGCCCGCAGCGCGCGCTGTCGAATCGATTCGGCGGCCCGCGTGTCGAGGCTCCTCTCGGCCGCATAAACGCGATCCGCGCACAGAAACGGCGGGAGAGCGCGTTTATGCGAGTGGATCGCGTTTATGCGGGATGCCAGGCCGCCCAGCGCGGATGCCAGGCCGCCCAGCGCGGATGCCGGGGCGCCCAGCCCGGATGCCAGGCCGCCCAGCGCGGATGCCAGGCGCCCAGCGCGGATGCCGGGGCGGCGACGCGGATGCCCGGCGCCGCCGTCTCCCTCAGGACGCGTCGTCGATCGCGCGCTCGAGACGCTCGATCTTCCCGTCGATCTCTCCCGTGCGGCCCGGCCGGATATCGGCCTTGAGCACGAGCGATACGCGCGACCCGTAGGGCAGCACGGCATCGGTGGCGCGCTTGACCACATCGAACACCTCGTCCCACTCCCCCTCGATCTCGGTGAACATCGAGGTGGTGCGGTGGGGCAATCCCGAGGCCCGGACGACGGCGACCGCGGCCGCGACCGCGTCGTGCACCGATCCGTCCGCGTTCTCCGCCGAGGCGGTTCCAACTCCGGAGGGGGCGACCGAGAAGGCGATGAGCATGATCCGAGCCTAGGTCGCCGTCACCCGCGAGGGAACCGAGTGGCGCCCGAGCACCCATTCGCGCAGGTCCTTCGGCCGCGCCACCCGGTGCGTGGAGACCCGCACGACACGCACGATCGCCCACACCATGAGCACGACAGCGAGGAGGTTGCGCAGTTCGAGCAGAACGACCGGGAACGGCGCGGGGTGCGTGGCCATCAGTCCGTCGTAGACGAGCGGGTACACCCACTGCGTCACTCCGGCGATCGCGAGCGTCAGCGCGGCGAAGCCGTACCAGCGGCGGCGATCGAGCATGAGGCCGAGCACGACGGGCGGGAAGAGCCACACGTAGTACTGCGGGGAGCCGACCTTGTTGAGCGCGATGAAGGCGGTCACCAGCGCCAGCGACAGCGGCGGGAACAGGCTGAGGAACGTCGCGCCGAGCCACATCTTGCGTGCCCCGACGAGTGCGACGCCCACCATCACCAGCAGCATGATGGGCGTCATCGCGGCGATGACGGCGTCCGCACCCGGTCCGGTGACCTGGAAGGTCAGCACGTCACCGTCGTAGTAGACCTCGGAGCCGGGCACGTAGAACGCGGCCAGGAACATGTAGAGGCCGCCGACGGGCGCCTCCATCTGGATGCCCCGTGAGGTCTGGTCGCCGACGAACCCGAAGACGTAGGGAGCCCCGCCCAGCGCGACGACCGGGATGATCGTCGCGAGCGACACCGCCACCGCACCCCATACCAGCGCGAGCCGCCGGCGGATCGCCACGAAGCCGGCGGCGAGAATCGCCGCGGGCCACACCTTCATCCACACTGCGACCGACAGCAGAACGGATGCCACGAACGGCCGCCGGACGAGCCAGATCGCACCGAGGATCGCGAACGGCACCGTGATCCCGTCGATGCGGTAGATGCCGACCGGGCCGATGAGCAGGATCCCGGCGAGCCAGAACCAGGCCGCGAGGACGCGACCGCGGGAACGACCCGATCCGACCAGGACGACGAAGGCGACCAGGTTGGCCAGCGACACCGTGACGGCCCAGGCCGGGGTGTACGTGATGGCCCAGGCGAAGAGCCATGCGAACGTCATCGGCAGGAAAGCCAGCTGCGGATAGATCCACTTCTCGGTGATGCCCGGCCACTCCCAGCCGACCGAGCGCGTGCACGAGGACACGTCCACCCCGCCGAAGAGGGCGCACCGCGACCACGGCTCGTACACCAGATACACGTCGCCCATGGGTTCGTTGGGCTGCTGATAGCCCAGGATCCCCACGGTGACGTGAACGGCGACGAACGCCAGCAACAGAACGACGACACGCCTCACCACCGGATCATCCTAAGCGGGCGCTCTCGGGCTCCCCGACCCCCGCGGATGCCGTTGACCGCGCGACCGCGGCCTGCGGAAGCACCGGGTGTCACCCGTGATGCGATCGAGTCGCTCACCTGCCGTGGAGCAGCGTCGCGACAACGTCGGGTACAGCGTCGGCGACATCGAGCGCGGTGATCGGGCCGCCGGATCCGCCGTGCGCGGCGGCCGCGGCGGATCCCGCCGCCCCGTGCACCCACGCAGCCGTCGCGGCGCAGGCCGCGAGGTCGTGAAGCGACGTCCGCCCCTCCGCGCCGGCGGCGGCGACGAGGGCACCGAGTACACCGCCGAGGACGTCGCCGGTTCCCGCGGTCGCGAGCCACGGCGTACCGGTGTCGACCCGTCGCGCCCACCCCTCGGGGGCCGCGACGATCGTCACTGCCCCCTTCAACAGCACCACACCGCCCAGACGGTCCGCCGTCTCGCGGGCGATGCGCTCGCGCGCGTCATGGTCCTCCGGCGTTTCGGGGGCGAGCTCGAGCGTCTCGCGGAGCCGCGCGAGTTCGCGCGCATGGGGCGTGACGATCACGGAGGCGGAGGCCGCCGGAACCAGGTCGAGCGCGCCCGCATCCGAGACGACGGGAACATCCCCCGACAGGATGCCGCGGAGCGCCGCGGTCTCGGCCGCATCGCGTTCCGTGGCATCCGTTCCCGACCCGATGACCCACGCCTGCACGCGCCCGTCGGCGGTCACCGTCTCGGGCCGCCGCTGCAGCACGAGATCCTGCGCGCGGGACGGACCGATGTAGCGGACCATCCCGGTCCCTGTCCGCCAGGCCGCCTCGACCCCGAGGACCGCCGCGCCCGGGTAGCGTGCCGACCCCGTCCGCATGCCCACCACGCCGCGGGAATACTTGTCGTCGTCGGCGGTTGGCTCCCGCAGTGTGCGGGCCGCATCGCGCCCGGTCCAGTCCTTCGCCGTCATGGCGTCACCCTAGAACGCAGGAGCCCTCTGTGAGCACCCTCTTCACTCCCCTGACGATCCGCGGTATCGAGATGCGGAATCGCCTCTGGGTCTCGCCGATGTGCCAGTACAGCGCGGTCGACGGCATCCCGAACGACTGGCATCACGTGCACCTCGCGCAGTTCGCCGCGGGCGGTGCGGGACTCGTCATCGCCGAGGCGACCGCGGTCTCGCCGGAGGGGCGCATCTCGCCGGACGACGTGGGCCTGTGGAACGACGCGCAGCTCGAGGCCTGGGCACCCGTGGTCGCGGCCATCCGCGCGCGCGGCGCCGTAGCCGGCGTGCAGCTCGGCCACGCGGGCCGCAAAGCGTCGACCACGTCGCCCCTGAAGGGCGGCCGCGGCTCGGTCGCGATCGCGGATGGCGGCTGGACCACCGTCGCCCCCTCCGCCGTGGCCTACCCCGGCTTCGCGGAGCCGCGCGCACTCGATGCCGCGGGCATCGAGAAGGTCGTCGACGACTTCGCGGATGCCGCGCGCCGCGCCGTCGCGGCCGGCTTCGCGATCCTCGAGGTGCACGCCGCCCACGGGTACCTCCTGCACCAGTTCTTGTCGCCGCTCAGCAACCACCGCGACGACGAGTACGGCGGGTCGTTCGACGGGCGCGTGCGTCTGCTCGAGCGCGTCACCGCGGCGGTGCGGGACGCCGCCCCGGATGCCGCGGTGTTCGTCCGCTTCTCCGGCACCGACGCCGCCGACGGCGGGTGGGACATCGACGACACCGTCCGCGCGGCGAGGCGCGTGGCGGCGGCGGGCGCCGATCTGATCGACGTCTCCAGCGGCGGGCTCGTGCCGCACCAGAACATCTCGGCGGGCCCGGGGTACCAGGTTCCGTTGGCCGAGACGGTCCGGCGCGAGACCGGCATCCCCGTCGCCGCCGTCGGCATGATCGACGACGCTCGGCTCGCCGAGGCGGTCGTCGCCGAGGGCCGCGCCGACGCGGTGCTCGCCGCGCGGGAGTGGCTTCGCGATCCGCACTACGCGTTGCGCGCCGCGGTCGAGCTCGGCGTCACCGTCCCCGCTCCTCCGCAGTACGCGCGCGCCTACTGACGGACGCCGCCGCCGAGGGGAGCACCCTCGGCGGCGCGGCCGTCAGGCGAAGCGGCGGCGCGCCGTGGCATCCTGCACTTCGCCCACGAGCTCTTCGATGACGTCCTCCAGGAACAGCACCGCCCGCACCTCTCCCGCGTCGTCGCGCACCTGCGCGAGGTGACGGCCGGAGCGCCGCATGAGCGCGAGAGCGTCCTCGAGGTCGGTCGATTCACGCACGGACACCATGTGGTGAATGCGCTTGCTCGGAATGGGGCGGGCCATGTCCGCGGCGTCGTCGGGTCCGTCGGCGACGCGGAGCACATCCTTGAGGTGGACGTAGCCGGTCGGGTGTCCGTGCCCGTCGACGATCACGTACCGGGAGTAGCCGTGGACCGCCACGGCACGCTCGATCTCGGCGGGCGTCGTCGTCTCGGGGAGGGTCACGAGGTCGGCCACCGGCACGGCGATGTCGGCGGCCTTCTTCTCGGTGAACTCCACCACCGCCGTCACGGTTCCCGCGACGTCGTCGAGCACGCCCTCGCGGCGGGACTGGTTGACGATGGTCGCCACCTCGTCGAGCGTGTAGGTGGAGGTGGCCTCGTCCTTCGGCTCGACGCGGAACAGGCGCACCACGTGGTTGGCGATCCAGTTCAGCGCGACGATGATCGGGTAGAACGCCTTCGACACCGCCACGAGCGGCGGTGCGAGCATCAGCACCGCGCGGTCGGGCAGCGAGAACGCGAGGTTCTTGGGAACCATCTCGCCGAAGACCACGTGCAGGTACGACACCAGCAGCAGGGCCACCGCGAACCCGACGACGTCGACCACCGTCTCGGACAGACCGGTGAGTCCGAGCGGCTCGGCGATCAGGTGATGGATCGCCGGCTCGGAGACGTTGAGGATCAGCAGCGAGCAGATCGTGATGCCGAGCTGGCACGTCGCGAGCATGAGCGTGGCGTGCTCCATCGCGTACAGCGCCGTCTTCGCCGCCCGCGAGCCACGCTCGGCAAGGGGCTCGATCTGCGAGCGTCGCGCCGAGATGACGGCGAACTCCGACCCGACGAAGAAGGCATTGGCGACCAGCAGCACGACCAGCCACGCGATTCCCGCCCAATCGCTCATCGCTGGTCACCCCCTCGAGCCGCCCGCACGAGGTCGTCGACCCCCTCCTCGACCGGGGAGGGCGTGAACTGCACCCGGTCGACCCGGCGTCCGTCCATGCGGTGCACGGTGAGCACGCCGTCCTCGATGGCGACCTCATCCCCCACCGCGGGGATCCGTTCCAGCGCCGCCATGAGGAAGCCTCCCACGGTGTCGTAGACCTCGCCCTCGGGCACACGCACCCCGGCGCGGTCGAGGAGCTCATCGGGACGAAGGTCGCCCGGGAAGGTCAGGGATGCCGCGGTCCGCACGACGCCCGCCCGGGAGCGATCGTGTTCGTCGAGCACCTCGCCGACGATTTCTTCCACGAGGTCCTCGAGCGTCACGACGCCCGCGGTGCCCCCGTACTCGTCGACGACGATCGCCAACTGGTAGCCGCGCGAGCGGAGCTCCGCGACGAGGGTGTCCAGGTGAACCGTCTCGGGAACGCGCAGCGGCTCGGTGGCCAGCGCCGCGACCGGGACGTCGGCGCGTCGGTCGCGCGGGACCGCGACGGCCGCCTTCAAATGGACGACGCCGACGATGTCGTCCATCGAGTCGTCGTAGACCGGGAAACGGCTGTGGCCGGTGCGACGAGCGAGCTGAATGACCGCGTCGGTGGGCTCGCCCGCGGCGAGCGCGTGCACGCTCGGGCGCGGGGTCATGACGTCGGCGGCGCTCAGCCGGGCGAACGTGAGGCTGCGGTCGAGGAGGGAGGCGGTGTCTTCCTCGAGCATGCCGGCGCTGGCCGACCGCCGAACAAGGCTCGACAGCTCTTCCGCGGTGCGCGCCCCGGAGAGCTCCTCCTTCGGCTCGACGCCCATCGCCCGGAGGACACCGTTCGCACTGCCGTTGAGAACAGCGACCGCGGGGCGGAAGACCGCGGTGAACGCCACCTGGAAGGGCATGACGAGCTTGGCGGTCTGGCGCGGGATCGCCAGGGCGAAGTTCTTCGGGACCAGTTCACCGAGGATCATCGACAGCACCGTCGCGACGCCGATACCGACGACGGCCGCGACGGGCGCGACGATCGCCTCCGGCAGCGACCAGCTCAGGAACACCGGACGCAGGAGATTCGAGATCGCCGGCTCCATCGTGTAACCGGTGAGGAGCGTCGTCAGCGTGATGCCCAGCTGCGCGCTGGAGAGGTGCGTCGAGGTGATGCGCAGCGCGTCAATGGTCAGCGACAGCCGCGATTCGCCGGCCGCCCGCCGGGATTCCAGGTCGGCCCGGTCGAGGTTGACCAGCGCGAACTCGCTGGCGACGAACAACCCGGTCCCCACCGTGAGAAGCAGCCCCACGCCCAGCATGACGTAGTCCATCACGCGTCACCCCCGCTCACGGCGGCAGAGGGGCGTCGGGGCTTGGGTCTACAACTGGGAGGGTCGTCCATCGTGCCCCCGATTCTAGGGCAGGATGCCGACACCGTCGCCGGCATGTCGGCATCCGATCCCCCTCCCCCCAGGATGGAGAGATGGATGCCATGGCCTCGGCGCAACAGCGGGCGGCGGCCGCGGAGGCCGCGGTGCGCACGAGCTACATCCGCCGCTACGGTCCGGTCGCGTGGGCGCACGCGGCCACGGGCGGCGAGGGCGCTCGCACCTGGCACTACTGGTGGCACGCGCATCTGATCCACGCCCTCGGAGAGGCGGAGCATCATCGCCCCGAGCGCGGGCGACGACGACTCATCGGAGAGGTGCTGCGCGGAGTCACCGTCCGTACCGCGGGAAGCTGGGTCACGCCGTTCTACGACGACATCGCGTGGATGGCCCTTGCGCTCGCGGAGGTGCGCCCCCGGGGTCGGGCGCGCGCTCGGATCGCGCGGATTTTGGAACGCGCGATCGACCCGGGCGTCGGAGCTCTGCCGTGGCGCGTCGGCAGCGCCCTCTTCAACGCTCCGGCGAACGGTCCCGCCGCGATGGTGCTCGCGCCCAGCCGGCATCGCCCCCGCGCCGAGCAGCTCAACCGGTGGATGGCCGCGACGCTCGAGGACCCCGCCACCGGCCTCATCCGCGATGGGATCGAGGAGGGTGCCGTTCGTCACGAGCTGTGGACCTACAACCAGGGGGTGGCGATCGGGGCCGCGCTCTCGCTCGGCGACGGGGACCGCGCGGCGGCCGTCGTTCGCGCCGTCGACCGTTGGTGCTCCGCCGACGATGGCCTGTTCCCCGCGGCAGGGGGCGGGGACGGAGGGCTGTTCGCCGGCATCCTCGCGCGCTACCTCGCGGTGGCGGCGCGCCTGCTTCCCCACGAGGATGCCGCCCGCGCGGCGCAGCTGATCCGTCAGAACGCCGACGCGCTGTGGGCGGGGGCGCGCGGCGGGCGCTTCCCGGCGGACCCCCGCCGCGCGGCGCGGGACGACGGGGACGACCTCGATCTGTCGGTGCAGCTGGGCGCGTGGATCACGCTCGAGGCCGATGTCGAGGCGACACGGGCCCTCACCAGCTGACCGGCAGCGCCTTCCCCTCCTCGTACCCGGCGGCCGACTGCAGGCCGACGCGCGCGCGCTCGTGGAACTGCGCCACGGTCGCCGCCCCCGCGTAGGTGAAGGAGGACCGGACACCCGAGGTGATCATGTCGAGCAGATCCTCGATACCGGGACGCTGCGGGTCCAAGTAGATGCGCGAGGACGAAATGCCCTCGGCGAAGAGCTCCTTGCGGGCCCGCTCGAACGCGTCCAGCCCCTGGAACCGCCCCTGCACCGCCTTGGTCGAGGCCATCCCCCACGACTCCTTGTAGATCCGACCACCGTCGTCGGCGCGCAGCAGCCCGGGCGACTCGATCGTTCCGGCGAACCACGACCCGACCATCACGGATGCCGCGCCGGCGGCGAGCGCGAGCGCCACGTCGCGCGGGTATCGCACGCCACCGTCCGCCCACACGTGGGCCCCCGCCGCACGCGCGGCTTCGGCGGTCTCGAGCACGGCGGAGAACTGCGGCCGCCCGACCGCGGTCATCATGCGCGTGGTGCACATGGCGCCAGGGCCCACCCCCACCTTGAGGATCGAAGCACCCGCCGCCGTGAGATCGCGCGCGCCTTCAGCGGTGACGATGTTGCCGGCGGCGATCGGGATGCCGAGACCGAGCCCTGCCACTTCGCGCAGGGCGCGCAGCATCTGCTCCTGGTGGCCGTGCGCGGTGTCGACCACGAGAACGTCGACACCGGCAGCGGCGAGCGCGCGCGCCTTTCCCGCGACGTCCCCGTTGATGCCGACGGCGGCGGCGACGATGAGCCGGCCGTCCGCGTCGACACCCGGCCGGTACACCGAGTCGCGCAGCGCGCTCCGGGCGGACAGAGTGCCGACGATGCGGTCGCCGTCGACCACCGCCACGATGTCGGCAGACCCCACGAGCTCGAACACCTCGTGCGGGTCACCGATGCGCTCGACCTCCACCAGGGGAGCGTCGGTGCGGGCGATGTCGCCCAGGGTGGCATCCGGGAGCGCGGTGGCCAGGCGCGGCGCAGGCACGATCCCCCGGTATCCGTCGAGAGCGACCGTGCCGTCTTCGCGCTGGTCGGCGACGACGATCCCCCGCCCGGACACCGCGGGCAGGACCAGCCGGGCATCGGCCACGGTCGCCGACGGGGGAAACACCAACGCCGCATCCCACGCGACCGGCTGCGACTTGACCCACCGCACCGCCTCCACCAGGTTCGGCAACGGCATGTCTTGCGGAAGGACGCCGAGGCCCCCGCGGCGCGCCAGAGTCGCGGCCAGGCGCGGGCCGGTGACGGAGTTCATGTTGGCCGACACCAGCGGCAGCGTGGCCCCGCTTCCGTCGCCGGGGGCGAGGTCGACGCTCAGGCGGCTCCCCACATCGGAATGACGCGGAACCAGGAAGACGTCGGAGTAGGTCAGATCGACATCGGGCTGTGCACCGGAGAACTCCATGACATCCACTCCACCACATCCGCCGGATGGCAAGACCCCGGAGTGTGCCCAGGATCCTCGGCTAGGCTGGAGATAGTGCGCAACGAAGACGGTCTGCGTGCATCCACACGAATCTTCATCGAGGAAAGCAGGCGATCGACTGTGTCGAGCCAGGTGACGGGCGTCGGTACTTCGAGCGAGGGCGAGTTCGGCGCGAACGAGTGGCTCGTAGACGAGCTCTACGAACAGTTCAAGGCCGACAAGCACTCCGTAGACAAGGCCTGGTGGCCGATTCTGGAGGCGTACCACCCGGTCGTCGACGGATCCGCCGGGGCCGCGGCTCCGCCGTCCGCGCCGCAGTCCGCGTCTGCGACCACGGCGTCCGAGCCCAAGCCCGTGACCGCACCCATCCCGGTGGTCGGTCAGGCCCCGGTCGCCCGCACGACAGCGAAGCCCGCCGCGCCGCAGCCGATCCCCGCGCAGGCCCCGAACGCGGTGCCCTCGGCCAGCGCTGAGAGCACGGAAGAAGACCGGGTCACCGTCCTCAAGGGCATGCCGAAGGCGCTCGCGAGCAACATGGACGACTCGCTGACGGTGCCCACCGCGACGAGCGTGCGGACGATCCCGGCCAAGCTGATGATCGACAACCGCATCGTCATCAACAACCACATGTCCCGCACGCGCGGCGGCAAGGTCAGCTTCACGCACCTCATCGGCTGGGCGCTCATCCAGGCGCTGAAGGAGTTCCCGAGCCAGAACGTCTACTACGCCGAGATCGACGGCAAGCCCTCGGTGGTGGCCCCCGCACACGTCAACCTGGGCATCGCGATCGACATGCCCAAGCCCGACGGGTCCCGCGCCCTCCTCGTGCCCAGCATCAAGCGCGCCGACACTCTGACGTTCGGGGAGTTCCTCGCCTCGTACGAAGACCTCGTCCGCCGTGCACGGTCGAACAAGCTCACGCCCGGCGACTTCCAGGGCACCACGATCTCGCTGACCAACCCCGGCGGCATCGGCACCGTCCACTCGGTCCCCCGTCTCATGCGCGGTCAGGGTGCCATCATCGGCGCCGGCGCACTGGAGTACCCCGCGGAGTTCCAGGGCGCGAGCGAGAAGACGCTCAACGAGCTCGCGATCGGCAAGACGATCACGCTCACCAGCACGTACGACCACCGCGTCATCCAAGGCGCCGGGTCGGGTGAATTCCTCAAGAAGGTGCACGAGCTGCTCATCGGCCAGCGCGGCTTCTACGACGACATCTTCGCCGCCCTTCGCATCCCCTACGCCCCGATCCATTGGGCCGCCGACATCAGCGTCGACGTCTCGGAGCGCATCGACAAGAGCGCCCGCGTGCAGGAGCTCATCAACTCGTTCCGCGTGCGCGGCCACCTCATGGCCGACATCGACCCGCTCGAGTACGTTCAGCGCACCCACCCCGACCTCGAGATCGAGTCCCACGGCCTGACCTTCTGGGACCTCGACCGCGAGTTCGTCACAGGCGGCCTGGGCGCCAAGCGCGTCGCCAAGCTCCGCGACATCCTCGGAGTGCTGCGCGACTCGTACTGCCGCACACTCGGCGTCGAGTACATGCACATCCAAGACCCCGCGCAGCGTCAGTGGTTCCAGCGCAACGTCGAGGTCAAGTACACCAAGCCCGGCCACGACGAGCAGCTGCGCATCCTGTCGAAGCTCAACCAGGCCGAGGCGTTCGAGACCTTCCTCCAGACGAAGTTCGTCGGACAGAAGCGCTTCAGCCTCGAGGGCGGCGAGTCGCTCATCCCGCTGCTCGACCAGATCCTCCAGGGTGCCGCCTCCGCGGGACTCGACGGCGCCGCGATCGGTATGGCCCACCGTGGGCGCCTCAACGTGCTGACGAACATCGCCGGGAAGACCTACGGCCAGGTGTTCCGCGAGTTCGAAGGCGCTGTCGCCGTGGGAAGCAAGCGCGGTTCGGGCGACGTGAAGTACCACCTCGGCACCGAGGGAACCTTCGTGGGCGACTCGGGCGACGAACTGCCGGTGTACCTCGCCGCGAACCCGTCGCACCTGGAGACCGTCGACGGTGTGCTCGAGGGCATCGTTCGCGCGAAGCAGGATCGCAAGCCCATCGGCACCTTCTCGTGGCTGCCGATCCTCGTGCACGGCGACGCGGCCTTCGCCGGTCAGGGCGTGGTCGTCGAGACGCTGCAGATGTCGCAGCTGCGCGGCTACCGGACCGGCGGCACGATCCACGTCGTGGTCAACAACCAGGTCGGTTTCACCACCACCCCGACCGACGCGCGCACCTCGGTGTACGCCACCGACGTCGCCAAGACGATCCAGGCCCCGATCCTGCACGTCAACGGCGACGACCCCGAAGCCGTCGTCCGCGCTGCGGATCTGGCATTCCTCTACCGCGAGGAGTTCCACCGCGACATCGTGATCGACCTCGTCTGCTACCGCCGTCGCGGTCACAACGAGGGCGACGACCCGTCGATGACGCAGCCGCTGATGACCAACCTCATCGAGGCGAAGCGCTCGGTGCGGCGCCTGTACACCGAGTCGCTCGTCGGCCGCGGAGACATCACCGAAGACGAGTACGAGCAGGCGAAGCAGGACTTCCAGAATCGCCTCGAGGTCGCGTTCGCCGACACGCACGCCGCCGAGACCGGCTCGACGCCGGTCGTCTCCACCGACGCGGCCGACGACGTCGTCGTGGGCGCACCCGAGACCACGGGAGTGTCGCGCGAGGTGGTGCATCACATCGGCGACGCGTTCGTGAACAAGCCCGACGGCTTCACGGTGCACAACAAGCTCCAGCAGCTGCTCGACAAGCGTCTCGACATGAGCCGCAACGGCAACATCGACTGGGCCTTCGGCGAACTCCTCGCCTTCGGCTCGGTGCTGATGGAGGGCACGCCCGTGCGTCTGGCCGGCCAGGACTCGCGCCGCGGCACGTTCGTGCAGCGTCACGCGGTGCTCCACGACCGCAACAACGGGCAGGAGTGGCTGCCGCTGGCCAACCTCAGCGAGAACCAGGGCCGCTTCTGGATCTACGACTCGCTGCTCAGCGAGTACGCCGCCATGGCGTTCGAGTACGGCTACTCGGTCGAGCGGGCGGACGCCCTCGTCCTGTGGGAGGCACAGTTCGGCGACTTCGCCAACGGCGCGCAGTCCGTCGTGGACGAGTTCATCTCGTCGGCCGACCAGAAGTGGGCGCAGCAGTCGAGCGTCGTTCTGCTGCTCCCCCACGGCTACGAAGGTCAGGGCCCCGACCACTCGTCCGCACGCATCGAGCGCTACCTGCAGATGTGCGCACAGGACAACATGATCGTGGCGCGTCCCTCGACACCCGCGTCGTACTTCCACCTGCTGCGTCGTCAGGCCTACCAGCGCCCGCGCCGCCCGCTCGTCGTCTTCACCCCGAAGGCGATGCTGCGTCTGCGCGGTGCGACCAGCCCCGTCGAGGACTTCCTCGAGGGTCGTTTCGAGCCCGTGCTCGACGACGATCGCGGCATCGACCGCGGCGCCGTCACGCGCGTTCTCCTGCACGCCGGAAAGATCCACTGGGACCTTCGGGCGGAGCTCGACAAGAACCCCCACCCCGAGATCGCCCTGGTGCGTCTGGAGCAGTACTACCCGGCTCCGGTCGACGAGCTGAACGCCGTCCTCGCGCAGTACCCCAACGCCGAGCTGGTGTGGGTGCAGGACGAGCCCGAGAACCAGGGTGCCTGGCCTTTCGTCGCCCTCGAGCTGGCGGACAAGCTCGACGGACGCGGCATCCGGGTCATCTCGCGCGCAGCCGCCGCTTCCACGGCGACGGGTTCGCCCAAGGTTCACGCCACCGAGCACGCCGAGATCATGAAGGCGGCGCTCGCCGGCTGATCAACGAAGAGGAAGGGCCCGGTCACCGACCGGGCCCTTCGTCGTTCCTGGGTTCAGGATGCCGGGGGCGCGAGGCCGAGAACCGGGCCCAGGGCGGCGATCCCGAACGTCAGGCCTCCATCGAGCGCCTCACCCGTGTGGCCGGTTCCGTCGACGACGTGCGTCAGCGTGGTGAATCCGGCGGCCTGCGCCGCCTTCGCGTTCGACTGCTGGCCCGGACCGTACGTGGTGTCCTCCCCACCCCACGTGAAGATCGCCGTATGACCCGCGTAGGTACCCGGCGGGGCGGCGGCCATGACCGACGCGGGCTCGGCGGCGGCGAAAGCCGCGGCATCCCCTCCGTAGACATCCTTCACGGTCTGATCGACGTGCTCCGACCCGGGGAACTCGTTGCCCGAGACGTCCAGGATCTGTCCCCACACGTCCGGATGCTGCGCACCGTAGAGAGCCGCGCACGCGCCCCCGTTGGAGAACCCGCCGATCGTCCAGAACCGGTGGTCCTGCGTCACGTTGAGGTGGTGCGCTGCCCACTGCGGCACCAGCTGCGTGACGTAGGTCGATACGGCCCCGTACAGCGCAGAATCGACGCACACGGGGTCTTTCTCCGGCACGGAGAGTTGATCGACGACGATCGCGATCGGGGCGAGCCCGCGGTTCGCGGCCGCAAAGGCGTCGAGCGACTTCGCCAGCGCGGTGGGGTCCGGCGAGCCCGGCTGCCCCATCATGAACACCAGAAGGGGCAGAGCCGGCGGATCGGGCACGAGGGCCGCCGGCGGCAGGTACAGCGAGGCGTCCCTCGCGGCGAACGAGCCGGTGGGGATGCGCGTGTCCCCGGTGAGCGCGCTCACCGTCCCCTGGCTCGGCATCCCGGCCGGCGGCTGCCAGCGCTGGTACAGCAGAGCCGGGTCCGAATCGGCCACGTCGTCCTGTGGAGGCAGCGTGGCCGGATCGAGCGCTTGCACCCCGAGGATGGCCGCGAGGGTGTGCGTCACCCCGTACGACGCGTTCACCCCGAGCGCCCCGGCGAGCAGCGCGGCCACCACGGTCGCCGCGCCGATGAGCCGGCGCCCCCACGGAGGACGGCACACGCCCACGGCCCCTACCGTTGCCGCAGCGACACCGCCGGCACCCCAGAGGGCAGCGCCCCAGGGCAGCGGCCCCTCGAACACGCCCAAAGGCTCGAGCACCACAGCGACGACGTACAGGCTCACGCCGGCCGCCACCCCGACGACGAGCGTGCGAACCGGCCGACGCGGCGCCCCCACGAGCACCGCCACGACGCCGAGAACTGCGACGACGACGCACACACCGAGCAGTGGCGAGTCGATGAGCTCGAACGACAGCACGAAACGGTTCACCGTCGGCCCTCCCACGCGGTTCTGGCCAGGGCTACGATCTCGCGCCGGGAGGCGTCGGGGAGGTAGGCCCGTCCCACGGCGGCACCGATGGCCGGCAGGTGCAGGGGGTCACGGTACGCGAGGGAGAGTCCGCGGTAGCGCGGACGGAATTTGCCCTTGAAGCGGAACAGTGAGGCGAAGCCGTACGCCGGCTCCAGCACGTCCGCCAACCACCGCAGCAGCGCGCGCAGCGGCGCCGGGTCCTCATCGGCCGGGGTGTCCGGTGCTTCGGCGAGAGGAGCGCCGGACAGGCTCAGCACCGCCGCACCCTCGTCTTGAAGCTGCAACGCGGCCTTGGCGATGAGGAACTCCATCATCCCGTTGGGGCCGTCGCTGCGGCGTCGCATGAAATCGAGCGTCCACCCGGTGAGGGAGCCCGCCGTCCAGCTCGGCATCCAACTCGTGACGGCTTCGATCCGACCGTCCGGGCCGACCGCCAACAGCAGACGCACGTCGCGGTCGTTCAGTTCGGCGAGAGACCCGAGGGTGAAACCCATCTCGGGGAGCGCGCGGTCCGCGACCCACTCCTCGTCGATGGCGACGACCTGCGATGCCTGTGTGACGGTGAGCTCGTGCCAGTGGGTCCACACGGCCGTGTAGCCCTCACGCTCGGCGCGAATGAGTGGTTGGCGCACCTTCTGCCACGCTTTCCCCGCGAAGGTCAGCCCCGGCAGGTCCATCACCGTCTCCACGCCGACGGGGATGTGCCGCCACCCCAGTGCCGAGAGCTCGGCGACGGTGTCGTCGTGGACGCTGTAGAAGGCGGGGATCCAGCCGTGCTCGACGCAGAAGTCCGAGAACGACCGGAGCGTCTCGCCACGCCGATCCTGCGGGGCCAGCGGGTCGGCGATGGCGAGGGCCACATCGCCCACGAGTCGGTAGGCGACGGCGCATGCACGGTCGTCGGAGTACCAGTGCCGGTTCCCCGCCCACGTGCCGAGGAATCCGAGGGTGTCGCTCCCCCGCTCCAGCAGCTCGCGGTACAGACGACCGTCACCGGCATCGGGACGCTGCACGCGGCGGAAGAGCCACAGGAGCGCGGCGATCACGACGGCCCAGAACACCACCCCCACCCACTGGTACGCGAACAGCGCCGGACCGTGGTGGGGGAAGGTCGCGACACCGACGGAATTCGTGTACGACGGCGGGAGGAACCGCCGGAGCGTCAGGAGGACGAGGTCGAGCACCGACGGGTCTCGGTCGAAGGACCGACGCCCGAGCGCCTCGATCGCGAAGAAGGTCGACGCGCACGTCAGGAACGCGACCCCGACCACCCCGGTGACCGTCGCGGCGGCGCGCCGGGTGGCCCGGACGGGGAACCGACCCCGCGCGACGAACAGGACCATGGCCAGCGTCACGGGGATCGCGACGGTCGCCACCGCCCACAGGACGTACTCGGCGCCGCTGCCGTCCACCCACGGCGTGATGCGCAGACGGCCGTCCACGAGCGAGAGGAGGGGGATGACAGCCGATGCCACGAGGGTGAGGACGGCCAGGATCAGCGCCGCGCGGCGTCCGAGCCGGAGACCCCACGCCGCCACGAGCATGAGGATCAGCGGCGTCACCGCCAGCAGGGCGGGCCCGAGTCCGCGCGTCATCAGCAACGCCAGCTGCTCGTCGCACACGGCGGCCGACACCCGGCTGCAGCGCTCGAGCAGCTCGTCGTCGTACTGCGTGTACGCGTCGACCACGAGCGACAGGGGGCCGCGCCCACCCCCGCTGATGAGCGCGACGAGCGGTCCGCTCCCCACCACCGCCACCAGCAACGCCAGGAGGGTGCGCGTCTCTCGCGTGGAGCTGCGGTGCCAGGTCCTGCGCTCGCGCCCACGGGCCAGTCGCTCGCCGACGGCGAGTCCGATCACCGCGGCACTCACGCGGTACCAGGAGTCGGCGTCGCCGGCGTACAGCGCGAACAACGCCAGGGCGGCGAACCCGACCAGGCGGACGCGCCGCCGCCAGAGCGTCGAGGCGTACGCGGATGCGGCCATGACGACCCCCGCGATCGCGGTCGTCGGGTCGAGCACCGGCACCTCGGCGGCGACCACCGGCCGCAGATCGGTCACCGTCCACGCGAGGGCATGAAGACCGATTCCTGTCACGAGCCCCGCGATCCCCACGGCCGCGAGCAGGAGTGCGACCCGACGCGAGCCGAGGAGGCGTTCCGCGTACGCCAGCACCGTCATCGCCAACATCACCGAGATCACGGTGTCGGTCGGAGAGTCGGGGATCACCAGCGCCGAGACCACCGTCCACCAACGACCCGCCGCGAACGTCGCGAGCGGGCCCGCGCCCCAGCTCGAGGCATCCGCCCCCCACAGGCTGCCGGTCAAAGCAGCCGCCGAGACGATCATCACGACGAACGCCACCGTGACCGGATGCCTCGTCACGAATTGCTGCGTTGCCCGCGCGAGAACCCGGGCCCGTTCCCGCACACGCCTCGTGCGCCGCGGAGAGTCAGGGACGGCGGACACATCGGACACGGCGGGATGCTACGACGCGACCCTATGCGGCAGCACTCAATACCAGATGTCCAGCAGCGGCGCGGCGGCCGGCGCGAAGGCACCGTCGATCGCGCCGAGTGTCGCCGGCTCCCCCGCGATCAGGCCGGCCACCGCGAGTTCGGTGGCGCGCACCCCGCCGAGCAACAGGGACGCCAGCGCGTTGACGCTCATGCGTACCTCGGGCTCGGCATCCGTGCGCTCCACGACGGCCGTTCGGTCCTCACCGATGCGGAGCGACCACACGCCGTCCGCGAATCCGAGGGGATCGTCCACGCCGATGACCACGTCGAGCGGCGCCGAGTACTCACGGGATGCCAAGGCGCCGGGCACATCGAGCACGCGCAGCCAATGGTGGTCGGTGAGGGTGGCGGCCACCGCCCGCCGGTCCGCGACCATCCACTGCACGGGCGGCACGGCCGGCTGCAGCTCCGCCTTCACCCGTCCCACGAGGTCGTGCTCGAGCGCGAAGCGCCACAGCGCGGCGAGCGCCTCGTCGCCGTCGGCGAAGAGCGCGCGCACCTGCAGCTCGTGCGCGACATACTGCTCCCCCTCCTCCAGTGTGTAGACGAGGATGCCGCGTTGGACGCCGTCCGTGTCGCGATAGGCCACGGCGCGGACCTTCTTGCCGTCCTTCGCATCGGGCAGGAGCCCGGCGAGGCCGCGCCAGCGCCCTTCCCAGCCGGGGACGGCCCCGGGCCGGCGAACACGGATCCGTTCGTGCACCTCCGAGAGCCGTTCGGGAAGGCTCGAGGGAGAGACGAAGTCCAGGCGCCCCGGCGCCTGTGGCCCGGTCCAGCGCGCGCGACGCGTGTCGACCACGACATCGGACGCCCACGCGGCGGGTGAGAAGCCCCACCGGCCGTAGATCGTGGCCTCCGTCACCGTGAGACCCGCGAGCGCGTAGCCGGCAGCCGCTGCCGTGCGCAGCTCGCCCGTCAGCAGCGCGGTCGCGATGCCCCGGCGTCGGTGGGTGGGAGCAACGGTGACGGCGCTGATGGCCCACAGGGGCAGCGACCGGCCCGGCGACACCGTGAGCTCGCTGGACCACGAGTCCACGGTCGCCACCGGCGCGTCGGGGGCGACGCCCGCGCGATCGAAGACACCCGTCAGGCGACGCGCGCGCAGGGACTCGCGTGCACTCTCGACCTGGTCCGCTGACGGCTCTTCATCGAGGAATCCTCGCGCGACCGAGCGCAGGAACGGGTCGAATCCGTCGCCGTCGGGATCGACGAGCGCGTACTCCAGGCCGGTGGCCGCGAGAGCGGACGCCGATGCGGGGTCGAGCGGGAAGTGCGAGGTCGAAGAGGTACCCATGGCCTCAGCCTACGGAGGCTCCGGACCCGGCGCCCCGATGGGTCAGTGCGTCGCCTGGATGGAACGCAGACGCGCGAGCACCTGGTCGCGCAGTTCGTCCGGCGCGGTCTCCTTGCACGCCCGCGCCACGACCTCGGTGAGGGTGCGCGCTACAAGCGCTTCGTCCTGGCATCCGGGGCAGTTCTCGAGATGCTCGCGGATATCGCTTGCCTCGGTCTTGCACACCTCGTTGCGGAGGTACTCCTCGAGGTCGCGTCGCGCCTTGTCGCAGCCGCAGTCGCTCATTTCTTCACTCCCGTCGCGGCCTGGATGCCGCGCTCCTTCGCGTAGTCCGTCAGCAGGTCACGCAGCAGCCGCCGGCCGCGGTGCAGGCGGCTCATGACCGTGCCGATCGGGGTCTTCATGATGTCGGCGATCTCCTGGTAGGCGAAGCCCTCGACGTCGGCGAGGTACACCGCCATCCGGAAATCCTCGGGGATCGACTGCAGCGCGTCCTTGACGACGGATGCGGGCATGCGGTCGATCGCTTCGGCCTCGGCCGAGCGGGCACTCGTGGCCGTGGTCGACTCGGCCCCGCCGAGTTGCCAGTCCTCGAGATCGTCGATGGCGCTCTGGTACGGCTCGCGCTGCTTCTTGCGGTACGTGTTGATATACGTGTTGGTCAGGATGCGGTACAGCCACGCCTTGAGGTTGGTCCCCTGCGTGAAGGTCGACCACGAGCCGAACGCCTTCACGAAGGTTTCCTGCACGAGGTCGGCCGCATCGGCGGGGTTGCGCGTCATGCGCATCGCCGCCGCATAGAGCTGGTCCATGAAGGGCAGCGCCTGCTCTTCGAACTGCGCGCGAGGCTCCGTCGCATCTGCCGTGTCGTCCATCAGGCGCAAGTCTACGTCGGGCATGAGATCGGCCCCTCGCGGAACCGGGCGCTCGAGAAGTGCGGTCACGTGTCGTCCCCCTTTCAGTAGGGTAGGAACCGATGAGCGCCCACGGGTATTCCCCCCTTTCCCCGACCGCCGCGCCGCGCGGCGAATGGGTCGCGCCCGTCGCGACCGAACCCGTGGATGCCACGGTCACCGTGCCGGGGTCGAAGTCGCTGACCAACCGCGAACTCGTGCTCGCGGCCCTCGCCGACGGACCGGGGGTGCTGCACGCTCCCCTGCACTCGGACGACTCGGCGCGCATGATCGACGCACTGCGCGCTCTGGGCGTCGGCATCGACGAGATCGACGAGGGCTCCCCCTTCGGCCCCGACCTGCGGGTGACTCCGCCGGCGGCGTTCGGGGGCGGCGTGACGGTCGACTGCGGCCAGGCCGGTACGGTCATGCGCTTCGTCAGCCCCGTCGCGGGTCTCGCGCGCGGCGATGTCTTCGTCACCGCGCACGAGAGCGCCCTGCACCGCCCGATGGGCGCGATGGTCTCGGCCCTGCGCGACGTCGGGGTCGACATCGACGACGGCGGCAGTTGGACGCTGCCGTTCACCGTGCGCGGACACGGGCACGTCCGCGGCGGCGAGGTCGAGATCGACGCGAGCCAGTCCAGCCAGTTCGTCTCGGGGTTGCTGCTGGCCGCCGCCCGTTTCGACGTCGGGCTGCACTTGCGCCACGTGGGCGCCCGTCTGCCCAGCATCCCTCACATCGACATGACCGTCGAGGCCCTGGCCCACCGGAGCGTGCACGTCGAGCGTCCCGCCCCCGGAGAATGGGTCGTCCCCGCCGGACCCGTGCGCGCGAAGGACGTGGCGATCGAGCCCGATCTCTCCAATGCCGCCCCGTTCCTGGCCGCCGCCATGGTGACCGGCGGATCCGTGTCGATCACCGGCTGGCCGGCGCACAGCACCCAGCCCGGGGCGCTCCTCCCCGAAATCCTGGCCGAGATGGGTGCGCACGTGCACCGCCGCCACGGCACTCTCACCGTCACCGCGGGTGACGCGATCGTGGGCGCCGAGCTCGACCTGTCCGCCGCGGGAGAGCTGGCGCCGACGATCTTTGGTCTCGCCGCATTCGCGGACGGCCCGACGACCCTGCACGGGATCGGTCACATCCGCGGGCACGAGACGGACCGCATCGCAGCGCTGGTAGGCAACCTCCGGGGCATCGGCGGGGAGGCTCACGAACTCGAGGACGGGATCCGCATCGTCCCGGCACCGCTGCGCGGTGGCGGGTGGAAGGCGCATCACGACCACCGCATGGCCACGACCGGGGCTCTGATCGGTCTGCGTGTCCCGGGCATCGTCGTCGACGACATCGGCACGACGGCCAAGACCCTGCCGCAGTTCGCCGCCCTCTGGGAGCGGATGCTGGGCTCGGATGCCGCGGACTGACGCGTGAGCTGGCTCGACGACGCAGCCGACGACGACGACCTCGAGTTCGACGAGTCGTCCGTCCGGGTCCGCCCCAACCCGAAAGCGAACCGGCCGCGGACCAAGCGCCGCCCCGCGCATGCCGACGCGCGGATCGCCCGCGTCCTGGGGGTCGACCGCGGACGCTACACCGTGCTCGTCGACGAGGACGGGCCGGACGAACGCCGCGTGCTCGCCACGCGGGCGCGCGAACTGCGCAAGCAGCCCATCGTCAACGGTGATCGGGCGCGCGTGGTCGGAGATCTGTCCGGCGCCGAGGGAACGCTCGGGCGCATCGTCGGCATCGAGGAGCGCACATCGCTGCTCCGCCGCAGCGCCGATGACACCGACCAGGTCGAGCGGGTCATCGTGGCCAACGCCGATCAGATGCTCATCGTGGTCGCCGCGGCCGATCCCGAGCCGCGCGAGAGGCTGGTCGACCGTTACCTCGTCGCCGCCCTGGATGCCGGCATCCGTCCGCTGCTCGTCGTGACCAAGACCGACCTGGCAGACCCCGCGGAGTTCCTGTCGCATTTCGACGGTGTCGACCTGCGCGTCTTCACCAGCGGCAGAGACGAGATGCCCCTGGACCGGATCGGCGAGGCTCTGGCGGGTCACTCGACGGTGTTCGTGGGGCACTCGGGTGTCGGCAAGTCGACGCTGGTGAACGCCCTGACCGGATCGGAGCGCGCGACGGGACACGTCAACGAGGTGACCGGCCGAGGACGCCACACCTCGTCGTCGGCGGTCTCCCTCCGCTATCGCGGTCCGGCCGGTTCGGGCTGGGTCATCGACACCCCCGGCGTGCGGTCCTTCGGACTCGGGCACGTCGACCCCGCGAACGTCCTCGCCGCCTTCACGGACCTCGCCGAGGTCGCCGAGGAATGCCCGCGGGGATGCACACACCTTCCCGACGCCCCCGATTGCGCCATCATCGAGGCCGTGGAATCCGGTCGGCTCGGCCCGGGCGCCATCGCCCGCGTGGACTCCCTGCAGCGTCTGCTCACGACGTTCCAGTCGATCCAGCGTTCTAGGCTGGAGGGGTGACGATCCTCGAAGCCGGCCAGGCCGCCCCCGATTTCACCCTGCTCGACCAGGACGAGCACCCCGTTTCGCTCAGCGACTTCCGTGGTCGCCGCGTGATCGTGTACTTCTACCCCGCGGCGCAGACGCCCGGCTGCACGACGCAGGCGTGCGACTTCCGCGACAGCCTCGCGTCGCTGCAGGGCGCGGGGTACACCGTCCTCGGTGTCTCCCGCGACACCCCCGAGAAGCTGCGCGCGTTCCGCGAGAGCGACGGCCTGACGTTCCCCCTGCTGAGCGACCCCGACCACGCGGTGCACGAGGCCTACGGCGCATGGGGCGAGAAGCAGAACTACGGCAAGACCGTGACCGGTGTCCTGCGCTCCACGTTCGTCCTCGACGAGGAGGGCCGCATCGTCGAGGCGCAGTACAACGTCAAGGCCACGGGCCACGTGGCGCGCCTGCGCAAGGCCCTGGGTCTCACCACGGCCTGAGGCCTGGCGCTGGCGCAGTCCGGCACGCCGACCCGCCCGCGAAGATCAGCCGTCGTCGCGTCGGCGCGGCGCCGAGGCCCGCACGGCGAGGACCAGCAGGACCAGACCCACCACCGCGGGCGCGGCGATCAGGAGCGCCGTGCTGGGCGCCGCCCACTCCCCCGTCACCGCACCGAGGGCGACGGACAGGATCAGCAGTTGCGTCACGATCGCGCCGGAGCGACCGGCCGACACGTCACGGGCCGTCGCGACGGCGAACGCGGCGACGGCGACGGCGCCGATGACCGTGAGGACGATCAGCGCGATCGAGCTGACGACCGAATCCGTGTCGCCGCCGACGAGCGCGACGACCTGCCAACCCGCGAGCGCCAGCACACCGACGGCCTCGAGGCCGACCACGAGCGCAGCAAGAAGCCGAACCGGCATACCCGCGTCCTTCCCGACACATGTTTCCCCGGCGTTGCAACCTGGAAACCTGCCGGTTACCTCTTGATCGGCCGGAAGCGCTGTGGGAGCATGGAAAAAGCCGTGTGCTCCCACAGCGACGTGGGGCGAGCGATCGCTCGCGTATCCCACCAGGGTACCGGACCCGAATCCCGGTGCCCGCCACGAATGAATTTCCCCGCAACAAGGAGCACCCCTATGGATTGGCGCGACAAAGCAGCCTGCCTGACCGTCGACCCCGAACTGTTCTTCCCCGTCGGCAACACCGGTCCGGCGGTCGACCAGATCGAGAAGGCGAAGTCGGTCTGCGCGCGCTGCACAGTCACCGAGGTCTGCCTGCAGTACGCCCTCGAGTCCGGTCAGGACTCGGGTGTCTGGGGCGGACTGTCGGAAGACGAGCGCCGCGCTCTCAAGCGCCGCGCCGCTCGCGCCCGCCGCGCCTCCTGACAGCGGAATCACCCGCACGAAACCCACCCCTCGGGGTGGGTTTCGTCATTCCGGTCGCCGTCAGGTGTTCGCGCGGTCGATGTAGCGTAGCGGGATCTCGATGGTCACCTCGGTGCCATTGCCCATCACCGTGTGCCAGTCGATGGTGCCGCCGAGTTCTCCCTGAATGAGGGTCCGCACGATCTGCGTGCCGAGCCCCCGGCCGACCTGCCCCTCGGGCAGCCCCACCCCGGTGTCGCGGACGCGCACCTCGAGGGTCTCGTCGCTGCGTTCCGCCGAGATCTCGACGTCGCCCTCCTGCCCCACCAGACCGTGCTCGACGGCATTGGTCACCAGCTCGGTCAGCGCGAGAGCCAGAGGCGTCGCGTACTCGCTCGGAAGCGTCCCGAAGCGCCCCGTGCTGCGCGTGCGGGCCCGCGTGTTCGGTGCGGCAGCGACCTCGGCGACGAGCTTGAGCACGCGCGCGAATACGTCGTCGAAGTCGACGTTCTGCGCCAGCCCCTCCGACAGGGTGTCGTGGACCACGGCGATCGCGGACACGCGTCGCATCGCCTGGGTCAAGGCATCCCGAGCCTCATCGGAGTGCGTGCGGCGCGCCTGGATCCGGAGGAGGGATGCCACGGTCTGGAGGTTGTTCTTGACACGGTGATGGATCTCGCGGATCGTCGCGTCCTTGGTGATGAGCTCCTGCTCCTGGTGGCGGATCTCCGTCACGTCGCGACTCAGGACGATCGCGCCGATGCGCGTCCCCCGGTCACGCAGCGGAATCGTCCGCAGCGACACCTGCACCCCGCGCGCCTCGATGTCGGCGCGCCACGGCGCACGACCGGTGACGACCACGGGCAGCGACTCATCGACGTCCTGACGCTTGGCGGGCAGGATGCGCTCGGTGACCTCTGCGAGGGACTCGCCCTCGAGCTCGTCGTCGAACCCCATCCGGTTGAACGCCGAGAGCGCGTTGGGGCTTGCGAACGTGGTGATGCCGTCGACGTCGAGGCGGATGAGGCCGTCGGACGCGCGCGGAGCGCCTCGTCGCGGCGAGGTCGGTGCCTGGAGGTCGGGGAACTCGCTCGAGGCGATCATGCCGAAGAGATCGTCGGCGCAGTCGTTGAACGTGATCTGCTGGCGCGAGGGCGTGCGGGTCTCCCCGAGATTGGTGTGGCGCGTCAGCACGCCGACCGTCGTCACGGGGTGCCCCTCGCGCGACAGTTCGCGCACGATCGGGACCGCGCGGACGCGCGTGGGTGTCTCTTCGAACCAGTCGGGGGATGCCGAATCGACGATGCGTCCGCTCTGGAAGGCCTCACGCACCTGCGTCCGCCACTGGGGACGCACGCGGTCGCCGACGATGTCGCGGTAGAACAGGGTCGCCGCTCCCCCGGGTCGGGTGTGGGCGACGGCCACGAACGAGTCGTCGGGGGTCGGCACCCAGATCACGATGTCGGCGAAGGCCAGGTCGGCCAGCAGCTGACCGTCGCCGGCGAGCCGGTGCAGCCACTCGACGTCGGCCGCGCTGGAGCGGCCCTGGGCGTAGACGAGTTCGCTGAGTGTCGACACCCTCTCACCCTAAGCCGCCCACGACGCCCTCTCGGGACCGTCGCCGCGAGCGGGTGAAGATCGCGGGTGAATCGGTCGCATAGGCAACTCGGGGGACATAATGATCGCGTGCCCGACGCGCAGTCACCCCGCGACCGGTTCGCGGACGTCGAATCCGTCGCCCGAATGCTGGGGATCGACGGTGCGGGCGTGCGGGCACTTCTCGCTGAGGGGCACATCCGCGGTGTGCGGATCGCGAGCGATCACGCGTGGCGGGTCGATCTCGTCAGCGTCGAGGACTACCTCGACGATCAGGCGGAAAACGAGCGACGTGTCGCCCTCTGGCAGCAGTCGCAGACGGCGAGCTTCCCCGAGCTGTGGGGTCGCGGGAACGTCCGTCATCCCGACTGATCCCGCTCGGGTTTCACCCGCCGCGCGACGACTGCCCTCACCCGGGGCGTGCTCACGTCGGCGCCCCGCGTCGTCCTACCGTCGTGTCACAGTCCCACCGGCACCACGAGACACGGAAGTCCCCCCATGTCCGCTTTCCTCTCCCGCAGGTCGGAGCACGCCTCCGCCGCCGCCCGATCCGACGCCTTCTTCGCCCCGCAGCGCACTCCGTCGGAGCGGCTCCCCTCCGCCGAGGTGTTTACGCGCAACGTCGTCCGCGGCGTCCTCGAAGTGTTCGCCGGCGTGCGGGAGGCGGAACAGCTGGCGCGCTGGACCACCGAGGAGGTCTATCGCGCCGTCGTGGTCCGCGCGGGTCTGGCGGCCCGGGCGCGCAGTGCGCGACGGATGCCGGCGCCCCGCGACGTACACGAGATCCGGTCCGTACACCTCTTCTCGCCCGTCGACGGCGTCATCGAGGCGACCGTGATCGCCTCGGCACGCACCCGGACGCGGGCGATTGCGCTCCGTATCGAGGGCCTCGACGGGCGGTGGCGGGTGACCGCGCTCGCGCTGCTGTGACGACGTTACGGACGCCAGGACGCCAGGAAGTTGCCCAGCCGCTCGATGGCGTCCGAGATCACCCGGGCCTCGGGGAGCGTCACGATGCGCACGTGGTCGGTGGCCGGCCAGTTGAACCCCGATCCCTGCACGAGGAGCACGTGCTCGGCGACGAGGAAGTCGCGCACGAACGCGGCATCGTCGGGGATCTCGTACACCTCGGGGTCGAAGCGCGGGAACGCGTAGAGGGCACCCCGCGGCAGCACGCACGAGACGCCCGGGATCGCCTCGAGCCCCTGCCACGCGGCATCCCGCTGCTCGTGCAGACGGCCGGTCGGCGCGATCAGCGCGTCGATCGACTGCACCCCCGACAGCGCCGCCTGAACGGCGAACTGGGCCGGGACATTCGGGCACAGACGCGTGGATGCCAACAGGTTGATGCCCTGCAAGAACCCTTCGGCGTGTTCCTTCGGGCCGGTGATCACGAGCCATCCCGACCGGTAGCCCGCGACACGGTACGTCTTCGACAGGCCGTTGAAGGTCAGCACGAGCAGGTCGGGAGCCACGGTGGCCATGGGGATGTGCACCGCGTCGTCGAACACGATCCGGTCGTAGATCTCGTCGGCGAGCACGAGCAGCGAGTGCTCCCGTGCGATCGCCGCGATGCCCTCGAGCACCTCGCGGGAGTACACCGCCCCCGTCGGGTTGTTGGGGTTGATGACGACGATCGCCTTGGTCCGGGGCGTGATCTTGGACCGGATGTCCTCCAGGTCGGGCTGCCACTCGCGCGCCTCGTCGCACAGATAGTGCACGGGCGTGCCACCACCCAGGCTCGTCATGGCCGTCCACAACGGATAGTCGGGTGCGGGGATCAGCACCTCGTCGCCCTCGTCGAGCAGGGCCTGCATGGTCATCGTGATCAGCTCGGAGACGCCGTTTCCGAGGTAGACGTGATCGGGGTCGACGTGCGGGAACCCCGGCTCCTGTTCATAGCGTGAGACGACCGCGCGCCGGGCCGACAGGATGCCGCGGCTGTCGCTGTAGCCGTGTGCGTGCGGCACCGACGCGATCATGTCGCGCACGATCTGGTGCGGCGCCTCGAACCCGAAGATCGCCGGGTTGCCGGTGTTGAGCTTCAGGATCGAGTGCCCCTCGGCCTCGAGCCGATCGGCCTCGACGAGGGCCTCCCCGCGGATCTCGTAGAGGACGTCCTTCAACTTCGACGACTGATCGAGGGGGCGCAACGGGCTCATCGCCTCAGGATATCTGCGCGTCGAACCGGCCAATCGACCACGCGTGGCCTTACCGGACGCACGGATGCCGTGCCCCGCGTGGCGGCGGGAGCACGGCATCCATGGGGCGAAGCTACTTCTTCTTGCCGGCGGCGCGACGATCGGCGCGGTTGTTCGCGACGGGCTCGGCGACCTCGGTCCGCTGGCCGAACGCGCCCCGCGGACCGGTCGGCGCCGTCTGCGCGGCGGGCGCCGCGGCGTCGCCGGCCTGACGCAGACGGTTCGTCGCCGCCTGCTGCACCTGACCGCGCTCGTTGCGAACCTCGACCTCGCCGGCGTCGTTCGCGGCGGAGTACTCCAGACGCTGCGACTCCACGGCGGCGGGCGCGAGACCCTTCGCCTCGACGTGGGCACCGTCTTCGCCCTCGCCCTTGCGCACCTCGACCTCGAGGTTGTACAAGAAGCCGGCCGACTCTTCCTTGATCTGCCCCATCATCGACTGGAACATCTGGTACCCCTCGCGCTGGTACTCGATGAGCGGGTCGCGCTGGGCCATGGCCCGCAGGCCGATGCCGTCCTTGAGGTAGTCCATCTCGTACAGGTGCTCGCGCCAGCGACGGTCGAGCACCTGCAGGACGACGCGGCGCTCGAGCTCGCGCAACGCCGGGGCGCCGAGCGTCTGCTCGCGGTTCTCATACGCGATCCGCGCGTCCGAGATGATCTCGCGCTTGAGCCCCTCGGGGGTGATGCGTCCCTTGTTGCCGCCGGCCTCGGCCACGACCTCGTCGATGGTGACGCTCACGGGGTAGAGGGTCTTCAGCTCGGTCCACAGCGCGTCGAAGTCCCACGACTCGGTGTGCCCGTTGCCGGTGTGGTCGTCGATGATCGCCGTGATGGCATCCTCGATGAAGTGCTGCACCCGGTCGGCGATGTCGTCGCCCTGGAGCATGTGGCGACGGTCGGCGTAGATGGCCTCGCGCTGCCGGTTGAGGACGTCGTCGTACTTCAGGACGTTCTTGCGCATCTCGGCGTTGCGGGCTTCGACCTGGGACTGCGCGCTCTTGATGGCGCGGGACACGAGGCCGGACTCGATCGCGACGTCGTCGGGGAAGTTGGTGCGCGCGAGGATCGCCTCAGCGGCACCCGACTGGAACAGGCGCATGAGGTCGTCGGTGAGCGACAGGTAGAAGCGGCTCTCCCCGGGGTCGCCCTGACGGCCCGAGCGTCCGCGCAGCTGGTTGTCGATGCGGCGCGACTCGTGACGCTCGGTGCCGAGCACGTACAGACCGCCGGCTTCGGTGACCTTCGCGGCCTCCTCGGCGACGGTGTCGCGCATGGCCTGGTACACGGAGTCCCACTCCGCCTCGTACGCTTCGGGCGTCTCGACGGGGTCGAGGCCCTTCGCCTTCATCTCGGACACGGCCAGGAACTCGGCGTTGCCGCCGAGCATGATGTCGGTACCGCGACCGGCCATGTTGGTGGCGACCGTGACGGCACCCAGGCGCCCGGCACGGGCGACGATCTCGGCCTCGCGGGCGTGGTTCTTGGCGTTGAGCACCTCGTGACGGATGCCCTTCTTCGACAGCAGCCGCGAGAGGTACTCGCTCTTCTCGACGCTCGTGGTGCCGACGAGGACCGGCTGGCCCTTCTCGTGCCGCTCGGCGATGTCTTCCACCACCTGCGCGAACTTGGCCGTCTCGTTCTTGTAGACGAGGTCGGGCTGGTCCTTGCGGATCATCGGCTTGTTCGTCGGGATGGGCACCACGCCGAGCTTGTACGTCGACATGAACTCGGCCGCCTCGGTCTCGGCGGTACCCGTCATGCCCGAGAGCTTGTCGTACAGGCGGAAGTAGTTCTGGAGGGTGACGGTGGCGAGCGTCTGGTTCTCGGCCTTGACCGGCACACCCTCTTTGGCCTCGATGGCCTGGTGGATGCCTTCGTTGTAGCGGCGCCCCACGAGGATGCGGCCGGTGTGCTCGTCGACGATCATGACCTCGTCGTTCATCACGACGTAGTCGGTGTCGCGCTTGAACAGCGCGATGGCCTTGATCGAGTTGTTGAGGAACGAGATGAGCGGGGTGTTGGCCGACTCGTACAGGTTGTCGATGCCGAGGTAGTCCTCGACCTTCTCGATACCGGGCTCGAGCACACCGATCGTGCGCTTCTTCTCGTCGACCTCGTAGTCGACACCGGGCTCGAGCGTGCGCGCGAGCTTCGCGAACTCGGTGAACCAGCGGTTGGCCTCGCCGGAGGCGGGACCCGAGATGATCAGCGGAGTACGGGCCTCGTCGATGAGGATCGAGTCGACCTCGTCGACGATGGCGAAGAAGTGACCGCGCTGCACGAGGTCTTCCTTGCGCCACGCCATGTTGTCGCGCAGGTAGTCGAAGCCGAACTCGTTGTTGGTGCCGTAGCTGATGTCGGCGGCGTACTGCTCGCGGCGCACTTCGGGCGTCTGCCCGGACACGATGGTTCCCGTGGTCATGCCGAGGGCGCGGTACACGCGACCCATGAGCTCGGACTGGTAGCTCGCGAGGAAGTCGTTGACCGTGACGACGTGGACGCCCTTGCCCGCGATCGCGTTGAGGTAGGCCGGCAGAGCCGCGGTCAGCGTCTTGCCCTCACCGGTCTTCATCTCGGCGATGTTGCCGAGGTGCAGAGCCGCGCCACCCATGATCTGCACGTCGTACGGCCGCTGACCGAGCGTGCGCTTGGCGGCCTCGCGCACCGCGGCGAAGGCCTCGGGCATGAGCTGGTCGAGCGTTTCGCCGGCTTCGTACCGGGCTCGCAGTTCGACGGTCTCGTTACGCAGCTCTTCGTCGGTGAGCTGCTCGTAGTCCTCTTCGAGGGCACCGGTCGCCTTGACGACTCCCTGCAATCGTCGGAGGATGCGCCCCTCTCCGGCGCGCAGCAGTTTCTCGAGCGGATTGGCCACGAAGCATCTCCATCTGTCGGGTGCGGCGCCCCCCTGGACGCCGGCCTGCGCACAGGCATACAGGCCCATGTTATCCGTGTTACCCGTTCGTGACCTGCGAGTCCGCAGCCATTCGCCTTCACCCCTCGCGCCTGAAGCGAACACCCGGCCCGCGTACGGGCGCCCGGCCTAGGATCGAGCCATGGCCGGTTTCTGGGGAAAGAGGAAGCGCGAAGAGCAGGATGCCGCGGATGCCGATCTGGCGCGCCGCGCGGAGCTCGCCATCGTCGCCGCCGACGAACGGGTTCGCCTCACCTCCGACGAGCTCGATTTCGCCCGCGCGGAGCTCGGCGACAAGGCCACGGAAGACCTGGCCGCTGCGCTGGCGTCGGTGAAGGTGCATCTGGCGGAGGCGTTCCAGCTGCACCAGCTGAACCACGACGAGATCCCCGACACCAAGGAGGAGCTGCGCACGCGGAACGCTCGCATCATCCAGCTGTCGGAGTGGGCCGAAGACCTTCTCGAGGAGCGCACTCTCGTGCTCCAGCCCAAGATCGACGCCGTCCGACGCGCCCCCGAGACGCTCGCCCGCGTGCGGGCCGACCGCGACCGGCTGGCCGAGCGTGTGCCGCATGCCCGGGAGGTCGTCGAGCGCCTCGCGCAGCGCTACAGCCCGTCGGCCCTCCAGCAGGTGGCGGGCAACCCCGAGGAGATCCAACAGCTTCTCGACTTCGCCGTGCACACCGCGGGCGTGTCCGAGCGGCGTCGCGAGGCGGGCCAGCGCGAGCAGGCGTCGGTCGCCCTCGAGGCATCCACCGAGGCCGTGCGGCGGGCGGAGTCGCTCCTGGATGCCATCGACACCTTCGAGATCGAGGCCCTCCGCGCCGAGTCGACCCTCGCCGCGGTGATCGACGACTCCCGCAACGATCTCGCTGAGGCCCGGCGCGGACGGCAGACGCCCGCCGTCCTTCAGGCCATGACCGCACTGGAACGCGAACTCGCCGCGCTTCCCGCCGCGGGCTCGCGAAGCGATCCGTTCAGCGCTCTCTCCTCGCTCCGTCAAGCCAACGGCGACCTCGACCTCGCGCGCGAGCGCGCCGCACGCCCGGTTCCGTCGCAAGAGCAGGTCGACCACGCGATCGACGATGCGGACCGCCAGCTCGCGGTCGCGCGCGGCCTCATCACGGGCCATCGCGGGTGGATCGGAGCGGACGCGCGCACGCGTTTCGTCGAAGCCGAGAGGCTCCGGGCGGGCCTCCCCCTCGGACCCGTGGCGGAAGACCAGCGCGAGACGACGCTCGCCACGGCGCGGCGCGCCGGAGCCCTGGCATCCGAGTCCCTCCAGCTGGCTCAGCGAGACATCGAGCAGTCCCGTCCCGACGATTGGGGCGGCAACGGCTACGGACGCGGCGGCTACGGTCGCGGCGGCGGCATGGGCGGCGGCAACATGGTCGGCGGCATGCTGGGCGGTCTGGTCATCGGCTCGCTGCTCGGCGACATCTTCGACGGCTGACCGGTCGCACGAACACCAGCGGGGCCCCGTCGATTCGACGGGGCCCCGCTGTCGTCAGGGTCGGTCAAGAGGCGACGCGGGCCTCCGGCGGCGCCTGCGTTCCCAGAGCGATGACGCCGTAGTCCCACCCTTTGCGGCGGTACACCACACTCGGGTGGTCGGAACGGGCGTCGATGAAGAGGAAGAAGTCGTGGCCGACCAGCTCCATCCGATCGACCGCGTCCTCGACCGTCATCCACTCGGCATCGAACTGCTTCTGTCGGATGACGACGGGCGAGTAGTCCTCGTCGGACTCGGCTTCTGCGACGACGGGGACCTCGCCGGTGGCGACCGCCCGCAGCACGTCGACGGAGGCGGGCTGCACGTCGATGCCGGAGAGTTCGCCCGTGCCCTTCTCGAACTTCGCTCCCCGCGGGTGGTTGCGCGCATCGACGCGCTTCTGCTTCGCGCGACGGATCTGCTCCGAGATCTTGTCGACGGCCAGATCGAGGGCGGCGAACTTGTCGGTGTCGGTCGCCTCGGCGCGAACGACAGGACCCTTCCCATCGAGGGTGAGCTCGACGGTGTCGTCCTCCATCCGACCGTTGCGGTAGGAGCGGTGCGTGACCTTGACCTCGAGCGTGGTCGCGCGGGGCGCGAGGTGCTCGATCCGGCTGACCTTCTCTTCGACCACCGTGCGGAATCGATCGGTGATACCGACTCCCACGCCGACGATGCTGGTGTCCATCCGTGACCTCCTTGTTCCGGGTTCCGCCCGGTCTAAGGGCGGAACAGCCGTCGCCTTCAGTCATCCCCACGCTAGTAGGACGGCACCCGCCTGTCACGTGCCAATCCCCCCTGATTCACGTGGATGTTCCCTGTGTCGCGGCGTGTGCGCGAGCGTGACCGCCATCACCCGGTCCGCGCCCGCGTCGTGAAGGGCGCTCGCCGCCGCGCGCAGCGTGGCCCCGGTCGTGAGGACGTCGTCCACGACGACCACGGGGCCTTTCGGCGGATTCCGCGCCGCGAACACCCCCGTCATGTTGCTCTGCCTGCGGGCCCGGTCGAGCCCGCGCTGATCGGCGGCCGTTCTCTGCACGCGCAACAGCGGGATCGGGTGCGCGCCGGCACGCCGGGCGAGGAGGTCGACGGGCCGATAGCCGCGCCGGCGATCCGCGGACCGCGAGGCGGGCACGGTCGTCACCGTGGCCCCCGGCGGAATCACGGCGAGCGCGTGAGCGAGAGCAGGGGCGAGCACGCGGACGAGTCCCGTGCGCCCCTCGCCCTTGAACGAGCGGATGATGCGCGCCACCGCTCCCTCGAACGTGAGGGCGCTGACCACCTCGACACCCGGGGTGACGAGACCGCGGTGCAGGGACGGCCTGGCCGCGGCGCGACACGCGTCGCATACGTCGACGTCGAGGGCTCCGCAGCCCGCGCACGCGACGGGGAACCAGAACGTCAGAGCGTCGGCCAGGGCCGCGCGCGCCGCGGGCCACGAGGGCTCCGGAATAAGGCCGTGCATGACGGCAGGATGCCGCTTCGTCGGTCGACGGCGTATCCTCGGCCCCGCGTCCCGGGGACACGCGAGCGCCTCCCGTCGCTGGGGAGAGCGGGTCAGGACGTGGTGCCCTGCTGCACCGCCAGCACGCGGATGTCGGTGGCGACGAGCGTCCACGAGCTCCCCCGCCGGCTGTACAGGCGACCGTCGTCGTCGAGGATGCGCACGCTCGCGCTGCCGCCCGCGATGGCCCGGGCGTTCTCCGGTACCGAGCCCACGGTGCCCCGGCCGCCGACGCCGAGCTCGTCCAGGCTCGTCGCACCGTCGACGGTGGTGAGGACGCCCACCGTGGTGTCGTCGAGCCAGGCCAGGTCGAACGCCCCCGCCTCCGCGAACGACAGCACGTGCGGCGGTCCGAGATTGACCGCCGCGCCCTCACGGATGATGCCCGCCAGCCACACTTCCCGCACTCCCGCGACCGTCACGATCGCGGCGATGCGCGTGCCGTCGCGGGAGATCTGGAAGGACACCACCTCCGAGGCATCCGGCCAGGCGTTCCCGACGTCGCGGGGCACCCCCTCCGCGGAGAATGCGCGCACCTGCGACGGCGCGTTGCGCGGGACGCTCCAGATTTCCCCCTCGGAGTCGATCGACGGCGGGAGGAGTCCCGGGCGGTCATCGAGGAGGAAGGTGCCGCCGTCGGCGAGCGCGCTGGCGACGGCGCCCCGCTCGGTCAGAACGGCGGCGAGGCTTCGGTCGGCCTCGAGCTCGATGTGCGTGGGGGCCAGCGACTGGACCGCGTCCGAAAGGGAGGGGATCGTCTCGAGCTCCTCACCGCTGAGGACCCCGAAGCGTCCATCGGCCGTGAGGACGGCCGGCGACGGGTCGATGCGGGTGATGCGGACCGGGAGCTCGCTCGCGGCGACGGGCGTGCCGTCGACCGTCATCTGCACGTCGCTGATGCCCGCGGTGGCGAGACTCCGCGCGAGCTGCGTCTGCATGCGATCGAGGGTCGTGCGATCGAGGCTGAGCGCCGCACGCGGAAGCTGGACCTGCGCGACACCGCCCGACGACAGCGTGACCGAACGCCCCACGAGCGACAATTCATCGGGGAACGCGTTGCGCACGGCGTCCGCCAGCCACGCGCTCGGGGCGCCGTCGACGAGTGCCGTGGTCACCCGGCTGGCCACCAGCGGCCGCGGGAACCACCGGACATCGGGCACGATGAAGCTCCAGGTGGGGTCGAAGTACGCCACGGATGCCGTCTGGTAGACGGTGGGGAAAACCTCCTCGTACAGCACGACTCCGTCGGGGGCGGACGTGATGCGCCACTGGTCGTCGACGCGGGCCAGGGCGAAGGACAGCGTCTCGGTCGCTCCGGTCACCGCGGGAGAGTAGGCGCCGTCGGCATCCACCCCCGCCACGGTGGACAGCTGCACGCTGACCGCCGATCCGTCCGGCACGGGGGTCGCGCGGCGGTCCGCGAGACGGTCGATCGTGACCCGCGCTCGGGGATCCCACGGGGTGCCCGGCGCGAGGAAGAGCTTGGCGGTGGCCCAATCGTCGGCCGGCCCGGACCCGGCACGGAGGAACCCCTCCACGATCTCGGTCGGTGTGGCACCTTCTTGCGGGCCGTCCGGGACGAACGCGAAGTCCTGCGCGTCGTCTCCCTGGGGGCCTCGCCCGGGATTGACGTACCCGGTCGTGGGCAGACCCGTGCACGCGGTGAGGACGAGCACGAGCAGCAGCCCCACAGCGGCCAGAGCGCGCTTCACGATGTCGTCCTCCCGGTTCGTCCGAGCGAGATGGGCTGTGTGAGCCCGAGAGCTTCGAGCGCGCCGCCCTGCTCGTCCTCGGGGACGAGGGGCAATGGCGAACCCTGCAGGGGACGGCCGTCCCGCGGCAGCGTGAGCAAGAAGTTGGAGCCGCGTCCGAGCTCGGACCAGACCGACAGCGTTCCCCCGTGCAGTCGCGCGTCGCCCAGGGCGATCGACAGCCCGAGTCCCGTCCCCCCGATCGTGCGCACCCGTGAGGGGTCAGCACGCCAGAACCGGTCGAAGACGCGCTCGACGTCGTCGGACCGCATGCCCAGACCGAAGTCGCGCACGCTGAGGGCCACGGCATCCCGGTCGCTGTCCACCGACACGACGATCGGGCGGCCCTCGCCGTGCTCGATGGCGTTGCCGAGGAGGTTCCGGACGATGCGGCGCACGCGCCGGGCATCCATGTCGATGGGCGTGTACCCGCCGGGCGCGACCAGTCGCACGTCGCTGCCGTGCTGCAGCGCGAGCTGTTCCATCGAGGCGATGACGTCCTCGGCGAGGTGCGCCATGCTCGTGGGCTCGAGCTCGAGCTGCACCGAACCGGCGTCGTACCGGCTGATCTCCAGGAGGTCGGTCAGCAGCACCTCGAACCGCTCCACCTGGGCATGCAGCAACTCGGCGGCGCGGGCCGTCGTCGGCTCGAACTCGTCGCGCTGGTCGTTGATCATGTCGGCGGCGAGCCGGATGGTCGTCAGGGGCGTGCGCAGCTCGTGCGACACGTCCGACACGAACCGCTGCTGCACCAGTGACAGATCGGCGAGCTCCTTGATCTGGGACTCGATGCTGTCGGCCATGGCGTTGAAGGAGCGGTTCAGTGTCGCCAGCTCGTCTTCGCCGCGCACCGGCAGCCGCACTCCCAGGTCACCGGAGGCGAGTTTGGCGCTGGTTTCGGCGGCATCCGCGATCGGCGTCGTCACCGAACGCAGGACGACCCACGCGATCGCCCCGATGAGCACCACCAGGACCAGGCCGACGACCCACAGCAGCACCTGCACGAACGCAAGCGTCTGCGACGCGCTCGCGAGGTCGTAGCCCATGTAGAGCTCGTAGTAGTCGACCCCGTCCTCGGCGGGGAACCGCAACTGATGACCGACCAGGATGCCGGGCACCACGCGGCCGTCCTCGGAGGGGAGCGCCACCGACTGCCACCACTGCAGCTCGGCGTTGGACTGCACCTGCGTGCGCAGCGCCTCGGTGACGATGCCGGAATCGAACGCGGGCGAGATGAAGGGTTGCGGTGCCAGCGGCGACGGCGGGCCGATGCGGTACAGCGCGATGAGGTCGCTCGAGGATTGCTGCGACAGGCGTGTGGCGATGCCGTTCATCAGCGTCTGCGCCGCCGCAGGATCGGTCGAGTCCACCGCCGCGTCCAGCGTCGCCTGGGCCGCGGACGTCGCCCGCTGCGCTTCGAGGAGCACCTGGTCTTTGCGCGAGGTGAAGAGCTCGTTCTGGATCACCAGGGCCATCGCCACGCAGGTCACGAGGATCGTCGCGGCCGTCAACGCGACCGTGATCACGATCGTGCGGAACCGCAACGAACGGCGCCACAGCGTGGTGACGCGGTCGCGGACGCGACGCCAGTCGGTCGACCGCACCCGTCGGACCGGGGGCGTTCTCACCGCGCCGGTCATGCGGGCCTCACGCCACTGCGCCGGCGCGATATCCCACGCCGCGGACGGTGGTCACGATCCGCGGGTTGTCGGGGTCCGCCTCGATCTTGGCCCGCAGGCGCTGCACGTGCACGTTCACCAGACGGGTGTCGGCCTTGTAGTGGTACCCCCACACCTGCTCGAGCAGCATCTCGCGCGAGAAGACCTGCTGCGGTTTCTCGGCGAGCGCGACCAGCAGCTCGAACTCCAGCGGCGTCAGCGCGATCGGGGTGTCTCCGCGACGAACCTCGTGCGCGGCGACGTCGACGACGAGGTCGCCGATGCGCAACGTCTCGTCGACCGTGGTCTGTGCCGGACGCAGGCGCGTGCGGATGCGCGCGACGAGCTCCTTCGGGTTGAACGGCTTGACGATGTAGTCGTCGGCTCCCGACTCCAGCCCCTTGACCACATCCGCGGTGTCGGTGCGTGCGGTCAGCATGATGATCGGGATGCCGGACTCCGCCCGCACGCGCGTGCAGATCTCGATGCCGTCGACTCCCGGCAGCATGAGGTCGAGGAGGATGAGGTCGGGTCGCTCGGTGCGCCAGGCGTCGACCGCCTGCGCACCGTCGGCACAGAACACGGTCTCGAATCCCTCGGTGCGCAGCACGATGCCGATCATCTCGGCCAGCGCGGTGTCATCGTCGACAACCAGGATCCGTGAAGTCATCGGGTGTACGTCTTCCGTCTCGGACCCGTCCGGGAACGGGCAGTGCGCCGCGGGTGGGGGCGCATCACCCCGAGCGTAGTCGACGAGGCTGCGAGCGTGGCGAGCGCGCCCGGGGTGTGTGACACGATGAAGGACACAGCAGACCGCCGAGGAGGCGTCATCGTGACCGCGTATCCCGCCTGGACGCCGGCCTCGCGCGCCGGAATCGTGCCGTTGCACCCCTACGGGTTCGGCACCATCCTCGGCCGTTCGTTCGTCGCCCTGCGGCACAACCCCCGCGTCCTGCTCGGCTTCGCGTTGATCGTGCAGACCCTGGCGTATCTGATCGTGAGCGCCGCGCTGGCCGGTGTCGCGATCGCCAGCTTCGCGCGGCTGGACACCCTCGTCGAGGGCACCGACGAGTTCGACGCCGTCATGACCGGCTCCATCGCCCTCACGGCTGTCGCCGCCCTCGTCCTGGGCGCACTGGCGGGGACCCTGAGCGTCCTCGTCCAGGGCGTGGTCGTCGCCGAGGTCGCCTCGGCCGTCGTCGCCGAGAAGCCCACGCTGCGCGACGCGTGGCGCCGGGTGCGGCCGGTGTTCCTCCGGCTCATCGGCTACGCGCTGCTGACCCTTCTCGCCGCGACGGTGGTGCTGGCCGTGCTCGGCGGGATCGCCGTGCTCCTCGGTCTCGTGCTGCTTCCGCTCGGAATCCTGACGGGTGTGCTGTTCGCCCTCGGGCTCATCCCGCTGTACCTGTGGCTCGCGACGAAGCTCTTCCTCGTCCCCTCGGCGATGATCCTCGAGGGCATCGGCATCCGTCGGGCCATCGTGCGGTCCTGGGTGCTGACCCGCCGTCGCTTCTGGCCCACGCTCGGGGTCATCGTCATCATCTCGCTCGCGTTCGGCGCGATCGGGCAGGTGATCTCCCTGCCTCTGGGTCTGCTGTCCGGCGGGATCTCGACGATCGTGTCCCCGACCGGCGCCGACGACACCGGCGCCCTGATCGCGTTCATCGTCGTGCAGCTCATCGGGCAGGTCGGCATCCTGCTCGTCCAGTGCGTCGCCGTCGTCGTGCAGGCGACCTCCGCCGTGCTGGTGTACGTGGACGCCCGCATGCGCGTGGAGGGACTCGACCACGATCTCGCGGTCTACGTCGAGGCGCGCGACGCGGGAGCGTCCGACCTCCCCGACCCGTACCGGGTGGGTGCCGGTCGCGCGGTCGATCCTCGCGCGGCCGCGATGCCGGGCAGCCCCGCGGCCGAGGCCGCTCCCCGCGCGGGCACGTGGGCCGCACCGGCGTGGCCCGCCCCGAGCGTGCCGCCGGTGCCCGCCGCACCGCCCGAGCCCACCGCGTGGACCGCGCCCGGCAGCCCCCCGTCCGCATCGTGAGCAGCGGGCTCTGGTCGAGGCCGACCGTCGTCCCTCTCCTCCCCGGCCCCGACGAGGCGCGGGAGTGGGCGGAACGCGAACTCGCCGACCCCGTCTACCGGGCTGCCGAGCCGACGGCGTTCGATCGTCTGGCCCGCGCGGTCCGGGATGCCATCGAAGCGCTGTTCACGGCCCCCGTCTCGGGCGACTGGGGCCCGTGGGCCTTCGTCGTCCTGGCCGTCCTGGTGGTCGCCGCCATCGTCACCGGCGTGCTGATCTGGGGTCGCCCCCGTCCGCTCACGCGGGCGCGGCCGCCCGCCCTGGCTCTGTTCGACCACGACGACGCGCGCTCCGCCGACCAGTTGCGCGCCGATGCCGAAGCGGCAGCCGAGCGACGCGAGTGGGACGACGCCGTGGTCCTGCGGTTCCGCGCGTTCGCCCGCGGACTCATCGAACGCGGCATCGTGGATCCGCCGCCCGGCGCCACGGCGCGCGCCTTCTCCCGATCCGTCGGCGAGACCCTTCCCGCTCTCGCCGCGCCCGCCGCCGACGGCGCCGGCGCCTTCGACGACGTGCGCTACCTCGGGCGCGCGGGGACCGCCGAGACCTACGCGCTGGTCACCCGTCTCGACGAGGCAGCCATGGCGAGCCGCATGGCCGCCACCGACACGCGGGCAGGCAACCGATGAGCGCCGACACGCTCGCTCCGGCGCCGGTGCGCCGGCGCAGTCGCGCTGCCGTGGGCTGGACCGTCCTCATCGCGGCCCTCGTGGTCATCGGACTGTTCGGGACGACGATCGTGTACGGCGGGTGGACGCAGCGCGACGCGTTCGACCCCGAATCCCCCGCGCCCGACGGCACCCGCGCCCTCGTGCGCGTGCTCGAGACGCAGGGCGTGACGGTGACGGTCGCGCGCGATCTCGCCGCCGCCGAGCGGGCGCTCACCGCATCCCCCGGAACCCTCGTGATGCGGGACGCCCCCGAGCTGTCCGACGACGCGCTGCGCAGCCTCACCGCCCGCGCCCGCGATGTCGTGCTGGTCGAACCGCGCTCGCGCAGCCTGGACGTCCTGCTCGGCGGCTCCGCGCTGGCCGGCGTGGTGGACGAGCGCACCGTCGATCCGGTGTGCGACGTCGCGGCAGCGGAGGCGGCGGGTCCCGCCCGCGTCGGAGAGTTGTATCTGCCGGGCGACGGCGTCACGGGGTGCTACCCCGCCGATGACGGATTCGGCGTCCTCGTCGCCGGCGGAGACGGTTCCTCCGTCGCCGCCGTCGACGGTGTGACCGTGGTCACCAACCGCGCGCTCCCGCGCGACGGCAACGCCGCACTCGCTGTGGGTCTGCTCGGGCGATCATCCTCCCTCGTCTGGTACGTCCCGTCCCCCGAGGACGCCGACACCGGCGCCGCCGCGCCGACCATCGGCGACCTCACGCCTCCGTGGGTGTCGCCCGCCCTGGTGCTGCTGCTGATCGCGGGGCTTGCCGCTGCCCTCTGGCAGGGGCGCCGATTCGGACCGCTCGTCGTGGAACGCCTCCCCGTCACCGTGCGCGCGAGCGAGACCACCGAGGGCCGGGCACGTCTGTACGCGGCCTCGGGCGACGCCGCGCACGCCCTGGCGGAGCTGCGGCACGCGACCCGACGACGCCTGGCGGGGCTCCTCGGGCTCTCGCCCCGCGTCCCCGCCGAGCAGCTCGCGGATGCCGTCGCGGAGCGCGTGAGCGCCGAACGCGCGGTGGTGCGCGGCATCCTGATCGACGACCTCCCCCGCACGGACCGCGACCTCGTCGCGGCGAGCGATCGCCTCCGCGATCTCGAGACCAGCGTGCGCGCGACCCTCCGAACGGAAAGGACCCCCCGATGACCGACAGTCCTCTCGGCTCCCCCGACCCCGGCGATCCGCCCGCTGACACCCCCGGTGCTGCACCGCACTCCGCGAACGGGGGCGACGCCGATCTGCGCCAGGCGATGCACCGGGTGCGCACCGAGGTCGGCAAGGCCGTCGTCGGTCAGGACGGCACGGTGACCGGGCTGCTCATCGCCCTTCTCGCCCGCGGCCACGTGCTGCTCGAGGGCGTTCCGGGCGTCGCCAAGACCCTCCTCGTCCGATCGTTCAGCCAGGCGCTGGGCCTGGACACCCGGCGCGTGCAGTTCACGCCCGACCTCATGCCGGGCGACGTCACGGGCTCGCTCGTCTACGCCGCCCGCTCCGGAGAGTTCGAGTTCCGCGCCGGACCGGTCTTCACGCACGTGCTGCTGGCGGACGAGATCAACCGGACGCCCCCGAAGACGCAGGCGGCACTGCTGGAGGCGATGGAGGAGCGCCAGGTCTCGTCCGACGGGCTGAGCCGACCGCTCCCCGATCCGTTCCTGGTGGCGGCGACGCAGAACCCCGTCGAGCACGAGGGCACGTACACCCTCCCCGAGGCGCAGCTCGACCGGTTCCTGCTCAAGCTCGTCGTCGACCTGCCGGGCCGGGACGCCGAGGTCGACGTGCTGCGCCGGCACGCCGGAGGGTTCGACCCGCGACGCCTTCGCGAGGCGGGACTGGATGCCGTCGTCACGCCGACCGAGATTCTCGCGGCGCAGCGCGCGGCGGCCTCCGTCGTGGTCGCGGACGACGTCCTGGGATACGTGGTGGACCTCGCGCGCGCCACACGGCAGAGCCCTTCCGTCCTGCTCGGCGTGAGCCCGCGCGGGTCGACGGGCCTGCTCGCGGCGGCGAAGGCCTGGGCGTGGCTCGGCGGATACCCCGCGATCACCCCGGACCACGTCCAGACCATGCTCGTCCCGGTATGGCGGCACCGCATCCGTCTGCGCCCGGAAGCCGAGATCGAGGGCGTCACGGTCGACTCCGTGCTCACCTCGGTTCTGCAGCAGACCCGCGTCCCGCTCTGATGTACGTCACGGGCCGGCTGGCCTTGCTCGTTGCGCTCGGTGTCGTCCCGGTCGTGCTGCTCTCGACCGCGGGGGCGTCCGCGTGGGCAGTCATGGCGGGATGGGCCGTGCTGTGCGCCCTCCTCGCCGCGGCCGACGCGCTCCTGGCGGCCGACCCGCGCGCACTCGAGATCACCCGCACGCTCCCCGAGCGAGCCCTGCGCGATCAGCCGGTCGCGGGTGAGCTGCGCGTGCGCAACGGCGGCCGCCGCACGCTCCGCGCCCGGGTGCGCGACGCGTGGCAGCCGACCGCGGGAGCGTCCCCCGAGCGCCTCGGGGTCGTCGTGCCGCCCGGCGAGCGCCGCGGCGTCGCTCTGACGCTGCTGCCGCGCCGGAGGGGCGAACTGCGCAGCGAGTTCGTCGTCGTGCGCTCCGAGGGGCCGCTGCGATTGGCCGGACGGCAAGCCACGCTCCCCGTCCCCGCCCGGCTGCGCGTGCTTCCCCCCTTCACCGCACGACGGCACCTGCCCTCGCGGCTCGCGCGCCTGCGCGAACTCGACGGCAACACGACGCTCCAGATTCGCGGTGCCGGCACCGAGTTCGACAGTCTGCGCGAGTACGTCCGCGGCGACGACGTGCGCTCGATCGACTGGCGAGCGACCGCGCGCGCGGGCACGACCATGCTGCGCACGTGGCGACCCGAGCGCGACCGGCACGTCGTGATCGTGATCGACACCGGTCGCACCGCCGCCGCCCGCGTCGGCGACGGCGCCCGCCTCGACGCCGCGATGGAGTCCGCGCTCCTGCTCGCGGCGCTCGCCGCCCGCGCCGGAGACCACGTCCATCTGCTGATGTTCGACCGCGTCACCCGCGCCCGCGTCACCCGCGTCGACGGGGCACAGCTGCTGCCGGCACTCGTCGACGCGATGGCCCCCGTCGAACCGCAGCTCATCGACACCGACTGGGATGCCGCGTTCGCGCAGGTGCGCGGCCTGACGCAGCGCCCCGCACTGGTCGTGCTCCTCACCGCGGCCGACGATCCGGAGGCCGCCCGGGCCTTCCTCGCGTCCCTGCCCGCGGTGGCGGCGCGCTCACGACTGCTGGTCGCCACCGCGACCGACGGGCCCGGCGAGGCTCCCGCCCGCGACGACGCCACCGCGGTCTACGCGGCGGCGGCGATCGAGCGAGCGCGCTCGGATGCCGATCGCGTGCGCGGAGCCATCGTCCGCGCCGGCGGCGACGCGGTGACCGCCTCGGCCGACGACCTCCCGCCCGTCGTGGCCGACCGCTACCTCGCGCTCAAGGCCGCCGGCCGCCTCTGACGCCCCGTCCCGGCATCCGGCGGTCTAGCACACCTCCCCTATGCACCCGGTCGCATACGACGCGGCTTATTCTGGGGGATACCCTCCAGCCGCCGATGTGTCCCTTTGCGCGCGGCTGAGCCGTCTACGCACAGGATGCGGGAGCTCTCTTGCCAGGAAACGCCACCACCCGCTTCGACGACGTGGCCCTCGTGTCGGTGGCGAGCGTGCTGCCCAGCCGCGTGACCACCAGCGACGACATCGAGGAGCGGCTGGCCCCCGCGCTGTCGCGTCTGCGTCTGAAGCCCGGACTCCTGCGCCGCGTGGCCGGTGTCGTGGAACGACGCAACTGGGCCGAGGGCGAGTCCTCCGACGAGGCGACGATCGCCGCCGGCAAGCAGGCCCTCGCCGAAGCGGGTGTCGACCCGAGCGAGGTCGGGCTCATCATCAACACCTCCGTCACGCGCAAGCACCTCGAGCCGTCCGTGGCGGTGCGCCTCCATCACGGCCTGGGCCTGCCCAGCTCGGCGATCAACTTCGACGTCGCCAACGCGTGCCTCGGCTTCATCAACGGCATGAGCCTCGCTGCCGGCATGATCCAGTCCGGGCAGGTGCGCTACGCGCTGATCGTCAACGGCGAGGATGCCGATGAGATCCAGGTGAACACGATCAACCGACTCGTGCGCGAAGACCTCGACCGTGATGCGTTCATGCAGGAGTTCGCCTCCCTCACGCTGGGGTCGGGAGCCGCCGCCGCGGTGCTGGGTCGCGCGAGCGACCATCCCGAGGGGCATCGCATCGTCGGCGGGGTCACCCGCGCGGCCACGCAGTTCTACGACCTGTGCGTCGGCAGCGTCGACGGCATGTTCACCGACGCCAAAGCGCTCCTCAAGGGCGGCCTCGACCTCGTCGTCTCGGCGTGGAAGGAAGCCAAGGGAGAGTTCTCCTGGACCGGCATGGACCGGTACATCACCCACCAGGTGTCGTCGGTGCACACCTCGGCGATCGTCCGCGCCGCGAAGCTGGATCGCGGCCGCGTGCCGGTCACCTACCCGCACCTGGGCAACGTCGGCCCCGCCTCCATTCCGATCACCCTGGTCGACGAGCAGAAGACCCTGCGCCGCGGCGACCGTGTCCTGCTGATGGGAGTGGGCTCCGGGCTGAACACCGGGATGCTGGAGCTGGCCTGGTGAGCGTCACCGGTCTGTCCGCGACGCTGCCTCCCGCCGGGCTTCCCGGCCTCGACCCGTCGCTGTCGCGCCTCGTCGACGTCGACGGAACGGGCATGGATGCCGGCCGGAGACGCACGTGGCACGTGCTCGACACCGGGCCGGCCCTCGCCGAGCGGGGCATCACGCCGGCCGGCACGATCGTCGCCGTGCACGGCAACCCGACATGGTCGTATCTCTGGCGCGCGCTGGTCGGCGCCTCGCTCGCGCGTGCGGAGTCCGACGGTGCCGCGTGGCGCGTCGTCGCCGTCGACCAGCTCGAGATGGGCTTCTCCGAGCGCACCGAGGTGCGACGGACGCTCGCGCAGCGGATCGCCGATCTCGCCGGTCTCGTCGACGCACTCGGCATCCGCACGCCCATCGTGACGATCGGGCACGACTGGGGCGGCCCGGTCTCGCTCGGCTGGGCGGTGCAGCACCGCGAGCGCCTGGCCGCGGTGATCGCCCTCAACACCGCCGTGCACCATGCCGAGGGGGCGCCGCTGCCTTTCGCGTTGCGTGTGGCCACGGCCCGGGGCATGCTCGCCGCCGGGACCACGGGCACGACCGCGTTCCTCGACACCACGCTCGCCCTCGCCGATCTCGACCCCGCGGTGCGTGCGGCCTTCCGGGCGCCGTACGCGACGGCCGGACGGCGGCGCGGGATCGGCGGATTCGTCGCGGACATCCCCGCCACGGCCGCCGACGAGAGCACGCCGGCGCTGCGGAGCATGGCCGAGGGCCTGCGCACCCTCGACGTTCCGGCGCTGCTGCTGCGCGGGCCAAAAGACCCCGTGTTCGGCGAGGAACACCTCGACGATCTCGTCGCACGCCTCCCCCACGCCGACGTGCACCGCTTCGAGGGCGCGGGTCATCTCGTGGCCGAGGAACGCCCCTACGCCGACGCGGTCCTGGACTGGCTGGCCGAGAACGTCGTCGCGGGTGCCGCTCCCGCAGGCTCCGCCGCCGACGACGCCCCTGACGGACCTGCCCCGGCTCCCCTGTGGGAGGCGCTGTCGGCCCGTCGCGACGATGACGACGTGGCCGTGATCGACATGGCCACGCGCGTCGACGGCGCCCCGCTGCGCGTCAGCTGGCGACAGCTCGCCACCCGCGTCGAGGAGATCGCCGCCGGTCTCGACACCCTGGGCGTCCGCGCCGGCGACCGGGTGTCGCTGCTCGTCCCTCCCGGTCCCACCCTCACGGCCGTGCTCTACGCGTGTCTGCGCATCGGCGCGATCGTCGTCGTGGCCGACCGGGGGCTCGGCATCCGGGGACTGTCCCGCGCGGTGCGCGGCGCTGTGCCCGACGTGGTGATCGGCGAGGTCGCCGGCCTCGCGGCCGCACGGACCCTGGGCTGGCCGGGACGCCGCATCTCGGCGGCGTCGCTCCCCGCCGCGACCGGGCGCGCCCTCGGCGTCGAGGCGAGTCTTGCCGAGGTGGCCCGCGCCGGCCGCGGCCGCGCCGTCCCCGCCCCACCGCCCGTCGACGCCGACGCCGCCGTGCTCTTCACCTCGGGCTCCACGGGTCCGGCCAAGGGCGTGGTGTACACGCACCGGCAGCTCTCGTCGCTTCGCGACGCTCTCGCCGCGCACTTCGCGGTGGGCCCCGACACGGGACTCGTCACCGGGTTCGCGCCGTTCGCGCTTCTGGGCCCCGCGCTCGGTACCCGGTCGGCGACCCCCGACATGGACGTGTCGGCTCCGCGTACCCTCACGGCCGCGGCGGTCGCTGCGGCCGTGCGCGCGTCCGACGCGCGCATCGTCTTCCTCTCCCCCGCGGCGGTCCGCAACGTCGTGGCCACCGCGGGCGCCCTCACGGCCGCCGACCGGACGGCCCTCGAGGGCGTGCGCACGTTCCTGTCGACCGGCGCCCCGGTGGGGACGCCGCTCCTGCGCCGAGCGCAGGAACTCATGCCGAACGCCACCGCCCACACCCCGTACGGCATGACCGAGTGCCTGCTCGTCGCCGACGTCACCCTCCCCGGGATCCAGGATGCCGCGGCATCCGACGATCGTGGCGTGTGCGTCGGCACCCCGATCGGGCAGGGCGGCGTGCGCATCTCGGCACTGGACTCCGAGGGCCGGGCCACGGGTGCGCCCACGACGCAGGCCGGGATCACCGGTGAGGTCGTGATCAGCGCACCGCACCTCAAGCGCGGGTACTTCCGGCTCTTCCTCACCGACCGCGAGGCCCGCCGCGACCTCGACGCCTTCGAGGGACGCTGGCACCGCACGGGAGATGTCGGCCACCTCGACGCGGACGGACGCCTGTGGATCGAGGGACGTCTCCCGCACGTCATCACGACGGCCGACGGTCCGGTCACCCCCGTCGGCGTCGAGCAGGATCTCGAGGCCGTACCCGGTGTGGTCCGCGCCGCAGCCGTCGGCGTCGGCCCGGTCGGACGCCAGGTCGTCGTGGCCGTGGTCGAACGCGAGCCCGGCGTGCGGCGCGCGGCGGTGGCATCCCCCGGGCTGACGGAGGTCGCGCGCGCCGCGACCGCACAGACGCTCGCGGCGGTGCTCGTCGTCCCGACCCTGCCCACCGACATCCGCCACAACTCCAAGATCGACCGGTCGCGGCTGGCCGCCTGGGCCGAGCGCATGCTCGCCGGCGAGAGGCCGACAGCACCGTGAAGGTTCTCGCGACCGGAGCATCCGGGTTCCTGGGGCGCGCGGTCGTGCGTGCGCTGCAGCAGGCGGGGCACGACGTGCGAACGCTGCAGCGACGTCCGTCCGGCGTCGCAGGAGCCGAGGATCACCTCGGTTCGGTGACGGACCCGGATGCCACGGCCGCGGCGGTCGAAGGGGTCGACGCCGTCGTGCACATGGCGGCGAAGGTCTCACTCGCGGGAGACCCGGCGGAGTTCCACGCCGTCAACGTCGAAGGCACGTGCACGCTCCTGGACGCGGCGACCGCCGCGGGCGTGACCCGCATCGTGCACGTCTCGTCTCCCTCGGTCGCCCACGCCGGGCACGCGCTGCAGGGAGTGGACGCCGAGCCCGCCGACCCCGCCGGAGCGCGCGGCGAGTACGCCCGCACCAAGGCCGAAGCGGAGCTGATCGCCCTCGGTCGCGCGGGTGACGCGGCATCCCTCGTGGTCATTCGCCCCCACCTGGTGTGGGGGCCCGGTGACACGCAGCTCATCGCGCGCGTGCTCGACCGTGCGCGTCGCAGGCGCCTGCCCCTCCTCAATGGCGGGACGGCGCTCATCGACTCCACCTACGTCGACAACGCCGCGAGCGGCATCGCCGCGGCCCTCGCGCGCGTCGACGACGTCAGCGGACGCGCCTACGTCCTGACCAACGGTGAGCCCCGGCCCGTCGGCGATCTGCTGGCCGGGATCTGCCGCGCCTCCGGCGTGCGCCCGCCCCGGTTCAGTGTGCCCGCGCGTGTCGCCGTGGCCGCGGGCGCGCTCGTCGAGCGCGTCTGGGCCGTCCGGCCCGGCCAGGACGAACCGCCCATGACCCGCTTCCTCGCCGAGCAGCTGTCCACCGCGCACTGGTTCGATCAGACCGAGATCCGCCGCGACCTGCGCTGGACCCCCGCCGTCTCGATCGACGAGGGCCTGCGCCGCCTCGCCCGCGCCTAGTCCTCGGCATCCGCCCACCCCGCCCGCGCGGGGCGGGCTCTCCCCGTGCGCTGGGGCTCGCACGGCCGGCCCCCGCCGCGCAGCCGGCACTGCCCCGTGCGGCCTGCACAACTCCGGCGAAACCGCACCACCCCGGCATCCACCACCTCAACACCGGCCATCCCGCAGGAGATATGCACCCGCGCCGACCCGGCCCACGCCGACCCGGCCCGCACCGACCCGGCCCGCACCGCTCCGGCGACCGGCACAACTCCGGCGAAACCGCACCAGGCCGGCGTCCCCCACCTCCGCCCCCGCCACCCCGCAGGAGATATGCCCCGACTGCCCCGCCCCCGCGGGCCCGACCCCCGCCCGGCCCCCGCGCGGCCGGCACCCCCGCCCGCCCCGCCCAGCTGATCGGCCCCGTTCGGCCGGCACAACTCCTGCAAAACCGCACCACCCCGGCATCCACCACCTCTGCCCTCGCCACCCCGCAGGAGATATGCCCCGCCTGCCCCGGCGCGCCCGCCCCGCCCGGCCCGCGCGCCCGCGCCGCCCGGCACAACGTCGGAAGGCCCGCCCCACCAAGGGGACGGGCCTTCCGGATGCCGTGAGTCAGACCAGGTCGAACCGGTCGAGCTCGGTGACCTTGCGCCACGCGGCGACGAAGTCGCGGACGAACTTCTCCTTCGCGTCATCGGAGGCGTAGACCTCGGCGATGGCGCGCAGTTCGGAGTTCGACGCGAACACGAGATCCACGCGCGTCCCGATGCCGACCTTCTCGCCGGAGCCGTCCTTCGTGCCCTCGAAAGCGTGCTTGCCCGAGTCGAGCGGCTTCCACGTCGTGCCGAGGTCGAGCAGGTTGGCGAAGACGTCGTTGGTCAGCGCGCCCGGGGTGTCGGTGAAGACGCCCCAGTCCGAACCGTCCCAGTTCGCGCCGATCGCGCGCAGCCCGCCGACGAGCACCGTCATCTCGGGAGCGGTGAGCGTGAGCAGGTTGGCCTTGTCCAGCAGCAGGAACTCCGCCGGCAGCCGCGTCTCGCGCGAGGCGTAGTTGCGGAAGCCGTCGGCGACGGGCTCGAGCCACCGGAACGACTCGATCTCGGTCTGCTCCTGCGACGCGTCCGTACGACCCGGCGTGAAGGGGACCTCGATCTCGACGCCGCCGGCGAGGGCGGCCTGCTCGACTCCGGCGTTGCCCGCGAGGACGAGCAGATCGGCGATCGAGACCTTCTTGCCGCCGTCGGCCTGCGCGTCGAATTCGGCCTTGACGTTCTCGAGCACCGAGAGGACGGATGCCAGCTGCTCGGGGTTGTTGACCGTCCAGTTCTTCTGCGGCTCGAGGCGGATCCGCGCGCCGTTGACGCCGCCGCGCTTGTCACTGCCGCGGAAGGTCGACGCCGCTGCCCAGGTCGTGGTGACCAGCTGCTGCACCGACAGGCCGCTGTCGAGGATCTGCTGCTTGAGCGCCGCCGCGTCGGCCGCGTCGATCAGCGGGTGGTCGACTGCCGGCACCGGGTCCTGCCACACGAGGACCTCGTCGGGAACCTCGGGTCCGAGGTAGCGCTCGCGCGGGCCCATGTCGCGGTGGGTCAGCTTGAACCAGGCGCGAGCGAATGCGTCCTGGAAGGCCGCGGGGTCTTCGAGGAAGCGACGCGAGATCTTCTCGTACGCGGGGTCGACGCGCAGGGCGAGGTCGCTCGTGAGCATGCGGGGCTCGCGACGGCCTTCGGAGTGGGCGAGCGGCACCATGTCGGCTCCCGCGCCGTTCTTGGGGCGCCACTGGTGCGCACCCGCGGGGCTCTGGAAGAGCTCCCACTCGTAGGCGAACAGGATGTGGAAGAACTCGTTGTCCCAGCGGGTGGGGTGATAGGTCCAGGTGACCTCGAGACCACTCGTGATGGTGTCGTCGCCCTTGCCGGTGCCGTGGCTGTTCTTCCAACCGAGACCCTGGTCCTCGATGTCGGCGGCTTCGGGGTTCGCCCCGACGTTCGCGTCGCTCGCGGCGCCGTGGGTCTTCCCGAAGGTGTGTCCACCGGCGATGAGCGCGACGGTCTCCTCGTCGTTCATGGCCATGCGGCCGAACGTCTCGCGGATGTCGTGCGCCGACAGCTGCGGGTCGGGGTTGCCGTTGGGGCCCTCGGGGTTGACGTAGATGAGGCCCATCTGCACGGCGGCGAGCGGGCGCTCGAGCTCGCGGTTGCCCGTGTAGCGCTCGTCACCGAGCCACGTGGTCTCAGGACCCCAGTACACGTCGTCGTCCGGCTCCCACACGTCGGTGCGGCCACCGGCGAAGCCGAAGGTCGGGAAGCCCATGTCTTCCAGCGCCACGTTGCCGGCGAGGATCATGAGGTCAGCCCACGAGATCGACTGGCCGTACTTCTTCTTGATCGGCCACAGCAGACGACGGGCCTTGTCGAGGTTGACGTTGTCGGGCCAGCTGTTCAGCGGGGCGAAGCGCTGCATTCCCGCGCCGGAGCCGCCACGACCGTCGGTCACGCGGTACGTGCCGGCGCTGTGCCACGCCATGCGGATCATGAGGGGGCCGTAGTGGCCGAAGTCGGCCGGCCACCAGTCCTGCGACGTCGTCATGACCTGCTGGATGTCCTTCTTGACGGCATCCAGGTCGAGCGCCTCGAACGCTAGACGGTAGTCGAAGCCCTCGTCGAGCGGGTCGCGCTGCGCGTTGTTCTTCGCGAGGATCTTGACGTTCAGGGACTCGGGCCACCACACGCGGTTGGCCGACCCCTGGGTCGGGTGCGGCAGAGCGCCGGCGGGTTCGCTGTCGGCGGGGGCTTCGCCCACCGGCAGACGGTTGTCGTCGGGCGCGGGGCCGTCGTGGAAGACGGGGCATCCGTTCAGAGTGTCGCTCATCGGGATCCTCTCGGTTTGTCGGCTTCGGACTTCGCTCGACACTCGGGACAGATCCCCCAGAACGTCACCTCGGCGGTTTCGATGAGGAAACCGCTTCCTTCCGGCGCGTGGAGGCACGGAGCGGCCCCCACGACGCAGTCCACGTCGTCGACGCGGCCGCAACCGGTGCAGACGACGTGGTGGTGGTTGTCTCCCACCCGGAGTTCGAACATGCCGGGATGACCGGCCGGCTCGATGCGTCGCGCCAGTCCGACGTCGGCGAAGTCGCCGAGGGCGTTGTACACCGACTGCATGCTGGTGCCGGGCAGGGCGCCCCGGATGGTCTCGAAGACGTCGTCGGCAGTGGCGTGCGGCCGAGAGCGCAAGGCCCCCAGCACTGCCACGCGGGTCGCGGTGACCCGCAACCCCGCGCCGCGCAGGAGCGCGGCCGCGGTGGCATCCGTCCGATCGTCGAGCATGCCTCCATCCTAGCTATTTTTGAATGAATCAAAAACAACGCGCCGGGGTGGTGAGGAATGGTGGATGCCTCAGCCCGAGGTCAGCGTCGGCGTACCGGCCTCGTACTCGGTGACGTCGCCGGTCTCTCCCGCGCGCGCGGCGCGCCGACCCAGCAGCAGCATGTACGCGAGGAAGACGCCCAGTGCCGTGGCGCCGATCGCGATCTTCACCTGCCACGGCAGCATCGATGGCGTCACGAAGCCCTCGACGAGCCCGGACAGTCCCAGCGCGAATACCAGTCCCACCGCGACGGTCGCCAGCGCGCGGCCCTCCGCGGCGAGCGCTGCGGATCGCGTTCTCGGCCCCGGGGCGACCCACGCCCAGAAGATGTGGAGGCCGGCGGCCCCCGCGACGAAGATCGCGGTCAGTTCGAGAAGGCCGTGCGGGAGGATGAACTGGAAGAAGACGTCGGAACGGTCGAAGGCGATCATGATGGCCGCCGACGATCCCACCCCGATGGCGTTCTGCATCAGCACCATGAGCGGCCACACGCCGGTCACACCGAACAGCACGCACTGGGCCGCGATCCACGCGTTGTTGGTCCACACCGTGCCGGCGAAGATCGCGTTCGGGTTCTCGCGGTAGTACTGCACGAACTGCTCGTCGGCGTAGTTCTGCAGTTCGCTCTGCGACCCGAGGGCCGCGACGGCGCGCGGGTCCGACGAGATCCAGAGGGCGACCAGCGCCGCCACGACGACGAAGCCCACCGCAACGGCCAGCGTCGTCCAGCGCACCCGGTACAGGGCGGCGGGAAGCTGCCGCAGGAAGAATCGCGGCGCCTGCCGCAGCACGTTCTCTCGGACACCCGTGAGCCGGAGGCGGGTGCGGGCGAGAAGGATCGAAACGTAGTCCCCCTGCGGGGTGCGCCCCGCCGAGGTCTTGATGTCGGCCAGGTCGGCGGATGCCGCGCGGTACCGGGTGACGAGTTCGTCGACCTCCGGTCCGGTCAGGCGTCGTGAACGGCCGAGCTCGTCCAGCCGCGCCCATTCGTGCCGGCGGGCGGCCGTGAGGGCGTCGAGGTCCATATGGTCAACTGTACGCATGGCTTCTCCCGCGGCATCCCCTCCTCCCCCCGCAGCCCGGGCTTCCCGCGTCCACGCCGCGGCGGACGAGACCCTCACCGGCGAGGCCGTCGCGCTCGATGTGCAGCCGCTCGGCTTCTTCCTTCGGGCGGTGAGCTGCCTCATCGACATGGCCGCCGGGGTCGCACTTCTCGTGATCGGGTCACTCACCCTGACGGCCCTCGTGGGCAGCGGAACCATCCCCGACAGCACCCTCCGCATCGGCGCGATCGTGCTGATCGTGGCGGTGATGGTCGTCGTCCCCACCACCGTCGAGACGCTCTCGCGCGGGCGCAGCCTCGGCCGCCTCGCGGTCGGGGGCCGCATCGTCCGCGTCGACGGCGGTGCCGCCGGTTTCCGTCAGGCCTTCATCCGCGCCCTGGTCGGCGTGCTGGAGCTGTGGTTCACGCTCGGGGGCATCGCCGCGATCGTGGGCATGTTCACGCCCCGGGCGCAGCGGCTCGGCGATCTGCTCGCCGGGACGGCATGCGAGCGCACGCGGACCCGACCGCTGCCGCCGGCGGCGCCTGGCATCCCCCCGGGGCTGGAGGGATGGGCGGCGGTCGCCGACGTCTCGCGCCTCCCCGACCGGCTGGCCGCGCGCATGGCCCAGTTCGTGCGCGGGGCCGAGGCTCTGGAGCCCGCGGCGCGGGCCCGCGTGGCCGCGGGGCTCGCTGAGGCCGTGCGGCCCTACGTCTCCCCCCTTCCGGACGTGGACGCCGAGACGCTCGTCCGAGCCGCGGCGTCGGTGCGCCGCGATCGGGAGTACCGCGCGCTGCTGCTCGAGAACGAACGCGCGGCCTCGCTCACCGATCACGCGTGAGTCAGACGCCTCGGTGCTTCCGCGCCGGCCCGACGCCTCGCCGGCTCGAGCGGGACGGCGGTTCTCAGGCGCGCAGGGTCTCGTGTCGCACGACGACCCATCCGCGCGGAACGGACAACCGATCGGCGTGGAGGGCGCACAGGTCGTGCGCGTGCGGGTCGCCGGCGCGTCCGAGGGGGCCGAGAGCCGCCATCTGGTCGCCGTAGTCGTAGGTGAGGGTGCTCATCGCCTCGCGGGCGCATCCGACCTTCGAGCAGAGTCTGTCACGCATCGCGGGTCAGCCTAGGTGGGCTCAGCCCGCGGTCGGCGACGCCGCGCCGCGGCCGAACGGGGTGGGTCGGCACGCGAACACCGGTCGAGCGGATGCCACGCGCCGATGGCCGCGCCCGCCCGGCGTCCGCCGGAACGCATCGCGGCACCCCGACGAACGTAGGATGGGCCCATGCGTCGTCGATCCCGTGAGACCCGGCCGGTCGCGCGCCCCTCACGCCACGGTCGCCACGGTCGCCAGAACCGCAGCCCCGTCGTCCGCCCGCCGCTCCCGCCGCTGGACACGCGCATCGAGCGGTTCGACATCGCGGTGAGCACGGCGGCCGAGTTCCTGCGATCGGCGTGGAGCGATCTCCGGGACGTGTCTTTCGAGGTCGGCATCATGCCGCCGGCGGCGACCGGGGCGATTCCTCGCTGGCAGGTGCTGCGCGAGCAGAAGCGGATCATCCTGTACCGCATTCCCATCGAACGCCTCGGCCATCCGCATATCGACGACGATCTGCATCGCCGCATGATGATCGAGGGTGCCGTCTTCCGCGCGGCCGCCGAGTACCTCGACCGCGACCCGTGGGATCTCGGTCCCGAGCGCTTCCGCTTCTTCTGAGGGCTCGCGCCGCGGGGGTCAGGGCAGGATCGTCACAGCCCCGGCCGCGGCATCCGCGGGCCACAGGGGATACGCGGCGAGCGCTCCCGGCGCCGAGTACGACACCGCCGCGTGAACGGGGGCATCCGGAGCGAGCTCGTACACTCCGGCGTTCACGGGCACCGCGACGGATCCACCGGCGGGGACCGCCACCGTCACCGGGGCTCCCCCGTCCTGCGGCGTGAGGGTGACCGACGCCGCGCCTCGCGCGGCATCCGCCGCGAGGACGATCGAGGCACCGGCTCCGCGCGCGACGGCGACGAGACCGGATGCCGCGAACTCCGGCGACGGGGAGTACCAGGCGAAGTCGGCCCCCTCGCCGAACCCCGTCGTCGCCCACACCCCGCCGACCACGGGCTGCGTCGCCTCGACCGACACGGTGTACGGTCCCGGGGCCAGGCCCGAGAGGTCGAGAGAGGTGGGCGTCCCGGCCGGCAGTTCCAGCGTGCGCGGATTCCCCGTCACACCCGCCCCGCCGACGGGAGTGACCGTCACCGTCGCGGAGGCGTCGGCGCCCGGCGAGAGCAGGCGCAGGACCGTGCCGACGTTCCCCTCCCCCGTCGTGAGCACCGAGACGCCGGGGATCACCAGGGTCGTCGCCGCCTGGGCGAGCGGCGCGACCTGGTCGCTCCCGCCGGGCAGGAGCACGCGGGTCAGACTTGTCTGCAGCGACGCGCGCACGGGGGCTCCGGTGGCGACGACGCGCACGACCGGGCTCTCCTCGCCGAGCAGCAGACCCGCCAGCGGGACCACGCGCTGCGCGCCCGCGGGCACGACGAGACCCGTTCCGGACGGGGGTGTGGAAACCCCCTGCGCGCCGTACACCGACAGTTGCACCGTCGCGGGTACGTCGCCGGGATTGCTCAGCACGACGAGGTCGTTCGCGCCGGTCGTCGTCGCGCCGGCCACGAGCCACGACTCCGCCAGGGGCGGACGGCACGCCGAGGCGCTGAACCCGGTGAGGTCCGGTGACGCCGCGGTGGCGGACCCCGCGGCGGCGAAGGGGGTTGCGACGCGATCACGCGGCGGCGCCCGGAAGACCGTGGCATCCCCCGACCCGTCGCCGGTGGCGCCGCTCACGCTCGACACCTCGGCGTCCGCGGCATCCGGTCCCGACACGACGTCCTGCACCGCCCCCACGGTGAGCCCCGCGGCCGACTCGGCGACGCGGCCGAGTGCGAAGACGGGACCGTCGCACGCGACGACGGTGTCCGAGGGAGCGGGGGTCACCTGCAGACGCACGGGGTCGGCCGTGAACGAGGGCCACGGTGCCGCGATACCGGCCACCGCCCCGACCACGACCGCGGTGGCCACGGCGCTTCCGGCGACGACGCGTGCACTCGTGGTGGCCCATCGGGCCAGGCGACGATCACTCATCGGGTACCTCCCCGAACGGGTCCGACCATGCGGGGCGTCCGGCGGGCGACGCGGCGCGACGCGGCGGTGGGAACGGCCAGCAGCCCAGCGATCAGAAGCACAGCGAGAGACCCCGCGGCGACGAGCTGCTGGAGGCGCAGGCGGTGGTCGTCGAGCGCGGCACGAGGCTGCACATCGGACGTGACGCGCCACAGGTCGCCGCGCGCCGTCGCGCCCACGCCGTCAAGAGCGTCACGCTGATCGAGAGAGGTCGCCGCCGTCAGCCGCGCGCCGCGGATGACCTCGTCCTCTCCCGCGGGTCCGGGTTCGAGAAGCACGAAACCTATGCCGCGCGCCGCGAGACCGGCCACGGCGTCCTCGGACGAGGGCGTGACGAGGTCGGCGGCGAGGGCGGCCAGCTCCTGGTCGGCGGGCCGCGGCTGGGTGCGGGTCGCTTCGAGCGTGCTCTGACCCCCGAGAGTCGCGCTCCCACCCCACACGACGTCGACGCGCAGACCGTCCGCGCGCGGGTCCAGCACGATGGTGCCGACGGCCATGGAACCGCGTCCCTCGGCGGCCACGAAGGCCGGCAGCGTCGAGACCGGCCCGTTGGTGACGAGAGCACGCGGCGACTCGGTCGCCAGCGCCGTCAGCGCGGGAGCCACCGCGACGAGCAGGGCCGTGAGGGTCACGACCGCTCCGATCGGCCGCAGAAGGCGCACCCGCTCGACGATGCCCGCGTCGAGGGCGGTGACCGCCGCGCCCACCACGCCGAGCCAGGCCAGGCTCAGCCCGGCACCCGGCCACAGCGGCACGGGCGCGGCGCTGTCGAACGAGACCGCGACTCCGACAGCCGCGAACGCGGTGGCCAAGCCCGTCGCAGCGATCAGGAGCAGCCCGGAGGCGGTGAGCCAGCGCGGGGTCAGCACCGACAAGACGGCCAGCACGGCGAGGGGCACGGCGAGCAGAGCGACCCACCACACCGGGCCATCGGTCAGACTCGCCCAACCCCCGGGGTCGGAGGTCGGGAAGCCCGCCGCGATGAGTGCGCGGCCGAGGGGGTCGGCGCTGGCCTCGTTGCCGGCGAAGGGAACGCCGGGGTCGGCGAGGAGCCCCCACGGGTTGCCGAGGCGCACCTGCGTCCAGATGAGCGGTGCGAACACCACGATCGAGGGCACGACGAGCCACACGACACGAGCGATTCCCCGCGGCGCCGCGAGAGCGACCACCACGAGAGCCGCCGACCACAGCACGATGACCGCGGGTGCGAGCGAGGGAGAACAGGCCAGCACCGCGACGAGCAGGATGGATGCCGCTCCGGCGGGGGCCCACGACCGGTGGGCGACGCTCGCGGCGAAGAAGAGCCACGGCAGGAGCAGGTGCAGGAGCAGCGGGGCGGGACGGCCCTCGACGAAGGCCGCGAGGAACGTCGGCGCGAGCGCCCACGCGATCGCGGCGGTGATGCGAAGGAGCGACGACTCCGTCACGCGCGTGGCGGCGAACCACCCGCCCAGGACCGCCAGGGGCAACGCCAGGATCCACAGGACCACGAAGGCGCGCGACGGTTCGGCGGGGGACAGAGAGCCGAGCAGCGCCACCAGCGCGGAGAAGGGATCGGCGGGCCCGATGACATCGAGTCCCAGGGGTCGCGCACCCCAGGCAGCGTCCTGCCACAGCTGGGCTACCGTGGCGCGCAGCGGCGCCATCGCGCCGCCGCCGAGGACGGGCCAGGCGAGCAACGGGGCGAACAGGAGCGCCGAGACCGCGAGCGCGCCCAGGACCGCCCACGCTCCACCGCCCACGAAGAAGCGCAGCTCGGAGCGCACGGGGGCGTCGCTGTCGACGGCGTCGCTCTCCCACCGCAGTCGCATCTCGGCGTTCGAGACGCGCAGCGGGGCGATGCGCGACCATCCGACCGCGCGGACGGAACGGATGCGCCGACGCGCTCGCGCAACCGCCCCCATGCGCGCCATGACCAGCAGGGTGGCTCCCCATTCGGGGGCGACCTTGTACGGGACCTTGGCGACGAGGTGCGCGATCGTGCGTCCGAACGCCAGCGGAAGATACGACAGCCAGTGCAGGACCACCGCGGGCGCCGGAGCGTAGGCGAGACGACGATGCAGCTGCGCCGTCCGCTGAGCGAAGGCGCGGCGCCGCGCGCGTTTGCGCCCTCGCGCCATCGCGGCGACACCATCCCCGGCCACGGCCACCCGCGCGGCCGGGACGAGCGACACCCGGTCCCCGGCCAGTCGCGCACGCACGCTGAGGTCGAGACCTTCGTCCGCCCCGCCGAGCGCCGGATCGAGACCGCCGAGCGTGCGCCAGGACTCCCGGCGCACGAGCATCCCCCGCACATCGGCGCCGAGGACGTCGGCATCCCCGTCGCGTTGGCCCTGGTCCAGTTCGCCCGCCGCCAGTTCGACGGTGCGCCCGTAGCGGGTGACGCTGACCCCCAGCGAGACGATCTCGGCCGGCGCGTCCCACGCAACGAGCTTCGGAGCGGCCACCGCGAGCGAGGACGACAACTCCAGCGCACCGGCCAGTCGGAGAAGGGCGTCGGGATCGGGGGCGGTGTCCTGCGCGAGCAGCCACACGGCATCCCCGGTCAGGCGCGGCGTCGCCAACGCGGTCGCGGCGGCGAAGGGCGTTCCGGGCGAGGCGGTGATGATGCCCTCGGCCCCCGACGCCGCGGCGATCTGCCGGAGCTCCGGGTCGTTTCCGCACAGCACGATCGTGAGCGCGTCCACCGGCCGGGTCTGGGCGGCCAGCGCCTGGAGGGTGCGCGTGAGGTGGGGGGCGGCAGGGATTCGTCCTTCGGGGCGGACCACGAGAACGGCGTGTACACGGGCGGGCATGGCGTGGTCAGCCTAGGCGGGCTGTCGCACGAATGCCGACGCCGCGCCGCGGGTCACCGGATCCCTCGATCCTTGGACCCGGATGCCGCGGGTCAAGCGCGACGCTTGAGCTTGCGACGCTCGCGTTCGCTGAGGCCGCCCCAGATGCCGAACCGCTCATCGTTCTGCAACGCGTATTCGAGGCACTCCGAGCGCACGTCGCACGAGGTGCAGATGCGCTTGGCGTCTCGGGTGGACCCACCCTTTTCCGGGAAGAACGCTTCCGGATCGGTCTGGGCGCACAGGGCATCGGTCTGCCAGGCGAGAGTGTTCTCTTCGGCGGCGTCGATGTCTCGACGGACGCCCGGAACACCCAGGTCGACCGGATCGACGAACCAGTTGTCCGGGACACCGGACCGGTACTGCGATGTCGCCATCTCGCCCTCCCCCTCGTTCGATCCCCTGACGCTGACGCGTACGAGTAATTACACCCGTGTCATTCCGTCAGGTCAAGTCGCGGATCGTAAACCCTCAAGGGCGAGGTGAACCTTTACGACGTCGCCTCGGCGTGTCGCGGCTCTGCTCCGGGCATCGCGACGAACACCTCGCCGCCCGAGACCGTCAGGGGCGACTCCTCCGGCGTGACCAGCGCCGCCCGACCGGGGGCGAGCGTGAGGCTCGCTCCCGAGGCCCCCGTAACCGTCGCCTCGCCCGACACCGAGAGGGCGATCGACAGGCCCGCAAGGTCCACCGAACCGGACCGGCCGCCCGCAGTGACGTGAGCGAGGGCGAAATCCCGGATGCCGGGGGCGAACATCTCCGCCCCCTCCCCGGCCGCCCGGGCTTCGAGGACCGGCGGCGCGGCGGGGCGGAAGTCCACCAGCGCGAGCAGCTCCGCGACGTCGATGTGCTTGGGGGTGAGACCGCCGCGCAGCACGTTGTCGCTCGCGGCCATGATCTCCACGCCGAGACCCGCGACGTAGGCGTGCAGGACGCCGGCGGGAACGAAGATCGCTTCGCCGCGCCGGAGGTGGACGAGGTTCATCAGCAGCGCCACCACGATGCCGGGGTCGGCCGGGTAGGCAGCGGCGAGTGTGCGCGTCTGATCGAGCTCGGCGGCGAACTCCTCGGAGTGCGCGGATGCCGCGGCCTCGACGATCTGCGCGATCTCCGCGCCCTCGGCCTCGCCGAGCAGCCACGCGATGGTCTCGCGCAGAGCCGCCGCGGGCGAGGCGGCCCCCAGCTTCTCTCGGAGGGTGCGGACACCCTCGCCGTCCCCGAGGGTGGCGACCAGGCGCCGGGTCGCGTCCACGTCGCGCAGGCCCGCGAGCGCGGTGAACGTCTCGCTGAGGGCGACGATGACCTCGGGCTTGTGGTTGTCGTCCTTGTAATTGCGGTGGCCGGCATCCCGCGGAACGCCCGCGGCCTCCTCCCGCGCGAAGCCTTCGACGGCCTGCTCCTTCGACGGGTGCACCTGGATCGACAGCGGCGCTCCGGCCGCGAGCAGTTTGAGGAGGTACGGGAGACGGCCGGGAACACCCTCCTGTCCCCCATGAGCGCAGAGCCAGTCGTCCAGCGTGAGGTCGGACCCGTCGTGCACCCGGGCGGGGGATCCCGGGTGATCGCCGAACCACACCTCGGCCTCGGGCGAGCCGGAGGGGGTGCGACCCTCGAGGTCGGCGAGAAGCGTCGCGCTCCCCCAGGCGTAGTCACGAGGCGTGTTCGAGATCTCAACCAGCACGGCGTCAGCCTACCCGGGGCCCCCGGTATCGACGGGGCGAGAGGTAGCCTGATCAGACCATGGCGATGCACACCACTCACCCGGTCTCGGCGCTGCCGACTCCCCCGCCGCGGGAGACCACGGGACACCTGCTCCTGCGCGCGTGGTGCGTTTTCGTCCTGTTCCTCGCCCTCGGGGGCGTCGGCGTGATCAACGCGATCGGACTCGCGGCCACCGGCGTCGTCGTCGTGGCCTCCGCGATCGTCTCCGCCGTGCTGTGGACGATCCTCCGCCCGCCGGTGGCTCTCCGGCGTCTCCCGTGGCTGGCGTTCGGCTACGTCGCCTGGGCGGGCGCGTCGATCGCGTGGAGTGCGTGGCCCGCGGCATCCGTGCTCACCTGGCTGCTCCTCGCGATCACCACTTTCCAGGGGTTGTTCATCGGGGCGGTGCTGACGTGGCGTGACGTCGTGGGAGCCGTCGCTTCGGCGGCGAAGTGGGTCGTGGGGCTGTCGTTGCTGTTCGAGCTCGCCGTGTCGCTCCTCGTCCGCGGACCGCTGCTGCCCGGTTTCGTGGTGCCCGAGGGCCGGATGGACCCCATCGTGTACTGGTCCCGCGACAACCTGTTCGACGGCGGACGTCTGCAGGGGATCTTCGGCAACGCCAACCTCCTCGGCGCCGCGATGCTCGTCGCGATCATCGTGTTCGCGATCCGCTACGCCGCGAAGGCGCCCCGACGCCCGCTGCTGCTCGGCTGGATCGCCGCGGCGGGGTTCCTGTTCGTCCGCGCCGGCTCCGCGACGAGCATCGTCGCCGCCGCCTTCGTCGTGCTCGTGCTCGCCACGGTGCTGGTCATGCGCACCGCCCGCCGGCCCGGCGAACGCACACGGTGGTACCTGCTCTACGCGGCCGTCGGTCTCGGCGCCGGGGCCGCGCTGTGGTTCGGACGAGAGACCGTTTTCGGCGCACTCGGTCGCGACAGCGACTTGACCGGCCGCGAGGGCATCTGGGCCGACGTCCTCACCCGCGCCGACCAGCACCCGATCGTCGGCTGGGGCTACTCGACCCCGTGGATCGCGTCGGAGCCCCTCATCGACGGGTGGATCGTCGACCACGGTCAGACCGTCGTGCAGGCGCACAGCATGTGGCTCGACACCTACCTCCAGCTCGGCGGCGTCGGCGTGGCGCTGCTGATCCTGACGATGCTCGCTTACGTGTGGCGGTCATGGTTCTTCGCCGTGGATCGTCCGCGCTGGGACCTGCGCGCCGACCGACCGTACTCTCCCCTCACCCTGCTTCCGACGCTGATCGGCGGCCTCCTCGTCGTGCAGGGCCTCACCGAGTCCGCACCTCTTCTTCTGTGGGGGTGGATGTTCGTCGTGCTGTTCGGGGTGAAGATCAAGCAGTCCCCGCTCGTCGGTGTCGGCCCGGCCGAGCAGAGCATGTCGATCGAGCGCGGCGAGCTGCAGAGATCGGGGTCGTGAGCCCGGCCTGGCGCGCGGAACGACCCGACGTCGGGGCGTTTCTGGCTTCCGCCGACCTGGCTCGGGCGTTCACCATCGCTTCGTTCGCCGCCGTCTTCGGCGCGTCCGCGATCCGTGGACTGGCCGGCGACGTCGCGTACGCGACCATTCTGATCGGGCTCGCCGTCCTGGGTGGCGCCGTCCTGGTGGCCCGGAGGCAGGAGTTCGAGGTGCTCCACCTGGCACCCACGACTCTGGCGGTGTTCGCGGCCTGGGCGGGCGCCAGTGTCCTTTGGAGCACGGACGCTCTCCTCACCGTCGCGGGCTGGGCTGCACTCGTCGTGGTGTCGATCCTCGGGATCGTCATCGGACACGTGCGGGACGCCCACCAGAGCGTGCGGGCGCTGGGAGACGTCTTGCGCTGGCTCCTCGCCGCCTCGCTCGTGCTCGAAGTGCTCAGCGGCATCCTGTGGGACACCCCGATCCCGTTCCTCGGCATCCGCGGCGACATCGACGAGCTCGGGCCGGTGCAGGGACTGTTCGGCAGCCGGAACGACCTCGGTGTCGTGACGGTCATCGCGCTGCTGACGTTCCTCGTCGAGTGGCGCACCCGGTCGGTGAGCCCGGGCACGGCGGCGGGGTCGGTGATCCTTGCGGCTCTGCTGGCCGTGCTGAGCGGTTCGCCGACGATCATCGTCGTCGCCGTGACCACCGCGGTCGGCGCCCTCGCGCTCGCGCTGATCCGCGCCCTTCCCCCGCGGCGGCGGCGTGCCGCGCAGCTCTCGCTCGGCGGCGGGGTCATCGCCCTCCTGGCGCTCGCGTGGGCGCAGCGCTCCGCGATCGCCGGCGCCCTCGACGGCCGGTCCGACCTGTCCCTCCGTACCGACCTGTGGGGCGAGATCCTGCGGTTCTCCGACTACCGGCCGGTGGCCGGCTTCGGTTGGTTCGGACCGTGGGCGCCACGGGAGGCACCGTTCAGCGCGGTCAACTTCATCCTCGGTCAGGACCACGCGTCCGCGCTCAACGCGTACCTCGATGTCCTCCTCCAGCTCGGCTGGGCGGGGCTGCTGGTCTTCCTGGTGCTGTGCGCGCTCGCGCTGGCCCGCGCGTGGCTCGTCGCGGGGGAACGGCGTTCCGTGGTGCACACGTGGGCGCCGTTGACGCTCGTCGCCCTCCTCACGGTCTCGCTCTTCGAGAGCTCGGTGCTGTCGGGATCGGGCCTGCTGCTGCTCGTCCTGTGCGCCGTCCGCGCGGGCCAGTCGAGGTCATGGCGTGAGCGGTTGGAACGCCGCTCGGAAGCCACCACGGAGTGAGGAAAGATGGGGCGGCTATGATCGTGGCTGATATGACCGCGCACGCCGAAGCTTCATCCCCCTCTTCGAAGCCCCCCTTCGATCCAGCATCCGCGACGATCGTGGTCGTCACCTACAACCGCACTCCCCTGCTCACGCGCCTGCTGGAGAGCATCGAGCGGATGTCCCCCGCCCCGGGCCACCTCGTGATCGTCGACAACGCCTCGACGGATGACACCACCGAGGTCGTCGAGTCGTTCCGCGACCGGCTGCCCACCGAGCTCGTGTACCGCCGTCTCGAGACGAACACCGGCGGATCCGGAGGGTTCAGCGAGGGCATGCGTGTGGCCTACGAGCTGGGTTCGGAGTGGATCTGGCTCATGGACGACGACGTCGAGGTCGTCCCCGACGGCCTGGACCGAATGGGCCGATGGGCTCCGCGGTTCCGCAGCATCCAGGGACGCCGCTACGACTACGACGGCAGCGAGTTCTACTGGCAGTACCGCGTGGCCGAATCGATGGCGATCCCGATCCCCTTCGCACCGGCCGGTTTCGATTCCTCGGGGTTCAAGCCGATGAACTCGGGATGCTTCGAGGGCATGTTCATCCACCGCGACGTCGTGGCGAGGATCGGCCTCCCCGACCCGCGCTTCTTCATCTACTGGGACGACCAGCTCTACGGGTGGCTCGCGTCACGCGTCACCGAGTCGGTCATCGTCGACGAGTTCGTGCTGCGCCGCACCCGCGAGATCAAGCAGTGGGACATGGGCATCCGCCACATGAACGCCTCCAGCGACGCCTACCGGTACTACATCATGCGCAACCGCGCCTACCTGGCGAAGTACTATCGCGAGCTCGGCGTCTATCGCGCGCTCCCGTTCGCCGCGGGCACGGCGCTGACTTTCGTCAAGGAGCTCATCCGCCTCGTCGTGGTCGAGCGCAAGGTCCGCGGAACGAACCATCTGTTCCGCGGACTGCGGGACGGACGGAAGATCTCGCGCGACGCCTCGTGGCGACCGATGCCGCCGCTGGAACCCGCTCAGCCGGTCGCGTAGTCGGCGTTGTAGAGGTCGAGCACGTCCGCGATCGGAGCATCGAGCTTCAGCGCCCCGCCGTCCAGGTACAAGCCGCGCGAGCAGAACCGCCGCAGGTCCTTCTCGTTGTGGCTGACGAAGAACAGCGTGCGACCGTCGGCGAGCAGCTCGTCGATGCGGCGATAGCACTTCTCCCGGAACGCGCGGTCCCCCACGGCGAGCACCTCGTCGACGAGAAGGATCGGTTCGTCCAGCTGCGAGACGACCGAGAAGGCCAGGCGCACCTTCATGCCGTTGGAGAGGTGCTTGTACGGGGTGTCGACGAAATCACCGATCTCGGCGAAGGCGATCATCTCGTCGAATCGTCGCGAGACCTCGGCGCGCGGCATCCCGTGCAGTCCCGCGGTGAGGCGCACGTTCTCACGGACCGTGAGGTCGCCGACGAAGCCTCCCGTGATCTCGATGAGCGGCGCGACACCGCCGTGCACCCGGACCCCGCCCTCATCGGGTAGCAGCACACCCGCGACGAGCTTGAGGAGCGTCGACTTCCCCTGGCCGTTGCGCCCGACGACACCGATCGCCTCGCCCGGACGCACCGAGAACGACACGTGCCGCAGCGCCCAGAACTCGTCCGGGCGGGTGCGGCGGGCCGCGCCGCCGAACAGGTCCTTGAACGAGCGACCTCCCCGGCGGTTCCGTCGGAAACGGACGCCGAGGTCGGTCACCTCGATCGCGGGGCGTTCCATCACAGCTCCTTCAGCACGGGACGCTCGAGCCGCGGGAACAGCCACAACCCCACACCCAGGATGCCGACGCTCAGCACCGCCCCGATGAGGACCGTCATCGCGTCCCACTGGTCGGGGAAGAAGCCGACGCGGTACAGGGTGAAGATGCCGGCGAGCGGATTGAACGCGGCCAGGTCGGCGAAGACCCCGGGCAGATTGCCCACGCCGTAGATGATCGGCGACGCGTAGAACAGGGCCCGCAGGATGAGCCGCGTCGTGCGCTCGAGGTCGCCGAACATCACGCACAGCGGCGCAACGATGAGCCCGAGGCCGACCAGGAGGACGCTCTGGAGGAGCACCGCGACCGGGAACAGCAGCACCCCCCACGACACCTGCGCGCCTGCGAACACGGCGAACAGGATGAGCACCGGGATCGAGAAGAGGAACTCGATGCCCTTGCTCAGGACGATGCGCGTCACCCAGATGCTGCGCGGGATCGAGGTCGAGCGCACCAGGCGCGCGTCCTTCTTGAACGCTTTCGTGAAGTCGGTCACCGCCGAGTTGAACCACACCCACGGCAGGAGCGCCGTGATGAGGAACACGATGTAAGGGTCCTCGCCGACGGAGCGCTGAAAGACCTGCGTGAAGATGAACCAGTAGATGCCGCTCATCACGAGCGGGTCGAGCACCGACCACAGATACCCCAGGGCACTCGTGGAGTAGCGCACGCGCAGGTCACGCGACGACAGCAGCCACAGCGAGTGGAGGGAGCGCCGCGCCGATCCGGGGGCGCCGACGGTGGCGGGGGTCACGCACTTACTTTACTGGTGGCCTCCTGCGCGCTCGCCGAGCGGGGCGCAGCCGCCGCGGTGAGCGATCACTCCCAGGCCGACAGCGCGCCCTGACCGCAGGCGAGGTTTCCGGAGGCCTCGGGGATGCGGTCTCGTGGAGCCGGCGAACCCATGCCGACCCATTCGCGGTAGGTGAGTGCGCGATTGGACAGGCCCGGCTGAAGTCGGCCTGACGGGTCGTAGACAAGGTTCATCGCACCGACATACGAGAGCTCGGGTCCCCGCGACAGACGCCACACCAGATCGTTCGCGGTCCGGGTGACCGTCATGGGAGTCGGCGATCCCAGGCTCGTCCATTGGTCGTACGTGAGCCGACCGCCACGACCGGCCGCGGTATCGCACAGGTAGGCGATGCCGCCGGTGGCATCCCACGAGAGACGGACGAAGCCGCGGCCTTCGCGAGCGGTGAAGGACGGGAAACCGGCGCTCTGCCACTGCGCGTAGGAGAGCGTGATGATGTCGCCCACGGAATCCTGGGCAAACAGCTCAGGCGAGGTCCCCCACTTGTAGACGAAAATCGCGGGGCTCCACGCGAGGGTCGTCACGCGCGGGAAGCCCGCAGCGCGATACTGGTCCCACGTGACGTCCTCGGCGAGCTGGATACCGGGCCGATCGAAGGTCGTGACCGCCGTGACCGTGGGAAACGTCAGCACCTTCTCGAACACGGTGGACGCCGTGCGGAACGACGGGAAGCCGCGGTCCGCCCACTCGGCGAAGGTCAGAGGAACGACATCATCGTCGGTCACCTCGAAGATGGTGCCGTCGTGCGTCGTACGAAGGTAGTCCGGAGCGGGGGTCGCCGCGGTCGCCGGCGCGAGGGAGAGCGCACCAAGGGCGGCCGCGAGGGCGAGGACGGCGGCGCGCAGGAATGTCATCGGTGAACGGCATCCTTCCGAGAATCGACGGTGACGGCCGTCGCCGTGTGCGCCGTGCACCCTCTACGCGTGCGTGCTCACCGCTGCACACAAGCTAGCGCATCCCGGTCACCACCCGAGCAGAGGCAACATCCGCTCGCGAAGGATGGGCACGGTGGACAGCGCCCAGGAATTCGTCAGGTGGTGGTCGTCCCGGTAAACGATCCGCCCTCCCTGGGCGAACGCGCACCAGTCGTCGGGGCAGATCACGTCCGTCAGGTCGAGTGGGCGAAGGAGAAGGCTCTCGTGATCGGCCTGCGTCTCCGGCGCCATGTCATCGAGGACATCGGACCGCGGCACTCCACAGGAGGCCTCATGCGCAAGCGAGGAATCCGAGAGGCATCCGACCGGGTCGCTTCCCGTCCAGGGGTTGTCCCGGATGGCGACGGTCACGATTCCGGCATCCGCAAGACGCGCCCAGGCACGTTCGTAGGCCAGCGGAACCATCTCGCGTCCCGGCCCCGCGGTGTTGTTCGGACGCGTCAGGGTCGTGAAGACGGCATCCGGTCGTTCCTCGATCAGCGTCTCGAGCGCATTGGCCGACCAGTCCACGCAGGCGTCGTCGAAGAACTCGACACCTTCCCGGCCATGGACGAGCTCGCAGCTCCACTTGATGATCGTCATCACGCGGAAGCCGGTCTCCTCCCCGAGCAGGGACAGCGCATCGACCCACTGTTCGGTGTGCGAGCCCCCCACGACCGCCAAGACGCGCTCCGCTTCCGTGTCACCGTACGAACAGACGACCACCTCCTCCTCGACCGAATTGCACCCGTCGGTCACCGCCCGCGACTTGTCCTCCGCCGCGAGCACGAGCGAGGGGATCTGCCCGTCACGGGAGTCCCAGCTGAACAGTTCCGGGAAGACCTGGACCGATGCGCCGGGATAGCGCACCAGGTCGCCCGCGATAGTACCGAGGTGCGCGCGGCTGATCTCGACGTACGTCAGCCACACCATCGGGAGGACGAGAACGATCGCCGCCGCTGCCCCGAGCGCGGGAACGAACCGCCCCGGCCGAGGGCGGCGGCGAGGTCGAGGTCGATCGACCTCGTCTCCCGCGCCCGCCTGCTCGCGCCCGCCGGAGCGGGCGGGAAGGAACCGTCTCTCGACCAATCGTCCGGTGAGCCAGGCGAGCACCGCACTCAGGACCAGTATCCCCGTGCCGGCCAACCATCCCGGTTCCTCTCCGCCCCGCAGTCGCAGGACGAAGATCAGGACCGGCCAATGCCACAGGTAGAACGCGTACGCGTACGTGCCCGCTGCGGCGACGGGACGCCACTCGAGCACCCGCGCGGGATTTCCTCGCCCGGAGGGGAACAGGACGAGAAGAACGGCTCCGCCGAGGGGAAGGAGTGCGGCCGGTCCGGGGAAGGTGTCACCACCGTCCCACACGATGCCCGTGACGAGGATGGCGGCAACCCCGCTCCACGCGAGGATCGTGCAGACGGCGGGGTGAAGCTGCCGCCTCGGCGGCGCGGAGCGAGCGCTCCGCCGGTCGACGATGAGAGCCACCACCGTGCCCAACAGGAACTCCCATGCGCGACCGAACGTGTCGAAGTACGCCCACGCCGCGTCGCTGGCGACTCCGACGGTCGCCCACGCGAACGACACGAGGCACACCACCGTGAGGGCCTGGAGAGCGGTCCGCCGGTACCGCCGCATCTGGCCACGTCGCATGATCGTGGCGGCGAGGGCGCCGATGAACCCCAGGGCCAGGAAGAGCTGCCCCTGCACCGACATCGACCACAGGTGCTGATGCGGCGAGTTGACGGCAGCCGCAGAGCCGTACTCACGACCTGCCGAGGCGAGGTACCAGTTCTCGACCGAGAAAAGCGAGGCGATGGTCTGACGAGCGGTCTCTGCCCACACCGTCACGGGGGCCAGCAGGGCTGTGGCCACGAGAATGGCGAGGAGGACCACGAACAGCGCCGGAAGGAGTCGCCGGGCCGTGCGTGCAAGGAACGCGCCGACCGAGAAGTCGTCGCGCAGCAGCGAGCGCACGACGCCACCGCCGACAAAGAACCCGGACAGGAAGAGGAAGACGTCGACTCCGCCCGACACGCGCCCGATCCAGACGTGGTAGACGGCGACGAGTACAACAGCCAGCGCCCGCAGTCCATCGAGATCATGTCTGCGAACCGTCGTGTGCTCGCGGCGGCGCACCGCCGATACGGTCGAGGACATGCAGTCTCCTGGGCCGGGCCTGCGGGCGGGCCGGGGACGGGCGACATCTCAGGCAGGCGGCGCATTTGCACGCCTCGTGAGATACCCGCCGGGATCGGGATGGATTCACGCTAACACGCGCGCCATCCCTGCCCTTGCTTCAGCCGGGCAGAGGACCGCACTGGTCGATGCGGTAGAGAACCGTGTCGGCATCCCGCGCGACCGGAGTGAAGACGCCCTGCTCCACCGCCGAGTGAGGCCCGGGGAAGAGATTGCCCGCGGGGTCTCCGCCGGCGAGAGCGTGGGGGCTGTACAGCACGAACCGAACACGGAGGCGGTCCAGTGCTGCACAGACGCGGGGATCGTCGCCGATCGCCGCGAGATCACGAGCCAGAGCACTGCGATCGGGATCCCAGATGCCGTTGACGTGGGGGAAGACCGGCTCTCGATCCCCGTACACACGAGACCACGCCGATCCGTCCCACGGATCGCCCAGGACTCGCTGTCCCTCAGGCACGAGATCCGGAAGACGACCGAGGAGCGAGATCTGAGCCTCGGACACCACCTCGGAGGTGGCGTACGAGGACGGCATCCGGAACACTTCGCCCACTCCCGCGGTGACGCCTCCCATCATCATCACGACGCAGGACACCGCGGCGACGACCCCGCTGAGGGCTATCGCCGGTGCCCGGAGGTGCGTTCGCCCGTCTGTGACCCGGGCGAGGAGCCGCTCGCCGATCCCGATGATGCCCACCGCCGCCAGGGGAACACCCAGGACGGGAACGAGGGAGGAAAGCCTGTATCGGTCCTTATACCACACCCCGGTCAAGAGCTTGGCGATGACGTCGTCGGAACCGGCTGCGAGGGCGAAGAGAACAATGACGGCGGCGTAGGCGACGACGATCCATCGCAATCGCGGGACCCGCAAAGCGAAAACGATACCGGTCACCACGGCGGCCGCCAGGAGCAGCGAGGGAATGGTCACCTGCGCGCCGACACCCGTCGGCCAGGCCTGAAACAAACCGTTGGCAAGACCGTCGACGATGGACTGGGTCGCCTGGGCCTGGGGTCCGCTCAGTCGCTCCTCGATCGGTCGATCGAAGACGCCGAGCACACGGACGGCAACCAAGAGAGCGGCGCCGGCAGCAACGACCAGGGTGATCCCGCTTCCCAGGACGAAACGAACGAGCCGCCGTCGACGGGCGCCCCCCGCTCGCCAGGCCTCGCCCATGACCCGAAGGAGCCCGAAGACAACTGCGGGTACAAGGAGCAGCATCCAGGATGCCAGCACCCGAGGTTGAGCGAACGCGAGCGCGAAGACCGCGCCCCCGAGGGCGAGCGATCCCGTGACCGTAGATCGCCAGCTCCGCACGGCGGAGCTATCGCGGGCTCTTCGCGCCACGACGATAGGCAGCGCCACAGCTGCCGGCAGAAGCGCGGTCGCCAGGAAGGTCGGGTACAACGTCCCCCAGGTGAGCAACCCGTAGGGCATGGTCACGAAAGCGACCGAGAGCGGCAGCGCCACCACCGCAGACACCGCGGCATTGACCGGACGCAGGAGAACCTGAGTCAGCCAGGCCACCCCCGGCATCCAGATGGTCACCGCTACGGCGATCCAGGTGGCATTCGTCGCGAGAGGGATTGAAGCGCCCGTCGTCATCGCGACCGATGCGACGAGCGCATGCCACCCGGCGGGGTAGTACGCGAAGGTGGAGGACGGTTGGATCAGCGAGCGCAAGGTGAGTGAGGAGGCGTCTCGTCCTGCGACGATCTCGGCGATCGCGGAGAGGTGAAAAACGTTGTCGTAGGTTTGCGACACGCGCGCAGGGTCGGGGACCGCGGCGAAGGCGACCAACGTCAGCGCGACGGCGGAGAGGATCCACGCCGTCGCGATCCACCTGCGCCGACCGCTGTCGTCCAGCTTGCCCTTGGCCGCCGGGGCGAGGGAACGAACCAGCACGGCCCCGAGAGCGGCCGGAACGAGCGGATGCCACGGCTGCCACGCGGCTCCGATCAGACCGCCGCCCACACCCGCGACACCGATCGCGAGCACGGAGCACACGCCGGCGATGGCGGCGCGTTCGACCAGGCCCAAGCGGAGGGGCCAGGTGACGATGAGGCCGGGCACGAGCAGGATGAGAACGGCGGCCATCGTGACGACGAGCCCCGAACCCCACTGATCCAACATCGCGGGCAAGCTTAGACCGCTCGTCGAACGGAACGGTTCAGGTGTGTCACCGCAGCGCCGATCTAGACTGGTGCACCATGTCCGCACCTGCTTCCACAGCGTCCGATCGCGACGTGCAGCCTCCGGTATCGGAACGCATTCCGGCCCTACGGCGCGAAGCGGTCGCCATGGCGCTGGTAGCGGTGTTCACCGTCACCGTGTCCCTTCTGCCGCTGGCGTTCAATCGGCAGTTCTACTTCTTCGCCGATACGCCGGACGGCGCCTACGGCCAGTGGTACGAGCTCGGACAACAGCTCGCCGCGGGCAACTGGCCGCTGATGAACCCCGCTGCGTGGATGGCTGGCAACTACGTCGCTGAGGGACAGTGGGGGCTCTGGAACCCCCTCATCCTGGCGACCGGACTGTTCGTCTCCGCGTCGGCCAACGCCGTCGTGGCCTCGACGGTCATCAAGGTGTTCTTCCTCGCAGTGGGGGCGACAGGGGTCTACGCGCTGACCCGCGTCTACGGCGCCCGCCGCGAGTGGGCCATCGTCGCCGGGATCGCTGCACCGTTCGCGGGGTTCACGTTCTTCATGGACGCGCCCAGCTGGGTGACGAACATGATCACCTGGGCGTTCTTCGCCTGGGCGGCTGCTGCGCTCCGGCTCTGGATCACCCGCGGCGCCGCATGGATCCTGGCGGTTTACGTAGCGGTGTACCTCCTCATCACCGTGGGGTACGTGCAGGGCACGCTCATGCTCGTGTTCTTCTTCATCGCCCTCCTGCTGGAAGCCGCGTTCCGCCGCGACGGCACGGCGGCCGTCCGCACGCTCGTGGCCGGGGTCCCGGCGGCGCTGATCGCCCTGGCGGTCTACCTCCCCGGCGTGCTGACGGCCTCCGTAACGGCTCGGTCTTCCGAGATCGCGAACGACGGATTCCTGGTGGTAACCCTCACCGGCCTGTTCACATCGTCCGTTCCCTCGGGCCAGGTCGACCTCACCGGGTGGTGGGGGCGCTACACCGACGTGCCCCTCCTCTACATCTTCTGGCTCCTTCCGCTCCTCGCCGTCGTTCCCTGGTCTCGCGTGCGGCAAGGGTGGGCGAAATGGTCCACGCTCGTGCTCTTCGGCGGCATGGCCGCTGCCCTCGCGGTCGGCCCATCGACGCTCGGCCCTTTGCGGTTTCCTGCGCGCACCATGCCCTGGGTCGCTCTCGTCGTCATCTGCCTCACCTGCCTTCTGCTCTCCCGCGCAGAGGGGAAGTGGGTGCTCAGCCGCGTTCGGGTCCTCACCGTCGGCGTTCTGTGGGCAGCACCGTTCTGGCTCGCTTTCAGCCAGGTCCCCCCCGGCTGGCGGCGACACCTCGTCTTCGCCGCAGTGACCGGAGCCGCACTCCTGGGGATCGTCCTTCTGCGTCGCGCACGCCACGGTGCCCGTAAACGCACCGTCGCCGTTATCGCCGCGACGGGAATCGTTGTCGTCGGCATCCAGTCTGCGATGTTCGCGGATTCCCTCGTCTCCCGGGCACCCTACGAGGATGAGGCTTCGGCGTACACGGAGGGCATGCCGACGGGCTACGGCGAGGGCATGGTGGTGGGTTCCCCGCTCGGTATGCCCGAATCCGTCTTCGACGAGGTCGAGTTCGCCAACATGTGGTACTTGACCGACCGTGTCAACGTTCTCAACCTGTACACCCCCGTCGAGTATCAGGCGATGGCGCAAGACCTCTGCCTCGCCTACGACGGACGCACGTGCCCCGACGCCGTGGACAAGATCTTCGACACGGACCCGGAGACAGGCGCGGTGGTGGCAGACCTCATGTCGCTGGACTCCGTGCAGATCCTCGAAGACGACGTGCGTGATATCGACGATCTGATCGCTCTGACTCCCCCGGCGGGATGGACGCGCAGTTTCGTCGGCCAGCACAGTGTCGTGTGGACTCGCGACGTCCCGACCGGCGAGGTCGGTTCGGTCTCATGGACCAGTCCCGGCACCGAAGTCGAGGTCATCGAGGACACCCCGCTCCAGACGACGTTCCGCGTGACGGCTGTGCCTGCCGACGGCGGACGCGTCGCTCTCAGTCGTCTCGCCTGGCCCGGGTATCAGGTCGATGGCGCGGATCTCGGGGCGCCCTTGCGAGGCTACTTGACGAGTGTCGACGTCCCCGCCGATGCCACGGGGTCGCTCATCACCGTCGCCTTCGCTCCGCCCGCCTGGCCTCTCATCGTCGGAGGCATGCTCGGCAGCGCCCTGTTCACCGCCGCGGCCGCGGTCTTCGCCGTTCGCCGACGTCGTCGTCGCGTCGCTCGTCCGTAAACGCTGAAGGCGGCGATCGCCAGTGCGATCGCCGCCTTCATGTGCGTCAGGACGCCGAGGTATCGGTGAAGATCTTCTCCCAGGCTGCGGGACTGGTGATATCGGTGAGGCCGTCGCGATACTGCGCCGACAGTCGCGGGAAGCGCCGCCACAGCTTCAGGTGAACCATGACGCTCTTGATCAGGAAGCGACGCATCAGGGCACGATCTCGCTGGTACCAGGCGACGCCCAGCCCGTCGGGAGATGTGACCAGCGCGGAGTCGATGTCCGAGAACCTCCACCAGGAGATGTCCGGGGCCGGAATGATGCGTTCGGGATGCCGCTTACTGTGCGCGGTCTCGCGGACCAGCAGCTGCCGGACGGCGACACGAGCGGCGAGCACCAGAGCGGCGACCGGGTTCGTCGGCCGACGGACCGTCCCGCGCGCACCGGGAGCCCGGCGCACGACCGGAAGATCGGCCAGGTTCTCGACAACACGCGCGTCGCTGTACTGGCCGCGCATCTGACGGATCTCTGCTTGGCGCTGCGGGAGGAGCCCCGGGAGGGCCGAGGGGCCGCGGAGGAGGTCGGCGAGAGCTTCGTGTCGGAGCCGAACGGTCGAGTACTGCAGCATGAACAGCAGCTTGATATCGCCGAGGAAGGACATCAGCGGCAGCGCGGCTCCTCGCTTCCCTCCGGGATGCAGAAGACCGGTTATCCACCGATTGCGGTGGATGAAGTACTCCTCCCACGTTCGGGAGGGGTCCTTATCGTGCCAGGCCATGTGCCAGACAGCGACGCCCGGAAGACACACCGTCGGGTAGCCCTGGTCGCCCGCACGCAGCGAGAACTCGATGTCGTCGAACTTCAGGAACACGGGCAGCGAGAGCCCGATCCTGTCGAGGACCTCCGTGGGGATGAGGCACATCCACCACCCGTTGAAGTCGGCGGCGAGACGCCGGTGGAGCTCAGGTGTCGCCCGCAGAGTGTCCTCGGCGAAATCGTGGTCGTACTCGCTCTCGCCCGAAGGACGCATCCAGCTGCGGCCGTAGTCCCACGTCTCGCCCTGCGTGTAAAGGACGGCGCGCTCATCGAGGTGCAGCATTCCCCCGCCGACGATCGTCGGCTTGATGCAGAAGTCGGCGAATCGCACGCTGCGGACGATGGCCTCGGGCTCGGAGATTGCATCGTCATCGAGCAACAGCACGTAGCGACTGCGCTCCCCTCGAAGCGTCTCGAGCATGGCCCGACCGAATCCGCCGGATCCGCCGAGGTTCGCCTGTCGGATGACTCGCAGCCGGTCGCCGAGCACCTCCGCGGCCGCGGGGAAGCCGGGCTGGTTCGACACCAGGTCCGTCCCCTGATCCACGAGGAGAATGGTGTCCAGCACGTCCTTGATGCCCTCGTCCTCACCGACGGCGACGAGCTGGTCGAGCGCGTAGGTGGGACGGTTGAAGGTCGTGATACCGACCGTGACGGTTCCTTCGACCTCTCGGGTATCGGGCACCTGCCACTCGGCACCCTCGAGCGTGGCCTCCCCTCCGGCGCAGGCGACATCGAACCAGTAGTAGCCCCCGTCGATGAATGACGTCAGGGGCAGGTCGATCTCGACCGTCTCGTCGGAGAAGGATCGGGATGCCACGGCCGACGACCGGCCCCGGGCGCTCGACTTGTAGACCGAGAGCAGCCCGCGGCCCGACAGCGTGGCGGAAAGCCGTACGGCGCGGACGTTGGTGAATCGCTGCCAGTAGCTGGCCGGGAACGCGTTGAAGAACGTTCCCATCGACACGCGGCGGTGCGGGAAGATCCTGATGGATCGACGGCCCTGGATCTCATAGCTTTCGCCCGGCTGCGAATCCGAGCCGTCGCCGGTGTCGACGTACAACGACGACACTTCCGCCACTCCCCTGACCGGGAAGACGGTGTGATTGACGGTCGCGAAAGACGTGATGGTCGTGGTCGAACTCACTGCTGCTCCCCCGATCCCGCGAGCGTGTTGTTCCACATCGACAGGGCCGAACCGATGGCCATGTGCATGTCGAGGTACTGATACGTCCCGAGGCGGCCGCCGAAGTGCACGTCGCGCTCCCCCTTCGCGAGGTCGCGGTAGGCCAGCAGCCCCGCACGGTCGTCCGCAGTGTTGACCGGGTAGTAGGGCTCGTCCGCGCGCGTCGCGAACCGAGAGTATTCGCGCACGACGACCGTCTTGTCGGAGGGATAGCGGTCCGCGCGCTCAGGGTGGAAGTGCTTGAACTCGTGGATGCGGGTGTAGGGAACATCGGAGTCGGCGTAGTTCATCACGCTGGTCCCCTGGAAGTCACCGATCGGCAAGACCTCCTGCTCGAAGTCGAGCGTCCGCCACGACAGCTCACCCTCGGCGTAGTCGAAATACCGGTCGACGGGGCCGGTGTAGACGACGGGCACCTGACCCACCGTGGCCCGTTTGTTCAGCGGCTGACCCTCATCGAAGTAATCGGTCGACAGCTTCACGTCGATGTTCGGGTGGTCAGCCATGCGCTCGAGCCACGCGGTGTACCCGTCGACGGGAAGTCCCTCCCACGTGTCGTTGAAGTACCGGTTGTCGTAGGTGTAGCGAACCGGAAGACGCGAGATGACCTCGGCCGGGAGATCCTTCGGGTCGGTCTGCCATTGCTTGGCGGTGTAGTCGCGGATGAACGCCTCGTACAGCGGCCGACCGATCAGACCGATGGCGCGCTCTTCGAGGTTCGCGGCATCCTTCGCGTCGAACTCGCCGGCCAGTTCCTGCACAAGGGCCCGCGCTTCGTCCGGCGTGTAGGCCGCCTGGAAGAACTGGTTGATGGTGCCGAGGTTGATCGGCAACGGATACACCACGCCCTTGTGCGTCGTGTAGACGCGGTGGACGTAGGAGGTGAACTCGGTGAACCTGTTGACGTACTGCCAGACCGACGGATTCGAGGTGTGGAAGAGGTGGGCTCCGTAACGGTGCACTTCGATGCCCGTCTCCGCCTCGGCCTCGGAGTACGCATTGCCTCCGATGTGGTGGCGCCGGTCGATCACCGTCACCTTTCGCCCCGAGGCGGCCGCCCGCTCTGCAATGGTGAGGCCGAAGAAACCCGAGCCGACGACCAGGAGATCCATAAGCTGCAACTACTTCCGTTCGCGATATGTGGGGGCACGCGAGACACCGATGGCCTCCGATACCCTCTCGCGAGTCTACCCGCGGTCCCGGCAGGGCCCGAACGCGCGGCGTGGCTCCGGATCGACGAAGGGTAAGCTGATTGTGGATCCGGCCGCGTCATCGACGGTTGCTCAGGGCCGAGGCGCTAGCCTCGATGTCGGCAATCTGCTCGCCGAATCACCCGCTTCGACCGTGGCGCCTCGTCACGTGGGCGGCGTGCAGACCGACCCGAACGAAAGGCCCGCGCACGATGAGAACCGGCCCGACCCTGCGGCGGTCATTTAGCCGCAGCCGGAAGGACTGCCGTCGCGCCGAACGATCGGTGTTCCGTGGCTGAGCGGGAGGTCGTCGCCGGCATGAGCGGGCCCGATGGCCCCCTGCTCCGGCTCATCAAGGACCGTCGCGTCGCCTTCCTCGTCGTCGGCGTCATCAACACGGTCGTGGGCTTCGCCTGGTTCGCGATCTTCGATCTGACGGTCGGTCGTATCTGGGGATACATGGTGACCCTGCTGTTCGCTCATGTGGCCTCGGTTTTGTGCGCGTTCTTCCTCTACCGCCGGTTCGTGTTCCGCGTTCGCGGTCACGTTTGGCTGGATCTCGCGCGCTTCGAGAGCATCTATCTCGTCTCCCTCGGCATCAACGCCGTCCTGCTTCCCCTCCTGGTGGAGTTGGTGGGCCTCGTGCCGATCGTCGCCCAGGCACTGATCGTCTTCGTGACGACCCTGGTCAGCTACATCGGCCACAGCCGATTCTCGTTCCGAAGGAAGAAGGTCTCGTGACGGCACCCCGATTGAGCGTCGTGATCCCCGCCTACAACAACGGCCGGACCATCGCTGAGACCATGCGTTCCGTCCTTGCGGATGAGTCCGTCGATCTCGAATTGATCGTCGCCGACCACTCCTCCTCTGACGACACGCTCGCGGAGATCCGGCGCTTCGAGGACGACGATCGGGTCACGATCCTGCACACCCCCGCAGGTGGCGGCGCTCCCCGCAACTGGAATCGCGTGACGGAGAGCGCCCGCGGAGAGCTGATCAAGCTCGTGTGCGGCGATGACATCGTCCTGCCGGGAACGCTGAAGCGCCAGATGGCGATCCTCGAGGACTCCTCGATCGTGTTGACCGCGTGTCGGCGCGACATCGTGGACGCCGATGGTCGTGTCCTCTTCTCAGGGTGGGGTCTGCGCGGACTCGGCCGCCGCATGCCGGGCGCGCGGGCCGTCCGCGCCGCCGTGCGTGCGGGGTCCAACCTCTTCGGTGAACCTGCCTCTGTGATGATGCGCCGCGAGGCCCTCACCGCGGTCGGAGGCTGGCGCGCGGATTTCCCCTACCTGATCGATCAGGCCACGTACTCGGATGTCCTGCTTCGCGGCGATTTCGCACCGGATGCCACCACGGGCGCGACCTTCCGCATGAGCGCCAGCCAGTGGAGCGTCGCCCTCGTGCGCGACCAGTCCGCGCAGGCGAAGGCGTTCCACCGCGCTCTTCACCGCGCGCATCCCGACGCGGTGTCGGCGATGGACGTGGTCATCGGCAACACGCGAGCTGCGCTCATGGCCCGGGCGCGACAGGCCTCCTACCGGATCCTGAAACGGAGAATGCGATGAGCCTCCCCGAGACGACGCCGTACACCCACGGCATCACCATCGTCATCCCCGTCTACCAGGCCGAGCGCACACTCCGGGGCGTATTGGACGAGATCGTCCCCCTGACCGAGGGCTTCGTCACCCCGGGAGGTCGATCGGCTCGCGTCACCGAGGTGATCACGGCTTACGACCACGGCCCCGACCGGTCGGACGCTGTCATCCGGGAACTGGCGAGCGAGTACTCCTGGGTTCACCCGGTGTGGCTCAGCCGCAACTTCGGCCAGCACGCGGCGACACTGGCCGGTATCGCCTCTTCGGGCGGCGACTGGGTCGTGACACTGGACGAGGACGGCCAGCACGACCCCGCATTCATCGGACGCCTGCTGGATACGGCACTCGACGAACAGGCCGACGTCGTCTACGCCGAGCCGACCAATCGCCCGCCGCACGGAGCGGTGAGGAACGCGGCATCCAAAGCGTCCAAGCGGATTCTCGAAACGGTCTTCGGCGGAGGTCGGGCGTCGCATTTCAACAGCTACCGGCTCATCCTGGGCGAGGTTGCACGCAGTGTGGCCGCCTATGCGGGAACCGGTGTCTACCTCGACGTCGCCCTGGGCTGGGTCGCCGCCCGCATCGTCACCTCACCCGTTGAGCTGCGAGAGGAGGGCGATCGTCGCTCGGGCTACTCGTACCGCCGGCTGATGGCCCACTTCTGGCGCATGATCCTGACGTCCGGAACCCGCGGACTGCGCCTGGTCACGGCGGCCGGTGTGGTCTTCTTCGTGGGGGGTGTGCTCTTCGCCCTGTATCTCGTCGTGATGCGTTTCGCGTCCGGCGACATTCCCGAGGGCTGGACTTCGCAGATGGTGGTGACCGCGCTGGGCACCGGGCTGGTGCTCGTCTCGCTGGGCATCGTCGCGGAGTACCTGGGCGTCGCGGTCAACATGGCGATGGGGCGTCCGCCGTACCTCATCGTGCGGGATCCCTCCTCCGGCCCCCTCGGGCACGCCGACGATGGGCGCTGACGGAGCCTGGGTCATCGGTCGCGGCCTGCTCGGCCGCGCCGTCGAGAGGGAGCGCGGGACCTCCGCGGCAGCGCGGCCCATCCGCTGGGGAGATCCGGATTCGTCGGTGATCGACCTGCGCACCCATGCGACCGCTTTGGCGCGGCGCGAAGGACCGCTCGAGATCTACTGGTGCGCCGGGCGAGGGGTCACCTCGACTCCTCGCGAGCAGCTCGACCTCGAGGTCGACGTCTTCCGTCGAGCCTTGGAGGTCTTCGCGGACGTGCTCCAGGGGCGAGACGTCCGCGTCTTTCTCTCGTCCTCCGTCGGTGGGGCGTACGCGCTCGCTCCGTATCCGCCGTTCACCGAAGAAACCCCGGTCGCCCCGGGCTCCTCCTACGGTGTCGCCAAACTCGCGATGGAGCAGGAACTGGCCGCGTTTGCCCGGCAGACGGGATGGCGGACGTTCGTCGGACGCATCACGAATCTGTACGGACCGGGCCAAGACATGGCCAAGGGACAGGGGCTCGTCTCTGTCATCACCGACAGCTATGTCACCGGTCACCCCGTGTCTCTGTATGTCTCGCTCGACACCTTGCGGGACTACATCTACGAGGACGATTGCGCACGCGTGATCGTCGCGGGGATGCGACGGCTGAGCTCAGAACCCGCCGGCTCCAGCATCACCAAGATCATCGGCGCGATGTCGGCCGTCTCGATCGGTGCGCTGCTGGGCGAGGCCACGCGTCTGCGTCGCCAGCGATCACGCATCACCCTGGGTCAAGGACGCGCCGGAGGGCAATCCTCGGACCTCCGCGTGCGGTCGGTCGTTTGGCCGGAGCTGGACGCCCTCGTCCGCACCACGTTGCCGGAGGGCCTCGACAAGGTTTTCCGTGCTCGCCTGGCGGCCCAAGGGAACGGTCGACGGTGATTCGGCGCGGCAGCGACCGCGTAGTCGCAGCCACGGGCGTCGCGTCTTCTGTGCTGATCTACGCCATCGCGATGTTCTCGGCGCTGTTCCTTTCGCCGCCGAGTCCGCTGAGGGCCATCCGCACGTTCGCCTGGCACGACCAGCTGGGCTATCTGAGCATGGTCGCCAACGTGGCCGATGGCGACCTGCGCGATCACGAACCCGTCACCGAGACCGGCGCAAACTACTACCCTCGCGCGTACTACACCGCGGTGGGGCTTATCGCCAGGGTTCTTCATATCGACGCGATCACTGCGTGGAACCTCGTTTCCGTGCTCATCCAACTCCTCGCTGTGGCGGCTCTTTCGATCTGCCTCATCCGCGTCTCCCGGCGGGCCTGGATGGGTTTTCTCGCTCCGCTGCCATTCTTTGCCGGAGTCCTCTCCTTCCTCTCGCCGGAGAGCGAGGGCTGGTATCGGCCGCTGGATTCCCACGCCGTGCTGTGGGGCCCCTACGGCGCCCTGTTCTCCAATAACGCCGAAGCAGCAGGGCTTTCGATCATCGTCATCGCGGCCAGCGCCCTCAGCGCGGTGTGGCTGCGACCGACTGCGCCCCGCATCAGGGTGGGCGTGACCCTCCTCGCCGTGGCCGCGCTCGGGGCGCTGTCCGGCTTTCAGACGTACAGCTTCTTGACCGGCGCCTACGGCCTGGCCTACGTCGCCGCAGCGGTGTTTCTCAGCCACCCGGGGCGGCGCTGGTGGATGATCGCGACAGCGGCGACCATCCCTCTGCTGTTCACCGTGGGGCCCGTGGTCTTTGACCTGATGGGCCAGCTGCCCGCTCTGATCCTCGGGCTGCTGCCGGCGGCTCCAGGTCTGCTGCGCGGACTCATCCGGACCCGCGGCCTCGTAGCGCTCTACGCGAGCACATACGCACTGGCGGCGTCCCCTCAGATACTCGCCACGGTCTCTGGCATCCGTCGCGGTGATCCGTTCTTGACCTATCGCGTCGCCTCCAACGTCGATCTGGGGGTCGCGCGGCCCGATGCCCTCGTTGCGGCCCTCGTCGTGGCCCTGCCCCTCCTGACCGTGCTCGGACTTTCTCTCCGGCGGAGACTTCGGGTGCCTGCAGCAGTTGCTGCCGCGGCGGGTGCAGTCTGGATCATTCTCAGCCTCAACGACGTGTGGGGGCCCAATGCCGAGCCCTACCGTTTCTGGATCGACTGCTTCCTCCTCAGCGGCGTCCTGACCGCCGTGGCCGGCGCCGCCGTCATCGGCGCGGCGACGTCCCGCACCGAAGAGCGATCCGGGCCCGCGGTGATCCCCCTGCTGCTCGCCGGCGCCTGCGTGGTCGTGTACGTCACCGGCCTCGCCGACTTCGGGCGCTTTGCGGTCGACCCTCAGATGTCGGCGACCTGGAATCCCGAGAGCCCACGTGCGGCCGCGGTCACCGAGTTGGCTCGCTCGACCCACGCGATCGACGGGCGACTCCTCCTCGTGGACAACTGCATCGACGACCGAACCGTCAAGGCGACATCCGGTGCGCCGATGCCCTTCTACTACCTCGGGATGGCGTGGCCGGAGAACCGAGATGCCGTCCAAACGGTCATGGACGCCCGATCGCGGTACGAGCGCATCACCGCCGCTCAGGCGGAAGCCGCCCAGATCGGGTGGGTTCTCCTCGACAGCGCGTGCGTCCGGCATGTCGGCGTCGACGGTGTTCCTGGACGACTCGTGGCACAGCGTACGTACGGCGCCGGGCTGACCCTCGAGCTTCGGCGTCTACCGTGACGCCTGTCTCGAGTCTCGGCGCGCACCTGGCAGGATGGATCACGTGAAGGGCATCATTCTGGCCGGCGGCTCCGGCACGCGTTTGCACCCGATTACGCTCGGCGTTTCCAAACAGCTCATCCCGGTGTACGACAAGCCGATGGTCTACTACCCCTTGTCGACCCTGATGCTGGCAGGCATTCAAGAGATCCTGATCATCACCACGCCCCACGACGCTCCTTTCTTCCAGCGACTCCTCGGGGACGGATCGCAGTTCGGCGTATCTCTATCGTTCGCCGTGCAACCTTCTCCGGATGGTCTCGCCCAGGCATTCACGATCGGAGCGGATTTCATCGGCGACGACAAGGTCGCGCTCGTCTTGGGCGACAACCTGCTGTACGGTCCCGGCCTCGGAACCCAGCTCAAGAGATTCGCGGACGTGGATGGCGGAGCCGTCTTCGCCTACTGGGTCGCCGAGCCCTCTGCCTACGGTGTGGTGGAGTTCGATGCCGATGGCCGCGCGGTGTCCCTCGAGGAGAAGCCGGAACACCCGAAGAGCAACTACGCAGTGCCGGGGCTGTACTTCTACGACAACGACGTCATCGAGATCGCCCGCCAGCTCGCACCATCCGCTCGCGGCGAGTACGAGATCACCGACATCAACGCGGAGTACCTGAGCCGCGGGAAGCTGGGTGTCGAGGTGCTGCCGCGGGGAACGGCTTGGCTGGACACCGGCACCTTCGACCAGATGTCGGATGCCGCCGACTATGTCCGGACGATGGAGCGGCGCACGGGGCTCCGCATCGGTGTCCCCGAAGAGGTGGCATGGCGTCAGGGATTCCTCTCGGACGAGGAGGTACGTCAGCGGGCGAACGGCCTCGTGAAGTCGGGTTACGGCACGTACCTATTGGAGATTCTGGAAAGAGGCCGCTGATGGCGCACCTTCTCGTGACCGGCGGTGCCGGGTTCATCGGCTCGAACTTCGTCCACCATGTCGTAGAGCACACCGACCACACGGTCACGGTGCTCGACAAGCTCACGTATGCGGGCAACGAGGCATCTCTGGCGGGCCTGCCCTCCGAGCGCGTGCGCTTGGTCGTGGGAGACATCGCCGAAGCGGGCGTGGTCGACCCCCTGGTGGCCGAAGCCGATGCGGTCGTCCACTACGCCGCCGAGTCTCACAACGACAATTCGCTGCACGATCCCCGTCCGTTTCTCGACACGAACATCATCGGCACCTACACGTTGCTCGAGGCGGCCCGCCGGCACGAGACCCGCTTTCACCACATCTCGACCGATGAGGTGTACGGAGATCTCGAGCTCGACGATCCGGCGCGCTTCACAGAGCAGACCCCGTACAACCCCTCTTCGCCCTACTCGTCCACCAAGGCGGGGTCGGACCTCCTGGTCCGAGCCTGGGTTCGTTCGTTCGGCGTGAAGGCGACCATCAGCAACTGCTCGAACAACTACGGCCCTTACCAGCACGTCGAGAAGTTCATCCCGCGACAGATCACGAACGTCCTCCGTGGAATTCGCCCCAAGCTCTACGGCTCGGGTGAGAACGTTCGTGACTGGATCCACGCCGACGACCACTCGTCCGCGGTGCTGACCATTCTCGACAAGGGCGAGATCGGACAGACCTACCTCATCGGCGCAGACGGCGAGAAAGACAACAAGACGGTCGTGGAAATGATCCTCGAGATCATGGGGCGCCCTAGCGACGCCTACGATCACGTGGTCGACCGCGCCGGACATGATCTGCGATACGCCATCGATTCGACGAAGCTGCGCACCGAGCTCGGGTGGACCCCGAGGTTCAGCGACTTCGCGGCCGGGCTTGCCGCGACGATCGACTGGTACCGAGCGAACGAACCCTGGTGGGCCCCCGCCAAGGACGGCGTGGAGGCCTTCTACGCCTCAAGGGGGCAATGACCCTTGGTTCTGGAGTTCGGTAGACCCCTACGCAGCCAGCGCACTCCGATCCCCGGTCTGATCGTGGTGGACCTCCCTGTCCACGGTGACGCCCGGGGATGGTTCAAGGAGAACTGGCAGCGCCAGAAGATGACACAGGATGCGGTCGGACTGCCCGATTTCGGTCCGGTGCAGAACAACATCTCGTTCAACGACGCGGTGGGCACGACGCGGGGCATTCATGCCGAACCCTGGGACAAATACGTCTCGGTCGCCACGGGTCGGATCTTCGGAGCGTGGGTGGATCTTCGAGCCGGTGACACCTTCGGGGCCGTCTTCACCGCCGAACTTGACCCTTCGAAGGCGATCTTCGTTCCGCGCGGGGTCGGAAACTCCTACCAGACACTCGAGCCCGACACGGCATACACCTACCTGGTCAATGACCACTGGTCGCCCGAGGCCACGTACACCTTCCTGAACCTCGCCGACGAGACGGTCGCGATCGACTGGCCGATTCCTCTCGACCAGGTCGAGATCAGCGACAAGGACAAGAACCATCCGAAGCTCGCCGAGGTCGAGCCGATGGGGCCACGACGAATTCTCGTCACCGGAGCCGCCGGTCAGCTGGGACGCGCACTGCGCCAAGAGTTCGGCGAACACCCCTGGATCGAGTACGCGACGAGATCAGAGCTCGATCTGTCCTCGCCCGATCTCCCCTCCGCCCGCCGCTGGCGCGAGTACGGGACGATCATCAACGCTGCGGGGTACACCAAAGTCGACGCAGCAGAGACCGACGCTGGTCGTGCCGATGCCTGGACGGGGAATGCCGCGTCCGTCAGAGCTCTGGCGCAGATCGCGACGGCTCATGGCATCACGCTCGTCCATGTCTCCAGCGATTATGTCTTCGACGGGCGGAAGGATTCGCCGTACAGCGAGGACGATGCCGTGACGCCGCTGAGCGTCTACGGACAGACGAAGGCCGCGGGCGATGCCTTGGCCACGACCGTCCCCCACCACTACGTCATCCGCACCAGCTGGGTGATCGGCGACGGCAGCAACTTCGTCCGCACGATGGCGGATCTCGCAGCCCGGGGCGTCGATCCCCGCGTCGTCGACGACCAGATGGGTCGTCTGACCTTCACCGTCGACATCGCTGCCGCGATCCGCAAGCTCCTCGACACAGGGGCCCCGAGCGGGATCTACAACGTCACGGGCTCCGGAGCTCCCGCTACATGGTGCGACATCGCCCGAGATGTCTTCCGCATCACCGGCCACGACCCCGCACGTGTGACGGGAGTGAGCACCGAGGACTACTTCGCCTCGGCCTCCTCGCCGGTCGCCCCGCGTCCGCGCAACAGCGTCTTGGACCTGTCGCGCGCAGAAGCGCAGGGCCTTCCGACTCCGCCCTGGAGCGCGCGTCTGCAGGAGTATCTCGCCATCGTCGAGCGCTGACGCCGCCGGGCCACGGGGGCGATCGAGCACGGGCTCGATCGCCCCCGTCCTCAGGGAAGCGGCTGCCCCAGCGGAAGGGTCGACACGGTCGCCGCTGACAGGTCGAGGATCGTAGGATCACCGTTTGCGAGATCGCGCAGGGTCTTCCAGGACTGCACGTGCCGGTAGACACCCCCGCTCGCAACCAGCACCGCGTCGTTCACGGTCGATTTGACGAAGACGACGGGAAGGACGCCCTGGCGTACCACGAATCGAGCGCACGCCGCCCGGGACAGCTCGGGCACGGTGAAGCCCTGCGCGGCGGACGGTGACACGGCCGTCACGCCCGCGGACCCCACGGCATACGTGGTTCCCTGGCAGGAGATCCACTGCCCCAGAGGCGCGCTTGCGACTCGCAAGCCGCGCAGCTCGGTGTCGGGCACCGTCACGAACGACATGGTGAGTCCGGCATCGCGCGCGAGGCTGTAGCTCGGAATGGCGATCGCGGTGGTCCCGGAGACGAGAGACAGCACCGGAGAGGTGCCTTTCACGATCTCCCCGTCGGCGAGGGGAGCCCCGGCGGAGAAGCTGTCGAACGTCGCCGCGGAGACCGTCGCGATCGTCGCGGATGTTCCCCCCATGTAGGTCATCAGCGCGCTCCAGCTCACGGCCCCTCGGCGTGTCCCACCCTCAACGGCTGCGACCGTCTCGCGGCCCGCCACCTTGATGAGCGGTGCCGCGCCCATGTTCGCTCCCCGCAGGAACTGCGCACACGTCGGGGTCCCGGCATCCATGACCGGCAGTCCTACGCGCGCGACGTCGGAGACGGCATGCAGCACGCCCGAGCCGGGGAAGTACGTCGTCCCGTCACACCGGAGCATCGGACGGACCTCCCCGTTCTCGCGGTACCGGCCGAACAAGTCGGCTTCGGAAACGACGGCCATCGTGGAGGCGTTGCGGTTGTACTCCGCGAGATCGCGCCACGACTTGACCCACACGAGCGTGCTCTGGTCGAGGGTGAGATACACCTTGTCCGAGTTTGCGGCCTTGACGACCTGAGCCGGCGCGAACATCAGAGCGCTCTTGTTCTTGGCGGCGAGGACGCCTCGGCTCAGGTAAGCGGCGTAGAGCGGAGCGTGAGGATCACCGTTCACCGACCGCGCGGCCGCTTCGTTCCACAGGGGGGTGACGGCGGTCGGCGAGTCGAGGCGGCCCCATTGCGTCGTTCCCGGCACGCGATAGTACGCCGTCATCTCCGCACCGGCGGATGCCTTTCGGAACAGGTCGGCGGAGACGGTGACGGGGGCGCCGCAGTCACCACCCCACAGCGCTACGAGTCCGCACGAGGCCAGGCGGTGCCTCTGGCCTTCCTGGAAGTAGGCCATCTCGCCCGTCGCCGCGTCGCGCAGGACAGGACCCGTCTTGCCCGCGGCCGCGTAGCCCCGCAGGAATCCCTCGGAAACTGTGTACACCCGCCCATAGACGCTGGAGAGAGACGCCAGGTCGTCCCCATCGGCGATGTGCCAACGACGCGAGTCGGACAGAAGGTAGACCGCGGGATCGTTCGCGGTGCGTGCGAGGACGACTCCCGAGCCGCGGGTGGTCCCGAACCATTCGGTGAAGAAGTGATAGAAGTTTCGATTGCCGTACGCGGAACACCCGTCGCCTTCACCGGTTCCGGCAGCGAGAGCAGCCGCATTCGGTTGATAGGGCGTGTAGTAGTAGAGGTCTGCCGTCGCCTGGTTGGACACGAAGACCGGCGATGAACCGCAGCTCGCGTCGGGATTGAATCGGATGTTCCACGTTTTGCCCGGGGCATACCAGGTGAAGTAGCGACTCGTGCCCGGTGGGTTCGCGTACCGCTTGAACTGCCAGGCAGCCCCGTAGACCTGATTGAAGAAGCCGTAGTAGCGGGTGTCGCACGCCGCTGTGTCCGGGCACCCCTGACCCATCGCGATCTCGTAGCGCCAATCGCTCGGCCACGTGTGCGTCACCAGTCGCTGTTCCTTCTGCAGCGTCGCCAGGATGACTTGCGGATTGATCCCACACGCTTGCGCGACCTTATAGATGATGCGCGAGGCGCGTTCGTTACTCTCGCCGGCATAGGGGTCGCACATGGCGTCCCCGGACACCGTCCGGGAGGTATCACGCCAGTCCTTGAGACACGTGTAGCCGCTGCTGCAGGCGGGGACGCGGACTTCGAGAAAACGCTGGATCTCGGCCTCCGTCATCGTCGCGGAGTTGAAGAACACTCCGTCATCGATGATGTTGCCCGGATCGAACCCGTCGAGCGAGGCAAGTCGCGGCGCAGCGAGGGCGCCCAGGGAGCCTCCTCGCTCCGGGGACGTCGGCGACTGGGCGGTTGCCTGCGACGGCACCGCGACCGCGATGGCGAGTGTCGTCACCACCACAGCGAGTGTGGAGAGAACACGCGACACGCAGGATCGCCGGCGACTTTTTTTCACCGCCCTAGTCTCACCCGTCAGGGGCAAGTCCGCATACATCTGATCCGCGACGCGCCGCGAACGCGACGGCGCACTCAGCGACCCGCCAGGCCGACAGCGGCAACCGCATTATGATGGCCCGGGCGCTAGTCGCCGCACACCCGAAAGAAGGCTTATGAGCGCTGCCACGAGCGACGACGTCCTGATCGCCCCCGGCGGAGGCATCGGCCTGGCCGACGTGTTCCGTCGGCGCTACCTGTTGTCGCTGATCGTGCGCAAAGAGGTGCAGATCCGCTACCGCGGGTCGGTTCTCGGATGGATGTGGTCGTACGTCAAGCCGCTCGTCCAGTTCGCGGTGTTCTACCTGGCCATCGGCGTCTTCCTCGGAATGAACGGCCGGGTGGAGTACTTTCCGCTCTACCTGCTTTCCGGCATAACCATCATCACGTTCTTCAACGAAGCCTTCACGAACGGCACTCGATCGCTCGTCGACAACGCGGCGCTGATCAAGAAGATCTATTTGCCTCGGGAGATGTTCCCGGTGGCGAGCATGATGATCGCGGGAGTGAACATTCTCCCCCAGATTGCCGTGCTGATCGTCATCGCGCTGTTCTTCGGCTGGGCTCCTTCGATCGTGCACATCGCCGCCGTCCTCCTCGCGATTGTGATCATCGCCGCGCTGGCGACCGGGCTCGGGCTGCTCTTCGGCGCGATCAATGTGACCTTCCGCGACGCCCAGAGCTTCGTCGAGATCATCACGATGTGCGCGGTATGGGCCTCCCCTGTGATGTACCAGTGGGAAATGGTCGCCGACAAGGTCCCTGATTGGATGTTCGTCGCGTATCGATTGAATCCGTTGACCGTTTCCGTCGAACTGTTCCACTACGGGATCTGGTTTCCGCTCTCACCGTCCGGCGGCCAGCTGATTCCTGACATGTGGATGTACGCGGGCATCGCCACGCTCGTTTCCCTGGCGTTCCTCTTCGTGGGCCAGCTCGTCTTCCGTAGATTGGAGGGGCGTTTTGCTCAGGACCTCTGAGGCCGTCAGCCCCCGCATCCGTGTCGCCGACGTCCACAAGGACTTCAAGTTGCGGCACACACACTCGGTCAAGGAGACTTTCCTCGCCGCCGTCCGACGAAAGCAGTTGACCACCGATTTCCATGCATTGAACGGTGTGAGCTTCGACATCGGGCCCGGGGAATCCGTCGCCCTTCTTGGCTTCAACGGATCGGGGAAGTCCACGCTGCTGAAGCTGATCTCCGGCGTGCTCCGTCCCGATGAAGGACACGTCCTTACCCGAGGACGCGTGGCCGGCCTCATCGAGGTGGGTGCGGGATTCCACCCTGATCTGTCGGGACGCGAGAACATCTACCTGAACGCCGCCATCCTCGGGATGACCAAGCGCGAGACCGAAGAGCGCTACGACGACATCGTCGCCTTCAGCGAGATCGAGCAGTTCATCGACACCGAGGTCAAGCACTACTCGTCGGGAATGTTCCTGCGCCTCGCGTTCTCCGTCGCGATCCACACGGAGGTCGACATCCTTCTCATCGACGAGATCCTCTCCGTCGGCGATGAACCGTTTCAGCAGAAGTGCCTGGCCCGGATTCGAGAGCTGCATAACGACGGCAAGACCCTGGTCGTCGTCTCGCATGACCTCGACATGGTCTCCGACCTGTGCGAGCGCGGCATCCTGCTGCGCGACGGCGGCGTCGCCTTTGACGGGGCGAGCAAGGACGCCGTCGCCTTGATGCGGCAGTGACCTCGGTTCATCCGCGCGCGATGCGCCGGTCCATGCGGTCCTGAATCGCCGACCGAATGCGAAACGAGGTGGACGCGGCGTCCTCACGGATGCCTCGTCCACCTCGTGTCACGTCAGTAGCGGTGATTCTCGCAGGCGACCCCGTCCCGATCGGCGTCGAGGCCGAACACGTCACCGTACGCCTCGTAGTAGTAGGCGAAGTCGGCCTGGGCCTGCGCCTGCGAACCGTACGACGAGCAGTTCTTGTCGGCGGGTCGGGGCGGGATGTTGCGTACGGTGGGCGCCGGCCGCCCCATTGCCGCCCACTCGGCTCCGTTGATGCGACGGAACGTCGTCGGTCCTTCGTACCAGATGTCGGGAGATCCATAGGTCCGCCACACCTGGTCGCCCGGGAAGCGCGCGGCGACCGACGGCTGCGGGTATCCCTCGCTCCGCCAGCGGTCGAACCCGATCGGACCACCCTGTCCGCGCTGCACATCGGTGAGGAAAGCGATCGAGTCATCCCACGACAGCTTCACGAATCCCTCATTCGATCGCCGCTGGAAGGGTTCGAACCCGGAGTCCCGCCACTCCGCGTAAGTGAGAGCGTGGCGGACACCGCCAACGTCCTGGACGAAGATCTGGGACGAGGTGGCCCACTGGTAATACGTCGAGCCCTCGATCCATCCCGCGTTCCTCGGGTAGGGCTGGCCCGCGCGCGTCCATTCGGCGAAGCTCACGTGTCGCCAGACCCACCGTTCACGCGACTGCCCGAAGAAGGTCACGGCGCTGACGGTGGTCGACCACGGGTACTTCACGTAGTCGGTGGGGGCCGGCGCGGGCGAAGGGAAGCCCGCCGACTTCCACTCCTCGTACCCGAGAGCTCGGATTTCAGTGTCCGTGACACGCCACACCGTACCGTCGTAGGCCGTGACGAAGTACTTCGCCGTCGGCGTCGCACAGCGGATGTCGACGGCCCTCTGCAGAACGACCACGTCACCGGCCCTTACCGATACCCCGTACCGCCCATCGGGCTGACCGGAGTAGTCGAAGTTGATGTTCTCCCCCGGTCTGAACTCGGGCCCATCCCCGAAATCGGCTTCGCCGTCGTTTCCGCGGTCGATCGCGATATCGATCCGTCGAACGGCGTCAACGTCGTTCTGCACCGAGACGCTCACCGTTCCCGTACCGCCCTCGCACGACGTGCTCACGTCAGCGGTGACGTTCGCATCCGCAGCGGTGGCCGGAGTCGCGACCAAAAGAGTCACGAGTGTTGCCGACGCCGCTGCGAGAGCCACGATTCGACGGTCAAGCCCGCGCCGCGCGCGGACACCAATAGCACCCAATTCTGCCCCCCAGGATCATGCGGCGAAGTCGCCGCACGATCAGCATAGGGGCGCGCTCACAGCTCCGCGTGCAGCGCCCACACCCGGTCGGCGCACGACTGCCACGCGAAGCCCTTGGCCCGGTCGCCGGCGAGCACGCGCAACCGCTCGGCGTCTTCCCCGAGGGCGCGGGCCACCGCTCCCCCGAGTTCGTCGGCCTCGGCATAAACGGCGGCGTCGGCGAGAACTTCCCGGTGCACAGCCGTGTCGGCGGCGACGATCGGCACACCGACGGCGAGCGCGTCGACGGCGCGCCACGGCCAGTCCGTTCGAGTGCTGGGGGCGATGAAGACGGCGCCGTGCGAGAGCACGGCGGCCCGATCCCACTGATCGAGCGACCCGCGCGCGTGCACGCGGGCTTCGGAGATGCCTGCCGCCGACGCGATGTCCGCGACGGCGGGCTCCTCCCCTTCGGGAACGTCGATCACCACGACGTCGCCGGTCCACCCCGCCGCGGACACTCCGGCGAACGCCGCGGCGAGCCCGTCCGAGGCGACGGAACCCCCGGCAACGATCAGGAACGACGTCGGCAGATCGAGGGCGCGCAGCCGCCCGACGGCATCCGACGGCACGCGGAACCCGATCACGGGCGCCCCGCCGATCACCCGGACCTTGGAGACCAGCTTCGCCTTGGCCACCTCGGCCAACCGCTCCGCCATCGCGTGCGTGGGGACCACGACGGCATCCGCGTGTTTGCCGACGCGCGACAGCAGAGCCCGCTGGGCGAGCACCTCGGCCTTGGGAAGCTCGTCGGGCGTCTCCCACGCGCGCAGGTCCCACAGCGTCACGACGATCTGATGCGTCTCGTTGACGCGATCGTGGCGCACGAGGGGCGCGAGGGACGTCGGAGAGTGGATGAGGCCGCGCCCGATCCCGGGGGCGACACCGAGCTGCCAGGATGCCGCGAGCTCGCGGCGGCGCATCGACAACCGCGTCTCGCCCGACAGTCCGCTGATCCCGGAGTCGTCGGCAAGCCCCGGCGAGGGCACGATCGCGGCGACGTCGCAGCCGCGCGGTGCGGTGTCCACGAGCGCTTGCGCGAGCGAGGACGAGGCCTCGGCGAGGTCCCGGGAGGTAGGCGTGACGAGCTGATCGAGGACGACACGAAGTGTGACGGTCACGGAGCAGGTTCCTCCGTCTCGGTGGGCGGGTGCAGTGTGTCACGCACCATCTGCTGGACCTGGGCGTAGTCGGGGTCGAACTCGTCGATGCCGCCCTCCGGAGTCAGCTCCAGGGTGCTCACGGGCTGATCCTTCGCCTTGAGCGCGAGATCGACGAGCGTGGGGGCGATGAGGCCCTGCGGAAGGTCGGTCTTCACGATGGCCGTGCCGGCGGCGGCGACCTCCTGGAAGCGCGTGAGCACGGTCTGCGGGGTGGCCTGAGCGAGAATCGCCTCCTGCAGCTGCCGCTGACGGCGCATGCGGTCGAAATCGCTCGTGGTGTACCGCGAACGGGCGTACCACTGCGCGGTGTCGCCGTCCATGTGCTGAGGGCCGGCCTCGATCCAGCCGAACGCCCAGTCGTCGACCGGTTGACCGTCGTAGGCGGGGCCGCCCTTCGGCAGGCGCTCATCGACGGTGATGTCGACACCTCCGAGCGCGTCCACCACGTCGGCGAAACCCTTCATGTCGATGAGCACGTAGTACGGGATCTGGATGCCGAGGATGCCCTCCGCGGCATCCTTCGTCGCCTCGATACCCGGCTCGGAGCCATTCGACTCCGCGTCGGGGTAGAGGGCGTTGCCGTCCTGGCAGACCTCCACCTCGGTCCGGAGCTGGTTGATGCCGCTGCCCCACCCGCACGTGGCGTTGGCGTATCCGGTGTGCCCGTCGGGGTACTGGTCCTGCAGGGGGCCTGGAGCGAACGGGAAGTGCGGCATGTCGCGCGGGATGCCGGTGATCGTCACGGCACCCGAGGTGGCGTTGACCGAGACCACCGAGATCGAGTCGAAGCGCATCGAGTCTCGTCCTTCGCCGGAGTCGGCGCCCAGGAGCAGGATGTTGTAGTAGCCGTCCGACGGGGGAACCACCGGCGCGGACTCCGCGAAGATCGATGCAAAGGCGTCTCTGGTCGTGCCCGCCGCCTGCGCGGCCCAAGCGGCCCCCGAACCCGAGACCACCAGCAGCGCGATCGAGACGAACGCGATCGCGAAGCGGGCGAGAGGACCCGTGCGCACGAGCCGCACCAGCCGCAGCGTGTCGATCGTGAGGACGATCCAGAGCACGGCGTATCCCACGATCACGATCTGCACGATCGTCAGCGGCAGCCACCGGAACCACGACAGGAAGTCGGGGATGAACGACCCCGTGGCCAGGGCGAACAGTCCGCTCGGCCAGAGGAGCGCCCCCAGCCCGGCCAGAAGGAGCGCCGTCCACAGGAACAGGGTGGCGCCGAGGCCGAATCGCCCCAGTCGGCGATTGCCGGCGAGCACCTGAGCGGACCCCGGAACGAGGAAGTTCAACAGCACGAGCCACCAGCCGCGACGGGTCATGACCTCGCGGGAGGAGACATCCGGGTTGCGCAGGGGCCGCGACTCGACGAGAGGCTGGCGCGTGCGCGGACGCGGGGGTGCCGTCACGCTCACAGGGAGTCCTTCAACCGGCGGTTCTTCTCCTCCACCTGCGCCTGAAGATCAGCGGCGTACGCTTCCACGCGATCGCCGAGGGCGGTGTCGGTCGCCCCCAGGAGGCGAGCGGCCAACAGTCCGGCGTTCTTGGCGCCGTTGATCGACACGGTCGCCACGGGGATGCCGGCCGGCATCTGGACGATGCTCAGCAGCGAGTCCAGTCCGTCGAGGGTCGACAGCTGCACGGGGACCCCGATGACCGGCAGGGCGGTGACGGAGGCCAGCATTCCGGGAAGGTGGGCCGCGCCTCCCGCGCCGGCGATGATCGCGCGCAGTCCGCGGGCACGGGCGTCGCGCCCGTAGCGGATGAGCTTGTCGGGCGTGCGGTGGGCCGACACGACCTCGACCTCGTGCGGGATGCCGAACTCGGTCAACGCCTGCGACGCGTCGCTCATCACGCGCCAGTCGGAGTCGGAGCCCATGACGACGCCGACCACGGGCGTCTCGGAGGAATGCAGCGGCCGGGTCACCGGTCCAGGCTAGAGCGGTCCGCTGGAAGATCCCGGAGCGGCACGCTCAGGCGAAGAAGGCCGCCGCCGCGCGGCCCTCGTACACGACGTCATCGAGGTCGTCCCCCGAGACGTTGACGTGCCCCACCTTGCGGCCCGGACGCGGATCCTTGCCGTACGTGTGGATCTTCGCCGTCGGGTGCGCCGCCATCGCGGGGGCGAAACGCTCGGTCAGACCGCCTTCGGCCGGTCCCCCGAGGATGTTGATCATGACGCTCCACGGGGCGATGGCATCCGTCGAACCGAGGGGCAGGTCGAGCACCGCGCGAAGGTGCTGCTCGAACTGACTGGTGACCGCGCCGTCCTGGGTCCAGTGCCCGCTGTTGTGGGGGCGCATGGCCAGCTCGTTGATGAGGATGCGCTCATCCGAGGTCTCGAACAGCTCCACCGCGAGCATGCCGGTGACGCCGAGTCCCTCGGCGACTGCCACTCCGATCTGAGCGGCCGCGCGCTCGAGCCGCTCCCCCGCGCGGGGGGCCGGCGCGATCACTTCGGCGCAGACACCGTCACGCTGGGTCGTGGCCACCAGCGGGTACGCACGCACCTCGCCGGAGGGGCGGCGAGCGACCTGCTGGGCGAGCTCGCGCGTGAAGTCGACGAGCTCCTCGACCAGCAGCGCGCCGCCGCCGGCGTCCTCGGCGAGCGCCGTGAACCAATCGTCGGCCTCGGTCGCGGCCGACACCACCCGCACGCCTTTGCCGTCGTAGCCGCCGCGCGGGGTCTTCACGACGGCACGGCCGCCGTGCGCGTCGAGAAACTCCTGCAGGGCCGCCTGGTCCGACACCGCCGCCCAATCGGGCTGCGGCATCCCGAGCTCGGCCATCCGCGCACGCATGACGAGCTTGTCCTGCGCGACGGCGAGCGGCGCAGGGCCCGGGTGCACCGCGACACCGGCGTCGACGAGGGCGGACAGCACGTCCTGGGGCACGTGCTCGTGGTCGAAGGTGAGGACGTCGACATCCCGGGCGAATCGGAGCACGGTGTCGGCGTCGCGGTAATCTCCCACGGCCGTGGCCGCGAGCGCCGCCGACATGCCCTCGGTCTCGGCGAGGACGCGGATCTCGATCCCGAGTTCCTCGGCGGGCGCGATCATCATCCGCGCCAGCTGTCCGCCACCGACCACTCCGACTCGCAGCGCCATGCCGCTCCTTCCGTCCCGTCCATTGTGGAGGACGGTTCCTCGACCCGCGACTTCGGCCGGCCCGACCCGCGGGAGGAGAAAAAGGTCAGTCGACGGGGCCGGATGCCTGCGCTTGCGAATCGCGATGGGCCAGGATCTGGTTCACTTCGACTTGATCCACGAGCGTCTCGTGCACCAGCACGGCGTGCGGCACGTTCTTCAGCCGCATCGGCGGCTCCACCCCGTTCGACAGCGTCAGGGTGCCCGCACCCCACAACCGCTGCAGGATGCCACGACGCATCTGGATCGCATACCCGCGCACGTGCGAGATGTCGCGGCTGCTCGACCCGAAGAAGCCCGATCGCTCGATGACGCGCCGCGTCGTGATGGTCCAGGTCCGCGAGAGCCATGACAGGTAGGGCACCAGGACGAGCAGCACGACGGCGGCGCCCGCAGCGGTCAGCAGCATCCAGTTCTCGAAGGGCGCGGGAAGGTTGTCGTAGAAGAACGTCGTGGCGCCTGCCACCGCGATGAGCACCAGCGCCGACCAGAACAACCGCCGCGCGTGGCCGCGGAGCCGTGCGATGCGCCGTTCGGGCGCCGCGGAACCCGGTGCCGGCGTGCGCGGGCGGCCTCCGTAGCTGGTGGGCTGAGTCACGATCTCATTCTGCGGGGCGCAAGGCCCCACCGCCTCCCGCACACGCGGGCGGCGGGCGGGTCAGCGTACGTGCACGACGTCACCGGCGGAGACGACGGTCTGGATCGTCCCGGATACGACGACCAGCCGCCCCTCGGCATCGAGTCGTTCGGCGCGGCCCTGAAGGGTCGTGCCGTCGGGCATCGCCACCGACACCTCACGCCCGACGGTGGCACACTGCTTCTCGATGTCGCGATGCACCCGCTCCGCCTCGCCGTCCGACAGGGCGGTGAGGAGACCCGCGAACGCCTCCAGGTAGTCCGCCAGGAGACGATCGTCGTCGACGTCGACCCCGATCGCCGCGAACGATGTCGCCGAAGCCACGGGCAGGTCGGCGCGGGTCATGCGCGTGTTGACCCCCGCCCCGACGACGACCGTATCGAGCGAGCCGGGCACGGCCTCGGCCAGGATGCCGCAGATCTTCCCCCCGTCGACGAGCACGTCGTTCGGCCACTTCAGCTCGGCCGTCGATCCGTGGCCGCGCAGGCGGGCATTCACCGCGCCGGTCATGGCGGCGCCCGCCGCGAGAGGAATCCACCCGCGCATCGAGACGGGTATGCGGCCGGCGTCGACGACGACCGACACGGCGAGCGCGGTACCCGCGGGAGCGACCCAGGTGCGGTCGAGACGCCCCCGACCCGCGCGTTGATCGTCGGTGACGAGCAGGGACAGGTGAGGCCACCCCGCCGGGTCGGCGACGACCGCCGCGACGACGTCGGCGTTGGTGGATTCGGTGGTCTCGACGAGCTGAACCCGCGGGCTGATCGCGGCGGTGAGCGGGTATCCGGCAGAGGGGATCGGCATGCCCACACCCTAAGCAACGGCGGGTTCTTCGGCATCCGCTTGCCTTTTGCGCGACACGCGTTCCGCCGCCGGGGTGGATGGATGCCACAGCGTCACGCCGTCGCACTTGTGGGCACCCTCCAACATCGGCGGGGAACCGGTCGCTAGGGTGGAAAGCGTGACCGACCAGCCTGATCTCTCCACGACCGCCGGCAAGATCGCCGACCTGCGCACGAGGTTCCAGGAGGCGGTCGTCGACGCCGAAGCCGCCGCGCAGACGAAGCAGCACGCGAAGGGCAAGCTCACCGCCCGCGAGCGCATCGAGATGCTGGTCGACCCGGGCTCGTTCGTCGAGCTCGACGAATACGTCCGCCACCGCACCTCCGCGTTCGGCATGGACAAGGCACGGCCCTACGGCGACTCCGTCGTCACGGGCACCGGCACGATCCACGGGCGTACCGTCGCTGTCTACGCCCAGGACTTCTCCACCTTCGGTGGTTCGCTCGGCGAGGTCGCCGGCGACAAGATCATCAAGGTCATGGAACTCGCGCTGCGCAGCGGCATCCCGATCATCGGCATGCTCGACTCCGGCGGCGCCCGCATCCAGGAGGGCGTGGTCGCGCTCGGCAAGTACGGCGAGATCTTCCGCCTCAACACCGCCGCTTCGGGTGTCATCCCGCAGATCTCGATCATCATGGGGCCCGCCGCCGGCGGCGCCGTCTACTCTCCCGCCCTCACCGACTTCGTCATCATGGTCGACAAGACCAGCCAGATGTTCGTGACCGGGCCCGACGTCATCAAGACCGTCACGGGTGAAGACGTCGGAATGGAAGAGCTCGGCGGCGCGCACACGCACAACACCCGTTCGGGTGTCGCGCACTACCTCGCCGAGGACGAGGACGACGCGCTCGACTACGCCCGCACCCTCATCGGTTTCCTCCCCGACAACAACCTCGCCGAGCTGCCGCTGTACGAGACGCCGTTCGAGTTCGAGACGACGGATGCCGATCGCGCGCTGAATAGCGTGATCCCGGACTCGCCGAATCAGCCCTACGACATCCACACCGTCATCGACGGCATCGTGGACGGCGCCGAGTTCCTCGAGGTGCAGCCGCTGTTCGCGCCGAACATCGTGATCGGTTTCGGTCGGATCGAAGGACGCACCGTCGGCATCATCGCCAATCAGCCCTCGCAGATGGCCGGGACGCTGAACATCGACGCCGGCGAGAAGGCCAGCCGCTTCGTGCGATTCTGCGACGCCTTCTCGGTGCCCATCGTGACCCTCGTCGACGTGCCCGGATACCTCCCCGGCACCGACCAGGAGTGGACGGGCGTCATCCGTCGCGGCGCGAAACTGCTGTACGCCTACGCCGAGGCGACCGTGCCGCTGGTCACGGTCATCCTGCGCAAGGCCTACGGCGGTGCGTACATCGTCATGGGCTCCAAGCAGCTCGGCGCCGACATCAACCTCGCCTGGCCGACCGCCGAGATCGCCGTCATGGGAGGCCAGGGCGCGGTCAACATCCTCTACCGCGGCGAGATCAAGCGCGCCGAGGAAGCGGGCGAGGACGTCGCGGCCGTGCGCACCCGGCTGGCGAACGAGTACACCTACAACGTCGCGTCACCTTTCCTCGCGGCCGAGCGGGGCGAACTCGACGGCATCATCGAGCCCGCACAGACCCGCGTCTCGATCGCCAAGGCGCTCCGCGCCCTCCGCAACAAGCGGGCGAGCCTCCCCGCCAAGAAGCACGGGAACATCCCGCTGTGAGCGACGCCCCCTCCCCTGAGGACTCGCCGGAGACCGTCGCGCGCGTGGTCCGCGGCACCCCGACCCCCGAGGAACTCGCCGCGGCCATCGTGGTCGTCGGTGAGGCGTACGCGCGTGAGACGGCGGATGCCACAGCCCCGGAGACCACACCCCGGTCGCGGTGGGAGCTGTCGGCGCGCAGTCTGCGGGCCCCGCTGAACCGCGACGCCGGCTGGTACGGATTCACGGGCTGAACTGTCCCCCGAAATACCTACAGACGACGAGCGCTCCCTCGCCAATACTGGAGGAGCTGGAACGCATCACGCGTTCGGTCGGTCCGCTCCTTTGAGCCGGTTCCGGCCACGCGAACGGTTTTCGGGTAGCCGTTCGCATGGGTGAGGGGCAGGCATCGCCGCCCCTCACCCCTCATTTTTCGCACTCTTCCCCGGATGCAGATACCCGAGAAGGCCCCCGGCGGCGTCGCGCCCCGGGGGCCTGGGTGTGTCACCGCCCGGGCGTATCGCTGAGCGCACCACCCGCGGAGGGCGTCGGCTCGGCCCTCCGGCGCCGGTCAGCTCGACCGACGGATCTCGCGCCACAGATCGACGTCGTCCTCGTCGGCACCCGCTCCGGCCGTGCCCGTCCGACCGACAACGGTCACGGCCACCTCGTCGTGGGGCGACGTACGGATGATGAGGCGCTCGGAGGTCGCCTCTCGCAGGATGCCGGCCAGCTCGGCGCGGATGGCATGGAGGGCCGTCGCGGGGACTCCCTCGAGGCCGCCCTCGTCGAAGAGCATCACGATCGTGCCGCGCCGTCGTGCCGCGTCAATCTCGGCCCGGACTCCGTCGTCGAGGAGACGGGGACTGCGCAGTTCGTCTCGCAGGCTCTGCTCGGCCAGACGGGCCGCCTGCTTCTCACTCGGCCGAAGGTTGCCGCCCGTCTCGATCGTGCGACCGAGCACGGGCCCGGCCACGTGCAGGGCGCGCTGCACGTGCAGGCGCCGCTCGCGCTGTCGGCCGCTCTGCGACGCCTGCCACGCCGACGCCGCCTGCTGGAGCTCCGACAGCTGCTCGGCGTCGCGAGCCACTCGATCCAGCGCGAAGGTGATCAGCTGAGCAGCGGCGACCCACACAAGGGAGCCGACGAGTCCCAGGGAGAGGGCCGTCAGAGGACCGAGCCAGACCGACGCCGACAGCACGAGCACACCCGTGCCGATCCACGCCACGATGGGGCGACGGCGAACCATCACGATGGTCATGAGCGCGCCGACACCGCCGATCACCCAGGTGACGAACGGCTGATCGCGGCCGACCGCGTCCACCGCGGCGAAGGCGGCGTTGGGCACGACGACCGCCGCCAACAGCGCGAGCGCCACCGCCCACCGGGGCGGAGCGATCCCCCTGTCGACGACGGATCCGTCCGGGCCCGCAACGCGACGCCGAGTGGGAAGCAGGATCCACAGCCAGGCGATGGGCAGGTAGATCACGAGGGCGGCGATGAGGAGCCATCCCCGCTCGACGGTCTCGGGGAGCGTCCATAGGAGGCTCCGAGCCGAGAGATATGCCGTGAAGGCCAGCGCGATGCCGGAGAGGATGGAGCGGACGGTCACCAGCGGTCCCCGCTCTCCCACTCGAGGGTCACCGTGGTGCCGGCCGGCGAGGAGTCCACCATCGACCGACCGCCGACGGCGGTGACGCGCGCGATGATCGAGCCGCGGATCCCGAGCCGGTCCGCCGGAATCGCGTTGACGTCGAATCCGCGACCAGCATCACGCACGCGGATGAGCACGCCGCCCGGCTCGGCCGACCCGGTGACTTCGACCGAGAGCGCTCGCGCCTCGGCGTGCTGCACGGCGTTCGCGACAGCCTGCATCGCGGCCAGCACGAGGGCTCGGGCGACCCGACCCGGCACTCGGGGCGTCCCCTCCTGCACCCTCCGCGTGACGGTCAGCTCCGCGCCGAGGTCGCGCGCCGACGCCTCGATGTCATCGGCGAGGGCCATGGCATCCATGGGTTCGTCGCTTCCCTCGAGCGCGTCCTTCTCGGCATTGGCGAGCCGGGTGAGTGCTTCGCGCGCCATGCTCACCGCGAGAGTCCGCTCGCGGGGCGTCGCCGCGCGCTCGGCGGCCAACAGAGCACCGAGCACACTGTCGTGCATGAGGGCCGCCACCGCGACACGCTCGTGCTCGGTCGCGGCGGTGGCCGCGGCTGCGGCGTAACTGGCGACCGCGCGGGCCCGCGTCTCGTCGACGTTCGCCGCGATGGACCGGTACATCCAGGTCAGGGTCACCAGCACACTGCCGAGCAGGAGGGCGAACGACACGTCGAGCGCCACGGGCAGCAGGAACTCCGGCCGTCCGCCCGCCTGGAGGAGCCGGACGACGCCGAACAGCAGGGGGGCGGCGACCGTCCACGCCACCTGCAACGGAAGGGGGAAGGCGACGACCGTCGCCACGGTTGCGACGTTGATCAGGTAGAAGATCCACGGGTTCTCGGTGGGCGAGGGCGCCTGCCCTCCGCTCGTCGCCACGGGCCACAGAGCAAGCGCGACCATGAACAGCACGGCGAACAGACCAGAGAAGACCCGCGCGAAGCGGTTGACGGCGCACGCCACCACCATCGCCACCAACGGGACGAACACGCCCACCACCAGCGACAGGTGCCAGCCCGGCGCCTCGTCGCTCGGCCCGAAGGCGGCGATGAAGGCCTGAACCCCCAGGACCAGACAGGCGGGACCGACCAGCAGCGTGATGACGCGCTCGATCCGCTTCTGCGTGAACGACCCGGGGTCGTCGCTGGTCTCGCGGGTGTGAGGGATACGCCCCCACGCCTCGTCGAGAACGGAGCGAGCGACGTCAGGCATCGCGGGGGGTCTCGGGCGTCTCGTGGAGGATGCCGTCCTCCATCGCGCGCCGCAGGAGATCGACCTTCGTCGGGGCAGGACGCCCGACTTCGACGTACTTCACGCGCACGCGGGTGATGTTCTCTTTGGCGGTCGAGTAAGCCACGCCCAGGCGCTCCGCCACGGCCTTCAACGGCAACCCGGCGGCATAGAGCCGGAGTACTTCACGCTCCCGCGCGGACAGCTGCGCGTCGGCGAACGCACGATCGCCCTCCACCGCACTGGCCCACTCGACGTTGTCCAGCAGCTCCCCCCGCGCGACGGTGTCGATCGCGGCGAGCACCTCATGGGTGGGAGAGGACTTGCTCACGATGCCCGCCGCGCCCGCGGCGAGCGCCTCGCGCACGGCGGCGGGGCGGTCGGCGACGCTGTGGATGATGACGCTCGATCCGTCGCGTACGACACGGTCAACGTTCTCGGACACGGTCGTTCCGTCGCCGAGCGTGAGATCGAGCACCACGACGTCGGCGGGGGCCTCGCCCGCGCTGCGGCGCCAGTCGAGATAGGCGGCGACGTTCGCGCCCGAAGAGACGACATGAAACGACTCGGTCTGGGCCAACGCCGCCTCGAGACCGAGTCGGACCGATTCGTGGTCATCGATGAGAGCGACGCGCGTCATTCCCTCATCGTAACGGCGCGACCTCGTCCGGATACGGTGTCCACACCCCCGGTCGGCGGGTCATCGACGCAAGGCGACGACCGCTTCGACGTGGTGCGAGTTCGGGAAGAGATCGAGACCGTGGACGCCGCCGTCGACGCGGTACCCGTGGTCGGCGAACGTGGCGAGGTCGCGCGCGAGCGCGACGGGGTCGCACGCGACGTAGACCACCGCGCGCGGTCCGATCGCCGCGATGCCCTCGACGACGTCTCTCCCCGCGCCCGCCCGGGGCGGGTCGAGCACGACGATGCCGCGCGTCAAGCGCTCTCGTTCGCGCGCCGAAGCGTCTGCCGCGAGGCGTCCGATGTAGCGGTCCACGCGTGCGGTCTCAGCGCGCGCCCCCACCCACTCGGCCAGGTTCTCGCCCGCGTGCTCGGTCGCTCGGGCGTCGCTCTCGACGCTGACGACGCGGGTGGACGCGCCGCCGAGATCGGCCAGCGTCGCGGCGAACAACCCCACCCCGCCGTAGAGATCGAGGTGCAGGGCCTCGGGGTCCAATTCACCCGCCGTGGCCTCCACGCGCGCGGCGACAGCCTCCGTCAACGCGACCGGAGCCAACCGGTGCACCTGCCAGAAACCGGTCGCGTCGACGCGGAAAACACGGTCGCCGACGCGCTCTTCGACGACCTCGACCGTCCCGCTCGTTCGGGCACCATCCGGGCGCGGAAGGACGCGGACGCGCCCGTCGGCGGGTTGGACGAGGTCGACGCGGCCGGGAGCCGCGCTCCGGAGCTCTGCGGCGACACGGGCGATGGCATCGGTGGCCAGCGGCAGGTCGGGCGTCTCGATGACACGGTGCGAGCGCGGGGCGAAAGGCCCGACGCGGCCGGCTTCGTCGACGTGCAGGCTCACCCGCGTACGCCAACCGGTGCCGCCGGCGGTCTCGTCCGCACCCGCGGAGCGCACCTCGACCGGAAGCTCCAGGCGACCGACACGCTCGAGGGACTCGCGGATGACGCGCTCTTTCACCGCCCGCTGATGGTCGAGAGCGATGTGCCCGAACTCCGCACCCCCCGCGCGCTCCTCGGGCGCTCGATCGATCGACGCCGCGGCCCACACGTGCGGGCGGCGCTCGGGTGCGGCATCCAACACCTCGACGGCCTCGGCCCGCCAGAACGCCTTCTTGCGCGTGTCGGTGAGGCGGACGCGCACGCGTTCCCCGGGAAGGGTGTCGGGCACGAAGACCACACGACCCTCGTGCCGCCCCACGAAGATGCCGCCGTGGGCGACTCCGGTGATGTCGAGATCGATGAGGTCGCCGTTGTGCATCCTCCGAGCCTGTCACACGTGCGCCCGCGGGGGCCGGCGTCGTCTGTAGCGTGGACGCATGCGCGTGTGTCTGGCATCCACCTCCCCCGCTCGCCTGATGCTTCTGCGGCAGGCCGGTATCGAGCCGGAGGCGCGCGCGCCGCAGGTCGACGAAGAGGCGGTGATCGCCGAGACCGAAGCCGCCGAGGGGCGGACCCTCCCCGCCACGGAGCACGTTCTGCTGCTCGCACGCCGCAAGGCGGCCGATGTCGCGCGGCGCCTGCACGAGGAGGACCCCGCTTTCGACGGTTTCGTCATCGGCGGCGACTCCATGTTCGCGCTCGGCGACGAGATCCTCGGCAAGCCCTACACCCCCGAGGCGGCGACCGTGCGGTGGCACAGTATGCGCGGACAGACCGGCGTGCTGCACTCCGGGCACAGCGTCTTCCGTCTGAGCCCGGGCCAGGAGCCCCGGGAGGCGTTCGACGTGGCCGAGGCCGCGGTGAGCTTCGCCGCCGACGTGGACGACGACGAGATCGCGGCCTACGTCGGCAGCGGCGAACCGCTGCACGTCGCCGGAGCCTTCACGGTCGACAGCCTCGGCGGCGCCTTCATCGAGCGGGTGGAGGGGGACCCCTCGACCGTGGTCGGAATGTCGCTGTCGACGGTGCGTCGTCTGGTCCGCGAGCTCGGCGGTTCTTGGCCGTCTCTCTGGAACCGTTCGTAGACTCCCCCACACGTTTTCCGGCGTTTCTTGTGGAGGAGGGTCAAAAGGGGGGCACCGCCCCTCGCTAGGCTGGGAGGATGCCGAAGATCGCCAAGGTTCTCGTCGCCAACCGCGGCGAAATCGCCGTCCGTGTCATCCGCGCCGCACGCGATTCGGGCAAGGCCTCCGTCGCCGTCTACGCCGACCAGGACCGGGACGCCCTGCACACCCGCCTCGCCGATGAGGCCTACGCGCTCGACGGCGCGACCAGCGCCGACACCTACCTCTCCATCGACAAGATCCTGTCCGTCGCTCGCCGTTCCGGGGCGGATGCCGTTCACCCCGGGTACGGCTTCCTCGCCGAGAACGCCGACTTCGCCCGCGCCGTCATCGACGCGGGGCTCGTCTGGATCGGCCCCTCGCCGGAAGCGATCGAAGCGCTCGGCGATAAGGTGACCGCCCGCCACGTCGCCGAGAAGGTCGGCGCCCCTCTTGCCCCCGGCACCCCCGGCCCCGTCTCCGGAGCCGACGAGGTGATCGCCTTCGCCGAGCAGGTGGGCCTCCCCATCGCCATCAAGGCCGCGTACGGCGGGGGCGGACGAGGACTCAAGGTCGCCCGCGAGCTCGACGAGGTCGCCGAGATGTTCGAGTCCGCCACGCGCGAGGCCGTCGCCGCCTTCGGTCGCGGCGAGTGCTTCGTCGAGAAGTACCTCGACAAGCCGCGTCACGTCGAGACCCAGTGCCTCGCGGATGTCGCCGGCAACGTCGTGGTGGTCTCCACACGCGACTGCTCGCTGCAGCGCCGCCACCAGAAGCTGGTCGAAGAGGCGCCCGCCCCCTTCCTCAGCGACGAGCAGAACGCCGTGTTGTACTCGGCATCCAAGGCCATCCTTCGCGAGGTCGGCTATGTCGGCGCGGGGACGTGCGAGTTCCTCATCGGCGCCGACGGCACGATCTCGTTCCTCGAGGTGAACACCCGCCTTCAGGTGGAGCACCCCGTCTCCGAGGAGGTCACCGGGCTCGACCTCGTGCGCGAGCAGTTCCGCATCGCGGAGGGCGAGGAGCTCGGCTACGACGACCCCGCGCCCTCGGGCCACTCGATCGAGTTCCGCATCAACGGCGAGGACCCGGGACGCAACTTCCTCCCCCAGCCCGGCCCCATCCACGTGTTCAAGACCTTCGGCGGTCCCGGGCTGCGCTTGGACTCGGGTGTGACCGCGGGCGACAGCGTCTCGGGCGCGTTCGACTCGCTGCTGGCCAAGATCATCGTGACCGGCCGGGATCGCGCCGAGGCGCTCGAACGCGCGCGTCGCGCCCTCGACGAGTTCGAGGTCGCGGGGCTCCCGACGGTGCTCCCCTTCCACCGCAAGGTGGTCCGTGACCCCGCCTTCACGGCCGAGGACGGCCGATTCGGCGTCTACACCCGGTGGATCGAGACGGAGTTCGTCAACGACATCCCCGCGTGGGATGGCGAGCTCGAGGCACCCGGCGAAGCACCCGGCCGACACACCGTCGTCGTGGAGGTGGGCGGCAAGCGTCTCGAGGTGAGCCTTCCCGACCGCATCGCCTCTCCCGCGGCGAAGCCCGGCCGTCCGATCGCCGCTCCCCCGTCGCGCCGTTCGCATGCCGCCTCGCCGACCGCCGGCGCCACCGGCGACGCGGTGAAGTCGCCGATGCAGGCGACCGTGGTCAAGGTCGCCGTCGAAGAGGGGCAGCAGGTTGTCAAGGGCGACCTCGTCGTCGTGCTCGAGGCCATGAAGATGGAGCAGCCCATCCAGGCCCACAAGGACGGGACCATCGCCGGTATCGACGCGAACCCCGGCACCACCGTGTCGGCGGGCCACCAGCTGCTGCTCATCAGCTGAGGCATCCGCTCTGCTCCGGCGCCGCATCCCCCCGGGGGTGCGGCGCCGTCGTTCGTGTGGGCGGGTGCCGGCGGCCGGGGCGGTTGCCGGCGGCCGGGGGCGGGTGCCGGCGGCCGGGGCGCCGCGGGCCGGGAGCGCCGTGGGGC
>NZ_JAROCE010000003.1:0-497830 GCF_046064585.1 Microbacterium mcarthurae | reverse complement strand
GGGGGGGGGGGGGGGTACGGCGCGCCCCGCGAGCCACGACGCCCCCACGCCACTTCAGTGTCCAAGACACGCGGACGACACGCCCCCGCATCCGCGTGTTCTGGACACTCAACGGGGGGGGGGGGGGGGTACGGCGCGCCCCGCGAGCCACGACGCCCCCACGCCACTTCAGTGTCCAAGACACGCGGACGACACTCCCCCGCATCCGCGTGTTCTGGACACTCAACGGGGGGGGGGGGGGGGTACGGCGCGCCCCGCGAGCCACGACGCCCCCACGCCACTTCAGTGTCCAAGACACGCGGACGCCACGCCCCCGCATCCGCGTGTTCCGGACACTCAGCGGAAAGGGGCGACCTGCCCGGCCGCGCCCCGACGCGCTCAGCGCTGGAAGCCCTCCGCGATGATCTCGATGAGCTCCTCGCGCTCCTCGACCGGCAGGAACGCTCCGGCGGCCGCGTTGAGCTGGAAGGCCTCGAGGTCGTCGAGGTCGTAATCGAAGGCCTGCGCCAATAGCCCCAGCTCGCGCGTCAGGGTCGTCCGGCTCATCAGACGGTTGTCGACGTTCACCGTGACCGAGAAGCCGAGCTGGTACAGCAGGTCGAACGGGTGGGCGTCCATGGAGTCGCCCCAGGCCGTGACGGCGCCGCTCTGCAGGTTCGACGTCGGCGACAGCTCGAGCGTGATCTCACGGTCGCGCACCCACCGGGCCATGTCACCGAACGTGACCAGCACCTCCTCGCCTTCGCGCGAGACGACGTCGAGGTCGTTCGCGATGCGCACGCCGTGCCCGAGGCGCACGGCACGGCCGTCGATGAGAGCCGACCGGATGGATGCCAGCCCTGCTCCTTCACCGGCGTGCACCGTCGTGGGGAAGAACTGTTCGGCGAGGTAGTCGAACGCCGCGCGGTGGTTCGAGGCGGGGAACCCGTCCTCCGGTCCGGCGAGGTCGAAACCGACGACGCCGCGACCACGCCACGCCACCGCGAGTTCAGCGATCTCGCGGGAGCGGGCCGTCTGCCGCATCGCCGTGAGCAGCTGGCCGACCCGGATGTCCTTGCCGCGGGCGTCCGCGGCATCCTCACCCTCTTCGATGCCCTCCTGCACGGCATCCACCACGTCGTCGAGGCTCAAGCCCCGCGTGAGGTGCTGCTCGGGCGCCCACCGCACTTCGGCGTACACGACGCCGTCGTCGGCGAGGTCTTCGACGAACTCCTTCGCCGCCCGGACGAGACCCTCGCGGGTCTGCAGCACGCCGACGGTGAGCGAGAACTTCTCGAGGTAGTCCTCGAGCGAGCCCGACTCGACGTGGTCCGAGAACCAGTCCTCGAGACCCTCCGCGTCGTCGGCGGGAAGCTCCAGGTCGAGGTCGTCGGCCAGTTCGAGCACCGTCTGCGCGCGCATCCCCCCGTCGAGGTGGTCGTGGAGCGACACCTTCGGCAGGGTCTTCAGCTTCTTGCCCTGGATGCGGACGTCGTCGGTGGCCATGCTGCTCCTCGGGTCGGATGCCATCACGCGGTGATGCGCTCGCGGACGAGCGGGGTGCGCGCGGGAGCGGTGTCGCCGATCTCCCACGCGCCCTCGACCGCGGTGAGGGCGCGGTCGAAGCGCGTCTCATCGTCGGCCGAGAGAGTGAACAGCGGCTGACCGGCCGCGACCGTGTCTCCCACGGTGACGTGCAGGTCGATGCCTGCCGCGTGAACGACGGCGTCCTCGGCGCGCGCGCGTCCGGCGCCCAGGCGCCACGCGGCGATGCCGAAGGGCAGCGCCTCGACGCGGGTCACGACACCGGCCCGGTCGGCGACAACCGTGTGCGTCTCGCGGGGCGTGGGGAGAGCGGCATCCGGATCGCCGTCCTGCGCGCGGATCATGCGCTTCCACACGTCCATCGCGCGGCCGTCGGCGAGGGCGGCCTCGACGTCGGCGTCGGGCTGACCGGCGAGCGTCAACATCTCGCGGGCGAGAGCGACCGTGAGCTCGACGACGTCCGCAGGCCCGCCGCCGGCGAGCACCTCGACGGATTCGCGGACCTCGTTGGCGTTGCCGATGGCGCGACCGAGCGGGGTGTTCATGTCGGTGAGCAGCGCCGTGGTGTTCACGCCCGAGTCGGTGCCGAGGGCGACCATCGTCTCGGCGAGCTCGCGCGCCCGGTCGATGTCCTGCATGAACGCGCCGGAGCCGAACTTCACGTCGAGCACGAGCGAGTCGGTGCCCTCGGCGATCTTCTTCGACATGATGCTCGACGCGATGAGCGGGATCGCCTCGACCGTGCCCGTGACATCGCGCAGGGCATAGAGCTTCTTGTCGGCCGGTGCCAGCCCCGTACCGGCGGCGCAGATCACGGCGCCCACGTCGGCGAGCTGCGCGAGGATTTCGTCGTTCGACAAGGCCGCGCGCCAGCCCGGGATGGACTCGAGCTTGTCGAGGGTCCCGCCCGTGTGACCGAGGCCGCGTCCGGACAGCTGCGGAACGGCGACCCCGAACGCGGCGACGAGCGGCGCGAGCGGCAGCGTGATCTTGTCGCCGACACCGCCGGTGGAGTGCTTGTCGACGGTGGGCTTGCCCAGCGACGAGAAGTCCATGCGCTCGCCCGAGGCGATCATGGCATCCGTCAGCACTCGGATCTGGTCGCGGCCGAGGCCGTTGAGCAGCACCGCCATCGTGAACGCCGACATCTGCGCGTCCATGACGTAGCCACGCGTGTAGGCGTCGACGAGCCACCGGATTTCCGGCTCCGAGATCGCCCGCCCGTCGCGCTGCGCCCGGATAATGTCGACGGCATCGAACTGCTCGGCGCTCATCGGGCGGCCTCCTCGAGGTCGCGCGGACCGAACGCGTCGGGCAGCACCTCGTCGATGGTCCGGATGCCGCTGACCGTCTCCAGCAGCATGCCGGGAATGGCGTGCTCGAAGAGCAACTGCCGGCATCGACCGCACGGCATCAGCGTGCGCCCCTCGCCGTCGACGCACACGAACGCCACGAGCTGGCCGCCGCCGCTCATGTGCAGTTCGGAGACGAGTCCGCACTCGGCGCAGAGGGTCACCCCGTAGGACGCGTTCTCGACGTTGCACCCCGAGACGATGCGCCCGTCGGCGACGAGCGCCGCGGCGCCCACCTTGAAGCGGGAGTAGGGGGCGTAGGCGCGGTGCATGGCCTCGGTGGCGGCGGAACGGAGTTCGTCCCAGTCGATGTCGGTCATCGTGAAGCGGTGGGTCCTCTCGTGAAGGGGGAAGCGGGCCGGGTCAGCCCTTGACGTACGGTTTGCCGGCGGCCGCGGGTCCGCGGACCTTCCCGACGAGACCGGCGACCGCGAAGATCGTCACGACGTACGGCAGCATCAGCATGAACTCGCTCGGCACGGGCGAACCGATGACGCCGAGGGTGTTCTGCAGGTTCGAGGCGAAGCCGAACAGCAGCGCCGCGAGCGTCGCACGAATCGGGTCCCACTGGCCGAAGATGACCGCCGCGAGGGCGATGTAGCCGGCGCCCGCCGTCATCTCCTTGTTGAAGGCGCCGACCGATCCCAGGGTGAAGAACGCGCCGCCGAGACCGGCGATGGCCCCGCCCAACGAGACGTTCCAGAAGCGGGTGCGGGCGATGTTGATGCCCACGGTGTCCGCGGCCTGCGGGTGCTCGCCCACGGCACGCAGACGCAGGCCCCAGCGGGTGTGGAACAAGCCGATGTACACGGCGATGACCGTGACGTACATCAGGTAGACGATGACCGTCTGGTTGAACAGCATCGGCCCGATGATCGGGATGTCGGCCAGCACGGGAATGGGCAGGCGCGGGAATCGCGGCGGCGAGTTCAGGAACGCGGCGTTCGGGGCGAGCAGCTGCGAGAACAGGAAGCTCGTGAGGCCCACCACGAGCACGTTCAGCACGACGCCGACGATCACCTGGTCGACGAAGTACTTGATCGCGAAAGCGGCGAGCACGAACGACACCAGCACCCCGGCGACGGCGGCGGCGATGAGACCGATGAACGGGTTGCCCGTCATCGTCGCCACGACGGCCGACGTGAAGGCACCGGCCAGCAGCTGACCCTCGATGGCGATGTTCACCACACCGACGCGCTCGCTGAGCACACCGCACATGGCACCGAAGATGAGCGGCACCGAGAGGCTGAGACCGCCGGCCAGCAGTCCGGTGAGCGGGATGACAGCCGTCGTCGCCCCGGCAGCGGCCCAGGTGAGGAAGCCCACCATGAACACCACGGCGAAGACGACCGCGAGCCAGATCGGCGGACGGCGGCGCGCGCGCACCATCAACACGCTGACCAGGGTCACCAGCGCCAGCAGCACCGTGCAGACCGCCCCGGTGAGGACCCCGCCGAGGACGACCTCGGGAAGCTGGATGAACTCGCCCGGGCTGGAGATGCGGAAGACGGCGTCGCCGTCCTGCCGCGCGACGATGAAGAGGACCGCGGCGAGCACCGTGATGACGCCGTAGACGATCGGCGCCTTCCAGCTGACGACGACGGCGGTGTCGAGCGTGTCGGCCGCGGGCGCGGCCTCGGGGTGTGCGGCGGTGGTGCTCACCGGGCCGCCTCCTTCTTCTTGGCGGCGCGCGCCTTGGGCTGGCGCGCCCCGGGTGCCGGCAGGCGGAAGATCGCGCGCACCAGGGGCGGCGCGGCGATGAAGAGCACGATGAGCGACTGCACGACGAGGACGATGTCGATCGGCACGCCGTTGGCGGCCTGCATCGCGAACCCGCCGGCCTTGAACGCGCCGAACAGGATGCCGGCCACCAGCACGCCGACCGGGGTGGAGCGGCCGAGGAGCGCCACCGTGATCGCGTCGAACCCGATGCCTGCGTCGATACCGCTGGAGAAGCCCGTGGTGACCGTGCCCAACACCTGGTCGACGCCGGCCAGGCCGATGAGGGCACCGGAGATGAGCATCGCGTAGACGTACATCGACTTGACGTTGATGCCGGCCACGCGCGCGGCGTTGGGGTTCAGACCGACCGCGCGGAAGCGGAACCCGAGGGAGGAGCGCTCGAGGATCCACCACACGAGGATCACCGCGGCGATCGAGAGCACGAAGCCGAAGTGCAGGTTGTAAGCGGGGCCCAGCAGGTCTGGGAAGACCGCCGTCTCCTTCATGGGCGGCGTCGTGGGGTTGCTCGAGCCCGGCGCCTGCAACAGGCCCGGCGTGCGCAGCATGTAGTACACGAGATAGAACGCGACGTAGTTGAGCATGATCGTGACGATCACCTCGTGCGCGCCGGTCCGAGCCTTCAGCACGCCCGCGATGCCCGCCCAGATCGCGCCGGCCGCGACGCCCGCGACGAGGGCGACGAGGGTGTGCAGACCCCACGGGAGATCGAAGGCGAACGCGACGTAGCCGCCGGCGGCGGCGGCGACGAGCATCTGACCGCGACCACCGATGTTGAACATCCCCACCCGGAACGCCAGGGCCACACCCAGTCCGGCGGCGATCAAGGGCGTCGCGAAGGTGAGCGTCTCGGTGAGAGGACGAATGCCGGTGGCGAACTCCGGACGGCGGAAGTTATAGATCGCGCCCTGGAAGAACGACGCGTATGCCCCTGACACCGCCTGCCAGATCGCCGTCAGCGTGTCACCGGGGCGGGCGAAGAAGTACCCGGCCGCCGCCTGCACCCGCTCGTCGGTCGCGGCGATCATGATCGCCCCCACCAGGAGGGCCAGGACCACCGCGAGGACCGAGATGATGGCGTTTCCCGTCGCGATCTCGCGCAGCGCGCGGCGCCAGCGGTTCTCGTCCGAGGCGGGCGGCGGTGCCGTCACGCGTGCGCCGGCGGCCGTGTCGACGACCGCTCCGTTCTCGAGCGCGACGTCGGCGTCGGTGGCGGCGACCACCTCGGCGGCACGGTCGGACCGCGCGGCCGTGGGGTCGTGCGGGCTGTGCGGATCGCTCACGCGGCGACTCCTTCGTTCTGGGGCGCTTCGCCGGCCATCATGAGGCCGAGGACGTCGCGCGAGGTGTCACCGGGGACGATGCCCACGACGCGACCGCGGTACATGACCATGATGCGATCCGCGAGGGCGGTGACCTCGTCGAGCTCGGTGGAGACGACGATGACGGGCACGCCCGCATCGCGGGTCTCGATGACGCGCTTGTGGATGAACTCGATGGAGCCCACGTCGACGCCGCGCGTGGGCTGGGCGGCGACGAAGAGTCGCAGGTCGCGGCTCAGCTCGCGCGCGAGGACGACCTTCTGCTGGTTGCCGCCGGACAGACGACCCACCGGGGTCTCGATTGAGGGCGTGCGCACATCGAACTCGCTCACCTTTTCGCGGGCGAAGTCGGCGAGTGTGGACAACTGCAGGGTCCCGCCCTTGACGAACGGAGCGCCGTCGGCCCGGTCGAGCATGAGGTTCTCGGCGATCGAGAACTCTCCCACCAGGCCGTCTTCCTTGCGGTCCTCGGGGACGAATCCGACACCCGCATCGAGCACCGCGCGCACGCTGCGCCCGTTGAGCTCACTGCCGTCCAAGACGATCGACCCCTCGACGCGGTCCTGCAGTCCCAGGAGAGCCTCGGTGAGCTCCGTCTGGCCGTTGCCCTGCACGCCCGCGATGGCGAGGACCTCGCCCCGCCGAACCTCGAAGCTGACGTCGTTGACGACGAGCTGGCCGATGGCGTCCACGACGGACAGATGCGACACGGACAGGCCGACGTCGCCGAGGGTCGGCGCCTCTTTGTGGACCGTCAGCTCGACCGCACGACCGACCATCAGCGAGGCGAGCTCGGCGTTGGAGGCGCGCGGGTCGGCCTCGCCGACGACCTTGCCGAGGCGGATCACGGTGATACGGTCGGCCACCTCGCGGACCTCGCGCAGCTTGTGCGTGATGAACACGATCGAAGTCCCCGACGCCTTGAGCTGGCGCATGATCGCCATGAGCTCATCGGTCTCTTGCGGGGTCAGGACGGCGGTCGGCTCGTCGAACACGAGCACCTTGGCATCCCGGGACAACGCCTTGATGATCTCGACGCGCTGCTGCACGCCGACGGGCAGGTCGTCGACGAGGGCGTCGGGATCGACGTCGAACCCGAAGCGGTCGGAGATCTCTTTGACCTTCGCCCGCGCAGCGGCGAGGTCGAGCCTTCCGCCGAACTTCGTGGGCTCGTGGCCGAGCATGACGTTCTCGGCCACGGTGAAGACCGGGATGAGCATGAAGTGCTGGTGCACCATGCCGATTCCGGCGCGCATCGCGTCGCCGGGGCCGGCGAAGTGCTGGACGGCATCGTCCAGCAGGATCTCTCCCCCATCGGCCTGGTACAGGCCGTAGAGGACGTTCATCAGGGTGGACTTGCCGGCACCGTTCTCGCCGAGCAGGCAGTGGATCTCGCCGGCCTCGACGGTGAGGTCGATGTGATCGTTCGCCACCAGGGACCCGAAGGTTTTCGTGATCCCGCGGAGTTCGAGCTTCATGTTCCCGATCCTAAGTTCTGTGGCACCGCACGCGGAGGTGCAGAGGGAAGGACGCCCCTCGTGAGGACGTCCGGTCCGGTACCGCGGGCGCCGCCGCGGCCCATAAGGGAGGGGAGGCCGGCACGGAGCCGGCCTCCCCCAGGAGCGTGCAGCTATCAGCCGGCGAGGTAGGACTCGACGGTGATGGCGCCGCTGATGATGTCGGCCTTGAGGGCGTCGACCTTCTCGGTCAGTTCCGCGGGGACGCGGTCGGACCAGTCGTGGTACGGAGCCAGGCCCACACCGTCGTTCTCGAGCGTGCCCACGAACGGCGAGGCGTCGAACTCGCCGTTGCCGGCGGCAACGATGGCGTCCTTCGTGCCCACATCGATGCCCTTGAGGATCGAGGTCAGCAGCAGCTCTCCGACCGAGGGGTCGGTCTCGTACACATCGGCGTCGACGCCGACGAGGGCGATCTCGCGACCGGCGTCCTGGATGGCGACAGCGGCCGACTGGTAGATCGGGCCACCGACGGGCAGAAGCACGTCGACGTTCTGGTCGATGATCGCCTGCGCGGTCTGGCGGGCGGTGTCGTTGGCCTCGAAGCCACCGGTGAAGGAGCCGTCCTGGGCGGCGCGGTCCCAGCCGACGACGCGCACGGAGGTGCCGTTGTCGGCGTTGTACTTCTCGACGCCCTGGGCGAAGCCGTCCATGAAGATCGTGACGGTCGGGATGTTGATGCCACCGAAGGTGCCGACGACACCGGTCTTGGAGACACCCGCGGCGAGGTAGCCCGCGAGGTAGGCGGCCTGGGCGGTGTCGAAGATGATCGGCTTGATGTTCTCGGCGTCCGTCGTGCCGTCGAAGTCCTGGTCGACGGTGTCGTCGATGGAGACGTACTGCATGTCGGGGTTGGCCTTGGCCGACTCGAGCGCAGCCGGCGCCAGGAGGAAGCCGACCGTGACGATCGTGCTGCAGCCCTGGTCGACGAGGCTCTGGAGGTTGGAGGCGTAGTCGGTCTCGGACTGCGACTCGACCTCGATGGGGTCCTGCGAGCCGAGCTCGGCGGCCGCCGCGTCGACGCCCTCCTTGCCGAGCTGGTTGAACGACTTGTCGTCGAATCCACCGGCATCCGACACCATGCAGGGCAGGTAGTCGCTGGCGCCGGCACCGGCAGACGCACCGTTGCTCTCGGGCGCGGCACCGCAGCCGGCGAGAAGCACGGCCGTGCCGATCATCGCGAGGCCGCTGACGACGGCCTTCTTCGTGGTCTTCACGAATGGTCCTCCAAGAAGGGGCCCCCAACGGGTTCGGGGGACGATGGAGTCACGTTACCCACTGTGACGAATCGCTTGCGCACCGCAGACCCCGCCGCGCCGCAATGGTTACAAAGACGCAATCTCGCGTCACGCGCGCGCCACACGCCCGCCCACAGAAGAGACCGGATGCCACGATGCGCGGCATCCGGTGTCAGAGGACGTCGCCGCGCCCCGTGAGCTTCAGCGCGTCGACGACGCCCTTGACGCGCTGGGCGTTCTCACTCGTGGTGACCAGGAGAGCGTCGGGGGTGTCGACCACGACGATGTCGCGGACGCCGATGAGGCTGATGACGCGTTTGGTCTGCGTCACGACGATCCCGCTAGAGGCATCGGCGAGCACGCGCGCACCCTCGCCGAGGATGGCGAGCTCGTTCCGCCCCCCGGAGGAGTTCAGCTTGGAGAGGCTGGCGAAGTCGCCCACGTCGTCCCAGTCGAAGTGGCCGGGGATGACCGCGAGACGCCCCTTCTCGGCAGCGGGTTCCGCCACCGAGTAGTCGATGGCGATCTTCTTCAGCTCCGGCCAGATGCGGTCCACCGCGGGACCGCGGCGGTCGCGATCGTCCCACGCCTCCGCCAGTTCGACGAGGCCGGCGTGGAGCTCGGGCTCGTTCACGGCGAGCTCTGCCAGCAGCACATCGGCCCGCGTGATGAACATGCCCGCGTTCCACAGGTAGGAGCGGTCGGCGAAGTACTCCTTGGCGGTGTCGAGGTCGGGCTTCTCGACGAAGCGCTCCACCATGTACGCCTCGGGCGCGCCGTCGACGATCAGTTCGTCGGACTGCTTGATGTAGCCGAATCCGACGGAGGGCTCGCTCGGCTGGATGCCGATGGTGCAGATGTAGCCCGCTCGCGCGACCGCAACGGCCTGTCGCACGGCGAAGTCGAACTGACGGGTCTGGCGGATGACGTGATCCGCGGCGAACGAGCCGATGATGACGTCGGGCTCGCGGCGGACGAGGATCGCGGCGGCCAGACCGATCGCTGCCGACGAATCGCGCGGCTCGGACTCCAGGAAGACGTTGTGATCGGGGACGCCCGGAAGCTCGCGCTCCACGGCGGCGCGGTGCGCCCGCCCCGTGACCACGGCGATGCGGCCGGAGCCGGACAGCGGCTCGAGCCGATCCCAGGTGTCACGGAGGAGGGTCTGGCCGGATCCCGTGAGGTCGTGGAGGAACTTCGGGGCGTCCGCGCGCGAGAGAGGCCAGAGGCGGCTGCCGATCCCACCGGCGGGGATAACGGCGTAGAAGTCGTCGATAGCAGGTTCGGCCATGGGACAGACCTTATCGGCAGCGTTCGACTCGGCCGTTACGTTCAGATTGCCGGACGGAACCGCGGGCCGACCGACGAAACTATCTCGACATCGAGAGAGTGTTAGGCAACCCTCATCCCCCGGCTTCATAGCCCAGACGTAGTATTCACTAGCGCCCGTGTGACGCCTGGAGCCCTTTTCCGGCTCCCACACCGTGTTCGATCAGGGAGGACGACCGTGTCAGCACCAGCACGTGCCACGCCGTCGGTGAAAGAGACGACCTCGCGGGTGCCGCGCGGAACGCTCTACCGCGGCCGAGAGGGAATGTGGTCGTGGGTTCTGCACCGCATCACCGGTGTGGCGATCTTCTTCTTCCTGCTCGTCCACATTCTCGACACCGCGCTCATCCGCGTTTCACCCGAGGCGTACGACGCCGTCATCGGCACGTACAAGAACCCGATCATGGGTCTGGGCGAGGTCGCCCTCGTCGGAGCCATCGTCTACCACGCGTACAACGGCCTCCGCATCATCCTGGTCGACTTCTGGCCCTGGGCCACGCGTCATCAGCGCCAGCTGTGGTGGGGCGTTCTCGGTCTGTGGGTCGTCACGATGCTCGGCTTCACCCCGCGTCACCTGATCAATGTCTTCGCCGCCGTCGGAGGGGGTCACTGATGTCCGTCGCACAGGAAGCCAGCACGATTCCCGCCCCGCGCACGCCCGCCGTCCGCAAGAAGGGCGCCAACCTCGAGAAGTGGGGATGGATCTACATGCGCGCCTCCGGCGTGCTGCTGATCGTCCTCATCTTCGGCCACCTGTTCGTCAACCTCATGACGGGCGACGGCATCCACCAGATCGACTTCGCGTTCGTCGCGGGCAAGCTCGCCTCCCCGTTCTGGCAGTGGTGGGACGTGCTGATGCTGTGGCTCGCCCTCATCCACGGCGCGAACGGCATGCGCACGATCGTCAACGACTACGTCACCAACGCGCAGGTGCGGCGCATCCTGGTCGGCGCGCTCTGGCTGTCGGCCGCGTTCCTGATCCTGCTCGGCACGCTCGTGGTCTTCACCTTCGACCCCTGCCTCGGCGTGACCGAGAGCAGCTCCCTCTGGGAGATCTGCCAGGCGTAAGCCACGGCATCCTCCTTCCCGACTGAGACAGCAGAGGCATTGCACACGTGAGCACTCAGAACAGCGCGGACACGATCGTCAAGGACGGCGTGCACTACCACCAGTTCGACATCGTGATCGTCGGGGCCGGCGGCGCCGGCATGCGCGCGGCGATCGAGGCCGGCCCGGGTGCCAAGACCGCGGTCATCTCGAAGCTGTACCCCACCCGGTCCCACACCGGCGCAGCTCAGGGCGGCATGGCCGCGGCCCTGGCCAACGTCGAAGAGGACTCGTGGGAGTGGCACACCTTCGACACGATCAAGGGTGGCGACTACCTCGTCGACCAGGATGCCGCCGAGATCCTCGCGAAAGAGGCCATCGACGCCGTCATCGACCTCGAGAACATGGGCCTGCCGTTCAACCGCACGCCCGACGGGAAGATCGATCAGCGTCGGTTCGGCGGGCACACCGCGGACCACGGCAAGACCCCCGTGCGTCGCGCCTGCTACGCCGCCGACCGCACGGGTCACATGATCCTGCAGACGCTGTTCCAGAACTGCGTGAAGCTGGGCATCAACTTCTTCAACGAGTTCTACGTGCTCGACCTGATCACGGTGAAGGATGACGCCGGCAAGACCCAGGTCGCCGGTGTGGTGGCCTACGAGCTGTCCACGGGCGATCTGCACGTGTTCCAGTCGAAGGCGGTCGTATTCGCCACCGGCGGCTTCGGCAAGATCTTCAAGACGACCTCGAACGCGCACACGCTGACCGGCGACGGCGTCGGCATCGTCTGGCGCAAGGGCCTGCCGCTGGAGGACATGGAGTTCTTCCAGTTCCACCCGACCGGGCTGGCGGGTCTCGGCATCCTGCTGACGGAGGGTGCGCGCGGCGAGGGAGCGATCCTGCGCAACGCGAGCGGTGAGCGCTTCATGGAGCGCTACGCCCCGACCATCAAGGACCTCGCTCCCCGTGACATCGTCGCGCGATGCATGGTGCAGGAGGTCGCGGAGGGCCGCGGCGCCGGTCCGCACCGCGACTACGTCCTGCTGGACTGCACGCACCTGGGCGCCGAGGTCCTCGAGACCAAGCTCCCCGACATCACCGAGTTCGCCCGCACCTACCTCGGTGTCGACCCGGTGGTCGAGCCGGTGCCGGTGATGCCGACCGCGCACTACGCCATGGGCGGCATCCCGACCAACATCAAGGCCGAGGTGCTCGCCGACAACGAGACGGTCGTCCCCGGCCTCTACGCCGCGGGCGAGTGCGCCTGCGTCTCGGTGCACGGCTCGAACCGCCTCGGCACCAACTCGCTCCTGGACATCAACGTGTTCGGAAAGCGCGCGGGCCGCAACGCGGTCGAGTACGTCCAGACGGCCGACTTCGTGCCGCTGCCCGAGGACCCCGCCAAGGAGGTCCGCGAGATGATCGAGGGGCTGCGCGCCAACTCCGGCACCGAGCGCATCGCGGTGCTTCGCAAGACGCTGCAGGACGAGATGGACAAGGGTGCGCAGGTGTTCCGCACGCGCGACTCGCTCGCCGAGGTCCTCGACATCATCGCCGACCTGCGCGAGCGCTACAAGAACGTCCACGTCGACGACAAGGGCAAGCGGTACAACACCGACCTGCTCGAAGCGGTCGAGCTCGGGTTCCTCCTCGACCTCGCCGAGGTCGTCGTCTACTCCGCGCAGAACCGCGAGGAGAGCCGCGGGGGTCACATGCGCGACGACTTCCCCACGCGCGACGACGAGAAATACATGCAGCACACCATGGCGTATCTGACGGGCGATCCCCACTCGTCCCACCCCGCCGACCACATCGAGCTCGGGTGGAAGCCCGTGGTCCTCACGAAGAACGACGCCGGCGAGTTGCGCTACCCGCCCCTGGAGAGGAAGTACTGAGATGGCATCCACCGTCATCGACACCGTCGACACCTCGGACGAGATCGAGCAGTCCCCCGCGGACACCGGCATCCAGTCGTTCCTGGTGACGTTCAACATCCGTCGCTTCGACCCCGAAGTCGACGACGAGCCGCGCTGGGTCGACTACGACGTGGAGCTGTACTCCACCGACCGTGTTCTCGACGCTCTGCACAAGATCAAGTGGGAGGTCGACGGCTCGCTGGCCTTCCGCCGCTCGTGCGCGCACGGCATCTGCGGATCGGATGCCATGCGCATCAACGGCCGCAACCGACTGGCGTGCAAGACGCTGATCAAGGACCTCGACATCTCGCAGCCGATCTACGTCGAGGCCATCAAGGGTCTGCCGCTCGAGAAGGACCTCATCGTCGACATGGAGCCGTTCTTCGCCTCCTATCGCGAGGTGCAGCCGTTCCTCATCTCGAGCAGCAAGCCCGAGCCCGGCAAGGAGCGCATCCAGTCGATCGTCGACCGCGAGGTCTTCGACGACACGACCAAGTGCATCCTGTGCGCGGCGTGCACCTCGTCGTGCCCCGTGTTCTGGACGGACGGCCAGTACTTCGGCCCCGCCGCCATCGTCAACGCGCACCGCTTCATCTTCGACTCGCGTGACGACGCGGGCGATGTGCGTCTGGACATCCTCAACGACAAGGAAGGCGTGTGGCGCTGCCGCACGACCTTCAACTGCACCGAGGCGTGCCCGCGCGGCATCGAGGTCACCAAGGCCATCGCCGAGGTCAAGCAGGCGGTCCTCCGCGGCCGTTGATCTGCCCTTCGAACGGCGGGTGCGCTCCGGCGCCCCGCCGTTCGGCGTTTTCGGGGTGGATGCCGTGCGGCGGGCCCCGTCCCGGATGCGAGGCCGTGCGGGGTGAGCGGCCCCGGACCCCGGGGGCCTGGCATCCATTCATTAGGCTCGAAGGGTGACCGACAGCCGCCGCGACCCTCGACCGCTGCCCGGCGCGGAGACCGAGGAACTGTCGCTGCGCGACCGCCTCGAGGCCGCCCAGTCGGCCGTGCGCGAGCGGCTGGACCAGCCGATGGCACGCGCCGCCAAGATCGCTCAGGTTTTCCCCGTGCGGGTGTGGCGGCATTTCCTCCGACACAACGGATTCCTGCTCGCCGCGGGCATGAGCTACCAGGGCCTGTTCGCGATGTTCTCGGCGTTGTACCTCGCGTTCGCGGGGGTCGGCATCTGGTTGGGCGGCAGCAAGACCGCCATCGACGGGCTGATCCGCATCGTCAACGGGTACATCCCGGGCATCATCAGCGCGAACGGCCTGGTGAAGCCGGAGCAGGTCGAAGCGGTCGCGCAGGAGAGCGGCAAGCTGCTCGGGGTGACCGGTGGAGTCGCCGGCGTCGTCGTCATCTGGACCACGATCGGGTTCGTCACCTTCACGCGCCGCGCCGTGCGGGACACGTTCGGGCTTCCCTTCGACCTGCGCAACTACCTTCTTCTGAAGGCGCGTGACTTCGTCGCGTCACTCCTGTTCGGTGTGGCGCTGCTCGTCGGTGCACTGCTCGGGTCGATCACGACCGGCGCTGTCGACCTCGTGCTCGGGTGGATCGGCTGGACGCGCGAAACCGCGTGGTGGTCGGTGGGCGCCCGGGGCGTCTCCCTCCTGGTGGCGTTCGGCGTCAACACCCTCGCCCTGGCCTCGCTCTTCCGCTTCCTCACGGGCACGGCCCTCACATGGCGGCGCACCTGGCCGGGGGCGCTGGTGGGTTCTGCGGGTCTCGTGCTGCTCCAGGTCGCGGCGGGCTTCCTGTTCGTCTACACGCCCTCCAACCCTCTGCTGGCAACCTTCACCGTGCTGATCGGTTTCCTGCTGTGGTTCCGGCTCGTGGGCATCGTCATCCTGGTCTCGGCCGCGTGGATCGCCGTGGCCGCCGCCGATCGGGACATGCCGCTGCGTTCGCCCGAGGATCGCCGGGCAATGGAGCAGACGGCGCTCGTCATCGCCGCTCAGGTGGCGGTGCGCGAGGCCGAAGAGCGCGCGGCCCGGGCCCAGTGGCCGCGGCGGTGGGCGGCGAACCGTCGCGTGCGCGGAGCGCGGGCTCACCTCGCCCGCCTCGAGGCGGAGCTGCCGGCGCCGCGCCGGTCGACGCTCCTGTTCGACTGAGCGCCGCCCGCGGTCGGCGGCGAACCGTGGACGGGCCGGCCCCGTGTCGGAGGGCCCGGTTACGCTCGACGGGTGGCTCGTTCCGTACGCATCGTCTCCGTCAACGTCAATGGCATCCGCGCCGCCGTCCGCAAAGGAATGACCGAGTGGCTCGACGCTTCGGGCGCCGATATCCTCGCCCTGCAAGAGGTGCGGGCGACCGCCGATCAGCTGGCCGAAGCCCTCCCCGGATGGCAGATCGTCAACGACGAGGCGCTGCAGAAGGGTCGTGCGGGCGTCGCGATCGTGAGCCGCCTTCCCGGTGTCGAGACGCGCACGCACCTGGGCCCGGAGCCGCTCGACGCCTCGGGGCGCTGGATCGAGACCGACTTCGACATCGACGGCGAGACCCTGACGGTGGTGAGCGCCTACGTGCACAGCGGTGAGGTCGACACCCCCAAGCAAGACGCGAAGTGGCTCTTCCTGGATGCCATGGAGCGGCGCCTGGGCGAACTCGGTGCCGCGCAGCCGCTCGCGGTCGTCATGGGCGACCTCAACGTCGGACACCGTGAGCTGGACATCAAGAACTGGAAGGGCAATCGCAAGAACGCGGGCTTCCTCCCCCGCGAGCGCGCGTACTTCGACCGCTTCTTCGGACCCGCGGGCGAACAGGTCGAGGGAGCGGACGGCTCGACCGGACCCGGGCTGGGGTGGGTCGACGTCGGCCGGCGCCACGCGGGCGAGGTCGAGGGGCCGTACACCTGGTGGTCGATGCGCGGGAAGGCCTTCGACAACGACTCGGGCTGGCGCATCGACTATCACGTCGTGACGCCGTCTCTCGCGGAGCGCGTGACCGACTACCGCGTCGACCGGGCGCCGTCGTACGACACCCGATGGAGCGACCATGCCCCGGTGATCGCGGACTACACCCTGGGCACCTGAAGCCGGACGCGCGGTCGAGATCCTGACAGCGGCCTAGGATCGTACGGTGACCCAGCAGCGCCTCTACTCCGGAATGCAGCCCTCCGCCGACAGCCTCCAGATCGGCAACTACATCGGGGCTCTCCTCCAGTGGCGCGAGCTGCAGGACCAGTACGACGCCTACTTCTCGGTCGTCGACCTCCACGCCCTGACGCAGCCCGGCGACCCCGCGGAGCGCCGCGAGAAGACGCGCCGCACGGCGGCGCAGTACATCGCCGCGGGCATCGAGCCGTCGCGGTCGACGCTGTACGTGCAGTCCCACGTGCCCGCGCACGCCGAGCTGCAGTGGGTGCTGTCGACCCTGACGGGCTTCGGCGAGGCCGGCCGCATGACGCAGTTCAAGGACAAGTCCGCCCGATACGGGACGGATGCCACGAACGTCGGCCTCTTCACCTACCCGGTGCTGATGGCCGCCGACATTCTGCTGTACCAGACCGATGTCGTGCCCGTGGGCGACGACCAGAAGCAGCACATCGAGCTCACCCGCGACCTTGCGGAGCGGTTCAACCAGCGATTCGGCGAGACCTTCGCGGTCCCGAAGCCGATGATCCAGCGCGAGACGGCACGCATCTACGACCTCCAGAACCCCACGTCGAAGATGTCGAAGTCGGCCGAGTCCGACGCGGGCGTGCTGTGGATGCTCGACGAACCGAAGGTCAGCGCGAAGAAGATCATGCGCGCGGTCACCGACTCCGAAGGAGCCGTGCGCTTCGACCGCGATGAGAAGCCGGGCGTCTCGAACCTGCTCGTGATCTATTCGGCTCTGACGGGCCGCGAGATCACCGCGATCGAGGACGAGTACGCCGGCCGCGGATACGGCGACTTCAAGAAGGGCCTGGCCGAGGTCGTCGTGTCGGAGTTCGAGCCCGTGCGGGCGCGCGCCCTCGAGCTGCTCGACGACCCTGCCGAGCTCGACCGCGTGCTTGCATCGAACGCCGAGCGGGCGGCATGCGTCGCCGAGAAGACCCTCGCCGACGTCTACGACCGGATCGGCCTCCTGCGCCGCGGCTGAGTCGGCGCGGCCGCCACGCGCCCCGGCTGACACGCGCGGCGGGCATCACGCGCCCCGGGTGCCACGCGCCCCGCGCCACGCGCCGGGCACAACTCCTGCAGTTTCCCGCGTAGGCGCGGGCAGACCGCCCGGTGCGGCGACGATTGCCCGAGTTACGCAGGTGACGCCTGGCGCCTGCCGCCCGACAAGCCGGCATCCACCGCAGGGCTGCCCGCACAACTCCTGCCCAGACCCGCCTGCCTCGTCTCAGCGCGCGGGGCGCGCGATCGCACGGGAGTTGTGCGCGTCCACGAGCGGCAATGAACCTTGGCGGCGCCGACGCGGCCCCTTGATCACCCCGGCGAGCGCGCCACGCACCACCTCCGGGCTGTAGAGAATTTCTTCGGCGACAAGGCGCACGGTGAGGTACCCCTGAGCCGCTGCCGCTCGGTCGCGGCGTCGGTCACTCAGCTGCGCCTCCCAGGACGAGTGATGTGCGCGACTGTCACACTCGACGATGAGCCACCCGTCGACGAGGAAGTCGACCCGGCCGACCCCGCGGATACGCACCTGTGTCTCGTATCGCGCGCCGAGAGCGCGCAGCATGAGTCGGACGAACGTCTCCGGCCCGGACTCGGCCGACCCGTCCACGAGACACCGAAGGCGGCGGTAGCGGCGCGGCAGCCTGTCGAAGATGGCATCCACCTCTCCGTCGGAAATGAGCCGTAGGCACAGCGCACTGTCCACCGAAGCGATTCCCGCGCGAGGCCCCTGGCACACCACCGCTTGCGCCAGCGCTTCGATGAGATCCGCGTGGAGGTCGCCGGGGCCGGACACACTCGAACGCCAGTGAGGAACGACCGAGGGAGGCCGGCCGGGCAGTCTGCTCGCTTCGCGATCGAACTGCACGTGCAGGTGCTCGGAATGCAGAACGAAGACGCCGAGAAGGGACAGCAGGGACACACAATCCAGACGCCCGCCCAGACTGCCGGCATCCTGCACCGTGGCGTCGGTGGTGGCGTCGACGTACCTCCCGCGCCGGAGACGAACCAAGGAGCCGCTTCGCACAGCGCGGTCGATGCGGTGGCGCGTCCAGCCCTCCTCGCGGAGCTCACGGTAGGTGCGGAATGCAGGGCTCGTCATGCTCCTCACCGTGCACGCCGACGCGGGCACTCGATCAACGTCGGAGACGCTCCCGGGGAGGGATGCCGCGATCTGCCCGCTGGGGAGGAGCCTTGCGACGCGACATGACTCCGGCGGAACGTCACCGCCATGGCATCCCCCTGCCGCACACCGACGGATCGCAGGAGTTGCGCTCGGTCGGTAGCGTGGCCGGATGGAACCCGACCACCTGCAGACGGCCCGGCTGGAACTCTCGGCCCCGACGACGGCCGATGTCGCGGCGATCCACGCGGCATGTCAGGATGCCGAGATCCAGCGGTACACCACGGTGCCGTCTCCGTACCTCCGCGAGGACGCCGAGCACTTCATCGAGCTGACCGCCGCGTGGTGGGCGGACGGCACACAGCCGACCTGGGCAATCCGTTACGACGGTCGACTCGCCGGGATGATCGGGCTGGCCAAGATCGACACCGGTGCGCCCGAGGTCGGCTACTGGATCGCGCGCGACGCGCGTCGGCAGAACATCGCCGTCGAGGCGGCGACCGCCGTGATCGACTGGGCCTTCGCGGACGACCGGCCCGCCGTCGAGCGTGTCGAATGGCGCGCGGTGGTCGGCAACATCGGTTCCGCCCGGATCGCTCGGCGACTCGGGTTCCGATACGAGGGGCTGCTGCGGCAAGCCCACCTCAACAGCCTCGGCCGCGCCGACCTGTGGATCGGCGGCCTGCTCCGTCAGGACGACCGGACACCGCAGGAGTGGCCGCTCCCCCTGGGCTGACCGCCGCACTACTCCTGCAGAACCCGCCCCACCCGGCATCCGCTTCTCGTCCAACCCGCCGCCGCAGGAGTTGTGCCGGCGCCAGCCCGCGGCAGGGGTTGTGCCGGGGCCAGCCCGCGGCAGGGGTTGTGCCGTCCGCCCCACCGTCGCAGGAGTTGTGCCCGCGCCAGCCCGCGCGGAACTTGTGCCCGCGCCAGCCCGCGCGCCGCACAACTCCGGCAGAACCCGCCCCACCCGGCATCCATCTCCCGGCTAACCCACCGCCGCAGGAGTCGTGCCGGCGCAGACAGGCGCGGCACGGGCCTGTCGGATGTCGGCGGTGGATGCCACGATGGGTCCATGCCGGAGATGCCCGAGGTCGAAGGACTCGTCGAGTTCCTGCGCGGACGCGTCGTGGGGTCGACGTTCACGAAGGCCACGGTCTCGGCCATCAACGCCCTCAAGACCTACGACCCACCGATCAACGCGGTCGTGGGCACGAAGGTGACGGCGGTGGATCGTCACGGGAAGTTCGTCGATCTCGCCACCGACGCCGGCATCCACGTGGTCTTCCATCTCGCGAAGGCCGGATGGCTGCGGTGGTACGACGCGCTGCCGTCGACGCTCATCAAGCCGGGCAAGACGCCGATCGCGCTGCGCGTCGGCTTCGACGACGGGTCCGGGTTCGACCTCACCGAAGCGGGGACCAAGAAGTCGCTCGCGGTGTACGCCGTGCGGTCGCCCGCCGACGTGCCGGGGATCGCGCGGCTCGGTCCCGACCCGCTCGACGGCGCCCTCGACCGCAACGCGTTCGCCGCGCTGTTGGCCGCACGCCGCACGCAGATCAAGGGCGTGCTGCGCGACCAATCGATCATCGCCGGTGTCGGCAACGCGTACTCCGACGAGATCCTCCACGCCGCGAAGATGTCGCCGTATGCCCTCGCCGCGAACCTGTCCGATGCCGAGATCGACACGCTGTACGCGGCGATGATCTCGACGCTGACCGAGGCGATCGAGACCGCCCGGGGCAAGCCGCCGGCGGATCTGAAGGATGCCAAGCGGCGGGGCATGCGCGTGCACGGCCGACGCGGCGAGGCGTGCCCGGTATGCGGCGGCGAGGTGCGCAGCGTCTTCTTCGCCGACAACTCTCTCGAGTACTGCCCCACATGTCAGACGGGCGGCAAGGTCCTCGCCGACAGACGCCTGTCGCGCCTGCTCAAATAGCACGGTTTCGCTCCGAGTCGGCGGGAATGAATCCGTGTCGGCGGTGTTGATTAGACTTCGACCAAGCAACACGTGCTCCGGGGTCGGTGAGAATCCGAACCGGCGGTGACAGTCCGCGAACCCTTCCGCTCCGGCGGTGGGGCCGATCCGGTGGAATTCCGGAACCGACGGTGATGAGGCGAGCGATCTCCTCTAGTCCGGATAGGAGGCAGCACGGTCGGCGCGCCGCGCCGCCCTGCCCTCTTCCCCGCGCACGACGGGAAGGACAGGGAAATGGCATCCGCCGCCGAGACAGACGCGATGCGCCGTGCGCTGCGTCTTGCGCGGAACGGTCCCCGCGGGCTCAACCCGCAGGTCGGCGCCGTCATCCTCTCGCCCTCGGGCGTCGTGCTCGCGGAAGGATTCCATCGGGGCGCGGGCACGCCGCACGCCGAGGTCGACGCACTGTCACAGCTGAAACCCGGCGAGGCCCGCGGAACGACGGCCGTCGTCACGCTCGAGCCGTGCAATCACACGGGGCGCACGGGGCCCTGCGCGGTGGCGCTGCTCGAAGCAGGCGTCGCCCGGGTCGTCTACGCCCTCGATGACCCGACGGATGCCGCCGCGGGCGGTGCCGCCCGCCTGCGGGCGGGTGGTGTCGACGTGGAGGCGGGCCTCGAGCGCGAGAGCGCCGAGGAGCTCATCCGCGACTGGGTCCACCTGCAGCGCACCGGTCGCCCGCGGGTGACGGTCAAGTGGGCGCAGAGCCTCGACGGCCGCGCGGCCGCCGCCGACGGGACCAGCCAGTGGATCACCGGTTCCGCAGCGCGTCGTGACGTGCACGTCCGCCGCGCCGCGGCCGACGCGATCCTGGCGGGCACCGGCACCGTTCTCGCCGATGATCCCGCCCTCACCGCCCGCGACGCCGACGGCACCCTCCTCGAGCAGCAGCCCGTACCCGTCATCGTGGGTGAGACCAGGGTTCCCGAGGATGCCGCCGTCCACCGCCACCCGAAGACCCCGCTGTTCTTCGCCACCCACGATCTCGCGGCGGTGCTCGACGACCTCGGCACCCGCGGCATTCAGTCCGTCTTCGTCGAGGGCGGCCCCACCCTCGAGAGCGCGCTTCTGCGCGAGGGACTTGCGGACGAAGTGCTCGTGTACGTCGCCCCCGTCCTCCTCGGCGGTTCGCGTCTCGCGCTCGGCGAGCTCGGCGTGCCGAGCATCACCGCGGCACGGCGGCTCGAGGTGGCCTCCATCGACGTCCTCGGCGACGACATCCGCGTCGTCGCCCGTCCTGTCCACGACACCCAGGGAGAATCCTGATGTTCACCGGAATCGTCGAAGAGATCGGCGAGATCACCGCCGTCGAGCCGTCCGGAGACGGCGTGCGCGTGACCGTGAAGGCGCCGCTGTCGGTGTCGGATGCCGGCCACGGCGACTCGATCTCGGTCAGCGGCGTGTGCCTCACGGTCGTGGAGCAGGGCCCCGACTGGTTCACCGCCGACGTCATGAAGCAGACGCTCGACATGTCCACGCTCGCCGATGTCGCAGCCGGTCGCCCCGTCAACCTCGAGCGGGCCACCGCGGCGCACGGTCGCCTGGGCGGACACATCGTGCAGGGCCACATCGACGGCACCGGCGTCGTGCGCGAGGTGCGTCCGGGCGCGCAATGGAGCGTCGTGCGCGTCGGCATCCCCGCGGCCCTCGCCCCGCTCGTGGTCGACAAGGGATCCATCGCGATCGACGGCGTCTCGCTCACCGTGAGCGCCGTGAGCGACGCGACCGACCCCGAGCCGTGGCTCGAGGTGTCGCTCATCCCCCAGACCCTCGAGGCCACGACCCTCGGCCGCGCCGAGGCGGGCACCCCCGTGAACCTCGAAACCGACATCCTGGCCCGGCACGTGCAGCGCCTGCTGGCCTTCCGCAGCACCGAGAACCCCGCGGCGCCCGCCGCATCGACCGAGAGGGGCTCCGCATGAGCCTGTCCACCATCCCCGAGGCCCTCGAGGCCCTGCGCGCCGGCCGACCCATCCTCGTCGCCGACGATGAGAATCGCGAGAACGAAGGCGATGTCGTCATCTCCGCGCAGCTGGCCACCCCCGAGTGGCTGGCCTGGACCGTCCGGTGGTCCAGCGGCTACGTCTGCGCCCCGATGCCGGCCGACTGGGCCGACCGCCTCGATCTGCCGCCGATGGTCGAGGTCAACCAGGACGCCCGCGGCACCGCCTACACGGTCAGCGTCGACGCCGCAGAGGGCGTCGGCACAGGGATCAGCGCCGCCGACCGCGCGCGCACGCTGAACGTCCTCGCCGACCCCGATGCGGTACCCGCGAGCCTCATCCGCCCCGGGCACGTGCTGCCCTTGCGCGCGGTTGACGGCGGCGTGCGCGAGCGCGCCGGACACACCGAGGCGGCGGTCGACCTCATGCGTCTGGCCGGCCTCGAGCCGGTCGGCGCGATCGCCGAGGTGGTGGCCGAGGACGGCAGCATGATGCGCCTGCCCGGGCTGATCGAGCTCGGCGAGCGCGACGGCGTGCCGGTCATCACGATCGAGCAGCTCATCGCCCACCTCAACGAGGTCGAGCCCCTGCAGGGCGCGTCGGCGCCCCGCCGCCGCGTGAGCCTGCGTGCCGAGGCCAACGTCCCCACCTCGCACGGGACCTTCCGGTTCCTGGCGTACAAGGATCGCATCACCGGTACCGACCACGTCGCCGTGGTCTCCGGCGACCTGACCGAGAAGGCCCCGCTCGTGCGCGTGCACTCGGAGTGCCTGACGGGCGAGGCGTTCGGTTCGCTCAAGTGCGAGTGCGGTCCTCAGCTGGATGCCGCGCTCGACACGATCGATCGTGACGGGGGCATCGTGATCTACATGCGCGGCCACGAGGGTCGCGGCATCGGCCTCATCAACAAGCTCCGCGCCTACAGCCTGCAGGAGCGCGGGCTCGACACCGTCGACGCCAACCTGGCTCTCGGACTCCCCGCCGACGCCCGCGACTACGCCGCCGCCGCCGGCATCCTCGCCGACCTCGGTGTGGAGCAGGTCCGCCTGCTGACGAACAACACCGACAAGGTCGCCCAGTTGCGCGGCTTCGGCCTCGACGTCGTCGAGCAGGTTCCTCTGCTCGTGGGCGTCGGACCCAACAACCACCAGTACCTCGAGACCAAGCGCGACCGCATGGGTCACGTCATCGACGAGGACGAACTGCGCGACGCGCTCGCGCACATGAAGGAAGGACTCTCCTGATGGCGGGAAGCGGAGCACCCGAGACCGGCGGCATCGACGCGACGGGACTGAACGTCGTCGTCGTCGCGGGCACCTGGCACGAGGTCATCACCGACGGACTGATCGCCGGGGCGAAGCGCGTCCTGGATGCCACGGGCGCGACGTACCGTGTAGTGCGCGTGCCGGGCTCGTTCGAGCTGCCCGTGGCCGCTGTCGCGGCGTTCGAGGGCGGGGCCGACGCGGTCGTGGCTCTGGGCGTCATCATCCGGGGCGGTACCCCGCACTTCGAGTACGTGTCCTCGGCGGCGACGGACGGGCTCACCCGTGTCGCGATCGATGCCGGGAAGCCCGTGGGGTTCGGCGTTCTCACCCTCGACGACGAGCAACAGGGCCTGGACCGCGCAGGCCTCGAAGGATCCAAGGAAGACAAGGGGGCCGAGGCGGCCGATGCCGCCCTCCGCACCGCTCTCGTCCTGCGCGACCTGCGCGGGTGACGACGCCGGTGAGGCGCGCCCACCGCGGTGAGGCGCGCCTTGCTGGCGCCGGCGGGGCGGCATCCCTAATCTGACGGTCATGGAGATCCTGCGTCACGTCGTCGTCCTGGTCCACCTCGTCGGGTTCGCCGTCCTGTTCGGCGCGTGGGTCGTCGAGGCCGTGGCCCGCCGCGTCCAGGTGACGCGTCTGATGAGCTACGGCATGGTGATCGCCCTCCTCTCCGGGCTCGCTCTCGCGGCCCCGTGGGGGATCGATTACGACCTCAACTACGCCAAGATCGGCACCAAGCTCGTCGTTCTCATCATCATCGGCGCGCTGCTGGGCATCGGCTCGGCCCGCCAGAAGCGCACCGGGGCGGTGCCGCCCGTGCTGTTCTGGCTCGTGGGTCCGCTGACGCTCCTGAACGCCGCGCTCGCCGTCCTCTGGCGCTGATCGAGTCCGCCCCGTCCAGCGCCTAGACTGGAGGGTCTGGACCCTCACCCGGGTCCTCCCCGGTGACCCCCGCCGCGCGTCCGGACCCGCGCACCTGCCCGTCCGATCCCGCGCCACCGCTGCGCCCCCACGACGGACGCGATGAATCGATCTCTCGTCAGGCAGTCATGACTTCCCCCTCCCCCACCGTCCGCTCGTCGTCGGCCCCCGCCAATCCGCGCTCGCGCGTCATCACCGCGAGCCTCATCGGCACCACGATCGAGTTCTACGACTTCTACGCGTACGCCACCGCGGCGGTCCTCGTCTTCCCGATCCTCTTCTTCCCGACGGGCAACGAGACCACCTCGCTCCTCCTGTCGTTCAGCGTCTTCGGTGCCGCCATGGTCGCGCGCCCCCTCGGCGCCGTCGTCTTCGGCCACTTCGGCGACCGGTTCGGCCGCAAGGCCACCCTCGTGGCATCCCTCCTGACGATGGGGATCGCGACGTTCCTCATCGGATGCCTGCCCACCTACAACGACATCGGCGTGTGGGCCGCCGTCCTGCTGCTGATCATGCGCCTCGCGCAGGGCTTCGCCCTCGGCGGCGAATGGTCCGGAGCAGCGCTCGTCGCCACCGAGAACGCCCCCAAGGGAAAGCGCGCCTGGTACGGCACCTTCCCGCAGCTGGGCGCGCCGATCGGCTTCATCATCGCCAACGGCATCTTCCTCGCCATCAACTTCGCCCTCCCCCACCCCGACGGCACCGCGCAACGCTCCGCGGAGTTCCTCGAATGGGGATGGCGCATCCCGTTCCTGTTCTCCGCCGTGATGGTGATCGTCGGGCTGTGGGTGCGACTCAAGCTCGTCGAGAGCGACTCCTTCGCGAAGGCGGAGAAGAGCGGCGTGATCCGCAAGTTCCCGCTCGGCGAGGTCATCCGCCGCAACTGGGTGCAGCTGATCCTCGGCACGTTCATCATGCTCGCGACCTACGTGCTCTTCTACCTCATGACGAGCTTCACGCTGTCGTACGGCACCAAGCCGACGCTCGAGGGCGCGGCCGCCGCGGCGGAAACGGCTGGAACCGCCTTCGACGCGTCGACGTACGTTCCCGGTCTCGGATTCGGCTACACCGACTTCGTCATCATGCAGATCATCGGCGTGGTCTTCTTCGGCATCTTCACGATGCTGTCGGGCCCGATCGCCGACCGCATCGGCCGTAAGCGCCTCCTCATCGGGGTGACGATCGCGATCATCGTGTTCGGTCTGACGTTCGCCTTCTTCCTGCTGCCGCAGGCCGACCCCGCCCTCACGCGCGTGTACGTGCAGGCCTTCCTCATCCTCGGGTTCCTGCTCATGGGCTCCACGTTCGGCCCGATGGGCGCGGTGCTGCCCGAGCTGTTCCCGACGAACACCCGCTACACCGGCTCGGCGATCTCGTACAACGTCTCGTCGATCCTGGGTGCCGCGCTCGCCCCGATCGTGGCGGTGGCGCTGTGGGCCGCGGGCGACGGCAACCCGTGGCTCGTGGGCGCCTACCTGTCGGCCATGGGCGTGCTCACCCTCATCGCCCTCGTGCTCTCGCCCGAGACGAAGGACGTCGACTACGACGACAACCTCGCCGCGGGAGCGACCGCGCCGTAGCCGCAGGCGAGCGGACGATCGGATGCCACGGGGCCCGGGCCTCGTGGCATCCGTTCTCGGGGCGCCCGACGCACGCCGACCGAGGTACGGTCGAAAGACCCGTTCTACTACCGAGGTGAGCATGTCCGTTCCCGCCCGCGGCCGCCGCGGCCGTCGCGCCGCCGAGGGTCCCCGCGCGTCCGTCCGTCAGTTGCTGCCCTTCCTGCTCGAGCACACGCGCGCGCTCGTCGTCGTGGCGGTGCTCAGCATCCTCGGCGCCGGAGCGACGCTCGTGCAGCCCGTTCTCGTGGGCGAAGTGATCTCCCGCGTGCAGGAGTCCTTGCCGCTCGGCGCCCTCGTCTGGCTCCTCGTGGGCTTCGTGGTGCTGTCCTCGCTCATCTCGGGGTATCAGCACTACCTGCTGCAGCGCACGGGCACCGCCGTCGTGTACTCCAGCCGGCGGCGCCTGATCGCCCGCATCCTGCACCTGCCGATCAGCGAGTTCGACGCCCGTCGCACGGGCGACCTCGTCTCGCGCGTCGGCACCGATACGACCCTGCTCTACGCCGTCCTCACGCAGGGACTGGCGGATGCCGTCGGCAACGCGCTCATCCTCGTCGGCGCGATCATCGCGATGGCGTTCATCGACCCGCTGCTGCTCGGCCTGATCGCCCTCGTCCTCGGTGTGTCGATCGCGACCGTGGGAGTGCTGAGCACGCGCATTCGCGCCGCGTCGGCCGCCCAGCAGGCGAAGGTCGGCGAGCTGGCGTCGGGCGTCGAGCGCGCCGTCGGATCGATCCGTACGATTCGCGCCGCGGGCGCGACAGAGCGCGAGGTCGCGTCCGTCACCGACGCCGCCACCGAGGCGTATGGCGCGGGCGTACGCATCGCGAAGGTATCGGCTCTCATCGTCCCCGTGGCCGGCATCGCCCTGCAGGTGTCGCTCCTGGTGGTGCTCGGCGTGGGCGGGTTCCGCGTGGCATCCGGGGCCATCGACGTCGCGGCGCTCGTGACGTTCGTGATCTTCCTGTTCCTCCTGATCCAGCCCCTCGCGTCCGCCATCGGCGCGATCACGTCGGTGAACCAGGCGCTGGGTGCGCTCGGGCGCATCCAGGAGGTGCTCGACCTCCCGCTGGAGGAGGACGGCGACCGGCCCCGTTCCTCGGAACCCCGCCCGGATGCCGCGGCGATCGAGTTCCGCGACGTTCGCTTCCGCTACCCGGACCACGTCATCCAGGCGCGCGAGGCCGCCGCTCGCGAGGCGCGCAACGTGCTCGCGCAGGCGCACCTCGACCGGGCCGCGGACGAGACCGCCGCCGAGGCGGAGGAGAGCGAACGGGAAGTGCTGCGCGGGGTGTCGTTCACCGTTCCCCGCGGGTCTCGCGTCGCCCTCGTCGGCCCGTCGGGCGCGGGGAAGAGCACCGTGCTCTCCCTCGTCGAGCGGTTCTACGATCCCACCGGCGGCGCGATCCTCGTCGACGGCATCGATGCCCGTGAGCTCCCCCGCGACGAACTGCGCGCGCGCTTCGGCTACGTCGAGCAGGACGCCCCGACCCTGGCCGGCACGATCGCCGACAACCTCCGGCTGGCCTCGCCCGAGGCATCCGACGCCGACTGCGAGCGCGTGCTGCGTGCCGTGAACCTCGGCGATGTGCTCGAACGCAGTCCGCTCGGCGTGGACGCGCCCGTCGGCGAAGACGGCGTCATGCTCTCGGGCGGCGAACGCCAGCGGCTCGCGATCGCGCGCGCACTGCTGGCCGCTCCCCCGGTGCTGCTGCTGGACGAATCGACCTCATCCCTCGACGGCGTGAACGAACAGCGCATGCGCGACGCGATCGACGCCGTCGCCACCGGCCGCACGCTGCTGGTCATCGCCCACCGCCTGTCGACCGTGGTCGACAGCGACCTCATCGTGGTGCTCGAGAACGGCCGCGTGGTCGGGCAGGGCACGCACAGCGAGCTCGTGGCATCCGTTCCCCTCTACCGCGATCTCGCGAAGCACCAGCTTCTGGTGTGAGCCCCCGTGCGCGGCCGCGCGGCGGGATGAGCCCGGGGGACGGTGCCGCCCTCCCGCCTCCCGCATAAACGCGGTCCCCGCGCGGAAACGCGATGCGCACGCGTTTATGCGCGCGGAGAGCGTTTATGCGTGAAGGGCGCCGCTCCCGCAGGTCGCAGAGCGCGCGTCCGCGTACAGGACGACGCCCCTCCCGCGCGCCAAGAGCAGGGAGGGGCGTCGAGTCGGGGGCCCGGCCCGCGCCGCGATGCGCGGAGCGAGGCGAGCGGGTCGGAGGATCAGACCCGCTGCAGGCGGTACCGCAGCGCAGCGAGCTCGGTGCGCAACGCGGCGGGGAGGTGGCTGCCGAAGGTGTCGAAGAACTCCTCGGTGAGGTCGGCCTCGGCCAGCCACGATTCCGTATCGATCGCGAACAGCTCGGCCAGGTCGGCCTCGGGGAGGTCGAGACCGGTGAGATCGAGATCCTCGACGCGGGGCAGACGCCCGATGGGGCTGTCCACGGCTTCCACCTGGCCGTCGATGCGGCGGATGATCCAGTCGATCACGCGCGCGTTGTCGCCGAAACCGGGCCACAGGAAGCGGCCGTCGTCGCCCTTGCGGAACCAGTTGACCTGGAAGATGCGCGGGGCGCGATCGAAGCGGAGCTTCTCGCCCACCTTGAGCCAGTGACCGAAGTAGTCGCCCATGTTGTAGCCGCAGAACGGCAGCATCGCGAACGGGTCGCGGCGCAGCTCGCCGACGGTCCCCTCTTGCGCGGCGGTCTTCTCGCTCGACACCGTCGAGCCGAGGAAGACGCCGTGCGACCAGTCCGTGGCCTCCAGCACGAGCGGCACGTTCGTGGCGCGCCGGCCGCCGAACAGGATGACATCCAGCGGAACGCCCTCGGGGGTCTCCCAGTCGTCCGCGATCTGCGGGCACTGCGCGGCGGCGACCGTGAAGCGGGAGTTGGGGTGCGCGGCGGGGCGACCCGACGCGGGCGTCCAGTCGTTGCCCTCCCAGTCGGTGAGGTGCGGCGGCGCCTCGTCGGTCAGGCCCTCCCACCACACGTCGCCATCGGGACGCAGGGCGACGTTGGTGAAGATCGTGTTGCCCCACAGCGTCTCAACCGCGGTGACGTTCGTCGACTCCCCCGTGCCGGGGGCGACACCGAAGAACCCCGCCTCGGGGTTGATCGCCCACAGACGCCCGTCCTCACCGGGGCGGATCCACGTGATGTCATCGCCGAGCGTCTCGACCCGCCAGCCGGGGATCGTCGGCCGCAGCATCGCGAGGTTCGTCTTGCCGCACGCCGACGGGAACGCCGCGGCGACGTGGTACGCCTTGCCCTTCGGGTCGATGACGCGGATGAGCAGCATGTGCTCGGCGAGCCACCCCTCGTCACGGCCGATGACCGAGGCGATGCGCAGGGCGAAGCACTTCTTCGCCAGGATCGCGTTGCCGCCGTACCCCGACCCGTACGACCAGACCTCGAGGGTGTCGGGGAAGTGCACGATGTACTTCTCGTCGTTGCAGGGCCAGGCGACGTCGGCCTCGCCCGGCGCGAGCGGAGTACCGACCGAGTGGACCGTCTTGACCCACGGCGCGCCCGCGGCGATCTGCTCGAGCACCGCGGTCCCGACGCGCGTCATGATGCCGATGGATGCCACGGCGTACGCGCTGTCGGTGACCTGGACGCCGATGTGGCTGAGCGGACCACCGACGGCTCCCATCGAGAAGGGAACGACGTACATGGTGCGCCCGCGCATCGAGCCCTCGAAGACGCCGTCGAGCGTCTGGCGGATCTGGGCCGGAGCGATCCAGTTGTTGGTGGGCCCGGCATCCTCTTCGCGCTCGGAGGCGATGTAGGTGCGCGACTCGAGGCGGGCGACGTCGCTGGGGTGCGAGCGGGCGAGGTACGAGCCGGGCCGCCACTCGGGGTTCAGCTTGATGAGCTTGCCCTCGTCGACCATCTCTCGCAGCAGGGCGTCGTTCTCGGCCGCCGAACCGTCGACCCAGTGGATGCGGTCGGGCTGGGTGAGCGCGGCGACCTGATCGACCCACGCGGTCAGCGCGGCCAGGCCCGGTCCTTCGAGGGAGGGACGGATGCCGCGACCGGAGGGTCGCGTCGAGTCCGTCGCGGCGGGGCGACCGGACGGACGTCCGGCGAAGATGTCGGCGAGTGCCATGTCGATCTCCTCGATTGAGAGCGAATTCGGTGGTCTTCCTCCACTGTGCGACTTTGTGCACCGACTTTCACCGGTCTTTGCTCGCAAATTCTCCAGTTCTTTCGCTATCGTCAAGGAATGGCGTCGTCGCTCGAACTGACCACTCTCGGACACCGCATCCGGCATCACCGCCTCGCCCGCGGGTTCACCCTCGACGAGTTGGGAGCGCTCGTCGGTGTGGCCGGCAGTCAGCTCAGCCTGATCGAGAACGGCAAGCGGGAACCCAAGCTGTCACTCTTGCAGGAGATCGCCCGCGCGACCGAGACCGAGGTCACCGAGCTCCTCTCGACCGAACCACCGAACCGACGCGCCGCGCTGGAGATCGAGCTGGAACGCGCCCAGTCCAGCCCCTTCTTCCGTCAGCTCGGCATCCCCCCGATCAAGGTCAGCAAAGGCACCAGCGACGAGACGATCGAGGCGGTGCTGGGCCTGCACCGCGAACTGCAGCGGCGGGAGCGCGAGACCATCGCGAGCCCCGAAGAGGCGCGGCGCGCCAATACTGAGCTGCGGCTGCGCATGCGCGGGATCGACAATCACCTGCCCGACATCGAACGGCTCGCCGAGAAGCAGCTCAAGGCCGCCGGACACGGCACTGGCGCACTCACGCACCGCACGGTCAGCATCATGGCCGAGCAGCTCGGCTTCGAACTCATCTACGTCAACGACCTGCCGCACTCGGCCCGCTCGGTCACCGACCTCGAGAACGGGCGCATCTACCTTCCACCGGCATCCATCCCCGGCGGGCACGGCCTACGGTCGATGGCGCTGCAAGCGATGGCGCACCGGCTCCTCGGCCACCGTCCGCCCACCGACTACGCGGATTTCCTCCAGCAGCGGCTCGAGATCAACTACTACGCCGCGTGCTGCCTCATGCCCGAGACCAGCTCGGTGGCCTTCCTGACGCAGGCGAAGAAGGACCGCAACCTCGCGGTGGAGGACTTCCGCGACGCGTTCGGCGTCACGCACGAGGCCGCGGCGATGCGCATGACCAACCTCGTGACGACCCACCTCGGCATCCGATTGCACTTCCTGCGCGTCGACGGTGACGGCGCGATCGCCCGCGTGTACGAGAACGACGGGCTGCCCCTGCCGAGCGACGTCACCGGGTCGGTCGAGGGGCAGATCGTGTGCAAGAAGTTCTCGGCGAGAGCGGCGTTCGACGAGCACAACCGGACCACCGAGCATTACCAGTACACCGATACGCCTGTCGGGACGTTCTGGTGCTCCACGCAGACCGGCACGACGACCGACGGCGACTTCTCGATCACGGTGGGCGTGCCTTTCGACGATGCGCGCTGGTTCCGCGGGCGCGAGACGTCGAAACGGGGCGTGTCGCGCTGCCCCGACGAGTCCTGCTGCCGCCGGCCCGATGCCGAGGCCGCCGCGCGCTGGCAGGGCAAGGCGTGGCCGAGCGCACGCGTGCACCGTCACATGTTCTCGCCGCTGCCGCGCGGGATGTTCCCCGGCGTCGACGACGCCGAGGTCTTCGCTTTCCTCGACCGCCACGCCTCCGCCCCCGGCGCCTAGCCCCCGCGCCCCGGTCACCGGGGCGTGAGGTGCCAAGATTTGTCGCCTTCATCGCCCCCGAAGCGACAAATCCTGGCGACTCGCGCGGGGACGATGGCGGATGCCACGGCCCCGCGCCGGGTCGAGGCGGCGGGGCCGTGGCATCCAGGGGTCAGGCGAAGGGGTTCGCGGTCAGCGTGTACTTCGTCTGCAGGTACTCGTGGATGCCCTCGTCGCCGCCCTCGCGGCCGAGGCCGGACTGCTTCCAGCCGCCGAACGGGGCCGCCGCGTTGGAGACGACACCGACGTTCAGGCCCATCATCCCGGTCTCGAGACGCTCGATCATGCGCTGGCCACGCGCGAGCGACTCGGTGAAGACGTACGACACGAGGCCGTACTCCGTGTCGTTGGCGATGCGTACGGCGTCGTCCTCGGTGTCGAAGGGGACGATCGCCAGCACCGGCCCGAAGATCTCTTCGCGCAGGATGTCGCTGCCGGGCTGCACGTCCGACACGACCGTCGGCTCGAAGAAGGTGCCGGGGCCGTCGACGGGCGAGCCGCCGGTGGTCACGGTGGCGCCCCGCTCGACGGCATCCCCGACGAGCGTCTTGGCCTTGTTGACCGCGCGGTCGTCGATGAGGGGCCCGATCTGCACGCCCCCCTCGGTTCCGCGGCCGATCTTCATCGCCTGGACGCGCTCGGTCACGCGGCGCGTGAACTCCTCCACGACGGAGCGCTGCACGATGAAGCGGTTGGCGGCGGTGCACGCCTGGCCGATGTTGCGGAACTTCGCCAGCATCGCGCCCTCGACCGCCTTGTCGAGGTCGGCGTCGTCGAACACGACGAACGGAGCGTTGCCGCCGAGCTCCATCGACGTGCGCAGCACGCCCTGCGCCGCCTGCTGCAGCAGCTTCTGACCGACAGGGGTCGAGCCGGTGAACGACAGCTTCCGCAGGCGCGGGTCGGAGATGATGCGCTCGGAGACGGGGCCGGTGCTCGTGGTGGTCACCACGTTCACAACGCCCGCGGGCACTCCGGCATCCTGCAGGATCTGCGCGAAGAACAGCGTCGTGAGCGGGGTGAGGGTGGCGGGCTTGATGACGATCGTGCAACCGGCGGCGAGCGCGGGGGCGATCTTGCGGGTGGCCATCGCCAGGGGGAAGTTCCACGGGGTGATGAGGTAGCAGGGGCCCACGGGGTGCTGCGTGACGATCATGCGACCGGTGCCCTCGGGGTTGGCGCCGTAGCGACCCTGGGTGTGGGCGGTGACCTCGCTGAACCAGCGGAGGAACTCGCCGCCGTAGCCGACCTCACCGCGCGCCTCGGCGAGGGGCTTGCCCATCTCGAGCGTCATGAGCAGCGCAACGTCTTCCTTGCGCTCCTGCAGCAGGTCGAACGCACGACGGAGGATCTCGGCCCGCTCCCGCGCCGGCGTCGCCGCCCAGGACGGAAACGCGTCGGCCGCGGCATCCATTGCCGCAACGCCGTCGGCGACCGAGGCGTCGGCGATCTCACGGATCACGTCACCGGTGGCCGGGTCGCTGACCTTCACGGTCTTGCCCCCCTCGGCCGGACGCCATTCCCCGGCGATCAACAGGCCGTTGGGTACGGATGCCAGCAGCTCGATCTCACGCGAATCGGTCATGGGTCCTCCTGGGTCGGTGCGGGTCTCCCGCTCATTCTGGTCAGCCGGTGGGGCGGCGCCGATATACGTGTCGTACAAGCGCGACGTTCTGCTCGCCGCCGTGGAGCCCGGGCGCGGCCGGAGCTGCCCCGCCCGGCCCGGCGCGGCCCGGCCCGGCGCGGCCCGGTCCGGCGCGGCCACACCGAGCGCGCTGCATAAACGCGATTCCCGCGCATAAACACGCCGTCCGCGCGTTTATGCGTGCGCATCGCGTTTATGCCGGGGTGGGTGCGGCCTGCGGCGCCGCGAGCGCCGGTGCCGTCGCGCCGTCGAGGAAGCGCTCCAGCGCCTGCGGTTCCGAGAGCGGCAGGACGTGGGCGACGTACTGGTCGGGGCGCACCACCACCACGGCCCCCGTGGCGCCGATGCCGCGCTCGGCGAAGATGTCGGCGGTCGTCCAGGCCGAGGGCGTCGCGGCGAACACCTTCTCGAGATCGGTGAGCCCGAGCGGTCCCGAGCGCGGTCGGAAGAGCGCCGGCACGTCGGTGACGTCCTCCCACCGTCCGGGGTACACGGCCTTCGCGTCGAACACCGCGTCGAGATCGGCACCCGCGGGCGTGAACCGCTCGACGATCCCGCGTGCGGCCTCGGCCCACTTCCGCAGCGCCGTGCCGTCGGCATCCGCGAAGGCGTACAGCCGCCAGCGCCCGTCGGCGCGCGCGTGGTGGCCGAGGTGCACGGGGTTGCCGTCGCACACTCGAACGACCTCGACACTCTTGAAGCGCTTCCCGACCGGGAATCCGGATGCCAGCTCCTGAGCCGCGTCCGCCCCGATGATCGGCGACGGACCGTACTGCGTCATGAACCCCGACGGGAACTCGGCGGTGGCGAGGTAGTACGTCGACAGCTCGTCGGGGTCGGTGATCTCGCCGGGCTTGCGCGCCATCAGCGACGACCATTCCCGGTCGAAGTCGATGAGCTGCTGTGCGACGGGGCGGCGCTCTGCGTCGTACGTCCGCAACAGATCGGTCGGCGCGAGGCCGGTCAACACGTGACCGAGCTTCCAGCCGAGGTTGAAGCCGTCCTGCATCGACACGTTCATGCCTTGCCCGGCCTTCGCACTGTGCGTGTGGCAGGCGTCGCCGGTGAGGAACACGCGCGGGTTGTCGAGGTCGTCGACGAACTGGTCGGTGACGCGGTGCCCCACCTCGTACACGCTGTGCCAGGCGACCTGCTTCACATCGATCGAGTAGGGGTGCAGGATCTCGTTCGCGCGGCGGATGATCTCCTCGAGGGGGGTTCGCCGCACCCGGTGGTCGTCGTCGTCGGCGACCTCTCCGAGGTCGATATACATGCGGCTGAGGTACCCGCCCTCGCGCGGGATGTGGAGGATGTTGCCGGCGGCGGCGTTGATCGCGCACTTGATGCGCCAGTCCGGGAAGTCGGTCTCGACGAGGACGTCCATGACTCCCCACGCGTGCTGGGCGGCGGCGCCGGCGTGCGTCCGGCCGATCGCCTGCCGTACGCCGCTGCGCGCACCGTCGCACCCCGCGACATACTTCGCGCGGACCGTCCGCTCGCCGCTGGCATCCTTCACCCGCACCTCGACGTCGTCGGCGCGGACGGTGAGCCCCAGGAACTCCACGCCGTAATCGGGCACGATGCGCGCCGGGCCGTGGGCGGCCGCTTCGGCGAAGTAGTCCAGGACGCGCGCCTGGTTGACGATCAGGTGGGGGAACTCGCTGATCTTGAGGGCGTAGTCCTCGGTGCGGGTGGTGCGCACGATGCGCTCGGGCGCGGCCGGGTCGGGGGCCCAGAAGTTCATCCAGCCGATGTTGTAGGCCTCGGCGGTGATGCGGTCGGCGAAGCCGAACGCCTGGAACGTCTCGACGCTACGGGGCTGGATGCCATCGGCCTGACCGAGCACGAGCCGCCCGTCACGCTTCTCGATGAGGCGGGTCGTGACCTGCGGGAACTGCGACATCTGCGCGGCGAGGAGCATTCCCGCAGGCCCCGACCCGACGATCAGCACGTCGACCTCGTCGGGGAGTTCCGCCGGTCGGTCGATACCGGTGCCCGCGGCGGGCTGGATGCGCGGGTCGCCGGAGACGTAGCCGTGATGGTGGAACTGCATGGTTCTCCTGACGTCGATGTCGGGTTGCGGGGCCGTCCGTTGCTGTTCTATATTCGAACGCGACGTTCAGCTATCGAACGAGAGGCTACTCGACCGATGCCGCCACGGCAAGACGCCGCCCCTGCCTCGCAGACGCTGAGCCGTGGCATCCGGCTGCTCGAAGAGCTCTCCGCCGCCCGTACGCCGCTGTCGATCGACGACCTGGCCGCACGCGTGGGTCTGCACCGCTCCGTCGCCTACCGCCTGCTGCGCACCCTCGAAGACCACGGACTCGTCTCGCGGGATGCCACCGGCGCGGTGCGCCTCGGAACGGGCCTCGCCGCGCTGGCCGCCGGGGTCGCGGCCGACCTCCAGTCCGAGGCGCTGCCCGAGCTCACCGCCGCCGCCAACGACCTCGGCATGACGTGCTTCCTGGTGGTGCTCGACCACGACGAGTGCGTGACGCTCGCGAGCGTCGAGCCACGCCACGCCGTCACTGCCGTGGCGCAGCGCCCGGGCGCACGGCATCCGGTGACCCGCGGAGCGCCCGGCCGCGCGGTGCTCGCGCAGCTCCCGCCGCGGCTGTGGCCCGACGCCGTGGATGCACGCCTGGCCGCCGAGGTCGCCGAGACGGTGGAGCGCGGGTGGGCGACGAGTCACGACGAGGTCGTCCCTTCGCTCCGCGCGGTGGCCGTTCCGCTGGCGGTGCAGGGGCGCCCTCCCGCAGCCCTCGCCGCCGTCTACGTCGCGACGGAGGTCGACGACCCCGTGATCGCCGCGCGCCTCGCTTCGGCCGCCGAGTCCATCCGCCTCGGCCTCTGACCCACCCCCGCACGCCCCCACACCCGTGCGTGAGGTGCCAGCTATACTCGCCCCGTCAGGCGCACGAAGCAGTGCGTCGCTGCTCGAAAAAGGGGCACGTAGCGCAGAACGAGCGCGAGACACATACGGCATCCATCCCGTTCCGTCTCGAAAGGCTTCGCCATGCCCTCTATCTCCGCGCACGTCGCCCGCACCCTCGCCGCTCACGTCGACCACGTGTTCGGGGTGATGGGCAACGGCAACGCGTACTTCCTGGATGAGCTCGACCGCACCGGCGCCACCTTCACCGCCGTGCGGCACGAGGCCGGCGGCGTGGTGTCCGCCGACGCCTACCACCGCGCGAGCGGCCGGATCGCGGCCGCGACCGCCACCTACGGTGCGGGCTTCACGAACACGCTGACCGCTCTCGCGGAGGCGGCGCAGGCCCGCATCCCGCTCGTGCTCGTCGTCGGTGATGAGCCGACGTCGGGTCCACGGCCCTGGGGCGTCGACCAGATCGCGCTCGGTTCGGCGGTGGGGGTGCGCACGTACACCGTGGGAGAGCGGGATGCCGCGGCGACGACCGCCATCGCCCTCGAGCACGCCCTCACCTACCGCCGCCCGGCGATCCTCGCGATCCCGTACGACGTGGCCGCGCGCGATGCCGGAGAAGTCCCGCCTCCCGCGCCGCTCACCCTCGCGACGCAGGCCGGACCCCCCAGCCCGTTCACGGCCGCAGCGCTCCACCGGGTCGCCGACGCGCTCTCCCACGCCGAGCGCCCGTTCCTCCTCGCCGGGCGCGGCGCCTGGCTCGCCGACGCCGGGGAGGCGCTGGGCGCGCTGGCCGAGGCGACCGGAGCGGTCACCGCCTCGACAGCGCTGGGCCGGGGCATCTTCCCCGACCGGCGCTACGACCTGGGCGTCACCGGCGGCTTCGGTGCCGAGGGCGCGATGCAGCTCGTGCGCGAGGCCGATGTCGCCGTCGTCTTCGGCGCCGGCCTCAACCAGTTCACGATGCGCTTCGGCGAGCTGTTCGCGCCGGGGACGCGCGTGTTCCAGGTCGACACCGCACCCTCGGCCACCCATCCGCAGGTCGGGGGTTTCGTGCGGGCGGACGCCGCCGATGCCGCCTCGGCGATCACCGCGCGCCTGCTCGCCCGCGGCACACGACGGTCGGGATGGCGGGAGTCCCTGGACATCGCGGCGCTGTGCGCGCGCGACGCGGGCGACGGCGTCGCCCCCGACGGGCGCCTCGACCCGAGGACGGTCGCGGTCCGCATCGGCGAGCTGCTCCCCGAGGACAGGGTCGTGGTGTCGGACGGCGGGCACTTCCTCGGATGGTCGAACATGTACTGGCCGGTGGAGTCCCCCGACCGCGTGATGATGGTCGGCACCGCGTACCAGTCCATCGGGCTCGGGTTCCCCAGCGTGCCCGGAGCCGCCGCCGCCCGACCGGACTCGACGATCGTGCTCACCACCGGTGACGGCGGCGGACTCATGGCCATCGCCGACCTCGAATCGGCCGTGCGCGTCGCCGGCGGCCGCGGTCTGGCGGTGGTGTGGAACGACGCCGCCTACGGGGCCGAGGTGAACCTTTACGGCCTGAAGGGACTGGCCCGCGAGCCGATGCTGATCCCGGAGGTCGATTTCGCCGCGGTCGCGCGCGGGTTCGGTGCGGAGGGGGTGGTCGTGCGCGACCTGGCCGACCTCGACGCCCTCGCCGGGTGGACCCAGCGCGACGCGGACGAGCGGCCGTTCCTCCTCCTCGACCTGCGCATCAGCGGCGGCGTCATCGCCCCCTACCAGCAGGAGATCATCCGGGTGAACTCCTAGCCCGACGGCGGAGCGGACCGCGTCGTCAGTCCAGCGGCGGCCGGCCGTTGGCGCTCGGCACGCCGATCAGCGGCACCCCGAGCACCACCGCGCCCCCGGTCGCGTAGTTCGGCACGTCGGCTTCGACGGCGCGTCCCTCCGGCGAGGCCATCGCGGCACCGGCCGACTCCGCCGAGTCGAACGTCGCCTCGAACATCGCGTAGTACGGTCCGCCCTGCGCGTCGAGATCGAGCGCATAGCCCATCTCGACGACACCGGGCAGCCGCGCCGCCAGCCGCAGGTGCGTCTCCCGGTAGTAGCGGGCGAAGTGCTCCCGGTCGGCGGGCGGCAGGTACAGCACGACGATCTTGTGCATCACGGCATCCTCTCCATCGCGTGCTGCCGGGCCCGGGCGGGATGCCCGGACCCGACAGCACGCGGGTCACGGTCAACGGTCGGCGAACGCCGCCACGCAGTCGCTGGTCGCGTCGTCGTACTCGGCGTCGGCGTAGGTCTCCAGGCCGGCGATGTACTGCTCGAGCACCCCTTCGGCATCCTGGAGCCCCTGCCCGGTGGCGAGCTCGATCCACTTCTGCGCACCGGTGTCGCCGACGGTGTCCTCCCACGAGGCCGTCGCCGACTCGTCCCAGGCCGTGAGGTCCTGCACCGTCGGCGCATCCAGCATCTCCTGGCACTGCCCTGCGGCGGTCTCGTTGAACGCCGCGATGCCGGCGCCCCCGTTCAGCTCCTCCACGACGCTGTCGAACTGCTCGCGCAGGTCGTCGGGCAGCGCGTCGTACGCGTCCTTGGACACCCACATGCCGAACGTGGAGTACTGGCCCACGCCCGGGTCGCTCCAGTACGGCAGCAGCTCCATGATCTTGTAGTTCACGGGGAAGTCGATCGCGCCGCCGATGGAGGAGACGACCCCGCGTTCGACGGCCTCGTAGGTCTCGGGCGCGGTGATGGCGACGATGTTCGCGCCGGCGCCGCTGAGCACCTGCTGGATGATCGGGCCGGACGCGCGCATCTGCAGGCCCGCGAACTGCGACGCGTCGGTGAGCGGCTCCTTGCTCCCCAAGAGGAAACGCCCCACCGGCCACGTGGCGACGTGGTGCAGGTTGTTGCCGTCCATGACCGCCATCGCCGGTTCGTATCCGGTGTGCAGGTCGTAGATGGACTGCATGATCGCCTGCGAGTTCTGGCTGAGGAACGGGATGCTGACCATGCTGGTCGAGGGGAAGTACTGCGGGGTGTAGTCCGGCACTGTGACGCCGATCTGCGCGCGCCCATCGCGGACGCAGTCCGCGACCTCGGCGGCCTTGCACAGCGCCTCGGTCGCGGTGCGCTCGAAGCTGATGCGTCCCTCCGTGACCTCTTCCACGCGGTCCAGGAACCAGTCCTGCACCGCCGCGTTCGGCGTTCCCGCCTGCGCGCCGGTGGCGAGGGTGAACGTCACGCTCTCCCCGGCCGCATCGCCGCCGCCGGAATTCTGGATGCCGGCGCAACCGGAGATCGCGAGCGCCGCGGCGAGCCCTCCGGCGAGCGCGAGAGCCCGCCTCGAGCGGGGTCGGGAGTGCTGTGAGAACATCATCGTCCTTTCTGTCGGTCCGCTCCGCCGGGACACGGTTCGCGGGTGGGTTCAGTTTGCGCGGCCGGCCGTGGCATCCCCATGGCTGCAGCCGCAGACCGCCGGGTCATCGGCGCACGTCCGCGTCATCCGGCCGTCTGCGCGACGAGGGAGGGCAGCCAGAGCACGATCGCGGGCACGAAGAACAGCAGCGCCGAGACGAGCACGTCCATCGTCATGAGCGGGAGGACGCCGCGGAACACGGTCTCGGTCGGCACCCCCGTCGCACCGGACACGACGAAGCACGTCATGCCGACGGGCGGGGTGACCATGCCGATAGCGGTGAGCTTGACGATCATGAGGCCCAGCCAGATGCCGTTGAAGCCGAGCTCCATCGCGACCGGATAGATGATCGGGATCGTGATGATCAGCACCGAGATCTCGTCCAGAGCGGTGCCCAGCGGGAGGAGCAGCAGGAGGAGGAGGCCGATCGTCAGCAACGGCGGGATGGCGAGGCCGGCGATCCACGTCGTGATGGTGTCGGGCACGTGCGCGGCGATCAGGAACGTCGAGAAGATGCTCGAGCCGACGAGGATCATGAAGACCATCGACGTCGTCTGCGCGGTGTCCAGCAGCGCGCCCTTCACGTTGCCCCACAGCGCGGTCACGCCGGCACGGCGGAACTCCCACAGCAGGATCAGCAGGGCGACGAAGGCCGCGATGGCGGCCGACTCGGTCGAGGTGAACACGCCGGAGAACATCCCGCCGAGGATGATCAGGAAGATGAGTCCGAGGCGGACGAGCCCGCGCCACGGGAGGGTCCGGACCGTGTGCCCGTACGACTGGCGGACCGCCCCGGTGTTCGGCGTCGCGTGCAGCGCGGCATCCACGGATGCCGAGTGCACCGGTGCGGATGCCGCGGCACCGCCGCGCGCAGCGGTCGCGGCGGCCGTGCGCGCCTCGACGACAACGTCGGCCAGTTCGACGTCCTTCCGCACGATCTGGCGATGGCCGAGGATGAGGATGTAGGTGACGTACCCCGCGGCCGTCAGCAGACCCGGGATGATGCCCGCCGCGAGCATCTGGGCGACCGACTCCCCGGTCATGATCGCGTACAGCACGAGGAAGGTGCTCGGCGGGATGATGACGCCCAGGGTGCCGGCGATCGCCACGATGCCGGTGGCGAGCGCCGCCGGATAGCCGTAGGCGCGCATCTCGTTGACCGAGAGCTTTGACATCGTCGCGGCCGTTCCGATGCTGGAGCCGGACACGGCGGAGAAGCCCGCGCACGCCATGACGGTCGCAACGCCCAGGCCCCCGGGGAACCGGCTGACGAAATGGTTGGCGATCGCGAACACGTGCTCGGCGATCCGTGCGCGCATCGCCAGCATCCCCATGAGGATGAACATCGGGATGATCGTGAGCGAGAAACTCGCGGTCGCCGAGAACGGCACCGACCCGAGCACGTTCGTCGTGTAGACGGTGCCTTGCAGGATGCCGAGTCCCACGGCGCCGGACAGGCCCAGTGCCAGGGCCACCGGCATCCGCGCCATGAGCAGCAGGATCAGCAGCACCACGACCGCGAGCACGATCATCGTCACCAACATGGAGTCACTCCTTCGTCGTTCCGATCGCCGCTCACGCGTCGACCGTGGCTTCGGCGTCTTCGCCGTAGGCCGCGCGTCCTCGAATGGTTCGCACGACGTTCGCGATCGCGACGACCAGCCACAGCGCGAGTCCGATCGCGATCACCCAGCGCAGGGGCCACACCGGCCACTGCACGAGACCGAACCGCGTCTCGTTGCGCGTGGTCGCCTGAACCGCACGCGTGAGCGACGCGTATGTCATCCAGGCCAGCAGTCCGGCGTTGAGCACCCAGACCGCGACGGACACGGCCCGCGCCAGGGCGGGCCGGAGGCGGTCGGTCACGATCGACACGGCGACGTGCCCGCCCTGCATCGACGTCCACGCCAGCCCCAGGAACACCGAGGTGACGAGGGCCGACTCGGCGACCTCGAGCATCCCGGGTACGCTCGCGCGGGCGATGAAGCGCACTACGACGTCGACGACGGTGGCGAGCATGAGCACCACGAGCGCGCCCGCGGCGATCACGCCGAGGACCGCGCTCTGGCCCCGCAGGTAAGTGTCGAAGCGCGACGTCTGCACCGGCGCGGGAGCGGTGACGGTCATCTCAGCGCTCGTTCCAGAACTCGTATGCGCGGGTGTGGTCGACGTCGCCGAGCGCGTCGAGGGCGTCGCCGAGCGCACCGGCCACCGCGTCGCACACCGGTGCGTCATGCGCCATCGCCCGCTGCACCTTCTGGGCGATGCGGACGTCCTTCGTCATCAGCGGGAGCGCGAAGCCCGAGGCGAACCGGCCACCGACGATGTGGTCCGGCAGGACGTGCGTCGTCACGAAGCTCTGCCCGGTCGACGCGTTGAAGATCTCCACCATGACGGCGGGATCGAGTCCGAACCGGGCGCCCGCCGTCAACGCCTCCGTCGACGCGGTGTAGGCGGCCGCGGCGACGAAGTTGTTCAGCGCTTTCATCGCGTGCCCGGTGCCGAGACCGCCCGTGCGGAAGATGCGGGCGCTCATCGTGTCGATGACGGGTACCGCCCGCTCCGCGGCGTCCTCGTCGTCCGCGCCCATCATGATCGCGAGGGTGCCCGCGATCGCCCGTTCGCGCGCACCCGACACCGGGGCGTCGACCAGATGCACACCGGACGCGGCCAGGAGGCGACCCGTCTCGACCGTCTCGGTCGGGTCGGACGAGCTCATGTCCACGTACACCGTGCCCGGCGCCGAGGGGATGCGCGGCGCACCGTCCTCATCCACGAGCACCGACCGCACGATCGCACTGGTGGGCAGCATCAGCACGATGACCTCACAGTCGGCGAGGTCGGTGAGGTCGGCCGCGGGCTCGGCGCCGATCCGTGCGGCCAACGCCGCGGCGCGGTCGACGTCGACGTCGTGCACGAGCACGCGCGCGAAAGCTCCGGATGCCGCGATGTTGGTGACCATCGGGTCGCCCATCGTGCCCAGCCCGATGAAGCCGACGGTGCGGACGCGAGTGGTCACCGCGTCGTCGCCGAGGACGGGACCCGCTCCCCCGCTCATGCCGGCACCCCGGCTTTCTCCGCCTCATCGTCGATGCTGGAGGGCAGGCCCTTCTCGGCCAGCACCTCTTCGAGCGCACGAAGGCCCTCGACCGCGGCGGGGATGCCGCAGTACAGCATCGAGTGCACGATGACCTCGCGCAGTTCGAGCACCGACACACCGTTGGCCAGCGCACCACGGGTGTGGATGCGCAGCTCGTGGGACTTGCCCTGGGCGATGAGCATCGCCAGCGTCACCTTGCTGCGATCAGACAGCGGCAGTCCGCCGCGCTGCCAGATGTCGCCGAAGCAGTAGCGGGTGACGAAGTCCTGGATCTTGTCGTTGAGGTCGGTCGTGTGCTCGACCTGCGCCTCCGCCCCCTCGGGCCCGAACATGTCGCGCCGCTGGCGCAGACCGATGTCGTACAGATCGTCGCGGATCACCTGATGCTCCCTCGCATGGATGTCGTGCGGGACCGGCGTCCCGTCGGACCAGTGTGGCGGGTCGGATGCCACGGCCACATGGCCCACGGCGCAGGCGCCATGGTGTTCGGCGCACACCGACCGGGTCATCCGCACGCGCGTCCGCGAGCGCGCATAGTCTGGGGGGACGTTTCGACATCACTGCAAGGAGGCAGGCGATGGAACAGACCGACCCGACGACCCGCGACATGCAGAACCACCACGGCGTGAGCTTCGACGAGTGGATCCGCCTCGTGGGGAACCGTTTCGTCCCGCTCGTGCTGTCGACGATCGATCCTGACGGGTTCACCGGCAACCTGCGCACGCGGGTGGTCGACGGCACGTGCGTCACCGACATCGCGGCATCCTCGCATCGGGTGCACCGCGCGCCGTCGTCGATCCGCGACGACGACCCGCACCATCTCAAGCTCAGCATGCAGCTGACCGGCACCGGTCTCGTCATGCAGGACGGGCGCAGCGCGCACCTCTCCCCCGGCGACGTCGCCATTTACGACACGGCGCGACCGTACACACTCGAGTACGCCGGTCAGATGCGCTCGCTCGTGATGATGTTCCCGCACAGCATGCTCGGCCTGTCGGCCAACCTCGTCCCCACCGTGACCGCCGTACGTCTCCGGGGCGACACCGGGATCGGTCGTGTCATCTGCCCGTTCATGCAGCACCTCGCGGAAGACCTCGATCAGCTCGAGGGTGTCAACGGCGCCCGCATCATCCGCAGCGCCTTCGACCTCATCACGGCGTTGCTCTCGGCCGAGTTGCAGAGCTCGACGGCCCGCGAGCCCTGGCGCGTGACGCTCGACGCGGTCGCCCACTACATCGATCGGCACCTGGACGACCCCGGGCTGAACACCGACTCGATCGCCCGGGCCCACTTCATCTCCGCCCGCCAGCTGCAGTACCTCTTCCAGGAGGAGGGCGAGACCGTCTCGGGCTACATCCGTTCCCGCCGCCTCGAGCGCTGCCGGCTCGACCTGGAGGACGCCGCGCAGAGCTCGCGATCGATCGTGCAGATCGCCCAGGCCTGGGGGTTCATCGACCCCAGCCACTTCAGCAAGCTGTTCAAGTCGACCTACGGGCACGGCCCGCGCGACCACCGTCTGCAGCACGTCGACGCCGCCAGCCTCGCCGGCTGACCCTCCCTCGGGCAGACCGTTCGCTCCCGTACACGTGGCGTGCGCCGCAGCCCGAGAGCGATGCGGCCCGCGCCGGTTGACTGAGCGCACGGATCTGCTCGAGGAGGATCAGATGACACAGACGGAGACGGCGACGCTGCTCGCCGAGATCACGGTCGACCAGGCGATCGGCCGCGCGATACCCGACGCCGCCACCGGTGAGACCATCGGCTATGCCCCCGTGCACACGGCGGCCGATCTCGCACGGGCGGTGACCGCAGCGCGCGCCGCGCAACCCGCCTGGGCCGCGCTCACGCACGCCGAGAGGTCGGCGATCCTGCACCGGGCCGCCGACGAAATCGATGCCCACGCCGAGGAGCTCGCCCAGATCATCGCTCGCGAGCAGGGGAAGCCGCTGAACGGGCCGGGCGCCCGTTTCGAGGCGGCAGGGTGCGCGGTGTGGATCCGCCAGGCGGCCGACACCGTGCTCGAACCCGAGGTGCTCTTCGAGGCCGAGGGCACCCGCTCCGAACTGCATTACGCCCCGCTCGGCGTGGTCGGTGCGATCGGCCCGTGGAACTGGCCCGCACTCATCGCGATCTGGCAGATCGCGCCGTCGTTGCGCATGGGCAACACGGTCGTCGCCAAGCCCAGCGAGTACACCCCGCTCAGTGTGCTCGCCGTCGCCGCGCTGATGAACCGCCACCTGCCCGACGGCGTGCTCACCGTCGTCGCGGGCGGTCGGGACGTCGGCGAGGCGATCGCGTCGCACCCCGATCTCGACAAGATCATGTTCACCGGTTCCACCGCCACGGGTCGGCGCATCATCGAGGGGTCGGCGCACAACCTCGCGCGCCTCACTCTCGAGCTCGGCGGCAACGACGCCGGAATCGTCCTTCCGGGCACGGATGTCGACGCGATCGCCCAGAACCTGTTCTGGGGCATCTTCATCAACACCGGTCAGACGTGCGCCGCGCTCAAGCGCCTGTACGTGCACGACTCCCTCTACGAAGACGTCGTGGCAGCCCTCGCCGCGCTCGCCGAGGCCACCCCGATGGGGCCGGGCACCGATGAGGGCAGCGCCCTCGGCCCCCTGTCGACGGGGCAGCAGTTCGACATCGTCTCGCGCCTGATCGACGACGCCCGCTCGCGCGGCGCTCGTATCGTCACGGGCGGCGAGGCGGCCACCGAGCTCGGTCCGCACTTCTACCGCGCCACGGTCGTCGCGGACATCGACGACGACGCGGCACTCGTGGGCGAGGAACAGTTCGGGCCTGCCATCCCCGTCCTGCGCTACAGCGACCTCGACGACGCCATCGCCCGCGCGAACGCCGCCGACCAGGGGCTCGGGGCGTCGGTGTGGGGCTCCGACGTCGACGAGGCCATGGCCGTGGCCGAGCGTCTGCAGGCCGGCACCGTGTGGATCAACCAGCACGGAACGCTCAACCCGATGGTGCCGTTCGGGGGTGTGAAGGGATCCGGCTACGGGATGGAGTTCGGGAAGGAAGGCCTCAAGGCCGTGGCCGCCCCGAAGGTCATCACGCGGTGACGATCATCGCCGGCACGTGCATCGGCGCGCCGGGTGGGCCTGCGCCCCACCGGCGCGCCGATGACCGGATCCGGGGAGGCGGCTCAGGACCGAGACATCCCGTAGATCGGCGAGACGGCCTGCTCGGCCTCGTGGTCGGGACCGAGCGGGATGCCGCGACGATCGCGCAGCAGCAGGGTCGCGATGAGGCCGAGCACGGCCATCCCGACGAGGTAGAAGGCCACCGACCACGTCGTGCCGGTGGACTGCACCAGCGCGGTGGCGATGGTCGGGGCGAACGCGCCGCCGAGGATCGCGCCGATCGCGTACGAGATCGACACCCCCGAGAACCGCACGGAGGCGGGGAACAGTTCTGCGTACAGGGCCGCCTGCGGGCCGTACGTGAAGCCGAGGCCGACGGTCAGGATGAGGAGCCCGAGGAACACCAGCGCGATCTCCCCGGTGTTCACGAGCGGGAACAGCGTGACGGCGCCGATCGCGAGAGCGATCCAGCCGATGATGTACGTGGTGCGCCGACCGATGATGTCGCTCATCCAGCCGGAGAGCCATGTGAAGACGAGCCATCCGACGGACGCTCCGGCGACGGCCCACAGCACCGGGCCGCGGTCGAGCCCGAGCGGGCCGGCGGGGTTGGTGGCGTAGTTCTGGATGTATCCGCCGGTGGACATGTATCCGGCCGCGTTGTTGCCCGCGAAGACGAACGCGGCGATGAGCACGAGGGCCCAGTGCTTGCGGAACAGCTGCACGATGGGCGTCTTGGTCTCTTCCCGGCGCTCGGCGAGCTCGACGAAGACGGGGCTCTCCTCGACGCGCTTGCGAATGTAGTACCCGACGAAGATCAGGACGACGCTGAAGAGGAACGGCACGCGCCATCCCCACTCGAGGAAGGCGTCGCCGGGCGCGATGAGCGCCATGATCGCCATCATTCCGGATGCCAGGAGCAGACCGATCGGCACGCCGATCTGGGGCGAGGCGCCGAAGAGTCCACGCTTGTTCTTGGGGGCGTGCTCGACGGCCATGAGCACCGCGCCTCCCCACTCCCCACCGGCCGAGATGCCCTGCAGGATGCGCAGGAAGATCAGCAGGATCGGGGCTGCGACGCCGATGGCCGCGTAGGTGGGGAGCAGGCCGACGAGCGTCGTGGACACGCCCATGAGGATCAGCGTGACCATGAGCACCACGCGGCGGCCGTACTTGTCACCGAAGTGTCCCGCCAGGAAGGCACCCAGCGGCCGGAACAGGAAGCTGAGCCCCACCGTCAGGAACGACAGGATGAGCGCGATCCCGGGGCCGGCGGGCTCGAAGAAGATCGCGGCGAACACGAGCCCTGCCGCCTGGGCGTAGATGAAGAAGTCGTACCACTCGACGGTCGTGCCGACCACCGTGGCGAAGACGACACGGCGCCGATCGGCGGGAGTGGAGATGGTACCGGTCGGCGTGAAGCCGCCCGCTGTGGGAGAGATTGGAGAACTCATCGTTGGGTGTCCCTCTGTCGACGTCGCTGTCAGTCGGTCGGTTGAACCGCCGCGTCAGATCATATACGATTTCGAATACGACGCAATGAGCAGCGAAGGAGCCTCATGAGCACGACGGATGCCGCAGACCCGCGCTTCGCCGCGCTGCCCGCCCGTCCCGGGAAGGTCATCGCGGTGCACCTGAGCTACCCCTCGCGAGCCGACCAGCGCGGCCGACGGCCCGCGCACCCGTCCTACTTCCTCAAGCCGTCCAGCTCGATCGCCGCATCGGGATCGACCATCGAACGCCCCGCCGGCACCGAACTGCTGGCCTTCGAGGGCGAGATCGCCCTGGTGATCGGCGCGACCGCGCGGCGGGTCGCGGCCGACGAGGCATGGGGCCATGTGGCGGCGGTGACCGCGGCCAACGACTTCGGCGTCTACGATCTCCGCGCGAACGACAAAGGGTCCAACGTCCGGTCCAAGGGGCGTGACGGCTACACGCCGCTCGGCCCCCGGCTCATCCCCGCGGCGACCGTGTCGCCCACCGGCCTTCGCGTGCGCACGTGGGTGGATGGTGCGCTCGCCCAGGACGACACGACCGAAGACCTTCTGTTCCCGCTGACCCAGATCGTTGCCGACCTCTCGCAGCACCTCACGCTCGAACCCGGCGACATCATCCTCACGGGTACGCCCGCGGGCTCGAGCGTCGTCCTTCCGGGGGCCGTGGTGGAGGTCGAGGTCGACGCTCCCGGCGTGGCCGAGTCGCCCAGTTCAGGGCGCCTGGTGACGACGGTCGTCGAGGGCGACGAACCGTTCGACGACACGCTCGGCTCCCTCCCCTCCGTCGACGACCACCAGCGCGCCGAGGCGTGGGGCTCGCGCGAGAGCGCGGGGCTCCCCGCCGCACCCGCACCGTTCCGACTCACCGACGAACTGCGCGCGAAGCTCTCGCGGGTTCCTGTCGCCGCCCTCTCGGGGCAATTGCGCAAGCGCGGATTGAACGATGTCTCCATCGACGGCGTGGCCGCGATGCATCCCGGGTCCACGCTCGTCGGCCTGGCTCGGACGCTGCGTTTCGTCCCCCACCGCGAAGACCTGTTCGCCTCGCACGGCGGCGGGTACAACGCCCAGAAGCGCGCCTTCGACAGCGTCGGAGAGGGCGAGGTCATCGTGATCGAGGCCCGCGGCGAATCGGGGTCGGGCACGCTCGGCGACATCCTGGCCCTGCGCGCGAAAGCCCGCGGCGCCGCAGGCATCGTGACCGACGGAGGCGTGCGCGACTACGCGGCCGTCGCCGCGGTGGGTCTCCCCGTCTTCTCGCGTGGACCGCACCCGGCGGTGCTCGGCCGCCGGCATGTGCCGTGGGACACCGATGTGGCGATCGGGTGCGGCGGCACCACCGTCCAGCCGGGTGATGTCATCGTGGGTGACGGCGACGGGGTCATCGTCATCCCGCCCGCACTCGTCGAAGAGGTCGTCGACGCCGCCCTCGCTCAGGAGGAAGAGGATGCCTGGATCGCGACGCAGGTCGCGGCGGGACACCCCGTGGACGGTCTCTTCCCGATGAACGCGCAGTGGCGCGCCCGCTACGAGAAGGAACGTTCGTGAGGGCCGCGGAAGTGACGCTCAGCAAGTCGCAGCAGGCGTACCACTGGATCAAGGACCGGATCGCGCGTCAGGAGTTCACCCCGGGATACCGCCTGGTGCTCGGTTCGATCGCGAGCGATCTCGACATGAGCGTGGTGCCCGTGCGCGAGGCCATCCGTCAGCTCGAGGCCGAGGGTCTCGTGACGTTCGAGCGCAATGTCGGGGCGCGGGTGTCGATGGTGGACGACTCGCAGTACCGGCACAGCATGCAGGCCCTCAGCATCCTGGAGGGCGCGGCCACCGCGCTGTCGGCACGGGCGCTGACCTCCGACGATCTCCACCGTGCCCGCGCGATCAACGAACGCATGATCGAGACACTCGAGCACTTCGACCCGCGCGTCTTCACCGCGTTGAACCAGGAGTTCCACGCGATCCTGTTCGAGCGTTGCGCGAACCCGCGCATGCTCGAACTCGTCCAGGCCGAATGGGCCCGCCTCGGGCACCTGCGCGACTCGACCTTCAGCTTCGTGCCGGGTCGCGCCGCAGAGAGTGTCCGCGAGCACGAGAACATCCTCCGCCTGATCGAGTCCGCAGCCCCCCTCGGCGAGATCGAGAAGGCCTCGCGCCGGCATCGCGCTGCCACCCTCGACGCCTACCTCATCCACGAACACCCCGACGAGGTCCTCGGCCTCCCGGCGGTCTGACACAGGAAAGCATCCCCATGAGCGACACACAGACGCTGCAGCGGACCATCCCCGCCGATCTGCCCGAGCGCATCCGTCACTACATCGACGGCGCCTTCGTCGACTCTGCCGACGGCGACACCTTCGACGTCCTCGATCCCGTCACCAACGAGACGTACGTCACGGCGGCGGCGGGCAAGAAGGCCGACATCGACCGCGCGGTCGCCGCCGCACGGAAGGCCTTCACCGACGGACCATGGCCTCGCATGCTCCCCCGCGAGCGTTCCCGCGTGCTGCACCGCATCGCCGACATCGTCGAGTCCCGTGACGCGCGGCTGGCGGAGCTGGAGTCCTTCGACTCGGGCCTGCCGATCACGCAGGCGTTGGGACAGGCCCGGCGCGCGGCCGAGAACTTCCGGTTCTTCGCCGACCTGATCGTGGCGCAGACCGACGATGCGTTCAAGGTGCCGGGCCGCCAGCTCAACTACGTCAACCGCAAGCCGATCGGCGTCGCGGGCCTCATCACGCCGTGGAACACACCGTTCATGCTCGAGTCGTGGAAGCTCGCCCCGGCCCTCGCCACCGGCAACACCGTGGTGCTCAAGCCCGCGGAGTTCACGCCGCTGTCGGCATCCCTGTGGGCCGGGATCTTCGAGGAGGCGGGACTCCCCGAAGGGGTGTTCAACCTCGTCAACGGGCTCGGCGAGGACGCCGGCGACGCCCTCGTGAAGCACCCCGACGTGCCGCTCATCTCCTTCACGGGAGAGAGCTCGACCGGGCAGCTCATCTTCGCCAACGCGGCCCCCTTCCTCAAGGGTCTCTCGATGGAGCTGGGCGGCAAGAGCCCCGCGATCGTCTTCGCCGACGCCGACCTGGATGCCGCGATCGACGCGACCATCTTCGGTGTGTTCTCGCTCAACGGCGAGCGGTGCACCGCCGGTAGCCGCATCCTCGTCGAGCGGGCCGTGTACGACGAGTTCGTCGAGCGCTACGCCGCGCAGGCCGCGCGAGTGAAGGTCGGTTACCCCGACGACCCCGAGACCGAGGTCGGCGCGCTCGTCCACCCCGAGCACTACGCCAAGGTCATGTCGTACGTCGAGCTCGGCAAGACCGAGGGCCGACTGGTGGCCGGCGGCGGCCGCCCCGACGGCTTCGACGAGGGGAACTTCGTCCAGCCGACCGTCTTCGCCGACGTCGCCCCCGATGCGCGCATCTTCCAGGAGGAGATCTTCGGTCCGGTCGTCGCCATCACGCCGTTCGACACCGACGACGAGGCGCTGGAGCTGGCGAACAACACCAAGTACGGCCTCGCCGCCTACGTCTGGACGAACGACCTGAAGCGCGCTCACCTGTTCGCGCAGAACGTCGAGGCCGGCATGGTGTGGCTCAACTCCAACAACGTGCGCGACCTCCGCACCCCGTTCGGCGGCGTGAAGGCATCCGGCCTCGGCCACGAGGGCGGGTACCGCTCGATCGACTTCTACACCGACCAGCAGGCCGTGCACATCACCCTCGGCCCGTCCCACAACCCGACCTTCGGCAAAGGAGCCTGAGATGACCGACCGCAGCCAGATGACCCGCACCTCCTCGGGCTTCTTCGTCTCCGCCGAGGCGCCGATCCGCACCGACAACCCCATCCCGACGCCCTCCTCCCCCGCGCCCGACATCCTGCGCTGCGCCTACATGGAGCTCGTCGTCACCGACCTCGCGGCATCCCGGGAGTTCTACGTCGACGTGCTGGGGCTCTACGTCACCGAGGAGGACGGCGACGCGATCTACCTGCGCTCGACCGAGGAGTTCATCCACCACAACCTCGTGCTGCGCCAGGGTCCGGTCGCGGCGGTCGCGGCGTTCTCGTACCGCGTGCGCAGCGCGGACGACCTCGACAAGGCGGTCGCTTTCTATTCCGAGCTCGGATGCCGGGTCGAGCGGCGCCGTGACGGCTTCACGAAGGGCATCGGCGATTCCGTGCGCGTGGAGGACCCGCTCGGGTTTCCGTACGAGTTCTTCTTCGACACCCAGCACGTCGAGCGTCTGTCGTGGCGCTACGACCTGCACACGCCGGGCGAGCTCGTCCGCCTCGACCACTTCAACCAGGTGACGCCCGACGTGCCGCGCGCCGTCAACTTCATGCAGACGCTCGGCTTCCGCGTCACCGAAGACATCCAGGACGACGAGGGCACGGTCTACGCCGCGTGGATGCGGCGGAAGCCCACCGTGCACGACACGGCCATGACCGGCGGCGACGGCCCCCGCATGCACCACGTCGCCTTCGCCACGCACGAGAAGCACAACATCCTCGCCATCTGCGACAAGCTCGGCGCGCTCCGGCGGTCGGATGCCATCGAGCGCGGACCCGGGCGTCACGGCGTCTCGAACGCGTTCTACCTCTACCTGCGCGACCCCGACGGCCACCGGGTCGAGATCTACACGCAGGACTACTACACCGGCGACCCCGACAACCCGGTCGTCACGTGGGACGTCCACGACAACCAGCGCCGTGACTGGTGGGGCAACGCGGTCGTGCCGTCGTGGTACACCGAGGCGTCGCTCGTCCTCGACCTCGACGGCAACCCGCAGCCGGTGCGTGCCCGCACCGACGCGAGCGAGATGGCCGTGACGATCGGGGCCGACGGCTTCTCCTACACCCGCGCCCCCGAGGCATCCCCTTCTTCCGAGTTCAAGCTCGGCAACCAGCTCTAACGAGGCGCGAGTCGCCAGAATTTGTCGCCCAGGCTCGCCCGGAGGCGACAAATTCTGGCGACTCAGGCCGAAAGACACGGAGGAACGCATGCTCACCGAGCAGCAGATCGACCAGATCGCGGCCGAGCTCGCGGAGGCCGACCGCACACACACCATGATTCCGCGCATCACCGCACGGTTTCCGGATGCCACGGTCGTCGACTCGTATGCGATTCAGGGCCGCTGGCGCGACACGCAGATCGCGGCGGGCCGCACGCTCGTCGGGCGAAAGATCGGGCTGACCTCGAAGGCGATGCAGCACGCCACGGGGATCACCGAGCCCGACTACGGCGTCATGTTCGACGACACCGTGTACCGCTCGGGAGACGACATCCCGGTGGAGCACTTCTCGAACGTCCGCATCGAGGTCGAGCTCGCGTTCGTGCTGAAGCAGCCTCTCAAGGGACCGGACTGCACTCTCGAGGACGCGCTGGCGGCGATCGACTATGCCGTCCCGGCCCTGGAGGTCCTCAACTCCCACATCGAGCTCGAGGGTCGCACGATCGTCGACACGATCTCCGACAACGCCGCCTACGGCGCGATGGTCCTGGGCGACGTGCACAAGCGCCCCGACGAGATCGATCTGCGATGGGTGCCCGGCGTGCTCTCGCGCAATGGCGACATCGAGGAGACGGGGGTCGCTGCCGGGGTGCTCGGCCACCCCGCCACGGGCGTCGCCTGGCTGGCGAACAAGTTCGCGCAGCACGGCGCACGGCTCGAAGCGGGCGAGATCATCCTCGCCGGCTCGTTCACGCGCCCGATGTGGGTGTCGCGGGGCGATAGCGTGCTGTGCGACTACGGACCGATGGGAACGATCGAATGCCGCTTCGTCTAGCTCCGACTTTCCGCGACCGCCTCGCGGAGTCGTCCCGCCCCCTCGCGGGGATGTGGGTCTGCTCGGGCAGCCCCCTAGTGGCCGAGATCATCGCGGGCTCGGGGACCGACTGGATCCTCGTCGACATGGAGCATTCGCCCAACGGCCTCACGTCGGTGCTCACGCAGCTGCAGGCCATCGCCGCCTACCCGGCGACACCGGTGGTGCGCGTCCCCATCGGCGACACGGTCACACTCAAGCAGGTGCTCGACCTCGGCGCCCAGAACATCCTCGTCCCCATGGTGTCGTCCGCCGACCAGGCCCGTGAACTCGTGGCGGCGGTGCGCTATCCGCCGCGCGGCGTGCGGGGCGTGGGGTCGGCGCTCGCGCGATCGGCGCGATGGAACCGCGTCGAGGACTATCTCGCCGCCGCCGACGACCACGTCTCGCTCTTCGTGCAGGTCGAGACGGCCGAGGGGGTCGACGCCGCGGGCGACATCGCGGCGGTGGACGGAATCGACGGTGTCTTCGTGGGGCCCAGCGACCTCGCGGCATCCCTGGGTCTTCTCGGCCGGCAGACGCATCCCGACGTCGTGGCTGCGGTCCTGCGGGCCTTCACCGCGGTGCGCGCGGCCGGGAAGCCGGTCGGCGTGAACGCGTTCGACCCCGATATGGCGGAGGCATACCGGGATGCCGGGGCGTCCTTCCTCCTCGTCGGCGCCGACGTCGCTCTCCTCGCCCGAGGCTCAGAAGCCCTCGCGGCCCGGTGGTCGTCGGGCGGCGACGCCTCCGACCGCGCCAGCTACTAGCCGCGGTCGGCTCCCCTCCGGCGCTCCCCGCGAGCGACCCGCGGCACCACCGGTCAGCGGGCGACGAGCTCTCGAGCCGCGAGCTCGGCGAGCACGCCATCGGCCCATTCGCGCGCGACCTCCGCGGCATCCATCGGCCCACCGGCATCGTGGCGGCCGTACTCCCCCACCCGCGTGGCGCCGCACGCGGCGAGCGCTTCGTCGATCATCTCGCTCCCCCGCGAGTAGGTCTTCGTGTAGCTGCGGTCGCCGAGACCGAACACGGCATAGCGGATGCCATCGAGCCCCGGCCGCTCGGACAGGAGCCGCTCACGTAACCCGCGCACGGTCGTGGGCAGTTCGCCGTCGCCGTAGGTCGAGCAGACAACGAGGTGCACTCGGCCGGGGTCGAGGTCGGCGAGGTCCAGGTCGCCGAGGTCGACGACCCGCGTCTCGGCGCGATCTCCGAGGTGGCGCGCGAGGTCTTCCGCAACGAGCTCGGCGTTCCCCGACTCGGTGCCGAAGAGGAGCGTGACGGGCACGCTGCTCTCCCCGCCCGTTTTGGAGCGCGACACCGCAACCGTCGGGAGCGGGGTCGACGTGTCGGCCGCGGCGGCGAGCAGATCCTCCCGCGTGCGGAGCTTGGCCCGCACGCGGCCGGGCGCGGCCCGGAGCGTCTCGCGCGCGTCGATCCGTCGCCATCCGTCGAAGTCGACGTGATCGGGGAGGTCGAGGGCCGCGAGACCTGCCGCTCCGCCGGTGATCGCGCCCTTCGCCACGTCGTCGGCGAGGACGCGGGCGAGGCCTCTCGCGTCGGCGCGCTGATCGGGGATCGTGCCGCGCGGGCCGCGGCGCAGCCAGCCGGCCACGTAGAGTCCGGGCTCGATGCGCCCGTCCGGGTAGGCGCCGGGCTCGACGAGGGTCGTCGGATCCGCGGCGAATCCGACGGCGGTGACCACTGCGTCCGCGTCGAGCCGCACCGCGCCGTCGGCGCCGCGAAAACGCACGCCCTCCGCCGATGCCGAACCTTCGATCGCCTCCGGGGTGAGACCGAACCACCAGTGCACCTGCACCCGGGCGGTTTCGTCGGCGGCGCGCTCGAGCGTCCGGACGGCGTCGACACGGGCGTCCTTGCCCTCGGGCACCGCCGTGAGGTCGGTTCCGTGCACCGTGTGGCCGATGCCCGGGATAGCGGCGAGTTCGCGCACCATGACGGGGTCGAACTTGGCGGTCTCCGGCGCGGAACGCCCGACGACGTGCACGACACGGACATCGCCCGCGACGCGCCCGTGCACGGCGTCGTCGACGTCGCTCCCGTCGAGGTCCGCGCCCGTGCGAGCGATCAACCGCACGACGTCGAGCGCGACGTTGCCGTGGCCGATCACCACCACGCGAGGGCCGAGCGCGACGTCGTCACCGTGATGGTCGGGGTGAGCGTTGAGCAGTCGGGTCAGTGCCCCGGCACCCACGACCCCGGGAAGGTCGGCGCCCGGTACGGTGAGGCGCGCGTCAGCCGAGACACCCGAGGCGAGCACCACGGCGTCGAAAGCGGAGCGGAGCGCGTCGAGCGGGACGTCCTGCCCAACCGCGACGCCGCCGTGGAATCGCACGCCCTCCTCGGTGAAAAGGCGGTCGAACTGCCGCGACACCGACTTGGTGCCCTGATGGTCGGCGGCGACTCCGTAGCGCACGAGACCGTAGGGCACGGGCAAGCGATCAAAGACGTCGATCTCGGCGTGGGGGAAGGAGCGCCGAACCGCTTGCGCGGTGAAGCAGCCGGCGGGGCCCGAGCCGACGATCGCCACGTGGGGAACCATCGCAGCCGGGGCGGCGGACGGCGTCTCGGCGAGGGGGACACGAGCGGCAGCCGACGTGTTCCAGGTGACGGGAAGCTCCAGCATCCCGCGGAACACCCACCCACCGATCACGGCCGGGCGTTCCGGGTGCAGATCCACGCTGCGGAGGCGCTCGAACAGACGCGGCAAGCCGACCGTCGCCACCTCCGCCTTGGCGACCCAGGCGCCCAGGCACACGTGGACACCCTTGCTGAAGGCGAGGTGCGGCTTGACCTCGCGGCGGATGTCGAACTCCGCGGCATCCGCCCAGACGTTCTCGTCCCGGTTGGCCGAAAGGATGCAGATGCCGAGCTTCGCCCCGGCGGGAAGCCGCACCCCGGCGAGCACGGTGTCGGTCGTGACCTGACGCGAGTACAGCCCGATGGGTGCGATCCAGCGGATGGCCTCGTCGAACACCGCGGGCCAGAGGGAAGGATCGGCCTCGACCGCGCGGCGTTGGTCCGGGTGCTCGAGCAGAGCCCACGCGGCGACACCGAGGGCGTCGCGCGGCTCGTTGAGGCCGCCGCCGATCGTCATCTTGATGTTCGCGCGGATCTTCTCGATCGGCATCTCGTAGTCGGCGATGCGCAGCAGCGTCGAGATGAGCGAGTGATCGGGGTGCTTCGCGTGCCACGCGAGCATCTCGTCGAGGGCGGCGTCGACCTCGTCGAAAGAGCGCTTGCCCTTGGTCCACACCTCGGGGTCGTCGGCGTAGTTGCCGGTCGCGTCGATCAGCGTCTGCGACCAGCGCTGCAGATCTTCCTGGTGCACGTTGTGGAAGCCGAGGATCTCGCGCAGGTTCTCCGCCGCATACGGCGCCGCGAAATCCCAGATGATGTCGGCACCCGGCCCCTTGGCGAGCATCTCGTCGAGGTAGCGGTCCGCGTTGCGTTCGAACACGCTGGTCCACGTGCGCTTGACGACGCCCGGCCGCAGCACCGGTTGCCAGGCCTTGCGCTCGGGGTAGTGCTCCGGATCGTCACGGCGCAGCATGGAATGCCCCATGGCACGGATCTGTAGCGAGCCCTCCTCGTTCGCCGAGAACGTCTCCTGGTCGAACTCGGTCGTGTGCACGGCGTCATAGGTCGTGATGAGGTAGCGGCCCACGCTCGGAACCCAGTGCACGCCGCCTTCGGCGCGCAGTCGGTCGTAGATGGGGAACGGGTCGCGGTACAGGTCCGGGATCGTCACCCAGTCGGCGATCGGGGCGGGTCGGCTCACGGTGCACTTCCTCGTGTCGGTGTTCGGCGGCGAACAGTTCGAGTATGGTTCGATGCATACCCCGGGGAAAGCGGTTATTTCCGGTCTCATTCTTCGATAGAACCGATGTGAGGTGCGCCCGATGCCTGACGTGCCCGACTTCACGCTGCGGCAACTGGCCTATCTCGTCGCGGTGGCCGACGCCGGAACCATCGCCTCCGCGGCGGCGGACGTCCGCATCTCCCCGTCGACCCTCTCCGACTCGCTCGCCGACCTCGACCGGCTCGCGGGCACGCCGCTTACAGTGCGACGCCGCGCGCACGGGGTGTCGCTCACGAGCGCGGGGGCCTACGTCGTCGAACACGCCCGGCCTCTGCTGGCGGCATCCCGCGAACTCATGATCGGCCTGCGCGCCGAACCCGGAGAACTCGTCGGGCCCATCACGATCGGGTGTTACCCGACCCTCGCCCCCACCGTGCTGCCCCCGCTCCTGCACGACTTCGGTGAGGCCCACCCGCGGGTCGACCTCCACATCCGCGAGGCCACCCACGATCAGCTCGAGGGGCGGATCGAGTCGGGCGAGGTCGATGTCGCCTTCGTGTACGACACCCTGGTTCCCGGCCATCCGCGCCGCGAGCGCCTCTTCGCCCTGCCCGCCCACGTGCTGCTCGCCGCCGACGACCCCTTGGCCCAGGGAGAGAGCGTGCGGCTCGAGGACGTCGTGTCGCGCGACCTCATCCTGCTCGACGCCCCGCCGTCCTCGGCGCACACGCTGTCGCTGTTCGAGGCGCGCGGGCTCACCCCGCGAATCCGTCATCGCACCGCCAGCTACGAGGCGGTTCGCACACTCGTCGGCCGCGGACTGGGCTACGGCATCCTGGTGCAGCGCCCCGCGAACCCGGCCAGCTACGAGGGCTACCCTGTGGCCATGAAGGAGATCTCGCCGCCCGTCGATCCCGTCGGCATCGACGTCATCTGGTCGGCGACGATCGATCCACCCGAGCGTGTGCGAGCCCTGGTGTCGTTCGCTCGTTCGATCCGCTGGACGTCGTCGTGAGCGTGTTGCGCTGGGCGGTCAAGACGTCCCTCGTGGGCTACGTGCGCGGCATGAGCGACGGGGCGGTCGTCGTCGCGGGCGGCGTGCGCGAGACTGACGGCGGATTCGTCTTCGCCGGCGAGGGGCACCGGTTCTCCGGCAGCGTGACCTTCACCGGCCACGGGGGGATGATGCGCGTGACCCTCGCCGACCCGGCTCTCGTCGACCGCGCGGGCACGTGGGTGCTCGAGATCGCCGACCCCGACGACGACGGTGTGAGGCTGCCCTTCGCCACGGTCGCGGCGTTCGACGGATCCACCGGCACGGGGGTCGCGCTCACCGCCGACGGCGCGGACCTCTTCTTCGGCCCGTACGAGGCGGGCACACCGCTCGAGGATTTCCGCATCGGCTCTTGAGCCGATTGCCTCAGCCCAGAGCTGCCGCGAACGCGGAACGGCCGGGGCACCCGTGGGTCTCCCGGCCGTTCGTCGGCGGCTTTCAGGCGTCAGTCCTCGTCGTCATCGTCTTCCTCGTCGTCATCGCCCACGATCTCGATGTCCTCGACCTCGAGCTCAGGCGTCAGCTGGACGTGCACAAGCGCGTCGGGGAACGACGTCGCACCGGCGAACACGACGATGACCGCGTCGGCGAAGACGCCGACACCCACGGCCTCGAGGTCGGTGCGCAGGTCGATCTCGGCATCCACCTCGTCGTCGTCGAGCGCGTCCTCGATGTCGGAGACGACCTCGTCGACGATCGCGCGCCAGCGGTCCTCGCTGACGCCCAGGATCTCGGAGAGGGATGCCATGATCGCGTCGATGTCGGGATCGTCGACGTCGTCGATCTCGGGGTCGAGGTCGACCTCCACCTCGACGCCGGCGGCGTCCAGATGGGCGAGGCCGACGACGGTGTCGTCGTCGATGCTCGGCTCGTCGAGCAGTCCGCTCTCGGTGACGCGGCGGAGAAGGTCGTTCAGCACGGACTCAGTCATACAGGAACGATGCCACGACGAGCACCATCCGTGTAGCCCCTTGGCAACTCGCACGAGGAGTACCGCATTTCGTCACCCGTCGTCTACCCGGCGGCGGCTACGAGTCGCCCCTCAGAACGCCGAGGCGGGGGTGCGATACGTCGCACCCCCGCCTCGGAGTCGTCACTGAGGAATCAGCAGGCGACGATCTGAGCGTAGGCCGCCCTCTGCGGCGGATTCGACCACCCGGCCGCCGACGCGACTTGCTGAGCGATCAACGCACCCTGGAAGTAGAGCTTCTTGTCCGGGCTGAGGAAGTACCCCGCCCCGACAGGCTCCGTACCAGCCGGCATGGCCGCGTAGGAAAGGTCCAGGGAATTGACAGCCCTCCTTGCACGGTAGGCCGTTCCGTCTGTCTTGAAGTAGTCCGCGAACTGCACGTCGTCCTGGCAGTCCTGCCAGCCGGTTGCCACCTGCACGCTGCCCACGACGAACGATCCTCCCCAGTACAGCTGATCACCGAGCAGGAAGAACCCGGCGCCGACGGGCTTGGCACCCAGTGGAGTGAGGCCGGGCGCCCACGAGCGGTTGGCTGCGGCGGCGCCGCGGGCACGGAAGGCGGCACCTGTGGCCACCCGATACGTCGCCAGCTGCGACGGCCCGCTCTCCTGGGCGAACTCGGCCCATCCGCGTGCCGTGGCGACCCCCGTTCGGATGCTCGCGTTACCGAAGTAGAGAGCGCCGCCCGGAGTCAACCAGTACCCCGCGCCGACGGCCACCGCGTCGGAGGGAACGCTGTTGTAGATGGTGGGATTGACGGAGGTCTGGTCCGCGAGGAAGGCATTGCCCTGCGCACCCCGGTAGTCGGCGAACTGCCGGTCGACTTGCGGGTTCATCCAGCCAATCGCCTCGGTGACACCGGTCGCGACCAATGTGCCTCGGAAGCTGAGCACACCGTCACCGCTGAGGTAGTAGTCCGCACCCCGCGGCTCGGATCCGATGGGCGTCAAGCCTGTGGTCCAGACGGCGTCCTGCGGGATGGCACGCTTCGCCCGGTAGGAGGCCAGGTCAGCGGTACGGTAATCGCAGAAGGGGTCCTGCCCGTTTGCCCATCCGGCCCCCGAGGTGACGCCCGTCCGGATCGCGGCGCCCTCGTACCACAGATCCGTGCCGGCGAGGAAGTAACCGTAGCCCAATAGAGCGGCCCCCGATGGCGTGCCGCCGTAAACGGGGTTCCCCGCGACTGTCCCCGCGGCCCGCTCCGCGACCCCGTTCTTGAAGTAGTCGGCATAGAACTGATCGTTGTTGCGGAAGTACCAACCGACCGCACCGGTCACACCATTGGTGACGCCCTGACCGTCGAAGTACAGCACCCCGGTGCTGTCGAGCGCGTATCGAGCTCCGATCAGGTTGGCGTTCAGGGGCGCATTGCCCGCTATCCACGTGCTTTGGTTGGGGGTCGCACCCCGAGCGCGCAGAGCCTGTCCATCCGTGCGTCTGTAGGTGGCATAGAAGTAGTCGTTGTCGCTCCATGCCCCGACCGACGCGATTCCGGGGGCAACGAGCGTCCCCTCGAACCACAGCTCGTTCGTCGAGGTGCGGAAGTATCCGAAACCGAGGAGCTGTGCTCCGGCCGGCGCGTCCGTGTAGGTCTTCTGGTTCGGCTGCTCGCGGTGCGCACGCCGCACGATCCCATCGGAACCACGATAGTCGGCACGACTACCCTGATCCTTCGAGTCGTACCATCCCACCGCGTCGGCTACACCGGTGACGACGAGCTGTTCCTTGAAGTACAGGCTTCCCGCTGAGGTGAGGAAGTAGCTGTTGCCCAAGGGCACGGCGTCGGCGGGAAGGCTCGGGTAGGACTCCTCGATGCCCCTGTCCCAGAGTCGGTGCAGTTTGCCGTCCGCTGTGCGCACATCTGCATGCGTCCCGCCGGAGTCATTCCACGTCATCACTTTGTCGATCTGAAGATTGACCTTGTCCGCGCCCCAGTACAACGTGTTGTCTGCCGTGAGGAAGTAATCACTTGTGAGAGCTTTGACGTAGGCCACTCCCGTCGGCCGGAACGTCTGATCGGCCGGCCGCTCGTTACCCGCCTGATATCCGACGCCGTCGCGAGTCACGTACGTGCAAACCTGCTCGTTCCAGGTGCGGAACCACCACCCGCTTGCGGAGATGACGTCCGTTGCGATGAGACGACCCTGCCAATACAGCTCTCCGCTCGGGGTGAGGAAGTAGTCCGCCCCGACAGCGGCTGCGTCGTTCGGCATCGGTGAGTATGTGCGCTCGATCCGTTCGTCTCGCGCGCGCGCCAAGGCTCCAGAACTGAGGCGGAAGTCGCAGCAGGTGTTGTCGCGATCGGACCGCGCCACGGCCGATTCGACGGTTCGTGCGACGATCTTGTCGCGCCACCGGAGGACGCCGTCAGCGAGGAAATACCCACCGCCGAGCGCCGTCGCATTAGTCGGGATGCCCGTGTAAGGCGTGTCTGTCGCAGACTCGTACCGGGCGCGGTAGGCCTGCCCCGCCGTGGTGATGTAGTCCGCGTAGTTGGCCTGACCCACCTGGTGCCACCCCATGGCGCTGACAACGCCCGCCACCAGCAGCTTCCCCTGGTAGTAGAGCTCCCCGTTCGCGGCGTCGAAATGATACTCCGCGCGAATCGGCACTGCGCCTGCAGGCATCGGTGACAGCATGAGGTCGATCTTCTCGAACTTCATCCGGACGGCTGCCCCCGACTTGAGACGGAGGTCCGCGTGCAGATCACCACCGGAGGTGCACCATCCGGTCGCCACGTCGACGCCCGCGGTGGCGAACTTGTCGTCCCAGTAGAGGTCGCCGTTGGACGCGAGGTAGTAGAAGCCGCCCACAGGCTTCGCACCCGCGGGCACGTTCGTGTACGCGTTATCGCGAGGCCGGTGCTCCCACGCGCGAAGCGCCTTGCCCGACTGTGTCATGTAGTCGGCGTACGGGGCGTTGCGAGCGCGGTGATACCACCCCGCCGCCGAGGCCACCTGCGCGGCCACGAAGTTCGCCTGGTAGAAGAGGTCGCCATCCGGCGACAGGAAGTAGTCCGCCCCGATCGGCACGGCGTTCTCGGGCATCGGCGAGAAAGTGGCGATGATGTTCTCATCGTGCGCCCGAACGAGAACGCCCGTCGTCAACTCGATGTCGGCGAAGATCTCGTCATTGTCGGCCCATGCCACCACCGACCTCACGTTTCCGGTGACCGGCTTGGCATCCGTGTCCCAGACGAGATCGCCGGCGTCACTCAGGAAGTATCTCTGTCCCACGGGACGCATGCCAGCGGGCACCTTGTCGTATTCGGCCTCCACTCCGCTCCACTTGGCGCGGTACTTGCGGCCGTTGGACAGAACGTAGTCCGCGTACTGCGCGTTGTATCCGCGGTGGAACACGCCGACAGCCGTGACCACGCCGGTTGCCACTCGCGTGTTCTCGAACCACAACTCCCCGTTCGCGGAAAGGAAGTAGTTCGCACCGACCGGTTTCGCCCCCTTGGGGGTGTTGGCCCAGGTCTGGGCGATCGGATTCGTCTGCGATGCCCCCAGTGCGTTGGTGTTCGGCGCGACCGTCACGAGCGTGTTCGCGACGAGCGAGCCGGCAGTGGCCGTGATCGAATTGTCGGAAGCCCCCACCCCGATGTTGATGGGAGGCACGGCGTACTTCCCCGACGCGTCTGTGACACCGCTGTTCGAGCTCGAGCCGCCGTCGAAGGTGTAGCCAGAGGGCAGCGACACAACCACGGACGCGCCCTGGACTGGTTGGGAGCCATTGAGGAGGGACACCTGGACTCCGGTGAGAATTCCGCAGGCGACGGCGGCGTAGGTCGTGTTGTCGAATGCGAGGCGCAGGCCCGAAGCGGCGTGGGCAGGCGCGGCGGTGGCGACAGCGATGGCAGGAACGGCCCACGCCGCTCCGGCGAGGACGGTACGACGACCGATCGGCTTGGCCGTCGCCTGTCCGTCCTCGACGCTGACTCCCCGTTCGGGCACGTCAATGGTCACTTATGTCTCCCCTGAGGTAGTGCGGCCGTCTGCGGCCCCAAAATGCGAATAGAGGCATCGGGTGCAAGCCTCAGGGGAGACTTAACGGCGGATGAGGCGCGCCGATCGAACGCACGGCGGTGCCGCGCCACCGGGTGATCTAGCCGAAAGCGCGGGAGTTCAGCCCTCGGCGGAGGCTGGGCGGGGGTGTCGCGCCACAGTGATCACCCGCGGCGTCACCTGCCTGTGGAGGAACCGTGGACCGGGAGATCCCGCGGCTGCACGGAACTGCTGATATCCGGGCTCAGCGAGCGATCATGCGCTCCGCGGCCTCGACCACATTCGTCATGAGCAGGGCCACCGTCATCGGGCCCACTCCACCCGGGTTCGGGGACACGTACCCGGCGACCTCGGCCACGTCGGGGTGTACGTCGCCGTAGACGCGGTCTTTTCCGGTCTCGGGGTCGGTCTCGCGCGTCACACCGACGTCGAGCACCGCCGCACCGGGCTTGACGTGTTCGGGACGCACGATGTGCTTGACTCCGGCCGCGGCGACGATCACGTCGGCCTCGCGCAGGTGCTTCGCCAGGTCGGTGGTGCCCGTGTGGGTCAGGGTCACCGTCGCGTTGATCTCGCGGCGGGTCAACAGCAGCCCGATCGACCGACCGATCGTGACGCCGCGACCGACGACGACAACCTCCTTGCCCCGCAGGTCGTAGCCGTTGCGCAGCAGCAGCTCGATGACCCCGCGCGGGGTGCAGGGCAGCGGCGTCGTGATCGGTGCGTTGACGTTGAGCACGAGCCGCCCGAGGTTCGTGGGATGGAGGCCGTCGGCATCCTTCGCGGGGTCGATGCGCTCGAGGATCGCGTCGGTGTCGAGGTGCTTCGGCAGCGGCAGCTGGACGATGTAACCGTGGCAGGACGGGTCGGCGTTCAGGCCGTCGATGACCGCCTCCACCTCCTCCTGCGTGGACTCGGCCGGCAGCTCGACCTGGATCGAGTTCATGCCGATCGCCTCGGATTGCTTGTGCTTCATGCCGACGTAGAGCTGCGAGGCGGGATCGGCACCGACGAGCACGGTCGCGATCCCGGGCACGATCCCGCGCTCGCGCAGGGCCGCGACCCGCTCGGCGAGCTCCGTCTTGATCGCGGCCGCAGCGGCCTTGCCGTCGAGTCTCGTCGCCGTCATGGCATCCCTCTTCCTCGTGACGATCGGGGTCACCCCGTCACGCATAAACGCTTCTCACTCGCATAAACGCGTTCTGCCCGTGTTTATGGGCGCGGATCGCGTTTATGCCTCGGGCCCGGCCGCTCCGCAGGACGAGCGTGTGACCGGATGCCGAGCCCCCGCCGCCGAAGGACGGGAGCACCGGATGCCGGGCGGGGCCGCCGCGAGGGCGCCCCGCCCCGGCGGGGCTTACTGCTGCAGGTCGGGGTACAGCGGGAACGCCGCGGTGAGCGCGGCCACGCGGGAGCGCAGCGCCTCGAGGTCGGCATCCGGCTGCAGGGCCAGGGCGATGATGTCGGCCACCTCGGTGAACTCGGCGTCGCCGAAACCGCGGGTCGCGAGGGCCGGGGTGCCGATGCGCAGGCCCGAGGTCACCATCGGCGGACGCGGGTCGTTGGGGACGGCGTTGCGGTTGACCGTGATGTGGATCTCGTGCAGCAGGTCTTCGGCCTGCTTACCGTCGATCTGAGCGTCGCGCAGGTCGACGAGCACGAGGTGCACGTCGGTTCCGCCCGAGCGCACGGCGATGCCGGCGCTCTTGACGTCATCCTGCGTGAGACGGTCGGCGAGGATCGCCGCACCCCGCACTGTGCGCTCCTGGCGCTCCTTGAACTCGGGCGTCATCGCGAGCTTGAACGCCGTCGCCTTCGCGGCGATGACGTGCATGAGCGGACCGCCCTGCTGGCCCGGGAAGACCGCGGTGTTGATCTTCTTGGCCAGATCGGGGTCGTTGGTGAGGATGAGGCCCGAGCGGGGTCCGCCGATCGTCTTGTGCACCGTGGTCGAGACGACGTGGGCGTGCGGGATGGGCGACGGGTGGACGCCCGCGGCGACGAGGCCGGCGAAGTGCGCCATGTCGACCCACAGGTACGCGCCCACCTCGTCGGCGATCGCGCGGAACGCGGCGAAGTCGAGCTGGCGCGGGTACGCCGACCATCCGGCGATGATGACCTTGGGCTTGTGCTCGACGGCGAGACGGCGCACCTCGTCCATGTCGATCACCGATGTCTCGGGGTCGACGCCGTACGCGACGATGTCGTACAGGCGGCCCGAGAAGTTGATCTTCATGCCGTGGGTCAGGTGACCGCCCTGGTCGAGGGCGAGGCCCAGCAGCGTGTCGCCGGGGCGGGCGATCGCGTGCAGCACGGCGGCGTTCGCGCTCGCGCCCGAGTGCGGCTGCACGTTGGCGAACTCTGCGCCGAACAGCGCCTTGGCGCGCTCGATCGCGAGCGACTCGGCGACGTCGACCTCTTCGCAGCCGCCGTAGTAGCGGCGGCCCGGGTAGCCCTCGGCGTACTTGTTGGTCAGCACCGACCCCTGCGACTGCAGCACCGAGACGGGAACGAAGTTCTCCGACGCGATCATCTCGAGGTAGCCGCGCTGGCGGTCGAGCTCCCGCTCAAGCACCTGGGCGATCTCGGGGTCGACCTCCGACAGGGGGGCGTTGAAGTACGGATCGGTCATGCGATCTCCTTGACGATGGTTCCGGATGCCGCGGACTCGGCGAGTCCGCGGAGATACCGCATCGACCCAGGCGTGCGGTCGAATACCGTCAAGCGGTCGCTCCCCGGTGGTGGCCCACCTCAACGCCAGTCGCGACGTCTTCACATTACCGGGTCCGCGCGCGACGCGCCCGGGCCAGTCGCTCACGGGCGAGCTATCCCGGATGCCGCGCGCCGGCGCCCGCGTAAAATAGCGGCGTGACCGACACTCCCCACGTCCGCGCGCAGGCGCCCCTCGCCCCCGGAATGCGTCCGCGCCCGACGGCGGTCGAGATCGGGAGCGTCCTGTGCGGTATCGCCGCGTTCCTGAGCCTCGCGATCTGGGGCTTCACCGCGTGGCCGCTCCCGTGGAACATCGTCGCGGGCCTCGGAGCGCCCGCCTTGGCGATCCTCGTCTGGGCGCTCTTCGTTTCGCCCCGCGCGGTGCTGGCCGTTCACCCGTTCGTCCGCGCCCTCGTCGAGCTGTTCGTCTACGCCGCGGCGACGATCGCATGGTGGAGCATGGGTCAGGCCTGGATCGGCCTCGTGTTCGCGATCGTGGCCGTCACTTTCGGTGCCCTGAACGGCCGCCGGCGCCTGGCGTGACTCCCGACGTCGTCGCGCTCCTGCGGGCGGAGCTGGGCGATCGCGTCGACACCTCGCCCGCCGCGCTCGAGTCCGCGCGCGCCGACAAGTCCGGCCATGCGTCGGCCGGGTCGCCCCTGGCGGTGGTGCACGCGGCATCCGTCGACGACGTCCGAGCGGTTCTGCGTATCGCGACAGCCACCCGCACGCCGGTCGTCCCCCGCGGCGCCGGCACCGGGCTCGCCGGCGGAGCGAACACCGGGCGCGGCGAGATCTCGCTGTCGCTGCGCGGCATGGACCGGCTGGTCGAGGTCCGCCCAGACGACCTTCTCGCGGTGGTCGAGCCCGGCATCCTGAACGCCGAGCTGAACGCCCTTCTCGAACCCCACGGGGTGTGGTGGGCCCCCGACCCTGCCAGCCGCGCGATCTCGACGGTCGGCGGCAACATCGCCACGGGCGCCGGAGGGCTGCTGTGCGCGAAGTACGGCGTCGTCCGCGACGCGGTGCTCGGCGTCGACCTCGTGCTCGCCGACGGCCGACTCCTGCACCTCGGGCATCGCAGCGTCAAGGGCGTCACGGGCCTGGACCTCACCTCGCTCGTCATCGGATCCGAGGGCATCCTCGGCGTCGTGGTCGGTGCGACCCTCAAGCTCCGTCGCCTGGTCGCGGGTGAGCGCGTGACGCTGACGGCCCTGTTCGACGACGTGCGGACCGCCGCCGTGGCCTCCGCGGCCGTGACGGCATCCGGCATCCAGCCCGCGATCATGGAGCTCATGGATGCCACGAGCCTCGCGGCCGTGCACCGCCTGCTGTCGATGCCGGCTCCGCCCGCGGGCGCCGCGCAGCTCACCATCCAGACCGACGGACCCGTCGCCGCCGACGAGGCCCGGGCGATCGCGGAGGTGCTCCGCGGTGCCGGTGGCCAGGTGGCGGTCGCGGTGGACGACGCCGAGGGAGAGACGCTGCTGGCCGTGCGCCGCGCGTTGCACCCGGCGATGGAGACCCTCGGGACGACGCTCATCGAGGACGTCTCGGTGCCGCGCAGCGCCCTGCCCGCGATGTTCGACGCGATCGCGCGCATCGAGCGGAGGTTCGGCCTGAACATTCCCACCGTCGCGCACGCGGGCGACGGCAACCTCCACCCCAACTTCGTCTTCGACGGCCCCGACGTGCCCGCCGTTGTGTGGGATGCCGCCGAGGAGCTGTTCCGCGCCGCCCTCGACCTGGGCGGGACGCTCACGGGCGAGCACGGGGTGGGTGTGCTGAAGCGGCGCTGGCTCGCCGACGAGCTGGGGGACGACCAGTGGCGCCTGCAGCGCGACATCGCGCGCGTCTTCGACCCGCTCGGCATCCTGAATCCGGGCAAAGTGTTCGCAATCTGACCTCCGCGCACCGGGCGTAATCAGAACGTGACAAACGTCACGGCTCGGGCGCAGAACCCCCGCCTACCATGGAAAGACTGACTTTTGTGGGGGGTTCACCTATGACCGACGGCGCGAACGGCACCGACGGCGTCACCTACGCCTGGACTCCGGCCGAGCCCGCGAAGCGGAAGAACCGCTCGGGGCTGTGGATCGGCATCCCCGCGGGCGCGACCGCGGTCGCCCTCATCGCGGCCTCGCTGGTGCTCATCGCCCCCGGCGCATCCGTGGCGGGCGTGCAGATCGGCGGCTTGACGGCGGGCGCTGCGGCGCAGGCGATCTCGGCGCGGCTCGCCGACACGGAGATCACCGTCGAGAGCCCCGCGGGAGAGGTGACCGTCACCGGAGCAGACCTCGGCGCGACCGTGGATGCCACTGCCATCGCCGAGAAGGCCTTCGCCGACAACCCGATGTGGAAGCCGTCCGCGTGGTTCCCCGCCGGCACCGGCGTCGAGGTGCAGATCGACCCCGCAGAAGCGGCGACCGTGCTGCGCGACCGCGCCCCCGGCACCTACCAGGCACCGGTCGACGCGACCGTCGCCTTCGACGCCGGCTCGCAGACCTACGTGACGACCCCCTCTGAGGCCGGAGAGGGCATCGACATCGCCGCGGTCACCGCCGCGCTGCAGACCGCGTTCGACGAGGGCACGGTCGCCGCGACCGCACAGGCCGACCTCGTCCCGGTCGAAGCCCCCGTCACCACCGAAGAGGCCGACGCCGCCGCCGCTACGCTCAACGGCATCCTCGATTCCGCCGGCTTCTACGTGGGTGACGAACGCACGGTGCCGGTCGACCGCGCCGTCGCGGCATCCTGGCTCACCGTCACCTCCGACGGCGAGGGCGACTTCGCGATCACGGCCGACGAGGCGGCGATCCAGTCCGTCGTCGACGGTCTCGCGGGTGCTGTGGACCGCCCCGCCGTGAACGCCGACGTGATCGTCGACCGCGGTGGCGAGGTCATCCACGCCCGCGTCGAAGGACAGACGGGGCGCGCGATCGGTGACACCGCTGGCATCGCCGCCGCCTTCGCCGAGCAGCTGTCGGAGGGCAACGGGAAGTACGCGCTGAACGTCACCGAGACCCCCTTCGAGACCACCACGACAGAGCGGTGGATCGACGTCAACCTGAGCGCGCAGACCGTGACCCTGTACGAGAACGGCCAGGTCTACCGCAACTGGTCGATGTCGTCGGGCAAGAGCGGGTGGGACACCCACACCGGCAGCTTCCGCATCGGCTGGAAGACCCCCATGCAGGACATGGGCTGCGTCCCCGGTTACGACTGGTGCACGAAGGACGTCCCGTGGGTCGCCTACTTCAACGGCGACGAGGGCTTCCACGGCACCTACTGGCACAACAACTTCGGCACCCCGATGAGCCACGGCTGCATCAACCTCACGATCGCGAACGCCAAAGAGCTGTACGACTGGGCCTACCGCGGCACCGAGGTCTCGGTCCACTACTGATCGACCCGCAGACAGGGGCCGGATGCCAGCGGCATCCGGCCCCTTCTTCGTATCCGGTGCGCGGGCGGAAGCCGTGCGTCGCCACGGCGCAACCCCTGCATCCTGTGCCGTCGGGGCCCCGGGCGCCGCACCGGCCGGGGTTCCGCCGGAGTTATGCGGCGCGAAAAGGAGAAAGGTCGGATGCCATGGCATCCGGTTCCTTCTTCGCGCCCGGTGGGCGAGCAGAAGCCGCACGTCGCCGCGCGCCCGTGCCCGCCGGGCACAACTCCTGCACTCCGCGCCCGCCGGGTCCCCAAGCGCCGCACCGGCCGGGGTTTCGCCGGAGTTATGCAGCGCGAAGACAAGAGCGGGACGGATGCCGGTGGCATCCGGCCCCTGCTCGCCCCCGGTGCGCGAGCAGAAACCGCACGCCCGCCGGGCACAACTCCTGCACCCCGCGCCCGCCGGGGCCCAAACCCCCCACCCACGAGGGTTCCGCCGGAGTTATGCAGCGCGAAGACAAGAGACGGGCGGATGCCAGCGGCATCCGGCCCCTTCTCCGCACCCTGCGCGCGGGCAGAAACCGCACGCCCGCCGGGCACAACTCCTGCACCCCGCGCCCACCGGAGCCCCAAACCCCCCACCCACCAGGGTTCCGCCGGAGTTATGCAGCGCGAAGACAAAAGAGGGGCGGATGCCAGTGGCATCCGCCCCTCTCGGGTCGGGGAATCAACGCAGGGCGTCGATGATCCCGTTCAGCGTTGCGGAGGGACGCATGACCTTCTCGACCAGCGCGGTGTCGGGGCGGTAGTAGCCGCCGATCTCGGCGGCGTGGCCCTGCACGGCGAGGAGCTCCTCGACGATGGTCGACTCGTTGGAGGCCAGAGCCTCGGCCACCGGCGCGAAGACCGCGGCGAGGTCGGCATCCGTCGTCTGCTGCGCCAGCTCCTGCGCCCAGTACAGGGCGAGGTAGAAGTGGCTGCCGCGGTTGTCGATCGTGCCGAGCGCACGGCCCGGCGACTTGTCGTTCTCGAGGAACGTGCCGGTGGCGGCATCCAGCGTGTCCGCGAGAACCTGCGCACGCGCGTTGCCGGTGAAGCCGGCGTAGTGCTCGAGCGAGGCGGCGAGGGCGAAGAATTCGCCGAGCGAGTCCCAGCGGAGGTAGTCCTCCTCGAGGAGCTGCTGCACGTGCTTGGGCGCCGAGCCGCCCGCGCCGGTCTCGAACAGTCCACCGCCGGCGAGCAGCGGCACGATCGAGAGCATCTTGGCGCTCGTGCCGACCTCGAGGATCGGGAACAGGTCGGTGAGGTAGTCGCGCAGCACGTTGCCGGTCACCGAGATGGTGTCCAGGCCGTGGCGGAGACGGGCGAGCGTGTAGCGGGTGGCCTCGGCCGGCGGAAGGATGAGGATCTCGAGACCGTGCGTGTCGATCGTCGCGAGCGCCTGGTAGACCTTCGCGATGATCTGGGCGTCGTGCGCGCGGTTGACGTCGAGCCAGAACACGGCCGGAACGTTCGTGGCGCGAGCGCGGCGCACGGCGAGGTTCACCCAGTCGACGATCGCGACGTACTTCGTCTGCGTCGCGCGCCAGATGTCGCCCGGCTGCACGTCGTGCTCGATGACGACGTTGCCGTCGCCGTCGACGATCTCGACGCGGCCCGCGGCGCTGATCTCGAACGTCTTGTCGTGGCTGCCGTACTCCTCGGCCGCCTGCGCCATGAGACCGACGTTCGGGACGGTGCCGATGGTGGCCGGGTTCAGCGGACCGTTGGCGATCACGTCGTCGATGACGGCCTGGTAGACCCCCGCGTACGACGAGTCGGGGATGACCGCGAGCGTGTCGGCCTCTCCCCCGTCGGCGCCCCAGAGCTTGCCGCCGTTGCGGATGAGGGCGGGCATCGAGGCATCCACGATGACGTCCGAGGGGACGTGCAGGTTCGTGATGCCCTTATCGGAGTTGACGTACGACACGCGCGCGGCGGCGTCGACGGCCTTCTCGAACGCCGCAGCGATCTCGGCGCCCCCTTCGACCGAGCCGAGGCCCGACAGGATGCCACCGAGGCCGTTGTTCGGGTTCAGACCCGCGGCGGCGATGGTGTCGCCGTACTGCGCGAAGACGTCGGCGAAGTACGCCTTCACGACGTGACCGAAGATGATCGGGTCGCTGACCTTCATCATCGTGGCCTTGAGGTGCACCGAGAACAGCACGTCGTCGGCCTTGGCCTGGGCGACCGTCTCGGCGAGGAACGCGTCGAGAGCCGCGGCCGAGAGGAACGTGGCATCCACGATCTCGCGCGGGAGCACCTTGAGGTTGTCCTTCAGCACCGTGACCGTGCCGTCCTCGGCGGTGTGGCGGATGGTGAGCACGTCGTCGTGGGCGGCGACCCACGACTTCTCGTTGCTCTTGAAGTCGTCGTGCCCCATGGTGGCGACGCGGGTCTTCGAGCCCTCGGCGAACGGCTTGTTGCGGTGCGGGTGCTTCTTGGCGTAGTTCTTCACCGCGAGCGGGGCGCGGCGGTCGCTGTTGCCCTCGCGCAGCACCGGGTTGACCGCGGAACCCTTGATGCGGTCGTAACGCGCCCGCACGTCTTTGTCTTCGACGCTCGTCGCGTCGTCGGGGTAGTCGGGGACGTCGTAGCCCTGCGCTTGCAGCTCGGCGATCGCGGCCTTGAGCTGCGGGATGGATGCCGAGATGTTCGGCAGCTTGATGATGTTGGCCTCGGGAAGAGTGGCGAGGCCACCGAGCTCGGCGAGCGCGTCCCCCACGTGCTGCTCGGGCGTGAGTCGCTGCGGGAAGGCCGCGAGGATACGGCCGGCGAGCGAGATGTCGCGGGTCTCGACGTCGACGCCCGCCTGCGTCGTGACGGCCTGCACGATGGGCAGGAACGACGCGGTCGCGAGCGCCGGCGCCTCGTCGGTGTACGTGTAAATGATGGTGGAATCGGGCACGTCGAATCTCTCCGTAGAGGCGGCCAGGGTTGCGCTCCAGCCTATCGCACCGGCGCAAAGTCTCTTGATATCGAGATACTTCGGGGCGGTTCGTCGCTTCGATGTCCACAACACGCGGACGGCGGAGGTCGGCATCCGCGTGTTCTGGACACCCAACGGGGATGGGGGCGGTGCGCCACGCGGGTGGGGTGCCGGGACGGGGGCGGGGGCGCCGCTCGGGTGGGGCGCTCCTCCGGCGGGCAGCGCCGGAAACGGGGCGCGACGGCATCCGGAATGTTGCGCGGATCGGCGGGCCGGATAGCCTGGGCGCATGGCCGACCTTCGTCTCGTCGAACTTTCCGCCGCCACGATCGTGGCGGTGAACAACCTGTCGCTCAAGCCCGGGCAGGAGCAGTTCCTCGCTCCGGTGAGCTACGGCATCGCCGCAACGGTCATGGATCCGCAGACCTCCTGGCAGCGCGTCGTGGTCGACGGCGACGAGGTCGTCGGCTTCGTGAGCGCCAACTTCGACCCCGAAGCGCACGAAGAGCACTTCCGGTCGGTGCTGTGGCGGATCAACGTCGACGCCGACGACCAGGGACGCGGCGTTGGCCGCTTCGCCCTCGGCGAGCTGCTCGATGAGGCGCGCCGTCGCGGAATGGACCACGTCGACGTCATCTACGAACCCGGTGTCGGCGGCCCCGAGGCGTTCTTCCAGCGCGCGGGCTTCGAGCCGGTCGGTGAGACGGAGTACGGCGAGACCATCGCCCGCGTTCGCGTGTGAGGACGAGATCGTCGGCGGCGGGGGTGAAACGGCACCCCCGGGACCCCGACTCGCCCTTACCGTCGTGAGATGTCCTCCCCTCGCTTCTCCCTCCCTCTCGGCGTTGCCATGGCCGCGTTCGGTTTTGCACAGCTCGGAGCCGCCCCTCAGTGGTGGAACGTCGCCACGACCGTGGTGATGGTCTCGGGCGGAGCGATCCTGGTCGTGCAGGGGCTCATCTCCGCGGGACGGCGGACCCGTGGGCGGGCCACCGACGCGTTGTGAGCTCCGCTCGGATGCCGTGACGCAACCGTGCGCGCCGTGGTCAGCGCAGGTCGCGACGCAGGAACGATCCCGCTCCTACCACGACGACACCAACGAGCCACACGCTCGCGAGGAGCGCGGCCAGACTCTGATCAACGCCACCGTCGGCGAGGCCGAGCACGGACAGGTCCAGGCCTCCCGCCCGCAGAAACGTCGGCAGAGGCAACCACTCGCAGAACGTCGGCCACACCGGAGCGAGCATCACCGCGAGGCTCAACGAAATGGGCGCGACGAAGAGGGCCGGCAGATGCGCCTGCACGAGCAGCCCGACCCCGAGACCCCACAATGATGCCGCCGCGGCCACGACGATGGTCGCGGCCACGTCGCGGGCGTGGAGCCCGAGCAATGCGAACGCTGGCACCAGAGCCAGGCGTGCCCCCAGCAGCGCCGCCATCCCTACGGCCGCTCCCCCGAGAGCGGTGAACGGGATGCGGCCGACGAGCGCCCACCCCCGCGGTTGCACCGTGGCGCGTTGCGCCACCACACCGACACGGCGGTCGATCGTGTATCGGAACGAACCGTAGATCGCGGCCATCACGGCGGCGTAGACCGCGATCACCGTTGAGAGCGTTTCAGCGAGGAGGACCTTCTCCGCGTCCGGAGCGAGTGCGACATCCGTCGGAATGCTCGCCGCGATCGACGCCGACAGCACCGCGGCGACCCCCGCCACACCCACGAGGGGCAGGTCTCGCGCTGCGCAGAGCGCCTGTGACAGGACGGTGCGCTTCAGGCTCGTGGGCAGCGCGATCCGGTCGGTCATGGCGCCCCTCACGCGAACCGCCGCCGGCCGATGGCCCACGCGGCTGCCGCCAGCGCCACGGTCCACACCACGGCGATCGGGCCCGCGACGGCGGCCGGGAGAAGATCGGGATGGTTCTGCGGCGAAGCCAGCCCGGCGAGCGAGAGGCCTGGCGAGAACCGTGCCACCTCAGGCGCCGTCCCCAGCAACGCCAGTTCCAGAGCGAGCGGGCCAGCCAAGACCACGGCGGCGGCGACGTAGTAGTTCCCCACGACCCATCCGACGGATGCGCCCATGACCGAACCGAGCAGCGCACCCGGCAGCGCTCCGACGAGCGTTGCCGCCGCCCCGGCCGAAGGGACCGGGGCGATGCCGTGAAGGGGGAGAACGATTGCGACGACCGCGGACCACACCGCAACCACCCCCGTCGTCAGCAGGAGACCGACCGTGACAGCCGCCAGCGCCTTCGCCACGAACACCCTGCGGAAGCCGAGCTCGACCACCGTTCGGTTCATCGACACGTAGTAGAACTCCCGGGTCACCCCGAACGCTCCGGTGAATGCGGCGACGACGAAAGACCATCCGATCGGAGCGAGGGCGATCTGCGTCGCCGTCGTGGCATCCATGGTCGTGATGTGTCCGAGGGTGTCGTCGCTCGTCAGGATGATGAGCGGCACGAAGACCGCGAGCACGATGACCGCGAGCGTGCTGAGCCCGCTCCGCGCGCGGAGCACCTCCGAGCCGATCGCCCCGATCATGCGCGGCTTCCCTCGACCAGGGCGAAGTAGCGATCCTCGAGGGTGTCGCCCTCTGCGCGAACGAGGTCACGGAGCGCCCCCGCGTATACGACGGTTCGCTGAAGGATCACGACTTCGTCGACCGTGTTCTGCAGCTCACCGAGCTGGTGACTGGACACGAGGACCGTGCCACCGGCGGCGGCGTAGGCGCGCAGATATCGGCGAAGCCACCGGATGCCGTCCGGGTCGAGGCCATTGGACGGCTCGTCGAGAATGAGCGTGCGCGGTGTGCCCATGAGAGCCGCGGCGAGGCCGAGGCGCTGCACCATCCCGGTCGAAAAAGTCTTGACGCGCCGTCGAGCGTCGTTGCTGAGCCCGACTTCCTCCAGCACTTCGTCGACCCGCTGGCGGGGTGCGCCGACCGCCAGCCGCACGATCTCGAGGTGCCGCCGCGCGGTGATGCCGACCTCGAAGCCGAATCCGTCCATCTGGACCCCGACGTGTGCCGACGGCTGTGCGAGTGTGCGGAAAGGGACGCCGTCGATCAGGGTCTCCCCTGTGCTGGGGGATGTGAGCCCGACGATGGCGCGCAACGTGGTCGACTTGCCCGCACCATTCGGACCGAGGAGACCGACGATGCTCCCCCGGCGCACGGTGAAGGACACATCATCGACGGCAGTGCGCGAGCCGTACTTCTTCGTGAGGTGTCGTACCTCGATGGCGTTGTCTGTCATGACTGGCCTTCCTGAGAACCGGAGAGGGAGGAGGGGAATGCGGTGAGGAGCGTGGAAAGCGGCCCGGTCACGTGTGAGGACCACACCTGGGACAGGAGGGAGCGCGTCCCCAGCTGGACGAACGCGCGACCCGCGGACGGCAGCGCGTCGCCCGCAGCAACGTCGACCACCCCTACGGCGGTGGCCTCGACGCGCACGCCCGTGGCGGCGAGCGGCGTGAACGCGGAGATGGGGACCGAGAGGGTCCAGGATGTCTGTGGCCGGACGGTGCCGACGGCCACGCGCGCGTCGCCGAGGATGCCGCTGGTCATCAGTTCGACGGGGGTACCCGCGGTCACGGGGACGGCCGCGGAGCCATCGGCGGGCACTACGAGGACCGGCCTCCCGTCCACGAGCAGGAAACCGGCGGCGCGGGCGTCCGCGACGGGGACCACGGCAGCCGCCGTGATGATCGCGGCGAGAAGGGTAGCGCCCATCACGAGGCCGCGCAGGCGTCGCCGCCCCTGCCGGACACTGGCCGCGAGCCAGCGCGCGACCGGCACTCCGACGGCGACGAGCACCACCACTTGCAGGGCCAGGGCAAGGAACGCTCCGAGTGCCCCCGTCCCGGACAATGCCCGCACGGCGCGCTCGAGAGCGAACCACACCAGCGTGGTGGGAACGGCGACGCTGAGGAGGCCGAACGGGACGCTCCACCACCGCGCCAGCGCGCGGGGTGGCGGCTCGGTGCCGAAGAGGAGCCAGCGCACGGTCGCGCCGGCGTCGGCCATCGTCCGCGCGCGGAGATTCGGCTCATCGACGGCGCTCATCAGCGCGATGTAGCCGTCGAAGCGAACGAACGGGACGAGGTTGACGAGGACGACCGCCGCACATGCGCACGAAAGGACGAGAAGGGTGCGGCGCACGTCCGGGTCGGTCGTGAAGAGCGCCGCCAGAGCCGCCGCGCCGCCCATCACGGCGTGGACGGCCGGACCGGCGAGCGCGACAGCAACGCGCAAACGGCGGGACGGGAGGCGCCACGCGTCGGTGACATCGACGAAAAAGGCGGGGCCGAGGTAGAGCAGCATCACACCCGCTCGCCGCGGTCGGGCCCCCGCGGAGGTGAGCATCACGCCATGTGCGGCCTCATGGGCGAACGTCGCCGCCACGAGGACCACCGCGACGATGAGGACATCGACCATGGGAAGAGGGGATGTGAGAGCGGTGATCGCACCGCTGGCCTGCATGATCAGCGCCGCGCCGCCGAGGACGACGCACACAGCGGCCCCCCACGGCACCCAGCGCCCGAGAACGGGTCGCAGCACGCGATGGAGGACCTCGAACAGTTCGGGGGCGCGGAGTGTGGCGAACTGAATCGTCAGGGGCGGCCGATAGGTCATGCGCCCGGCCAGCGGTCGCTCCGATCCCTCGAGGAGACCCGCGTGGCGGAACCGATCGATGAGGTCCGCGAATGCGCCGGTCGGCTGCTCGGGCGCGAAACGCCGGTGCAGTTCGGCCACGCTCGTGGCCCCATCCATGGCGCGCAGCAGCTCGGTCGTCGCGACCGATGCGCGCGAGACCGGCACCCCGTCGACGGTGACGAGCCAGGAGTCCGGCCCGCCGGCGCGCTCGAGGCGAACGGATGCCGACAGCCGTGGCGGCGCGGCATTGTGGGGGTTCTGCACGTCAGCCGGCACGGTACTCACCGCCCTCGACGCGGCTGTGCAGGAGCATCATGCTCTCCGCGTCCGCGTCGCCCGGACTGCGGACGGGGATGACGTCCGGCGCGAGGAAGCCCGCTTGCGTCAGCTCGTCCGCCACCGTCGCGGCGTCGAGGAGGTGGAGTCTCGTCGTGAGGACGGGTACCGGCCCCGGCGCAGTCGGGAGGGGTAGCGGCATCCAATTGACCAGTCGGCGGGAACCGACGGCGTCGACCTGTTGCGATTGCAGATAGACGACCGTGTTCCCGCCGGAACGAACGGAGATCTCGCGATCCACCGAGGTGCGCAGCGTGCGGTGAACGGCGTCGCCGGCGACGGAGAGCACGAGGGATCCGGACGGGCGGAGATGGCGCCGGACGGCGGCGAACAGGCGGCGACGATCGTCCCGTTCGAGCAGAGTGATCGATGTCGCCGCGAGAACGGCGAGGTCGAACACCCGGCCGAGGTCGAATGTCCGCATGTCGGCGAGGACGAGATCGCACGCCGAGCCGGCGGGGAGCGCGTTCCGCAGGCGCTGCAGCATCGATGGGGAGAGATCGAGTGCGGTCACCGTCTTGCCGATGCGGAGCAGCGGAAGAGTGACCCGCCCGGTGCCGGCGGCGAGATCGAGCACCGCGGGCCCGCTCCGGCGGGCCACGGCGAGCACTTCTCGGATCTCGGAGCGGTCGGGACCGACGAGCTCGTCGTAGAAGCGCGCTCCGTGACCGTCGTAGACGTCACACGGCTCGGCGGTGCACGCGGCCTCGTCGAGTCGACGGCGCACGGTGGCGGTGAGGGGAGCGGTCATGAAACCTCGTTCCGTGATTGCAGGGGTCCGTCGAGGGGGACACGAGAGGTCGTCTCCCCCTCGACGGCGTTCAGGTGGCGATGGTCACCGCGGCAGCGGCGATGGCGATGAGGTAGGTGGCGTGCTCCCACCACTCCATCGGCGCGTCGAGCTCATCGAGTTCGTCGAAGCGCAGCGCGAGATCATTGGACATGTGTCACCTCCTCGGGTGCATCAGGACGGAAGGAGCGCGAGCGACGTCGGCAGCTCCGCCTAGGTGGCTGAAAGTGCGATGAGACCGATCGCCACCCCGTAGCCGAAGCCGCGAAGCCAGTCCCACCCGTCGTCGGGCGCCTCCAGCAGGTCGAGCTCGACGAAGTCGAGCGTGGAAGTCGAATGCATGTCACCTCCTCAGGTGCGCGTTGAGACGGTCGATCGGCTACGTCAGGTCGCGACGGCCGCAGCGATCCCCACCACGGTCAGGCCGCTCAGGACACCGACGTAGAAGCTCTCCCAGCTCGGGGTCTCCATCTCGTCGAGTTCCTCGAAGCGCAGCCGGGGTGCAGCAGCGGTTGAGGTCATGTCTGTTCACCTCCTCTCGGTTCGTCGGGATGCGCGGGACGCGGCTCGGCGTCGGCGAGAGCGTCGGATCTCACCGTTGCCACCGGGCGCCCTCGAGCAGGTCACGGAAGTCCGCAGCGTGGAGTCCAGGGAGAGCCGGGCCTCGCCCGCCCCACCGCTGCTCCGCGCGGCGCGCCATTGATGCCCGGGCATCCGCGTCCGGCATGGACGCAGACGGCAGCTCCCATCGAGCGATCAGTGCATCGATACCGGCCGCCGGGGTGAGAGGAAGCGGCGCATCATGGGCCGCCTCACGCCAGAATGTCTCGAGCGGACCGGCATCCCCCCAGCGCGTGTCGCCCTCCTCGATGCACTGCCACACGCGCCCGATGATTGCGGCCGTGGCGCGCATCTTCGTGGTTCGGGCAACGAACGACACCTCGTGTGCGAGGTACCAATGGCGGGGGCTGAAGGGCGCGCGTCCGCGCAAGGCGGCCGAGCGCTGCGTGGCCGCGTTGCACCGCGCGATGCGGAGGCGAACCGCGTCGGTCAGGGCGCCATCGCCCAGCGAGATCAGGGCACGCCCCAGCGCCACGGCATGAGCGTGGGCCCGCCGGTGGGACCGCGCCGCCGTGCTGGCACCCGCGAGCCGCAGCACGGCCTCCAGACACGCGGAGCGCACGTCGAGAGCGGCCAGCGTGCGGTAGTGGACGTCGTCGAGAATCGCGTAGCGGGGACGCAGCGCTTCGCCCAGGAGCAGGCTCGCACCGCCGGTAGCGCGCACGATGGCGACAGCATTGCATTCGGCCGAGGTACCGAGGGTCGTGGGTACAGCGACCACGTCGAGCCCCGGAACCGCATCAGCCGGAAGGGCCACGACCGCAGAGTGTGCCGCGCGGTCGAGCGCCCACTCCAGAGTGCGCGGAGCGGTGACACCGACCGCCGCGACCGCCGCCGCATCCATGGCGGTTCCACCCCCGATCACGACAATGACATCGCTTCGGTGCGCGCGAAGGCGTTTGCTGAGCAGAGCGACCGTCGCGGCATCCACGGCATCCGCGTCCACCGGGAGGACGAGGTCGACCCCGGCGAGGCGATCCGCCCGATCGACGAGACGCGCGTCGACCACCGCGGCCGCCCGGCGCCCCGCGGTCAGCGCGGCAACGACGGGTTCCGTGCGGGCCGAACCGGTGAAGAGAGTGGTTCGCCGACGCGGTACACGGGCGCTCACGCCGCACGCTCCGCGACCTGTGCGAGTCCCGCACGGATAGCGGAGTCGAGCTGGCCGAGCTCACGGGCGTCGAGCCCGTATGCAGGTATGAGCTGGATACCGTCGATCCCGGGGTGCACGACCGCGCCCGCGTCGGCGATGGCTCGGACGACATCCGCCACCCTGCGGGCGGGCAGACGCGAGCTGCTCGGCGCCCCGTGCGCGAAGGGCCCGGAAGGATCGCGGAGGGCGAGCGCGAGGAACGCGCCCCGACCGCGCACCTCGGCGCCCCACCCGTCGCGAACGAGCCTCTCGGCCAGTTGGCGGACGCCCCTTGCCACCGCCTCGATGGCGTCAACGGTTGCGGCACGGCGGAATTCGTCGGCTACCGTCACGATGGCTGCCGCAACGCCCGGTGTTCCGGCCTGCGTCTCGCCGTGGACGAAGGTGGTGCGGCGGTGACGGAACTCAGAGGCGACGCGGGCGCCGACGAGAAGCGCCGCCGCACCCAGGGCGCCGTTGGTGAGCGCTTTCGAGAGGATGAGGACGTCCGGCGACCGCGACCAGGTCGACGACGCGAAGAGCGGCCCCGTCCGACCGAACCCGGTGGCGACCTCGTCGGCGACGACGAGGAACCCGTGTTCGTCACGAAGATCCAGGACCGTCTCGACGAAGTCAGGATCGAGCGGGAAGGCGCCCGTGCCGAGAACCGGTTCCAGGACCACCGCCGCGATGCGTGCTCCCTCGCGCTGAACCAGGGATGCCAACTGAGCGCCGCCGTCCGCATGATCGACGTGCCGGACCGCCCGTCGGTCGAGGGCATACGCCCCCTGCGCCAGGGCGTCGCCGCTCAGGGCGTGACTGCCGTACATCGTGCCGTGGTAGCTGCCGCGCAAACCGACGATGACCGTGCGGGCAGACTCTGCGCGCTCGATCTGGTACTGGCGCGCCAGTTTCATCGCCGCGTCGTTGGCCGCGCCGCCGGACGTCGAGAAGATCACGCGGCGATAGCTGTGACGCCCGGCGAGGTCGAGCAGAGCATCGGCGGCGTCCTGTGCGGGACGGTGCACGCCGCGAAAGAGGGTCAGGTACGACGCCTCACGCAACGCCGCCGTGACGGCGTCGGCGATGCCCTCATGCCCGTAGCCCAACGGCACATTCCACAGTCCACTCGTCGCGCACAGGCGCGTAGAGCCATCGGCGTATCGGATGAGATGCCCATGTGCCGCGACCGCGACGCGATCGGGCGGAATGTCGGGATCGGCCGACGACAGGGCGGGCCAAACGGCGTTCACGCGCCTCCCCCGGCGACGGCGTCGGCCGATAGGGCAGGGACGCCCGGTCGGACGCCCAGAAACTCGACCGCCTCACTGCACAGTCGCTCGCCCGCCGAAAGGGCAACCCCCAGCTCTGCGGAGACTCGCTCGGCGGCGGTCGGCAGGTCGGCAGACCTCTGGACAGCGGCAACGACGGCGACGGAGTCCGCGGGGAGGCGGTGCCGCCGTCGGGTGCGAAGGTCGGCGAGGGTGAGTCCGGACGGTGTCTTCACGAGGAACGGGTCGTCGCATTGCGGTTCCACGACCACCCCGTCGGTATCGAGCGCGGACCATCCGAACCCGTCGACCAGGAGAGGGGCATCGTCGCTCGGAAGCGCGCCGATCAGGTGGGCGGCACGCAGAAATCGCCCGAGCCACGGTCGGCAGGCAAGATCGTCCACGAGCTGCCCCGCCTCGGTAATACCAGCGAGCGCGAGCCAGCGGGGCTGCGGTGCGTCCACCTCGTTGCCCTTGACCGTTCCGCCTTGCGCCCCGGCGGTCGTATGCCCGTCGGCGTGGAAATGCAGCGAAGCCGGGACGCGCTCGGCGAACGGATCGCGCAAGACGTCTTCATCGGCGAGGCGCAGCCGCACGTCGGTCAAGGGGGACGTGAAGACACCGGACGAGCGCGCGAGGTCGGCGTCGGCCAGAAAGGCTCGCCATCCGGCCGCGTCGAGGAATCGCACCGCGGTGGGACCGATCAGCTCGACGTACGCCGCGGCAGCGTAGTGCTGAAGTTCGACGCTGTGCCCGGCAACGTGCAGGGTGTCGCCGATGTCGTCGAAAGCACCGTCGTAGGGGATGACGTGCGCCGCCGTCTCGACAGACGTGCCCCGTGGCACGAACATCACATCGCCGGGGCCGAGCGTCGCGTGGACCGCCCCGAGGGCGACGCCAGGGTGACAGAACACCGCCCGATCGAAGGACCTGTGACGTCCTGTGATCCATTCCACGACGATGCGCGCGTCGCGCACATCCGCTGCCCCTCGGGTCACCGCAAACACCCCTTCTCGCGTGCACCGCGCACTTCCGGAGCGCGGGGGCCTCCGCCGGAGGGGGGACCCGGAAGAAATGTATACGTGTTATTCCGCGCCGCTCGGGCGGCGGTGGGGCGAATCACCCGAGCGTTCGAAAGCGATCACCATCGCAACCGTCTGGTGTCACTTTCGGTGGCAGAACAGACGGATGCCACGACCCCGAGGCCGTGGCATCCGTTCTCCTCACACGCGAGAGGTCAGACGAGCGACTCCCGCCACGAAGCGTGCAGCTGCGCGAACTTGCCCGTCCCGGCGATGAGTGCCGCGGGGGTGTCGTCCTCGATGATGCGGCCGTGCTCCATCACGAGCACACGGTCGGCGATCGCGACCGTCGACAGGCGGTGCGCGATGATGATCGCCGTGCGATCGGCGAGCAGCGTCTGCAGAGCGTCCTGGATCAGCCGCTCGCTGGGGATGTCGAGCGATGCCGTCGCCTCGTCGAGAATGAGCACCGCCGGGTCGGCGAGGAACGCGCGCGCGAACGAGATCAGCTGGCGCTGCCCCGCGGAAACGCGCCCGCCGCGCTTGTTCACGTCGGTGTCGTACCCGTCGGGCAGCTTCTCGATGAAGCCGTCGGCGCCCACGGCCCGCGCGGCCGCCCGAATCTCGTCCATCGTCGCGTCGGGCTTGCCGAGGGCGATGTTGTCGGCCACGGTTCCGCTGAACAGGTATGCCTCCTGCGTCACCATGACGATCGCCCGGCGCAAGTCCTTCGGGTGGAGGCGGCGCAGATCGACGTCGTCGAGGGTGACCGCGCCGCGCGTCGGATCGTAGAACCGGGAGACGAGCTTGGCGAGCGTCGACTTGCCCGCCCCGGTCGTGCCGACCAACGCGACCGTCTGCCCCGCCGGGATGTCGAGCGTGAAGTTCGGCAGGATGACGCGGTCCTCGGAGTAGCCGAAGGTGACCTCGTCGAAGCGCACGTGACCGCGTGCGCTCCACAGATCGACCGGATCGGTCGGGTCGGGAACCGTGGGCTGCTCCTCCAGCACGCCCGACACCTTCTCGAGCGCCGCCGTCGCGGACTGGTACGAGTTGAGGAAGAACGCGACCTCCTGCAGCGGAGCGAAGAAGTTGCGCACGTACAGCACGGCCGCGGCGAGCACGCCGATCTCGAGCGCTCCACCGATCACGCGACCGCCGCCCCACAGCAGCACCAGCGCGACAGAGACGGATGCCACGGCCATCAGCGCCGGCTCGAACGTGCCGAACAGGCGGATCGAGCGCATGTTCACGTCACGGTACTGACCCGCCAGCTCCCCGAACTCGTCGTCGTTGCGCGGCTCTTTGCGGAACGCCTTCACGGCACGGATGCCGGTCATCGTCTCGACGAACTTCACGATCACCTGCGCGCTGATCACGCGCGACTCCCGGTACACCACCTGCGACCGGCGGTAGAACCAGCGCATGAGCAGGAAGAGCGGGATGCCCATGACCGTGAGCACGAGGCCGGACTGCCAGTCGATGAGGAAGAGGGCTCCGAGCGTGAACACGCCGTAGAGCACTCCGGACACGAGCTCGTTCAGCCCCCCGTCGAGCAGTTCGCGAATGGTGTCGAGATCGCTCGTCTGGCGCGAGATGATGCGCCCCGACGTGTAGGACTCGTGGAACTCCAGGCTCAGCCGCTGGGTGTGCAGGAAGATGCGCTTGCGCAGATCCAGCATCACGGCCTGCGTGAGGCGTGCCGCGACGACGACGTACCACCCGATCAGCACCGCCCCGCCGATGCCGGCCGTGAGGTAGATCGCGACGACGAGGATCGTCGGCATCCAGTCGTTGTTCGAGATGACGGCCGGCAGCGCGTTGTCGATGCCGTACGCGATGAGCGCCGGCCCGGCGACGCGCAAGGCGGTCGAGACGACGAGCACCGCCGCGGCCAGCACGAGCTGCCCTCGCAGCGGCGAGACGAGCGAACCGAGGAGCCGCAGCGAGCGCTGACGGATCGCGCGGCTCTCTTCGCGGGTGTAGTCGGAGCGATCCTCGCCGCTGGTCCCGGAGACGGTGGTGCTCATCGGGTCGCCTCCTTCTCGGGCGTGGATTCGTCGGCGGATGCCGAGGTCTCGGTCGCCGTACGGATCACGGGGATCGCGCCGGTCTGGGCCTCGCGCTCGGCCTCGGCCTCTTCGAGGCTGGAGATCACGTGCCGGTAGGCCTCGCTCTCACGGAGCAGGTCGGAGTGCGTTCCGACGGCCGCGATCCGGCCGTCCTGCAGCAGCGCGACGCGATCGGCGAGCGTGACCGTCGACGGCCGGTGGGCGACCACGAGGGCCGTGGTCTCGCTCAGCACTTCGCGCAGGGCGTCCTCGACGAGGGCCTCGGTGTCGACGTCCAGGGCCGACAGCGGGTCGTCGAGCACGAGCACCGAGGGACGCGCCGCGACCGCACGCGCGAGGGCCAGTCGCTGCCGTTGTCCCCCGGACAGGCTCAGACCCTCTTCCCCGATGACGGTGTCGAGACCGTCGGGCAGGTCGTGCACGAAGTGCGCCTGCGCCACCTGGAGGGCCTCGCGCAGAATCGCCTCCGCCTCGGGCGACCCCTTCACCAGGTCCTCGCGGCCGAGGAGGACGTTCTCTCGCACGGTCTGCGAGAACAACGTGGCGTCCTCGAAGGCCATGCCCACGTGGCGACGCAGCTCGGCGAGCCGGAGGTCGCGCACGTCGACGCCGTCGAGGAGCACGCGGCCGCCCGTGACGTCGTACAGACGCCCCGGCAGGGTCGTCAGCGTCGTCTTGCCCGACCCCGTCAGGCCGACCAGCGCCATGGTCTCGCACGGCCGCAGGCTCAGGTCGACGCCGTCGAGGAGATCCGGCTCGGTGTCAGCGGCATCCTGGTATCGGAAGTGCACGCCCTCGAGCACGAGCTCACCGCGGGGCTCGGTGATCGTGCGGGGCTCGGCGGGGTCGACGATCGTGTTCTGCTCGTCGAAGACCTCGAAGATGCGGTCGGTCGCCGTGCGCGCGTCGAGCAGGAACGAGAAGAGGAACCCGATCGACTCCATCGGCCACCGCAGCACCGTCGCCATCGCGAAGAACGCCACGAGCTCGGCGACCTGCAACTGCCCCAGCTGCGTCAGGACGATCCCCGCGCCGAGGCACACGGCGAAAGCGATGTCGGGGAGCAGCACCAGCCAGAACCAGATCCAGCCGATGGCCCGCGCCTTGCCGAGCTCGGTCTCGCGCAGCGACTCGGCCTGGCGCGTGAACTTCTGCAGCGCGTGCTTTCCGCGGCCGAAGGCCTTGAGCACCCGGATGCCGTGCACGCTCTCCTCCACCGAGGTCGCCAGGTCTCCGGCCTGGTCTTGGCTCTGCCGCGCGAGCGCGCCGTAGCGCTTCTCGAAGCGGTAACCGGCGTACCACAGGGGCGCGGAGGCGACGAGGAAGAGAGTGCCGAGCAGCCAGTGCCACCGGAAGAGCAACACGGCGCCGATGACGATGGTCAGCACGTTGACCACCAACAGGATCACGCCGAAGGCGAGCCACCGGCGCAGCATGCTGATGTCCTGCATCATGCGCGACAGCAGCTGACCCGACTGCCAGCGGTCGTGGAACGCCACCGGCAGACGCTGCAGACGCGAGTAGAACGACTGCCGGAGGTCGTACTCGACCTTCGTCGCGGGGGCGAGCACGAACCACCGGCGCAACCACACCATGGCGGCCTCGGCGAGGCCCAGACCGAGGATCAGCAGAGCACCCCAGGCCAGCGCGCCGGGGTCACCCGAGCCGATGGGCCCGGCGACCACCTGTTCGAGCACGAGCGGGATCGCGAGGGCCAGCACGCTCGCGCCGAGCGCGCTCACGGCACCGAGGGCGAGTCGCGGCAGCACGGGCCGGGCGATGGGCAGAAGCCGGGCAAGGGAGCGCAACGTCGACAGGTGCGGACGGTCTTGTGCGGTGGTCATGATCCTTGTGGGGTCGAAGCGACGCGCCGGAGTGGGGGCGCGAGAGAGGGGGATGCCAGGGATCGGCGGGATCCGCCGGGACGTGCGACGCGGAAGCGGGCGGAGCGCTACGAGTGACGCGCAGGGCGAGCAGCGACGGAGAGAGCGGCACACACGACGGGGGCGTCGATCTGGTCCATGGCATCCTCCTCGGTCGTTGCGCAGCCGCCGGGGGGCGCGGCAGCTTTTCAGAATATGCCTGAGAGTTCACTGAGGGCAAGAAGTGATTCGCGCGCGACGATGGTGCACATCGTGTGAGTGCCGGCCCCCGATCGGATCGGACCGCCATGATCGGGCGCCGCCGCACCGCGCCGACGAGAGTGGAACGCGAAGGGAGCCACCGTGATCGCTGCACTCAACCGCCTGGTCGATCAGATCGAGGCGCATCTCTCGGACGATCTCGACATCTCCGCGTTCGCGGCCGGCGCCGGGACGACCGAGTACCACCTTCGCCGGATGTTCTCCACGCTGACCGGGATGCCACTGTCCGAATACGTCCGGCGTCGGCGCATGGCCGTCGCGGCCGCCGACCTCGTCGGATCGGACGACCTCCTGAGCATCGCCGTCCGGTACGGGTACGGCTCGACCGAGGCCTTCGGGCGGGCGTTCCGGGCGGTGCACGGCGTGAGCCCCGCGGATGTTCGACGCGACGGCGGCCCCCTTCGCACGCAACCGCACATCAGGTTCCACCTGACCGTCGAAGGGAACACCACCATGGACACTCGTATCGTCGACCGCCCCGCGTTCCGGCTGATCGGGCACGCGACGCGCGTCCCGCTGCAGCATCACGGCGTGAATCCGCACATCCAGGCCCACATCGCCGCACTGCCCGCTTCCGAACACGAGCGGTTGAAGGGACTCAGCACGTCGGAGCCCGTCGGCCTCCTGCAGGTCAGCGACGATGTCGACCCCGACTACACCGAGGGCAGTCCGCTGACATATCTGCACGGTGTCGCCGTGACGACGGAGGAGCAGATTCCCGCCGACCTGGACATCATCGACGTCGAAGGCGGAACGTGGGCGGTGTTCCGCGCCGAGGGCGAGTACCCCGCACGTCTTCAGGAGGTCTGGGCGGCCACCGCGAGCGACTGGTTCCCCTCCCACCCGTGGAGCCTGCGCCCCGGCCCCTCGATCGTGGCCGTGCTCGAGCGCTCGGCCGACTTCCGTTCGGCCGTCTGTGAACTCTGGCTCCCCGTCGAGCGGGTGTGACCGCCCCGCGGCTCAGGCGGCGGCTTCGCGTTCCAGGAGCCGCCGCTTGACGTCGACGCCCCACGCGAAGCCCCCCATCGTGCCGTCGCCGCGCAGCACGCGGTGGCACGGCACGAACAGGGCGGGCGCGTTGCGGGCGCAGATGGATGCCGCCGCCCGCACCGCCGTGGGCGAACCCAGAGCCGACGCGAACCCGGTGTAGGTGAGCGGCTGTCCGGGGTGGATGCCGCGCAGCGCCGCCCATCCGCGGTGCTGCAGCGGGGTACCGAACTGCGCGACCTCGACGTGGTCGATCGCGGCGAGATCACCGGAGTAGTACGCCGTGACGGCAGCGGCGGCCCGCGTCGTCCCCGCTCGCACCTCGGCGGGGCGGTTCTTGGGGTGAAGGCGCGCCAACACGGCATCCACGTCATCCGTCCACCCCGCCACGAGCACGCGCTCGGCGTGGTCGGCGAGGATCGCGAACGGGCCGTCGGGGGTGTCGACGAACTGGAGGGTCGCGGGCGCGACAGCGGGGGTGTTCACGGGGCGGGCTCGCTTTCGAGGGACGGGGACACGGAAACGGAGGCGGGGGCGCGCCATGCTTGGGTCACGGGCGCGGCGTACCAGTAGTGGGCCATCGCGTAGCTGCGCCACGGAGCCAGACGCTCGGACCATGCGGTGAACCCGGCGGGCTCGAACGGGAGGCCCAGCGCGGCGGCGCCGGCGCGGGCCGCGACGTCTCCGGGGAGCAGCACGTCGGGGTCTCCGAGCACGCGCATGCGGACGTAGTCGGCGGTCCACGGGCCGATCCCCCGCATCGCGAGCAGTCGTGCCCGCTGCTCGACGCCGTCGTCGCCGGGGCCGATCATCAGCGACCCGTCGGCGAGCGCAGCGGCGGCCTCGACGATCGCGCGGCGGCGGGCCTGGGGTCCGCGCAGCACGTCGTACCCGTGCTCGGCGATCACCGCGGGCTCGGGGAACAGCGTCATGGGCATGCCGCCGATCTCGGTGTGCTCGCCCAGCTCCGCCGACAACCGCCCCTGCATCGTCCGGGCCGAGGCGACGCTGATCTGCTGCCCGATCATCGCGCGCAACAGCATCTCGGCGGCATCCATGGCACCCGGCACGCGCACCCCGGGGATCGCGGCGACCGCCGCGGCGAGTTCGGGATGCCGCGCGAGCGCGTCATCGATCGCGAGGGGGTCGGCGTCGAGATCGAACAGTCGTCGCACGCGCGCGATGAGGGTGCCGAGGTCGGACAGCGCGGTCAGTCGCGCGCGCAGACGCAGCCGCGCGTCGGCATCGCGGCGTACCTCGAACCACGCCGGCCCGCCCGGCATCCGGATCACCCGCGCGAAGGAGGCATCGTCGCCCATCTCGACGCCGGGGATCGCGTGCGCTCGCATCCAGCCGAACAGGCCCACGGTGTCGATGGGGCCCCGGGCAGGGAGCGCAAGATCGATCTCTCCGACGGGGACGGCGCCCGCTGCCTTCGAGCGTCTCGCTCGCAGCGCCGTCGGCGGCATCCCGAACACCTCGCCGATCGTCTCGGTGAACTGCCGCACACTCGAGAACCCCGCCGAGAAGGCGACATCGGTCGCCGAAAGGTCGGTGCCCACGAGCAGAGCGCGTGCCGTATGCGCGCGATGCGCGCGGGCGAGGGCGAGCGGGCCGGCCCCGAGTTCGGTGGTGAGGAGGCGGCTGAGGTGGCGTGAGGAGTACCCGAGCCGCCGCGCCAGGCCCGGTACGCCCTCGCGATCGACCACGCCGTCGGCGATGAGGCGCATCGCCCGGGCCGCCACGTCGCCGCGCACATCCCACGCCGGAGAGCCGGGAGCGGCTTCGGGCAGACACCGTTTGCAGGCGCGATAGCCGGCCTCATGCGCCGCAGCCGACGTGGCGTAGAACGTCACGTTCGCCTCTTTCGGCGTGCGCGCGGGGCAGCTCGGCCGGCAGTAGATGCCGGTGGAGCGCACGGCCGTGACGAACTGTCCGTCGAAGCGCCGGTCACGCGACTGGATCACGCGGTAGCGCTCGTCGAAGCCCCGGGCGTCAGGGGCGGTGATCGTCATGGCATCCACCCTGCCACCGACCACCGACATGCTCCGGCGGAATTCGGACACGAGCGTGGGGTGGAATCGAGTGTCCACGACACGCCGTGTCGAGCGGCTGTGGTGCGGCGTGTCCCGGACACTCGGCGGGCGAGAGACCGGAGAAGCGCGGGTAGGCCCTCAAGCGCTGCGGTACGCGCCCTGCTGAGTCACAAGCAGCAGCACGATGCACACGACGACAGCGCAGAGAACGAGCGCGACGACCAGCGACCGCGCTCGATCCGGACCCCCAGCCATGCGAGCACTCTACGACGATCGCCCGACGTGCCGCGAGTCGAACCCGGCCTCGCCAGTCGAGCCGGTCCGCGGCGCGGGTGCGAGGTGCTGTCCGACGTTCGTGGCCCCGGGGCGCCGGACGTGGCCCCGGGGCCACAGAAGTGCACCGGAACCCCGGATGCCACCGCGGCGCCGACCCTCACACGGTCGGCGCCGCGTCCGGCAACGGCCGGGGACTCAGCGCTCCGCGACCGCGAAGCCGCCGGAGGGCAGGAGCACCGAGATCTCGCCGTCGAACGCGGTCGTGCGCAGCAGCGCGCCGCGCGCGTCGTAGACGCGGACCGTTCCGCCGCCCGACACGGTCGTGCGCTGCAGCGCCCGCGCGCTGGACTGCACGAGCTCGCTGCGGCTCCCGGCGCCTTCGAGCACAAGGCGCGACACGAACGGCCGCACGATGAGCCCGTCGAGGACGAGGTCGCCGCGTTGTGCGGTGACGTCGATCTGGGTCCGGCGTTCCGACACCGCGGCCGTGAGCGCGTGCGGCAGCAGCGCGCCGGGCGTCGGCGAGATGCCCTGAGCGGGTCCGGTCACGTTCAGCACGCCGTTCCCGCGCCAGCGCGAGAGCGACCGCTCGCCCGGCTGCGAGAACACGACCGGCTCGACCCAGCGCTTCGTGTCGGCCGAACCGATGTCCCACGTCGCGCTCTGCCCGGGCTTCAGGGTGAGGGCGTCGCCCGACCAGCTCGACTCCCCCGTCCACGACTCGGGCGTCGACACCGTGCCGTCGGTGGACATGGCATCCTCGGCCTCCACGAACGCCAGGCCGACGCGGTCGGTGACCGAGGTGAGCGCGGTGGCCCGCGCGGCGATGGCCGGGTGCGCGTCGAGCGCGAGAGCGGTGAGCAGGCCGTGCATCGTCGATTCGGCCCCGCTGTTGCGGTTGACCGTGCCGTCGGGCTGCAGCCCGTCGAAGGTCACGCCCGTCGCGGGGTCGTACATGCGCGCCCCGGCATGGTTGGCACCGAAGAACCAGGCCGCTTGGATGCCGGCGAGGTCGGCGAACGCGCTCGACCCGGTGGTGTCGGCGAGCGCGATGAGCGACTGCACGCGCGAATCCGCCCCGTACGCGATCTGCACGCGGTCGGTCGGGCTCGGGAACCAGCCGTTGTCGGGGCCGCCCGCGGTCAGCAGCGTCGTGGTGAAGCCGGTGGCATCGACGATCGCCGGCTCGGCCAGCGCGGGATCGTCGAGCACATCGGCCGCGACGGCGAGGGCGGCGGGCATCTGCGAGCCCCACGCGTGCCACATCGCCGGCGACTGCGCCCACGGCAGCACCGCGCCGTACGGCCATTCGCGGGAGGATCCGGATGCCATCGCCGCCACGCCCTCGGCGAGCTGTCGCGCCGCGGTGGTCGAGGAGTCGTCCCCGGCGCGCACGGCGGCGGCCAGGCCGAGGACCGCCTCGGCCGTGGCATCCGCCCCGTCGACGATGAGCCACGCGGGGACCTTCTCGCCGTCCGCCTCGACGTACTCGCCGTACTTCGAGAGGACGTCGCGCTCGATCGCGCCGCGCGACAGGGCGAGACGCTCCTTCAGGAACGCGGCGAAGTCGGGGTCGTCGTCGGCGAAGGCCGCGCACCCCTCGCCCAGGGCCCACACGGTGCGGGCGAGCCAGTAGCTCGGACCGGAATCCGAGGGGTCGGGCAGCTCCACGGGCTCCGCCGAGGGGTTGAGGTCGCCGTCGGGCTGCATCCACAGCACGACGTTCCCGGCATCCGGGCCTTCCGTGGTCTGGTGGTAGGCGACGGTGCGCAGCAGCTCGTACGCCTTCTGCCGGCTGTCGCCGTCACCGGTCTGCTGCCAGTGGCGCAGGTAGACGACGGCGGCGCGGGTGGTGTCGTCGGCGTTGTAGGCGCCTTGGCCCCAGTCGCCGGTGGCGGGGTCGAGGGGGCCGCCGCCGATGCGCTCGAACGTGCCCCCGTCGCGGGCGTCGGCGTAGGTCCACGGCGCAAGGAGCGTCGGGTCCTCGGCGAGGCGGTACGTCGTGTGACCGGGGACGTCCGAGGACGGCCTCGGTTCGTCGAGCAGGAAGTCGAGGTGGTCGAGGTTCGTCAGCGGCGCGGCGGCCGCGGTGGCCGGCACCGGGGCGGCGGCCGGGGCCGGGGCCGAAGCCGAGGCCGGGGCGGAAGCCGGGGCCGAAGCCGAGGCCGGGGCCGAAGCCGAGGCCGGGGCGGAAGCCGGGGCGGAAGCCGGGGCGAGCGCCGACGCCGGGGCGGCGCTCAGCGGCACCGCCAGGGCGACCGCGCCCGCGAGGGCGAGGCCGCGCGCACTCCATCGTGCGTTCATGGGGGGATCCTTTCGATGGGGGTGGGGGCACAACTCCTGCAGAACCGTCCGCCGCTCGCCGGGCGGCGAAGCCGGCGGCGATTCTGCAGGAGTTGTGACGCGTCGGCCGCGAGGACGCGGACGCGGCGCGGGCCTTAGTCGGTGCGCTCGAGCAGGGCGGCGCCGATCTTCGAGTCCGCCATGCCGTAGAACACGAAGTGACGGCCGTCGATCTCTTCGATCGCGGTCGGGAAGACGACGTTCGGCACGATGCCGCTGCGCTCGTCGTCGGTCTCGGGTGCCAGCAGCGGCTCGGGCGTCCGAGCGATCACGCGGCTGGGGTCGGTGGCATCCAGGATGAGGGCACCCGCGGCGTAGTTGACCTTCTGCTGCTGCGAGAACGCGCTGTCGATGACGCCGGTCACGCCGTGGTGCAGCACGAGCCACCCCTCGGGGATACGCAGCGGCGGCGGTCCTCCGCCGATCTTTACGGCCTCGAAGGGGAACTCCGGCCCCGCGACGAACCGGTGCTGCTCCCACAGCGTGAGGTTCGCGAGGTCGTCCCGGACGGATGCCACGGGCACGTAGCTGATCCAGATGGACTGCCGCTCGTCCTCGACTCCGGCCGGCACCCGCACGCCCTGGCCGGGCTTGGTCTCGCCGAGGTCCCACATGGGCCGGTGCAGGACGGCGAACGCCTCGGTGCCGTCGGGGGCGGTGACGGGCTCGGGAAAGAACACCGTGTCCTTGTTGTGGAACAGGTTGAGGTCCATGTCGAGGTCGTCCTGGTAGCGGAACAGCACGGGTCCGAGACGCCGCCACGCGCGCAGATCCTCCGACACCGCCACGGCCGTGCGCGGGCCGAGCGGGCCGTAGGCGACGTAGGTCATGACGTGCAGGCCGAGGGCCTCGATCCAGGTCGTGCGCGGGTCTTCGGTGCCGGCGTTGTCGGCGCCGCGTTCCCACCCCCGGTCGGGCTGAAGCACGACGCCCTCGCGCTCGACGGCGACGGGCACACCCTCTTCCACGACGACGCGGGCCAGGCCCACGCGCGAGACGTTGCCCTCGGCCACCAGGCGCGGCAGGAGATACAGCTGTCCGTCGGGGCCGCGACCCGAGGCCGGGTTGAGCACGCCCTCCGCTTCGTCGGCGTTGCCGGGCTCGGGGGTCATCACCACACCCACACGTGTGAGGCGGTAGGGGACAGGGGATTCGGGGGTCATTGTCATCCTTTCACTCCGGATCCGAGGTCGTTCGAGGTGAAGTAGCGCTGGAAGATCAGGAACAGCGCCACCGCGGGGGCGGCCAGCACCACGGCGCCGGCCATCATCGCGCCGAACGGGTTGGCGGTGGATGCCGCGATGGTCGAGATGAAGTTCGCGAGCGACACCGCGAGGGGCTGCATCGTCGCGTCCTTCGTGATGAGGAACGGCCACAGGAATTCGTTCCAGGGGCCGATGAAAGTCAGCAGCACCGCGGTCAGCAGCGCGGGGCGCACCAGCGGGAGCGCCACGTTCCACAGCAGGCGGAACTCCCCCGCACCGTCGATGCGCGCGGCGTCGAACAGCTCGCGGGGCAACTGAAGGAAGTACTGCCGGAAGATGACGACCGCGGTGGAGTTGATGAAGAACGGCAGGATCATGCCGAGGTAGCTGTCGGAGAGCCCGTAGTCGCGGGCGATCATGACGTACAGCGGGATCATCAGCAGCTGAAACGGGATGACCTGCACGAGGAGCACGAGGGCGAAGGTCGCCGAGCGTCCACGCCAGGCGAGGACCGCGAGCGCATAGCCCGCGAGCACCCCGAACACGATCGTGCCGACGATCACTCCCCCCGTGAAGATGCCGGAGTTCACCAGCCCCTGCAGGAGATTGATGCGCCCGTCGATCGCGGTGTAATTCTCGAGCGTCAGGTTCGACGGGTGCGGGAAGGCGCCCGCGATCGAGGGGTCGGGGCTCGTCTGCAGCGATCCCACGACCATGTAGTAGAAGGGGAACAGGAACGCCAGGGCACCCACGGTGAGGACGCCGTACGTCACGATTTGGGATCTCATGATTCCTCCCTTCCCACGAACCGGCGCTGGAGCGCCGCGATGATCAGCACGAACACGATGAGCACCACGCCGATGGCCGCGGCCACGTCGGGGTTCTGCTGCTCGATGCCCTTTTGGTAGATCAGCAGCACGGGCGAGGTCGACGCCCCGTTGGGGCCGCCGCCGTTGGTGAGCAGGTAGGGCTCGGTGAAGAGGTTGGCGCCCGTGATGGTCGCCAGCAGCACGACGAGGAACGTCGCGGGGCGGACGCCGGGAACGGTCACCGCGAAGAACTGGCGGAGGCGTCCGCCGCCGTCGACCGACACCGACTCGTACAGTTCACGCTGGACGTTCTGCAGCGCCGCGAGGTACAGCAGGATGTAGAACCCCAGGCCCTTCCACGTGACGAACAGCGCGATCGTCGGCATCGCGAGCGCGGAGTTGACCAGCCACGACGGGTTCGGCGCGAGCGGCCCCAGCACGTTGTTGATGAGGCCGGTGTTCGAGAACAGGAACAGCCACACCGCGACGACCGCGACGGATGCCGTGACGTAGGGCACGTAGAACGCGACGCGGAAGAAGGCGCGGGCGCGGACGACACGATCCAGGGCCGTGGCCAGAAGGATCGACAGCACGACGGTGAGCGGAACGTTGATGAGCAGGAATACGCCGACGTTGCCGAACGATCGCCACACCGCGGGATCGCTCAGGGCGGTGACGTAGTTGTCGATCCCCACGAAGGGACGGTCGACCTGCGCGCCGGGGGCGGTGAAGAAGTAGTCGTGGAACGACATCCACACCGCGAAGACGATGGGGTAGGCGAAGACGACCCCGATGAAGATCAGGTAGGGGGCGGAGAACAGGATGCCGAGCGGCTGCGCTCCGAACGGGCGGCGGCGCTTCTTCCCGGCATCCACCCCGCCCCCGGCGCGGCCGTGCCGGCCGGGGTCTCCCCCGGTCCGTCCGGCCGCACCGGCGACGGTGGCGGTCATGTCAGTTACCGCCCGCCAGCTGGTCGATCTGGGTCTTGGCATCCGTCAGGAAGGTCGCCACATCGCCCTCGCCGAAGATCACGGCTTTCGAGTATCCGTCGCGGAACGCCTGCCAGATCTCGACGGAGTTGACGACGTTGGGCACCTCGACGGTCCGTGCGGCCTGGTCGCCGAACTGCTCGTACGCGGGGTTGGCGGAGAAGTAGTCGGAGTACGTCGACGTCAGGTCGGTGCGCAACGGCATCTGGCCGGTGCCCTCAAGCCAGGCGCCGTCCTGCTCCTCGCTGGTGGCGAACTTCAGCACATCCCACGCGGTGCCCTTGTTCTCGCACGCGGTGAACAGGCCGATGTTCTTCGCGTCGCTGAAGGTCCAGGTCTCGTCGGCCGCGGTGCCCTGCTCCGTCGGCACCGGCACGGCGCCCCAGTTCACCTTGTCCTCGTACACCGAGACGGCCCACGGGCCGACGATCGCCATCGCGGCCTGGCCGTCGGCGAACGAGTCGCCCTGATACTGCTCGTTCCCGGCGAGCTGCTCGGCGTAGATCGTGCGCCAGAAGTCCGCGACCGCTTCGCCGTCGGGGCCGTCGAAGGTGGCCTGGCCGTCCTCGACGAGCTGCGTCCCCCCGGTCTGCGCCGCGTACAGCGGGTAGAAGTCGAACCACGACTGGAAGAACTCGCTCGTGGGGGCGGGGTTGATGGCGTACGGCGCGACACCCGCCGTCTTCAGGGTCCGCGCGGTGGTGAGGAACTCGTCGTATGTCGACAGCTGCGGGCTCTCGGGGTCGAGACCCGCCTGGGCGAAGAGGTCCTTGTTGTAGAAGATCATCACGGGGTTGCTCTTCCACGGCAGCTGGTAGAAGCCGCCGTCGTCGGAGCGGTACTGCTCGGCAGGATCGCCGCTGCGGTCGGTGATGTACTGCTCGCCGTCGGGGAACTCCGACAGGTTCACCAGGCCCCCCTGCCGTTCGAACCCGGGCACGGCCGCGGGCGAGGTGTTGAACACCAGGCATGGCGCGTTGCCGGCGGTGATCGCGGCGCCGATCACCTCTTCGCTCGAGGACCCCGCGGGAATCTCCTGCGCGGTGATCTGCTCGTCGGGGTGGTCGGCGTTCCACGCCTCGACCATCTGCTCCCCCCAGGCGATCTCGGCGTCGTTGTTGGAGTACCAGATGGCGATGGGGCCGCGGGCGTCCATTCCTCCCGTTGCACCGCCGCCTCCGCTGCACGCGGAGAGGGCGAGGATGCCGGTGGCGGCTACGGCTGTGGCGAGAATGCGTCGTCGCATGTCTTCCTCCTTGTGGGGCGGGCGGGGGCCCGCGGGTGTCAGCTCCGCGTCGGCGGCGCGGTGGAGTCGCGCACGCGGAGGACGGGGTCGGTGAGGGCGAGGGTCTCGGGTTCTGCTCCGGCGATGGCCTGGAGCAGGGCGCGCGCGGCGGCGGCTCCCCACCCGCGCGCGTCGGTGGACACGCTCGTGAGGGCCGGGAACAGGTGACGACCGAGCTCGGTGTCGTCGAAGCCGGTGATCGAGAGATCGCGGGGCACCGACAGGCCGCGACGCTGCGCCGTGCCGAGCCCCGCGATGGCCATGTTGTCGTTGGAGTACACGATCGCCGTGGGCGGGACGTCGGCGTCGAGCAGGGAGGTGGTCGCCCGAGCGCCGTCGGCTGCGCTGAAGTCGGTCTCGACGACGCGGGTCCGGATGCCACGCGCCCGCGCGGCGTCCTCGAACGCGGCCGCGCGGTGGCGTCCGTGCAGCATTGCGAAGGGTCCCGCGACATGAGCGATGTCGGTGTGGCCGAGGTCGGCCAGGTGGTCGACGGCGAGCCGGATGCCGGCACCGTCGTCGACCGAGACCGACGTGAAGGGGCTGGGACCGGCCGGGACGCCGAGCGTCACCGCGGCGAGCCCGAGGCTCGCGACGAGGTCGATGCGCGGGTCGTCGGCGCGGAGGTCGGAGAGGATCACGCCGTCCACGCGGCGGTCGGCCGCCAGGCCGCGGTAGGTCTCCTGCTCTTGACGGCCGGGCGTCGCCGCGGCGAGCACGAGTACCTGACCCGAGACGGAGAACTCGTCTTCCACTCCGGCGATGAAGGACGGGAAGAAGGGGTCGGCAGCGATCACGTCGGGGCTGCGTCCGATGACGAGCCCGCACGCGAACGAGCGGCCGACGCTCAACGAACGTGCGCGGAGGCTCGGGCTCCAGCCCATCTCGGCCGCGACGGAGAGGATGCGGTCGCGCGTGTCGGGGGCGACACCGGCGCGGCCGTTCAGCGCGAACGACACGAGGCCCTTGCTGACGCCGGCGCGGCGGGCGACGTCGGCGATCGTGGGTCGGGTCTGGTCGGTCATGCATCACCTCACTGTGGCATCCGGTTTCTAAACCGGTTAAGACCTACACTAAACCGGTTCAGACGCAGCGTCAACCACGTCCGCCGAGGTCGGCGCACGCTTTCCCGTTCGGAACGTGCAGTTCCCCGCTCCGAACGTCATCTCGCCCCTTGAGCGCCCACGGATGCAACCCCTCGCCGACGTCGGTGACCCTGGGTAGCGTGAGCGGCATGAGCGAACGCGAATACGACCTGATCGTCATCGGCGCCGGCCCCGTCGGAGAGAACGTCGCCGACCGCGCCGTGCAGGCCGGGCTCACGGCCGCCATCGTCGAATCCGAACTCGTGGGCGGCGAGTGTTCGTACTGGGCGTGCATGCCCTCGAAGGCGCTCCTGCGCAGCGGGGCCGCCCTCCGTGCGGCTCGCGACGTCGACGGAGCGAAGCAAGCCGTCACCGGCGACCTCGACGTCGCCGCCGTTCTCCGCCGCCGCGATTCGATGACCAGCAACTGGAACGACTCCGGTCAGGTCGAGTGGCTCGAGGGCGCCGGCATCGATCTGGTTCGGGGGCATGGCCGCCTCACGGGAGAGAAGATGGTGCGGGTCACGGCCGATGACGGCACGAGCGTCGATCTCATCGCCCGCCACGCGGTCGCCGTCTGCACCGGCTCCGCTGCCCTCCTGCCCGACATCCCCGGGCTGGCTGACATCGAACCGTGGACGAGCCGCGAGGCCACCGCGGCCCAGAGCATTCCGGCATCCCTCGCCATCCTGGGCGGCGGTGTGGTGGGCGCAGAAATGGCCACCGCCTACGCCAGCCTGGGCGCCGCGGTCACGATCATCGCCCGCTCCGGGCTCCTCGGGGGCACCGAGCCGTTCGCCGGAGAGCTCGTCGCCGACGCCCTCCGCGAGAGCGGCGTGACCGTCAAGACGGGCGTGGATGCCACGGGCGCCCGCCGCGACGACGACGGACGCCGCGTTCTCGACCTGTCCGACGGCACGACCGTGACGGCCGACGAAGTACTCGTGGCGACCGGCCGCGTCCCCCGCACGAGCGATCTAGGCCTCGAGACCATCGGACTCGACGCCGGCTCGTGGCTCGACGTCGACGACACGATGCTGGTGCGCGGCTTCGACTGGCTCTACGCCGTCGGAGACGTCAATCACCGCGCACTCCTCACGCACCAGGGCAAGTATCAGGCGCGCGCCGCGGGAGACGTCATCGCGGCTCGGGCCAAGGGCGACGAGGTCGATGACGCCCCGTGGGGCGCGCACGTCGCCACCGCCGACCACGATGCCGTCCCCCAGGTGACCTTCACCTATCCCGAGGTGGCATCCGTCGGTCTGACGGCCAAGAAGGCCGAGGAGAAGGGCCTGAACACCCGCGTGCTCGACTATGACCTGGCGCACGTCGCCGGGTCGAGCGAGCAGTCCGATGCGTTCGTCGGGCGCGCCCGCGCCGTCGTCGATCTCGACCGTGGCGTGCTCGTCGGCGCGACGTTCGTCGGACCGGACATCGCCGAACTGCTCCACTCGGCGACGATCGCCGTCGTGGGCGAGGTGCCGGTGAAGCGTTTGTGGCACGCCGTGCCGTCCTACCCCACGGTCAGCGAAGTGTGGCTCCGCCTGCTCGAAACGCTGGGGCGTGATTCCGCCTGATGCGCCCCGCCTCCCGGCGGCGAGAAGTATTGCTGACCCGAGTCCAGATTGTCGTACGATTCACCTGGTGGATCGCGCTTCCACTCGGAGTCGTAGGGGTTGGGTAAGGTGCCGTTTCGCAGCAAGGAAACGTTGCAGGTGTGGCTCAACGAATTCGCCGCGGATGGCGCGCACGGAACCAGCGCCGCGTACGTGGCAGACCAAGAGCCGGTAGACGGGCGCGACAGCGGCCTGGTGATCTTCCCCCTGCGCAACGCCACGACGTCGATCTATCTTCAGCCGATCGAGACCGGCGCCCCGGACTGGCGCGTCACGATTGAGGCGCAGCCTGAAGTGACCGAGCTCTCTCCCGAGGCCGTCTACGACCTGTGTCGAGAACTGCAGAACGCCGCCGCATTGTGCGCGTTCCTCCAGGCGAAGCCCGTCGAGCACATGGCTCAGCGCAACGGCGGCACCCAGGACTGATCAGGCGACCGACGACTCGCTCGCTGCGGCGGCGTCGACGCGCCGCGCCTCGTCGCGCGCAGCTTCCGTGGTGTGCGTGAGGAACGCAGCGAGATCGGCCTCCACCTGCGGCTCGAGGCGCCCGATGATGCGCTCGCACATCCGGTCGAAGCGGGCCAGTTGCGACCACGGCTCCTTCTCGAGGTCGACGACCAGGTGAATGTGGTTAACCCGACGGTCGTTGGCATCGAACTCTCGACGCAGGATGCCACGGCGGACGAGCCGCTCCACCATCGTCGTCACGCCGGCCGACGTGACCCCGAGATGTCCGGCCAGCTCGGACGGACGGATGCCCGGGTGCGCACCCACGTACGCCAGGGCCTTGGCATCGAGTTCATTGACGCCGAGCTGCTTGCGCGCCTGGGCGGCGGCCTTGTCGCGTTCGCGAATGTAGAAGGCTAACGCCGCCATCAAGGGCGAAGAGTCACCCGCGACCTCCGTCATCGAACCGCTCCCTACGTTGTTCATGCCCCGAAGCACTATACCTAACTCCTTAAAGTTCTGAGACTGACCATTAGGTTTCGCAAATGTCAACGAACGCGACACTCAACCTCGTTTACTAACGATGTTAATTACCTGCTATGTTGATCATCACCGGGGTTGACAGCCAACCGGCAACCCGCCGCACTGCATGAAAGGGAACCGCGATGGTCCACCGTCTTCTCGCCCGGATGCGCATCACGCCCGCGCGGCGTTCGACCTTCCAGCCGGTCTCGGACCGCTCGGCTGTGCCCCTCATGCCCACCGTCGTGGTCGCCGCGGCCATCACGGTCTCCGTCGGCACGACCGGCGCCGTCCTCCCCCTCGTCCTCTGATCCCCCGCACACGCTAGGAGTCACCATGGGAAAGCTCTTCTACGGTTCCGACCCGCAGCCGATCGAAATCGACGACCGTCTGCTGCAGTACCTTCAGGTCGTCACCTCGACCAAGCTGCGGCGCAGCGAGTCCTTCACGTTCACGTGGACGGACGCCGCCGCCTCGCACGCACGCACGACCCTCTGGATCCAGACGGCGATCCCGCTGCGATTCCTCTACGTGAGCCCCGAGGCCGAGCGACTGTCCGGCGCGTACCTGCGTCAGCTCGCGGACCAGGCTGCGATGTCATCGGGTCTGATGCTCGACGCCGCCACCTGGCAGCAGAACGAGAGCGCGCACCGCGCCCCCCTCGCCGCTGCCGCCTGACCCTTCCACCCCAGTGCACCCGCCCTCGTCGACGAGGGCGGGTGTCGTCGTTCCTGGGTCTGTACGGCCCTGACGTCTGCGTGCGTCCCCGGCACCGCTCCGCGTAGATTGACGCCTATGGCGCGTTCCGTCGCACTGCTACGCGGGGTCGGTGGACCCACGGCCCTGAAGATGTCCGCGCTACGCGAGGTGCTGGCATCCGCGGGCCTGGGTGAGGTCACGACGCTGCAGGTGGCCGGGAACATCGTGCTCGACGATGGCGGCCGCTCCCCCGATGAGGTCGCCGGGACGATTCAGGCTGCCGTGCGCGGAGGCTTCGGCTTCGACCTTCCGGTGCTCGTGCGTTCGCACGCCGAGCTGGTGGACGCGCACGCGCGCAATCCTTTCGCCGATGCGGCCGAAGGACGATGGGTGCAGACGGTGTTCCTCGACTCCGTCCCCGCGGTGAGACTGGATCTCCCCGGTGGCATCCCCGAGGAGGCCGTGCTCGACGGCCGCGAGGTGTTCGTCCGCTACCCCGAGGGGATCGGCGGCTCCACGTTGCAGGCGGGATGGTTCGAGAAGCGCCTCGGCGTGACCGGCACCGCTCGCAACGCCAACACGATCGCGAAGCTCATCGCGCTCAGCGCCTGAGCCGGCGACGCGAGGTTCGGGCGCGAAACGGCGTTTGGGGCGCGGCATCCCCCGCCCCAAACGGCGAATTGCGCCCCAAACCCCGCCGGAAGCGGCGTCAGTGGAAGAAGTGCCGCTCTCCCGTGAAGAACATCGTCACGCCGGCGGCCCGAGCCGCATCGACGACCTCGGAGTCCCGCACTGAACCGCCGGGCTGGATGATCGCGGAGATCCCCGCGTCGATCAACACCTGGGGCCCGTCGGCGAACGGGAAGAAGGCATCGGATGCCGCGATCGAGCCGGCGGCACGGTCACCGGCTCGCTCCACCGCCAGGCGGCACGAATCGACGCGGTTCACCTGACCCATGCCGATGCCGACGGTCGCGGATCCCTTGGCGAGCACGATCGCGTTCGACTTCACCGCGCGGCAGGCCTTCCACGCGAAGATCAGGTTCGTCATGTCCTCGTCGACGGGCCGCTCGCCCGAGACGAGCTCCCAGTTCTTGGCGACGGACTCGATGTCGTCGGGGAAGCGATCGGCGTCCTGCAGGAGCAGACCACCCGAGACCAGGCGCACGTCCATCGGCTCCTGCCGCCAGTCGGCGGGCAGCTGCAGCACGCGCAGGTTCTTCTTCAGCTTGAACACCTCGAGGGCTTCCGGCTCGAAGTCGGGGGCGATGATGACCTCGGTGAAGATGTCGCGCAGGTTCTCGGCCATCTTGAGCGTCACCGTGCGGTTCGCGGCGATGACGCCACCGAACGCCGACACCGGGTCGCACTCGTGCGCGCGCAGGTGCGCCGAGGCGATGGGATCGAGAGCGTTGGGGGCGGTGACCGCAATGCCGCACGGGTTGGCGTGCTTGATGATGGCGACGGCGGGCTTGACCATGTCGAACGCGGCGCGGAGGGCCGCATCGGCGTCGACGTAGTTGTTGTACGACATCTCCTTGCCCTGCAGCTGCGTCGCCTGGGCGATGCCGTGGCCGCCGACGCGCGTGTAGATCGCCGCGCGCTGGTGCGAGTTCTCCCCATACCGCAGGGTCGACAGGCGCTCGGCCTGAATGGTCAGGTGCGCCGGCAGGTCGATGTCGTCGCCGAGCGTCCCCTCGGCGAACCACGTCGACACGGCCGTGTCGTACGCGGCGGTGTGCGAAAACGCGCGCGCGGCGAGCTCGCGACGCTGGACGAGCGAGGTGCCGCCGTCGCGCTGCAGGGCCTCGACGATCGCCGGGTACGACTCGGGCGAGACGACGATGGCGACGTTGGCGTGGTTCTTGGCGGAGGCGCGCACCATCGCGGGGCCCCCGATGTCGATCTGCTCCACGACGTCGTCGCCCTCGGCTCCGGAGGCCACGGTCTCGACGAACGGGTACAGGTTCACCACGACGAGCTCGAACGGAAGGATGCCGAGCTCTTCGAGCTGCGCTTCGTGACTGGCCAGGCGCAGGTCGGCGAGGAGCCCCGCGTGCACGCTCGGGTGGAGGGTCTTCACACGGCCGTCGAGCGACTCGGGGAATCCGGTGACCGCGGAGACGTCGGTGACGTCGAAACCGGCGTCACGAATGGTCGCGGCGGTGGAGCCGGTCGAGACGATCTCGACGCCGGCCCCCGCGAGTGCCTGGGCGAAGTCCAGCAGTCCGGTCTTGTCGCTCACCGACACCAGCGCGCGGCGGATGGGGACGACGTCACGGGGACGGTAGTCGGCGGGGTCGTGGCGGGGTCCGGCCATGGCTGCGGCTCCTGTGTCTCGTGTCGGGGTTCGGAAGGCGCGGGCGGGTGGCCGCCGCGAGGTTCAGGGGGTGCGGGATGCCACGGCATCCAGATCGAGGTCGCCCTCGGCGATGCGACGGACGACGTCGATCAGCAGACGTCGTTCGACGGGCTTGATGCGGTCGTGGAGCGAGGTCTCGTCGTCGCCGGGGAGGACGGGGATCCGCTCCTGCGCGAGGATCGGCCCCGTGTCGACGCCCGAGTCGACGACGATGACGCTCGCACCGGTTTGGGTCGCGCCCGCGCGAAGCGCATCGCGCACGCCGTGGGCGCCGGGGAACTCGGGCAGGTAGGCCGGGTGGGTGTTGATGATGCGTGGTTCCCACTCGGCGACGAGATCGGCCGGCAGCAGGCGCATGAGTCCGCTCAGCACGACGAGATCGGGCTGCCACACGCGCAGCTGCGCGCCGAGCTCGGCGCCCCACTCGGCCCGCGACCCGAAGGCGTCGAACGGCACCAGGAAGGTCGGGATGCCGAAGTGCTCCGCGTGGGCAAAGCCCTCGGCTTCGCGGTCGGCACCGACCGCGATCACGCGCGCCGGGAAGTCGGAGGCGGCAGCCGCCTCGAGCAGGGCGCGGAGGTTGGAGCCGGTGCCGGAGATGAGAACGGCGACCGTGAGCACGGAGGTCAGTCTACGGGGCGCGGGTCGCGGCCGTCGGTCGCGTCGCTTCCGGAGCCGTCGCCCCACTCGCGGGGAAGCGGCTCCATGCGCGCCCAGGCCTCGCGGATCCGCGCCTGCACGTCGTCGTCGGCGTGCGGGCCCGGGGGTGGATCGGCCTCCGCGGCGTGCGCGAGGTCACCCGCCGGATTGTCCTCGGCGTCGGTGTGTGCGCGGTCATCCGCCGCTTCGACGGCCCAGGCGAACGGTGCCGCGGGCGCGGAGCCGGACCATCGCATCCGCGCCTCGTCGTGGTCGAGCTCCCGCTCGCGCTCGAGCTCGCTCGTGAGTGAGCCGCTGGGGACCTCCGCCGACCCGCGCCACGACCGCGGCGGGCGCGGCGAGAGCAGCAGGATGGAAAGGCCGACCAGCACCTCGAGGCCGAGGGCGAGCGCGAGCGGCCCCGGCTCCGGACCCGTCGCGGCCAGGCGGCCGGGGCCGATCGCCCCGCTCGAGAGAACGGCGATCAGCGCCCCCGCTCCCCCGGTCAGGACGGCGATGGACAGCGCGACCGTGAGCCGCGGCCCGACGGGCGCGTGCCCGTCGCGCTCGGGAAACTGAGACCGCAGGATCCATCCGGTCAGCGCGCCGACGGCGACGGGAAGCAGCGCCAGCATCAGCAACCAGGGCGATGTGGCCTCCGGAATGATGCCCAGGGCGGGAATCGCCGGCATGGCCCCGACCTGCGTCGCCGCGGGGGTCACCGCGGTGCCGACGCCCACGGCGAACCCGGGACCGGCGGCGAACGCCACCGCCCACAGCACCAGCGTCGGAAGGTAGAGGAGCTGGCCGAGGGCGAGCACGGTCGCACCGACCGCGTCGACGTTGCTCGCCTGGAACAGGCCGATGATCTGCTGTCCCCGCGCGAGAAGACCCGCCGCGACGACGATCCCGCCCACCGCCATCAGGCCGAGGGCGACCACCGCGAGGCCTCGCAGGATGAGGGTCGGCACGGGCGCCCAGGATGCCGGCATCCGGTCGCGCCAGCCGCGGAGCCGATCGACCGGACCGTCGTCGCCCACCCGCCAGGCCCCGGTGGCGGCGCCCACGAGCGCCGGGACGGCGAACACGAGTGCGGGGAACAGGATCGCGTGCCAGGCCTCGAACGACACCAGCGGGGCGGACGACGACACCGCGACGAGCGCGGCGAGCCCTGTGAAGACGAGCGACCCGGTCAGCCAGCCGGTCAGCGCCGCGCCCGACTCGGCTGCGCGCGTGCCGGAGCGTGCGGCGAACAGCCCGGTGAAGGCGGCGAAAGCGAGGGGGGCGAGCGACAGCGTGAACGTCGCGAGCGCCGGGTCGACCCCCGTCGCCGCGAGGTACGTGTCAGGCAGGGTCACCGTGACCGGGACGAAGTGCCCCAGGTGCCACACGGCGGCCGCAGCGGGCCACAACGCCGACCAGTCGGCGTCACCCAGCGCGAACACCCACAGGAGCGCCAACGGGGCCAGCACGACGGCGAGGCCGACCGCGGCGGCCAGGAGCGCGTCGAGGGCGGCGAGGAGGGCGACGAGGAGACGATGCATGAGCAGACCGACCCTACCCGCGCCGTCCGACACCGCCCCTCAGGCGCGGCGGGCGGAGCGATTCGCGCGTCTCGCGCGAGTCGCCCGAGTGGCGCGAGTCGCCAAGATTTGTCGCCTACGGGGCTTCCGAGGCGACAAATCCTGGCGACTCACGCGGGGCGGTCAGTCGACGGGCTCGAGGACGAAGATTTCGATGCGGCGCTCGGTCTTGCGCTGGTACTCGTCGTAGTCGGGCCAGACCGCGACCGCCCGCGCCCACCACTCGTCACGTTCGGCGCCCTCGGCCTGGTGCGCCTCGTACTCGCGCTTGACGTCGCCGTCCTGCAGCTCGACGCGCGGGTTCTTCACGAGGTTGTAGAACCAGGCGGGATGCTCGGGGGCTCCTCCTTTGGATGCCACGACGAGATACCGACCGTCATGCTCGACGCGCATGAGGGCGGTCTTGCGCAGGCCCCCCGTTTTTGCTCCGACGGTCGTGAGGACGATGATGGGAACACCCCGCAGCTCCGCGGCCTCTTGGCCACCCGTGGCCTCGAAGGTCTCGGCCTGCGTGCGGGCCCATTCGCTGGTACTGGGCAGATACTCTCCTGAGAGCGGCATGTCCCCCACGATAGGCCCGCTCCCCCTCCCCGGCATCGCCTCTCCCCTCTTTTCCTGGAGCTTTCCATGAGCACGTCCGCTCCCGAGACCACCGCCGCCCCCGCACCGAAGAACGCGCTCGACCGGTTCTTCGAGATCACCGCGCGCGGCTCGTCCGTCGGCGCCGAGGTGCGCGGTGGCGTAGTCACCTTTGTGACGATGGCCTACATCGTCATCCTGAACCCGATCATCCTGTCGGGCACGCCCGACGTCGCCGGCAATGAGCTGGGTTTCCCGCAGGTCGCCGCCGTCACGGCGCTCACCGCGGGCGTGATGACGATGCTGTTCGGCCTGGTCACTCGCCTGCCGTTCGCCTTCGCCGCGGGGCTCGGCATCAACTCGTTCCTCGCGGTCGGCATCGTCGGCGGGGTCACGTGGCCCGAGGCGATGGGCCTGGTCGTCATCAACGGCCTCATCATTGTGCTGCTCGCCGTCACGGGTCTGCGCCGCATGATCTTCGAGGCCGTGCCTCTGGCGCTCAAGACGGCGATCACGGTCGGCATCGGTCTGTTCATCGCGTTCATCGGCTTCGTCGACAGCGGGCTCGTCACCGCCACCGGACTCTCGTCGCCCCCGGTGGGCCTGGGGGTGCAGGGGTCGATCGCGACGATTCCGACCGCGCTGTTCGTGCTCACGCTGCTGATCACGGCCGTCCTCATGGTCCGCAAGGTCAAGGCCGCGCTGCTCATCGGTCTGCTCAGCGGCACCGTGATCGCCGTGGTCGTGGAGGCCATCGCCCAGCTCGGAGCCCGTTCGGAAGACAACCCCGGTGGGTGGGGCCTCAGCGTCCCGACCCTGCCGTCGCAGTGGGTCGGGCTCCCCGACCTCTCGCTGGTCGGTCAGGTCGACCTCGTCGGCTCGTTCGGCCGCATCGGCGTACTGGCCGCGCTCATGCTGGTCTTCACGCTCGTCTTCACGAACTTCTTCGACGCCATGGGCACGATGACGGGGCTTTCCCGCGAAGCGGGACTGGCATCCCCCGACGGCACCTTCCCGCGTCTGCGATCGGCCCTGGTCATCGAGGGCATCGGCGCGGTTGCGGGCGGTGCGACGTCGTCGTCGTCGAACACGGTGTTCATCGAGTCGGGCTCGGGCATCGGCGAGGGCGCGCGGACGGGCCTCGCGAACGTCGTGACGGGCGGACTGTTCCTGCTCGCGATGTTCTTCACGCCGCTGACGAGCATCGTCCCCACCGAGATCGCCGCCGCAGCGCTGGTCATCGTCGGGGCGCTCATGATGGGGCAGATCCGTCACGTCGACCTCAGCGACCTGTCGGTCCTCGTTCCGGTGTTCCTGACCGTGACGGTCATGCCGCTGACCTACTCGATCGCGAACGGCATCGGTGCGGGATTCGTCAGCTGGGTCGTCGTCCAGGCCCTGTCGGGTCGCGCCCGCCGGGTGAGCCCGCTGCTGTGGATCGTGGCCGCCGGCTTCGTCGTCTTCTTCGCGCGCGGCCCTGTGGAGTCGCTGCTCGGCTGACCCGCGCCGTCTCTGGGGCCCGGATGCCATGGCATCCGGGCCCCATTCGCGTCTGGTCGCGGCCCGGTCGGCGGGGCTCCGTCGCCCGCGGCGAACGCACACGTTCGGGTCGAACGCACACGCCGAAACAGCAAAGGGCCCGGATGCCAATGGCATCCGGGCCCGGGAGCGGGAGCGTCAGAGGCTCTCGATGATCTCGCGCATCAGGGCGGCGGTCTCGGACGGCGTCTTGCCGACCTTCACACCGGCGGCCTCGAGGGCCTCCTTCTTCGCCTGGGCGGTGCCGGCGGAGCCGGAGACGATGGCGCCGGCGTGGCCCATGGTCTTGCCTTCGGGGGCGGTGAAGCCGGCGACGTAGCCGACGACCGGCTTCGTGACGTTCGCCTTGATGAAGTCGGCCGCGCGCTCCTCGGCGTCGCCGCCGATCTCGCCGATCATGACGATCGCCTTCGTCTCGGGGTCGGCTTCGAACGCGGCGAGCGCGTCGATGTGCGTGGTGCCGATGACCGGGTCGCCGCCGATGCCGATGGCGGTCGAGAAGCCCAGGTCGCGCAGCTCGAACATCATCTGGTAGGTCAGCGTGCCCGACTTCGACACGAGGCCGATGGGGCCCTTGCCGGTGATGTTCGCGGGCGTGATGCCGACGAGCGCCTCACCGGGGGTGATGATGCCGGGGCAGTTCGGCCCGATGATGCGGGTCTTCTCGCCCTTCGACTTCGCGTAGGCCCACGCCTCGGCGGTGTCGCCGACGGGCACGCCCTCGGTGATGACGACGAGCAGCGGGATCTCGGCGTCGATGGCCTCGACCATCGCGTCCTTCGTGAAGGCCGGGGGCACGAACGCGATCGACACGTCGGCGCCGGTCTCGCGGATGGCCTCTTCGACCGACGCGAAGACGGGGAGTTCGACGTCGTTGCCGGCGGCATCCTTGTGCGCGACCGTTGTGCCGGCCTTGCGGGCGTTCACGCCACCGACGACGTTGGTGCCGGCCTTGAGCATGAGAGCGGTGTGCTTGGTGCCCTCACCGCCGGTGATGCCCTGGACGATGACCTTGGAGTCCTTGTTGAGGTAGATCGACATCTTCGTATCCCTTACGCGTTGGCCAGCTCGGCGGCCTTGTCGGCGCCCTCGTCCATACCGGCGGCGAGGGTCACGAGCGGGTGGTTGGCGGCGGCGAGGATCGCGCGACCCTCTTCGACCTGGTTGCCGTCGAGACGGACCACGAGCGGCTTGGTGGCGGTGTCGCCGAGGATCTCGAGCGCCTTCACGATGCCCTCCGCGACGGCGACGCACGAGGTGATGCCACCGAAGACGTTGACGAACACGCTCTTGACCTGCTCGTCGCCGAGGATGACGTCGAGGCCCGCGGCCATGACGGTCGCCGAGGCGCCGCCACCGATGTCGAGGAAGTTGGCCGGCTTGACTCCGCCGTGGTTCTCCCCGGCGTAGGCGACGACGTCGAGGGTCGACATGACCAGGCCCGCGCCGTTGCCGATGATGCCGACCTGGCCGTCGAGCTTGACGTAGTTGAGGTCGTGCTGCTTGGCCTTGGCCTCGAGCGGGTCGGCGGCATCCTTGTCTTCGAGCTCTTCGTGCTCGGGGTGGCGGAAGCCGGCGTTCTCGTCGAGCGAGACCTTGCCGTCGAGGGCGATGATGTCGCCGTCCTCGGACTGGATGAGCGGGTTCACCTCGACGAGCGTGGCGTCCTCACCCTTGTACACGTTGTAGAGCTTGACGAAGACGTCGGCGACCTTGGGGGCCAGCTCGTCGTCGAACTTCGCGGCCTTGGCGATCTCGAGCGCCTTCTCGGGCGTGATGCCCTCGAGCGGGTCGACCTCGACCCGGGCGAGCGCCTCGGGACGCTCGACGGCGAGCTCTTCGATCTCCATGCCGCCCTCGACGCTGGACAGCGACAGGTAGGAGCGGTTGGCGCGGTCGAGCAGCACCGAGAAGTAGAACTCCTTGGCGATGCGGGCGCCCGCGGCGACCATGACGCGCTTGACGACGTGGCCCTTGATGTCGAGGCCGAGGATGGCCTGCGCGGCCTCGAAGGCCTCGTCGGGGGTCTTGGCGACCTTCACGCCGCCGGCTTTGCCGCGGCCTCCGGTCTTGACCTGAGCCTTGACGACGACGACACCGCCGAGCTTCTCCGCGGCCGCCTTCGCCTCCTCAGGGGTGTCGGCGATGATGCCGGCGAGCACCGGCACCTCGTACTTCTCGAACAGATCACGTGCCTGGTACTCGTACAGATCCACGGACAATCCTTCGCTGGGCGATCGGTGGTGGGAGGAGACGAATCTCTCGATATCAAGAGATCTCGCCAGGGGTCCACCCTACTAGACGGGGCTGAATGGCCCGGACGCGTCCGGCGTCAGATCCACCCGCGCTCGCGCGCGTGAATCGTCGCCTGCTGCCGGCTCGCCAGACCGAGTTTGCCCAGCACCGACGAGACGTGGTTGCGCACGGTGCCGGCCGACAGGTGCAGGGATGCCGCGATCTCGGCGACCGTCTCCCCTCGGGCGCCGGCGCGGAGCACGTCGAGCTCCCGGTCGGTGAGGGGGCTGCGTTCGTCGCTCAGGGCGTCGGCGGCGATCTCGGGGTCGACGTACCGGCGCCCGGCGGCGACCTCGCGGATCACGGCGGCCACGTCATCCGCCGGTCGCGACTTGGGCAGGAACCCGTCGACTCCGGCCCCGAGCGCCCGCCGCAGCACACCGGGCCGGGCGTGGCGCGTCACGATGACGCAGCGCGAGGGGACGCGTCGCAGGATGCGCGCGGCGGTGTCGACCCCGTCCATTCCGGGCATCTCGAGATCGAGCAGGCACACGTCGGGGCGCAGACGCTCCGCTTCGGCGAGCGCGGTCTCGCCGTCGCGGCATTCGGCGACGACGTCGAGGTCGTCTTCCAGCCGCAGGAGCGCGGCGAGCGCCGTGCGGATCATGTCCTCGTCGTCGGCGATGAGCACCCGGATCACGCGCGCACCTCCTCGGGCACCCGCACCGTGACCCGGAACAGGTCGCCCGCGCGGGCGGCATCCATCGATCCTCCGACGGAGCCGACGCGCTCGGCCATTCCAGCCAGGCCCGCTCCTTCGCCCGCGGGCGAGTCGGGTGACGGGAGGTCGTTCTCGACGGTGAGCACCCACTCGCCGCGGTGGCGGGCGAGGGCGAGGGATGCCGAGACTCCCCCGCCGTGCTTGAGCACATTGGTCGTCGCCTCGCGGATCACCGGGCCGAGCACGTCAGCCGGCGCGCGGCCGGCCTCGGCGTCGATCAGCAGCTCGACCGTGAGGCCGGCGGCGCGGAGCAGGTCGGCGGCGTTGGCGAGTTCGTCGGGCAGCGGCACACCCCGGAAACGGGTCGCGAGGTCGCGTGTTCCGCGGCGCGCTTCGTCGACGCTGGCGCGTGCGGCTCGCACCTGCTCGACGGCCGCCTCGGGGTCGCGCCCCATCATCTTCTCGGCCAGTTCCAGCTGCAGCGCGATCACCTGCAGGTGGTGGCCCTGGAGGTCGTGGAGGTCGCTCGCGAGGCGGAGCCGCTCCTGCGCGGCGGCGAGGCGCCCCTCCGCACGGCGCGCGCGGTCGAGCTCGCGCACGATGTCCCACCACCAGAGCGAGGTCGCCGCGATCGTCGGCAGCAGCGCGACGAACAGCACGATCCCGAACAGGGCGGCGGCGTCGCCCGCGGGGGTGACGCGGGTGGCATCCACGATCCAGACGGCGACGATGACGACCATGAGCAGGGTCACCAGGCGCAGACGGATGCCGTTGCGCCACCGCACCAGGCACAGGATGTAGGCCGCGATGCACGTGCCCAGGACCACCGACCCCGTGCCGAACGCCATCGCCGTCGCCGCGGCGACTCCGACGAGGACGAGGACCCAGGGCGGACGGGTTCGGATGTCGTCCCCGCCGTCCACGGGCTCGCGCCGGTACCGCGTGAGGAGAGCGGTCGCCGCGGCGAACGAAGCGGCCGAACCGGCGAAGAACAGGCCGATCGCGAGGGGCGCCGGCAGCAGGGTCGGACGCACGAGCATCGGCACCGACCAGATCCCGATCGCCGTCACATGGAACAGCAGGATCGACCCGGCCGTGTACCACCAGGTCACCCGGACATCGCGGGCGTACGACGTGGTGGCGGCGGGGGTGCTCACCCCGGCCACTGTACGGCCGTGACATTCGTCATGGGTGAGGCGGCACTTCTTCCGGGATGCCGGTGACGCGGCGACACTGCCCCGATCGCAGCGCTGTCGCTGGGATGGAATCACCGCGGAACCCGCCGCGAACCGACCCCCGGAGCACCCCATGACGAACCCCCTGTCCGACCTCATCCTCGGCTTCCAAGATCTCGTCGCCGCCGTGCCCGACCTCGTGCAGCCCCTCATCGTGGCTCTCGCCGGTGCGGTGCCGTTCATCGAGGGCGAGGGGGCCGCAGCGATCGGCATCATCGGCGGCATCCATCCCGTCGTCGCGGCGATCGCCGGCGCGGTCGGCAATCTGCTGTGCGTCGCGGTCGTCGTGCTGGCCACCTCTCGCGTGCGCACCGCCGTCACCACCCGCCGCGGGGGCTCGGCCGAGCCGCAATCCCCGCGTCGGCAGAAGTTCGAGCGGGCCTACCACCGCTACGGCACCGCGGGCGTGAGCCTCCTCGGTCCGCTGCTGCTCCCCACGCAGTTCACGGCCGCCGCCCTCACGTCCACCGGCGTTCCGCCCCTGCGCGTGATCGCGTGGCAGGCCGCGGCGATCGCGCTGTGGACGACGGCGGTGACGCTGGTCATCGCGGGTGTCATCCGATTCGCGGGGTGAGTGGGGTGGCATCCGGCGTTGCATGCATCCCGTTCCGTGCTGGCGTGTCGAGTGTCAGCCGGTACAGCGGCCCATCCGCATGGATGCCATACTCGGCGAGCGAGGCGCGGGAAGCGCCACGGAAGGAGCAGTCCGAGTGGAGGTAGAGCCCGGCATCTACGAGCACTTCAAGGGCCAGCGGTACGAGGTGTTCGGAACGGCGAGGCACTCGGAGACCGAGGAGGTCTTCGTGTCGTACCGCAAGCTCTACGACGACTACTCGCACTGGGTGCGGCCCGTGGAGATGTTCCTGGGGGACGTGGAACGGGACGGGTACTCCGGGCCGCGTTTCCGGCGAGTCCAGGAGAAGATCAGCGACGCCGGGCACCCTCCGCGCGCGACCCCTGCCGCGCCGCGGCGATGAAGGACAGCCCGATACCGATGACCGCCGGTGCGATGAGCAGCACGGGCAGCCCCCACCCGGGGCGGATGTCGAAGCGCCCCAGACGGCGCCCTCCCTCGAACAGCGGCAGGCCGAAGAGGTCCTCGGACACCGTCGCCTCCGCCGTCGTGGCACGCGCCGCGGCGAACGCCTCCGCGTAATTGACGCCCGCGATGATGATCCCGACGACCCAGAGGACGATGCACGCCGTCGCCACCCCCACGAGCGCGAGGCGCGCGATCTGCCCGGTCGTCATGCGGTCCATGCGAGTCGGTCCCTTCTCCTGCGGTGGCGCGAACGCACCGTGACGGGCGCTCATGCCCGGCGGGGTGGCATCCCTCACGAGGCCCGCCGGGCGCCCACGCGGCGCGTTGTCTCACTCAAGCCACGGCGGCACCTCCTGGGCTCACGCCGGCGGAGAAATCGCCACGGCCGACACGGCAAATCACCCTCGCTGGTCTTCGCCGGGACCACATCGACCCTCGACATGCCGTTTCCTCCCGCGTGACGCGGACTGCCGCCCGTGCCCCGGTCGTAGGCTTCCGGTCATGACCGACGCTCCCACCCCGCCCGGCCGCACCGCGGTCGTGGCCGCCGCGATCGCGCTCTTCGCCGAGCGCGGGTACGACCAGACGTCGGTCGAGCAGATCGCGCAGGCTGCGAGGGTGTCGCGGTCGACGTTCTTCCGCCAGTTCGGCGGGAAAGAAGACGTGGTGTTCGCCGACCACGAGGTGCTCCTCGACGAGACGCGCACGTTCCTGGCGCAGCCGCACGACGACCCGTGGGCCGCCGTGTGCGACGCGTCGATGCGGGTGTTCCGGCACTTCGCCGCCGACCCCGAGCTCGCGCGGCGCCGCTACGCCATCGTGCGTGAGGTGCCGGTGCTCCGCGACCGCGAGATCGTGACGGTATTCCGCTACGAGCGCCTGTTCGACGAGTACCTTCGCGAAGCGCTCCCCGGACTCGACCCCCTGGATGCCGTCGGCTTCTCGGCCCTCGTCACCGCCGTGCACAACCACGTGCTGCGCCGGCTCATGCGCGGCGCTCGGGTGCCGGCATCCACTCTCCGCCGTGCTCTCGACGACGTGCTGCGCCGGTACGGCGTGCACCCCGACGGCGACGATGCCGCGGGCGACGACCTCATCGTCGCGGCGTTCCCGCGGCGGATGCCGGCCGCCGAGGTGACGCGCCGCCTGCGCGCGACCCTGCCGCAGTAGCCGGGCGGCGCGCGCGCTGCGCGCTCCCTCGCAGGTTGAGTGTCCACAACACGCGGATGCCACCCGGGCCCGTCCGCGTGTTTTGGACACCGAACCCGGCAGTGACGCCGCGACGCGACGCGCGCCACAGCTGCTCGGGCCCCAGGTCAACTCAGTGTCCACAACACGCGGACGCGACGCCCGCCCATCCGCGTGTCTTGGACACCGAACCCCACGCACCGTCGCCAAGCACCGCCGCCCCCGACCCCACCCCTACTCAGTGTCCACAACACGCGGATGCCACATAGACCCATCCGCGTGTCCTGGACACCGAAGCCCCGCCAGCACGCCCCCCGTGACACCCAGTACCACCATGAGCGATACTGAGTACATGAGCACCGACGCCCAGCCCCGCACGCTCCCCGGCGAGCGCATCGCCTCGTACGACCTTCTCGGCCGCCGCGACACCGACTACTACGCGGTGTTCGCCGACATCCCTGACGCCGATCGCGATGCATGGGACCGCGCCAAGACCTTCATCGACGAGGTCGGCACCCGCATGCAGGTCGAGTGGGATGCCGCGACCTACCCGGTCGAGCTTCTCCGGCGCATGGGCGAGCTCGAGCTGTTCACCGACGGCATCGAGCATCCCGACCTTCCCGCGTCGTCGCCGCTCGCTGCGGGTCTGGTGAACATGGAGGTGTCGCGCGGCGACGGGTCGCTCGCCACCGCCCTCGCGGTGCAGGGCGGTCTCGCGCTGCGGACGCTGGCGATGTTCGGCTCCCCCGACCAGCAGGCGCGCTGGCTGCAGCCCCTCGCCGATGGCTCGGTGCTCGGCGCCTTCGCGCTGACCGAGCCCGATCACGGCTCCGACTCCGTCTCCCTCGAGACCACCGCCACCCGCACCGACGACGGGTGGTCGCTGAGCGGGACGAAGAAATGGATCGGCAACGGCGCCTCCGGCGGCATCACCTTCGTCTGGGCACGAGTGGATGCCGAGGGCGACGACGACCACGACAAGGTCCGCTGCTTCCTCGTCGAGCAGGAGACCCCGGGCTACACGGGCACGGTCATCACGGGCAAGGTGTCGCTGCGCGGCATCCATCAGGCCCACATCGCCCTCGACGGGGTGCGTCTTCCCGCGGATGCCGTGCTCCCGGGCACGCACACCTTCAAAGATGCGTCGGCGGTGCTGTTCGCCACGCGCTCCGGCGTCGCGTGGTCCGCGCTCGGTCACGCGACCGCGTGCTACGAGGCGGCGAGGACGTATGCCACCGAGCGCATTCAGTTCGGCAAACCGCTCGCGAAGTTCCAGATGGTGCAGGAACGCCTCGCGCAGATGCTCGACGAGCTCACCGCGATGCAGCTGTACTGCCGTCGTCTAGCCGACCTCGAGACCTCCGGCGGTTTGCGTCCCACCCAGGCGTCGCTCGCGAAGTACCACAACACCCGCGCCGCCCGCCGCGTGGCCGCGATCGCGCGCGATCTGCTCGGGGGCAACGGCATCCTGCTGGAGAACGGCGTCATGCAGCACATGGCCGACATCGAAGCCATCCACACGTACGAGGGCACCGAGAGCGTGCAGGCGCTCCTCCTCGGCCGCGACATCACGGGCATGAGCGCGTTCGCCTGATCCCGGATGCCACGACCCCGGCGCCTAATCCGCGCCGGGGTCGCGCGCAACCCGCGTCGCCGATGTCGGAGGTCACCGCTACCGTCGTGGCATGAGCCTGTTCTCTCGCCGTCCCGCGCACCGCGACGCCGTCGCGTCGGCGATCACCCACACCGAGCAGACGCCGCCGCGCAGCCTGTGGTCCGACGGGTTCGGACGGCTCGCGGTGCGAGCCGTGCAGATCATCATCGTCGTCATCTTGCTGGCGGGCCTGATCTGGGGGATTCAGCAGGTGACCCTGGTCATCATCCCGCTGATCCTGGCGCTCATCTTCGCCTCCGCGTTCGGCCCCGTCACGATGTGGATGCGCCGCAAGGGTGTGCCGGCCGTGCTGGCTACGTTGCTGACGCTGCTCGCCGTCGTCGTCGTCCTCGGCGCGCTCGGGTGGCTCGTCGTCAATGCCGTCATCGACCAGTGGAGCTACCTCAGCGCGCAGGCCGTGGAGGGCTTCCAGCAGGCGCAGGACTGGTACCACACCCTGCCGTTCTCGATCCCGCCCGACCAGGTCGACGCCGCACTCCAGGGCATCGGTGACTTCGTCACGAGCGCTCAGTTCGGCACGGGCGCTCTCGCCGGTGTGAGCGCGGTGGCCTCGTTCATCACGGGCTTCGTGCTGATGGTCGTGATCCTGTTCTTCTTCCTCAAGGACGGCCCCCGCATGTGGGAGTTCGTGCTCCGTCCGTTCCGCGGCAGCGACTACGACCGCGCCCGCCGCATCGGCGACAAGACCGTGACGGTGCTGGGCTCGTACGTGCGCGGTACAGCGTCGGTCGCGGCCGTCGACGCGATCGGCATCGGCATCGGCCTGGCGATCCTGCAGGTGCCCCTCGCGCTGCCGCTCGCCGTACTCGTCTTCCTGCTCGCGTTCGTGCCGATCGTGGGCGCGGTGACCGCGGGCATCCTCGCCGCCCTCGTGGCCCTCGTCACCAACGGGTGGGTCGTGGCACTGATCGTCGTCGGAATCGTCGTGCTCGTGAACCAGCTGGAGGGCAACTTCCTCCAGCCGGTCCTCATGGGCCGGTCCATGAAGCTGCACGCGTTCGTCGTGCTCGTGGTCCTCGCCGGCGGCACCGCGATCGGCGGCATCCTGGGCACCCTCCTCGCGGTGCCGCTGACCGCGGTGGCGTGGGGCATCATCAGCGTCTGGAACGGCCCCGACGAGCCCGCCGAGTGGGCGCGCCGCAAGAAGCGCCGCAACCCGGTTCCCCTCGCCGGGGGCGAGAGCGAGGACTGACGCGATGCCGTACGACATCCCCGCGCCGATGCTGGCGAAGGCCGTGCCGTCCGTCCCCGAACCCGGCAAGGTCGCGGGCGGGTTGTCGTACGAGCCGAAGTGGGACGGCTTCCGTGCCCTCGTGTCGTGGGACGGCACCGATGTCGAGATCGGCAGCCGCGGTGCGAAACCTCTCACGCGATACTTCCCCGAACTGGTCGACGCCTTCGCCCGGCTGCTCCCCGAGCCGTGCCTGATCGACGGCGAAGTCGTCGTCGCGCGCGGTGAGTCCGGCGCGCAACGCCTGGACTGGGAGGCTCTGTCGCAGCGCATCCACCCCGCCGCTTCGCGCGTGAAGCTGCTGTCCGAGCAGACACCGGCGATGTTCATCGCGTTCGATCTGCTCGCCCGGGGCGACCGCGACCTGCAGGACGAGCCATTCGCAGAGCGCCGCGCGCAGCTGGTCGACCTTCTCGGATCGGTGCCGCACCCCGTCCACGTCACCCGCACCACCGACGACCCTGAGCTGGCGCAGCGCTGGCTCGCCGAGTTCGAGGGTGCGGGTCTGGACGGCGTCGTGGCCAAGCCGCTCGCGCAGCCCTACGCACCGAACAAGCGCACGATGTTCAAGATCAAGCACGCGCGCACCGCCGACGTCGTCGCGCTCGGTTATCGCATCCACAAATCCGGTCAGGGCGTCGGGTCGCTGCTCGTCGGTCTGTACGACGACGCGGGCCGCCTCCACGGCGTCGGCGGGGTGTCCGCATGGACCGACAAACGTCGCCTCGAGCTCATCGACGAACTCGCACCGCTCGTCGAGCGGGATGCCGAGGGCGAAGCCGTCGTGGGCGAGACCGATCGGTCACGCTTCTCGGCATCCAAAGACGTGTCGTTCGTGCGCCTGCGTCCCGAGCGTGTGCTCGAAGTCCGGTACGACCAGCTCGAAGGCATGCGCTTTCGCCACACCGTGCAGTTCGAACGCTGGCGCCCCGACCGCGACGCCCGATCCTGCACGTTCGAGCAGCTCGAGACGGTCGGCGCGTACGACCTCGGCGACGTCCTGGACTGACCGGCGCCGCGAGGGGTTACTCCGCCGGGGTCTTGGCGCGCGACGGCTGCACCCGCGGCGGCTCGCCCGGCATCTTCGGGAACTCGGGCGGAAACGGGAGCTCGCCCAGGCCCGCGTCGAGGTCGCGCTGCCACCACTCCAGGAGCGTGTCGATGCGGCCCGGTTTCGCGGCGAAATCCGCCCACGGGTCGCCGATGGATGCCAGCCGCTCGGGCACCGATCGCACCGTGAAGGCCGCGGGGTCCACGGCATCCAGCTCGTCCCATCCAACCGGCGTCGACACCGTCGCTGACGGCAGAGCCCGAGGAGAGTAGGCGCCGGCCATGGTGCGGTCACGGTTGGCCTGGTTGAAGTCGACGAAGATGCGCTCGCCCCGCTCCTCCTTCCACCAGTGGGTGGTCACGGCCTCCGGCATCCGCCGCTCCAGCTCCCGGGCCGCGGCGATCACCGCGTGCCGGACGTCGAGGAACTCATGGGTCGGCTCGATCGGGCAGAACACGTGCAAGCCGCGGTTGCCGCTCGTCTTCGCCCACGCCTCGAGGCCGGCCTCGCGCAGCACGGCCCGCAGTTCGTGTGCCGCGACGACGGCCTCGGCGAAGCCGGTGCCCGGCTGCGGGTCGAGGTCGATGCGCAACTCGACCGGGTGGTCGGGGTCGCTCGCCAGCGACGCCCACGGGTGGAACACGACGGTGTTCATCTGCGCCGCCCACACCGCCGAGCCGATCTCCGTGAGGACGAGCTGTGGATGCCTCCGACCGCTGTTGTAGGTGACGGTCACGGCCTCGACGAACTCCGGCGCCCCTTTCGGCGGGTTCTTCGAGAAGAAGCTCTCGCCCTCGACCCCGTCGGGGAAGCGTTCGAGCGAAACCGGCCGGCCGCCGTTGGCCGCGAGGAACGGTTCCGCCACCGCGATGAGGTACTCCGCCAGCTCCCGTTTGGTGATCCCGACCTCGGGCCACAGCACACGGTCGGGGTTGGACAGACCGATCTCGCGATCGCCGTCGGGGCCGGGCACGGTGAGCGTGATGCGCGGGGATGCCATGTCCCGACGCTAACGGTCCGGCGGCGCCGTGTCTGCCCCGCCCCGCGCGTGAGGTGCCAGGATTTGTCGCCTCGACGCAGGTCGAGGCGACAAATCTTGGCACCTCACGCGCTGAGCGACCGGTGGTGCGGCGGGACGCCTACAGTCGGAACATGACCTTCCGTACCGCCCTCGATGTCGCCGATTGGCGGCGCCGCATCTTCGCGCTCTACGCGGCCGTACGTGACGCCGATGACCCCGAAGACGCGCACGAGCTGTGGCGCATCGAACGCGATGCCCTGTTCGCCGATCACCCCGCCACTCCCCTGCTGCCGGAGCAGCGCGAGGGTTTCCTGGGGCTGCCGCTCGCACCGTACGACACGGCATGGCGGTTCGAGGTGCCGCTGCAGGAGGCGGAGGAGGCGTCCTTCGTTGCCACGACCGGCACCGACGGCGACGTCGGCTTCGAACGCATCGGCCGTGTCGAACTCCCCGACACCGGCTCGCTCGACGTGTGGAGGCTGACGTCGTACGGGGGCGGACTGTTCGTGCCGGTGCGTGACGCATCGGCCGGTCGCCCCGGGGGAACGTACGGCGGCGGGCGCTACCTGCTCGACACCATCAAGGGCGCCGACCTCGGCCCGGGCGCTACGCCCGACACCCTCGTCATCGACTTCAACTTCGCTTACAACCCGTCGTGCGCGTACGACCCCGCCTGGGCCTGTCCGCTCGCCCCCGTCGGGAACGTCCTGCCGGTCGCCGTTCCCGTCGGCGAGCTGTACGGGGCGTAAAGACCCGACCGGGCGGCTACTGCGCCGCTTCGGCGAGTTCGAGCACGCCCGCGAGGTCGTCGCGGTTCAGTCGGATCCACGGCCCGGCCGGGTCGACGAGAAGGCCGGTCAGCCCGTCGTCACCGGCGATGGCCTTGGCCAGCTGCTCGATCTTGAGGGGCACCGGCTGATCCCCGCGTCCGAGGGCGAGCAGCTCGAGCGGGTGCGAGAACACTTCGAGGTAGCGCTCGCCCGTGGCGGTCCGCGACTCGGCGACGCCGACGCGCCCGTCTTCGGCGGCCTGATTCACGGCGATCCACAGCGGCGCACCGGCGAGGATCGCGTCGACGACCGTGGATGCCGTGGACTCGGTGCGCTTCTCGCTCAGCGCGGTCTTGATGCGCAGGTCGGGGTCGGCCTCGGACACCATGCGCTCGAGCAGGGCGGTGGGAAGCACGGCACGGGCGTCGCCGGACGCGTGGTCGAGCACGACGCCGGCATAGGGGCCGCCGAGGACGTGTCGCAGCAGGGCCATGACGGGCTGCCCCATCGCGGAGGTGTCGCGATCGCCGTCGGCCTGGACGCTCTGCGTGAGCGCCTGACCGCTGCTGTAGGCGAGGACGAGCTGCTCTTCGCCGCGGGTCGCGATGGCGAGCGGGAGGTCCTTGCCCTCGGCGAGGAGGGCTCGCGCATCGCCCTTGACGCGCAGGAAGACGTGTCCCTGCAGCAGCTGGCGCGCGACGTTGAGGAGCTGCGCGGCCTCGGCCTGGCCGCTGATCTCCCCGAGGGCGGTGGCCAGCAACGCGTTGTCGCGCAGACCGGGAATGGACTCGAATCCCTCGGGCGCCTCCATCGGCCCCGGCTGGCGAGCAGAAGGGCGCGCGGCGACCGGGGGCGCCACGTCGGCGGCGGGGGTTGCGTCGACAGCGCCCACGCCCCGGAACGAGGAAGTCGAGATCGTGACGTTCGGCACCGGAGCAGCCTCCGCGTCGGTGCTGTCCGACACGGTCGCGTCGTCCGGGCCGGAGGGATCGACGGGCTGCTCCCCCGGTTCGATCACACCCTCGGGGCGGTCGGCCGATACATCACCGGAATCGGAATTCTTGCGGCGCGAGAAAAGTGCCATTGTTCGACCCTAGCCGTGGCGAGCCCCACACCGGCGTGTCGCCCGCCGCCTCACAGCTTGGAGATCGGCGCGATCTTGACGAGCAGCTTCTTCGCTCCGACGGTGTCGAACCGCACGTGCGCCACACGCTTCGCGCCCTCACCGGTGATGGCATCCACACGCCCTTCGCCGAAGTCGTCGTGGCGGATGCGATCCCCGGCGGCCAGTTCCATGTCGCCGTTGTCGCGCACCTTGGCGGGGATGCGGTTGGGGAACTTGCTCGGGTCGGCCGGCGCGCGCTTCGGTAGGGGGACGAGGTCGTCGCCGTACCGGCTGCCGCTCGTCCCGCCCTGGCCGGGGCGGCGGCCCCGCGCGTTGAGGGCGCGGGACTGGGTACCGCCGCGGCCGTTGACATCGCCCGGCGACTGACGCCAGTCGATGAGGTCGGCGGGGATCTCTTGCAGGAAGCGGCTCGGCATGGCGACCGTGACCTCGCCGAACTGCGCGCGCGTCATCGCCAGCGACACGTGCAGACGCTTACGCGCCCGCGTGATGCCCACGTAGAACAGGCGTCGCTCTTCCTGCGGTCCGCCGGGTTCACCGGCCGAAATGCGGTGCGGCAGCAAATCCTCCTCGACACCGGTGAGGAACACCGCGTCGTACTCGAGGCCCTTCGCCGTGTGCAGGGTCATGAGCGAGACCGAGCCCGACGCGTCGTCAAGGTCGTCGGCATCCGCCACCAGCGCCACCTCGGTGAGGAAGTCGATGATCGTGCCGTCGGGGTTGTTGCGGGCGAACTCTCGCGTGACGGCGACGAGCTCGTCGAGGTTCTCGAGGCGCGCCTCGTCCTGAGGATCACGGCTGGCTCGCAGAGCATCGAAATAACCGCTCTTGTTGAGCAGCAGCGTCAGGCCTTCGGTGACAGCGGTCGAGGGGGCGAGCTCGCCGGATGCCGGGAGCATCAGGGCGGAGGCCTCGCTCAGCACCGCGTCGAGCTGGTCGATTGCCTTCTGCAGCTTGGGACCGACCCCCAGTTGCGGGGAGTTGGCGAGGGCGTCGCGGAAGGTGATGCCGTGCTCGGCGGCGTAGCGGGCGATCGCGGTCTCGGTGACGTCGCCGATCCCGCGGCGGGGCTTGTTCAGGATGCGGCGCAGGGCCATCTCGTCGGCGGGGTTGGCCACGGCCACGAGGTAGGCGAGCGCGTCTTTGATCTCGGCGCGCTCGTAGAACTTGGTGCCGCCCATGATCTTGTACGGCACGGCCGACCGGATGAAGATCTCTTCCAGGGCACGCGACTGCGAGTTCGTGCGGTAGAACACCGCCATCTGCGCGTAGTCGACGCCCTTGCGGTGGAGGGCCTCGATCTCGTCGGCGACGAACTGCGCCTCGTCGTGCTGCGAGTACCCGGTGAACCCGATGATCGGGTCACCGGCGCCCACGTCGGTCCACAGCTTCTTGTCTTTGCGGTCGAAGTTGTTCGAGATCACCGCGTTCGCGGCGGACAGGATGTTCTGCGTCGACCGGTAGTTCTGTTCGAGCAGAACGACCTTCGCACCGGGATAGTCCCGCTCGAACTCGCTGATGTTGCGGATATCGGCGCCGCGGAACGCGTAGATCGACTGGTCGGAGTCACCGACGACGGTGAGCGACGCACCGCTCTCGGCCGCGGGCTCGGCCTCGAAGATCATCATGCCGCCCGCCGACATCGGCTCGGCGTCGCTGCCCGGCGGGCGGGTCAGCTCGTGGATGAGGGCGTACTGCGCGTGGTTGGTGTCTTGGTACTCGTCGACCAGGATGTGGCGGAACCGCTTGCGGTACACGTCGGCCACCTGCGGGAAAGCACGGAAGAGGTAGACCGTCTGAGCGATGAGGTCGTCGAAATCGAACGCGTTCGCGCGCTGCAGCTCGCGCTGATAGGCGGCGAAGATCTCGATGAAGACGCGCTCGGCGGGGTCGCTCGTGTTGGCCTGCCGCGCGTAGGACTCGGCATCGGCCAATTCGTTCTTGAGCTTCGAGATGCGACTCTGCGTGCCGGCGGGGGTCAGACCGAACGCGTCGCCCTCGTGCTCTTTCACGAGGCGCTTGATGAGCGCGCGGGAGTCGCCCGAGTCGTAGATCGTGAACGCCTTGGTGAAGCCGAACTGCTGCGCCTCGCGTCGCAGGATCCGCACGCACGCGGAGTGGAAGGTCGAGATCCACATGCCGTCGGCTCGCTGGCCGATGAGCTGGTGGACCCGCTCGCGCATCTCGCCGGCGGCCTTGTTGGTGAACGTGATCGCCAGGATCTGGCTCGGGTACGCCTCGCGCGTGCGCAGCAGGGACGCGATGCGTCGGGTCAGCACGCTGGTCTTGCCCGACCCGGCACCCGCGACGATGAGCAACGCCTGACCGCGATACGTCACGGCCTCGCGTTGCGGCCCGTTCAGTCCTTCGAGCAGGTCGGCGTCGGGTCGGGCTTCCGAGGGTGCGGAGGCACCGACGATGAGGGGCGTGGAGGCGTCGGTCATGGCGCCACAAGTCTAGGCGTGGCCTCCGACACGGTGGCCCGGCCCTGCGGTCGACCGTCAGGTCGCGGGAGCGGCGGAGGCAGTCGACCGTCAGGTCGCGGGAGCGGCGACGGCGGGGGCGCCTCAGGCCGCGGGATCCGGCGGCGTCGACGACAGCAGCGACTGCGCGCGCCCGAGGTGCTCGGCATCCACCATGACGTCCCACCGCTCGGCCTCGAGACCCTGCACCGACGAGAAGTCCCGGCGGCCGCCGGTCAGGGCGTGCCCGGCGAAACCGAACACCGCGCCCCAGACCGCGCCCAGCACGAGGCCCCACAGCAGGAGCACGAGCCACGACCCGAACGGGACGAGAAGACCCAGGATCAGGCCGATGAGCAGGCCGAACCAGGCGCCGGAGGCCGCCCCGTAGCCCGCCGCCCGTCCGCGGGTCATGCGGCCGGTGATCTGCTCGACGATGCGCACGCCGTGACCGACGATCGAGGTGTGCTCGACCGGGAACCCGGCATCCGCGAGGCGATCGACGGCCGTCTGCGCGCCGGTGTAATCGGTGAAGCTCGACAGCACGCGACGTTCGGGCGTGGCGGCGACGTGATCGCTCATGGGTCTCCTCCGGTTGCGGTTGCCGTCAGAGTACCGCTCACCACGACGCGCGGCAGCCGCTTGCGTCCCGATCTCGCCGCGGTCTTCTTCGCAAGCTCCGGATGCCACAGCCCCGACGCGAGAGAATCGGTGCATGCGCCTGATCCTCAACGTCCTCTGGCTCGTCCTCTCGGGATTCTGGCTGTTCCTCGGCTACCTGGCGGCCGGCGTCGTGCTCTGCATCCTCATCGTCACAATCCCCTGGGGGATCGCGTCCTTCCGCATCGGGCTGTACGCCCTGTGGCCGTTCGGTCGCGAGATCGTGTCCAAACGCACCGCCGGGGTGGGCTCGTTCCTCGGCAACGTGGTGTGGGTCATCCTCGCGGGGTGGTGGCTCGCTCTCGGCCACATCGTCACGGGGCTGGCGCTGTGCCTCACGATCATCGGCATCCCGCTCGGCATCGCGAACTTCAAGCTGGTTCCGGTCTCGCTCATGCCGCTCGGCAAAGAGGTGCGCGACATTCGACGCGGAGGTCCCTTCGACCGCACGCTCGCCGGCTGAGGTTCACACCGACGACGGTCGACGACGGCGCTCGCGCTCGCGCAACGGCAGCGCGAAGATGATGCCGGCGACCATCAGCAGGCTGCCGAGGCCCGCCACGGTGGCGGCGATCACCGTCGGGAACCGCTCCTCGTACATGCCGGAAAGGCTGGCCAGGTGCCACGGCAGGACCCCGACCTGGGCGTTCCACGAGCGCAGCGCATCGCCGGTGCCGATGACGACGGCGGTGATCGCCGGCAGCGCGAAGGCGCTTCCCACGCCGGCGAGCGCGACACCGGCCGCGCGACGTGGGCCCAGCTGCGGGCCGAGCGACCAGCCCGCGACGACGAAGACCCACGCCACGAGGGCGAAGGCGACCGTGAGGTAGACGATCCGGATGGCCGGCAGAGACCACAGGTCGTGCCAGGCGCCGCCCGGGCCAGAGAAGGCCAGGGCCGCGAGCGTGACGATGCACCGCAGAACCAGCGCGCCGCCGACGGCCGCGATGATGGGCCACGGTGACCGCGCACCCAGCAGCAACCGCACCGCCACCGCGAAGACGAGCCATCCCGCGATCGCGAGCACCACGCTTCCGAATCCTTCGCGCGGCGCCTGAACGATTCGGGTGGCCACGAGCAGGCCGCCGGGGATCACGATCATGAACCACCGGTCCAGCGGCAGCACGCCGAGCGTCGACTCGCGCGCGCGCCAGGGCCGTGTCGAGGCGATCCACGTGGCACGGGCTGCGGCGGCACCGGGCCTTCCGACCAGGCGCGTGCGAGCGGCGAGCATTCCGATCACGACCCACGCGACGGCGAGCACCAGCAGCACTCTCGCGACCGTTTCCGCGACCGGATCGACCTCGCGCGGCGTCCGGGCGAAGGGATCGACGAAGAACGCCAGTGCGGCGCCGATCAGGAGGAGCACCGCGACGGCACCGAGGGCCACAACGCCCCGCCCCGCCGTCATCGCCATGACCCCACGTTACCTGGCGTCGTGAGCCGCTTCGGCCACCCCCGGCACGGGCGCAACGCTCTCCCGCGCCACGCTCATCACCGGGATTGTGTAACAATTCATCCATGCTGCCCGCGCTCGCCGTTCTGGCTGCCGCCCTGTGCTTCGCGACGACGGGCACGGCGCAGGCTCTCGCCGGTGTCGACGCCTCTCCGCTGGCCGTCGGCGCCGCGCGCATCGTGGTGGGCGGCGGCATCCTGGGCCTCATCGCACTGTCGCGCGCGCGGTCGTCCCGCCCGCGAAGGGCCCCGTCACGCGGGTCCACGGCAGTGCTCGTCGGCATCGCCGCCGTCGGAGTGCTCGCCTACCAACCCCTGTTCTTCCTCGGCACGCGAGAGAACGGCGTGGCGATCGGCACGGTCGTGGCCCTCGGTTCTGCGCCGATCGCGACGGGGATCGTGGATGCCATCCGCTCGCGCCGCCTGCCATCGGGCCGCTGGATGCTCGCCACCGCGATCGCCCTCACCGGCGTCGTGCTGGTGTCGGGTGTGACCGGTGGCGGTGTCGCTCTCGCCCCGGGGGGCCTGTTCGCGTCGGCGGGTGCGGGCATGTCGTACGCCCTCTATACCGTGTGCGGCAAGGCGCTGATCGAGAGGGGGTGGGATTCCACACGGGTCATGGGCACCGTCTTCGGCGTGGCCGCTGTCGCGAGCGTCCCGGTGCTGCTCACCGCGGGGACGTCGTGGCTGCTCACCCCGAACGGACTCGCGCTCGCGCTGTGGCTCGGGATCGTGACGACCGCGGTCGCGTACCTGCTGTTCGGGTGGGGATTGGCGCGCCTGACCGCTGTGACCGTGTCGACGCTGACCCTCGCCGAACCGCTCGGCGCGACGCTCCTCGGACTCCTCGTGCTGCACGAACAGCTCACGCCCGTGAGCGCCATCGGCCTCGCGCTCATCGCCGCGGGCCTCGCCGTGGTGTCGGCTCCGTCTCGTCGGCGTGAGGGGGTTCCGGATGCCACGACCCCGGCGTGATCCCCCGATGCTGCCGCCCCGCCGGCCCACCGGTCGAGCGGCCGCTTCCGACACCGGCGCGCCCGCGGCGCGCGATGCATCGCGCCCCCACGGCGCCCCGGGTCCGCGCGCGGCGGACGTCGTCGCGGACGCGGTGCGCCGTGGCATCCTGTCGGGCGAGCTCTCCCCCGGTACGCCGCTGCGCGAAGAGGAGCTGAGCGCGACCCACGGCGTCTCCCGCCACACCGCTCGCACCGCGCTCGCGACGCTGACGGCCGAGCGGCTGGTCACCGCCGAGCCGTATCGCGGCGTCCGCGTCTCGCTCCTCGACGACGCCGCGCTCGTCTCCCTGCAGCACCTGCGCTGCGCGCTCGAGACCGAGGCCCTGCGGATCGTGCGCGACCGTGGCATCCGCCCTCCCGACGTCGACGCCGCGCTCGACGCCCTGTCTGCCGCCGAAGCATCCGGAGACTGGCCGGCCACCCTCGAGGCGCACACCCGCGTGCACGGGGCTCTCGTGGATGCCGCCGACTCCCCCCGCATCGCCGAGGAGTACCGCCGCCTCGATTCCGAGATGCACCTGCTGCTCACCCACGTCCGGCCCGCCTACGCACCGGGCGCCCTGACGACGGAGCACCGCGCCTACGTCGAGGAAGCCCTGGCCGACCCGGAGCGGGCGGTGCGGGCACATCTCGAGCACTCGACGCGAGCCATCCTCGAGGGGCGCCGGGCTCACTGACCGTCCCTTCCCTGCGCCACACGGAGACACATCCCGTCATCTCTCGCAACGGTCATTGGCGGCGGCGAGGCACGCGCTTAGCGTGGAGACACATCGCGGCGATCCGGGCGGTCCCGGGCCTCGGCTCATAACCGAAGGCGTGGCGGGTTCGACTCCCGCCGTCGCGTCCACTTCGCCGAGCGATCTACGGCTCGATGCCGCGCAGCCTTCCGACCTGTTCGATGTCCGGCGCCGCCGGCGCGTTGCGCGGTCGGCGTCCAGCAGTGTCGCCCGCTCCGATGCGATTGCTCCGCTCCGTCAGCGCCACGAGGCCGAGGTGCCGGTCGGCGCTCCAGCACACGACGCGGCCGCGCTGATCTTTCGTGCGGGCCAGGATGCCCGCGTCCTGAAGTTCGGACAAGGCCCGGTGCGCCGCCGTCGTCGAAACCCCGTATCTCTCGGCGACGCTGCGAAGTGTGACGACCGGCTCGGCCGCGAGCCGATCCAGAACCTTTCGCACCACCGCATCGCTTCGCGGAACGACCGGAGTCGTCCCGCGTTCCCGGCGGTGGTCGAGCAGCCTGCGGAACGTCCGCTCGTCGAGGTCCGCGACATCCTCCGCGAGGCGAACAGCGTTCTCCGCCGCGAGCTCACTGGCGTGCGCGAAGGATACGATCCATTCGCCGAGTCGCCCCGCGCGGTAGGCGGTCAGCCCGGCGATGTAGGCGCCCGTGTCACCGGCGAAGACCGTACTGATCGGGATCAGGATCGAGCGCAGCGCATCCGACCGGCGGAGCACGGTGTGAATCAGCGCTCTCCCCGTGCGCCCGTTGCCGTCGATGAACGGATGAATCGTCTCGAATTGCGCGTGCGCGATCGCCGCCCTGATGACGGGGTTCCCCTCGGTCCGGGTCACGAAAGCCGCGAGGTCGGCCACGAGCCGGTGCACTTCCGTCTCGGGAGGAGGCACGAACTCGGCGCGGATCGGACTCCAGCCCGAACCTCCCACCCAGTTCTGCTCGGTGCGCAGCCCTCGCGGCAGGGCAGGCTCGATAAGGTGCTGAAGCTTCTCGATGTCGTCGACGGAGATGCGGCGCTTCCGGTCGGCGAGCGCGGCGACGGCATCCTCCGTGGCGCGGACGTTGGCGATGACGTCCAACGCGACGCGCGAACCATGATGGAGAGACTCGGCGATCGCGAGGCGCTTGGGAGTCACGCGATTGCCCTCGATCCACGACGAAGAGATGCTCTCGGAGCGAACGAGCAGATGCGAGAGGTACGCGGCCCGCGTCCGCAAGCGCTCGTCCGCGCGCGCGAGCGCCACGAGCGCGTCAGCGGCGGCGCTCCGCGCCTCCTCCCCCACGTTCGGGAGATGTGCCCCAAGCTCATCGGGGACGTAAGCGAGATAGCGTCCGGGCGCGCGATCACGCCTGCTGAGCTGTCCACCGCCGGAGGGTACCCAGGTTCGCTCCACGTACGTTGCCACCGGCGCCTCCCTTATTAACTTTAACGCTAATAGAGTTATTGACGGCATTTCTGCGTTCACGTTGGAGGCGGTGGTCCCGGACGCCGCGCTGACGAGCGCCGCACGCACGTCGGCGCCCGTACACGAGACCCGGTCACCGTCGACCATCGCGATCTCCTGCGGCACGCGTTCCGCACCATCGAGCCCCGGCGGCACGACCCTTCACGGACGGTGGGAAGGCGAAGGCCCGGTCTCCCCAACGGGAGATCGGACCTTCCTCACCTCTCCGCGAGACTCAGTGCTCGTCGTAGTGGTCGTCGTGCGGGGCGTGGCGGTGCCCGTCGTGCACGTAGTCGACGTGATCGTCGTGCGGGACCGTCTCGTGACCGCAATCGTCGCCGTGTGCGTGCTCGTCGAGTCCGTGTTCGGCCTTGGACTCGTGCTCGTCGTAGTGGTCGCCGTGCAGAGCGTGATGATGGGTGCCGTGCACGTAGTCGACGTGGTCGCCGTGCTCGATCTTCTGGTGGCCGCAGTCGTCGCCGTGCGCGTGCTCGGTGACGGTGTGCTCGGCGTGTGTTTCGGTGGTGCTCATCGCTCGTTCCCCTGATCCTTCGGTTCTTGGACGTGGGCGATCGCATCGAGCACGACGTGAGCGACGTGCTGGTCGGCGAGGGCGTACCGGATTTCTTTCCCCTCGCGTTCCGAACTCACCAAACCCGCCTGGCGCAGCGTCCGCAGGTGTTGCGACACCAGGGGCTGCGACAGGCCGGTTCGAGCGGCGAGCGCACCGACCGTGAGCGGTTCGCGGCTCAGCAGCCAGACGAGCGCGAGACGCGACTCGTTGCCGAGGACCTTGAACAGCTCAGCGGCTTCGTCGAGTCCCGCGATCCTGTCCACACCTCCAGAGCACCATATGCATAAACGAATTGCAATGTGTTCAGGTAATCGGGAACGGTTGTCGTTTCCGTTATCCCTGGCGGCCCTTCCAGCGGGGGTTCAGCTTGTTGATGACGAACACGCGCCCGCGCCGGCGCACCACCTGCGCACCGGGCTGGTTCTTCAGCGACTTGAGCGAGTTGCGGACTTTCATGGCATCCTCCTGTTGATAACCGTTCTCAACAACACGATAGGCTGTGCCTCGATTCCCGACAAACGAGAGGCGGATGCCGTGGAGAAGACGATCGCGACGATGGGTGTGTGCGCACCGGAACGCCAGGCCTACGCCGAGCGGACCGCCGCCACTCTCGCGCGACCGCTGCACCTGCTCCGCTACCGCGACCTCCGCGCCGCACACGCGCTCCCCCACCCGCGCCCCCGCGGCAGCGACGAACACGTCGTGGTCGACCTCGGCACCGACGTCGATCTGATCCACGCGATCAGTGCGCGCGGCGGGGTCGATGTCGAGGCGGTGTGCGTCGTCGACGCGCGCCACATGATCGGCGATCTCCTCGACGACGCTCCCCTGGTGGCATCCGCCCCTCCCGGCGATACACGCGGCGACGTCGGCGCGCGGGCGCGCCAGGCCGCGCTCGCGCTGGAGCTGGCCACCCGCATCGTGTGGGTCAACTGGGAGCAGGTGCCCACGGCCGCCCTCGCCGTGCAGATGGCGCTCGCCTCGCACCTCAACCCCGGCGCCACTCTCCGGCTCACGCGCGACCCGCGCGCCGACCTGCACGTCGGAACTACGCGAGACGAAGAGACGGAGATCCTCGAGCGCGCGGGCTGGGTCCGCGCCCTCAACGACGAACATGACCCGTACATGCGTGACAATCGTGTGAGCACTCTCCGCTACGACCAGGTGCGCCCCTTCCACCCGGCCCGTCTGCAGACGGCGCTCGACCGCCTCGACGACGGAGCCGCGGGACGCCTCATCCGTTCCGCCGGCTTCTGCCGCCTGGCCTCGCGCCCCGGCATCCTGGCACGCTGGGAACACGTCGGGTCGGCGATGTGGATCGAGCCGATCGGCACGGACGACGGCCGGATGGGACTCGGACAGGAGATCGCGTTCACCGGCCTCGACCTCTCGGAACCGCGTCTGCGCCATGTTCTCGATACGGCAGCGCTGACCGACGACGAGCTCGCGGCCGGACCCGAAGCCTGGACGGGTTTCGACGACCCGCTTCCGGCGTGGCCCGCGGCCGACCTGTCGCTTCCGGATGCCACCGACTAGCGGCTCCGCGCCTGTCAAGCGGGTCGCCCGTCGCGCAGCGATGGGGCAGCGTGGCGGCATGAGCACTCCTGATCTCCCCACCCGCCACGCCGACGACGCCCGCGCCGACAGCGGCGCCCCCACCGACGCCGTCACCGACGACGTCCGCGAGGATGCCGCCGAAGCCGAAGAGAACGTCGATCTCGACGACCACACCGGCGACGCTCTGGACGACGACGCTCCCGCAGCGGAAGGTCACGCCTGACCGGCACAGCCTTCGTCGGCACCTCCGGCTGGCGCTACCCGAGGTGGCGGGGAGACTTCTATCCCCGCGGCCTCGTGCAGCGGCGGGAGCTCGAGTACATCGCCGAGCGCCTGCCGAGCGTGGAACTGAACGGATCGTTCTACTCGCTGCAGCGGCCCGAGAGCTACCAGAGGTGGCGTGCCGAGGTGCCGGAAGACTTCGTCTTCGCGGTGAAGGGCTCGCGGTATGTCACGCACATGCTGCGGCTCCGGAACGCGCATGTCGGGCTCGCGAACTTCTTCGCCTCGGGGGTGCTGGCGCTGGGCCCGACGCTCGGCCCCCTCCTGTGGCAGTTACCGGAGCGGATCGAGTTCGACCCCGGCATCCTCGATGACTTCCTCGCCACGCTCCCCCGCACCACGGGTGCGGCACTGACGCTCGCCCGCGACCACGACGTCCGCCTCGATGGACGAGCGTGGCTCGACATCGAGGACGACCGGCCGTTGCGCCACGCGCTCGAACCGCGCTCGCCTTCCTTCGCCGATCCGCGGGTGGCCGACATCCTGCGCGCCCACGACGTCGCGCTCGTGCTCGCCGACACCGCGGGACGCTGGCCCGCGTTCGACGCCGTCAACGCCCATCACGTGTACGTCCGCCTGCACGGGTCGACCGAACTGTACGCCAGCGGCTACACCGACGAAGAGCTCGACGTCTGGGCCGATCGCGTCCGCCGGTGGCAGTCCGGTGCGGGAGGAGACGGGATGCCGCGCGACGTGTACGTGTACTTCGACAATGACGCGCGCGGACGAGCACCGCACGACGCTGTCGCCCTGGACGCGCGGCTGCGCTGAGGGCGCTTCTCCGGCCGGGGGCCTCAGGCGATCCGCGTGCCCGGAGGCAGCCGCCGCGCGGGCGTGCGCGTGCGGGCGATCCCCCATGCGAGGAGCCCGGCACCGAGGAGCAGTTGCACGAACAGCCCCACGAACCAGCTCGGCACTGTGCCTTCGGTGCGGTCCTCCACGGAGTCGTCGCCCTGCGGCGTACTCGCGCAATAGTCGTACTCGAGCTCCGGTTCCGGCGCGATCTGCGCCAGGCGCACTCCCGAGGCGATCTGCGAGAACAGGTCGGACGGGTTGCCGTAGGCGTCGTAGGTCGGCGGGGTCGCGTCGGCGAGAATCACGAACGGGTTGGCGGCGAGGACGCCCCACACGCGATCGAAGCGCGGGACCTCGCTCGTGTACGACGACGTCGTGCAGCCGATCTCCTCCACGGTGGGGCACTGAATGCCATCATCGGGCAGGTAGGGATCGCAGCCGGCGGGCACGGCCTCCCAGTTCACATCGCGCGTGGTGACCGTCTGCTCCGACCGCAGCGCCGCGCCGCCCAGGCCGAACGCGATGAGCGTCCCGACCGTCAGCGCCGCCACCACCAGATACGTCGTGGCCACCGAGAAGACCGGCCGCGCGACGATCGCGCTGACCCCGACGCCGATCGCGGCGACCACGCCCACCTCGAGCACCAGGATGCCGAGAGACGACGCGATCACCGCCGGATTCAGCTCGCCCGCGAGCGTCGCGACGACGACGAACGGCAGAGCGACGACGAGGAATGCGAGCCCCGAGATCCACGCGGCCAGGAACTTGCCGAGCACGATCTCGGCCGTCGTCACCAGCGTCACCTGCACGGGCGCGAGGGTCGCGGCATCCCGATCACCGTTGACGGCGCTGCCGCTCAGCGTCGGCGACACCAACAGCACCAGCAGCAGAACGAACATGATGACGATCGAGTAGAACCAGCCGTTGCCGCCGCTGTTCAACGAGAAGGCCGAGAACGACATCAGCAGGAGCGCCAGGAGGATCACGGCGAAGATGCCGAGGAGCATGTACCAGGCCATCGACCTGACGCGTTGACGCAGATCGATGCCGACGACCGTGGCGAGACGGCGCGCGTTCATTCGGGGCTCCCCTCGGCCGCGGCGTCTCCTCGAAGGTCGAGGAAGGCATGTTCGAGGTCGCCCACGGCGGGCGCGAACTCGACGATCGGGATGCCGGCTCCCACCAGCGCGCGCAGACCGGCGACGGCCGCGGACTCGTCCGCGAAGGGCACGAGCAGGTCGCGGCGATCGACCCCGACGTCGCCGCTCGCGCGCCCCAGCGCCGCGGCGACGGACTCCCGATCGGAGCCGGCGCCGTGGGACGCGTCGGCGGCGACGCGCACGCGCCACGGCCGTACGCGTGTGGTCGCCGCGGCGACGCGATCGCGCCCGACGGTGCGCCCGTCGAGCAGGAACACGGCGTCGTCGACGACCTCTTCGAGCTCGGACAGCACGTGGCTCGAGATGAGAATCGTGCAGCCCTCGTCCGCCAGTCGCCGCAGCAACACCCGAAGCGCGATGCGCGCCTGCGGGTCCAAGCCCGACGCCGGCTCGTCGAGCAGCAGCACGCGCGGCTCGTGGACGAGCGCCCGCGCGAGCGCGAGACGCTGCTTCTGCCCGCGGGACAGGACGCGCGCGGCCGATCCCGCGAGAGCGGTCAGGTCGACGAGATCCAGGAGCCGGTCGGCGCGCTCGCGAGCATCGACACGGGACAGGTCGTACAACTGCGCGGTCGCGATGAGCACCTCGCGCGCCGTCAGGCTCGGCCACGCGCCGAGCGAGTCCGGCATCCATCCGAGCAGTCGCCGCGCCCCCGCCGGGTCGGCCACGGGGTCGACGCCCGCGATCCGCACCTGCCCGTCGTCGGGCCGGAGGAGCGAAGCGAGCATGAGGAGCAGCGTCGTCTTGCCCGAACCGTTCGGTCCGACCAGGCCGGTGACGCGTCCTGGTTCGGCCGTGAACGTCACGTCCGCCACCGCCGTCACGGCGCCGAACGCCCTCTTGACCTGCACTGCCTCGATGCCCGCGCCCCCTGCGTCCATGCCCCCCACCCTACGGGGGCACGCCGACATGCCCCGGGACCATGCCACCGCGGTGCCCGGAAACCGTCTTGCCCACACACCCCTTCCGGTCAGGGTGCGGCGCGGACCCGGTACGCCCGATTCAGGATGCCGCGAGCGCACGCCCGAGCGCGTCGCCCGACGCCCACGCGGTGCGCACCGCCGCGGACTCCCCCCACGCGTCGCCGCACATCGACAGCCCGGGGGAACGGAAGAACGGCTCCCCCGTCGTCCGGACGGGCCGGGCGAAGGTCCACCGGTGCGCGTACGTCGCGACCGGCTCGACATCGATCCGCAGGAGGCCTCGCGTGGCCGCGGTGACGGGGGCGATCGCGGCATCCGGATCGTCGAGGTGCCGCGCTGCGCGTTCGCCCGTGGTGTGCACGACGAGCACCGGCGCGCCGTCGCCGCGACGGTCGCCGTCATCGGCCACGAACGCGACGTCGGGGTCGCCGTTGACGAACGCGCCGTGCAGGTCGGCCGGCCACCGACGCTCTTCCCATCGCAGCGCCACGGCGATCACCGGCTCCCACTCCTGCGGACGCACCGGGATGCCATCGACCAGACGCCGTGCCTGCGGTTCCGGCATCGCGAGCACGACCTCACCGGCATCCGCTCCGTCCACCCGGAACGGCGCGACGCTTTCCACCGCACGCTCCGATTCGATGTCGAGCCCGTCAGCGAGGTCGAGGGCGAGCGAGCGCAGCCCGCCCGGCGCCGCCCACCGCATCGGCCCGGTCTTGCGGGTCTCGGCGCCGTCCGCGTCGATGGCGGAGAACGTGTCGGTCCACGGCCGTGCGATGCCTCGGGCCTCCCAGTCCGCCGTGACCCGCTGGAAGCCGGGGTCATCGCCGACGACGAAGTACGAGGCGCCGAGATCGACCGGACGCCCCTCGATCGTGCGGCTCGCCAGGCGTCCGCCTGGCCGGCGTCCGCGGTCGATCACGCGCACCGAACCACCGGCATCCCGCACCGCCCGCGCGCACGCGAGCCCCGAGATGCCGCCGCCGACCACCGTCACGTCCACCGTCATCCCGCCATCCTCGCCCCGCCGGTCCACAGGAGGCGGGGGCTTGCGGTCATGACCTTCACACGGCGCACGCCCGGGCGGCGTCTATTCCGCGAAGAACGCCACGCCCAGGTCGGGGTGGTCCACGAACACCCCGTCCAGCGCCGCCTCGCGCAGAACGGCCCACTCGCGCTCGTACTCTCCGAAAGCAGCCGGACCGCCGGGGCCGCGGAACGCCGGCAGCAGGAAGCGATTCTCGGGGCGACACGTCCACGTGAACACCCGCAGACCACGCTGATGCGCGTGCCCGACGAACTCCGCCGGCCCGCGGGCGCGGCCGAATCGATCCGGCGCGAGGATCAGCCGCTTGTCGGGGCTGATGCCGTCCACGTCGCGGGCCAGCGCGTCGAGACCCTTCGGGGTGAGCATCGACGCGTAGGACGCCGCCCGAGACCCGTCGCGCTCCCGCAGGTCCCACGGCGCACCCTCGGCCTCGAGCAACTGCACGAGCGGAACCCGGATGCCACGCTCCCGCAGCCGCTGCAGGACGAGGGGCTCGAACGACTCGATGACCAGCGCCGGGTCGTCCCCCCACCCGGCATCCCGCAGCTCGGTCTCGACGAGCGCGGCCATGTCGAAGCCGGCGCGCGCGAAGAACGCGGCGTGCTTGATCTCGAGCACCACCCCCACGCCGCCGGCGCGCGCGAGGTCCAGGACGTCGCGCAGTCGCAGCACCGGGTCTTCGTCGTCGTGCGCCGCGCTGCCCGGACGCAGCTCCGGAATGCGCTCGCGGCAGTGGAGGGTCCGCAGCTCCGCCCAGGTGAAGTCCTCGGTGAACCAGCCGTCGAGCCGCTCCCCGTCGACCACGGCCGTGCGGCGCCGGTCGGCGAACTGCGGACGCGTCGCCACGTCGGTGGTCGAGCCGATCTCGTTCTCGTGCCGGACCACGAGCACCCCGTCTCTCGTCGGCACGACGTCGGGCTCGACGGCATCCACGCCCGCGGCGATCGCGCGCGCGTACGAGGAACGGGAGTGCTCGGGCAGATAGCCGGGAGCACCGCGGTGACCGATGATCAGGGGCCGCTCGGAAGGCACCAGCCCAGGCTAGCCAGGCGCCCGGCGGGCGTGCTCGCTCATAGCAGAATCCCAGTCAGCGCAAGGAAACTCGCGGCCTCCTCGGCTAGTGTTGTGTGACAGCACGGTGCTGTGATCACCAGCAATTTGGAGTGTGAGTCCCTGTGGCCCTCAACAACCCGGCCTTCAACACCCCGGCGTTCCAGGACCCTCGTGCCGGCGCCCAGACCCGTTACAGCCCTCCCCCGGCGAACGCCGCCGCCGCTGCCGCGGAGACCGCGAACATCGAGGGCATGTACGCCGCCCCGTCCGCGGGCGCGGTGCAGACCGACCGCATGACGGTCGAAGACACCGTCTTCAAGACCCTCGGCCTCTTCGCCGTCCTCGTCGTGACCGCCGTCGTCGGCTGGATCTGGACGATGAGCACGGTCTCGGTCGCCAACCCCAGCCCCAACGTGCTGCCGATGATCATCGGTGGTCTCGGCGGCTTCGTGCTGGCGATGGTCGCGATCTTCAAGAAGAAGCCGTCGGTGCCCGTCTTCATCGCCTACGCGGCGTTCGAGGGCCTTTTCGTCGGTGGCATCTCGGCCTTCTTCGAATTCCTCTACCCGGGCATCGTCGTGCAGGCGACCCTCGCGACGCTCTCGGTCGTCGGTGTGACTCTCGCCCTCTTCGCCAGCGGCAAGATCCGCGCCTCTGCCCGCGCCACCAAGATCTTCATGATCGCGATGGTCGGCTACCTCGTGTTCAGCCTGATCAACCTCGGCCTGATGCTCTTCAACGTGCCGCTCGCCGGTGGCGCGTTCGGTCTGCGCAGCGTTGAGATCGCCGGCATCCCGCTCGGTCTCATCATCGGCGTCTTCGTGGTCATCATGGCCGCGTACTCGCTCGTGCTCGATTTCGACCAGATCCAGCGCGGCGTCCGCAACGGCGCCCCGCGGGTCTACGGCTGGGTCGGCGCGTTCGGCATCATGGTCACCGTCGTGTGGCTGTACGTCGAGATCCTGCGCATCCTCGCGATCCTCCGCGGCAACAACTGACGCATCGCCGTTTCGAAGGGCCGTCCCGTTCGGGGCGGCCCTTCGTCGTTGCGCGGGCGTTCGCGGGCTCCGGCCCTGCCCGACTCGGCCCGCCGCGTCCCGTCGTGCCGCAGGTTGAGTGTCCAAGACACGCGGACGCGCCCCCGCGGCATCCGCGTGTCCTGGACACTCAACACCCACCCCGCCCCGCCACACGCGGCAGCACCGCCGTCCCCGCACCGCCGTCCCCGCACCGCCGTCCCGCCCATTCAGTGTCCACAACACGCGGACGCACCCCCGCGGCATCCGCGTGTCCTGGACACTCAATGCCCCGCCCACCCCGACACACGCCGCAGCACCGCCGCCCCCGCACCGCTGTCCCGCCCATTCAGTGTCCACAACACGCGGACGCGCCCCCGCGGCATCCGCGTGTTGTGGACATTCAACGGGGCGAGAGGACGCCGTCCACGCCCGCGCAAGGGATATCTCCGTCGGATGCCAGGGGGCTAGCCTCGCGGCATGAGCCCCGCAAAGACACCCCCGACGGTTCTCGACGTCGACGGTCACGAGGTCCGGGTCACCAGCCCGGATCGCGTCGTGTTTCCCGAGCCAGGGCTCACCAAGCTCGACCTCGTGCGCTACTACCTCGCCGTCGCCGACGGAGCACTGCGCGGTGCCGCCGGGCGCCCCATGGTGCTCAAGCGCTTCGCCAAGGGCCTCGGACAGGAGCCCTTCTTCCAGAAGCGCGTGCCAGAGAACCACCCCGACTTCATCGATACGGCGACGCTGCACTACGCCTCGGGCACGTCCGCGGAGGAGACCGTGATCCGCGACGCCGCCGGCCTTGCCTGGATCGTGAACCTCGGATGCCTCGACCTCAACCCTCACCCCGTGCGGGCCGAAGACCTCGACCACCCGGACGAGCTGCGCATCGACCTCGACCCGATGCCCGGCGTCGACTGGGCGCAGATCGTCGATGTCGCGTTCATCGCCCGCGACGTGCTGGACGACCACGGGCTCGTCGGCTGGCCGAAGACCTCGGGATCGCGCGGACTGCACATCCTCGTCCGGATCCGACCCGAATGGGAGTACTCCGATGTGCGCCTGGCCGCCGAGACCCTCGCCCGCGAGGTCGAGAACCGGGCACCGGGGCTCGCCACCGCCCGCTGGTGGAAGGAGGAGCGCGGCGAGAGCGTGTTCGTCGACTTCAACCAGAACGCGAAGGACCGCACAGTGGCATCCGCGTACTCGATTCGCCCGCTGCCCGACGCGCGGGTGTCGACGCCTCTGACGTGGGACGAGGTCCGCCATCGACGCCCGGAGGAGTTCACGGTGCTCACGGTGCCCGAGCGCTTCACAGCAATCGGCGACCCGCACGAAGGCATCGACGCCGCCGCGGGCTCGCTGACGGGTCTGCTCGCTCTCGCCGAAGAGATGGGCCCGGCCGAGAAACCGCCGCGGGGCTCGGACGGATCGGGCCGCCGCGCCTCGACGATGCCCCTCATCGAGGTCGCACGCGCCAAGACGAAGCCCGAAGCCCTCGACGCTCTCGAGGAGTGGAAACGGCGGTACCCCGATGCGACCGCAGCCCTCCACCCGGCCGATGTGCTCGTCGACGGCATGCGCGGCTCGAGCTCGCTCTGGTACCGCGTGCGGGTCAACCTCCAGCACGTCCCGGATGCCAAACGGCCCCCGCAGGAGCCCCTGATCGCCGATTACGACCCCTGGGCGGGCCGCTCCTGACGCCGTGTCGTTCGCGGCGGCGCCCGTGTTCTGATTCCAGTGTCCAGGACACGCGGACCGGGTTCGTTCGCATCCGCGTGTCTTGGACACTGAGCTTGTGCAGCACCGAACGCGTGCGTTCAGTGTCCAGGACACGCGGACCGGGTTCATTCGCATCCGCGTGTCTTGGACACTGAACGCGTGCAGCACCGGCCGCGCGCAGGCCCGCCGCCGCGACTAACGCCGGGCCGGACGCGACAGCGCGTCGACGCACGCGGCCGCGACGGTCTGCATCGCCCGCGCGGGGCTCAGCGCCGCAGCGGCCGCGCGGGCCTCGGCGGAGAGCCGCTGCCGGAGCGCCGTGTCGCCGAGGAGGCCAGCGAGGGCCTCGACGAGCGCGCCCTCGTCGCCGTCGGGCACCAGGATGCCGCCACCCGTGGCCAGCATGTCGCGCGGACCGTAGCGGATGTCGTACGCCACCACCGGGACTCCGTGCGCGAGAGCCTCGGCGAGCGCGAGCCCCTGCCCCTCGAACGCCGAGGTCGTGAGGTAGACCGACGCGGAGTCGAGCACCGCGCCCGGGTCGAGCGTGAGACCGGGGAGCGTGACGAGTCCCTCGAGGCCGAGGTCGCGGACGAGCGCGGCGAGCCGGTCGTGCTCGGCGCCGGCGCCCCACAGTTCTAGGCGCGCATCCGGGAGGTCGGCGACCACGCGCGCGAACGCCCGGATCGCGTGATCGAGGCGCTTACCCGCGGCCAGACGCCCCAGCACGACGACCGGTCCGCTCTCCGCCCGGGACCCGCCCGAGGGGACTGGCACCCCGTGGGGTGCCACGACGTCGATCCGGTCGTCGCCGAAGCGCGCCCGAACGTCGTCTCTTTGCGACGCGGTCGGCCACAGCACCGCGTCGAACCGGGATGCCACCGACAGCCACCGTTCCCACAGGGCGTTGACGGGCGCATCCGCGGTGAAGGGCGGCTCGAGGTGGATGGTGTGCACAGTGTGGAGGATGCGGACACCGGGGTCGTCCCACTCGACGAGGAGCTCGCCGAGCTGCCGCGACTCGCAGATCAGCACGACGGGGCGATCGACCCGCTCCCGTAGTTCCGCGACGACGTGTGCGAGCCACGCGCGGTACAGCGCGCCGAAGCCTCCGACGACGCCCGCAGCGACACCCTTCGCGTCCCGCACCACGATCGGCGCTGACGACAGGTGCCAGTGCGGGTCGACGACGTTCGGCAGATCGACGGCTCCGCCGGCGACGCTCCGGTACTCCAAGGTCGGATCGGGCCCACCGGGCCGAGCCGCCGCGCGCAGCCACTCGGCGGCTCCCCCGTCGGCGCCCACCGCCTCGTCGAACAGATTCCGGAAGACCTCGGATGCCGTCGCCGCCCCACGGGCGACGAATTCGGCGCGATGAGCGGCGTGCGCGTCCGCCGTGCCCGGGTCGACCGTGAGCAGCAGCGGCGGGGCACCGGCATCCGCCATCTGCCGCGCCCGCGCGAGGGTGGAGATCGTGTAGCCGCCGTCGAGGTCGGGGACGAGCCTGCTCGACAGGATCAGGTACCACGCGTCGGGGAACAGCTCCGCCATGCCCCCATCCTCCCCCATGCGCCTTCGCGCGGTCGGCCCGCGCGCCCTCCTTCGCCGCTGACGACAGAGGGGGAGCCGGTGTCAGACCCGGCTCACTCCCATTCGATGGTCCCCGGCGGCTTCGACGTCACGTCGAGCACGACGCGGTTCACCTCGCGCACCTCGTTGGTGATGCGGTTGCTGATCTTCGACAGCACGTCGTAGGGCAGGCGGGTCCAGTCGGCGGTCATCGCGTCTTCCGACGAGACCGGGCGCAGCACGATCGGGTGGCCGTAGGTGCGGCCGTCGCCCTGCACGCCGACCGAGCGCACGTCGGCGAGCAGCACCACGGGGCACTGCCAGATCTCGGCATCCAGTCCGGCCTTCGTCAGCTCGGCGCGGGCGATGGCGTCGGCCTCACGCAGGATCTCGAGACGGTCAGCGGTGACCTCGCCCACGATGCGGATGCCAAGACCGGGCCCCGGAAACGGCTGGCGGCCCACGATCGCCTCGGGGAGGCCGAGCTCGCGACCGATCGCGCGGACCTCGTCCTTGAACAGGGTGCGCAGCGGCTCCACGAGCTCGAACTGCAGGTCTTCGGGAAGGCCCCCGACGTTGTGGTGGCTCTTGATGTTCGCGGTGCCCGCACCGCCGCCGGACTCGACGACGTCGGGGTACAGCGTCCCCTGCACCAGGAAGCGGATCGGTTCGCCCTCGGCCTCGGCCTCGGCGACGAGGTCGGCCTGGACCTTCTCGAACGCACGGATGAACTCGCGGCCGATGATCTTGCGCTTCTCTTCGGGGTCGCTCACCCCGGCGAGGGCGTTCAGGAACGTCTCGCGCGCATCGACGGTGATGAGGCGCACGCCGGTCGAGGCGACGTAGTCGTTCTCGACTTGCTCGCGCTCGCCCTTGCGGAGGAGACCGTGGTCGACGAACACCGCGACGAGCTGGTCGCCCACGGCCTCGTGCACGAGGGCGGTCGAGACGGCCGAATCGACGCCGCCCGAGAGAGCCGAGAGCACCCGGCCGGTGCCGACCTGCTCGCGGATCCGGGCGATCTGCTCGGCAATCACGTTGCCGCTGTTCCAGTCAGCCGGGAGCCCCGCGGCCTTGTGCAGGAAGTTCTCGAGCACGTTCTGGCCGTGATCGGAGTGCTTGACCTCGGGATGCCACTGCACCCCGTACATCCGACGGGTGTCGTTCGCGAACGCGGCGACGGGCGTGTGGGCGGTGCGGGCGAGCACCTCAAAGCCTTCGGGTGCGCGGGAGACCTGATCGCCGTGGCTCATCCAGACGTTCTGCTCGGCCGGCTGCCCCTCGAGCAGCGTGCCCTCGGTGACGACCGTGGCATCCGTCGCGCCGTACTCACGGAGACCGGTGTTGGCGACCTCGCCGCCGAGCGCCTGCGCCATGACCTGGAAGCCGTAGCAGATGCCGAGCGTGGGGACGTTGAGGTCGAAGACCCCTTCGTCCAGGCGGGGAGCCCCTTCTTCGTACACCGACGACGGGCCGCCCGAGAGGATGATCCCCACCGGATTCTTCGCGGCGATGTCTGCCGCGGACGCGGTGTGCGGCACGATCTCGCTGTAGACGCCCGCCTCGCGCACGCGCCGAGCGATGAGCTGGGCGTACTGGGCGCCGAAGTCGACGACGAGGACGGGACGCTGCGACGTTTCGGTCTGTTCGGTCACCGGGGTCCTTCCGGGGCGGGGACGGGAGCGGGGGCCTCTGCGGCCTCGCGCTCGGCGAGGTAGGCGCGCACGCCGTGAGCGGTGCGCACCTCGAGGAAGAAGGAGAGGAAGGGCACGACGCCGCCGAGCGCCAGGAAGACGAAGCGGCGGAAGGGCCACCGCATCAGACTCCACACGCGGAAGCACGAGAACAGGTACACGACGTAGAACCAGCCGTGAGCGACGAGGATCGCGAGCGAGATGTTGATGCCGTCGCCGGTCGAGACGATGTCGCACCCGCTGCCCCCCGGGACGAACAGCGAGAACCACTGGCATCCGGGGCCGGGGATGGCATCCGCGAACCACAGGAAGCCCCCGGATCCGCCCAGGAACAACTCCTTGTGGATGGGCGTGTACTTCAGGATCATCTCGGCGACCAGCAGAAGCAGGCCGACACCCGTGATGACCGAGCAGATCTGGTAGAACTTCAGGGCTCCGCGGATCGCCGGAAAAGAGGCGAGCTTCGGGGCACGGGGCATGGATGCCAGTCTAGTCGCGGGATTCTGGCGTGCCCGCCGCCAGAGCTTCGGATCGTTCGTCCTCGAGATCTTCCACTTCCTTCTCCCACGCGTCGCGCGCGAGCCGGTACCAGAGGTACAGAGCGAAACCGGCGAAGATCGCCCACTCGGCGGCGTAGAAGATGTTGAGCCAGTTGACCCGCGAGCGCTCCTCCGGGGCGGGCGAGTCGATGGCATCCAGCGGCCCGATCGCCGTCTGCGAGGCGAGGTAGGGCCGGTAGACCGCCACTCCGTCGACGTCGTGCCAGCGGCCGAGCAGCATCGCCGGCGACATGCGCGTCATCTCCTGCGGGTCGGCTCCTGCGGCAGGACGGCCGGGACCCTCGTCCGAGATGAGTCTGCCCGTGACGCTCACGACCGCATCGGGATCGTCCGCGACCTGGGCGTTGAGCGCCTCGACAGCCCGCTCGGCGGAAGCGGCGTCGCGGGTCCACCCCAGGGCGACGGCGATCGACGTGGGCGTGGTCACCTCGTCGAGCCGCAACTGACCGGTGACCCAGTAGCCCTCGACACCGTCGTTGAAGCGCGACGAGACCACGAGGAAGTCATCGGCGATCCAGCGACCTGCCGCCTCGACGCGTTGCCCCACGAGCGGCTCGGGCAGGTACTCGCCCGGCAGGGCGACATCGGCGAGGGGTTGGACGATCTCGGTCCGGCCCGGCTCGGGCGGCGCGGTGTCGACGGCACGGCCGAGCTGCCACTGGCCGAGCCACGCCAAGACCCCCGCGACGAGGAGCGAGAAGGCCAGGAGCGCCAACCACCGGGGGCGAAGCATCACTTCGCGCAGGGTCGGCGGAAAGACCTGCGGCGGATCCTGCTCGATCGCGGGAGGAGTAGTCACACGCGCACCCGCATCAGTGTCCGTACGGCGCGACGACGACCTCGACGCGCTGGAACTCCTTGAGGTCGGAGTACCCCGTCGTGGCCATCGACTTCTTCAGGGCGCCGATCAGGTTCGCCGTCCCGTCCGCGACCGGCGCGGGGCCGTACAACACCTGCTCGAGCGGCCCCACCCGGTCGACGGCGACGCGGTGACCGCGGGGCAGCTTCGCGTGGTGCGCCTCGGGGCCCCAGTGGAAACCACGCCCGGGGGCGTCGGTGGCGCGCGCGAGCGCCACCCCGAGCATCACGGCGTCGGCACCCATGGCGAGCGCCTTCACGATGTCGCCCGAGGTACCCACGCCTCCGTCGGCGATGACATGGACGTAGCGTCCGCCGGACTCGTCGAGGTAGTCGCGGCGAGCGCCGGCGACGTCGGCGACCGCGGTGGCCATGGGCGCGTGCAGCCCCAGAGTCGCCCGCGTGGTCGAGGCCGCACCGCCACCGAAGCCGACGAGGACTCCCGCCGCGCCCGTGCGCATGAGGTGGAGGGCCGCGGTGTAGGTGGCGGCACCGCCGACGATGACGGGGACGTCGAGGTCGTAGATGAACTTCTTGAGGTTGAGCGGCTCGGCGACGCTCGACACGTGCTCGGCGGACACCGTGGTGCCGCGGATGACGAAGAGGTCGACGCCGGCGGCGACCACGGTTTCGTACAGGTCGTGCGTGCGCTGGGGGGTGAGCGCCCCCGCCACGGTGACACCCGCAGCGCGGATCTCGGCGAGCCGGTCGCGCACGAGCTCGGGCTTGATCGGCTCGGAGTACAGCTGCTGCATCCGCCGCGTCGCCTCGGAGTCGGGCAGACCGGCGATCTCGGCGAGATGCGGCTCAGGGTCGTCGTACCGCGTCCAGAGGCCCTCGAGGTCGAGAACGCCGAGCCCGCCCAGTCGGCCGAGCTCGATGGCGGTGCGCGGGCTCACGACCGAGTCCATCGGCGCACCGAGCACCGGGATCTCGAACGGGAACGCGTCGATGGTCCACGCCGTCGACACGTCTTCCGGGTTGCGCGTGCGCCGCGACGGGACGACGGCGATGTCGTCGAAGGTGTAGGCGCGGCGGGCCCGCTTGGCACGGCCGAGATCGATCTCCATGGTCACTCCCCCAGCCTACCCGCCCGCCTTTTGGCGGTCCGCGTCGTCACCAGGGTTCGTCCGCGCGCGGCGCCATCGACAGCACCCGCACCTTGTCGGTCGGGAAGCACGCGTCGAAGAGTTCGTGGACGCGCGGATCGGAGTCGTAGTCGTCGGCGAGCCGCAGCCCGAACAGCGAGTTGATCATCATGCCCTGCGCGAGGAACGCCTGCGCCGACGCGACGTCGAACCCGACGCCGCGCAGGAACTCCCAGACGCGGGCGAAGCCGTCGCGAGCGCGGGGCCCGATGACCGGGTGGGCACCCAGGAGGAAGGCGTGCGACAGCGTCTGGTGCAACCCACGCACCTGCAGGAGATCGATGTAGGCGTGACCCACCCGTGCGGCCAGTTCGTCGGCCGACGCGCCCTGGGCCGCCGCCCCGAACGCGGCCAGGAGCCGGTCCATCGCGTCGTCGAGCGCGGCGATGAAGAGGTTTTCCTTCGTCCCGAAGAGGCGGACGACGTAGGGCTGCGACACGCCCGCCGTGCGCGCGACATCGTCGGTGGTGGTCCCGACATAGCCTTTCGCCCCGAAGACGGCGAGCGCGGCCGCAAGGATCTGCTCTCGCCGCTCCTCCGAACTCATCCGGCGGGCGGGTGCGGATTCCGTCGATGGCGCCATGTTGACAGGTTATCAGTCGATTACTACAGTGCCCCATATCTTGTTATCAGTCGATTACAACAAAGGAGCTCTCATGAATCGCATCATCCGCTCCCGCCCCTTTGCCTGGGTGGTGGTCGCCGCCTCGCTGCCGATGTTCATGGCGACCCTCGACAACCTCGTCATGACCAACGCGCTTCCGGTGCTGCATGCGGAGCTCGGCGCGAGCATCGAACAGCTCCAGTGGTTCGTCAACGCCTACACCCTCGTCTTCGCCAGCCTGATCCTCGTGGCCTCAGCGCTCGGCGACCGCTTCGGTCGGCGGACGGTCTTCGTCGCCGGAATTGTTCTCTTCGGCGTGGGGTCGGCGCTCGCGGCACTCAGCACCGACCCGGCCCAGCTGATTGCCGCGCGCGCGGTCCAGGGGCTCGGGGCAGCCGGCGTGAGGCCCCTGTCACTGGCCCTCATCAGCGGCGCCGTCCCTCCCCATCGTCGGCCCCTGGCGATCGGGATCTGGGGCGGCATCTCCGGTCTCGGCGTCGCCGTCGGCCCCCTCGTGGGCGGCGCCGTGATGGAGGGATGGAACTGGCAGGCGATCTTCTGGCTTAACGTCCCCGTCGCGATCGTCGCCCTCCCCCTCGCCCTGTGGGCGCTCCCCAACACCTTCGGAGATCGGGCACGTCTCGACGTCCTCGGCGCGCTTCTCGCCGGGGTGGGCGTGCTCGCCCTCGTCCACGCGATCGTGCGCGGCAACGACGACGGCTGGGGGTCGGCATCCGTCGTTCTGGAGCTGGTCGCCGGCGGGCTGCTGGTGATCGCTTTCCTCGGCTGGCAGGTGCGCACCTCGGCACCGCTCGTCCCGTTGCGATTGTTCCGCGATCGGTCGTTCTCGGTCACGAACGTGGTCGGGTTCGCCTTCAGCTTCGGGACCTTCGGGGCGGTTTTCCTCCTGATCCAGTTCCTGCAGGTCGTTCAGGGATCGAGCCCCCTGGAGGCGGCGGTGCAGACGACGCCGTGGACACTCGCTCCGATGATCGTCGCGCCGCTCGCGGGCATCATCGCCCCGCGTGTCGGAACGCGCCCCCTCCTCGTGGTCGGTCTGCTGCTGCAGTCCATCGCCCTGGGCTGGATCGCCGCGACGATGTCCGTCGACATCGACTACGCCGCCCTCGTCGCCCCGTTCGTGTTCGCCGGTGTCGGCATGGGTCTCGTGTTCGCCCCGTCCGCGACGGCGCTTCTGGCGACGCTCGGGGTGATCGACCACGCCAAGGCGTCGGGCGTGAACTCGACCGTGCGCGAGATCGGACTGGCGCTCGGCACGGCCGTCATGACGGCGATCTTCGTGGGCGCCGGTGGTGAGCTGGTCCCCGACCTCTACGTGGATGCCGCCCGCCCGGCGATCCTCGTCGGTTCGGCGGTGCTTCTGGTCGCTGCGGGCCTGGCCCTCCTCCTGCCCGCCGGGCGTTCGCCCCGCTCGGCGGCCGAGGAGGACTCCGCACCGGCGGAATCCTCGCTGGCCGGCCGATGAGGAGGACGAGCGTCGCGGGGGTCAGTCGCTGCGCGGAGCCCGCCCCGACGAATCCGCCGCGGGCCCGACCGGATCGACGGGCGCGTCCGTGCCGCGCAGCGCACGGGTGAGCGGACCGTCGAGCAGGAACAGGAGGAAGGCCACCGATCCCACGAGCGGGCTGAACAACACGGCGGCGGCGCTGATCAGCACCGCGCTCAGGCTCGCCCGACCCAACCGGCGCGCGTCGCCCGTGCTGAGGTCGGGGATGGCTCCCGAGCGCACGGCCCAGCCCCACTGCATCCAGCCCGCGACGATCGCGAGGAAGAAGTTGACCGGCAGCACCACCCGGCCGATCAGGTAGTCCGAGTAGTCCGTCGCGAGTGACGACGTGAAGGGCACCAGGACGATCAAGAGCAGACGCAGGTTGTTGATCCACATTCCCGCGTTGTCGATCCGCACGATCCATTCGAACTGCCGGACGTGCGTCATCCACATCACGCACAGGATGAAGAAGCTGATGACGAACGTGAAGACGGGGTGCAGCAGGTTCCCCAGCGCGGCGGCGAGATCGGCCTCGGAGTCGACCCGGCCGAGGGATTGCGACGTCAGCCCCAGGACGAGCAGCGTGGCGGCGATTGCGAAGACCCCGTCGGTGAAGGCCTCGGTGCGTCGCGCCGAAACGGTCGCCTCGGGATGGCTGGTGCGCCGGATCATGCGCACAGCGTAACGGCGGCACCGCCGAACGCCGAAGGGCCGGGCAGTTCCCTGCCCGGCCCTTCGTGCGACGCCTACTTCTTGTAGTTCGGTGCCTCGACGACGATCTGCACGTCGTGGGGGTGGGATTCCTTGAGGCCCGCGGAGGTGATCCGCACGAACTTGCCCTTGCTCTTGAGTTCCTCGACCGTGCGCGCGCCGACGTAGAACATGGACTGCCGCAGGCCGCCGATCAACTGGTAGGCGACCGCCGCCACCGGACCGCGGTAGGGCACCTGACCCTCGATGCCCTCGGGGATGAGCTTGTCGTCGCTGGGCACGTCGGCCTGGAAGTAGCGGTCCTTCGAGTAGGAGGTCTTCTTCCCGCGGGTCTGCAGGGCGCCGAGGGACCCCATGCCGCGGTACTGCTTGAACTGCTTGCCGCCCTGGAAGACGATCTCGCCCGGCGACTCGTCGGTGCCGGCGAGGAGCGAGCCCAGCATCACCGTGTCGGCACCGGCGACGAGGGCCTTCGCGATGTCGCCCGAGTACTGCAGACCACCGTCGGCGATCACGGGAACGCCCGCCGGGATCGCCGCCTGCGCGGCCTCGTAGATGGCGGTGACCTGAGGGACGCCGACACCGGCGACGACGCGGGTGGTGCAGATCGACCCCGGCCCGACGCCGACCTTGACGGCATCCACGCCCGCGTCGATGAGCGCCTGAGCACCTTCCCGTGTGGCGACGTTGCCGCCGATGACGTCGACGTGAGCGAACGACTCGTCGGCCTTGAGGCGACGGACGATGTCGATGACACCCGCGGACTGGCCGTTGGCGGTGTCGACGACGAGCACGTCGACACCCGCATCGCGCAGGGCCTCGGCGCGCTGCCACGCGTCGCCGAAGAATCCGATGGCCGCGCCGACCCGAAGGCGACCCTGGTCGTCCTTGGTCGCGAGCGGGTACTTCTCGCTCTTGTCGAAGTCCTTGATGGTGATGAGTCCGGCGAGCTTGCCGTCTTCGTCGACGAGGGGCAGCTTCTCGACGCGGTGCTTCGCGAACGTCGCGATCACGTCGTTGGCGTGGATGCCGACGGGCCCGGTGATCAGGCCCTCCTTCGTCATCACGTCCTTCACCTTCGTCGTCTGGCGCTCGAAGCCCGAGACGAAGCGCATGTCGCGGTTGGTGATGATGCCCACGAGGACGCCGTCGGGGTCGACCACGGGCAGGCCCGAGATGCGGTACTGCGCGCACATCGCGTCGACCTCGGCGATCGTGGCATCCGGGGTCGTGGTGATCGGGTCGGAGACCATGCCCGACTCGCTGCGCTTGACCTGGTCGACGATCGCGGCCTGGTCCTCGATCGAGAGATTGCGGTGCACGATGCCGATGCCGCCCTGGCGGGCGATCGCGATCGCCATGCGCGCCTCGGTCACCGTGTCCATCGCAGACGACAGCAGCGGCGTGGCCACGGTGATCCGGCGGGTGAGCCGCGACGACGTGTCGGCCTCGCTCGGGATGACGTCGGTGTGTCCGGGGAGGAGGAGGACGTCGTCATACGTCAATCCGACGAAACCGAAGGGGTCGTGCTGCTCCATGGATCCTCCTGCGCGCGCGGCGCCTGCTCGAAAAGGACGTCGTCGGCCGGTGGCGCGTCGCGCCCCGCCTCCCGATTCTAAGCGCCGAGGGTGTCCGAATCATTCCCGGATGACGGGCCGCGGAGCGCAGTCGGCACGATACGGTTCGCTAACGGCGTCGCGCCGAAACACGAACGACACATTACGCTCGTAGCGTCGATCGTCGAAGCTGACGAAACGACCTCGTCAGCGCTGCCGAACTGGAGACTCCGTGGGTCATTCCTCCCCCACCGCGATACGATCGCGCACCCTTCCCCGTCTTGCCGTCCTCGTCGCGCTCTTCGCGAGCGCCGTGGCCGTGCTGAGTCTGCTGTTGGCGTCGCCGGCCAGCGCGCAGACGACGCCGTCCCCCGCCGCCACACCCGGCACGGGCGACGTGTCGACGCAATACACGATCGGCGGCATCATCCGCTCGGACGACGAACCGCTTGAGGGCGTCGAGGTGGCCGTCGAAGGGTCCGGCTTCTCGGAGATCGGCACGACCGGCGCCGACGGCCGGTGGGCGGTGTCGGTCCCCGGCCCGGGCGCGTACACCGCGACACTGCAGGTGGACACCCTCCCCGAGGGCGTCGCGCCCCGCGATCCCGACAACGTCACGCGTGACGTCACGATCGGCACCACCAACACTGTCAACGTGCTCTTCCCGACCGGTGAAGGCACGACGGCGACGGGCTCGATCTGGGACACGCTGTTCTCGCGCTTCATCTACGGCTTGAACTTCGGTCTGCTGCTCGCGCTGGCGGCGATCGGCATCTCCCTGATCTTCGGCACGACGGGGGTCAACAACTTCGCGCACGGCGAGATGCTGACCTTCGGCGCGATCATCTTCTACGTCTTCACCTCGCTGGGCTGGAATCTGCTCCTGGCGATCCTGATCACGGTGGCGCTCTCGGCGGCCCTGGGGTGGTCTCAGGATGCCGTGCTGTTCAAGCCCCTCCGACGACGGGGCGTGGGGCTGGTCCAGGTCCTCATCGTGACGATCGGTCTGTCGATCGTGCTCCGCTACCTGTACCTCTACTTCTTCGACGGCGGTACGCGGAACATCGACACCGGGATCACCGACAACGTCACGATCGGTCCGGTCACGATCACGCTCACCTCGCTCATCAGCATGGGCGTCAGCGTCGTCATGCTCGCGGCGGTGGCGTACTTCCTGACGCGCACCCGCATCGGCAAGGCCACGCGAGCGGTGAGCGACAACGCCTCCCTCGCCGCGGCATCCGGCATCAACGTCGATCGGGTCATCCGGATCGTCTGGGTCCTGGCCGGAGCCCTCACGGGCCTCTCCGGTGTGCTGTACGGCCTCTACCGCGGAGTGACGTGGGACATGGGCTTCGCGATCCTCCTGCTCCTGTTCGCCGCCGTCACCCTCGGCGGCCTGGGCAGCGCCTTCGGCGCCCTCGTCGGCTCGCTCATCATCGGCATCATCACGGAACTGTCCACCATCGTCATCCCGCCCGACCTCCGGTATGCGGTGGCGTTGATCGTGCTCATCGGCGTGCTGCTGTTCCGGCCGCAGGGCGTCTTGGGTCGTAAAGAGCGGATCGGCTGAGGAAGAACGACATGGACTGGCTTTCGATTCTCAACAACGCCGCGGGCGAGCTCATCAGCCCGACCACCGCGGCCTACGCCCTCGCCGCGATCGGCCTGAGCGTCCACTTCGGCTACGCGGGCCTGCTCAACTTCGGTCAGGCGGGCTTCATGGCGGTGGGCGCCTACGCCTTCGCCATCGCGACGCTGTCGCTCTCGGCGCCCGTGTGGCTGGCGATCCTCATCGCGATCGTCGCCTCGGTGCTGTTCGCCTTCATCCTCGGCATCCCGACGCTCCGTCTCCGGGCGGACTACCTCGCCATCGTCACCATCGCCGCGGCCGAGATCGTGCGCTACGTGGTCTCGACCGTCGGGCTCACCGACATCACCGGCGGCTCGCAGGGCCTGAACGGCTACAACCGCGAGTTCCAGAGCCTGAACCCTCTGCCCGAGGGCACGTACGGCATCGGGCCGTGGACGTACTCCGCGAACGACTGGTGGGTCCGTCTGTTCGGGTGGGGTCTGGTGATCCTGGCGACGCTGCTGGTGTGGATCCTCATGCGCAGCCCGTGGGGCCGCGTCGTCAAGGGCATCCGTGAAGACGAGGATGCCGTGCGCAGCCTCGGCAAGAACGTGTACTCGTACAAGATGCAGGCGCTCGTGCTCGGCGGCGTCATGGGCGGCCTCGCGGGTGTGGTGTTCATCCTCCCCCGCGCCGTCCAGCCCGGAAACTACGGCACGGCCCTGACGTTCTTCATCTGGACCGCCCTCCTCCTCGGTGGCGCGGCCACCCTCCTCGGCCCGATCGTGGGCGCCGCGCTCTTCTGGGTGCTGCTGTCGCTGTCGAACGGCATCATCGTGGGACTGCGCGACATCGGCATCCTGGGCTTCATGAGCAGCACCCAGACCGGTCAGGTGCGCTTCATCCTCGTCGGGATCGGGCTGATGCTCCTGGTCATCTTCCGACCACAGGGCATCTTCGGCAACAAGAAGGAGCTGTCGTTCAATGTCTGACACGACCGTCACCCACCCCCTGGTGAAGGGCGAGGTCGGCCCCGGCTGCGCGAAGGTCGATCCGATCGTCGTCGCCGACGGTGTCACACGGCAGTTCGGTGGCCTCAAGGCCGTCGACGTCGAGCACCTCGAGATCCCCCGCGGGCAGATCACCGCTCTGATCGGCCCGAACGGCGCCGGCAAGACGACGCTGTTCAACCTGCTCACGGGCTTCGACAAGCCCAACACCGGCCGCTGGAGCTTCGAGGGCTCGAACCTCGCAGGAGTCCCCGCGTTCAAGGTGTCCCGCAAGGGCATGGTCCGCACGTTCCAGCTCACCAAGTCGCTCGGACGGCTGTCGGTGCTGCAGAACATGCTGCTCGGCGCCCGCGGGCAGAAGGGCGAGAACATCTTCCGCGCCATGATCCCGTCGATCTGGCGCGGGCAGGAGAAGTCGAACACCGAGCGTGCCGACGACCTGCTGCGCCGGTTCAAGCTGGATGCCAAGCGCGAGGACTTCGCGGCCTCGCTGTCCGGCGGTCAGCGGAAGCTCCTCGAGATGGCGCGCGCCCTCATGAGCGACCCGACGCTGGTGATGCTCGACGAGCCCATGGCCGGCGTCAACCCGGCGCTGACGCAGAGCCTCCTCGGTCACATCCTCGACCTCAAGAAGGAGGGGATGACGGTGCTCTTCGTCGAGCACGACATGCACATGGTCCGACACATCTCGGACTGGGTCGTCGTGATGGCCGAGGGTCGCGTCGTGGCCGAGGGGCCGCCCGAGACCGTGATGAGCGACCAGGCCGTCATCGACGCCTACCTCGGCGCTCACCACGACACCGACCTCGGCGACATGACGACCTCCCAGCTGGAGACGATCCAGGCCGAGGCCGCGGCCGAAGCCGAGGCCGAGCTCGCCGCCGATGAGAAGGACGGAAAGCTCTGATGACCGACACCGCCACCGCCACCCGCACCGCGGTGCTGCGCACCGACGACCTCGTCGCCGGCTACCTGCCGGGGGTCAACATCCTCAACGGCTGCACCGTGGATGCCTACCAGGGCGACCTCATTGGCATCATCGGTCCCAACGGGGCCGGGAAGTCGACGCTGCTCAAGGCCATCTTCGGACAGGTCAAGATCCGCGGCGGAGCCGTGCTGCTCAACGGTGAGGACATCACCGCGCTCAAGGCCGACAAGCTCGTCGGCAAGGGTGTGGGCATGGTCCCGCAGAACAACAACGTGTTCCCGAGCCTGTCGATCGAGGAGAACCTCCAGATGGGGCTCTTCCAGCGCCCCAAGGTCTTCTCCGAGCGGTTCGAGTTCGTGACGGGCCTCTTCCCCGAGCTCGCGAAGCGGCGGCGCCAGCGCGCCGGCTCGCTCTCGGGCGGCGAGCGGCAGATGGTCGCGATGGGGCGCGCGCTCATGATGGATCCGTCGGTTCTGCTGCTCGACGAGCCCTCGGCCGGCCTGTCGCCCGTGCGGCAGGATGAGACGTTCCTGCGCGTCGCCGAGATCAACCGCGCCGGCGTGACCATCATCATGGTCGAGCAGAACGCGCGACGGTGCCTGCAGATCTGCCACCGGGCGTACGTGCTCGACCAGGGGAAGGACGCCTACACCGGCACCGGACGAGAGCTGCTCACCGATCCCCGCGTCATCGAGCTGTACCTGGGCACCCTGGCGGCCGACGAGGACGCCAAGCGCGACGCACGGGAGACCGAAGCCTGACCCGCGGGCGTCCCGTGGGGGCGACGCTCACCCTCGTGGGTGTCGCCCTCGCGGGATGCTCCGCGGCTCCTCCGCCCGCACCCGAGGACCTCAGCGTTTCGGTGATCCAACAACGCGGCGACATCGCGCCCGGGCGCGTCCAGCTGCGCGTGGACAACGGCTCCGCGCAGGCCCTCACCGTCACCGGCGCCACCCTCACCTGGGCCGCGCTGTCGGCCCCCGCCGCCTGGGCCGCGGGGCGCGCCGAGACGATCGGCCCGGGCCGCGTCGTCGACCTGCCGGTTCCGCTCCCCGACCTCCGCTGTACACCCGACGGCGACACGGCTTCCGCGACGCTCGAGATCGAGACCGCCGACGGCGCGACGACCGCGGAGATCGCCGCCGATGACCCGCTCGGCATCCTGCCGCGCGTGAGCGCGGCGCAGTGCGACCGCGAAGCGGTGGCGGCCGTGGCCGAGATCGAAGCGAGCACGGTTTCTCCGCGCGGTGGTGGGGCGGCCGACCTGACACTCTCGATCACGCCCGCCCCCGCGGGGGCGGGCCGTGTCGACCTCGTCGCCGTGCGCGGGACGCCCCTGCTCCACTTCGTGCAGGGTGAAGAAGCGCCGCTCGGCACGACGATCTCCGCGGGCGATGCCCCGTCGACGATCACCGTCGCGGTGACGCCCCGTCGCTGCGACCCGCACGCGATCGCCGAGGACAAGGTCGGCACCCTGTTCGACCTCGTCACCCGCGTCGACGGCCGCGAGGTTGTCGTGTCGCTCCCGCGGTCGCAACCGGTCGCCGACGCGCTGCTGGCGTTCACCGCCGCCGCGTGCGGCCTCACGCCCTCCCCCTGACTCTTTCCCTCCTGCGCCCCTGTTCGCGCTCATCGCACGTCGAGACGGCCTTCCGCCGCCGACGGATGCGGATTCACGGTGCGGAACGAACGAACGAAGAGGGGCCCGGATGCCATGGCATCCGGGCCCCTCTCGACCGTCAGGTCACTCGTTCAGCGAGCCGAACTCCGTGTTGAGAAGGGTGTACTTGTTGTCGGCACCGTACTGGTAGATGCCGATGTACGCCTCGGTCGGGTCACCGTTCTCGTCGAACGTGATCGGGCCGGAGACACCGTCGTAGTCGACGTCGGTGCCCTCGTTGATCAGCGCGAGGCAGTCGGCGAAGGTGGTGCACTTCTCGCCGCCCTCGGTCACCGACTGCAGGTTGTCACGGATCGCCGTGCCCGAGTCGTCCTTGGCCTGCGCCGCGGCGAGCGCCGCGACGATCACGGCGTCGTACGACTCCGGCGCGTAGCTGAAGTCGGTGAGCGCCGGGTCGACCTCGAGGAGGCGGCTCTGGAACTCGGTGTCAGCCGGGTTGCCGGGGAGCGTTCCCTTGGCGCCCTCGAGCGTGCCCGCCTGGAACTCGTACGAGTTGGACAGGTTGCCGTCGACGAAGTAGACCTTCGAGCCCGGGTAGCCCTGGGTGTTCACCAGCTGCGGGATGATCGACGAGGTCTCCTCGAACGCGATCACCGCGATGGCGTCGGGCTGAGCGGCCAGGAGCTCGTCGACCTGCGACGTGAACACGGTGTCGCCCGGGTTGTAGGGAACCGCGACCGAGACCTCGCCGCCGGCGGCCTCGATGGCCGTCGTGGCGTTGTCCTTGAGGCCGATGCCGTACGGGTCGTTGATGTAGATGATGCCCACGTTGGCCGCACCGTCGCCGACCATGAGGTTACCGAGCACGCGACCCTGGAGCACGTCCGAGGGAGCGGTGCGCCAGTAGTAGCCGTCGTCGGCGTACGTCGTGAAGTCGGGCGAGGTGTTCGCCGGCGAGATCTGGACGATGCCCGCGTCGACCAGCTGGTCGACGAACGTGAACGACACACCCGAGGAGGCCGCGCCGATGACGACGTCGGCACCGGCGTCGACGAGCTCGGTGGCCGACTGCGTCGCGATGTCGGTCGTCGTGTCACCGGAGTCGCGCTCGGTGAGCTCGACGCTGAACGGGAACGCGTCGCCCGTGGCCTCGATGTCCTGGATCGCGAGCTTCACACCCGCGACCTCGGGCGGTCCGAGGAAGGCGAGGTTTCCGGTGGCGGGCAGGATGGTGCCGACGTGGAAGGTCCCGTCGGCCTCGGACACGGCGCCTCCGCCGGAGGATGCGCTGGGCGCGGCGGCGTCGCCGCCACCACCCGAGCAACCGGCGAGGACGAGCGCGCTGGCACCGACCAGGGCGAGACCGCCCAGGGCCTTGCCGGCACGCGTACGCGTGAAGACGCTCATAGTGCTCCTTGCTGTGAATGAACGTTCGGCGGCACAGCAGTGCCGCCTGGTGTCCTAAACCTAGTGGCCCCCACGTTTTCGCCGTGTTGCCGTTCGTTAACGATGTGCGTCGGCGAGGTCACGGCGCCATAACGCTCCTAGACGGGCTCGCTCACATCCGATATGGACGTGCGGCGACGTCGCGCCGCGACAAGAGAATCCACGCTGAGAACGACCAAGGCGAGCCACACCAACGCGAACCCGATCCAGCGCTCCACCGTCATCGGCTCGTTCAGCACCCAGACGCCGATGATGAACTGCAGAATGGGCGCAACGAACTGAATGAGGCCGAGCAGGCTGAGCGGTGCACGGCGGGCACCGGCCGCGAAAAGCAGCAGGGGGATCGCGGTGATCACACCGGCCGCGGCCAGGAGCGCCGTGTGCGCGATGCCGTGGCCCCCCATCGTCAGCCCCGTGGTGGCCGCGACGAGGACCAGCTGCACGGCGGCGACCGGGAGGAGCCAGAAGGACTCGAGCGTCAGACCACTGACGGCATCCACCGACGGACCGATCTGCTTCTTCACCAAGCCGTAGAACCCGAACGAGGTCGCCAGGGTCAACGCGATCCACGGGAAACTGCCGTAGCCCACCACGATGACCAGCACCGCGACCACCGACAGGCCGATGGCCACCCACTGCACCAGACGCAGTCGCTCGCGCAGCACGGTCACCCCGAGCAGCACTGTCACGATCGGGTTGATGAAGTACCCCAGGCTCGTCTCGATGACGTGGCCGGTGAGGGTGCCGATGAGGTAGGTCTGCCAGTTGACGTAGATCAGCACGCCCGCCAGCGCCGTCAGTCCGAGCAGACGCGGCTGGCGAAGGATCGTGAGGAAGGGCCCCCACGCACGCAGCACCGTCAGCAGCACGAGGCAGAAGACGAAGGACAGCGCGATACGCCAGGCGACGACCTCCCACGGACCGGTCGGCTCGAGCTGCAGAAAGTACAGCGGAAGGAAGCCCCAGAGCAGGTAGGCGGCGAAGGCGAACAGGCCGCCCCGCAGAGCTCCGGACGAGGAAGGTGGAGCAACGGTCACCTGCTCAGCCTAGGCCGGTACGGAGTCAGGGATCCCTCGGTGCGCGCGCCGCTGCCGCGGATGAAGAGAACCCCGGATGCCGAGGCATCCGGGGTTCTCGAGAAATCGCTGTGCGATCAGCGCACGACCACCGCGAGGACGTCGCGGGCCGAGAGCACCAGGTACTCGTCGGCGCCGAACTTGACCTCGGTGCCGCCGTACTTGCTGTACAGCACGCGGTCGCCGACGCTGACGTCGAGGGGGACACGGTTGCCGTTGTCGTCGATACGGCCGGGACCGACGGCGACGACCTCGCCCTCCTGCGGCTTCTCCTTGGCGGTGTCGGGGATGACGAGACCACTCGCGGTGGTCTGCTCAGCCTCGACCTGCTTGATGACGATGCGGTCCTCGAGCGGCTTGATGGAAACCGACACGGTCTACCTCTTCTTTCTCGTTACAGAAGACTCGTTAGCACCCACACCAGGAGAGTGCTAATCCGAGTGTAGAGAAGTGCTGGCACTCACGCAACGCGAGTGCCAGCACTTTCGCCACCTAGGCTGGCCCGGTGGAGATCGCCGAGCTGACCGCACTGCTCACGCCCGCGGGCCTGACCTTGCTCGACGAGGTGGGTCCACTGACGACCACCGACGAGGCCGCGCGCACGGTCTCCCGCCTGCGGGCCGCGGGCCACTCCCCGGATCTCGTCGCTGCGGTCGTCGGCCAGGCCCGTCTGCGCGTCCGGGCCACGGCGAAATTCGGCCCGTTCGCGGACCGCATGCTGTTCACCCGCGCGGGTCTCGAGCAGGCGACGCGGCTGTCGATCGCGGCGCGGCACGCAGGCCGCTTCCGGGCCGCGGGCATCACGACCGTGGCAGACCTGGGGTGCGGGGTCGGCGGAGACGCGCTCGGACTGGCGGGTCTCGGCATCCGGGTGCACGCGGTCGACGCCGACGAGGTGACCGCCGCGATCGCCGCCTACAACCTCGCACCCTTCGGCGATGTCGCCACCGTGACGCACGGGCGAGCGGAAGAGGCGGACCTGGGCGGAGTGGATGCCGTGTGGCTCGACCCCGCGCGACGCACCGGCGGCCACGCCGAAACGCGACGCGTGTCCTCGGATCAGTGGTCCCCCTCGCTGGAGTGGGTGTTCGCACTGCTGGAGCGCATGCCGGGCGGAGTGAAGCTCGGTCCGGCCTTCGACCGCGAGGCGATCCCGGACGGACTCGAGGCGCAGTGGATCAGCGCCGACGGGTCGACGATCGAGCTCGTGCTGTGGTCGGGGAGGCTCGCCCGCGATGGTGTGCGACGGGCGGCCCTCGTCGTGCGCGGCGACGACGCCTGGGAGCTGACCGCACCCGCCGATGCACCCGACGCCGAGCCCCACGCGCTGGGCGCGTTCGTGCACGAGCCGGACGGCGCCGTGATCCGCGCCCGCCTCATCGGCGAGGTGGCGCGCTCCCTCGAGGCGGGAATGCTGGCTCCGGGCATCGCGTACCTCACCTCCGACGCGCCCCTCACGAGCCCCTTCGTCTCATCGTTCCGCGTGCGCGAAGAGCTCCCGGCAGACACCAAGAAGCTGTCCCGAGCGCTCCGCGAAAGGGGCATCGGAACGCTGGAGATCAAGAAGCGCGGGGTGGACGTCGATCCCGCGGCGCTGCGCACCCGACTGTCGCTGCGCGGTGATGCGTCCGCAACGCTCATCCTCACCCGCGTCGAGGGTCGTCGCGTCGCGCTCCTGGCCGACCGCGTGGGATGACGCGAATCAGACCGTCGAGAGCTGCGGCAGCGCCCAGAACAGCCAGCCGGCGCTGAAGACGATCGAGACGACGGAAAGGCCGAGGGCCCACGAGGCGACACGGCGACTGTCGTGCGCGCGTCGCAACGAGATGATCGACATGACCAGCCCGATGACGCCGAGAGGGAGCAGCACGCCGACGAACAGCGAGACCACCAGCGCGATGATCGCCACAACCAGAGCCCACGGTGCGACCGAGGGCGGGACGACGGGCGCCGGCGGACTCCACGGCAGGACGTGCTCACCGAACGCGGCCCGCTCCAACTGGGCGGTGGGCAGCCGTTCGTCGTCCATCGCGTCGCCGGCGGCGAGCTGTTCCGCCACCGTGGGTGCGGCGGCCGGTGCCTCGGCGTTCGTCGCCAGCTTGCGCGCACGGCGGCTGGGCGGCGGTGACGCGCTCACCGAGAGGCCCCGACCGGATCGGCGGGCCGGGAGGCATCCGGATCTTCGGCGACCTGGATCTCGGTCACCGGCAGGGTGGAGTCCGCCCCGAACGCGAGCGTGGACGGGCGGCGCCCCGAAGAGATGAGTTCCGCGGCGAGTGCGGCGATCATCGCACCGTTGTCGGTGCAGAGCCGCAGCGGGGGGATGCGCACCGCGACACCCGCGGCCGCCGCGCGTTCCAGAGCGACATCGCGCAGACGCTTGTTGGCGATCACGCCGCCGCCGAGCAGCAGGCGCGGCACACCGAAGCGGTCGCACGCATCCAGCGCCTTCGTCACGAGCACGTCGACCACCGCCTCACGGAACGACGCCGCGACGTCGGCCACGGGGACCGGCTCTCCCGCGGCCTCGTGCTGCTCGACCCAGCGCGCCACGGCCGTCTTGAGACCGGAGAACGAGAAGTCGTAGCGGTGGGATGCCATGTCGGAGGCCCGCGACAGCCCGCGGGGGAAACGGATCGCGGTGGGATCGCCCGTCGCGGCGGCGCGATCGATCTCGGGGCCGCCGGGGTACGGCAGCTTCAGGAGGCGCGCGACCTTGTCGAACGCTTCGCCCGCCGCGTCATCCATGGTCTCGCCCAGGAGTTCGACGTCGCTGGTGAGGTCGCGGACGAGCAGCAGCGACGTGTGTCCGCCGCTCACGAGGAGGGCGACGGTCGGGTACTCGATCTCGCCCGCGTCGGCGTCGAGGATGTCGGCGGCGATGTGTCCGACGAGATGGTTCACGGCATACAGCGGCTTGTCGAGCGCGACGGCGAGCCCCTTCGCCGCGCCGACGCCCACCATGAGCGCCCCGGCCAGCCCCGGGCCGCTGGTGACGGCCACGGCGTCGATCTCGGCGAGGGTCACGCCGGCTTCGGCGAGCGCCGCATCGATCGAGGGCTGCAGCGCCTCGAGGTGCGCGCGGGCGGCGACCTCCGGCACGACACCGCCGTAGCGCGCGTGCTCGTCCATGCTGGAGGCGATCGTGTTGCTCAGCAGCTGCCGACCGCGGACGATCCCGATGCCGGTCTCGTCGCAGCTGGTCTCGATGCCGAGCACGAGGGGCGCGTTCATCAGCACCATCCCTTCCCGGTGGTCTCCGCGTCGTCCGGAATGCGCCGCGCGGCCCACCCCCGCAGATCGAGCTGCATGACGATCGCGTCGACGTCGTCCGGCTGGTAGTAGCGCGGACGGCGACCCACCTCGGCGAATCCTTCCGAGGCGTACAACGACTGCGCGACGGGGTTGTCGGCGCGCACCTCGAGGAAGACGTCGTGCACCCCGCGGCGCGCGGCCTCCTCGAGGAGCTCGGTCAGCAGCGCGCGCCCGCGCCCGCGGCCGCGCGCGGTCTCGGCGATCGTGATCGTCTGGATGTCGGCATCCTTCGCCCCGCGCACCGCGCGCAGCCCCGCGTAGCCGAGGAGCCGGCCGGCCTCTTCGACGACGACGTACCACCCGTGCGGCGAGGCCAGCTCTTCGCGCATCATCGCCGGGCTCCACGCGTCGGTCGGAAACGACGCGTGCTCGAGCGCCATGATCGCGTCAAGGTCGGACGGGGTCGCGGCGCGGGTGCTCACGCGCTCACCCGCTTGGGGGCGTGCGCGGCCACGACGTCGGGGCTGCGCAGGTACAACGGTTCGGGACCGGCGAGCTCGCGGCCCGCGTCGAGCGCGCGCGCCGCGGCGAGGGCGATCATCGCCGCCGAGACGCTCGTCGCGTCGTATCGCGCGGCTCCGGCCTCGGCCAGACGCGCATCGAGCTCGTCGCGGGGGCTGAGCGTGGCATCCCCGACCCGGATCGGGAGCCCGTCGTCGTCGATGCCGTCGTAGACGCTGTAGGCGAACTCTCTGCGGCGGGCGTCGGTGACGACGGCGAAGCGCGGCGTTTCGGTGCCGGTGAGCGCGTCGGCGAGCAGGACCCCGAGGGCGACGCCGTCGTGACTGGGCACCGGCACGACCGGGATGCCGCGACCGAGGGCGAACGCGCGGGCCGTCGCGATGCCGACGCGAAGCCCCGTGAACGGCCCGGGCCCCATGCCGATGGCGACGTGCGTCGGCTCGGGTGCGGCCGCGACGGCGCGCGCGAGCAGATCGCCGATGACCTCGGCATGCCCGAGCGGGTTGGCGCTCTGCTCGTCGGCGGCGATCTCGCCGTCGCGGGCGATCGCCGCCACCGCGGTGCCGAGGGAGGTGTCGATGCCGATGATCACGGTTCCAGGGTATCCGCGGCGCTCGACCCGGATGCCGCGGCGTCTCGACGCGCGGTGCCGCGGCCCCGCTCGGACGGTTCTGGCCACCCGCCGGGGGCGCTCTCCGACCACCGCCGCGCACAACTCCTGCAGAAGGCGCCGCGGCGGCGCTGCAGCGGGCGCCGTGTCGCCGAACTGCCGGAGCTGTGCGGGCATCCGGTCACGGCCTCGGCTCCGAAGTACAGACGTGGAAAGACAGCTGCGCCGACTGGTGGTACCGACCGCCGTAGGACCGGTCGTCGCGCACGCCGGGCGGCGCTCCGCGAGCGCCGTCGCCACGGTGCTGCTGCACGGCGCCGCCGGATCGTGGACGACATGGATGCCACTGCTCGGCGCGGCCGATCGGCTCGGCATCCCGCTCGACGACGTCATCGCGATCGATCTGCCCGGCTGGGGCGAGTCGCCCGGGCCCGCGCCGTCGCCTGCCGCGGCAGCAGAGGCGGTCGTCGCCGTCGCCCGCGCGCTCGGCTACCCGCGCTGGCGCGTCGTCGGCCACTCGCTGGGGGCCGTCGTCGCCCTGGACGTCGCCGCGCACTCTCCCGCCCAGACCGTGGCCGTCGGCCTCGTCTCCCCCACCGGCGCCGCGGTCCGCGCGGTCATGCGCCGCCCCCTGTCCGGGTCGGTACGGCTCCCCGCGTTCGCGGGCATGGTGGTGGCGATGGCCACTCTCCGCGCCCTCGGCCCGATTGCGCGCCCGCTCCTGCGAGGACTCCGCCGCACCGGAACGCTTCGCGTGCTCGCTCGTCCGCTGTTCCGGCATCCGGACCGCCTCGATCCGGCCATCTCGAACGCGCTGGCCGAGGAGATTCGGCCCGCCGCCTTCCTCAGCGCAGCCCGCGCCGCCCGCACGCACGACGACGACGCCTGGCGCCGCATCACGGCCCCGGTGCGCGCCGTCCGCGGGCGCCACGACGTCTTCGCCGGTCGCCACGACGCCCGCGACGCGCGGCGCCGCATCCCCGGCTACCGCGAGACCGTGCTGGAAGACAGCGGCCACTTCGCGCACGTCGAGCAGGCGTACGAGACGTTGCGGGGGCTGCGCGACGTCTGGACCGCGGAACCCGACCGCCGGGCCACGACGCGGCACGGGCTGCAGCCGACCTGAGGCTCACGGCCTCCGCGAGATGGTCACCGTCCGGGGCGCGTCGGCATCCAGGTCGAGGGTGTGCGGGGCGGTCTCGCCGCACGCGTTGTCGACGCCGCGTCCGCCGGTCTGACGCGAGATCTCGATCTCCCACCACGCGTCGGCGAGATGATCGGCGACACCGCGCCCCCACTCGACGATGACGACGGAGCGCTCCACGTCGATGTCGAGGTCGTCGAGCTCGACCGCGGCCCCGAGCCGATAGGCATCCACGTGCACGAGGGGTGCGCCGCCGACGAGCGAGGGGTGCGTTCGCGCGATCACGAACGTCGGACTCTGGACCGGACCCCGGATGCCGAGCCCCTCGCCGATCCCGCGCGTGAGGGTCGTCTTGCCGGCGCCGAGCGGACCGGTGAGCACGACCACGTCGCCCGGCGCAAGAGCGCGACCGAGCGCGCGCCCCAGTTCCTCCATGTCGGCGGGGCCCGCGACCTCGCGCTCGCCCAGCAGTTCGTCGGGAACGCTCACGCGCCCACCTCCCGTCGCGGCACGCGCGCACCCACGCGCGTCACGATCTCGTAGTCGATGGTGTCGGCGGCATCCGCCCAGTCCCGGGCCGACGGCACCCCGAGCGTCGGGTCGCCGAACAGCACGGCCTCGTCGCCGACGGCGACGGGGTGGTCGCCGACGTCGACGACGAACTGGTCCATCGCGATGCGCCCGGCCACGGTGAAGCGACGACCGTTGATCGTCACGGGGCCGCGGCCCGACGCCTGCCGCGGCACTCCGTCGGCGTACCCGAGGGGCACGAGGGCCAGCGTGGTGGCGCTGTCGGTGCGGTACGTGTAGCCGTACGACACGCCGGTTCCGGCGGGCACGCGCCGCACCGCCGCGACCGCGCCGCGCAGCGTCATGGCGGGGCGCAGCCCCAGGTCGGCCGAGCTGCGGTCGGCGAACGGAGAGACACCGTAGATGCCGATGCCGATGCGCACGCAGTTCAACCGCGCCTCGGGCAGGTCGATGGCGGCGTGGGTCGCGGCGATGTGGCGTAGCGGCGGGTTCAGCCCGGCGGCGGCGGCGAGCACGACCCCCTCCTGGAACCTCGCCAGCGCCGCGCGGTCGTCGGCATCGCTGGTGTTGGACAGATGCGAGAACAGCCCGACGACGCGCACGCGCCCGATCCGCTCGAGGCGAGCGGCCTCCGAGAACACCACGCGCCAGTCCACGGGAGCTATGCCGTTGCGCGAGAGACCGGTCTCGATCTTCAGGTGCACCGCGGCGGGGCGATTCCCCTGGGCCGCCTCCCCCGCGCGCAGCAACTGGTCGATGTCCGAGATGCCGAGCTCGACGTCCTCCCGCACGGCCTCGACGAACGAGGCGCCGGGCGCGTGCAGCCACGCGAACAGCGGCGCGCGAATCCCCCGGCGCCGCAGGGCCAGGGCCTCATCGATGTCGGAGACGCCGATGCGCGTCGCCCCGCCGCGCAGGGCCGCGACCGCGGCGCGGTGCGCGCCGTGCCCGTACCCCTCGGCCTTGACCACCGCGATGACCTCGACGCCGGTCAACCGACGCAGGTGGCGCACGTTCTCGGCGATCGCGTCGACGTCGATCAGCGCTTCGCGCAGGACTCCGGATGCCATCCTCATGCGACGCCCTCCCGGGTCGGTTCAGCGGGCCCGGCCTCCGCGATGACGTATGCGGTGGCGAGCGTCGCGTCGTGCGACATCGACAGGTGCAGAGCCGTGACGCCGCGCGCCGCGACGGTGGCCGCGGTCTCGCCGGTGAGCGTGAAGGTGGGGCGGCCCGACGGCTCGGGCGTCACTTCGATGTCGGTCCAGTAAACGCCGTCCGAGCCGCCGAGGGCTTTGATCAGCGCCTCTTTCGCGGCGTACCGGGCAGCCAGGGAGCGGGGCTTGAGCACGCGCTCGGCCGGGGCGAACAGCCGCTCGAGGAGGCGGGGGGTCCGCGCGAGCTGCTGCTCGAAGCGCGGCACGTCGACCAGGTCGACGCCGATTCCGACGATCATGCGCCCTCCCCTCCTGGCATCCTGTCCATTCTGCCGTGACGACGGCGTCGAACGCCCCGCCGCCCCACCGGCACAACTCCGGCGGGTCCCGCCGACGTGGCCCGTTCGGCGAGCCGCCACGCGCCTCCGCCGGAGTTGTGCAGGCGTCCCGGCGCCTCCCGACGCGCGGCAGCAGGCTGCCCAGCAGGCGCCCCGGCGCCTCCCGACGCGCGGCAGAACTCCTGCGCCATCGCCCCGGAAGGCCACCGCGGCGGCGTCGCGGGGCGATCCTGCAGGAGTTGTGCAGGGCAGGAACGAAGTAGGGGCCGGATGCCAGTGGCATCCGGCCCCGAAAAGGTTCGGCCTTACTCCACCGTCACCGACTTCGCGAGATTGCGGGGCTGGTCGACGTCGAGGCCCTTGGCCTCGGCAAGACCCATGGCGAAGATGTGCAGCGGAACGACGGCCAGGAGCGGCTCGAACAGCGGGGCGGCCAGCGGAATGCGCAGCACCTCGTCAGCGGCTGGGAGCACCGCGACGTCGCCCTCTTCGGCGATCGCGATGACGCGGGCGCCACGGGCACGGATCTCCTCGATGTTCGAGACGACCTTCTTGTGCATCTCGCCCGACCCCCGCGGCGACGGCACGACGACGAACACGGGCTGGCCGGGCTCGATGAGGGCGATGGGGCCGTGCTTGAGCTCGCCGGCGGCGAAGCCCTCGGCGTGGATGTACGCGAGCTCCTTGAGCTTGAGTGCGCCCTCGAGCGCGATCGGGTAACCCACGTTGCGGCCGAGGAACAGCACCGACCGGGTGTCGGCCATCCAATGGGCCAGCTGCTCGATGCGGCCCTGCTCGGTCTCGAGCACGCGGGCGATCTTGCCCGGGATGGCCTCGAGCTCGGTCACGGCATCGACCGCGGCGACCGGGTCGATGGCCCCGCGTACGCGACCGACGTGCAGTGCGAGCAGGTACAGCGCGGTGATCTGCGCGACGAACGCCTTGGTCGAGGCGACGGCGACCTCCGGGCCGGCGTGCGTGTACACGATGGCATCCGACTCACGCGGAATCGTGGCGCCCTGGGTGTTGCAGATCGACAGCGTCTTGGCGCCGCGCGACCGCGCGTACTTCACGGCCATGAGCGTGTCCATCGTCTCGCCCGACTGGCTGATCGAGACGACGAGCGTGCGCGGCGACAGGACGGGGTCACGGTAGCGGAACTCGTGTGCGAGCTCGACGTCGACGGGCACGCGCGTCCAGGTCTCGAGCGCGTACTTCCCGACCATGCCGGCGTAGGCGGCGGTGCCGCACGCGATGACGAGGATGCGGTCGATGTCGGCGAGGAACTCGTCCATGCCGTCCAGCTCGGGGATCTCGACACGGCCCTCGTGGATGCGGCCACGGACGGTGTTGGCGACGGCTTCGGGCTCTTCCGAGACCTCCTTCGCCATGAACGACGACCAGCCGCCCTTCTCGGCCGCCGACGCGTCCCACGTGACCTCGAAGGCCTCGACCTCGACCGGCGCGCCGGAGAAGTCGGTGACTTCGACGCCCTCGGGCGTGATCGCGACGATCTCGTCCTGCCCGATCGCGAGCGCCTTGCGCGTGTGCTCCACGAACGCGGCGACATCGGAGCCGAGGAAGTTCTCACCCTCGCCCAGGCCGATGACCAGCGGCGAGTTGCGGCGGGCGCCCACGACGAGGCCCGGGTGATCCTTGTGCATGGCCAGCAGCGTGTAGGCGCCCTCGAGGCGCGACACGACGGCCCGGAACGCCGACACCAGGTCACCCGTGCGGCTGTACTCGCGACCGATCATCGCCGCGGCCACCTCGGTGTCGGTCTCGCTGCGGAAGGTCACGCCCTCGCCGATCAGCTCGCTCTTGAGTTCGGCGAAGTTCTCGATGATGCCGTTGTGGATGACGGCGAGCTTGTCGTCGTCGGCGAGGTGCGGGTGCGCGTTCGCGTCGGTCGGGCCACCGTGCGTCGCCCAGCGCGTGTGCCCGATACCGGTGGTGCCGTCGGCCAGAGGGGTGGATGCCAAGTCGTCACGCAGCACGGCAAGCTTGCCGGCGCGCTTGCGCATACCGAGGCCCCCGTCGCCGTCGATCACGGCGATGCCGGCGGAGTCGTACCCCCGGTATTCGAGTCGCGACAGACCCGACAGGAGGATGTCCTGGCTCTGCCGAGGACCCACGTATCCGATGATTCCGCACATAGCCTCCGAGTCTACGGGGCCGTGCCTGGGGAAACCCGCCGCGGGCGGCGCCGCTCAGAGCTTGCGCAGCAGGACCGACTCGACCGTGTGGTCGGCACCTTTCTGGAGCACCAGCTTGGCCCGGTGCCGCGTCGGCAGCACGTTCTCCTCGAGGTTCGGCAGGTTGATCTCGCGCCAGAACCTCAGCGCACGCTGCACCGCCTCCTCGTCGCTGATGTCAGCGAAGACGCGGAAGAACGAGGTCGGGTTCGTGAAGGCGTTGTCGCGCAGAGCGAGGAAGCGGTCGACATACCAGCGTTCGATGTGCGCGGCGTCGGCGTCGACGTAGATCGAGAAGTCGAACAGGTCGCTGACCGCGACGTCGTTCGGGGTCGGGGGCGGTTGCAGCACGTTGAGGCCCTCGACGATCACGACGTCGGGACGGCGCACGGTGACGTGCGCGTCGGGCATGATGTCGTACCGCACGTGCGAGTAGAAGGGCGCGCGCACCTCTTCCGCGCCGGATTTGACCTCGCTGAGGAACTCCACCAGAGCGCGTCGGTCGTACGACTCGGGAAAGCCCTTGCGATCCATGAGTCCCCGGCGCTCGAGCTCGGCGTTGGGGTACAGGAAACCGTCGGTGGTGACCAGTTCCACCCGGGGGGTGTCGGGCCACCGGCTCATGAGTTCGCGCAGCAGCCGCGCGATCGTGGACTTGCCCACGGCGACCGACCCCGCCACCCCGATGACGAAGGGGGTCGTGGCATCCGGCTCGCCCAAGAACTCGCTCGTGTCGGCGCCCAGGCGGCGGGTGGCGCGGGCGTAAAGGCTGAGCAGCCGGCTGAGCGGCAGGTACACCTCGGCGACCTCGCGCAGGTCGAGACGGTCGCCGATGCCGCGCAACTGCACGACTTCGGTCTCGGTGAGCGGCTGCTGGATGCCGCCGGACAGGCGGGCCCACTCGGCGCGGTCGATCTGGCGGTAAGGGCTCAGCGACGGTGCGGGAGCGGCGGTCTCGGCGGCGGACACCCGCCCATGCTACCCGCGGGCCCGCAGTACGCTCGGAGCGTGCGACTCGGGGTACTCGACATCGGTTCCAACACTGTCCACCTGCTGGTCGCGAACGCGCGCGCCGGCGGCCGCCCGACGGCGACGACGTCGCACCGGTCGGTCCTGCGGCTCATGCGCTACCTCGAACCCGACGGCTCGATCTCGGCCGAGGGTGTGCGGGGGCTCGTGGATGCCGTGACACAGGCGTGCGAGAGGGCGCGCGCCGAGGGCGTCGACGAGCTGCTCGCCACGGCGACTTCCGCCGTGCGGGAGGCGACCAACGGCGAAGAGGTCATCGCGCGGATCGAGGAGGTGCTCGGACAACCCCTGCAGGTGCTGGGCGGCGAGACCGAGGCGCGGTACACCTTCCTCGCCGTTCGCCGGTGGTTCGGGTGGTCGGCGGGGCAGATCCTGCTGTTCGACATCGGCGGCGGGTCGCTGGAGATCGCCGGCGGCGCCGACGAGCTGCCCGACCTGGCGGAGTCGGTGCCGCTGGGCGCGGGACGCTCCACGGTGCGGTTCCTCCCCCACGATCCGCCGAGTGAGGACGAGATCGACGCGCTGCGTCGGCACGCGGCATCCGTTCTCGCTCCCGTCGCCGAGCGCTTCTCGGCTCTGCCGCGTCCTGATCACGTCATCGGCTCGTCGAAGGCCATCCGTTCGCTGGCGAAGCTCGCCGGGTACCCCGTCCCCGGATGGTCGGGGATCGATCGGATGGTGCTGCCGCGAAAAGAGCTGAAGGACTGGATCCCGCGCCTCGCCCGCATCCCCGCGGACGCGCGCGAGGCGCTGCCGGGGATCACCGCCGACCGCACGTTCCAGATCGTCGCCGCGGCGATCGTGATCGAGCGCGCGATGAAGGCGATGGACGTCGACGAGCTCGAGGTCTCGCCGTGGGCCCTTCGCGAGGGCGTGCTGCTGCGCTACATCGAGTCGCTGCAGTACTGACCCGCGTGAGTCGCCAAGATTTGTCGCCGCGGGGCACCCGCAGGCGACAAATCTTGGCGACTCACGCCCTAGAGGGACAGGCGCTCGCGGACCACCTCGGCGAGGCGATCGGCGTGAGCGCGCGCGACGTCCTCGGACGCCGCCTCGACCATGACACGCACGAGCGGCTCGGTGCCCGACGCGCGCAACAGCACGCGGCCGGAATCGCCGAGGTCGGCCGCTGCCGAGCGGACGGCCTCTTGCACGACCTCGTCGGACACGCGCTCGCGGTCGACGCCGCGGACGTTGACGAGGATCTGGGGGTACACCGTCATGATCGACGCGAGCTCGGCCATGGTCTTGTTCTGACGTGCCATCTCGGCGACGATGTGGAGTCCCGTGAGCAGCCCGTCGCCGGTCGTGGCGAACTCGCTCATGATGACGTGCCCCGACTGCTCGCCGCCGAGGGAGTATCCGCCCTCGTTCATCGCCTCGAGCACGTAGCGGTCGCCCACCGCCGTCTGCGTGACCTGGATGCCGTGCTCGGCCATCGCACGATGCAGACCGAGGTTGCTCATGACCGTCGCAACGAGGGTGTCGTGCGCGAGCGCCCCGCGTTCCTTCATCGCCACGGCGAGGATCGCCATGATCTGGTCGCCGTCGACGACGTTGCCCTGTGCATCGACGGCGAGGCACCGGTCGGCGTCACCGTCGTGGGCGATACCCACGTCGGCCCCGAGCCGGACGACCGCCTCGGCGAGCACGTCGAGGTGGGTCGAGCCGACGCCGTCGTTGATGTTAAGGCCGTCGGGTTCGGCGCCGATGACCGTCACTGTCGCCCCGGCGTCGCGGAACGTCTCGGGCGACACACCCGCGGCCGCCCCGTGGGCACAGTCGAGGACGACATGGATGCCATCGAGCCGGTGCGGTAGCGAACCGAGAAGGTGCACGACGTAGCGGTCTTCCGCGTCGGCGAAACGGCGGATGCGGCCCACGCCGGCGCCGGTGGGCTGCAGTCGGTCCCATTCGAGTGCGCGCTCGATGCGCTGCTCGACGATGTCAGGGAGCTTCGTGCCGCCGCGCGCGAAGATCTTGATCCCGTTGTCGGGTGCGGGGTTGTGCGAGGCCGAAACCATCACCCCGAAGTCGGCGTCGCGGTCGGCGATGAGGAATGCCGTCGCGGGGGTGGGGATCACGCCCGCGTCGAACACGTCGACTCCCGACGAGGCCAGGCCCGCGGCGACCGCGGCCGAGAGGAATTCCCCCGACACACGCGGGTCGCGCGCGACGACGGCGGTGAGTCGACGGCCTTTGGCCTTGCGCGCCTCCGCCGAACGGCCCTGGCCCAGGACGACCGCGGTCGCCTGGGCCAGGTGCAGCGCGAGTTCGGCGGTGAGGAGGCCGTTGGCCAGCCCCCGCACCCCGTCCGTGCCGAAAAGAGGCATCCGGAACGTCGAACTCAGCGCTTGGAGTACTGAGGCGCCTTGCGGGCCTTCTTGAGACCGGCCTTCTTGCGCTCCTTGACGCGAGCGTCGCGCGAAAGGAAGCCGGCCTTCTTCAGACCCGGGCGGTTGTTCTCGGCGTCGATCTCGTTGAGCGCACGGGCGATGCCCAGGCGCAGCGCGCCGGCCTGGCCCGAGGGGCCGCCACCGGAGATGCGGGCGATCACGTCGTAGGAGCCGGCGAGCTCGAGGACCGTGAACGGGTCGTTGATGAGCTGCTGGTGGAGCTTGTTCGGGAAGTAGTCCTCGATCGTGCGGCCGTTAACCGTGATCGTGCCGGAGCCGGGGACCAGGCGCACGCGGGCGATGGCCTGCTTGCGACGGCCGACGGCTGCGCCGGGGACCGAGAGAACGGGGCGCTCGGCCGCGACGACGGACTGCTCGGCCGGCGTCTCGGTGCTGTAGTTGCTGGAGTCGATGTTCGACACTGTTTCGTCCTTATCCGGCGGCGCTTACTGGGCGACCTGGTCGAAGGTGTACGCGGTGGGCTGCTGGGCACCGTGGGGGTGCTCGGCGCCGCGGTAGACCTTGAGCTTCTTGAGCTGCGCCGCGCCGAGGCTGTTCTTGGGCAGCATGCCGCGGACAGCCTTCTCGACCGCGCGGACGGGGTTCTTCTCGAGGAGTTCCTCGTAGCTGACGGCCTTGAGGCCACCCGGGTAGCCCGAGTGACGGTAGGCCATCTTCTTCTGGAGCTTCTGGCCCGTGAGCGCGACCTTGTCGGCGTTGATCACGATGACGAAGTCACCCGAGTCGATGTGGTTGGCGAAGGTCGCCTTGTGCTTGCCGCGGAGAAGGGCCGCCGCGTGCGAGGCGAGGCGACCGAGGACGACGTCGGTGGCGTCGATAACGACCCACTCGCGCGTGACCTCTGCGGCCTTGGGGGTGAAAGTGCGCGTCACAGTAGTGCTGCTTTCTTGTTCGAACGGAGGAGTTCGTGAATCCCGCTCCGGTGGTCGGTTCCCCGGTCGATGACCGGGCAACGGGGCCGGTGGAGGGCTCACGTTCGGGTGACCTACTCGCAGTGAGGCAGGCACCAAAGGGTTAGCTTACGGCATCCGGATGCCACGGCCAAACGGGGCCCGTGCCCTCAGACCGCGAGAGTGGCGACGACGACGACGGCTATCCCCGTGAGGTTGTACACGGCGTGGACCAGGATCGCCGGCCAGATCCGGCCCGTCGCCAGCACGCAGACCCCCGCAACGGCTCCCACGAGGGCGAGAGAGGAAGCGTCGGCGGGGGCGAGCGGTGCCACGAGTCCATGAGCGGCGACGAAGAGCACCGTCGACACGATCAGGGCGGCGACGACGGCCGCGACACGTCCGCTGAGACGGTGGACGATGGTGTACACGCCGACCACCACCACGGCCCGGAAGAAGAACTCCTCGACGACGGGGGCGATGACCGTGGCCGCGGCGGCCTCGGCGATGAACACCGGGGAGGAGAGGTCCGCTGCCGACGGCCACGCGGACTGTCCCGCAGCCGCGGCGAACGCGCCCTGCGCGATCCGCAGCAGGATGCCCCACACCACCCCGATGACGGCATCGACCCAGCGGAACGCCGTCAGCCCCCGAGGACGCGAGCGTCGAAACGCCCAGATGGCGGGCAGGGTGAGGGATGCCCACAGCACCGCGGTCGCGACGATCGATGCCGGCACGGGCGGGAGCAGCAGCGCGGCGGCGCGGGCGGCCAGGACGCCGGCCCCCAGGGAGGCGATGGACCACCCGAGCATCTCCGCGTCCCACCGGGCGACGCTGGACCCGCCTTCCCGCCAGGCACGATGGCGGCGGCGCCCGCGCGAACGCGGAGCGGCGATCGGTTCGGGCACTCTCCGTACGGTACGGCCGGCCCCACCCGTTCCCGCGGCCGGAAGCGCGTCTCGACGTTGGGGTCACCCCCTCTCGCACCCACGCGTCTCTCCGCGGTCACCCGAGGCCGGGAGCTCCACCGAGGAGCGCGTGGCCCCCGTTGCGCACGACCCGCCCCGGCGTGCGCCGGGGCGGGTCTGAGAGTGTCCGCGGGTGGTCGCGGGATGGTCAGCGCTGCAGGAAGCTCACCAGCGCGCGGTTGAACTCGTCGGCGTGGCTCACGTTCACCCCGTGCGGGGCACCGGCGACGACGTGGAGTTCGCTGCCGGGGATCGCCTCGTGCGTGCGCTTGCCCGAGCCCTCGAACGGGACGGTGGAGTCACTGTCGCCGTGGAGCACGAGGGTCGGCACCGTGACGTGGCGAAGATCATCGCGGAAGTCCGTCGTGGCGAATGCCTTCATCGCGGCGAGCGCGGCGTGATGGTCGGCCTGATGTGCCAGGCGTTCGGCCTCGGCTCGTTCCCCCTCCGGCACCGCGAGCGTGCCGTCGACGGAGAAGAAGTCGGTGGTGAACTGGCGGTAGAAGGCATCCTCATCATCCTTGAGCCCCTTCTCCATGCCCTCCGCGGTGTCCTTGTCGAGCGGACCCTCGGGGTTGTCGTCCGTCTGCGCGAGGTAGGGCGGAACGGCGGCGGCGAACACGACGCTGCGCACGCGGTCGGCCCCGTGCCGAGTGAGGTAGCGCGCCACCTCTCCCCCGCCCATCGAGAAGCCCACGAGGGTGGCATCGCGAAGGTCCAGCGCCTGCAGCACTGCCTCGAGGTCGTCGGCGAAGGTGTCGTAGTCGTAGCCGCTGCGGGGCTTGTCGCTTCGACCGAAGCCGCGGCGGTCGTAGGTGACGACGCGGTACCCCGCACTCTGCAGGGCCGGAACCTGGTGCGCCCACGATTCGCCCGAGAGCGGCCAGCCGTGGATGAGCACCACGGGCCGACCGGGCCCGCCGGTGTCGTCCACGTGGAGGTCGATGTCGGTCAGCAGTCCGTGGTGTGCGGTGATTTCGCTCATGCACGTCATGCTTCGACGCGAGCCTGAGCACACCCCTCCGGTTGACGCGGGCCGCACGACTTGATAACCGTTCGGTGATCGCGGATGCCACATCGGGCGCCCGCGCGCAACGACGCGCGACAGCCGAATCGGGATCGGTAGCTTTGCCGCATGGCATCCACGCGTTCCCTTCTGGCCGGACTCACGGCACTCGGCTTGTCCGTCACGATGACGGCGTGCGCGCCCGCGTCCTCCGCGTCGGAGAGCGACGCCGGGTACGAGACGGTGATCGCGGCCGTCGTGCGTGCCGAATCGGATGCCGGTGGTCGAGCGTTCGAGGTGGAGATCGAGGACGGGTCTGCCGACATCCGGGTCGCCGTCGACGATCGCGCGGTCGATGTCGACGTCGACCTCGCCGGCCCCTTGGTGACGGGTCGGCAGGACGCCCGCCCGCTCGACCGGGACGATCGCACCGCCCTCGACGCGGCGACGACGCCGCTGGCCGACGCCGTCCGGATCGCCGCGGCGACCCATGGCCGCGGAATCGGTATCTCGGAGGTCGACCTGGAGCGCGAAGAAGACATCGCTGCCTGGCGCGTCGAGTTCACCGACGGCGAGGAGGTCGCCATCGCGGTGACCGACGGGGCCGTCGTGCGCCCGGTCGGCTGAGCGTCTTCGCCTCGGGCGGCAGCGCACGGCCCCGCCGGGACGGTGCGCACACGCGTCCCTGCACCGGTTCGGCGGATCGCCGAGTGGGCGCGGGTCAGGCGGAATCGACGATGCCCGGCACGCCAGACATGCCGAGTTCGAAGTGGTGCCCATTGATGGCGAGGACATCGCGCTCACCGTCGGCAAGGAAGCCCGACGGCGGGACGGCGCTCGCGTCACTGCGGGGGGTCATGCGATCCATGGTGGAACCGTCTATCGATAACGCGCAGGGGTTGACTTCCCGGCGAGCCTGAGATTCAGGTTGTGCACAATTCAATTGTGTGCAATCCTTTCGGTATGTCAGCCGTCGACTCGCTCGTGTGCTTCGCCCTCTACGCCGCCAGCCGCACGACGACGCAGGCCTACCGTGTGCTTCTCGACCCGTGGAACCTCACCTACCCGCAGTACCTCGCGCTCGTGACTCTGTGGAACGACGGCGACCAGACCGTCAGCGGGCTCGGCGAGGCCTTGCAGCTGGACTCGGGGACGTTGTCGCCGATGCTCGCGCGCATGGAGTCCGCCGGCTACATCACTCGGGAACGCCGGGCCGCCGATGAACGAGTCGTCGCGGTGTCGCTCACCGCGCGCGGCCGCGAGATGCGGGAAGAGCTCGCCCACGTGCCCCGCTGTATCGCGGTGGGGTCGGGGCTCACCGACGCCGACAGCGCCCACGAGCTGATCAGCGCCCTGCAACAACTGACCGTGGCGATGCGCGACCTGCGCGACCACCCGCAGACCGTGCTCGACGCCGTCGGCGCCCGTACCCCTCCCGCCTGATCACCGATCCGGCACTCCTCGTCCTGACGAAAGGAATCCCCATGGACGTCCTCTACACCGCCGAAGCACTGTCCACCGGTGAGGGCCGCAACGGCCACGTCGTCGCCGGCGACCGGCTCGACCTCGACGTCGCCGTCCCGAAGGAGATGGGCGGCTCCGGCAACGGCACCAACCCGGAACAGCTGTTCGCCGCCGGCTATGCGGCGTGCTTCCACAGCGCCCTCCACGCGGTGGCGCGCGGGCACAAGGTGAAGCTCGAGAACTCCTCGGTGGGCGGCCGCGTCCAGATCGGGTCGAACGGTCAGGGCGGCTTCCAGCTTGCCGTCCTGCTCGAGGTCGTCCTCCCCGGCATCGACCACGATCAGGCACAGCAGCTCGCCGACGAGGCCCACCAGGTCTGCCCCTACTCCAACGCCACGCGCGGCAACATCGAGGTCACGATCACCGTCGCGGACGACTGAGCCACGCGCGAAGAGGGCGCCTCTACCGGGCGCCCTCTTCGCGCGTGCCGGATGCCGAGTGGCCGGGGAGTCAGGACAGCCGCAGCTCTGCCTCGGTCTTCGGATACGTCCGCCTCAACCACTCGCCGAAACCGGGCTGGGCGAGGCACGTCGACGCCTCCGCGCACCGCACGACGGGGTCGTCGGCCGCATACGTTCGATACACCTCGACTTTGGCATCCAACACCGCGCCGGTCACATTGACCGGTTGATCCTGCGACGGATACCCCAGGTAGTACGACATCCTCTCCGCGGTCAGGCCGACCGCCGGCGCCGACGCACGAACGAGCGAACCGACGCACGAGTGATCGGGGTGGTCGCCGTGCGCGTAGGCGCTCTCGTGCGGCACGTTGGTGCAGACGTGCCGCGGGGCGGCGGCCGCCAGGAGCTCGGCGAGGGTCGCCGTGAGGCGCGGGAGGTCGTACGCCGGGCCTCCGTCGATGGGCACGAGTTCGGCCGCGTCGCCGTTGATCAGTTGCGTGAGTCCCGCGTTGCCGGTCGCGGCGAAGCCCTTAGCATCGAGCCCGCCGTCGGGGAGCCGCAGGACGCTGATCGACAGCCGCGGCTCGTCGGCCGGCACGAATCGCGTGATGCGAGCACCGCTCAGCAGAGTGATCTCCCGCTCGTCCCACTCCCCCGTGACCCCTCGCATGACGTCGTACGCGGCACGGATCCCCGCCTCCCGCTCTCGGGCGTAGTCGATGCCCTTCCCGGCGTCGCCGGCGGTGACGTAGACCGCGCGGACGGTCGCCCCGCTGAGGATCGCATCGGCCAGTCCGGGGTTGGCGAAGATGATGTCGTCGTCGGCGTGCGCCCAGACCATCATCGCCGTGTCGATCCCCGGGGCTTCGACGGCGGGAGACAGGGCGGCGGGCGCGTCAGGAGGAGTGATCGCGCGAAGAGGCGTCCACGCGGGGGCGGGACCACCGCTGCGACGAATCTGACGCACGAGCAGCGCCCCTCCGCCGAGGGCGACCAGCGCCAGCCCTCCGACGAGCAGCCCTCGACGGGTCGCGCGGATTCGTCTCGCCGCACGCACCGCGTCCTGCTCCCTCTCCACCCCAGAAAGGTCCTCGTCGTGCACCGTGGCTCCGTCCTCTGCCCCCCGGCCGGGCGACGCGACGATTTCGGGTGGTCGGCGCTCGGCGTGACGTCATGACGTTATCGCGCCGGCCGCGGAGATCCGGGTACTCCACACCCGTCGTGCCGCGCCGGGTGAGGGGAGGCAGGGGAACCGAGACGTCTGCGCCTTGCTCGCGTCCCGACTACCCACGGCGGGACACGTGCGGCAAGCCCCGCTCGTTCCCCCGCTCCGCGTCCTATCGTGCCGTCATGACCGATCTCACCCGCCCGCAGACCCCCGACCCGTACCCGCTCCTCCCCGCGGCGGCCGCGTTCGACGTCATGAGCAACGACGTCATCGACGGTCAGCCGCTGAAGGACGACCAGGTGGCCGCGCGCGGCAACTCGTCGCCTCATCTGGCGTGGTCGAACGTCCCCGAGGGCACGGCGTCCTTCACGATCACGTGCTTCGACCCGGATGCGCCCACACCGAGCGGATTCTGGCACTGGGTCCTCGTCGACCTGCCCGCCGACCTGCGGGAGATCCCCGCGGGCTTCGCCGGCCGGGATCTGCCCGAGGGCGCTTTCCACGTCCGCAACGACGGTGGAGAAGCGGGCTTCCTGGGTGCTGCGCCGCCCGAAGGAGACCGGCCGCACCGCTACTTCTTCGTCGTACACGCGGTGGACACGGAGAGCCTCGGCGTGGATGCCGGAGCGACACCGGCGGCCGTGTCCTTCGCCCTCGCGTTCCACACGCTCGGCCGGGCAATCGTTCACGGCACGTACGCGCACGAGGACCCGCGGGCGACTAGTTGAGGCGCAGGTCGGCCTCGCTCAGGAGGTAGGACCGACGCAACCAGTCTCCGAACCGGCGCGTCTTCAGACACGAATCTCGGTCGGCGCAGCGGATCACCTCGTCCTGCTGCGCATAGATGCGATACGTCTCGACCTTGGCATCCAGAACCGGCCCGTCGAGCGTGCGCGGCAGATCCGCCGACGGGTAGCCCACGGCATAGCGAATGCCCGGCACGGCTTCTGCAACGTGCCCGACCGCGTCCCGCACGAGGGTGCCCACGGTGGAATGGTCCGGGTGATCGCCGGGCGCGTAAGCACTGCCGCGCGGAACGTGGGTGAGGGTGCGCGTCGGGCGAAGCGCTGCCGCGAGCTCGGTGAGGGATGCGGACACCTGCGCGCGGTCCACCGCCGGCCCCTCGTCCGTCGGCGCGAGGACTCCGATCGTCCCGTCGAGCAGTCGACTGAGAGTCGCGTGACCGGTCGAGTCGAACCCGCCGTCGGTGATGTTTCCGTCGGGGAGACGGGCGAACATCACCGAGAGGCGTGCATCGTCGTGGGGGCTGAAGCGTTCGACCCGGAGTCCCGCGTCCAGCGTCACGACGGTGGAGTCCCAGGGCCCGTCCGCACCGCGCATGTGGTCGTAGGCGTGCAGGATGCCCGTCTCGCGTGAATGCGTGTAGCCGAGACCCTTGCCCGCGTCCCCACCCGTGAGGAACAGGGTACGCACGCACTGCTCCGCCGCGATGGCATCCGAGATCGTGGGGTTGCCGAAGATGAGGTCGTCGTCCGGGTGCGCCCAGATCGTCAGGAGAGTCTCGGTCTCGCAGGGCTGCGCGCCCGGCGAGGGGGGAACGACGACCGGCGGCGCGGCGGACGGCGGCGCCGCGGGCGGTGTCGCGGTCGAGGGAGGGAGGGGGCTGGAGCTCGTCGTGGGCACCGCGGTCGCGGTCGGCGTCGCGGAGGAGGCGACCCCGGACGCGGCGGCACCGATCGGCCAGACCCCGAAGGCGCTCGACACGACGATCGACGCCCCGACGAGCAGGACGACGGCGAGCACCGCAACGAGAACGCCAGCTCCGACGCGCGCTGCGCGGAAGGTCGGCCGGTCGGCGCGTGTCATCGGCGATCCCCCCGGCGTCGCGTGCGCCGACGCGAACAGTGTCGTCGACTCACGCCGATCCTAGGGAACATCGCGCTTATACACCACTGTATGCGGGCATTTCCCCCCGCTTGACAGGCACAAAGTTCCGTGTATCGGCCCCACGCCACGCCGGCCGCGCGCCCGCGCGAAGCGTCCACCATTTGGTGGACAAGCCTGTCATCAGGGAAAAAACGGGTGATGCCCTGCGACCCCTAGGAAACAATCCGTTCATTTGCAGGTGATTCACGGGGTGACTTCAGGCTGTTATCGTTCAGCGAGAGAACCACGATCCGGCTTCCGGGGGAAGGGGCCTACGCACTGTGACGTCTGACCTTCAGGTCGGAGCGACATCGACGTCGCAGAGCGCCGTCGGCGGCATCGACGATGCCCCGGCCAACGAGCCCAACCGAACCTCCTTCCTCGACCGCGACCACGCCACGCCCACCCGCGACCGCTGGCGCCAGCGGTATCGCCGCAATTTGATCGTCACGGATCTGGCCTCGCTCATCTGGGTCGTCTATGGCACCCAGTTGGCGTGGTTCGGTATGGGCAATGCCGCCGTCGCCGCGAGTCATGACAGCCGCATCACCGATCTCTCCTACTGGCTGTTCTCGGCCATCCTCATCGTCGCGTGGATGTGGGCGCTGTCCTTCATCGACTCCCGCAGCGACCGTGTGATGGGAACGGGATCCCAGGAGTACATCCGCATCGTCGACTCGAGCTTCCGCCTGTTCGGAACCATCGCGATCATCGCCTTCCTCACGCAGATCGACGTCGCACGCGGATACCTCCTCATCAGCCTCCCGGTGGGCGTCCTCGTCCTGGTCTTCACCCGATGGCTCTGGCGGCAATGGCTCATCGTGCAACGCTCGCGCGGCAAGTACTCCGCGAGCGTGCTTCTGGTCGGCTCCCTCCCGTCGGTGACCCAGGTGGCCCGGGAGTTCGCACGCAACCCCAACGCCGGTTATCGCGTCGTCGGCGCCTGCGTGCCCAGCGGCAAGGTCGCTGACACCATCCCGGGCACCGACATCCCCGTCATGGGGCACGTGGGCGACATCGCGCGCGCTCTCCAGGTCACCGGGGCCGACACCGTCGCCGTGGCCAGCGCCGACGAGCTGCCGGCGGACAAGGTCAAGCAGATCTCGTGGAGCCTCGAGGCGGGCCGCCAGCACCTCGTCCTCGCCCCGAGCATCATCGACATCGCGGGACCGCGACTCCACACGCGCCCCGTGGCGGGGCTTCCACTCATCCACGTCGAGACGCCGCGGTTCTCACGCGGTCAGGTGTTCCTCAAGCGGACGGTCGACCTCGTCGCGAGCATCGTCGGGGTGATCGTGCTCAGTCCCCTGCTCGCCTTCCTCGCGATGGCCGTGCGCCTCTCCAGCGACGGCCCCGTGTTCTTCCGCCAGAAGCGGGTCGGCTTCCGGGGTCGGGAGTTCACGATGATCAAGTTCCGGTCGATGGTCGTCAACGCCGAGGATCTTCTCGAACAGCTGGCCAAGCAGGAGCGGGATGCCGGGAACGAAGTGCTGTTCAAGATGAAGAACGATCCGCGCGTCACGCCGATCGGGCGGATCATGCGCAAGTTCAGCCTCGACGAACTCCCTCAGCTGTTCAACGTCATCGGCGGCTCGATGTCACTCGTGGGACCCCGCCCTCCGCTTCCTTCGGAAGTCGCGCTCTACGCTGACCATGTGCACCGTCGTTTCCTCGCCAAGCCCGGGATCACCGGCCTCTGGCAGGTGAGCGGTCGCTCCTCTCTGTCGTGGGAGGAGTCGGTGCGCCTCGATCTGTCCTACGTCGAGAACTGGACGCTCGTGGGCGACTTCGTCATCCTGGCCAAAACCGCCCGCGCCGCCCTGGCGCCGGGCGAGACGGCCGCCTGAACTGCCCGCGCCTCGTGCGCGGGTCGACGGCGCGACACACGCGTTCGTCTGGAAATGAACTCTGGAGGAGACCCGTGCGTCTTTCTGTCATCGGTTGCGGATACCTCGGAGCCGTTCACGCGGCGGCGATGGCATCCATCGGACACGAGGTCGTCGGCATCGACGTCGACGAGCGGAAGGTTGCGGCTCTGTCCCGCGGTGAGGCGCCGTTCTTCGAGCCTGGGCTGCAGGAGATCCTCACGGAGGGCATCGCCTCGGGGCGACTGTCGTTCACGACGGACATGTCCGCGGCGCAGGGTGCCACGGTGCACTTCATCGGCGTCGGCACGCCCCAGCAGCCCGGCGGGTACGCCGCCGACCTCACCTACGTGCACGCCGCCGTGGACGGCCTGCTCCCCTACCTCACCGAGGGCGACATCGTCGCGGGCAAGTCGACGGTTCCCGTGGGCACCGCGGAGTCGCTCGCGCCGCGTGTGAGCGAGCGAGGCGCGACGCTGGTGTGGAACCCCGAGTTCCTGCGCGAGGGCTGGGCGGTGCAGGACACCATCGACCCGGACCGGCTCGTGGCCGGTGTGCCCAGTGCCGACGGCGCCCCGACGGAAGAGGGCGCGCGCACGGCGGACGTGCTTCGCGAGGTCTATCACCCGTCCATCGCCAAGGGCACGCCCTTCATCGTCACTGACTACGCCACGGCAGAGCTCGTGAAGGTCTCCGCGAACGCATTCCTGGCGACCAAGATCAGCTTCATCAACGCCATGGCCGAGATCGCCGAGGTCACCGGCGCCGACGTCACCACCCTGGCCGACGCGATCGGCCACGACGCGCGCATCGGGCGGCGGTTCCTCGGCGCCGGCATCGGATTCGGCGGCGGATGCCTGCCGAAGGACATCCGGGCGTTCTCCGCGCGCGCCGAGGAACTCGGCCGCGGAGAGTCGGTGGCCTTCCTGCGTGAGATCGACGCGATCAACCTGCGTCGTCGCGACCGCGCGGTCGAGTTGACCGTGCAGGCCCTGGGCGGTTCGGTGTTCGAGAAGAAGGTGACCGTGCTCGGCGCCGCCTTCAAGCCCCACAGTGACGACATCCGCGACTCCCCCGCTCTCGATGTCGCGGTGCGTCTGCACGGACTGGGCGCCGACGTCACGCTCACCGACCCGGCCGCGATCGCGAACGCCCGCCGCATCCACCCGCAGCTGACCTACGTCGAAGACCGTGACGAGGCCCTTCGCGACGCGGATGCCGTCATCGTCGTGACCGAGTGGGACGAGTACCGGCGGGATCTGGATCCGGCCCACGCCTCCGAGCTCACGGCCGGTCGGATCATCGTCGACGGTCGGAACTGCCTGGATGCCGCGGCGTGGCGCGGGGCCGGCTGGACCTACTTCGGTATGGGTCGCCCCTGACCGCCTCCGTCGATGGAGAAACGCCCCGGCTTCGGTAGGGGCGTTTTTCTCTGGCATCCACGACGGAAATATCGGATGCGCGCGTGACGAATCGCTCCGTCGACACGTCTCACCAGTAAGCGAACACCGTTGCACCCGGGGCGACCCGGGGCAGAACGTACTGGAAGGACACTCCGATGGCTATCGAAGAGAAGCCCGCGGCCAGCCCCGCAACCCAGGGGTCGCGCGTGGATCGCGCGTTCCCCGGCTCCGACACCGCGTCCGCCGACACGGCGGGGAAGACCACCATCGCCGACTCGGTGGTGGCGAAGGTCGCCGGCATCGCGGCGCGCGAGGTGTCCGGGGTCTACGCCCTCGGAGGCGGAGGGGCTCGGGCCTTCGGCGCGATCCGCGACGCCATCAACGCCACCGACCTGACGCAGGGCGTCAAGGTGGAAGTGGGCGAGACCCAGGCGGCGGCCGACGTGACGATCGTCGTGGAGTATCCGGCGCCCATCCAGGACGTGGCCGAGCAGGTGCGCTCCCGCGTCGCCGGCGCCATCAGCCGCCTCGTCGGCCTCGAGGTCGTCGAGGTCAACGTCGACGTCAACGACATCCACATCCCGGGTGACGATGGCGACGACTCGACCCCCGCCCGCGTGTCATGAACCCGACCATCACCGGCGCCCTCGTCGGATTGATCCTGGCCGCGGCCGCGCTGATCTTCGGGTTCTGGGGATTCCTCCTGGTCGCCCTGTTCATGGCGGTCGGCGCCCTCGTCGGCCGGATCGTCTCGGGGCAGATCGACATCCGCAGCATCGCCAACGCGTTCTCGGGTCGGAGCACGTCGTGACCACCGCGCTTCCCGGGGTGGCCGTCGCCGCCCCGGGGGGCGGGGCGCACACCGCAGGCCGCGTCGACGTCGCCGAGCGGGTCTATCGCAAGGCGGCGGAGCAGGCCGCAGCGGAGGCGATCGGCGTCGAGCGTGCCGCCGTGTCGGTCGACGTCGCCGCCTCCCGCGACACCGTCGTGGTGCGGGTGCGGTCTCCGTTCCCGGTTCCTCGCCTCGACGACACCGACGCGGTCCGCGCCGCAACCCCCGTGCTGGAAGCCGCGCGCGGCATCCAGCGAGACCTGCACGACCGTCTCACCCGCCTATTCGGGCGCGACGTGTCGCGCGTGGATCTGACCATCGCCGGGGCGACGACCCCGAAGAGAAGGAGAGTGCGATGACCGACTCCGTCCTGCGAACCGTGGTCCGTCGGGAGACGCATTCACCGCGCACGGGCGCGATGCTCATCGTCGTGGTGCTGCTCGTTCTCGCCGTGGTGTACGCCGCCGTCGAGATCGTGTTGTCGCTGCTCGGTCGGCCACCGCTGCTGGTCGCGCCCGGTCCGTCGGCCGACGCTGTCGCTTCGCTTCCCACGGCAGTAGCCCCGGCCGCGCTGATCGCGGCGGGGGTGGCGCTGGCCGTGCTCGGTCTCATCGTGCTCATCCTGGCCGTCGCACCGGGCCGTCTGTCCAAGCACGAGATGACGTGGGGCGATCGCGCCGTCGTCGTCGACAACGGCGTGGTGGCATCGGCGCTGGCGCAGCACCTGAGCGTCGAGTCGGGTATCGCCCGCGAGAACGTCGTCGTGGGCGTGGCACACCGCTGGGTCGACGTGACCGTTCGGCCGCCGCTCGGCATCCCCGTCGACAAGGACCGCCTGCAGCAGATCGTGGACGATGAGGTGGCTTCGTACCGTCTTGCCCCCTCCGTTCGCACCCGCGTCCGCATCGAGCGCGCGCTCGACACCGCGAAGGAGGAGAACCGATGAGGAACACCAACCGGGCGTTGAACCGCGTCCTCCTCTTCGTCGTGGCGATCGTCCTGCTCGGACTGGGCTCCCTGGCGATCTCCGTCGCCGTCGTCCCCGGCGTCGCCGACACGTGGACCCGGACAGCCGACGGCGTTCGGGAGTGGGCCGACGGAATCGGTCAGCCCTCGCTGGGTATCGGCGCTCTCGCCGCTCTGGCGGTGGTCGCGATCGTGCTCGTGCTCGTCGCGGTGGGTGCCGTCCGAGGACGCCACCGCGTCCCCCTGCAGTCCAGCGGTGAAGAGAGCACCGCCGGGCGGATCACCGTCACCGACGGCTTCGCCTCTGAGGCGCTGAAGAACACCCTGGACGAGCGGGACGAGATCCTCTCCTCCCGCATCGCCTCCGGCGAAGTGCGGAAAGAGACGGTGCTGCACGTGAGCGTCACCCCGCGCCAGAACACCTCCCCCCGCCGGGTCGCCGAGGACATCGACACCCTCGTCACGAATCTGGCCACGCTCACGGGTCAGCAGGTCCGGACGTACATCTCGGTGCATTCGGGTCTGCGCGCAAAGCTCGCGCACGATCAGAGGCGCCTGAAGTAGAGCGGATGCCGCCCGCCCGGCGGGGCTCGGACGGGTGGGCTCAGCGAGGTCACGGATGCCAGCGGGGACGGTGCACAACGCCGTCCCCGCTGGCGTTTGCACGGACGCGAGCACACCGTCCGCCCGTCCCGCACAGACCGCGGCCCGAACGGCAGGCTGTGGATGGGAGGCCGCCACTGTACATGCCCATGCAAAAATGCCGTCGTACAGAAGGGCTGTCATGTTCCCCCTCCCCGATGCCTCCGGTCCCGCCTCCCTCTCCGCTCTCCCGGTCGACCACGACACCGACCGCGGATTCTCCCCTCGGTGCCCGCGATGCCTGATCCCTCTCGAACCGCGGCGACACACCGAGCCGACATGGGGATGCCGCGAGTGCGGTCTCGTTCGGATCTGCTGAAGCGACAGCTACGCTGACCCCGTGGCCGTCACCCTGCTCATCGCCGTCGCCGCCATCGTCAGTGCGGTCCTCGTGGGTTTCGTCGCCCGGCAGATCCTGGGCACCCCGGTGGGCTGGCCGAGAAGCATCGTCATCGGCCTGATCGTGTACTTCCTCGGCGTGCCCTTCGCCGGATGGGTGCTGCGCCAGACCGGGCTGTCCGAAGGAGCGACACCCGCCAGCGAAGAGGAAGCCTGGCTGTGGGTCGGGCTGATCGCGCTCTCGATCAGCTGGGTCTTCGCGCTCGGGGTCGCGGCGCTCGTCGCCAGCGAGGCGATCTTCCCGACACGCCCCCTTCCCAACCCCATCGACGTGATCCGCGCCGCACTGCGCCAGCGCAAGCGCACGCGCCGGTACTTGGAGATCCTGGCCATCGCGTCGCGGCACGGCGTGGGGTGGCTGTTCCACGGGGGCCGCGCACGTGTCGAGCAGCAGCTCAGCACCTCGGAAGAGCGGGCGCGCGCGATCGTGGCCACCATTAACGACGCGGGGGTGAGCTTCGTCAAGCTCGGGCAGGTGCTCTCCACGCGCCGCGACCTCATCCCCGAGCCGTACCTGAGCGCCCTCGCCTCCCTGCAGACGAATGCGACGACGCTCCCGTGGGAGACGGTGCGCGACGTTGTCGAGACCGATCTGGGACGCCCGCTCGACGAGGTCTTCGCCGAGGTCGACCCGCATCCTCTGGCGGCCGCCTCGGTGGCGCAAGTCCACCGCGCCGTCCTGTACGACGGCACTCCCGTCGTGGTCAAGGTCCAACGCCCCGCCGCCCGTGCCCAGGTCGAAGCGGATGCCGACATCATCGGCCGTCTCGCCCACCGAGCCGAAGCCCGCACACGTGTCGGACGGGACCTCCGCATCGAGTCCGTCGCCCGGGGGTTCACGAGCACTCTGCTCGAGGAGCTCGACTACCTCGTCGAAGCACGCAACACCGAGATGATCCGCGCCACGCTCGACCGCATCGACACCGCCGAGCCCGACCGGCGGGGCGTCGTGACCGTCCCGGCGGTGTACCCCGAGGCATCCAGCACGCGAGTGCTGACCATGGGCCTCGTGGACGGCCAGGCGCTGAGCGACTCCGCCGAGCACCTCAGTGCGCTCTCCGCGCAGGAACGAGACCGTCTCGCCGAAGTGCTCATGTCGACCGTGATCGAACAGATTCTGGTGTACGGCGTCTTCCATGCCGACCTCCACCCCGGCAACGTGCTGCTCACGCGCGATGGGACCCTCGGACTGATCGACTTCGGCGCCGTCGGCATCATCGAGCGCAGTCGCAGACAGCACATGACGGCGTTCCTCTTGGCCGCATTGAGCGAGAACGACGTCGCCGCGACCGACGCCCTGCTGTTGATCGTCGACGCCCCGGACGACGTCGACCTCGACGCCTTCCGTCATGACGTGGGCGTCGTGCTCACGGCGGAACACGTCCGCAGCGTCGGCCAGGGGTCGATCTTCACGAGAATCGTCGACGTCATCCGTCAGCATCGCATCGCACTCCCGGGCGAGCTGGCCTCGGCGCTGCGCAGTTTCGCCACGCTCGAAGGATGCCTGCGGGTCATCGTCGAGGATTTCGACATGGTCGGCCGCGCCCTCCCGCTCATGCCCACACTGCTGCGTCGCACGCTCTCGCTGAGCCGCGCCGCAACCGACCTCCAGGCCGGCGCCGTGATCTCGATGGCGCGACTGCAGAGAATGCCGCAGCGACTGGAAGCTCTCCTCACGGGCATCGAGCGCGGGTCCATCGGAATCACGCTGCGATCGGACGACGGCACCGACACCAGCGGCATCCTGAATCGATTCACCTCGGAGATCGCCACGACCCTGGTATCGATCGCCGCGGTCGTCATCGCGGTCGTCCTCATCGTCGCCGGTGGCGGGCCCGTCCTGGGCGGCTCGGTGACGCTGTTCTCGATCTTGGGAGCGGTCATCGGCCTGTTCGGCTTCCTCGGGCTGCTCCGTGTGGTGCGCCGCACGTTCGGCCGCCGGCCCTGACATACCGCATATCGCCGCGGTGCGGCAGTCCCCTCTTTGGGGGGTCCGGACCGCTACAGTGTGTCCACTACCCGTTAAGCACCACCGGACTCCAAAGGAGAAGTCCCATGGTCTTCGTCGTCGCCGCCGTCGTCATCGGCATCGTCACCTGGATCGTCGCAGCGCTCGCGGCCGGTATCGGTCTCGGACGCATCATCGCTCGCGCAGACAGCGAGGAAAGGCGGGCGCAGGATGCCCCGTCGAACGCGGCATTGCACGGGGTCATCACGCTCTGAGGCAGCCTTTCCCGCGAGGGGTCACGGAACCGATACTGCGGCCCGACGCGTCACCGCGCCCGGGCGGGCTCGGGGCGGACGCCCGAGCAGCGTTACGGCGTGCGGCGTGCCCGGAGCGCCCGGCGAGTGAGGGGAATGGCGGGGCCATCCCCACCGTCGACGACCGCTGCCGCAACCGCGTGCGCGATGGTCTCGACAGCCCCCACCGCCTGTCGTTCGAACTCCGCCCACACGGTCGGTGGCTGTCCGATCGGGTCGACGAGGTCGTCCTCTCGGGCGGACCCGCGACGCACGCGCGTGCGGAGCTGCGCAGCCGCGCGGATGAGCGATTCCCATCCGGCGCCAGCGGGCGGCCCCTCGTCGCCGAGCAGACGCGCGAACTCGCGCACCGTAAAGGTGGTGTCCAGCGATCCGGGGCGCATATCGAGCACGGTGCGCCGGTGCGCCGCTTCGGCACACAGGACCGTAGTGCCGGGGCTCAGCATCGACTCGTCGAGCAGGCGCGTCCGGTGATCGTCGAGATGGATGCCATGGGCGCGTCCGACCTCGACGACGTTCGGTTCGGCAGGCATCCCCGGTCGAGCTGCGGCACCGGCACTTCGGATCTGGACCTCGGCGCCGCCCATTTCGACGAGGCGTGCGCGCAGCAGATGCTCGACGAACGGTGATCGGATTGCGTTCGCGGTGCACACGATGAGGAGACGCGGTGCCGTCGATTCGCTCACGAGACCCTTTCAATCGACGCGGGGATGACTTTCGGCGCACTAGTCCATCGTCTTCCGCGCCGACCCCGTTCGCGGGCCGCCGACGACACCCGGCGCCGCGCGGGGGTGAATGGTTCTCGGCAGCTCATGAAGAAAGTGCTTGCTGGACATCGGGATCGTCGACGAGCGCACGTCGGAGCTCTCGTGCGCCGTCGAGACTGAGCGCCAGACCGGCGCCGTCCGCGGTCTCGATGATCAGCCAGCTCTCGACGTCGTCTGGTCGGCGGAGCACACCCACTTCGACATCCCGCCAGACACCGGGCCCCGTCTCACGGGCACCCCTCACGCGCGCGAGGAATCCCCGACCGACGCTGCGGTGCGCCTCGTCGTCGGGATGCATCGTGTCTCGGTGCGGTGTCGCACACCACACGAGATTGCACGCACGTTGCGTGAATTCAGGACGGATCTCGTACTCACTCATGCCGGACACCTCTCTCTACGGGGCGTCGACGAGAACGCCCCGGTCATCGGTGGGCACGGAGGAAGTGAAGCACGAACCTCCGACACCGCCCTCAGCGGCCGGGAGCGATGCCGTCCGGCGGCTGCGGAAGGAGATCCGACAGCGAGAGGTCCAAGACCTCGGCCAGGCAGACGATCGTGTGGAGCCGCGGGTTCGCCGGCGTGCCGGGATTGGATTCGCCGCGCTCGAGTTTGCGATACGTGAAGGTCGCCAGCCCGGCGGCGTGCGCCACGTGCTCCTGGGAGAGACCGCGCTCCGCTCGAGCATTCCGAAGCCGGGCACCGAAGTCGCGGGCGTACTCGTTCCAGGGATCGGACACGTCGGTCATGCGTCCAGCTTGACCGTTCGGCTACGCCCACATGAACATGCATACATTTTGTCGTGCGTCGAAGTGCACCGAAAGTCCTCTACCTGACGGGGGTGATGGGTCGCAGGGGCGAGGTGATCGCGAAGGCGATCTGCAGTCCCGATCTCGGCGAAGACACGACAAAGAACGCGCGCGGGAACGCGGCGATTGGTATGCCCCCGTTCCTTCACCCCGCCGCCACAGCCCTGGCATCCACCGTCGGTCAGGACCGCCGGGTGGCAGAGTGCCCGGACCCCACGCCGATCCGTTCTTCCGGAAGGCGTCTCGACTCCAGCCACTGAACCCGATCAGCGGAGGAACTATGGATTTGGCCACATCATCATCTGCTTCGCCAGCTATCGCGGAGAACTTCGCCCCTGCCCGTCCGCCACGACGCCGTACGTGGCAAGCGCGCTACGCCCGGCGCCTCGCCGTGTTCGATGCCGCCGTCGTGGTCGTCGCGGTGTTCGGAACACAGCTGTTCTGGCTCGGACCAGATCACACCGGGGTCAGCGCGGCTCCGGTCGATTACACCACCGTCTCCGTTCTGCTGTGCATCGCGTGGCTGACCGCGCTGGCACTGTGGGGCACGCGGTCTCCGCGCGTCGTCGGACACGGCGTTGCCGAGCACCGTCTCGTGATCGCCGCCTCCCTTCAGTTGTTCGGGCTCGTGGCCATGGCGGCGTACCTGACGGGAGTCGACCTTTCCCGCGGCTACTTCCTACTGAGCCTCCCGGCGGGCACCGTCACCTTGCTGGCAGCGCGCACACTCTGCCGGTCGTGGCTCGGCGCCCGTCGCCGCCGCGGCGACATGTCGACGCGCGTCGTCCTCGTCGGCAGCCCCGAAGAGAATGCGCGCGTATCGGGAGAGATCGCTCGCCAGCCCGGTGTCGGTCTCATCGTCGCCGGGGCACTTCCCCGAGGAGCCGACGACGCCCCCACCTGGACCGACGAGGACGCGCGGCAGTTGCAGCAGCTGCTCGAGGATGTCGACGCCGACAGCGTTCTGGTCACCGGAGGCGGCCACCTCGATGCGCACGATATCCGTCGCATCGGCTGGGGTCTGGAACCCGGACGCCATCACCTCATCGTCGCCGTCAATCTGACAGACGTCGCGGGCCCCCGCATCCACACTCGCCCGGTCGCCGGTCTCCCCCTCGTCCACGTCGAGACGCCGCAGTACTCGACCCGTCAACGCGTGCTGAAGAGAGCCTTCGACGCCGTCGTCGCCCTCCTTCTGCTCGTTGCCCTCAGCCCGCTGCTGCTGGTGCTCGCGGTCCTCGTGCGCTTCTCCGGCCCGGGGCCAGTCCTGTATCGACAAGAGCGGGTCGGGCAGGGCGGCACGTCCTTCGGGATGCTGAAATTCCGGTCGATGGTCGACGGAGCGGACGCGCGCCTCTCCGAGCTGCTGGCGGCACAGGGACGCGACGGCAGCCCCCTGTTCAAGGTCGACGACGACCCGCGCATCACCCCGATCGGCCGGATCCTCCGCACCTACTCCCTCGATGAGTTGCCGCAGTTGTTCAACGTTCTCCTCGGACAGATGAGCCTCGTCGGCCCACGGCCCCAACGAGAAGCCGAAGTCGCCTTCTACGACGACGACGCACGCCGCCGCCTGATCGTCCGCCCGGGCATGAGCGGTCTGTGGCAGGTGAGCGGTCGCTCCGCCCTTTCGTGGGAGGACGCCATCCGGCTCGACCTCTTCTACGTCGAGAACTGGTCCTTGGTGGGCGACATCGTCATTCTGTTTCGCACCGTCAAAGCGGTCGTCGCTCCCGGCGCCACGGCTCACTGAGCGCACGACGAAGGCGCCGGCCCCTCGGGGTCGGCGCCTTCGTCGTCTCGGGCGGGATCAGGCAGGCGGACGACGGCGAGCGATGGATGCTTCCCCTCCGACGCCCGGGGCACCGCTCGCCGACGACGCGTGTTCACCAACGCTGTCGCCCGACACCGAGGAAGGCTTCCCCCGCTGAGAGAGCGTTCGCAGCCCGCTCACGTTCGAGGGCGGCACGTCCGACGAGCGCCGACGCGGTCCGGGCGCCGGCTCGCCGCGTGGGGCCCGCCCTCCGGGCTTCGCCAGGCTCAGACGACGCCACCACGGACCGGACGCCTCACTCGTGCTCGGGGCGCCGTACCCGTAGTATCCGCCGTACCGCGATCCGTAGTAGCCGGAGTCCGCTCCGCGCAACGGCGCACGGTTGAGGACGACGCCCAACAGCCGTCCCCGGGTCTTGGCGATGTTTCCCACCGCGCGCACCAACATGTCGTCGGTCGTGCGCCCAGCGGTGACCACCAGCACCGCCCCATCCGCCCAGCTCGCGATGACCGCGGCGTCGGCCACCGCGAGCGTCGGGGGCGAATCGATAATCACGACCAGATCGTCCGCCAGGCTGCGCGCGAGTTGCTGCATCCGCTGAGAGCCCACCATCTCGCTCGGGTTCGGAGGAGTGCGTCCCGCGGCGACAACGAACAGACGACCGTGCTCGTCGACCTGATGCGCGACCTGATCGATGCGGGCGCGACCGGCCAGCACATCGGACAGCCCCACGTCATCGGAGAATCCGAAGGTCGCCCCCAGCACCGGTCGGCGCAGGTCCGCATCGATGAGGATGACCGATTGACCCGTGGCGGCGATGCTCACGGCCAGGTTCGCCGCGGTCGTGGACTTGCCGTCTCCGGGCAGTGGACTGGTGATCACCATGACACGTGCGGGATGGTCGACGTCGACGTACTGCAGATTCGTTCGCAACTCCCTCATCGCCTCTTTGTGCGCGAACGACCCGCGGCCGTCGCGGATGTCGTCGAACGAGAACACCGCCCGGCCGGCGGCGAGTTCTTTGTCGACGGGGAGAACGCCGACGACCGAGGAGTCGACGGCGTCGGAGATGTCATTCGCCGACCGCACCCGCCGGTCGAAGGCGCGACGGACGAGGGCGAAGACCACGCCTACCACGCCGCCCGCGATGAATCCGATCGCCACGTTCAGACGGACGTTCGGCGACGAGGGCGCCGTGGGGAGGCGGGCGGAGTCGCCCGCGACCAGACGGACCGCCCCCTCGGCCTGTCCCGCCGATTCGAGTTGCTTGACCTGTTCCGTCATGCCCAGGAGCCACGCCTGGGCGAGATCCCGCGCCTGCTCAGGCGTGGGCGCGTCAGCTTCCACGCGGATGTTCACGGTATCGACGGGGTTGGACACGCGGATGCGCTGAACGAGGGACTCGGGGCTGTCCGTGAGCCCCAGTTCGTTGCGCGCCGTCTCGGCGACGGCCCGCCAGTACCCCATGTCGATGAAGGACTTCACCTTCGACAGCGCGAGGCTGTTTCCCGCGAGCGAGGCGCCCGTCGAACCGTCGGAGGACGTGCTGGCCACGTACCCGGTGGCGTCTGCGGTGTAGACCCGCGGCTGAAGGGCGCTCCAGCCGAAACCGGCGAGTCCTCCGACGACGGCAAGGACGACGATCGTTTTCCAGTACGCCCGCAAGATGCGCACGACCCGCTGCATATCCATGTGTTCCGCCTTCCGCGTCGACCCCCGCGAAGGGATCGCGAGCGAGGGGAAGCATAAACAGACGCCGAAGCGTCACGTGCGTGGCCGTCGGAGCGCTCAGTCGGGCGAAGAACGAGGGGAAAGCGCGGCGTCCCCGAGCGGGTGATATCTGGGACCGGAGTGTGATGCCCGCAGGGTGAAGGCGGGATTACTGCGGGTATGAAACCACTCCCTTCGACTCACATCCGGGCGATCATCGCCCAATGATCGGGTGAAGCGCATCGCTTTCGTGCGCCTCCTCGTCGCCCGTCACCCGAGCCGGGCACACCCCACACCTTGCTCGAGAGTTGGAGAGAACGATGATCATCGACATAGATCTTGCGCCGACCTCCGCGCGCACCGCGCGACGATCCAGTCGCTTCTGGACCCCCCGCAACGCCACCATGGCCAAACTGCGTGAGGCACTCGACAGTGATGTCGTCCTCCTCCGCGGCCCGGCGGGCGTGGGAAAGAGCGCGCTCCTCCGCCAGTTCGCCGGCGCCCTCGAGGACGACCCCGGAATCGGCATCCAGCTGCTGGATGCCGGCAGCGCGAGCGCCGAGACGCTGGATCGCGTCGCGGCCGGGTTTCGCGACGGCCCCCCGCAGCACGTGCTGCTGGTCGACAATCTCGTCGACAAGCCGGGCATCGATTCCGCGGCGATCCTCGGCCTGTTGCGTTCCGACCCGGAGCTGCGCGTCGTCGTCGCGACCCGACACGTGACCCAACTGGAAAGCCCGCTCGTCGCGCTCGAGTTCGACGTGCACGTGCTCGCACCGGCCGATCTGCTCATGGCGCGCGACGAGCTCTCCCTGGTTCTCGAACTCAATGGCATCGAAACCACGGATGTCGCGGTCGACGTGCTGATGCAGCGCACGCACGGGTGGCCCGCTCTTGCGCAGCTGGCCAGCTCGCGGCTCCGCCTGGAGAGCCTTCCCCTGCGCACGCGTGACGAAGCCGACGCGATCGCGGACTACGCCGGCCGTGCCCTCACCGCGGACATGGAGGCTCACCTGGGCACGCCGGTCACGGACGACGTCCGCCTTCTCGCGGTCGCTCCGTACATCAACGTGGAGCTCGCCAACGCCATCGGCATCGACTCCACGAGCGAGACCACCAGTGAGCTGTTGACGCAGCTGCAGGATGCCGGTTTCGTTTGGCCGAGCACCACTCGACTCGTGCTCGCCGAGCCGGTTCGCACCCAGTGGCTCAGCGAGATCACCGCGGCCGCACCCGAGCTCGTCGAGCACGCCCGCCTGCGGCTCCTCGATCACCTCGTCGCCGCGGGCGAGCCGCTCCGAGCGGCGCAGCTCGCCGCGGATGCGGCACAGTGGACGACCCTGGGAGCGATTCTGCGCTCGGCCGGGCCGGAGATCTGGGCGCGGGATGCCGCCGCCTTCGACGCGCTCGTCCGGGAGATCCGAGCGCACGTCGGTTTCGACCCCATCTCCGTCGACGCGTTGCTTGCCATCGACCGCGAGACGGCTCTGTCCGCAGAGACCCCCGCGCTCGTCGTCGGGGCACTCGGCCGCCTCCCCGAGGCGAAGGCCGCCGCCCAGCAGAACGTCGAGGCCTTGGTGTTGCGCGTCAGTCTGCTGCGCGCGGCCGGGCGTTTCGCCCTGGCGTCGGAATCGGCATCCTTGCTCATGGATACCCTTCGCCGGCGTCCCGCGCTTGCCGATGAGGCCATCGCCGAGGGCTGGTACCAGGTCGGGATGACGCATCTGGCCATGGGACGACTGCGCGACGCCGCCCTGGCACTGGGGCAGGTCGAGCGGCTGGCACCGCCGGCGCGTCGACTGCGAGCTCGGGGAGTGCTCGCGATCGTCGCCCTCCTCGAGGGCGACGTTCGCGCGGCCGGGATCTTGTGCGACACGGACCGCGACGACAGCTGGATCTCGTCCCCGTGGGGTGAGGGCACCCGTCTCGCCGACGCGTGGCTGCATCTCGAGCGGGGCGACGCGTCCGCGGCCCGGGAGAGCCTCGACACCCTGACGGCGACGGGCGGCGCCCGGGAGCTCTGGCCGTTCGCGGCGGTGACGCAGGCCATCGCGTTCCTGCTCTCCGGTTCGGCTCCGGATGCGCTCGGGATGCTCCGCTCCTGGATGTCGCGGACGCGGAGCACGCCCCCGTCCCACTTCCAGTCGGTCCACCTCCTGACCGCTCGAGCCAAGGTGCTGATCGCGCTCCGCCAAGCACGCAAGGCCATGGCGCTGTTCGAGGGTCCGTTCGGTCTCTCCGCAGCGACGGCGCCCGCGATCGCTCTTTCCCAGCTCTATGCGGGACGCGCCCACGAGGCCTACGTCATGAGCGTCAAATGGGGTATCCACCAGGACTCGTCCCCGCGGGCTGCCCTGGAGAGCTTGGTCGTGAGCATGGTCGCTGACATCCGCCTCAACGGCGCGGGCGCGCACCGCTCGACCGCTCAGCGGGCCGAAGCTCTCAGCATGCGGCACGACCTGTGGAGCCCGTGGAGCGCCGTGGCGCCCGAGGACCGCGGGCTCGTCCTGCGCTTGCTGTCGCCGGCGGCCCGCGACCGAGTGGCCGCGCGCGCCTCCTTCTTCGCGTCATCCGTCAGCGTGCCGCATCTCACCAAGCGCGAGCAGGTGGTCCTCGCCCAGCTCACCCCGACGTCGACGATCGCCGACATCGCGCGAGCGCTCGTCGTCTCGCCGAACACGGTGAAGACGCAGCTGCAGAGCCTTTACCGCAAGCTCGAGGTCTCCGACCGGGCGAGCGCGATTCGTGCGGCGCACGCGTGGGGACTCATCGAGGTGGACAACGAGGTGTGAGCCGGGGCGGCGCTGGTCAGCGCCGCTCGGTCCGCCGCCGTCGTGCGTACACGCCGATCAACCGCCCCACGATGAGCACGAGGACGGCGATGATGATTCCGGGGAGAGTCAAGGGGACACCCGCTCCGTGGAGCACGACGAGGACCACGACGATCGCCGCGAGCGGCGCGACGACGCCGAGGATCCGAGCCAGACGTCGACGGGTCATGGTGCAACGGTACTCGCGCTGGACGGGATGCTCGACGCCGGCCGGGCGGGCAGCGTCAGGGTGCCCTCGTCCCGCGCGACCTGGAACCCGAAGACCCCGAACCAGGCGATCGCCAGCGTCGCCGCCGTGAACTCGAGGTTCCCGCCGAGGACGGTGTCGCCGCGGAACAGCGCGAGCATCGCACCGGTGAGCGAGGTCACGCCGACGGCGACGAGCGTGGCGAGACTGGCCGCGCGCATCCATGGGCGACGACGGAGGAAGGACACCTGGGCCATCGCGACGATCGCGAGAACGAACCCCAGCACGGCCGCACTGATGTGAATGAGATCCTGCGGGAGCGCGTTCGGAGTGAAAGGAACGGGACATCCCGGCGAGCAGGTGACGACGGATGCCAGGGCAAAGCAGGCACCGCAGACGACGAGAGTGCCCGCGATGGGCCACCCCGCGACGTAAACGAGTGGGCGATGGAGCAGAGCCCGGTCGACGAGCACGGCCGCGATACCGAGCAGCAGAAGAGAGAAGTTGAAGACGGGAGCCGTCGGCATCCCCGTCGCACCGAGCTGACTGACGTAATGGACGCTCGGATCCCACAGGCGACTCACCCAGATGAGTGCTGCGCTGAGGAAGGCAGCGGTGCCGCCCACGGTAGCGAGGGCCACGACACGGCGGCTCCCTGGCCGAAGCTCCCTTCGGGGGGACCCGATGATCGTCTGTGACATGGGCGTCTCCGGTGGCGTCGAGGGGCCCGGCTACAGTACCGCGCGACCGGTGTTCGGCAGGCGTCGCGAGCGACGCTGAGGACGGAGCGGTCGGAAGCCGGGTGCCCGATAGGCGATTCGGTGGGTGAGGATTTCGAGGATCGGCGGTGGGAGAGGCCCCGGCAATGGCATCGTCGTCTGCGAGTGATCCCGAGTGGTTCTCCCCCAAAAGTTCCTCACTCGATGACGATCACTCCACTTGGATGCGCGGTCTCGTGACCACGGCACCCGGTTCGAGACCGCGCATCCCCTTCTCCGGGCTAACGTGGAGCGATGCGCACCGTTCCTCTCGGACCCTCCGGCCCCGCTGTTCCCGCCGTCGTCGCGGGAATGATGCGTATCGACGGCAAGACCGACGACGAGGTGCGCTCGTTGTACTCCGCGGCACGGGCCGCGGACATCGACTTCTTCGACCATGCCGACATCTATGGCCGAGAGGTGCACGGCGCCGAACGCCGATTCGCGGAGGCGCTGCGTCTCACGCCCTCCGAACGCGCCGAGATCCGGCTGCAGACGAAGACGGGCATCGTGCGGGAAGGGCCCTTCTTCGACTTCTCCTTCGACCACATCGTGTCGTCCGTCGACGAGTCGCTGCGAGCACTGCAGACCGATTACGTCGACGTCCTGCTCCTCCATCGACCCGACGCCCTTGTCGAGCCCGAGGAGGTGGCTCGAGCGTTCGACGCTCTCGAGTCCGCAGGCAAGGTGCGCGCGTTCGGCGTCTCGAACCACACTCCTCGACAGATCGATCTGCTCAAGACCGCCGTCCGCCAGCCGATCGTCGCCAATCAGGTGCAGCTCTCCGTCGCCCACGCGCCGACCGTCGCGCAGGGGCTGGCGATGAACATGGAGACCGCAGCGCAGGCAACGGTTCTCGACGGCGGCGGACTCATCGACTACTGCCGACTCGAGGGCATCACCCTGCAGGCGTGGTCGCCCCTGCAGGGAACGCGAAGCGAGGGGGTGTTCCTCGGCGATCCCGCGTACTCGGAGCTGAATTCGGTCATCGATCGCGTGGCGGACCGCTACGGGGTGACCCCGCTCGCGATCGCGGTCGCCTGGATCGCGCGGCATCCCGCGGGGATCCAAACGGTCCTCGGGACGACGACACCGAGCCGGGTCACGGAAGCCGCCGCGGGCGCCGACATCGTGCTCGACCGCGCGGAGTGGTACGCCCTGGTGCGTGCGGCCGGCTATACCGTGCCGTGAGTTCGCAGTGAGGGAGAGGGTCAGCTGGTGAAGAGCACGAAAGTGCGCCCCTGGGGCGCCGTGATCTCAATGATCGCGGCTGCCGTCTTCGCAGCGCCGACGCTCGTCCTGCCCGCCGATAGCCCGGTCGGACCGAAGCTCGTCTTCATCGTCGTCGGATCCGTATTGCTGGCGACGGCCATCGTGGCCACGCGTGCTGAGTCGGGGTCACGAGGGGGGCAGCCGCAGGACGCCGAAGACGACGTCACGCCGTAGCGGCGGCGACCGTCATCGCGGGGGTGATCACCGTGATCGGCTGAGTGGGCACGTCCCACGCCGCAGGTCGCGCGGCGGTGCCGTCGGGGGCCAGGGCGGTCATGCGGCGCGCGCCAGGGAGCGCGTCGAGCTCGCCGAACGCGCCGACGTCCGACGTGCCGGAGCTGCGACGGCGGCATCCTCGATGTCCAGGCTGAGCCCGCGCGACGAGTTGGCGTCGTTCGCCATCCGCTTGAGCAGATCCTGGTCCAGAGATTCCGGCTGCTCGGAGTCGAACACGAAGCGGAGGGGAATTGCCGGCTGCAGCCATACGGTCGAGCGACCGACGGGCTCGTCCGGGCCGTGCGTCCACGAGAGCGTGAAGCTCTCTCCTCGGCGCAGCTTCGTGGCCACGACGACCTTGACGTGGGCGAGCATCCGATCGTCGATCGTGATGGGCTCGGGGGTCGTTCCGTAGAACAGCTTCGCCATGGTGTTCCCTTCCGTCTTTGCTTGTTCGCAAACTTACTAAATAGACTAGCGAATAGGCAAGCGAGATATAAGGAACCGGTCGAAGGGAGTCTCATGGATGCCATCTCTCCGCCGCCCTACTGGTACGGCGAGGACATGGACGATCGTCGCGGCGCTCGCGTGATGGAATCGCTGCGGGCTTACCGCGCTGCCGAGATGGCCATGCGGCGCCGCACCCAGGACACGATGGCGATGAGCGAGAACGAGCTCGTCGTTCTGCGGTTCCTCACGCGGGCCTCGTCGGCAGGTGCGGACGTGACCCCTGCGGACCTGGCCCGCCATCTGGGGGTGTCGACCGCGTCCATCACCGCATTGCTGGATCGACTCGAGCGATCCGACCACGTGCGCCGCGAGCGCCACCCCACCGATCGGCGCAAGGTCCTGGTGCGTCGCACCGCACAGACCGAGGACGAGATGCGCGACACGCTCGGCACGCTCCACGCACGAATGATGGCGGCGACTCGCGGAATGAGCGAGACCGACGCGGACGCCGTGACCGCGTTTCTGAACCGCATGAGATGCGCGGTCGGGGGACGCTGCGCGGCCACCGGAGATTCGTGCTGCCGGATCGCGACGTCGACCGGCACGGACCAGGATGCCGCGCGGATGCCGTAGGCGTGGCGTGGGGCACGGCATCCATTGATCCCCCCTGCGAGGGAGTCGGTCCGCAGCCCACCTCGGTACCGTCGAGGCATGGACGCTTCCGCCACCCGGGTACGCCCCCTCCTGGCCGCCGCGGCCGCACTCGCCCTCGTCGTCATCGGCCTGGCTCTCCCCCTCCCCGCGCGAGCGGACGTCGATGACTTCACCTTCGCGTCGTTCGATGCGCAGATGACGCTGTCCCGGGCCGACGACGGCCACGCCGAACTCGCGGTGACGGAGACGCTCGTGGCGCTCTTCCCCGACGAGGATCAGAACCGCGGGATCATCCGCGCGATCCCGAACGACTACGACGGTGTTCCGCTGCAGACGACGATCACGGGGGTGACGGGCCCGGACGGCGAGACGATTCCCTACGAGGTCGAGACCGATCGCCGCGAGGTGCGAGTCCTCACCGGAGACGACGCCTACGTGCGAGGCGAGCAGACCTACGTCATCTCCTACACGCAGCGCGACACCATCCGCGCGTTCGCGGATACGAACGCGGACGAGTTCTACCGCGACATCAACGGGACACAGTGGGAGCAGCCCTTCGGGCGCGTGCGCGTCGAGCTGTCCGTCGACGACGACCTCGCGCGCGTCGCCCTCGACGGCGCCGCCGCCTGCTACCGCGGCGCAGAGGGGTCCACCGATCGATGCGACATCGCCCGTGCGGACGACGCAGACGGTTCCGCGACCTTCACCGCGTCGTCCGACGACCTCGGTCCGGGCGAGAACCTCACGATCGCCGTCGGATTCGCCCGCGGGACGTTCGTGCCCGGTGAGGTCGTCCGCACCCCGGCGGAGCAGTTCTCGGTGGATGCCGCACCCACGCTGACGGGGATCTCTATCGGCACGGTGGGGGTCGGTGCCGTCGCGCTCGGCACCGCCGCCGTGTCGCGTCGGCGCAATCGTGACGCCCCCGGGCGCGGGATCATCGTGGCCGAGTACGCACCACCCGCCGACACCGACGTGCTCGAGGGTGCTCACCTCGTCCGCCGCCCCCGCGCCGCGATACAAGCAGCCATCCTCGACACGGCCGTCGCCGGTCACCTCCGGATCGTGGAGGATCCGGCCGCCGACGACGACCTGGTTCTGGAGTACGTCGACGGCACCGGCGCCACGCCGATGCGCGCGGGCGTTCTGACTGCCGTGTTCGGCCGCGCACCGGCGCCCGGTGCGCGCGTCGCGCTCGACACGCCGGGAAGCGACGTCGGCGAGCGTCTGCGCGCCCTGACCGCCACGGCGACCTCGGAGCTGCGAAGCCGCGGGTGGATGGGACGGCCGCGTATGGGCGTTGCGGTGGTCGCCGGCGTGATCGCGGTCGTCGCCTTCGCCGTCTCGGTCGGCGCCGTGCTTCTCACCGCGGTCGGCGCCACCCCCACCGGGTGGCAGATCGCGGCGATCCCGGCGACGGTGGTGGCCGGCATCCTGACGTTCGCGCTCATCCGTTACTCGGACCGGGTGACGGATGCCGGGGCTCGCGCGCGAGATCATCTGCGCGGCCTCCGCGAGTATCTGACGCTGGCCGAGGCCGATCGGCTGCGCATCCTGCAAAGCCCCGAGGGTGCGGAACGTCGATCCGTCGCGCCCGATGGACCTGCTGACGTCCTCCACCTCTACGAGAAGCTCCTGCCCTGGGCGGTGGTGTGGGGCGTGGAACGCGAATGGGCGGACGTTCTGGCCACGCGGGCGCGTGCCGACGGCGCCGATCTCGGCTGGTACATCGGACCGAACGGCTTCTCGAGCGCGGCGTTCGCCTCTTCTCTGGCGACGATGCAGAAGGGCAGCAGCCCCGCCCCGCAGGTCAGCGGGTCGGGCAGCTTCTCGGGAGGGTCCTTCGGCGGTGGTTTCTCCGGCGGCGGGATGGGCGGAGGCGGCGGCGGGGGACGCTGACCGAGGCGGCGGGTCACTCCGCAGCGCGGATGACCTCGGCGATCACGCGCGGGTCAGCGAGCACCCGGAAATGGCCCCCGCCATCCAACCGGACGTTGCGCGCGCCGGCGAGCTCACTGCCCTCGGGAATGTGCGGATCGAAGGCACCGAAGACCGACACGATGCGCGAGTTCACATCGGCCGAGGCGGCGAGCGCGCGCATCGTGGCATCCCCGGATCGGAAGGCGCGCAACGACGGCGTCGGCATGAGCCGGCTGTAGCGCGACCCCCCGAACGGCGTCGCGACCGCGACCATCGCCCGCACGCGGGTTCCGACCGGATCGAAGGCCATGAGGTGTTTACCGATCAGGCCGCCCTTGCTGTGCGCCACGAGAACGACGTCGTGCAGGTCGCGCTCTCGGAGCAGGGCGGCGGCGACGGCGGCGGACTCGACGATGGGGCGACGGTTGGATCCGAGCCCGGTCACCACGTGGATCGGATGGCCGCGATCGTGCAGCACGCGCGCGAGCGGTTCGAGGAAGCGCCACGTCTCGTAGATGCCGGGGAGGAGGACGAGCGGGCGACCCTGCCCCGAGGCGAAGTCGTCCGGGCGCCCCGGGCCGACGGCACGCACCTGCGCCGCCGCGGCGTAGGCGTAGTCCTGAGCCCACCACACGGCATCCCGCGCGAGGGTGCGCCACCCGGGCACGGGGGACACGGCATCCGTCGTCATCCCCCCATCTTCGACGGCGACCGGCGCCGAACGCCCCGGGGTTGCCAGAGCGCGGGCGGACGGCTCCCGTAGAGTCGCCTCATGCGCTTTCCCCCCTCGGCGCCGCGGCCCGCCCACACCGACCGGGCCGCACACCCCGGGCCCCTCACCGGATCCGGGGGCGCACGGTGACCGCGTTGCCGCACGGGCGGCAGTTCGTTCTGACCTGGGGCATCCCCCGCGACTACGGCGGCTTGACGGCCGCTCTGCTGCAGCGCTCCCGCCTGTTCGACCGCCTCGGCGGCGTCGCCGTCGACGTGCTCACCTGTGACGATCGTGCCGACGTGCGAGCAACGGCGACCGAGCTCGCGGAACGGGACGCCCTGTCGCCCCGCGTGCGCGTTCGCAACCTGTGGGAGTGGCTCGGCGAGAACGACCTGCGGGGAAAGCCGGTGACCGGGGCCTCCGGTTTCGCTCCTCTCGCGACCGGAGCCGCCGAGGAACGCGCGGGCGAGGCCGTCGTGCGGCGCATCCGCACCGACGCCGGGGGCAGGGTCCTCCAGATCGACCACCTCCGGCCGGACGGCACCCTCGCAGCGAGCGACCGGCGGGATGTCCCGCATACCGGCGGGGGCGTGCGGCGCATCATCGTGACGTGCGACGCGACGGGCGCACCGCGTGCCGCGTGGCGCGGTGTCCGCGCGCTCTACGCTGCATGGCTCGATCGTCTCACCGCGGGCGAGCGGTCCTTCGTGCTCGTCGACAGCAAGGCGATGGCGCGGTTCGCCGCCGGATACCGCCGCCCGCACGTCGTCGTGGCGCACATCGTCCACGGATCCCATCTCACCGACGACGGCTCGGCACTGCGCCCGTCGCGAGCCGAGGTCTTCGCTCGGCTGGGCGCGTTCGACGCGGTGGTCTTCTGCACGACGCGTCAGGCCCGGGACGTCCGGCGCCGCGTCGGCCCCCTCCCGCTGCTCGCCGTCGTCCCCCACCCCGTCGCCCCCGTGGGGGTGTCGGCTGCAGAACGTCGCGGGGCGGTCGTTCTGGCCCGGCTCGAGCCGATCAAGCGTGTGGAGCACGCCGTCGAGGCGGCGGTGCGCGCCGCGGATCGTGTCCCCGGCCTCACGCTCGACGTCTATGGCGACGGGCCGGAACGTGATCGGTTGCAGGAGATGGCGGGCTCCGGAGAGGTCGTGCGGTTCCACGGCTTCACCCCGTCGGCCCGAGAGGCGCTGAGTTCGGCGTCGGTGCTGTTGTTGACCAGCCGGTCCGAGGCGTTCTCCCTCGTCATCGCGGAGGCGATGGCCGCCGGCTGCCTTCCGATCTCGTACGACGTTCCGTACGGACCGCGCGAACTCATCCGGCATGGGCGTACGGGCTGGCTCGTTCCTCCCGGCGATGTGTCGGCGCTGACGGATGCGCTGGTGCGAGCCCTTGCCACCGAAGGGCCCGTGCTCGAGCGGATGCGACAGGATGCCGTGGTCCGCACCCGCGCACTCGACGAGCGCACCGTTCTGGATCGCTGGGGTCGCGTTCTGCGCCGGGCCCAGCGGAGGCACGCCGCACGTCGTCAGACCTGGCGTGTGCGTGACGCGCTCCGCCGTCGCCTTCGGATCCGCTGAGAGCGTACCCTGTCTCCCGCGATCAGGCGTAGCGTCGTTTCCCCCAGCCCCGGCATTGCCGGTGCGGATGACGCCCTCAGCGGCGTGCGACGACCCCGTCCGTCGAGCCACTCCCCCACGCGGCTCCGGACGGGGTCCGTCGCCTTACCTGTCTTCGCCGTAGGCGCGGATGCTGCGCACGTCGTCGTGGAGGTCCTCGTCGGCCGCGGCGTTGCCGACCGCGGCATCCGCCGCTCGCTGTTCCTTCGCGCCGGCCTTCTTCTCCTCCGGCGCGGCCTCGGTGGCCCCGTCCATGATGGGGGCGTCCTGCGTCTCGTCGCGGTCGTCCATTTTCGTCCTTTCCTTCGACGTCGTCCTGCCATCGTCGGACGACGGGGGCGGCCGCGGCGAGGGGTTGCGCGCTCGCGGGACGCATGCTGAGCAGGCAGCCCATCGGCCGCCGCACAGCCGCGCGGGGAATGGGTGCCGTACAATCGACCGGAGCAAGGGGAGTACTCCCACGCGACGAATCCGTCAGTACGGTCCACGCCATCGTGGACCCGGGTCGTCGGTCCGCGTCGCGGATGGAGGAGACCTTGGTGTTTTGCTGTACACCAGAATCCCCTGGAGGCTCGCGTGGGTGTCACCCCGCTCATCTGGATCATCACGATCGCGGTCACGATCGCATTCTTCGTCTTCGAATTCTTCGCCCACGTGCGCAAGGCGCACGAACCGTCCATCGGCGAGTCCGCCCGGTGGTCGGCGTTCTACATCGGCCTCGCCCTGCTGTTCGGGGTCGGCATCGGCGTCGTCTCGGGGTGGACCTACGGGGGCGAGTACTTCGCGGGTTACCTGACCGAGAAGGCGCTCTCGATCGACAACCTGTTCGTGTTCCTCATCATCATGACCGGGTTCGCGGTGCCGAAGAAGTACCAGCAGAAGGTGCTGATGATCGGCATCGTGATCGCGCTGATCATGCGGGGAGCCTTCATCGCCATCGGTGCGGCGCTGATCGAGAACTTCTCGTGGATCTTCTACATCTTCGGCGCGCTGCTGCTGTTCCTGGCCTACCGCCAGGCCTTCGCGCACGGCGAGAGCGACCCCGCGAACGGCAAGTTCATGCGCTTCGTCCGGCGCGTCCTCCCCGTCACCGAGGAGTACCACGAGGACAAGCTCACGGTGAATCGCGACGGCAAGCGCTTCGTCACGCCGATGCTGCTGGTGATCATCGCGATCGGATTCATCGACCTGGTGTTCGCGGTCGATTCCATCCCTGCGATCTACGGACTCACGAACGAGGCGTACATCGTCTTCACGGCGAACGCTTTCGCGCTCATGGGCCTGCGGCAGCTGTACTTCCTCATCGGTGGTCTGCTCGAGCGCCTGGTCTACCTCTCGCAGGGTCTCGCGGTGATCCTGGCGTTCATCGGTGTGAAGCTCGTCTTCCACGCGCTGCACGTCAACGAGCTGCCCTTCATCAACGGCGGCGAGCCGCTGCTCTGGGTGCCCGAGATCCCGATCTGGTTCTCGCTGTTGTTCATCGCGGCGACCGTGGCGGTGGCGACGGTGGCGAGTTTGGCCAAGACCCGCAAGGATGCCGAGAAGAAGCGGCGCGACGAGTTCGAGGGTCGCAAGGTCATCCACGCCCCCGAGGACTGACGCACTGCGACGGGCCCACGGCACACGCCGTGGGCCCGTTGCCGTATCCGATCGGCGAGCGCAACCCCGCGGCGGGGCTCACCCGTCGCGCCTACCGTGACCGTCATGACTCGTTTCGGATACACCCTCATGACCGAGCAGAGCGGTCCCCGTGAGCTCGTGGACTACGCCGTCGGCGCCGAACGCGCCGGATACGACTTCCTCGTGTCGAGCGACCACTACTCACCGTGGCTGACGTCGCAAGGACATGCCCCGTACGCGTGGACCGTGCTCGGCGCCGTCGCGCAGGCGACGACCGATGTCGAATTGATGACCTACGTCACCTGCCCCACGATTCGGTATCACCCGGCTGTCGTCGCGCAGAAGGCCGCGACCCTGCAGCTGCTCTCGGACGGGCGGTTCACGCTCGGCTTGGGCTCCGGCGAGAACCTCAACGAGCACGTCGTCGGTGAGGGCTGGCCGGCCGTGCACGCGCGGCAGGACATGCTCGTGGAGGCGATCGAGATCATCCGCGCCCTTCACACCGGCGACCTCATCACCTACGACGGCGAGTACTTCCGCGTGGACTCCGCCCGCGTGTGGGACGCGCCCGAGGGTGGGGTTCCGATCGGCGTCGCCGTCTCCGGCGAACACTCCATCGAACGGTTCGCGCCCCTCGGCGACCACCTCATCACCACCGAGCCCGAGGCCGAGCTCATCCGCGGGTGGGACGAGCATCACGAAGGCGAATCGCGCAAGATCGGTCAGATCCCGATCAGCTGGGATCCCGACAAGGAGACCGCCATCGCGCGCGCGCACGACCAGTTCCGGTGGTTCGCCGGCGGTTGGGCGGTCAACTCCGACTTGCCCACCCCGGCCGGTTTTGCCGGCGCCTCGCAGTTCGTGCGCCCCGAGGACGTCGCGGACTCCATCGCGTGCGGCCCCGACCTGGACGAATTGGCCGAGAGCGTGCGCCCTTTCATCGACGCGGGGTTCACCGATATCGCGATCGTGCAGGTCGGAGACGCCGAGCAGCAGCGCTTCGTCGACGAGATCGCCGCACCGCTGCTGGAGAAGCTGCGCGCCCTGTGACGTCCGCGCCGGCCACGCGGGCTCAGTCCGCGTGGCCGGACTCGCGAACCCACTGTTCGAGCCGCCACACCGGCACCCGGAACACGCGGGCCACGTCGGGAAGGGCGTGATTGCCCTCCCGCACGGATGCCACGGCGAACTCCCGCATCGAGCCGAAAGTGCGACCCGCCAGGCTCCCCGTGCGGAGATCCGCGAAGGTTCGCGGCCCGTGCGCGGGGGGAGCATCGGGAGCGACGAACACATAGGGCGTCTCTTCGTGCATCCCGCGCTCCGCAGCGCGTCGGTGTACCCGCGGCGCCACCGAGGCAACCGGCACGTGCGGGGGCGCGCCGTGATCCGGTGGAGTCGGGACCGCGGGTTCGGGCGCGGATGCGGGAGTCGCGTCGCTGCTCCCCTGCCCCGACGCAGGAGGCGTTCGTTCCGCGGCGGGGTCGCCGTCTCCGACAGCGGCGACGTCGGCATCGGCTCCCGCGGTCGGCGCGGGCGCGACGGGCGGCGCCTGCGCATCACGACCACTCTCGGCAGGTTCGTCCAGCCACGGCGCCGGCGGAAGATCACCGCCCCACAGGACCGGGCTCGGGATCACGTGCGGGCTCGACCGCGCGGCGTCAGTGGCGTGCGAATCGGCGAGCGCGACGGCACTGTCACCGAACAGGTCCGCGACGCCGACCGCGAAGGCATCGGCGAGCGTGATCAGCACATCCATGGGCGCCGCGACCTGCCCTGCTTCGAGCGTGCGGATCTCCTCTTCCGACAGGGTCGTCGTCAGCGCCAGCGACGCGATCGACATCCCGCGTGCGCGTCGCATGGCCCGCACGCGTTCGCCCAGGCGGCGTAAGACCACATCCCGTCGCTGTGCCTCCGGGTCTTCGCTCACGGTGCTCCTCCTGTCTCGTCCGAGATCGCTGCCCCTTGTCGCCCCACTGTGGCAGCCTCCGACGAGGCCACCGGAGCGGGAGCGCGACGAACAGGGCGGAGGAACCATTGGTCAAGACGGACGCGAGCGCCCGCCACGACGTCGACTCCCGTGCCAGCAGAGACAGAGCGATGCGGACGTGGCGATCGACACCGTCGCGGCGCACCATCGGCATCACCGCAGGCATAGGGCCAGGCCCGGTGCTCGCCGAATGCCCCCTGGCTCACCCGTTTCCTCCGTTCCGCGCGGCGCATGCTCAGAATTGCGGTCCCGGGGAGGCCACAGCAGGTTAGCGCGTCCCCGCCCCCACGGAGACCCGACGCCCGCCCCGTGTCGTGGCGCGTCGGGGACACTCCTAGGGTGGTCGTATGTCGCGCGTCGGGGTCATCGTCGGCATCGTCGTGCTGAGCGCCGTCCTGTCCGCGTGCGCGCCGACCGGAGCCCCGGTGGAAGATCCGCCTCCCCTTCCCGCCGGGACGCTGGTGGACTATCAGCTCGGCCAGCCCTACCCGCCCGCCGACGGTGTGGGCATCGTCGTGCGCGATCGCACCGCCGCGCCCGCCGACGGCCTCTACTCGATCTGCTACGTCAACGCCTTCCAGACCCAACCGGGCGAGAGCGATCAGTGGCCGGAAGGCACCCTCCTCGAGCGGGACGGCGAGCCGGTCATCGACCCGGACTGGCCAGACGAACGCATCGTCGACACGTCCACCGACGAGAACCGTCGGCAGATCGTGCGGCTCGTCTCCGCGTGGATCCGCGGGTGCGCGGCATCCGGGTTCCGCGCCGTCGAGTTCGACAATCTCGACACCTTCACCCGCACCGATGGTGCGCTCACCATCGAGGACAACCTCGCCGTCGCCGAGGCGCTCGTCGTCGTGGCCCACGGAGCGGGTCTCGCCGCCGGGCAGAAGAACGCCGCCGAGTTCGCCGCCGATCTCCGCGACGCGGCGGGATTCGACTTCGCCGTCGCGGAAGAGTGCGCGGCCTACGGCGAGTGCGCGACCTACACCGAGGTCTACGGCACGCAGGTGATCGACATCGAGTACACCGACCGCCTGCCCCGACCCTTTACGAGCCTGTGCGCCGACGAGGACACGCCCGCGGTCACCGTGCTGCGGGACCGCGGACTGTCCGCCCCCGGGGCAGCGGAGTACGCCTTCGAGACCTGCGCGCCGGGCTGAGTGCTTTGCCGGAACCCCGCCGCCGGCGCGCCGACGCTCACGCTCCGGACAGGAGGTCTCGGAAGAAGCTCTCGACCCGCGTCTGCAGTCCGACGATTCGGCGATCGCGTGCGGCCTCGGCGTCATGGCCCAGGTACGCCGGCGGATCGAGACGCCGAACGTTCGCGGAGCACTCGAAATGGGCGCACAGCAGCGTCCCGACGGTGTTTCCGGCTTTGCCCGCGCGGCCGGCCCGACGTGCGGCGAAGAAGACGACGTCGTTGGGCAGGGTGACGTCCGCGCACCACGAGCATTGCGGACGCGAGCGGGTCGGTTGCTCGGCCTGGCGGAGCTGCAGCCCGACGGCGGCGCCGTCGAGCTCGGCGACGACGAAGCCGAGAAGCGGCGACTTCGGGTCACGCCAGCCGAAGTAATCGAGGCGCTCCCATTCCCGGTCGGCGAGATCGTCAGGGACGACGATCGCCTTCCGTTCGCGGAGCGAGACGTTGACGAAGCTGGATCGGATGGTGGATTCGGTCAGAGCGATCATGGGCGTTCCCCAGGACGGGCCGGAGCGTGTCCGGCCGTGCGCACCCGCGTCGAGCACGGGCAAGCGGTGGATGCGCGCCGAACGGGTCGGCGCAGGCGTGGGCGCGGCGACCCGGAGGGTCGCACGGCGACGCCGCTCACGCGGCGTGGAGCACGGATCCGATCGCGCCTCTGCCGCCGGCGCTGCGCGCGCCGACGACCCCCTCACGCCCGACGGGCAGCAGCGGGGTGAGCAAAGGCATACATCGAGGGTACGCCCGTCACGCGCGGAAGGGAGCCGATCCCAGCACTCGCTCGACGCTCATCTCCATCACGACCCGTTCCGGATTCACGCGGGGCTGACGGTAACGCTGGGCGTAGAGGTCGACCGCGAGCGCGACCTTCTCGGGATCGTCGGTGACCCGCGCGGGACCTTCGAAGCTGATCCAGCGACCACCGTCCACCGAGCAGATCGAGGCACGTCCGCTGCGTTCGGCGTTGACGAATTTCTGCGTCCCCCGCGAGCCGATTACCCGCACGACCCCGTCCCGGTACGTGAACCCCACCGGAACGGCGTGGATCCGACCCGTTCGGCCGATGGTGGAGAGGGTCGCCAGGTGATACTCGGCCACGAAGGCGAGCGCGTCGTCGGTCAGCACGATTCCAGCGTGCCACGTCCCGCGATGGGCGAGACCGTTCGCGTCTCGGCATCCCATCGACGGATGCCGAGCGCCCACGCCCTGATCGGCTCGCCGCCCCCCGCGCCCAGGGCGTCGACCGCCTCACCGATCCTGCCGACGGGCACACGACGCGCGAGCGTCACGTGCGGCGTCCACTCCCCCGGCATCGTATGGGGGGCATCGTCCCCCGGTCCCGCGAGCCCGTGCACGGCGGCGTGGAGGGCGAGGAGCTCGCCGCTGGGCACGACCGATCGCGCCAGCACGCGGGTGCGGGACACCCCGAAGAGCACCGGCGCCCCGAGGGTCACCGCCACCGGGAGGACGCGGTCGAGTCGTTCGGCATCGATCTCGGGCAGGGCCGTCCGAACGAGCAGGGTGATGTGGGGGCGGTTGCTCGCTCCCGTGTGCTGGGCCTGACTGGGCAGTCCCGCGTCGTGCAGAAGCCTCCATTCGCGGCGGATCGCGGATTCCGCCTCCTCGTCGAAGACGAGCTCGAGACTGACGACGGCACTCATACCCGCGTCAGCGCGTCGACCACCAGGCGGCGGCCACCAGTACGGGCTGGAAGAACAGGCGTCCGAAGCGACGCTGGTCGGTATCGAGCCCGAAAGCCGAACGCTTCTTGCGCCATTGATCGACGTTGCCGGGGAAGATCGCGACGTAGAACGCCGCGAGCGCGGCGCCGATACGACGTCGCTCGCGCGGCAGGGCGACGAGGGCCACACCGAAGGCGATCTCGACGACGCCGGATGCCACCACGACGGCGTCGCGGTCGAGCGGACCGTGCTCGACGACCGCGTCGGGGACCTGGGCCTGGAAGTCCCGGCGCGCGAAGGTCAGATGCGCCACGCCCGCGAAGGTCATGGCCAGGGCCAAAGCCCAGCGGACGAACGTTTTCATGCCTCCACGGTAGAGCTGCGTCACTTCAGCGGCCCGGGCTTGACGAAACCAGGGGAAGGGCGTGGATGCCGCCCGAGAGGCGGCTACGCGAAGAGCCCGGCGAGCGCAACCCCCGGCCGGGACACGAACGGAACGCTTGACTGGGTTCACGTCGGCGAAGGAGGTGCCCATGACGCTCACGGACGGGGCTCGACCCGACGTCGGGGGTGCCGACGTCGACGCCCTCTTGGTGCGAGCTGCGGCGGGCGATTGCGACGCCTTCCTCGAGTTCTACGACGTCACCTCGCCGCGCGTGTACGCCGTTCTGCTGACGCTGACACCGAGCGCGGACTCCGCTTCGTCGCTTCTCGAGGGGATCTACGCGGAGGCGTGGGAACGCCTCCGCGGCCGGTCCGCTCCCCCCTGCCCGGGGATGGAGTGGATGTCCGTCATCGCGCACCGCCACGCCGCGGGTCGGCCCTGACGTGGGCGCTTTCGTCGAGATGCGCCCATGCCGGCGCTCACACCGAACGCGCCGACGCCTCCCCCTGCTCCGCACGGACGGGTGCGTCGATGTCGATCGTCAGACCGCTGGACGAGTTCGCCGACGTCGCATACGACTGCAGCAGGGCGGGATCGAGGGTTTCGGGTTCGACCGATCCGAAGACGAACCGCAGCGGGATGGACGGCTGGATCCAGATGGTGCTGCGACCGCCGTCTTCATCCTCGGGATGACGCCACGACATCGTGAAGCTCTCTCCCCGACGAAGCTTGGTCGCGATGACGACCTTGACGTGAGCGAGCGTGCGGTCCGGGATCCGGATCGGGCGCTCGGAAGAGCCGTAGAACAGGTGGCCCATGAGCGTCTCCTTCCGGAGTGTGTCGGCTCTCGATGTTTTACTAGGTTACCTAACTATCGCAAAGTGAATCCGCGACGAATTTCTCGGATCTTCCTGCTGTCCTGAGGGATCCGCCCTCTTCGCCGGAGTGGTCGCACCTGAAGAATCTCGTTTGCCTAACTAGACTGTCGCATCGGGCGGCCGGACCGTACAGGAGAGCCATGACGATCGTGACAGAAGAGGAATCCTCGAGGGTCGCCGCCCGCGCCGTCGAACGGCTGCGCCTGGCCGAGGCCCGACTGGCCCGGCGGCGCCAGACCGACTGCGGCCCCAGCGAAAACGCGCGCGCCGCGATGCGTTTGATCCTGGAACGCGCCGACGAAGGCGCGACCGTCACCCCTACCGAGATCGCGCAGGCCTTGGGCGTCTCGACCGCGTCGGTGACGGGCATGCTCGACCGCCTGCACGCGGGCGGGCTCATCGGGTTCGTCGCCAATCCCGCAGATCGTCGCAGCAAGTTCGTCGTACCCTTCGACCGCACCTCCGATGCCGACGCCGTCGATCCGGTCACGGCGCGCATTCGCGAGTTCGCCCTCGACCTGCCCGAGGGAGCCGCCGACCATGTCGTCGAGTTCCTCGACCGCGTCCGAGAGGTCGTCGACGCCGAGTGCCGCTGACCCGCCTCAGGCGATCGTCTTCTCCACGGCATCCGGGTCGGGCTCGGCCACGACGCTGAGGCCGTTGGGCGAACTCGCCTCGTGCATGAGGTCATCCACCCACCGGCGGTTCACATGCGGAGCACGACTGCCGTAGAAGTGGAACACCAACGGAATCGACGGGTGGATCCATAGGCTCCGCGTTCCGCTCCCGTCGCCGACCGGAAAGTGGAACATGAAGGGCTCGCCCCGGCGCAGCTTGTTCATGAACACCAGGCGGAGGTGGGCGAGCGTGCGGTCCTCGATATCGAAAGAGTGACCCAACGCGTTGTAAACCAGTTTTCCCACAGGGAGAGGCTATCCGGTCCTTCACCCTAGCCACCGCCAGGACGATCCATGCGTTATCGGATTGCGTCCATAAACTTCATGATGAGCATCGAGGGAAACGGACGTAAGCCTCGGGACCGTCGCGCTCGACTAAAGTCTCACCGTGGGGAGAAGGCGCCGTCCGGGTGGACGGAGACGAATTCCGCGGCCGCTGCTCGTGGGCGGGGCCGTGGTCGTCGTCGTCGCGCTCATCGCCGGGATCGCCGTCGTGGGTTCGCTGGTCAGCAGCCTGTTCCAGACCCTGTCGGCACGCCCTCCCGCTGTCGACACCCGCATCGTCGTGCCAGACGAATCCAAGGCCGCGAAGGCCGCCCAGCAAGCCGATGCGGGTTCAGCCGAAGCCGAAGCCGCCGCATGGCTGGCCGCCCAGCCCACCACCTACTGGCTCACTCCCGAGATCGATCCCCTCGATGAGGTGTGGGACCGGGTCGCTCACCTCTCGGCGGAAGCGCGCGACCAGGACGCCACCCTCGCGATCGCCGTCTACGGCCTGCCGGATCGAGACTGCGGGAACCATTCCGCGGGTGGGCTCGACCCGGATGCGTATCGAGAATGGACGGCCCGAATCGGCGACGCGTTGAGGAACGCGTCCGATGTGCGCAAGATCGTCGTCCTGGAACCGGACAGCATCGCGCTCGGCCCGTCGTGCGGGTCGATGCAGGAGCGCGCCGGCTACCTGCGCACCGCGGTGGACAACATTCGCGGCGTGGACACCTGGATCTACCTGGACGGGGGTCACTCGGCGTGGCATCCCGCGAACGAAATGGCCGACCTCCTTCGATCGACAGGACTTCTGAACGATGTCCGCGGCGTCGCTCTCAACGTGTCGAACTATCAGGACACGGCCAATGAGTTCGCTTATGCGCACCGCCTGTCCGATCTTCTCGGCGGCATCCACGCGATCATCGACACCTCGCGCAACGGCGCCGGCCCCGCGGGCTCGGAGTGGTGCAATCCTCGTGGGCGACTCGTGGGCGCCCCGAGCGGCGCGTTCGGCGACGACGTCGTCGACACCACCCTGTGGATCAAGCCGCCGGGCGAAAGCGATGGCGAATGCAACGGCGGCCCGGAGGCCGGGACGTGGTGGCCGGATGCCTCAATCGAACTGACCCGCGAGAGTCGCTGAAGCCGGACGGCGCGCCACGGCTGACCGCTCGATCGTCGAAGTGTGTAAAGATGGCGCTCGGTTATGATGCGGGCTCCGTGTCTCGCGGAGTGCAGGGGGCACGGCGCGCGTGCAGATCCGGAAGAGTGGTGGGATGAGCGACAGCACAGAGATGCTGAAGACGGCCGTGATCGTCGAGGACGATCCGGATATTCGTCACCTTCTCGTCGAGGTGCTCGAGTCCGCCGGATTCTCCACGGTCTCCGTCGGCAACGGCATCGACGGCGTCCGCGCCGTCATCGCCTACCAACCGCTCATCACGACGCTCGACGTGAACATGCCCGGAATCGACGGATTCGAGGCGGCTCGTCGCATCCGGCAGCAGAGCGACACGTACATCATCATGCTGACCGGACTCGAAGAAGAGGCCGACGTCGTGCTGGGCCTGGGCGCCGGCGCCGATGAGTATGTGGTCAAACCCTTCCGCCCCCGCGAGCTGCGCGCGCGCATCGAGGCGCTTCTGCGACGGCCCCGTGCCGGCGCCCCCGCCGTCACCGCACCCCGGCAGGACAGCGTGGGTCCGTCCTTCCCCGGCGCCCGGCCGACCCCGGAGCCGATCGCCCACGTCGAGCCGACCCCGCCCCCGGCAGCGCCGCAGCCGCCGAGCGCGCCCGTGGTCGTCCCGTCCTCGCAGGGCCCCGCCCCGTGGGCGTCGGCACCGCGGAACGAAGTCGCCACCCGTCCGGGCAACGAGGTGGCCCCGCGCGCTCACGGAGACCTCACGCCCACCGGTTCCCCCTGGATCGTGCACCGCGACCTGCAGCTGGATCCGGACAGTCGCATCGTGCTCGTGGACGGACTCGAGCTCGACCTCACGCGCACCGAGTTCGACCTCCTCGCCACCCTCATGGAGTCCAAGCGGCGCGTGCGCAGCAAAGCCGATCTGACCCTCGTCCTCCGGGGCGAGTCCTACGTGACCAGCTACTTCGTGGGCGAGGCGGACAAACGTGCCATCGAGGCGCACATGACGAACCTGCGCCGGAAACTCGGCGACAACCCCGCGAACCCCCGCTACATCGAGACGGTGCGGGGAGTCGGCTACCGCTTGACCTCGGAGATGATGGCCGCGCCCTGATCGCCCCCTCGCGTACATAACGGATGCCTCGACCCTCCCCAGGGCCGAGGCATCCGTCTTTCTCTGCCGCGTTCGGGTCGCGGTCAGACCCTGTATCCGTGGTGACGACGGACGAGCTTGGAGAACATCAAGAGGGTCTGCAGGACGGTGACGACACCGACGATGGGCCACCCGATCCACAGGATCGACGACTGCACCATCGGACCCACCAGAACCCAGATGACGGCGAGGGCGATCGCGACGGCGATGAGCACCACCATCGGGGCCCAGTGTCCGAGGCCGCCGCCGCGCTCCGCCTTGGCCTGCATGGCCCAGTTGTCGACCTTCTTGCGCGAGAGGAAGCGGGTCCACGAGCGCACGAAGTGGCTGATGCGGATCCACATGAAGATCTCCGCCGGGAAGAACAGCACGGCGAAGAGCACATCGGACCGGTCGCAGGACGCCATGGTGCGCGCGATGCGCAGGTTCAGGAGCATGGCCACCAGCGGCGGGATGAGCCACAGCGGCGAGAAGACGAACGCGTTGATCGAGAGCGAACCCGCCAGCAGCGTGAGGAACGCCACGCGAACGAAGAGGTTCGTGAGCATGCCGAAGTTCTCGAACCACCGCAGACGCAGGTTCGGGTGGAACGGCTGACCCTTGGTGTCTCCCCGCTGTCCCGGCCACATGAGCTCGATCGCGCCGTAGGTCCACTTGACCTGTTGCGCGTCGTAGCCGGAGAGCGTCGTCATGCCGCCGACGTTCGCGCGAGCGAAGGGGCTGATCTTCGTCAGGTAGCCGGCGCTCTTGATCTGCAGCGAGAGCAGCGAGTCCTCGACCTCGGAGTCTTTCACCCACGGAGTCACCTGATGGTTCTGCTTCATCGCCTCTCGCAGGGCGTTCGTCGAGAAGATCGAGAACTGCCCACCGAGCACCGCCATGTTGCGTCCGCGCAGGAGGTTCTGCAGGTTGAACGCCGCGAACTGCGTGCGCTGACCGGCGGTGAGGAAGCGTGCTATGAGCCCCTTGATGGGCTTGTCATCGATCGTGTAGATCGCGGAGATGCCACCGATCCGGGAGTCCGACACGGCCTCGGTCTCGAGGTACTCCACGGCCTTGCTGTCGGCGATCGTGTCGCCGTCGACGCCCAGCAGGTAGTCGTATCCCTCGACGAGGGAGTACCCGTAGTTGAGCGCTCCGACCTTCTTGTCGGGGTTCTTGCCGATGTCGTGGACGAACACCTCGGTGAACTGCTCGCCGAGTTCGGTCGTGATCTCGTGCGGCCCGCTGTACTCGGACGCAATCTTCACGGTGGCATCCGAGGTGTTGTTGACCACCACATGGATGACATCGGGCACGCGCGTCTGCCCGAGCAGGGCCTCGATCACCTGCGCGATCGACTCCTCCTCGTTGTAGGCGGGGATGATGCACCCGATGGTCGAGCGGTGCACCGTGGAGTGCTCCAGCACCGACGCGAAGTCGTCCGGGAAGGCGTGCTCCTCGACAATGGATGGACCGCCGGCGTTGCCCGCGGGGTAGGCGAGGGCCCGGTTCTGGTGAGCGAAGCTTCGCTGGTCAGTCATGGCGGCGTCTTCCTGTCGCGGGGGGAGCGGTCGATCTGGCTTCACTCTGCTATGTTCACCGCAAGGCCAGCGCCGCACATGACCACCGTCCCCGCAAGGTTTCCTCAAGATTGGGCCCGGGGCGCGTCACCAGGGAGAGCTTCGACGATGATCTTCCTCAACTTCCTCGTCGCCATCGCCGCAGCCTCGGTCGCGGGTTCCGCGCTCTACCTGGCGCACGGGCGTCACGGAGACGACCGCGGCGGTCCACGCGCCGAGCTCGTGCGATACATGGGCGTCGCGGCCGTCGCCGCCATGGCATGCTCGCTCGCGAACGTGGCCGAGATGTCCGGCGGCGGCACCTTCGCGGCGGCCGCCGGCAACGCGACGAACGTGGTGACCGTGGGCTTGGCCTGGGCCGGCGCACGACGTCTGAACGCACGGCCGGCGATCGGAGCCGCCACGGTGGGGGCCGGCGGCATCCTGATGCTCGGGCTGACTTTCGTGATGGCACTCGACGACGCGACCCTGCTCAAGACGGGCGCCCTGGCGGTCTTCGCCGTCCTCGCCGCGGTCGAGCTCCGGCGGCGCCCGGTGCGCGAGCTCGCGGGTGTCGGAGCCCTGACGGTGACGCTGATCGCGTACGCCGCTTACAACCTCCACCGTCTCGTCGTCGCGGGGCTCGCGGGAATGGGCTCGCCGCTGTGGCAGCACACCGCCTCGACGGAGATCACCACGATCGTCAGCGCCCTGGCGATCGTCGGAATGGGCCTCGGCTCCGTTCGGCTGGGGCGCGAGCTCGATGACGACCCCGCGCCCGGCACGCGCGCTCACGAACGCGGAGTCCTCCGACGCGCCGCCGAAGAGCTGCTCCGATCCCGTGCAGAGGTCGAGACGCTCGTCGTGCGCATCCCCGAGATCGCCTTGATCCGCGCGGCTCACAGCGCGGCGCGCGCCGACGAAGTGGTGGCGATGCTGGTGGATGCCGCTCACGAGGCGCTCCCGGGAGCGCGCGCGGGCGTTCCGGCTCGCGACACCGTGTTCGTCCTCGTCGCCGCATCGGTTGCGCCGGCCGACGTCGAAGCGCACGTGCGCCGCGCGTTCGCCGCGCGCATGCCGCGGATCAGCTACGGCGACACACCCGATCTCGCCTTCGAGCACCATCGGGTGGCCGACGTGCAGGCGCTCTCGCTGCTCATGGAGAGTCGAAGGTTACGACCCGGTCTCGGCGCCGTACCCCACCCCTGATCGGGCCGTCCGGGCGGTCAGCCCTGGTCGTTCCCCTGCCCCCACCCGGGCGCGCGGTCCGTGCTTTCGCCCGAGTCCGTGGGCTGCTCAGCGGCCGACGACGCGTCGGACTCGAAAATCGCGATCGGCAAGTACTGGTACACGGTCTGCTGACCGAAGGACGCCTCGGAGTTGGCCGTCCCCTCAACGGCGATGCTCAACGCGAACTCCAGCGTGATGCCATAGGTGTCATTCGGCAGCTGGCGGATCGAGGTCGAGGGCACCAGCAGCCCGCCCTGGAAACTGTTCAGCAGCAGCCCGCGGTCGGAGCGCAGGGTGTCCGACGGGACGAGGGTGCGAGGGTCGGCGCTGAACTGGAACGGGTTGGAAACCTGTCCCCCGGTCTGCGCGGTCTGCGACGTGATCGAGACCGACGACACGTAGACGCGCCGCTTCTGTGCGAGCACGGCCTTCTCGTCGACTCGGTGGTCGTAGACGTTGAGGGCGAAGCCGAACTGCTTCTCGTTCGTCGACGTCCACTCCATCGTGCGCTTGGGGTCGACCGCCCACACATCGAGGCGGAGCTCGAGGCCGTCGGCCACCTCGGACGAGAGCGACACCGATCCGTCATAGGTGAAGCGGGAGTCGAAGGGCATGACATCGGCGGTCGACTGCGGCTCGGGCGTAGACACCACGACGGACTGACTCTGACCCGAGGTCTGGGCCTGGAGTGCGTTGAACGCGTCGATGATCTGGGAGCAGCCCGTCAGGGTGAGCGGGCCCCCGAGGGCGATGACCGACGCGAGCGCGAGAGCGCGAAGGGTCCGGCGGCGAGAGGAGGTGTCCACTGTTCTCTCCAGGTTCTGAGGGCGCTGGTACGCAAGGTCGACGAAACGACCATCACACTGCGGGATGCAGGCCTCAGGGGGAGTCTGACCGAACAACGCGACCGGGTGGAAGCGAAGGGCGAGCAGAGACAGGATGGCGCGCAGAAGACTACACCATGGTCTATACACTCGATCACATGGCAGCCGTGAGGAGCGTCCCGTCGGCGATCTCGCCGGGGCTCTCCGACGCCGACGACACCAGCGGGCCGAGCAGTCGCACGCGTTCGGTGTGGCTTCTCCAGCTGGTTCTGGGCGCGAGCGTCGTCATCACGGTGCTGCTCGTGCAGGCGCTCTCGCCGTCGTTGTTCGCCGTCTGGACGTTCTCGACCGGCGTCGGAATCGTGATCGCCCTCACCGCGGTGTCGATCATGGTCCCGTGGCACCGCTTGCCCCGGAACACGGTGGCACTCATCCCCTTCGGGGACATCGTCGGCATCGGCTTGTTGAGCTTCGGCACCGACCTGCGTTTCAGCTTCTTCTGGGTGTTCCCCATCACGTGGATCGCCACGCACTTCGTCCTCAGCTTGATGATCGCCTCCTTGGCGACCGTCGGGGTCATCATCGTCGCGGACGCCTCGATCACCGGCGTCGGACCCGAGACCGCTCTGCGGCTCATCGTCGTGATGCTGTCGCTGACGTTCATCGCGATCACGGCCTACCTGTCATCGCGCCAGACCCGGGCCTTCAAGCAGCTCCTACGGCGGCAGGCCAGCAGGCTGCAAGGCACACTGCAGCGCGTCACCGGGCAAGAGCGTCGAGTGTCGCAGATGCTCAACGGACTGGACACCGGCATCGCGCGGCTCTCCGCCGACGGCGAGGTGCTCGCGCTGAACGACACCTACGTCAACCTGTATGGAATCGAACGCGATGAGCCGTCGCGTCCGGGGGGCGCGGTGGAGTACGCGACTCTCCGCGGCGAGCCGCTGCCGGAATCGGAGCGGCCGTTCGCCCGCGCCGCGCGGGGCGAGCAGTTCGAAGACGAGCGCGTGTGGTTGTTCGACGCGCAGGGCGACTGGCACGCGCTCTCGGCATCCACTCGGCGGCTGGTGTCCTCGGACGAGCCCGAGAGCACGCTGCTCATCGTCCACGACGTCACGGCGCTCATCGAGGCCGAGCGCGCGCGCGAACGCCTCGCCGCCACGGTCTCTCACGAGTTGCGCAACCCGCTAACGGCCATCATCGGCCACGCGGACCTCGCCCTCGACGCTCCCGATCTGTCGCCCAAGGTGCGAGAGCAGCTGGAGGTCATCGCGGGGGCCGGTGAGCGGATGCAGACGCTGATCTCGGAGATCCTCGCCAACTCGCGCGGCATGTTCCGCGAGGAAAAGACGGCGACGACAGCGGATGCCAGCCGCATCATCGCCTCGTCTCTGGAGTCGTTCCGCCCGGCCGCGGCCGCACGACGAGTGAGTGTCATCGACGAGCTGCCCCCCTCCGCCGAGGTCGTGGGCGACGGTTTCCGCCTGCGTCAGGCGTTCGACAACATCCTCAGCAACGCCATCAAGTACACACCGGGCGGTGGCAGCGTGCGCATCTCGGGGACGATCTCGGCCGATCAGGTGGAGCTGACCTTCACCGACACCGGAATTGGCATCCATCCCGAAGACCTGCCGCGCATCTTCGACCCGTACTTCCGCGCCCGCGCCGCCCGCGAAAGCCCGACGCCGGGAACCGGACTGGGGATGGGGATCGTGCGCAGCATCATTCAAGAGCAGGGCGGCTCGCTGGAACTCGAAAGCGAAGTCGGCAGCGGCACCACCGTCACGGTGCGTCTGCCCGCCCGGACGGGAGCCCCGGACGCATGACACCGCAGGAGACCCTGGCCAACCTGGGGCTCGCTCAGGCGACCGTCGCCACTCTGGCCACCGTGATGGTGGTCGGCCTGGGCTTTCTGCACCGCCCCTCCCGCGCCGCACTGCTCTGGTCGCTCGCGTTCGTGCTCGCCATGGCCAGCACGTGGGTATCGGTGGCCGGTTCGGTGATGGGCGAGGAGGCCGTTCGACGCGCCGGGCTGGGGCTCATGCTCGGTGCCCCCGCTCTCATCTGGTCGGGCTTCCGCGCGCGGCGCGACGCGCGTGCTCTGCCCTGGATCGCGGTCGCGCAGTCGGTGGCGACCGCCGCGGCGTTCGTCGCGGCCACGGAACCGCGCGCCTACGGGATGACATTCCGCGTGGCGTTCCTCGGAGCGGCGGTGTTCGCGGGGCTCACGATCGCCGAGACCCGACGCGCCGCCGACCGCATGGAGCGACTCGTCCTCCCCCTCACGATCGTCTCGGCGGGGTTCGTCGCCCTCGCGGGCGGCATCGTCGTCGCCGGACTCGCCCTTCCCTCGAACGTCGGCGACCTGTACTTGCCCCGCATCCTGAACAGCCTGGCGATGCTGGTGTACCTCGTCTGCGCCACGGTCAGCGTCCTGTATCTCACGTCGGTGTCACCGGTGGGCACCAGCTCGGCGATTTCGTGGCCGCAGTTCACGGTGACAGCGACCGACCGGCTGGCTCGCGCGCGACGATCACGAGAGACCTCGTGGGCGGTGCTGGCCATTCGCCTCGATGACCCCGAACAGATTCGCAGCACGATCGGCGAGAGCGGATGGAATCGCATCGTGTCGACCTTCGAGACCGTCGTCGCCCGAGCGCTTCCGGCAGAGGCGGATCTGGGACGACCCGCCCGTGGACGGCTCGTGGCGGTCGTATGCCGCCCCGGGCCGGTGCTGCGCGAGCACGTCCGGCAGCTGTTGCGGCGCGTGACGGAGGTGGATGCCGCCGACTGGGTCGACGTGCACTTCTCGGCGAGTATCGGGTGGGTGCCCGCAGAGGCCGCCGACTACGATCTGACCGAGCTCGTCCGGCTCGCTGAGGACGCCGCCGTGACAGCCAGCGGACTCGGTGGTGACCGCTGGGAGCGGCTGCGCGCCTGATCAGCCCGAGGGCGTCGCTTCCCGGGCGATGGCGACGGTGATCGAATCGCTGGCGGTCTGCTTGGCGAATTCGTTCGAGGTGGGGGTGGTCTGCAGGAGGTATTCGTACGTGAACTGCAGGGTCACGAAGGTCGCTTCTGCCGGCACCTCGCCGACGTTGAACGTCTGCGAGTAGCTGTAGGGAGCCAGCACGAGATAACCCGGCGGGTTGGACTGATCGACCTGTGGGGCCAGGGGTGCGAACGACTGTGTCTCGTTGCCCGGGACCGCGGTCATCGTCGCCCTCTGCAGGTAGACCTTCTGGCCGTCGTTCGGGGTGACGGTGGTGGCCATCGAGATACTGACGGGCTTGAGCGCGGTCGCGGTCCAGCGGTCCATGGCGAGCGTGGACCAGTAGTCGATGGTCGCCGAGATCGCCCCGGCGTTGACCTGGCGCTCGGTGGAGCCGCTGGAGAGGTCGTTCGCCACGGGAACGGGTACGGGCACGATGGACGCCGACCGGGTCGGGGAGGGGGAAGCCTGGCCCCCGCCCTGCGCCCACGGCGGCGCACCGCATCCGGCGAGCGCGAGCGCCATCATTCCTGCGCCCATCGCGCCCACGGCGCGGCGTCGTCGCAGCATCCGCTCCCCCATGCATCCTCCTGTGGTTCTTCGTCGAGTCTAGGCGGACGGGAACTCACGGGCCCTGGCCGGGGATCTTCGAGACGTTATTGTGCTCGCGTGAAAAATCGTTCACGTCGTGGCGCCGAGCGCGCGCTGCTGACACTCACGACGGTGCTGCTCCTCATCGGTGCTGCGGGAGCCGCGTGGGTCGCGGTGCGCGGCGCGATGGCGTACCAGCATCTCGACGCTGCGCGCGATGTTCTCGTGGGGGTGGGCTCTTCTGACAGCGACCCGACCGTGTGGGCCGACGACCTCGCCGCCGCCCGAGACGACATGGCCGCCGCGCGCGCCCTGACGAGCGACCCCGTATGGGCCGCCGCCGGCTCGCTCCCCTGGGCGGGACCACAGCTGACGGCGATCGCCGAGCTCGCCGGCGCCGCCGACGGGGCCCTCGCGGCTCTCGAGCCGGTGGGCGCGGCGGCATCCGCCCTCTCCTCCGGGTCGCTGCGCACGAGCGACGGCGGCTACGACGTCGAGCTGCTCGCCTCGTGGGAGCCCGCGGCTGACAGGGCGACAGTGGCCCTGACGGATGCGACGTCCCGGCTGTCCGCGGTCGAGCTCCGCGACGTCCTCCCCGCGCTCGCCGATCAGGTCACGCGCGCTCATGAGCTGTTCGCACGGGCGCGCGCCGACGCCGACGCGCTGCATCGGACGACCCGCCTGCTTCCCGCCATGCTCGGCGCCGACGGACCGCGGTCCTACCTGGTGCTGTTCCAGAACAGCGCCGAGTGGCGCTCGCCCGGCGGAGTGGTCGGAGCCGTCGCGCAGCTCAACACGGATCAGGGCAGGATCACGCTCACCGCACAGGCCTCGTCGACGGATTTCCGCGATGCCGGCGGTGAACCGGTCGCCGATGTGCCCGAAGGCCTACGCCCACTGTTCGATGAGCGACCGGCGCGGTACGTCCAGAACGTGACGCAGCTGCCCGACTTCGCCGCCGGGGCACCGTTGGCACGGGAGATGTGGCGTCAGCAGCACGGGACCGAGGTCGACGGTGTGATCGCCGTCGACCCCGTCGCGCTGTCGTATCTGCTCACGGCGACGGGACCGGTGAGCCTGCCCTCGGGTGATGTACTCACGAGCGAGAACACTGTGCCGCTGCTCCTGGACGAGGTGTATCGCCGCTACTCCGACCCGAAGCAGCAGGATGCCTTCTTCCAGTCGGCGACGAGCGCCGTCTTCGGGGCGCTGGCTGCCGGAGACCTCGAGCCTCGCGCCCTGGTCGAGGCGCTGGACCGTTCGGGCCGAGAGCGGCGCCTCCTCGTCTGGAGTGCGGACTCGCAGGAGCAGGCGGTCCTCGACGGCTCGACGCTGCAGGGGGGCCTCCCTGGTTCGGGCGACGGCGCCACGACGCTCGGCGTCTACGTGAACGACGGCACCGGCTCGAAGATGGACTACTACATGCGGCTCGGGACCGCGACGACGTGGTGCTCGGATGGCACCGCAATGCTCCGCGTCACGCTGCGCAATGACGCTCCCGACCCGGCCACCCTGCCGGAGTACGTCACCGGCGGGGGCGCGTATGGCGTGCCCCCGGGCCACACGCTCACCGGCGTCTACGTCTACCTACCGACGGGCGCCCTGCTTCAGGACAACACCGTCACCGGGGACGCGGACCCCTCGGGTTTCGTCCGTGCTCAGGACCGCGGCCATGAGGTGCTCAAGTGGTCGGTGCGGGTGGCGCCCGGCCAATCCGCGACGCTCGACCTCACCGTCGCGACGCCTCGGACGCCGAGGCTGGAGACGGTGACGACCCCCATGCTACCCGCGGTCGCGGCTGCCAACGAGGCGCCCTCGTGCGCGGACGCGGGCTAGCACCGTCACGCGCCTCGCTCGCTCTCTCGGCCGCAGTGTCGCACGGAGAGACAGGTGATTTCTTGCCGCCTCAGGCATGAAAGGGCCCCGGCGGAAAAGGACCACTCGGCGGGGCGCCGAAAGACTGTTCACGCACGCGCCGTTTCCCGCGAGACGTTCGCGCTTCCTTGACCCGGCCCAACCCGCCATCGATATGGGGACCCCATGAAGAACTCGATCCTCCGTGCCGCTGCAGCTCTCTCGCTGGTGGCCGTCGCGCTGATGGCCCCCACGGCCGCACACGCCTACCCCGACCCTGCAGTGGTCATCGCGACTCCCGCGACCATCGCCCCGAACAACACGAGCACGTTCACCACCGACCGCGCACCGTTCAACGCCTCTGAAGACATCCGCATCACAATCACGGGCGAGAACGCCAACGGCGCGAGGCTCGCCTTCATCAAGACGGCCATCGAGACGAACACCATGCTGACCACGCGTGCCGTGCAGGGCAAGCTCAACGTGCCGATCCTCTTCCCGCAGAACGCCAGCGGCAAGTACGACCTCACGTTCACGGGCGTCACCAGCGGTGTCGTCCTGCGAACGAGCATCACGGTGACCCCCGCGGGAACGAAGCCGCCGTCGAAGGCCGGTCTCGCGGTCACGGGCTTCAACTCCGACAGCGCCGCGGGGCTGTGGATCGCCGGTGGCGCTCTTGTCGTCGCCGGAGCAGCGGTGGGCGTGGGAGCCGCCGTGCGCCGTCGTCGTACCGCCGCCTGACCGCATCGGTACCTCGGAAGCGAGGGTCGTCTGACGACGGCCCTCGCTTCCGCCGTTCCCGCCCGGCTCAGGACGTCGCGGCGAGCCGACCTCCCGCGACGTCCGCGGTGATGAGGATCGGGAGGTGGTCGCTGAGCCCCTGGGGGAGGGTTCGGATGTGTGCGATGTCGAAACCGATCGACGTGGCGAAGTCGTAGTGGCCGCGGAAGAAGCGGTACCGGGTGTAGGTGCGGGAGTCGCTCAGAGTGAGCTCGTAGCCCTGGTCGCGGACGGCCTGCCCGAGGTTCTCCTTGAAGACCGGGTAGTTGTAGTCGCCGACCATGAGCGTGGGCAGTCCCGGTCCGAGGTTCTGCAGCTCGCTCAAAGCAGCGCGGATCTGATGTCGCCGGAGCGAGTTCAGCGCCGTGAGCGGCGCGGCGTGGAACGACGCCACGATGATCTCGTGGCCGTCGTCGATGTCCCGCAGACGAACGCCGAGCATGCGTTCCTCGGCGGGCTTGAGCACGTAGTCGTGCAGCGATTTCTTCAGCGAGATGGAGCGCACGTCGACCGCGCGGAAGGTGTTCTCGCGGTAGTACACCGCAAGACCCAGTCGATTGCGCTGGGTCGCCTCCGCCAGCCGCAGCCCCGAGATCTCTGCGGGGATCTCGCGGGTGTCGTACTCCTGAAGACAGAGGACGTCGGCCGCGTGGGCGTCGACGAGGGCGGCGAGCTCCCCCGCCGCGCGATGCTTGCGCAGGTTGTACGAGATGACCTTCATGACTCCGCCAGCCTAAGGCGACGGATCCCCCCGCCCCGCGAGGGTTGCCAAACGCTCAGGAACCGATGTCGTCCGCGTCGCGCCGATTCCGCGTCTGTTCGGCACGGGATGCCAGAAGCTCGTCGACGGGGTAGCCGACCTCGGCGAGCACGAGTCCACGAGCGGCCAACACCTTCGTGTCCGGTGTGCGGAGCCCCGCGTCGCGGATGTCCACGACCGCGTGCGGAGGAATCCTCCCCTCCCCCACGGCCACACACGCCCCGACCAGCGCACGCACCATGCTGTGGCAGAAGGCGTCGGCGCGGACGTGGGCGATCACCGCGCCCGCCGCGTCCCGATGCCAGTCGAACTCGAGCAGCGTCCGGATGGTCGTCGCCTCTTCCCGGGCCTTGCAGTAGGCCGCGAAGTCATGGAGGCCGATGAGGCTGCGGGCAGCGGCATCCATCGCCTCCACGTCGAGGTGCGCCTTGACCGTCGTGGTGCGGGCACGCTCGAGGGGGTCGTAGCCGGTCGTCAGATCGGCGATGCGGTAGACGTAACGGCGCCATGTGGCCGAGAAGCGGGCGTCGAAGCCGTCCGGGGCTTCGACGGTACGGGTGACGGTGACATCGGGGTAGGCGCCCAGGACACCCCTCACGCGACCCGCGAGCGCCGCCACCGCGTCGACTTCGTCGCCGTCGCGTCGCCGACGCGGAAGACGTGCCGTCTGTGCGTCGTCGAGATCGACGTGCGCCACTTGCCCCGAGGCGTGCACACCGGCATCCGTTCGTCCGGCCACCACGAGACGCGGTTCACCGCCGAGGATTCGCGTGAGCGCGTCTTCGAGGGTGCCCTGCACGGTACGTAAGCCCGGTTGACGTGCCCACCCGCGGAAGTGCGTGCCGTCGTAGGCGATGTCGAGGCGGATACGCACCCACTCAGCCTAATCGCCCGGGCGCCGCAACGACCGAGGCCCCCTCCCGGCTGGGAGAGGGCCTCGGTGCGAGAGGGAGAGGAGTTACGCCTTCGCGTCGTCCTCGACCGCGTCGGCGGCGGCAGCCTCAGCGGCCGCGCCCTCCTCGGGCGACTCGGCGCCGGCGTCGGCGGCCTCGTCGGTGGCCGGGGTCTCCTCAGCGGCGGTCTCTTCGGCGGGAGCCTCGTCCTCGGCGGGAGCCGCGGCAGCGGGTGCGGCGGCAGCCTTCGAGGCGGACGGCTTCTTGCTGACGGGCTCGAGGACGAGCTCGATCACGGCCATGGGGGCGTTGTCACCCTTGCGGTTTCCGACCTTGGTGATGCGGGTGTAGCCACCGTCGCGGTCCGCGACCAGCGGAGCGATCTCCGTGAAGAGGGTGTGCACGACCTCCTTGTCACCGATCACCGAGAGGACGCGGCGGCGGGCGTGGAGGTCACCCCGCTTCGCGAACGTGATGAGGCGCTCAGCGAGCGGACGGAGGCGCTTGGCCTTCGTCTCGGTCGTCTTGATCGACTTGTGGGTGTACAGGGCCGCGGCGAGGTTCGCGAGAAGCAGGCGCTCGTGGGCCGGGCCGCCGCCGAGGCGGGGACCCTTCGTGGGCTTGGGCATGTCGTGTTACTCCAGTGGGAAGGTTCGGTCGGGTCCGACGGGTCAGACGGTCTCGTCGCCGTAGCCGCCGAAGAACTGAGCGCCGTCGAAGCCGGGCACCGAGTCCTTGAGCGACAGGCCGAGGGAGGTGAGCTTGTCGCGCACCTCGTCGACCGACTTCTGACCGAAGTTGCGGATGTTCATCAGCTGCGTCTCGGAGAGGGCGACCAGCTCGGAGACGGTGTTGATGCCCTCGCGCTTGAGGCAGTTGTACGAGCGGACCGAGAGGTCGAGGTCTTCGATCGGCATCGACAGCTCGTTCGAGAGGACGGTCTCGACCGGGGCGGGGCCGATCTCGATACCCTCGGCCTCGACGTTCAGCTCGCGGGCGAGACCGAACAGCTCGGTGAGCGTGCGGCCGGCCGAGGCCACGGCGTCGCGGGGAGCGATCGACGGCTTCGACTCGACGTCCAGGACGAGCTTGTCGAAGTCGGTGCGCTCACCGGCGCGGGTCGCGTCGACGCGGTAGCTGACCTTGAGCACGGGCGAGTAGATCGAGTCGATCGGGATCTGGCCCGCCTCGGCGTACTCGTTGCGGTTCTGGGTCGCCGACACGTAGCCACGGCCACGCTCGATGGTGAGCTCGAGCTCGAACTTCGCGGTGTCGTTGAGCGTGGCGATGACCAGCTCGGGGTTGTGCACCTCGACGCCCGCGGGAGCGGAGATGTCGGCCGCCGTGACCTCGCCGGCACCCGTCTTTCGCAGGTACGCGGTGATGGGCTCGTCGCGCTCGCTCGAGACCACGAGCTGCTTGATGTTCAGGATGATCTCGGTGACGTCTTCCTTCACGCCCGGGATGGTGCTGAACTCGTGCAGGACGCCATCGATGCGGATGCTCGTGACGGCCGCGCCGGGGATCGACGAGAGGAGGCTGCGACGCAGCGCGTTGCCGATCGTGTAACCGAAGCCGGGCTCGAGCGGCTCGATGACGAAACGGCTGCGGAACTCCCCGATCTTCTCCTCGGTCAGAGTGGGACGCTGTGCGATGAGCACTATGTGTTCCTTTCGATCACGTGCCCGCTATATGACACGTGTAATGGGGTGAGGTGTTGAGTTGTACTCGCCGGATGCCACGCGCCCGGGGGCCGTGGCATCCGCAATGCCTGGGTGCGCGAAAGCGCGAGCGTTCCCGGGGAGCGACGAGCACTCCCCGGGAACGATGCGTCAGACGCGGCGGCGCTTCGGCGGACGGCAGCCGTTGTGCGCCTGCGGCGTCACGTCCTGGATCGAGCCGACCTCGAGGCCGGCAGCCGTCAGCGAGCGGATCGCGGTCTCGCGGCCCGAACCCGGACCCTTCACGAAGACGTCGACCTTCTTGACGCCGTGCTCCTGCGCCTGGCGGGCAGCGGACTCCGCGGCCATGCCGGCGGCGTACGGCGTCGACTTGCGCGAGCCCTTGAAGCCGACTCCGCCGGACGAGGCCCAGCTGATGACGGCCCCGGACGGGTCGGTGATCGAAACGATGGTGTTGTTGAACGTCGACTTGATGTGGGCCTGACCCACGGCGATGTTCTTCTTCTCCTTGCGGCGCGGCTTGCGCGCGGCGGACTTGGCCTGTGCCATGTGCGGTTCTCCTGGATCCTGCGCCGGCGGAGGCCTAGCGCGCCTTCTTCTTGCCGGCGACGGTGCGCTTGGGTCCCTTGCGGGTACGCGCGTTCGTCTTCGTGCGCTGACCGCGCACCGGGAGGCCGCGGCGGTGGCGCAGGCCCTCGTAGGAACCGATCTCGACCTTGCGGCGGATGTCGGCGGCCACCTCGCGACGGAGGTCACCCTCCACCTTGTAGGTGCCCTCGATGTGGTCGCGGAGCGCGACCAGCTGGTCGTCGGTGAGGTCCTTGACGCGGACGTCCGGGCTGATGCCGGTCGCGGTGAGGATCTCGGTGGAGCGGGTACGGCCCACGCCGTAGATGTAGGTAAGTGCGATCACCACGCGCTTGTCGCGCGGGATGTCGACGCCGGCGAGACGTGCCATGCGGCTCTCCTCAGAGTGTCGTGGAGGTGTGGAGCAGGATCGGTGCCCGGGCCTCCGCCCCGAGGTGTCCCCCGCCGTGCGGGTTCTGATCCTGCCGTTGTGTATTCAGTTGGAAGTCGGTCGTCGAGCCCGTACGGACTCAGCCCTGGCGCTGCTTGTGACGCGGGTTGCTCTTGCAGATCACCATGACGCGCCCGTGGCGACGGATCACCTTGCAGTGGTCGCAGATGGGCTTGACGGAGGGGTTGACCTTCATGGGGGTGATTCCTGTTCGCTGTCTTCGATCCGCTCGCGCGGTTCGTTACTTCTCGGCCGGCTCAGCGGTAGCGGTAGACGATGCGACCGCGCGTGAGGTCGTAGGGGCTCAGCTCGACGACGACGCGGTCCTCGGGGATGATGCGGATGTAGTTCTGTCGCATCTTTCCCGAGATGGTGGCGAGCACCTTGTGACCGTTGGTCAGTTCGACACGGAACATCGCATTGGGCAGTGCCTCGGACACCGTGCCCTCGATCTCGATGACACCGTCTTTCTTCGCCATAAACTCGCTCACGCTCATTGCAGACCGGCCGGTCTGCGGTGGATGGGGGTGGTGCAACGACACGCCAATAAAGGCGCAACGCACCAAAGATCAAGCATACGTGGTAGAGCGCGATGCGGCAACTTGCCGCTCTCGGTCAGCCGTTCAGACGCTCGACGATGTCTTTCTGCGGGTCGCCGGTGAGGTCCGTGCGATTGGCGAGCACGGTGCCGTTGATCGCGATCGTCGGCGTGGAGATCGAGCTCACACCCGCCTGGAGGGGCGTCTTCTCGGTGACCGCAGCGACGAACCGGGAGTACGTGCCGTCGCTGATGCAGGATGTGACGGCATCCGAGGCCCCGGCATTCTTCGCGATCGTGGCGATGGCGGCATCGTCCAGACCCGCGGTTCCTTCGCTGGGCTGCTGGGCGTACATCGCCTTGACGAACGCGGTCACGTTGGCGGGGTCGTCGACGGCGACGCAATACGCGGCGTTGGCGGCGCGGGTCGAGAACGCGGTGCCCTGAGACTGCCGGTCGAGGATGGCGATCGGGTGGATGTTGAGGGTGATGGTGCCGTCGTCGGCGAGCTGCTGCAGCGTCGGACCGTAGGCCTGCTCGAACGAGTTGCACACCGGGCACATGAAGTCGACGTACGTGTCGACCGTCTGCTCCCCCGATCCGACGGCGATGGCGCCGGTGTCGGGGTCGACCGCCGAGGATTCGGGAACGGTGCCCGGCGAGGTCGCCTGGCTGTTGGCGAACCAGACCACTCCCCCGATGACCAGGACGAGGACCACCGCGGCCGCCGTCACTCCAAGAGCGAACCAGTTCGTGGACTTGCGCACCGCAGACATCATCTTCCGTCGATCTCCTTCGGCACCACGCCGAAGGGTGCCAGCTTCTCCGCACCGCCGTCGGGAGCGGTGAGGACCCAGATGCCACCATCGTGCACCGCGACGCTATGTTCCCAGTGAGAGCCGGCCGTGCCGTCGACCGTCGAGACGGTCCATCCGTCGTCCTCGACGAGGGTCTCCTGGTCGCCGATGACGACCATCGGCTCGATCGCGACGGCGAGTCCCGGCCGCACCTCGGCGCCGCGCTCCGGCACCCGGTAGTTGAAGATGCTCGGCGATTCGTGCATCTTGCGGCCGATCCCGTGACCGACGTAGTCGCGCAGGATGCCGTAACCGCCCTCCGGGGCATTGGCCTCGATGTAGTCCTCGATGGCGGCGCCCACTTCGCCGAGGTGGGACGCCCGGCTCAGGGCCGCGATGCCGGCCCACAGCGAGCCCTCGGTGACCTCGGAGAGTCGGCGGCGCGGGGCGACGAGCTCTTCGGGTGCGTCGCCCGGCACGACGACGGTGAACGCGGAGTCCCCGTTCCAGCCCGCGTACTCCGCACCGGCGTCGATGGAGAGCAGGTCGCCGGCCACGAGCGGACGGTCGTTCGGGATGCCGTGCACCACCTGCTCGTTCACGGACGCGCAGATCGTGTGGCGGTAGCCGCGCACCATCTGGAAGTTCGACTTCGAGCCGCGCGCGGTGATGACGCGGGAGGCCGCGGCATCCAGCTCGAGGGTCGTGACTCCGGGAGCGATCAGCGCGCGAACGGCGTCCAGGGCCGCGGCCGTGATGAGCCCCGGTTCGACCATCGCGCGCAGGTGCGCGGGCTTCTTGTAGATCGAGGAGCGCAGCACCACGTCACTGCGCCGGTCGCAGCCCCCGCGCCTCGAGCGCGGCGAAGATGCGTGCGGTGATGTCGTCGAGCGCGCCGACGCCGTCGATCTCGTCGACGATGCCGCGAGTGCGGTACACGTCGAGGATCGGAGCCGTCTCGCGCTCGTAGATCTCCAGGCGCGTGGCGATCGCCTCTTCGGTGTCGTCGGCGCGGCCCTGCTCCGCAGCGCGGGCGGTGAGTCGCGACAGCGATTCCTCACGCGGGACGACGAGGGCGATGACCGCGTCGAGCTGTTCGTCGCGCCCTTCGAGGAACTCGTCGAGGTGCATCACCTGAGCGACGTTGCGGGGGTAGCCGTCGAGGAGGAATCCTTCGGCGGCATCCGCCTGGGCGAGGCGGTCGCGGACGACCGCGCTGGTGAGCTCGTCGGGCACGAGGCTGCCGGCGTCGATGATCGACTTGACCTGCAGCCCCAGCTCGGTGCCCTCTGCCACGTTGGCGCGGAAGACGTCGCCGGTCGACACGACGGGGATCCCCCACGCCTCGCCGACGCGGACGCCCTGCGTGCCCTTACCGGAGCCCTGCGGTCCGACGATCAGAAGACGCGCGCTCATCGCAGAAGCCCCTCGTAGTGACGCTGCTGGAGTTGCGCGTCGATCTGCTTCACCGTCTCGAGTCCCACGCCGACGATGATGAGGATCGACGCGCCGCCGAACGGGAAGTTCTGGTTGGCACCGACCGTCGCGAGCGCCACGAGCGGAAGCAGCGCGACCAGGCCGAGGTAGATGGATCCGGGCAGCGTGATCCGGGTCAGCACGTAGTCGAGGTACTCGGCGGTCGGGCGGCCGGCGCGGATGCCCGGGATGAAGCCGCCGTACTTCTTCATGTTGTCGGCGACGTCGACCGGGTTGAAGGTGATCGCGACGTAGAAGTACGTGAAGCCGACGATCAGCAGGAAGTACACGAGCATGTACAGCGGGTGGTCGCCGCGCGTGAGGTACTGCGAGATCCAGGTCACCCACGCGGCCGGCTCCTGACCCACCTGCGGCTGGTTGAACTGCGCGATGAGGGCAGGGATGTACAGCAGCGACGACGCGAAGATCACCGGCACGACACCGGCCATGTTGACCTTGATCGGGATGTAGGTGTTGGTGCCGCCGTAGGTGCGGCGTCCGACCATGCGCTTGGCGTACTGCACGGGGATACGGCGCTGCGACTGCTCGACGAAGACGACGAGTCCGACGACGAGGATGCCGACGGCGAGAACGAGGAGGAAGATCTCCACGCCGCGCGAGTTCAGGATCGCGAGCATCGCCCCGGGGAAGGTCGCGGCGATGGAGGTGAAGATGAGGATCGACATGCCGTTGCCGACGCCACGCTCAGTGACGAGCTCGGCGAACCACATGACCAGGCCGGTGCCGGCGGTCATGGTGATGATCATGAGGAGCTGGGCCCACCAGATGTCGTTGGTCAGCAGCTGCTGGCACTCGGGGGCACCGCCGGTGCCGAAGAGCTGGCCGGAGCGGGCCACCGTGACGAGGGTGGTCGACTGCAGCAGCGCCAGCGCGATCGTGAGGTAGCGCGTGTACTGGGTCAGCTTGGCCTGCCCCGCCTGGCCTTCCTTGTACAGCGTCTCGAAGTGCGGAATGACGACGCGCAGCAGCTGAACGATGATCGTCGCGGTGATGTAGGGCATGACGCCCAGCGCGAAGATCGACAGCTGGAGGAGCGCCCCACCCGAGAACAGGTTGACGAGCGACAGCAGACCCTCGGTGCTCCCGGACTGCGCGAGACAGCGCTGAACGTTCGGGAAGTCGACGAAGGGCGTCGGCACGTGAGCACCTAGCCGGTAAATGGCGATGATGCCCAGCGTGAAGGCGATCTTCCGCCTCAGGTCGGGCGTGCGAAAAACCCGCGCGATGGCGCTGAACAAGGGAAGTCCTCCAGAACGATCTCGGCGCGCGACGAGGCGCACACCGAATCAGACTAACCCAGAAGGGGCCGACGGCCACACGGCCGCCGGCCCCTTCCCGGGTGCGATGTCAGTTGACGGTGCCGCCAGCGGCGACGATCTTCTGCTCGGCGGAGCCGGAGACCTTGTCGACCGAGACGTTGAGCGCGACCGAGATGTCGCCGGTGCCGAGCACCTTGACCTTCTCGTTCTTGCGCACGGCGCCCTTGGCCACGAGGTCGACGACGGTCACGTCGCCACCCTGCGGGTAGAGCTCGGCCAGCTTGTCCAGGTTCACGACCTGGTACTCGACCCGGAACGGGTTCTTGAAGCCGCGGAGCTTCGGGGTGCGCATGTGCAGCGGCATCTGCCCACCCTCGAAGCCGACCTTGACCTGGTAGCGGGCCTTGGTTCCCTTGGTACCGCGACCGGCGGTCTTACCCTTGGAGCCCTCACCGCGACCCACGCGGGTCTTCGCGGTGTGAGCGCCGGGGACCGGACGCAGGTGGTGCACCTTGAGCACGCCGGGGCGCGCCGCGGGAGCGGCATCCTTCTTGGCGGCCGTCTTGCGGGCCGGAGCCTTCTTCGGGGCGTCGACCGTGGCGGTCTCGTCCTTCTTGTCAGCCATTAGTCGATCTCCTCAACCTTGACGAGGTGGGCGACGGTCTTGACGTAGCCGCGCGTCTGCGCGTCGTCGGGACGGACGACCGAGTCGCCGATCCGCTTGAGACCGAGCGAGCGCAGCGTGTCGCGCTGGTTCTGCTTCTCGCTCACCTTGGACTTGATCTGCGTGACCTTCAGACGCTCAGCCATCAGGCACCTACCTTCTGAGCGGCGGCCTCGGCGCGCACGAGGCGGGCCGGGGCGACCTGGTCGAACTCCAGACCGCGGCGGGCGGCCACGGCGCGGGGCTCCTCGAGCGACTTCAGAGCCTCGACGGTCGCGTGCACGATGTTGATCGTGTTCGACGAACCGAGCGACTTCGAGAGGACGTCGTGGATGCCGGCGCACTCGAGGACGGCGCGGACGGGACCACCGGCGATAACACCGGTACCGGCGGCGGCGGGGCGCAGGAGCACCACACCGGCGGCAGCCTCACCCTGGACGGGGTGGGGGATGGTCGAGCCGGAACGGGGGACGCGGAAGAAGTTGCGCTTGGCTTCCTCGACACCCTTCGAGATGGCGAGGGGAACCTCGCGGGCCTTGCCGTAACCGACGCCCACGACACCGTTGCCGTCACCCACGACGACGAGCGCCGTGAAGCTGAAGCGACGACCACCCTTGACCACCTTCGAGACGCGGTTGATCGTCACGACGCGCTCGAGGAACTGGCTCTCGTTGCGGTCGCGCGAACCACGGTCGCGCTGGTTGGCGTTGCGCTCGCGACCACCGCGACGCGGCTCGCGCTCACGCTCGGCGGGCGCCTGGGACCCAGCCGCACCCTCGGTCGGTGCAGTCTGCTCGGTCACTTCGGTCTCCTTGTTGTCACTCACAGGTTCAGCCCTCCTTCGCGGGCGCCTTCGGCGATCGCGGCGACACGACCGGCGTAACGGTTACCGCCGCGGTCGAACACGACGTCCGAGAAGCCGGCGGCCTTGGCACGCTCGGCGACGAGCTCGCCGACCTTGCGGGCCTTGGCGGTCTTGTCACCGTCGAACGAGCGCAGGTCGACCTCGAGGGTCGAGGCCGAGGCCACGGTGTGGCCCTTGCTGTCGTCGACCAGCTGGACGAAGACGTGGCGGGCCGAGCGCGTCACGACGAGACGGGGACGGAGCTCCGTACCCACGACCTTCTTGCGCAGACGAGCGTGGCGACGCGCGCGGGCGGCGGACTTTGTCTTGATAGCCATGGCTACTTACCACTCTTTCCGGCCTTGCGGCGCACAACCTCACCCGCGTACCGCACACCCTTGCCCTTGTAGGGCTCGGGCTTGCGGATCTTGCGGATGTTGGCGGCGGCCTCGCCGACGGCCTGCTTGTCGATGCCGCTCACGGTGAGCTTGTTGTTGCCTTCGACCGTGAGGGTGATGCCCGCGGGCGGGTCGATCAGGACGGGGTGCGAGAAGCCGAGGGCGAACTCGACCGAGCTGCCCTTCTGCGCCACGCGGTAACCCGTGCCGACGACCTCGAGGCCCTTGGAGTAGCCCTGGGTGACACCGATGATGTTGTTGTTGATGAGCGTGCGGGTCAGGCCGTGGAGCGACCGCGACTCGCGCTCGTCGTCGGGGCGGGTGACGAGAACCTGGTTCTCTTCGACCGACACCTCGAGGGGGGATGCCACGGTGAGCGTGAGCTCGCCCTTGGGGCCCTTGACGGCGACCTCCCGGCCGTTCACCGTGACGGTGACACCGGCGGGGATGTCGATGGGAAGACGTCCGATACGCGACATGTCAGATCACCACACGTAGGCGAGGACTTCCCCGCCGACGCCCTTCTGCTCGGCCTGACGGTCGGTGAGAAGACCGGAGGAGGTGGACAGGATGGCCACGCCCAGACCGCCGAGGACCGTGGGGACCTCGGTGGACTTCGCGTACACGCGGAGGCCGGGCTTGGAGACGCGCTTGATGCCGGCGATCGACCGCTCGCGGTTCGGGCCGTACTTCAGCGTCATGGTGAGGGTCTGGCCGACGCGGGCGTCCGAAACGGACCAGTCGGCGATGTAACCCTCCTGCTTGAGGATTTCGGCGATGTGCGTCTTGAGCTTCGAGCTCGGCAGCGACACGGAGTCGTGGTGCGCGGAGTTCGCGTTGCGCAGACGGGTCAGCATGTCTGCGACCGGGTCTGTCATCGTCATGTGTTGCTTCTTTCGATCATGAGGTTTCGACTGCCGTTACACGACAGGCGACCTTCGATGAAAGGCCCCCGGGATCCCGGGGGCCCGGGGGCTCAGGCCTGAGCGTCGCCCGACTGGAAGGGGAAGCCGAGCTGGCGGAGCAGCGAGCGACCTTCGTCGTCGGTCTTGGCGGTGGTGACGATGGTGATGTCGAAACCACGCACGCGGTCGATGCGGTCCTGATCGATCTCGTGGAACACGGACTGCTCCTGGAGACCGAAGGTGTAGTTGCCGTGGCCGTCGAACTGCTTGGCCGACAGGCCGCGGAAGTCGCGGATGCGGGGCAGAGCGAGGTTGACGAGGCGGTCGATGAACTCCCACGCACGGTCGCCGCGGAGGGTGACGTGCGCACCGATGGCCTGGCCCTCACGCAGCTTGAACTGCGCGATGGACTTGCGGGCCTTGGTGACGATGGGCTTCTGACCGGTGATCTTGGTGAGGTCGTCGACCGCACCATCGATCACCTTGCTGTCGCGAGCGGCCTCGCCGACACCGGTGTTCACGACGACCTTGACCAGGCCGGGGATCTGCATGACGTTGGCGTAGCCGAACTCGTCCTGCAGAGCCTTCTTGATCTCGGTGTTGTACTTCTGCTTCAGGCGGGGCTGGATCTTGCCAGCCTCCGCGGCAGTCACGGTGCTCATATTCAGAGGTCCTTGCCTGACTTCTTCGCGTAGCGCACGCGGACGGTGCGCTTGACGCCGTCCTTGACCTGCTCCTCGACGCGGTGGCCGACGCGGGTCGGCTTCTTGGTCGAGGGGTCGACGAGCGCGACGTTGGAGATGTGGATCGGGGCTTCGAACGTCTCGATGCCACCGGTCTTGGTGCCGCGCTGGGACTGGCCGACGCGGTTGTGCTTGGTGACGTAGTTCACGCCTTCGACGATGACGCGGTTCTGCTCGGTGAGGACCTCGAGGACCTTACCCTGCTTGCCGCGGTCTCCGCCGCGCTCGGGCTTGGCGCCCGAGATGACCTGAACCAGGTCGCCCTTCTTGATCTTCGCCATGATCAGATGACCTCCGGGGCGAGCGAGACGATCTTCATGAACTTCTTGTCGCGAAGCTCACGGCCGACCGGCCCGAAGATACGGGTGCCGCGGGGCTCCCCGTCGTTCTTCAGGATCACGGCGGCGTTCTCGTCGAACTTGATGTACGAGCCGTCGGGACGACGGGTCTGCTTGACCACACGGACGACGACGGCCTTGACCACGTCGCCCTTCTTGACGTTTCCACCGGGGATGGCGTCCTTGACCGTGGCGACGATGACGTCGCCCAGGCCCGCGTACCGGCGGTTGGAGCCGCCGAGGACACGGATGGTCAGCAGCTCCTTGGCGCCGGTGTTGTCGGCGACCTTCAGCCGGGATTCGTTCTGAATCACTTGTTACTCCTTGGGTTCCAAGCAGCCGCGAGGCTTACTTGGCCTTCTCGAGGATCTCGACCAGGCGCCAGCGCTTGGTGGCGCTCAGCGGACGGGTCTCGTTGATGACGACCAGGTCGCCGATGCCGGCCGAGTTCGTCTCGTCGTGGGCCTTGACCTTCGACGTGCGGCGGATGACCTTGCCGTAGAGCGGGTGCTTCACGCGGTCTTCGACCTCGACGACGATCGTCTTGTCCATCTTGTCGCTGACGACGTAGCCGCGACGCGCCTTGCGGTAACCGCGGGCGTTCTCGTCGCGCACGTCGTTGGCGGCGTGCTCGTGGCCGGCGACCTGCGCCTCGGCCTCTGCCTTCTTCGCGGTAGCCATTACTCCGCCTCTTCCTTCGCGGCGTCGTCGGCGGCATCCGCCTTCTTCGCCTTGCTCTTCTTCGCCTTCGTCGCCTCGACCGGGGCCGGCGTGGCGCGGATGCCGAGCTCGCGCTCGCGGATCACGGTGTACAGCCGCGCGATGTCACGCTTGACGGCGCGGATGCGGCCGTGGCTCTCGAGCTGGCCGGTGGCCGACTGGAAGCGCAGGTTGAACAGCTCTTCCTTGGCCTTGCGCAGCTCCTCGACGAGGCGCTGGTCTTCGAACGTGTCGAGCTCGCTCGGGGCGAGCTGCTTGGTGCCGATCGCCATTACGCGTCGCCCTCCTCGCGCTTGATGATGCGTGCCTTGAGCGGCAGCTTGTGGATGGCACGGGTCAGTGCTTCACGAGCGAGCTGCTCGTTGACACCGGCGACCTCGAAGAGGACGCGACCCGGCTTGACGTTTGCGACCCACCACTCGGGGGAACCCTTACCGGAACCCATGCGGGTTTCGGCGGGCTTCTTGGTGAGGGGACGGTCGGGGTAGATGTTGATCCACACCTTTCCACCACGCTTGATGTGACGCGTCATGGCGATACGAGCGGACTCGATCTGACGGTTGGTCACGTAAGCGGGGGTGAGCGCCTGGATGCCGAACTCACCGAACGACACCTGGGTGCCACCGGTGGCCTGGCCCGAGCGGCCGGGGTGGTGCTGCTTGCGGTACTTGACCTTGCGGGGGATGAGCATTACGCCGACGCTCCTTCTGCCACGGGGGCCTCATTGCGAGGGCCACGACGACGGTCGCCGCCACGGTCGTCACGACCGCGCGACTTCGGGGCGTTGGCCTGCTCGCGGGCGAGCTCCTTGTTGGTGAGGTCGCCCTTGTAGATCCAGACCTTCACGCCGATGCGGCCGAAGGTCGTCTTGGCCTCGTAGAAGCCGTAGTCGATGTTCGCGCGCAGGGTGTGCAGGGGCACACGGCCTTCGCGGTAGAACTCGGAGCGGCTCATCTCGGCGCCGCCGAGGCGGCCCGACACCTGGATGCGGACACCCTTGGCGCCGGCACGCTGCGCGCCCTGCAGGCCCTTGCGCATCGCGCGGCGGAAGGCCACGCGGGCGGAGAGCTGCTCGGCGACACCCTGGGCGACCAGCTGAGCGTCGGCCTCGGGGTTCTTGACCTCGAGGATGTTCAGCTGGATCTGCTTGCCGGTGAGCTTCTCGAGGTCGGCGCGGATGCGCTCGGCCTCGGCGCCGCGGCGACCGATCACGATGCCCGGGCGGGCGGTGTGGATGTCGACGCGGACGCGGTCACGCGTGCGCTCGATCTCGATGTTGCTGACGCCCGCGCGGTCGAGCGAGGTGGTCAGCAGGCGACGGATCTTGATGTCCTCGGCGAGGTAGTCGGCGTAGCGCTGTCCGGGCTTCGTCGAGTCGGAGAACCACCGCGACACGTGGTCGGTGGTGATGCCGAGGCGGAAGCCGTACGGGTTGACCTTCTGTCCCATTACTTGCTCGCCTTCTTGTTGGCGCGAGCCGGGGCCGCTGCAGCGTCTTCCGGCGTCGCGAGCACGACCGTGATGTGGCTCGTGCGCTTCTTGATCTGGAAGGCGCGACCCTGTGCGCGGGGCTGAAAACGCTTGAGCGTCGTGCCCTCGTCGACGTACGCGTTCTTCACGTACAGGTCGGCGTCATCCAGGTACTCGTTCGTCTTGTCGGCGGTGACGCGAGCGTTCGCGATCGCCGAGGCGACGAGCTTGTAGATCGGCTCGCTCGCGCCCTGCGGCGCGAACTTCAGGATCGCGAGGGCCTCTTCGGCCTGCTTGCCCTTGATGAGAGCGACGACACGACGAGCCTTCTGAGGGGTCACGCGGATGTGTCGCACGCGTGCGATGGACTCCACCATTTCTCTCTCCTCTTGCGCCCCCGCGTCAGCGGCGGCGGCCCTTCTTGTCGTCCTTCACGTGGCCGCGGAAGGTGCGGGTGGGCGAGAACTCGCCCAGCTTGTGGCCGACCATGGTCTCGGTCACGAACACGGGGATGTGCTTGCGACCGTCGTGCACGGCGATGGTGTGTCCCAGCATGGCGGGGATGATCATCGAACGGCGCGACCAGGTCTTGATGACGTTCTTGGTGCCGGCTTCGTTCTGCGAGACGACCTTGCGAAGCAGGTGCTCGTCGACGAAGGGGCCCTTCTTAAGGCTGCGAGGCATCTTCCTCTACTCCTACTTGCGCTTCTTGCCGGCGGTGCGACGGCGGACGATCAGCTTGTCGCTTTCCTTGTTCGCGTGGCGGGTGCGGCCTTCGGCCTTACCCCACGGCGAAACAGGGTGACGACCACCGGAGGTCTTACCCTCACCACCACCGTGCGGGTGGTCGACCGGGTTCATGGCGACACCGCGGACGGTCGGGCGGACGCCCTTCCAACGCTTGCGGCCGGCCTTGCCCCAGTTGATGTTCGACTGCTCGGCGTTGCCGACCTCGCCGATCGTCGCGCGGCAGCGGACGTCGACGTTGCGGATCTCGCCCGAGGGCAGACGCAGCTGCGCGTAGGGGCCGTCCTTGGCGACCAGACGCACCGAGGCGCCGGCCGAACGGGCCATCTTCGCTCCGCCGCCGGGACGCAGCTCGATCGCGTGGATCACGGTACCGGTGGGGATGTTGCGCAGCGGCAGGTTGTTGCCGGGCTTGATGTCGGCGCCGGCACCGGACTCGACGATGTCACCCTGCTGCAGCTTGTTGGGGGCGAGGATGTAACGCTTCTCGCCGTCCTTGTAGTGCAGGAGCGCGATGCGCGCGGTGCGGTTGGGGTCGTACTCGATGTGAGCGACCTTGGCGTCGATGCCGTCCTTGTCGTTACGACGGAAGTCGATCAGACGGTACTGGCGCTTGTGACCGCCACCGATGTGACGCGTCGTGATGCGGCCCTGGTTGTTGCGGCCACCGGTCTTCGACAGCGGGCGCAGCAGCGACTTCTCGGGCGTCGATCGGGTGATCTCGGCGAAGTCGGCCACCGACGAGCCGCGGCGACCGGGGGTCGTGGGCTTGTACTTGCGAATAGCCATTGTTCTTGTCCTCTATCCCGACCGTCAGCCGACTGCCGTGAAGATGTCGATGGTGCCCGACTTGAGGCTGACGATCGCGCGCTTGGTGTCCTTGCGCTTGCCGATGCCGAAGCGGGTGCGACGGGCCTTGCCCACGCGGTTGATCGTGTTGACCGAGGCCACCTTGACGCCGAAGATCTTCTCGATCGCGAGCTTGATCTCGGTCTTGGAGGCGCGGGGGTCCACGAGGAACGTGTACTTGCCCTCGTCGATGAGCGAGTAGCTCTTCTCGGAGACGACCGGCTTCAGGATGATGTCGCGCGGGTCCTTGTTGACGGCGGTCATGCCGAGACCTCCTCGGTGGCGCCGGACTTCGACGCGACGAACGCGTCGTAGGCGGCCTTGGTGAAGACGATGTCGTCGGAGACGAGCACGTCGTAGGCGTTCAGCTGGCCGTAGGTCAGCACGTGGACGTACGCGAGGTTGCGCACGCTCTTGACGGTCACCTCGTCGTCGCGGTCGATGACCACGAGGACGTTCTTGACGGCGCCCAGACCCGACAGCACCGAGGCGGCGGCCTTGGTGGACGGGGTGCCCTCGATGCCGAACGACTCCACGACGTGGAGGCGCTCACCGCGGGCGCGGTCGCTCAGCGCGCCCAGCAGGGCGGCGGCGATCATCTTCTTGGGGGTGCGCTGGCCGTAGTCACGCGGCTTGGGGCCGTGGACGATGCCACCGCCGGTCATGTGCGGCGCACGGATCGAGCCCTGACGGGCGTTACCGGTGCCCTTCTGCTTGAAGGGCTTGCGGCCGGCACCGGAGACCTCGCCACGACGCTTTGTCGAGTGCGTGCCCTGGCGGGCGGCGGCGCGCTGGGCGACGACGACCTGGTGGATCAGCGGGATGTTCGTCTTGACGTCGAAGATCGCGGCGGGCAGCTCCACGGAGCCGGCCTTCTTGCCGTCGGACTTGCGAACGTCGAGCGCGAGAGTCGAGTCAGCCATGAGATCAGGCACCCTTCACTGCGTTGCGGACGTAGACGATGCGGCCGCGCGCACCGGGGACGGCGCCCTTGACGAGCAGCAGACCCTTCTCGGCGTCGACGGCGTGCACCGTGAGGTTGAGGACGGTCACGCGCTCGCCACCCATACGGCCGGCCATGCGCATGCCCTTGAAGACGCGGCTCGGGGTCGACGAGGCGCCGATCGAACCGGGCTTGCGGTGGTTGCGGTGCGCACCGTGCGAAGCGGAGACACCCTTGAAGTTGTGACGCTTCATGACACCGGCGGTGCCCTTGCCCTTGCTGGTGCCGACGACGTCGACCAGCTGGCCGGCCTCGAACAGGCCGTCCACGGTGAGCTCCTGACCGAGTGAGTAGTCAGCGGCATCCGCGGTGCGAACCTCGGTGAGGTGACGACGCGGCGTAACGCCCGCGGCCTCGAAGTGGGCCGACAGGGGCTTGTTCACCTTGCGGGGGTCGATCTGGCCGTAGCCGATCTGAACGGCGTTGTAGCCGTCCTTCTCGACCGAGCGGAGCTGGGTCACGACGTTGGGCGCAACCTCGATGACGGTGACGGGAACGAGCTTGCCGTTCTCGTCCCACACCTGGGTCATGCCGAGCTTGGTGCCGAGGAGGCCCTTGGAGATCTTGGAGTTGATGTCAGCCATGTCGAACCTCAGAGCTTGATCTCGATGTTGACATCGGCCGGGAGGTCGAGACGCATCAGCGAGTCGACGGCCTTGGGCGTCGGGTCGATGATGTCGATGAGGCGCTTGTGGGTGCGCATCTCGAAGTGCTCGCGGCTGTCCTTGTACTTGTGGGGCGACCGGATGACGCACACGACGTTCTTCTCGGTCGGCAGGGGAACCGGGCCCACAACGGTGGCGCCGGCACGGGTCACGGTGTCGACGATCTTGCGCGCGGACGAGTCCAGTCCGGCGTGGTCGTACGACTTCAGGCGAATGCGGATCTTCTGTCCCGCCATTGTCTGCTCACTCTCTTTCTCGCGTCTTACCCGACCTAGGGCATCGGACGCACGGTGGCGCTCTCGCGCCCTGGCACTTCCCCTCGCTTGCGCGAGAGATGCTGCACCGCTGTTCAGCTGTCAAACCGGATGCCATGGCATCCGGCCCGCCCCTTGCACGCACGCGTGCGAATCCCGTGAAGGATGAGGGGGTTCGGTGTGGTGTTCTGCTGCCCGCGGCCCAGGACCCTGCGCTCACGCGCCGCCTGTGCACTGCCCTGGCAGTGATCCTGGCGCGCTCAGCGCACGCCGGAATGTGGAACCTGGATAGTCTACGGGCCGCTCCGGCGTGTCGCAAACCCGGGCGTGTCGCGTGCGGCATATCCTCAGCCCTCCCCCGCACAACACGACGGCGCCGCCCCCGATTCCCGGGGACGGCGCCGTGAAGCGAGTACGGATCAGGCGTTGCCGATGTTCTTGTCGACGTTGTCGCGCACCTCGTCGACCTTGGCGTGGTGCTCGGCGGGGACGACCTTCTTGATGGCGTCGGCCGCGCCGCTGAGGATCTTGTCGCTGACCTCCTCGGCCTTCTCGCTCTTGAGCGCCTCTTCGATCTTGTCGCGGTTCTGATCGAGCATCTGCTTGCCCTTATTGATGATGTCGTCGACTCCCATGACGGTTCTCCTTCGTCTCATGCCCGACCGGGGCGGGCGTGGGTTCATTGTGGCCGGGTGCGACGGGGCGGAGGAAGAGCGGGCGGGGTGTGTTCGCTCGAACTCGCCTCGCCGGTCAGATGGTGACGACACTCGCGATCGTGTCGAAGTAGGTGGCCCCCGCCTGCACCGTCGCCTGCGTGGGGCCGAGGACGGTGCCCGACGTCGGGCGCAGTGCGACGTACGGCGCGGGCACCCGGTTGGCCGCCCCGTTGAGCAGCTGCCCCGGGTAGAGGAACGAGATCGACCCCGATGTCCCGGATGCCGTGGATCCGGCGGACTGCGTCCAGCCCCGCAGCGCGCGAAGGACCGGCGTGAAGTCCCCCGTCCCCTCCCACATCACGGTGATGGTCGGCGTGGATGCCACGTAGGTCCCCGCGGGAAATTCGTCGCCGTCCTCGTCGAAGATGAAGAACCCGAAACCGGACGTCGTTTGATCCATGCGGATCTCGTTCGGGGACCCGCCGCGGTAGGTCGCGATCGAGGTGCCGCCGTCGAGCGCCGTGACGGCGGCCGGCGGGACCGGTGTGGGCTGACGCGTGCTCGCCGCGACGAGCTGCGCGGCCACCGTCGCCGCGACTACCGGCGCGATCCATGCGACGGCCCCCACGACGGCGCGACGGTTCACGGAATCGTCACGAACCGACTCGACGAACTGCGTGCTCATGTGCTGCCCCCTTGATTCGCGGGCGCCCATTGCTTCCGAGGCGCCGAGGCACGGCCCGGCGCGGGCGTCGCGCAGCCGTGGAGTCGGCTCCGACAACCGACGTAGGGCTATGCAACCGCAGCGGCGAGGCGCACGGGGAGGCTTTCACTACTCGCGTCACCAAGCGGCGGCCGAGACAGTTCCCGGGTAGAGCCATGCCCCCCACCCCAGGACGCGGATGTGACTGGGTAGGGCAATCCTGTCCGATGGGATCGAAATGGCGCTCAGGTGCTCGTCGGCGAAGGCCCCCACTCGCCAATTCACGAGGCGCTCACTACCGCGCACCTGTAGCCCCTCGTCATCACTTCGCGTGAGACCAGATTGACAACGATTCGACGCGACTGGGAACTTCGAAACAGCAACTGCACCTTAGGCTGTCCGGAGACGCTTTCGACGACGAGGAGAGGTCGCTCCGCACTTCGGCGAGGCCCGACTCCTTCGTACTCCACCACGAGCGAACGGATGAAGCTTGGAACTGCGCGACTATCTCCAGATCCTGCACCGGAACTGGGTTCTTTTTCTCATCGCGACGTTGGTCGGCGGCGGCGCTGCGTTCGGCATTTCTCTATTGCAGACACCCAGATACGAAGCGACCACGAAACTGTACGTCTCGGTTCGCTCGGACGCAGCTGGCATCAGTGAGCTCGCGCAAGGCACCTCCTTCGCCAGGCAGGCTGTCGTGAGTTTCGTGGATGTGGTCGATAGCTCCGTCGTCCTTGAGCGGGTGATCGAGGAATTGCAGCTAGACACGACCCCCGAGGAGCTGAGGTCGGAGGTGTCCGCAACGACCCCGCTCAATTCCGTCATCATCGCCGTCACAGCCGCCAACCGCGACCCGGAGACGGCCGCAGCAATCGCAAACTCCGTGGGCACGAACTTCTCAGACATCGTGGTGAACACGTTGGAGCGCCCAGAGGGCGAGAGCGCAAGCCTTGTGAGGATCGAGACAATCGAGCCTGCACTCGCGCCCACCGACGCCGCCTCGCCGAATTTCACCCTGGCCATTGCTCTGGGTGCTGTAGCAGGCCTCGCGCTCGGAGTGATCACTGCCGTCGGGCGCTCCGTGCTGGACACGAGGATCCACTCGAGCCACGACATCGAGTCGATCACCGAGGTGCCCGTACTCGGGGGCATTCCTCAAGACCCAGAGATCAAGAAGCGTGCGCTGATTGTCGAGTTTGAGCCTCGCAGCCCGAGTGCTGAAGCGTTCAGAAGCCTTCGAACAAATCTGCAGTTCGTGGAGGTGGACAGCACCTCGCGTACGTTCGTCGTCTCGAGCGCGGGCCCCGGTGAGGGAAAATCTGTCACGACCGTCAACCTCGCGCTGGCACTCGCTGGTACAGGTGCGAAAGTAGCTCTCGTTGACGGCGACCTCCGACTGCCTCGAGTAGCGGAGTACATGGGCCTCGAAGGCGGGGCTGGCCTTACCGACGTTCTGATCGGTCGCGCGGCTCTCGCGGATGTCCTGCAGCAATGGGGGAACGGCAAACTGTTCGTGCTTCCCTCAGGACGGATACCTCCTAATCCTGCCGAGCTTCTGGGCAGTGAGGCGATGCGTCGCACAATTGATGCCCTGTCCGGTGCGTTTGATTACGTCCTGATCGACGCCCCGCCGCTTCTCCTCGTTACAGACGCGGCCGTCGTCTCCCGGCTGACAAGTGGGGCCTTGCTCGTCGCAGCGTCTGGATCGACTCGGAAACCGCAGCTTGCCGCGGCAGTAGAAAAGCTCAATGCGATCGGCACGAAGATCTTCGGAGTCGTCGTGACCATGATGCCCCCAAAGGGCCCGGACAGCTATGGCTACGGCTCCTACTCGTACACCGGCAAGATCGAGGACACTTCACGACGCCGGGGCATCACACCGGAGACACCGACGGAGCGTGGATGACGTTCACAGTGCTCGCGGTTTGCACGGGCAACGTCTGCCGCTCTCCTGTGGCCGAGCTGCAGATCGCCGCTGCCCTGCAGTCAATCGCCGCAGTCCGTGTGTCCAGCGCCGGCACACACGCTCTCGTTGGTAGTAGCGTTCCCGAGACGACGCTTCTAATGTCCCGTGAGTACGGACTCGATGCGAGTCAACACAGGGCGCGCCAGCTGACGGACGAGCTGATCCGCGACGCAGACCTGATTATTGCGATGGCTAGGGAGCATCGCCGGGCCGTCGTCGAGGCGGTTCCGGCTGCTGTACGCAGGACCTTCACTCTGCGCGAGCTGGCTCGCATCGCTGCGGCCGCAAAGGATCATCCGATGGAGGAGCTGACGCCACAAGGAGGGGACCTCGCATCGACAGATGCTCTGGCAGTTGCCGTGACTCACGCCGCGGCGCTCCGAGGAAGGGTTGGACCGGTCTTCGACCAGCGTGAACTCGACGTGGAAGACCCATTCGGTCGTTCCGAGGAAACGTACCGCCGCTCTTTCGAGGAGCTTATCCCGGCGGGCGCTGCTGTCGCCGCGTACCTCCTAGCGGCCAACGCCGCCGCCTGATCGAGGCGGATTTCCCGATCGAGAGTATTGGGAATAGCTGTCGTTCGATCGGTGTCGAAAACCGTGCGCAGCCCTGGGTAGAGATCTACGCAATGTCGACACTCGCAGGCAGAGACCATTCGGTGATCTGTGATTCGGCAGTGCGAGGATGAGCGGCTCCGCTTGGGATCGCGGAGCGGTCGCAGTCGAGGCGAATGAACGCCGAGCGCACTCGACGAAGCCCCGGCACGCAATATTTCGCGTTCTCCCTCGAGGGACCGCACATGATTCTGGCGCGGGGCGCGCTTCCCCCTTCTGAGTCAGGCCTGAGAGCCAAGCCTCTCTACGCAATATCGTACAAAAAGCGACGGGCGTCTCCCGTCGCGAACGTGAACCCAGATATTTCAAGGTGAGCTTTCTTCCGTGATGTGATGGGCTTGACGCGGAGTCGGAAGTTTGAGCAGGGGGCCGATATTGCATACGAAGCGCTTCAAGCCCTGGACACTAGTCTTGGGGCCCATTCTCGTTCTATCAACGATCGTGTGGGCACCGACGTCCAGCGCTGCTGCGGCAACACCCACGTCAACGAACGTGGCGTCCGCGCACCCGAGGGTTCTCGCCACGCCCGAGCGTTTTGCCGGTGTACCCGGCCAATCCAGCACGGACGCGTACTCCAACGTGTTGCGTGGACGGACCCTCCAGGATGCCGACCAGATGAAGGCATCCCCCACAATCGCTTTCGACCGCACTGACGCCGGAGCGATGCTCTCCTCGGCCAGGACGTTGATGAGCAGAAGCTCAACACTGACGATGGCTTGGCGCCTCACAAACGACCGCACCTACCTGGATCGGCTCGTGTCCGACATCAATTCGGCCACTGCCCTCGCTGACTGGTATCCCGATCACTTCCTTGTCACCGCGGAGATGACGCAGGCTGTCAGCGTGGCGTACGACTGGGGGTTCGACGCGTGGACGGAGCAACAACGCAACGCGATGCGCACTGCGATTGTAGAAAAAGGACTGACCCCCGCACTCCGCGTCTACGCGTCGACAACTACCGCGTCCCCATTCAAGTTTCTCGGCAACTGGTCGCTTCGCACGGACAACATAAATGTTGTCGTCAACTCAGCCATGCTTATCGGCGCTTCCGCGGTGGCCAAAGACACCTCGTCAAGCGTGGTGGACGCCATATTCAGCAAGGCGACTACGAGCCTTCGCATCGGCATGCGCGCCTATTCCTCAGACGGCAGTTTTGCGGAGGGACCGACTTACTGGGAGTATGCGACACGCTTCCTCAGTTCTGCAATCACGACCCTGCGGAGTAGTACCGGCTCGGACTACGGCCTCAGCGGCGAGAGTGGTTTCTCACAGACGGGAACGTTCATTCGAGCACTGATGGGCCCAGCAGGCGCCGTGTACGGATTCGCCGACAGTTCGCAAGATATTCAGCTTGGCGGCGCACTCAGCGGTCTGGGAGCGGCTTTGCGCGATTCTTCACTGGTTGCTTTGGCTGCGACGTCCGACTCCACAGGCTTTGCGCCACAGCAGCTTCTGTGGCGCGATCCGGCCATGCTTGACGGCATTGCAGCGCCACCCGCACCACTCGATGCGCAACTCGACGGCAGCGTTGTGACCTCACGAGGCGGCTTACAGCCCGAATCCTCGTTCTTCAGCTTCAAGTACAGCGGCACGCCTTCTGCCAGCCATCAGCATTACGACGTGGGCGACTTCCAATTTCAGGCTCTTGGCCAGGAGTGGGCGATGGATCTCGGCCTGGAGCCAGCTTCCTACTCTCTGTCCGAAGGAAGCGCGGCGCCGCGCTGGCAGTACTACCGAGTTGCCCCTGAAGGACACAACACGCTTTCCACCCATCCCGCCACCACCCAGCCTCCTTCAGGCACCGTCGGCAGCCTGGTCAAGTCCTGGTCGTCTACAGGAACGAGCGCGACGATCGCTGATCTCGCGAACTCGAACACAGCACTGTACGCGTGGCGTCGCGGTATTCAGCTCTTCGATGGACGGACGCAGCTTCTCGTCCAGGATGAGATTTCGGCATCCGCGCCCACGGATGTGCTGTGGTCCATGCATACAGCCGCGAACATTGCCATCGCGGAGGACGGGCGATCCGCCGTTCTCTATCTCGGCGGCCAGCGCCTGATTGCGAGACTCCTCCCCGCGAGTGTCGGTGTATTCACGAGCACGCCTGCGGCCGCATATCCAACCTCCTATCAACCGGCACAAGAGTCCAACGACGGTGTCCGAAAGCTGGCCGTTGCAGCAACCGTTCAGGGTTCAGCAACGATCGCCGTTCAGCTGAGCCCCCTCCCGATGGGATCGTCAGCAACAGATGTTCCCCCGCTCCTGCGAAGCACCGCACTCAGTACCTGGGAGGCTCCAACCACAGCGGCGTGCAAACTCGACTCAATCTCGGTCGGGGGCGTTCCCGTCGCCGGGTTCGATCCGGCGGTGGCGGCCTACTCCATTCCGCAGCCGACGGGGGCCGCACCTCCCGCTGTATCGGCCCGCGCGACGCACGGAAGTGTCTCGATCGCCCAAGGCACGTCTACAAACCTGAGCGCCACTGTCACAGTCTTCGACGCCTCTTGCAGCACAACTACCTATCGCGTCACCTTCCCGCGCACAGAGCTCACGATCAGCAGCGCGACGGCGACTGCCACCGCATCTGGATCGCCTACCTTCACATTCGACGGCAAGCCCACATCATCCTGGGTGGCGCCGCCGGTGGGGAGCACGATCACTTGGAAGCTTTCGGAGCCGGCGACACCGGCATCTCTTGTCGTGCAGTGGGGAACCATTCCCGCGACCGACTCCTACACATTCGAGTGGTCAACGGACGGTCGCACTTGGCAGGCCGTCGACGCGGAATTGGTGAAGTCGTCTTCGAACGTCCAAGTGTTCACAGTCGACGGCATCACGAATGCGGGGTACCTGCGGCTTGCAACGACCGGCGCCATCGAGACCAAGGAGCTCGACGTGTTCGCTCGAGTCCCTTCGGACGACTGGTACTCGTTTCCCGCCACCAGCCTCACTGGTGTTTCACTGAGCGGCGTACCTTCGAAAATGGAGCTCGGTAGTGGCGCGACAGCTGCCGTAACGTTCGACGCTAGCGGTGACATTCCGAGCGACGTGAGCGTGCGTTTTGTTACCCGCGGCACGGGGGCCCTCGCAGTCACGGAATCAGGGCAAGTAAGAGCTAACCGGGTCGGTGACGACGTAGTCGGCGTAATCGCGTCGTGGGGCGGTGTCACGGTGTCGACGCAGGTGTCGGTAACGGTGGTCGATTCCACGCGGGTGCGGATTTATGCCACGGCTGATGGTTGGGCGCAAAGCTCCACCCCCACGGTCGGTTACGGATCTCAGGGAGGATCGACGATCAAGGCCCCCTGGCTGGGTAGTCCGGACCGGGTCGCGTATGCCACCTTCGATCTTTCGCAGCTAGCAGGCAAGACAGTGACCTCTGCGGTGATGTCCGCCGAAATGGTCATTACCGAAACCCGTGACGGTCAAAACGTCTCCCGGGTCGATGCGCACACCACCACCGGCACATTCACCGAGGCGGGCTTGACCTATCAAAACCGCCCCACCCTGACCGATACCGTCGGCAGCTTCGTCGTGGACCGCACGAAGAAAATCGTCACCAGCGATCTGACCGCCGCGATCACCGCAGCCGCCACCGGCAGCCCCGGCGCTTACACACTCGGGTTCACCCAAGACGATGCCGGCGCCTCCGCAATCGCGGTCACTCTCACCACCCGTGAAGGCGGCACCGCCCCCTACATCGACATCACCCTCGCCCCCGCCCCGGCGGCGACTGTTCCCTCCCCGGTGTTGAAATCGATCGCGGTCACTGGGATCGATCAGGTCGAGAAGGGCTCCACCGCCACCGCGACCACGTCGTTGACCGACAGTCTCGGCCGAGCGTTCACTGGGGCGACGGTGACCTATACGTCGCAGAACACCGGGATCGCTACGGTGACATCGGCGGGGAAGGTGACCGGGGTGTCCACCGGCACTACCCGCATCACCGCCACCGCTACCGCCGGCCAGATTACGGTGTCGACGCAGGTGTCGGTAACGGTGGTCGATTCCACGCGGGTGCGGATTTATGCCACGGCTGATGGTTGGGCGCAAAGCTCCACCCCCACGGTCGGTTACGGATCTCAGGGAGGATCGACGATCAAGGCCCCCTGGCTGGGTAGTCCGGACCGGGTCGCGTATGCCACCTTCGATCTTTCGCAGCTAGCAGGCAAGACAGTGACCTCTGCGGTGATGTCCGCCGAAATGGTCATTACCGAAACCCGTGACGGTCAAAACGTCTCCCGGGTCGATGCGCACACCACCACCGGCACATTCACCGAGGCGGGCTTGACCTATCAAAACCGCCCCACCCTGACCGATACCGTCGGCAGCTTCGTCGTGGACCGCACGAAGAAAATCGTCACCAGCGATCTGACCGCCGCGATCACCGCAGCCGCCACCGGCAGCCCCGGCGCTTACACACTCGGGTTCACCCAAGACGATGCCGGCGCCTCCGCAATCGCGGTCACTCTCACCACCCGTGAAGGCGGCACCGCCCCCTACATCGACATCACCCTCGCTTCGGCGCACAGCGAATAGCAGTAAGCATGTTGGGGCGACGACTCGTGAATCTCTCAGATCGCGGGGCTTGCCGCGGGAAGTGGCTATCCGCCGAATCCGCCTGATCCACCGACAATCCTCGCCGGATTTCCTACCGCCACAGCTCCGGGCGGAACGTCCGATAGCACGACCGCATTCGCCCCAACTGTTGCTCCTGCACCTACGGTCACGTCGCCCAAAATGGCTGCGCCAGCGCCAACATGCGCTCCATCCGCAAGCGTCGGCGCGGGTCCACCCGAGTGGCGCGCACCGAGTGTCACGTTGTGATGGAGCACCACGTCATTACCTATAACACTTCTGTCATGGACGACGAGTCCACGAGCACCGTGCCGCAGGTCTAAGCCTGAACCCACGCGAGTCGAACGCGGTAGCTCAACGCCAAAGACGAACCGAAGAACATTCTGTGGGACAACACCCACCCGCCCTAGCTTGGCGGAAAGGTAGAACAAACGCACAGCCATAGCACCTGTCGTGTCACCTCGTTCTGCAGTCACGAAGGAAGGCTAGCAAATGATGAGGAAAACTAACGACTCCGCGACGCTGTACGAGGCGTCGCCAGGTGATCGCCGGCTGCTTCGCTCTGTATCGCCGACGGACGCGATGACCTCTTGGTCGGGCGCCGTTATCGTCTGTGTTGCGGCGCCAAAACAGAACTCTCAAGCCAGCCCGTTCAACCCTTCAAGCTCCCACTCACTACCCCGCCGCGCTGCCAGTCAGGGAAAACTGAGAAACTTACGTGCCGCGCATCGGACACGGGGCCAAGCCGCATCGCAAAGATCGTCCACATTACGATGGATATTGCACTCATGGTGGTTATTCCCGAGTAGCTGAACCCCCCCACGATGGCAAACGCCGCCGCGAGCCACGCCCCGGGAATGCCACGCCGACTCACAAGGACAGACATCTGACCGAGCAATAGACAAATCACCGCCACGCCACCCAGATCGAAAGCAAGGATGGCGTATCCATTCTCCAAACTGGTCTCGAGAATCGTACCCTTGAGCTCATAACTCGACCCCCACCCATTGCCAAACACCAGAACTGATCCGATGTTTTGCAATATGTAGTCCGTTGCGACGCCCCGAGCGGCCGAGGAGTTGCCATCGTCGCCAGTGAAGCGCTCTAAGAGTCCGCTGAGAATCGCAGTGTTGACGAAGACCGCGACGCCCACACTAACGACGATCAACATAGCTATGAAAGAACGAAGGCTTTTCGTAGCCGTCAGGATCAGATAAGAGAGTCCGATAACCGCGAGCACAGTCGGCGTTCGGGATTCCGAGAGCACTACCGCCACCATCAACAACACGGCCGACGCATACCGGAGCAAGAGACGCCGCACATTGACGAGAAGAGGGATCGTGAGCGCAGTCGCAAGTCCGAGGTCCAGCGGACTGTCGAAGGTGCCCAGCGGACGAGTGGCCAGGGGGAAATCAATCAGCAGACTCCATGGAATGAGACTCCCAACAGCCCATTGAAGGATGACCAGCAGCGATTCGAATGCCATGAGCACAATTAGGGCATAAACCATCACGCGCGTCGCTCCGGGCCTCGTTACCTCCGCGATTCGAAGAGAGAAAAAGAACAGAATTCCCGCTAGCACGGAGTTAGTCAGACCGAAGACGGACGAGGGCCCACTTGTGACGAGCGCCATGACAACGAACAGCGTCACAGCCAAGGCCAGGAAACTGTGGACTACCCAATGACGACGGAGTTCCACTCCGATTGCCTTAGCGTTCGATAGCATCGCGAGAGAAGCCCAGGCGAGAAGGAGCAGCGTTGCCGGGTGGATAGCCGCGTTACCAGTCCAGTTCCCGATGATCGCCCAGCCGCCGGTTGAGGGGATCAGTACTCGTAAGGCAAGCACCAGGCTCAGCACCAACACCGGTCGCCTCTGCGTTGACACCGCGACGGCGACGCAAACCGCCAGCCACGCAATCAGTTGCAGCATCACTCCTCCAGGGGGCGAGATCCGGTCCGGCCCCTATCGTCGCAATTGGCCTCATCCTCAACGATACGCGCGATAAGCAGCTGCGAATATGTGTTCTCAATCTGGTCATCGTTGGGCGTTCGTCGCCCCAAAGTCGCGTGAGAATCACCGCTCTCCCGCGTATTGTGACGCCAAAGTGCGAACCGTTGCGTTCCGAGCAACACGGGAAATTGTTGAGGGCGATCGATAATTTGCGCAACGCGCACCTCCGCCTGAACCGCCTGTGCATGAAGCCAAACGTCGTCTGCACGAGGTGAGACGATCTGGAAGTGATCTCCAGCCATTCTGAGGTGATCTAGAAATGCGGGAGGATAGATAACCCCGGACACCCCCGTCAAGAAAGTACGGTACCGCGGGCGGGTCGTCGTAGCCGCGCCCCACCGGGCATATAGATCGGGCCTCCCGTCGAGGATCCCAAACTCATGGGCGCGAAAGCAATGGATGACATTCGGATTCTTCCGATGAGCGGCGGTCAGCTCCGATAGCCATTCGCGTGGATAAATAATGTCATCGTCGGCCGTTACTAGGGGGACCTTGTGAGCTCCAATGGACATCACGTATGGGAAGTACTTGGCGTGGGGGCCCATCGGAGGCGCCTCTATTATCTCCAAACCCCGGCGGCGTAGCCGGCGTAAGGTACGAAGCTCTCGCGCAGTGCTTACGTCAGCCGCGCTGTCCAGCGCAAGAAGTAGGCGCCGAGGGCGCGCGGAACCCCCCGCGATGCTTTCGATCGTGTGATGCACTGTCTTGAGCCGGGGCCCGAAAGACGTCAAGCTGACGACCACATTCGCGTCACCGGTCACGGGCGTGCGTGCCAACCGGTTACGCACGGCTCCGCTGACATACTGGACAGCCCGCCCCAATAGGTCACGGACCTTCGACAGCCGTTGGACCATCTTGCTACCACCTTTCAAATAAAATCGGCCAGCGCGATCAACCTCGGCCTACGACGCGCGACAGCGCCTGCCATAGGGATACGAAGTCGCCGGGCCGCACACCGTAGAAGTCTGTCCACCGGAACCGGTGATGCTTTACAGCGAAGGTGATGCACAAGTTGCTAGAAACTAAGTTTCCTACCAAGGTGGCGGCGGCTGCGCCAATGCCACCGAATGAAGGCACGAGGACAAAGAGCAGAAGGAGATTGATGAGGCACGCGAGGAGAATACTGAAGCTCCGCAACTCTGGTCTTCCTCGCGCGCTCAACGTGGCTCCGGCGATGGAACCCGGCACGCCGACGACGACCGCGACGGCGGCGAGCAGGGCTATCGGTATCGCCCCGACAAACTCGCTCCCGAAGACTAGGGGCAACCACCACCCGATCGGCGCAAGCACTCCAAGCGCGCAGATTACACAAGCTATGAATGTCGCACGCGCGGCCAGGCCCGCTCGTTCGTTGTCTCTCTGCGCCGCGTCGCTCGAGAACATAACCTCACGCGTGGCGGAGTTAATGATAAGAGGCACTTCACTGACGTTTACAGCGACTGCGTACAAGCCAAGCTGCGCAGGTCCACTCAACGGAAGAATAAGCAGTTGGTCAATTCGCATCAGTAAAATACCCGCCACGGAACCTAGCCAGGCCCTCGTGCCGTACGCGAAAGCGCGCCGGGCTGGTGTCGGTCGCAATTCCCGCGATTCGTATGAGGACTTGCTGACAAGCCGAACATAGGCGAAACCAGCGAGCACCGGTCCGAGAACAGTAACGAGGGTCGCAGAGAACAGAGTCAGCTGTTCGGCGAGGGCGAGGCCAACTATCCCGAGGATGCGCAAGCTCCCGTTCAAGATGCGCTCCGTCGCAACCACTCCCCACATGTGTAGGCCTGCTGCTGTCCCTCTCAGAAGGGCTACCAGTAGTCCGGGGACCGTAGCCAGCGTTGCCACAGTCATAAGCGTGGCCAGTCCTGGGGACCCACCTTGAGTGAGAACAGGAGAGGCGAGCCACACCAGGAGGACGGACAGCGCCCCGGTTCCGACAAGCGACGACGCTAGCGCAAACCACGTGATTGCGCGGAAGAAGGATCGACGAGCGAGAACGTTCGTTACTGCGTCCGGGAGGCCAAGCGTCGCGATGGCGATAGCGAGCATAAATGGAGCGGTTGCAGCAGCGAGGTCTCCGCGACCATCGACATCGAGAGCGCGCGCAAGAATGGGCGCCGTGACCAACACAGCCATTGGCGGGAATGCGTTTCCCAAAATCGATAGCGCCACATGGCGCGCGTGGGAGCTACTCACGCCGGAGGGCCGCTCAGGCCGAAAATTAAACCCCACGCTTGTTCACGAAACATTTTTCGGCGCTCACCGCTCGACCTCATGGCCTCGGCGATCGATATTCTACGTGCGCTGGGATCCACGCCTGCCGCATCGACGATCTTCTGGGGCAGCGACTCTGCGTCGACGGCATCGGTCGCGAGCCCCATTTCCTGTAGCACAGAGGCGAAGCGCACCTGGTGGTCATCGACGTGCTCAGCATTTGAGTACCGCCGCCCGAGCACAATGGGCCACACCCCGGCATCTAACGCGCCGAAGACGTTACCTGGGCTCGCCTGTGACACAAGGATGTCTGCCCACCCCAATGCATCCGCGACACCGCTTGGCGTCAGATAGTCGACAGCGCGCTCGATACGCGCCGATGTCGACGTCCACTCACCGACACCGTATTGCACGATGTAGCGGTGGTCCCCCGCGTCTTCTATGGCGCGAGTAACGGCGTCGAGCAACCGTTGAAATGGCTGCTCATGGGTTCCGACTGACACATAGATATTCATCGGCTCCTCGTCACCTGCTCACGACGCGGGTAGTCAGACAATTGCGAGTCCCACTGGCAGACATAGAGATCCGTAACCGGCTTCGTGAGACGTGCGGTCATTGTGGCATTGTCAACCCGGTCAAAGCATTCAATGAAGACGTTCTTCGTGCGGAAGAAGATCTTTCCCGCGAAGAAAAACGGAACTGCGGCCGCTGCGCCGCTGCTGACGATGATCGCCGGACGCTCTCGCCTCAGCACGGAGAACGCTCGTTTGAGGTTGATCAAAAGTGCTTTGACGCTGCGATTGGTCGGCCAAAAGAGACCGTAGGACCGCATTCCGGTGATCTTGCTTGACGCATCGGGCTTTAGAAAGGTTGCGATCGCGATGTCCACACCTTCGGGCTGAGGCAGCAGAGCCAGCAGCTGGTCGAGGTGGCCGCCGCTACTACACACGAATAGAACACGCATCGACTCGGTCACGGCACGAGCCTCTCCGCACGTTGGACCCACATGTCCGCAGCGCTTTGCATCGAGAAGGGCCGGATGTAGTCGATCATCTCCTCGGCCGGTGCGACGGCACTATCGAGCATCTCGACCACCCCCGTTGCCAGGGCAGCGGAATCGCCCACCGGATAAACACGCATGATGTCGTCACGGTCGCCCAGAGCGCGATGCATCTCGTCCGGCCCGATGGCAGCGGCCGCGAGGACGGGTGTTCCCACGGCCATGGACTCCAGAAGCACGATCCCCCACGCCTCGCTGCGGGCGCTGTGGACGAGGAGATCGGCAGCGGCCATAAACGGGTAGGGGTTACTGTGCCCGCCGTGCGCCGTGATCGTCAGGAGCCCGCGCGGGTCGCGGAACGCATCGAAGTCTTCACGCAATGGACCCTCTCCAACGATATGCCAGTGCAGTGGGCGATCAATCGAGAGCAGGGCATCGCGGGTTATGTCTAGGCCCTTCCGACGGATCAAGCTACTGACCGAGACGATGTGCTCACCGGGGCCGAAATCCGCGGGCGCGGACGCGACGAGATCGTTGGTCTTGGCGATGTCGACGGTGCTCGGGATGATTACAGGCCGCCTCTCGAGGCCGTAGACCTCCATCATCGAGTCGGCCACCGTCTGCGTGTTGGCACTGATGTGTTCACGATGGTTGAAAATCCAACCAATCAGATTCTGCTTTGCACGACCAAAGCTGATGTACTCCGCGTGGTCTGTCGGGTCCAGATCTTCGCAGTAGTTGTATACGTGATGACGCGCGCCCGGCAAGCGATCCACCATCGCGCACGCCAAGATGCTCGACCAGAGTTTGACGATCACGAGCCCGGGCGGAATTCGCCGCAGCACGAGATAGAGACGGCGAGCAACGTCGACCGTAGCGAGGTGGCTCTCAAGCCCGAGGTCGTGCACCAAGACCGCTTCGGATATCTCAGAAGCAAGGCCCTGGCCTCCCCGGTGGAGGATGATGTGGATCTCATGGCCTTGGCTCGCCAAGTAGTTGGCGACGATGACCGTCTGACGCTCCGCTCCACCGAACCTCAAGTGCGGTTGAAGGAAGATGATCCTCGCCATGTATTGGATACCCCCGGGTGATCGCAGTGCGCGGCATACAGGCCTGCGGGCTACCCCGCGGATGAGACGGTACCATTCCTGTGTGTCCGTCTAATGACGTAGGGGCCTCCACCGCGTACTAGGGGCAAAGGGCACGTGACCCCAGACGTCGCGCAAGTTGAAGCGCGAGTTGCCATGTTCGGGGCGAGTTTCAGCATTCTTGTCACAACCGCTCCGCTGCAACGGGCGCGTGCTTGAGCGGCAGGCGGGCATGGATGCAGTGACTACGCTCATGCGCTCTCGGGGTTTCAAGCGTTCAAGGACTCCGACTTAGTCCTTGAAGTCCGCACGGCGTCGGGCGAAGGGCCGCGTTGGTTCCGCATAGCATGACCCGTCGCCCACCTGTGTTGGGAACGAGGGTCAGCCGTTGAACCCGCGACGATGAGGAGTAACTGCAGTGCCCCCCAAGCATTCACTACTTGATTCTGCGGCGGCAACGCTGTGCGCGCTAGGAGTTTACCTCGATCTCACCGGTGCCCAGATTACCGACCCTATTGCCAGCAACGCCGTCAGCCAGGCCTGGCGCGACTGCGTGTGCTCCCCGCCGGTCGAAGAACGGCAACGCGAGGTGCGGATCCTGGCCCCTACGCTTTCTCACCTCGAACGCTCTCTTTCCGATCTCTCCACCCAGGTCACCCTCGCCGCCCTCGACGCCCTCCGCGGCACCCGCCTGCTCCTCCACGCCGCGGGTGTCGCCGCTCCCGACGGACGTGTCCTCGCCCTCGTGGGCCCTTCAGGCCGCGGCAAGACCACCGCCTCACGCCACCTCGGCCTCCACTACGGCTACGTCAGCGACGAGACCGTCGCCGTCGACCCCGACCTCACCGTGTATCCGTACCGGAAGCCCCTCTCGATCATCGTCGAGGGCAAGCCGTTCAAGGAGCAGATCGCTCCGAGCGACCTCGGGCTCCTCCCCCTCCCCGACGCGCCCCTGCGGCTGGCGGGCATCACGCTCCTCGATCGTGACCCCGACACCGACACACCGGGAGCCTTCCCCGTCGATCTCATCGACGCGATCTGCGAGATGACCCCGCAGATCAGCTACCTCCCCGATCTGCCCTCGCCCCTGCAGTACGTCGCACGCATCGCGGATCAGATCGGCGGGGTCACCCGGCTCATCTACCGGGATGCCGCGGATCTCCCCGCCCTCGTCGAGGCGATGTTCGCCGCGCCGGCGCCGAACGCACAGCCCTGGACGGTCGCTCCCGCCGCGGCGACGACGGGGCCGTGGCGTTGCGCTGAGGTCGACGACGCCATCCTCGTCGACGGTCGTGCGTGCATCCTCCGCGAGGGCACCGTCACGGCGCTCGACCACCGCGGAGCACTCGCCTGGACGATGTGCCTCGAGGGCGCCCGCACCGAACAGATCACGGAGGCGGCCGTCACCGCCTTCGGAGAACCGGACGGGTCCACCCCGCACGAGCTCATGACGCAGACACTCCAAGAGCTGGTCGAGCACGGTCTGCTCATCAGGGCATGACAGCGACGACCGAAACAGCGCCGCGGCGTACGCGGTGGCAGCGGCTGCGCCACTCTCCGCTGACCCACGTCGTACTCGCGGTTGTCGTCGTTGCCCTTCTTCAGGCCTTCGTGATCAAGCCGTTCCACGTGCCGTCCGAATCGATGTTGCCCACGCTCGAGAGCGGCGACCGCATCCTCGCCAATCGTCTCGCCTACGCCGTCTCAGAGCCGGGGGCAGGCGACGTGATCGTGTTCGCCCGCCCCGACACCTGGGGCACGCCACCCGAACGCAGTCCGCTTCGCACCGCTGTCGGCTGGGTCGGAGACATCGTGGGCTTCGGGCCGAGCAACCAGGAGGTACTCGTCAAGCGCATCATCGGGGCGCCAGGCTCGACGGTGCAGTGCTGTTCCGCAGACGGTCACCTCGAGGTGGACGGGCAGCCGGTCGAAGAGGGCTATGTCACGTCGGACCCGCCCTTCACCCCGCGGGTGAACGACTGCGCCACGTCACCGGCATCCCCCCGGTGTTTCGGCCCGATCGTCGTCCCCGACGACCAGTTCCTCGTCATGGGAGACAACCGCGACAATTCCTCCGACTCGGTCATTTCCTGCCGCGGCGATGCGATGCCCCCGAGCGGCTGCGCCCGATTCGTGCCGCGCTCCCAGATCATCGGGAAAGTCGTATCGGTCGTGTGGCCGCTCGACCGCGCACGCCTTTTCGCGAATGGCGACGGAAGCCGGCGGCATCCACTTCTGTGAAGTCAGCCGGCTGAAGCGAACAATTCGCCGCACGACGGGTCAATTGTGACGGGAGTGTCCGATGCAGTGGGCGTGTGACGCAGCTCCAGCGGACCCAGCGGACCCTCGGGCAATTGCACCGTCGATGACACCGCCCGCGTCTCCCCCTGCGGAACCACCACGAGACGGCTCAGGGCAGTGTTGTTGTCTTGCGTCCCCGACCGATCGAAACCCGACTCCTCGCTGCGAGCGGGATCCGTGGAAAGGATCTGACCACCGGGAGGAGCGAAGAAGAGCACGTCGAGCATCATCGACGTGCGGGGCAGTCCGTAGTTGCCGTTACGGAAGCCGAGCGTGTACTTGCTCTGGATGCTGTTCGGAATGGAGTTCGTCAGTGTCGTCGTCGTCGTGATCGTGCGGGCACCGACGTCACACGTCGCCGCCACCGACTGACTCAGGTGATACTCGAGCTTCCCGACCGAGTAGTCGTTCAGATACGTCCCCACCTGCGTGTGCGCGGTGTTGTCCATCTGCAGGGCACCGTCGAGTTCGAGCTCACGCGACAACTGCTGCGCCTGTTCGTCGGTGAACGACAGCAGCAGCCGCTGCTCCTCCGCCGACTTTGCGAGAGCATCGAGCATCTCCGCCGGATCCCATTTGCCCGCGGTCAGATGGCTGAACACCGCGCGCGAGACCTCCGAGAAGAAGACATCCGAATCCCGACCGTTCGGGAACCGTTCGTACGCATCGCTGAGCAGGAGCTTCACCGCGTTGTCGCTGGAGATCTGCTCCCCCGCGACGTCCACGGGCCCGGCCACCGCGAGCATGTGCGACAGGACGACGGGATCGATCGAGATGACGCCGTCGAACCGCTCACCGTTGGTGCGCTGCCACAGGTCCTGGAAGAGCTGCACCGTCGTGGGGAAGTCCGGGGTCATCGTGTAGTCCTGCGAGTAGCGCGCGAACGACGACGGGTACAGCGCGAGGGTCTCGGCGGGGATGTCGCTGAACTGCTCCCCCGCCGTGCCCTCTTCGTAGAACGTCCGTGAACTCGCCTGGTCGAGCAGCTCGAACTTGCCCTGGTCGACCTTCATGATGATGCTCGCGGCCGGGTTGCCCCCGGTCGCGCGGATCTCGGCGTTGTTCTGGAAGACGATCAAGTATGTCTTCCCGCCGTCCGCGCCGGCCATGCTCAGCAGGGTGGGCAGGTAGCGGTTGACGACGTCGAGGGTGGGTGCCGTGCGGTCGATGACGTCGCGGATCTCGGCCACCGGCCCCGACACGGCATCCATCAGCTGATCCGACTGGATGCCATCGGTCTCGGCCTTCGCCGCGGTGAACGCCTGCGACACCACCGGGATCGACGCCTGCGCCTGCTTGAGAGGCTCCAGGTTGAAACCGCCGCCCTCCAGGGCCAGCTTCTTGATGTCGAGGTCGGCGATCATCTGCATCCCCGGCGGCAGCGCATCGCGCACCAGGATGTCCACCGCGCGGGTGACCCGCGAGACGGCGTCGATATTGGCACCCACGACAGGGACGTCGGATGCCATCTGCCACAGCGGCCCCTGCACCGTCTCTGCCGCGCGGGCCGTGCGGACGCTGACGTCCTCGGCCGCGGCCTGCAGACCCGCCTCGTCACGCGCCTCGACGAGGGAACCGAGGCGCCCGAGTGTGGACTTCGCCGCGAGCAGGTCATCGCGGACCTCGACGGCCTGCACGGTCAGCGTCGCGCCGAGGATTCCGGCGACAGCTGCGGTGCCGCCCAGGACCCCGAGAACGCCGCCCACGACCCACGGCCACGCGCGCGCTCGGCGCGGAGCCTCGCCGTCCGTCTCCGCCGTGGTCACGTCCGTGGCCTCCCCCGCGGGTCGACCGTCGTCGTCACGGCGTCGGTTGCGGCGGCGGAGGTTGTCACCCATGTCGGCATCCTAAGTCACCCCCTCTGAGCGACCCCTGGCAGGGGCCGCCACGCGGGGCCCCTCAGACGAACAGGGGTGCCACCGCAAAGCCGAGCGCCACGAACGCCGAGCTCAGCCCGCCGATCACGGGGAGGGCCGTGGTGCCGACACGGCGACCCACGAGGAACCCGGCGACACCGGCGACGATGCCCGCTGCCGCCACCGCAAGCCCGATCACCGCCGACCTCTCGATGAGACCCGGGGCATCCGCCCGCAGAAGGAGCACCGCACCCAGCGCGGGCACACCCACGGCGGCGATCGCGAGCAGAAGCGAGACGACACCGAGGATGCGAGAGAGCGGCTTCACCCCAGCGACTCTACCGGCGGGGCACCCGGCGCTCCGGCCGGCCCCGCATCAACGACGAAGGGCCGGGCCCGAAGGCCCGGCCCTTGCCGGTCAGTCCGAAAGGGACTTACTTGAGGATCTTGGTGACGGTACCGGCACCAACGGTGCGGCCACCCTCACGGATCGCGTAGCCGAGGCCCTCTTCCATGGCGATCGGCTGGATGAGCTCGACCGACATCTCGGTGGTGTCACCGGGCATGACCATCTCGGTGCCCTCGGGCAGCGTGATGACGCCGGTCACGTCCGTGGTACGGAAGTAGAACTGCGGGCGGTAGTTCGTGAAGAACGGGTTGTGACGGCCACCCTCTTCCTTGGACAGGATGTACGCCGTGCCCTCGAAGTTGGTGTGCGGGGTGACCGAACCGGGCTTCACGACGACCTGGCCGCGCTCGACGTCGTCACGCTTGGTGCCGCGCAGGAGCAGACCACAGTTCTCGCCGGCCCAGGCCTCGTCGAGCTGCTTGTGGAACATCTCGATACCCGTGACCGTGGTCTTCTGCGTCGGGCGGATGCCGACGATCTCGACCTCGGAGTTGATCGCGAGGGTACCGCGCTCGGCGCGGCCCGTGACGACCGTGCCACGACCGGTGATGGTGAAGACGTCCTCGATCGGCATGAGGAACGGCTTGTCCTTGTCACGCACGGGGTCGGGGATGGACGAGTCGACGGCCTCCATGAGCTCGACGATCGAGTTCACCCACTGCTCGTCGCCCTCGAGAGCCTTGAGGCCCGAGACGCGAACGACGGGGGCGTTGTCGCCATCGAAGTCCTGCGAGGAGAGGAGCTCGCGCACCTCGAGCTCGACGAGCTCCAGGATCTCCTCGTCGTCGACCATGTCGGCCTTGTTCAGCGCGACGAGCAGGTAGGGGACGCCGACCTGCTTGGCGAGCAGAACGTGCTCACGCGTCTGGGCCATCGGGCCGTCGGTCGCCGCGACCACGAGGATCGCGCCGTCCATCTGAGCGGCACCGGTGATCATGTTCTTGATGTAGTCGGCGTGACCGGGGGCGTCGACGTGAGCGTAGTGACGCTTGGGGGTCTCGTACTCGACGTGCGAGATGTTGATGGTGATACCGCGCTGGCGCTCTTCCGGCGCCGAGTCGATCGACGCGAAGTCACGCTGGACGTTGGTGGCCGACGGGTACTTGTCGGCGAGCACCTTCGAGATGGCAGCGGTGAGCGTGGTCTTGCCGTGGTCGACGTGACCGATCGTTCCGATGTTCACGTGCGGCTTGGTCCGCTCGAACTTGGCCTTAGCCACTGGGTCCTCCTCAGGACGGTCGTGCAGAGTCTCGGGCGCTGGATTGCGACCGGTTCTCTACGGGGATGGTTCTCAGGTTACTAGAGAGTCGGTATTGAGTTTGAGCGGATGCCGGGAGCCCGGCCGGGGCGTGGGCTCCCGGCATCCACGAGAGCGGCGTTACTCGCCCTTGTTCTTCTGGATGATCTCGTCGGCCACGGCCTTCGGCACGTCGGCGTAGCTGTCGAACTCCATGGAGTAGACGGCGCGACCCGAGGTCTTCGAGCGGAGGTCACCGATGTAGCCGAACATCTCGGACAGCGGGACGTTGGCACGCACGACCTTGACGCCGGCGGCGTCTTCCATCGACTGGATCTGGCCACGGCGCGAGTTCAGGTCACCGATGACGTCACCCATGTACTCCTCGGGAGTACGGACCTCAACGGCCATGATCGGCTCGAGGATCGTCGGGTTCGCCTTGCGGACGGCCTCCTTGAAGCCCATCGAACCGGCGATCTTGAACGCCATTTCGGACGAGTCGACATCGTGCGAGGCACCGTCGAGCAGGATCGCCTTCACGCCCACCATGGGGTAGCCGGCGAGCACGCCGACGTTCATGGCGTCCTGGAAGCCCTGGTCGGTCGGCGAGATGTACTCGCGCGGGATACGACCACCGGTGACCTTGTTCTCGAACTCGTACGTCTTGTCGGCCGTGACCTCAAGGGGCTCGAGCGCGAACTGGATCTTCGCGAACTGGCCCGAACCACCGGTCTGCTTCTTGTGCGTGTAGTCGTGGCGATCGACCGACTTGCGGATCGTCTCGCGGTAGGCCACCTGGGGCTTTCCGACGTTGGCCTCGACCTTGAACTCGCGCTTCATGCGGTCGACCAGGATGTCGAGGTGGAGCTCGCCCATGCCCTTGATGACGGTCTGACCGGTCTCGGCGTTCTGCTCGACGCGGAACGTCGGGTCTTCTTCGGCGAGCTTCTGGATGGCGACACCCAGCTTCTCCTGGTCGGCCTTGGTCTTGGGCTCGATCGCAACCTCGATGACCGGCTCGGGGAACGTCATCGACTCGAGGACGACCTGCGCGTTGGGGTCGCACAGGGTGTCACCGGTCGTGGTGTCCTTGAGGCCGATGACCGCGTAGATGTGGCCAGCGGTGACCGAGTCGACGGGCATCTCCTTGTTGGCGTGCATCTGGAAGATCTTCCCGATGCGCTCCTTCTTGCCCTTGGTGGCGTTGACGACCTGCGCGCCGGAGTCGAGGTGACCCGAGTAGACGCGGATGTAGGTCAGACGACCGAAGAAGGGGTGCGTCACGATCTTGAACGCGAGGGCCGCGAACGGCTCGTCGCGGTCGGCGTGGCGCTCGATGACGACCTCTTCGTCCTTGGGGTCGTGCGCCTCGATGGCGGGCACGTCCAGGGGCGACGGGAGGTAGTCGACCACGGCGTCGAGCATGGGCTGCACACCGCGGTTCTTGAACGCCGAACCGCACAGCACGGGGTAGACCTCGCTGGCGATCGTCATCTTGCGGATGGCGCCCTTGATCTCTTCGTGCGTCAGCTCTTCGCCGCCGAAGTACTTCTCGAGCAGCGCGTCGTCGGACTCGGCGACGGTCTCGAGGAGCTTCTCGCGGTACTCGTTCGCCTTCTCGACGAGGTCGGCCGGGATCTCCTGGATCTCGTACTTGGCGCCCATGGTGACATCACCCTTGGCGTCGCCGGGCCACACCAGGGCACGCATGTAGACGAGGTCGACGACACCGACGAAGTCGTTCTCGGCACCGATGGGGAGCTGGATGACCAGCGGCTTGGCCTTCAGGCGGTTGACGATGGTGTCGACCGTGAAGTAGAAGTCGGCGCCCAGCTTGTCCATCTTGTTGACGAAGCAGATGCGGGGGACGTCGTACTTGTCGGCCTGGCGCCACACCGTCTCGGACTGGGGCTCGACGCCCTCCTTGCCGTCGAAGACGGCGACGGCACCGTCGAGCACGCGGAGCGAGCGCTCGACCTCGACCGTGAAGTCGACGTGACCGGGGGTGTCGATGATGTTGATCTGGTTCTTTTCCCAGAAGCAGGTGACAGCGGCGGAGGTGATCGTGATGCCACGCTCCTGCTCCTGCTCCATCCAGTCGGTGGTCGCCGCACCATCGTGCGTCTCACCGATCTTGTGGTTGACGCCCGTGTAGAACAGGATGCGCTCGGTCGTCGTCGTCTTTCCGGCATCGATGTGCGCCATGATGCCGATGTTGCGGACCTTGTGGAGGTCGGTGAGCACGTCTTGTGCCACGGGTGTCTTCCTTACCTGTTGGGAGGTTGATGCCGGGCCCATCGGGGGGCCCGCGACCGGGGTGCGGTCACGGGCCCTCCGCGGGTGTTACCAGCGGTAGTGCGCGAAGGCGCGGTTCGACTCGGCCATCTTGTGGGTGTCCTCGCGGCGCTTGACCGCGGCACCGAGGCCGTTCGAGGCGTCGAGGATCTCGTTCTGCAGGCGCTCGGTCATCGTCTTCTCACGACGGCCCTTGGCGTAGCTCACGAGCCAGCGCAGCGCGAGGGTGTTCGCGCGGTGCGGCTTGACCTCGACCGGAACCTGGTAGGTCGAGCCACCGACGCGGCGGCTCTTGACCTCGAGGGTGGGGCGCACGTTGTCGAGCGCCTTCTTGAGGGTGGCGACGGCGTCCTGACCGTTCTTCGACTCGACGCCGCGGAGGGCGTCGTAGACGATCGACTCGGCCAGCGACTTCTTGCCGTCGACGAGGATCTTGTTGACCAGCTGCGTGACGACGGGAGCGCCGTACACCGGGTCGTTGACGACGGGACGCTTCGGGGCGGGACCCTTACGAGGCATGGTTCTCAGCCCTTCTTCGCGCCGTAGCGGCTGCGAGCCTGCTTACGGTTCTTGACAGCCTGGGTGTCGAGCGCACCGCGGACGATCTTGTAGCGGACACCGGGGAGGTCCTTCACACGACCGCCACGGACCAGCACGAGCGAGTGCTCCTGCAGGTTGTGACCCTCGCCGGGGATGTAGGCGGTGACCTCGGTGCCGTTACGGAGCTTCACACGAGCGACCTTGCGCATCGCCGAGTTCGGCTTCTTCGGGGTGGTGGTGTACACGCGGGTGCACACGCCGGCCTGCTGGGGGTTCGACTTCAGCGCCGGAGCCTTGGTCTTCGAGACCTTCGGCGAGCGGCCCTTGCGAACCAACTGCTGAATGGTTGGCACGTTCTCTCCTTGTTTGTGCTGCACGGTGACAGCGTCGTGTCTCCCCCGACCCCTCGCGCATCTTGCGATTCGTGACGTGTCGGGCTCACGTGTGATCCACCGCGCGACAGAATGATCGGGCGCGATTGTGGTGGATATGCCGTGGGGGTGGCCTGTTCGCAGGCCATTCCCTGAGATGGTGCGAGCGTTGTTCCGTGCCGCAGCCCGAAGGCATGACGCACGGCGCGCGTGAACGCACACCCGCTCAATGATACGCGCCCGGGAGGGTGTGGGCAAACGTGCGGCGGGGGACGCTCAGCCCATCAGCAGGAACAGCGTGATCGCCGCACCCATGACGATCAGGACCACGGCGACGGCCAGCGCCACACCGCGACCGCGGCCCCGTCGCGGGGCACGCGGATGCACCGCGGCGGCATCCGGAGCATCCTCGGCCCGGGCCGCCGGTGCGCTGCGGGCGACGCGGACCGCCTCGTCGGCGCGCGGGCGATACAGCTCGTGGTCCGCCGCCGACGGTACCCGCGCCTCGCGGGCGGAGGGCACCGGGTCGCCGGAGGGGAGACCGGCGGTGGAGACCCGCGGACGCGACCGCGCACGACGCTCCCCCGCGGCGGTGTCGCCGGTCGACGTCGTATCGGTGGGCGGGATGCCGGGCCCGGCCACCTCGGGCCTGCTGCGGCGCCGACCGGGGGCGGTCTCGTCGGAGGGAAGGATGCCGGGCTCAGGCTCCGAAGGATCGCTCGGGCGACGGCGGGGGGCGGTCTCGTCATCGACCTCGGGAAACGCCGACACCGCCGGGTCATCGACCGGGGTCGCTCGTGCCGACACCACCGTGTCGTCCGCCGGAGCGGGCCGCGCGGAGATCACCGTGTCGTCGACCGGGTCCGCTCGATCGACGCGCACCGTGTCATCGGCCGGAGCGGGCCGCGGCGAGACGATGGTGTCGTCGTCGACCTCGTCATCGCCATCGACATCGCTCCGGGGCGGGGTGGGCCAGGCACGCAAACGCCCCGCCCACAGCGTGACGTCGTCGGGATCGTCGGCGCGGTCGTAGGGACCGCTCACGACTCCCTCCGCGCCAGGCGTACCTCCGCATCGCCGAGGAAGAACCGCTCCCCCGCCTCGATCTCCTCGCCCGGAGGCGCCTCGACCTCGGTGCCCATGAGCGTGGCGAACAGCACACCGTTGGTGGAGTCCAGGTCGGTGACGTACCACGTCTCGCCCTTGAGCTGCAGACGCGCGTGGGTCTTCGACACCGTGCGGGTCTCGTCGGCGATCGCCACCAGCTGGGCGTCGGGATGAGCGGCATCCGGAGCCGGCCGGCGGCCCACGATCACCACATCGGACGTGAGATCAACCGGCGTCCCGTGGGGCGGGACCAGCGCCCACGGGATGCGACGACGCCGCGTGACGACGGTGCGATCCAACGCGTCGAAATCATCGGCGGCGGGATCAGCGGGGAACTCCGGCTGCGTGTACAGCGCCGACACGGACGTGCGCGCCGACCGCGGAGCGCCGGCCTTCGGGGCCTCGGGGACGGCCGACACGGCCTCCGACATCTCGGGGAACTCGTCGTCGGTCTCGCCCGTGCCGAGCGGGGGCGCGGGAGCCTCGGGAGCCGGTCGCGTGAGCGGAACGTCAGCAGCGGGGCCGTCGGCATCCGTCCGCGGGGTCAGACCTCGCCACGGCGCGAGGTCCAGCGGCTCCGACTCCTCGCCGGAAGCAGCCTCCGGTTCGGCCGGAGCGACGGATGCCACGGGCCGGTCGGACGACGAGTCCCCGCGATCGCGGTGCGGGCTCGCCGGCACCAGGGGTGTCCCCGCGTCGCGAGGCGTCTCGTCCACCGGTGGTGCCGTGGAAACGTCGCGCGTCGGCGCGGGCGCACGCAGGGCCGCCAGCACATCGGCGAGCGAGTCGCCGAGGTCGACGGTGTCGCGGACGCCGTCGGGAGCGGGCGCAGCCGGCGAGGCGGGGGGCGTCGGCGCGGGCGAGGCGCTCGCGTCAGGAGCGGGCGCGGCCCAGGAGTCCGGTGCCGGAGCGGGCGCGTCGTCCGCGCGGGAAGCGGGCGGCGCCCATCCCGACGGAGACGGCACCGCGTCCGACAGCGACGGCGACGGAGCGGCGAACGGGAGCGCGATCGGTGCGGACACCGGCTCGGACGAGACCGCGACGTCATCGGTGTCGGCCGGGCGCAGCGGCTCGGGCGTCCATCCGCCGACGAGGGGCACGTACGGACCGGCGAAGTCCTGGCCCCGTCGGATCGGCGCGGAGTTCTCGTCGACGGCGCCCGAGCGGCGAACGCCAGGAGCCTCTTCCTCCCACCGGGCCTCACCGAAACCGAGGACGCTCGCCCAGACGACCGGGATGAACGCCCCGAGGACGGTCATGCCGACGCCGCGATCGAAACTCTGGCTCACCCGATGGACGGCGATGATCCAGACGACGGTGTAGGCGATGGTGCCGAAGAGCGGAATGAGGTTGAGCAGCACGAGCCAGGGCGAGAAGCCGCCGAGCTTGAGGACCGTCGCGACGTTGACGACGGGCACCCACGCCTTCCACGTCGGCTCACCGGTCTTGGAGAACATCGCCGCCAGCGCGAGGGCGTACCAGACGTAGACGATCACGAAGAGGAGCAGCGTGAGCGCCCCCAGGATCACAGCCGTGGAATCGTTCATGTCGTCGTGCGCCGCCCGGTGGACGTGCGCTTCCCCCTCTCGTCACGGTGCGGCGGCCGACGGCGCGAGGGCCGCGGGGCGAAGAACCGTAGGAACGATCTCAACGATACGGCCGCGCGCACGCGGCGCCACCAGCCGCGCTGGCGCGTCAACGTGCGGCGTTCGGCGTCGACGATGCGCCAGAACGCGGATGCCTCGTCGGCGGTGACCGTGCGCGACGAGAACACGGCCCGGTCGGCGTCGTCGGCCAATCGCAGACCCGCGGGAGTGTCGAACGCCTCGGCCAGCTCGCGGCGCGTCGATGAGGGGCGCAGTTCGCGTCCGGCATCCACCCCCGCATCGACGTACTCGTCCCACCCCCCGGCGATGGCGGCACGAGGGTCGGGATCGCGGCGCCGTCCGCGGCGGCGGAGGCCCTTGGCGACGAGGATCGCCAGGAACGGGCCGAACAGGATCAGCACGATCAGGAGAGAGATCCCGACCACCCGAAGGATCGGCCAGAGCCAGGCGAGGTCGAGGCCGTCGTCGGTCGACTCGTCGTCGTCGAGAGCGTTGTCCTCCTGCACCGGGTCGGGCGGGACGACTTCGTCGACGGTGTCGGGGCGGACCTCGGTGACGTTCTCGGGGTCGCGCTGCTGAGTGACCTCGAGGCTCGGCGACAGCTCCCACTGGGGAGTGACGTCGATCGGCGCCCAGCGTCCGTCGTCGCCCTGCACCTCGGTCCAGGCGCTGAGGTCGCGCGCGCGGCATTCGCCGTCGTCGCACGTCGCCACCCCCGGGTCGCTCGACGACACCCGCGCACCCACCACGACGCGCGCCGGGAACCCCAGCTCGCGCGCGATCAGTGCGGTGGCCACGGCGAACTGCTCGTCGTCGCCCACGGCGGCGACGTAGTTGCCCGAGGCTTCCGCGCGCGGGTCGTCCTCCCGTTCCAGCAGGCGCTGGAACATCGTGTCGATGCGCGCGAGGGAGTGACCCGACGCGCTGGGCTGCAGCTGGTAGCCGGGGAGATCGGCCGTCCACGCGGGGGCCGGTGCCCCCTCGGCGCGGGCGAGTCCGTGGCTGAGGTAGCCGCGCTCGCGCAGCAGGCGCACGAGGGCCATCAGGTCGGCCCCGGAGCGTCCCGTCGCGTGCTCCTCGACCCAGCGACGCAGATTGTCGCCGCCGGCGACGCCCTCGTCGATGCCGGGCGGGGACAGCGTCGTGGCATCCGCATCGACCGGCTCCACCGCGTCGATGCGGTACCGGTCACCGGGCGCGAGGCCTCCGTCGGCGATCTGCACACCGGCCTGGGCGTCGACGCTGTAGTAGAAGCGATCCGCCAGCAGCCCCTCCCGCTCGCCCTGGAACGTCGCCCGCACGAGCCGCCCGGCCGTCGGCATCCAGATCCCCCCGAGGTCGCCGATCTCGATATCGGCCTCCACGGCACGCCCGTCCGTTCGGGGCAAGGTGGACGGCACCCGCACGAACGCACCCGCACGCGCCCCGGAGGAGCGGAAGACCTCGCCGTCGTACGCGTCCAGCGTCGCCACGCGGATGCGCTCGGGAGCGGTCCCCGCCGTGTCCACCCGGAACAGGACGTCGTCGGCGCGGGCGTCCGAGAACATCGCGCGGTACTCCGACAGCGGGCTCACCGCCTCGGCGATCTCGCGCTCGGGCCCCGCCGCCGAACGCAGCACACGCCGGTCGGCATCCGCGGCCACGGACGGTACGACGGCGACCGCCGCGACGACGGCCACCACGAGCATGCCGGCGCCCAGAGCGGCGCGGCGGCGGTCGGTGCGCGACCGGCGGCGCGGCACACTCACCGCTCCCCTCTCGCTCGCCCGGCGCAGGGCGCGCACGCGCTCGTCGCGTGTACGCCACGCCAGCCACAGCACCGACGACAGCACCGCCGCGACACCGATCGCGGTCTCGACCGGTGCCGCGAGCGAGAGCGGCCCGACGACGACGGGGGCACTCGTGGAGGTCCGCCCGAAGAACAGACCGAACCCGCTCATCGCCAGACCGCTCACGACCGCGAACGGCGCGAGCCGATCCGCGCGAACGGCGAGCGCGAGCGTCGCGGCCGTCCCGGCGAGGAAGACCACGAGCGCAGGGACGAGGAGGTTGCGATAGTCGCCGACGGGGAGGTCGACCGTGACCAGGTCTTTCCACGCGAGCACGACGCCGGCGAACGCCTCGCCGAGACCCCGGACGAGATCGAGCGGTCCGCCCAGGCGCGACGGCACGGCCAGGGGGACCGCCAGCACCGCGAAGGCGCCCGCGACGAGGGCTGCCGTGACCCATCCGCCCCAGCGCCGCCACACGCTCAGCGCGACGATTCCCGCGGCGACCGGAACCGCCACCGCCACCAGCACCACGAACGCGGACCCCGCGTACACGGGCCATGCGGCGACCACCGCCAGCACCGCACACACGGCGGTGTACAGCGCCCCCGCCACGACGCGGGACCGTCGCCCCGCCTCGGCGTCGCTCACGACGTCGCCCCCCGCACGAGCAGACCGGCCAGGTCGTCGAGCGTACCGATCGTCAGCACCGTCAGACCGGCGACGCTCTGCATCCGCGGGTGCGCGCGCTCGTCGCACACGACCGCGGCGACCGCGGTGTCGGCGGGGAACGCTAGAGCCGCCTGACGCAGGCGCGCCAGCGGCACCGCCGACCCGACGACCACGAACGCGATCGACAATCTCTCGTTCGCCTCGGATGCCAGCCGGCACACGTCCTCGACGGGCATCGTGTTCTCGTGCGTGGCGAGGGCGCTGAAGCCGTCCAGCATCGCGCGGGGCGAGACGGTGGGGACGTGACGGATCGCCCGCAGACGCCCCCGCACCACCCGCGGAATCTCGGATCCGGTCACGATGTCGATGTCGCGCGCATCGCGGACCGCGCGCAGGCCCAGCGAGGCGGCGGCCGAGACGGCGAGCTCGTACTCGTCGGCATCCGTGTACTCCTGCGTCGCCGCGGCGAGCACGACCGCCATGCGCGAGCGGCGGGACTCCTCGTACTGACGGACCATGAGCCGCCCCGTCTTCGCCGTCGACTTCCAGTGGACCTGGCGGCGCGAATCGCCCGGGACGTACTCGCGGATGGCGTGGAAGGACATGTCGGCATCCACCAGCCGCCGCGCGGCGTTGCCCTCGAGATCGCGCACGAGACCCGCGCTCGTGGAGGGCAGGCCGACCGTGCGGGGATGGACGTAGAGGTCGTGCACGTCGTCGAACGCGTGCTCGCGGCGCAACAGGCCGACGGGATCGCTGCGCACGGTCGTCACCGGCCCGATGCGCACGACGCCGCGCGGCAGCGGCGGGATCTCGAGCGGCTCGGTGACCCCGTGACCCGGTCGCAGCAGCGGAACGGCGAACTCGACGAGCCCGCGTCCCACCGGGATGTCGAGGCGCCCGGGCAGGGCCGGTCGTCCGCTGTCGTTGCGCACGACGATCTCGCCCGTGACGCCCTGGCCCGCCACGACGCGTTCATGTGTGAGCGTCAAGTCCACGTCGTACGCGCGCGCGCCGAACAGGAACGGCACGCTCATGACGAGCAGCAGCACTGCCACGGCACCCGCGACCATCCACTCGACCCACCCGAAGACGACACCGAGCGCGAGCCCCGCCGTCGCGGCCACCGCCACGACCGTCCCCGCCGGTCGCACCGTGCGCCCGGCCCAGCGCACCGAGGCGTCCACGGCGTCCACGATCGTGCTCCACACCGCGGCCGCGCGCACCGCGGCGCGCACCAGGCGCCGCGTCCGTCGCGTCGAGGTCGACGTGACCGACGTGCGCGACCCGGTGCCGATGGTGCCGGCGGAGGTGCGAGTCAGCCGCGATTCGGTGAGGTTCACGTCGGGCACGACGTCGCCCCTCGCGTGAGAGAGATCGGGGGGAGGTGCACGGCTCAGGCGCTCTCGCGCTGCGTGGGCGGAACCGTGTCGAGCAGCACCTGGCCCACGACGGCCTCCTGGGTCACGCCGTCGAACTCCGCCTCGGGATGCAGGATCAGCCGGTGCGACAGCACCGCCACCGCGAGCGCCTTGACGTCGTCCGGTGTCGCGTAGGTGCGTCCCTGGGCCGCGGCCCGCGCACGCGTCGCCCGGGTGAGGGCGAGCGCGCCACGGATGCTGACCCCGAGGCGGACCTCGTCGGCCGAGCGGGTGGCATCCACGAGCCGTGCGATGTAGTCGAGCACGAGGGCGTCGACGTAGACGCTCGCGGCGAGATCGGCCATACCGACCAGCGCCTGCGGCGTGATGATCGGCCGCAGATCGGCCGTGGCCACGGGCGCACCGTCGAGGATGCGGACCGTGGCGGCGTGGTCGGGGTACCCGAGCGACGTGCGCAGGAGGAACCGGTCCAGCTGCGCCTCCGGCAGCCGGTAGGTGCCGGCCTGCTCGACCGGGTTCTGCGTCGCGAGCACCAGGAACGGGACGCCGACCTCGCGCGAGACCCCGTCGATGGTGACGCGGCCCTCTTCCATGACCTCGAGGAGCGCGGACTGCGTCTTCGGGCTCGCGCGGTTGATCTCGTCGGCGAGGACGATGTTGGCGAAGATCGGACCGGCGTGGAACTCGAACGCCCCGGTCTTCTGGTCGTACACCGTGATGCCGGTGATGTCGCCCGGGAGCAGGTCGGGCGTGAACTGGATACGCGTGTTGGTTCCCTGGACCGACTGCGCGATCGCGCGAGCGAGCGAGGTCTTGCCCGTGCCCGGGACGTCCTCGAGCAGCACGTGTCCGTCGCTGAGCATCGCCGTGAGCACCAGCTCGACGACGTGCCGCTTACCGAGGACCGCGCGCTCGACGTTGTCCGCGATCTGCGCGAAGGTCTGGGCGTACCAGGTCGCCTGCTCCTGGGTGATCGTCATGGGGATGCGTCTCTTTCGTGGGGGATCAGGAGTTGTCGTCCGGGTTCGTCGGCTCTTCCTCGGCCGGGGTGCCGGGCTGGCATCGGGCCTCGGTCTGCAGCACCGCGGAGTCCAGGCCCCAGCCGCGCGCGGACCAGTCGACGGTGACGCGCACGTTCGCGACGCGCACCGCGCCGATCGGCACCACGCGCGAGCCCGCGGTCGTGGGAAGCGCCGCGCCGTTCTCGTCGAAGTACCGCACGGCATCCCAGTCGACGGTGAGGTTCGCCTGGTCGTTGCTCGCGCTGCGCGAGACGTCGAGGTTCTCTCCCCCGACACAGGATGCCACCCGCGCGCTGGCCTGCACCTGATACGGCGCGCTGCCCGAGGCGGGGGCGACACGGCCGGTCTCGGACGTGGTGCCCCAGAAACGGTGCTGGAAGTAGACGCCGATGTTCGGGTCGGAGCCGAACACCGACGAGCGCTCGCCGTCGAAGTTGGTGTACTTCACGTCATTGAAGCGCGGCGGGTCGCTGCCCTCGTCCACGCCGGAGATCCGCCAGCGGGCGACGGGCCGACCGTCTTCGACGCCGACCTCGGCCCGGCTGCCGACGCGGAAGGTGTAGCCGCGCGGCGCCGCGGTGTCCTGCGCCACGCGGAACTCCTGCGTCACGCTGCGCGTACCGTACGACCGGCCGTCGAAGCTCGACTCGACGCAGAACGTGAAGGTGTACGCGACGCCGTCCTCCTTGCCGGGGAACTCGCGGCGCGACCCGTCGTCGCCCGGGCGGCAGAACGAGCCCTCGACGATGCCGTAACGCAGCTGCGAGTCGGTGCCGTTCTGACGCGCCGTGCCCTCGACGGTGACGGTGGAGACGCCGTCGCCCGTGGAGCGCGACGTGATCGTCATGGCGGGATCGAGCGGGGCGCCCACACCGTGGGCCGAGAACACCAGGGCGCCGCCCTGAGCGGCACCGCCGAGCCCCGCGGGGATCTCGAACCGCGACGTCGGGGTCACCGTGATCTCGGTGCGGGAGTTGCTGCCGACGCGGAAGCCGTCGACGCGCACCTCGTCCTGGTTGCGGCCGACGCTGATCGTGCGCGTCTCGCCCGCGGCGCTGCGCACCTCGAGCTGCCCCGTCTCGGCGGACTCGATGCCGCGGATGACGAGGTCGGCGACGTTGCCCTCGCCGTCGCGCGTGACCACCGGCGTGAAGTCGGCCGAGCCCGGCCGGGCCGGCGGGTCGTACGCCCACCCCAGGGTGCGGACGGAACCGCGGGACTCGCCCACGCCGTTCACCGCGGTGACCACGTACTCGCGCTGCTCGCCGTTGGGCGCACTGATCGGGGGGCAGGTGCCGTCGGCGCCGCACCGGACGACGACCTCTCCGCCCGTACGGACGACGAACCCCGAGATCGACGGGTAGGCGCGCCGCGCCTCGCCCGGGTCGACGCGGAGGGTGAGCGAGCCGTCGGCGTACGCCGTCTGCCGCACGCTCGCTGGAGCGCGCGGGAAGCCCTGCAGATCGAGCACGATCCGCGCGTCGCGCGTGGACGCGGTGGAGCGCCCTTGCGCGTCGCGCAGCGTCACGCTGGCCGCGCACGTGGCGCCGGGGGCGTCGGACGTCCACGACGCGCGGACGCTCCGCTCGGACGCGACATCGAAGCTGACGCCCGTGCAGGCGCTGGTGGGGCTCACGCGCACGACCTCGAGCGGGGTGCGCGGCAGCGGGTTGACCTCGCCCGGCAGCCCGACCGCGTCGATCGTGCAGCTCGAGCCGGACGCCTGCGAGCACTGCAGCGTCGTGGTGCCGCCCTGCGGGAGCGTCGACGGCGCGGCCCCGACACGCAGCAGGAGTCGCGCGGGCGAGACGGCCTGGTGGCTCGTGACCGACACGATCGCCGCGTTCTCGCTCCCCGGCACGGCGCGATCCGCGCCCGTCACCGTCACCACGGAGCCCTCGAGCGTGACCGACGAGAACGCCGACCCGGAGTAATCGAGGGCGTAGCGGATGCCGGCCCAGTCCTCGCGGCCCAGCTGCCAGCTCGTCATGTTGCGCAGGTCGAAGGTCGCGGTCTCCCCCGGGCCGACGGTCAGCGAGCCGGGTCGCAGTTCGGGCTGGGGGTCGCGCGCGACGACGCCGATCGGAACCGCCAGCAGGGTCCAGTCCTCGGTGCCCGCGACACGGACCGGGACCTGACAGGCATCGGTCCACGGTGACCCGGTGCCGGCGTCGTACCGCACGACGGTTCCCGTGACCGTGCACCGTCCCTCGGCGCGCACCCCGGTGGTGGTGACGTCCGGTCCGACCTCGAGGGTCGCGCGGCGGGGCACGGCGACGAGGGATGCCATGTCGAACTCGACCGAAGCGAGCTCGTCGACCCGCTGGGCCGCCCCGGGCCGGAGCGCGAGGGTCACATCGTCGTCGCCGGGCACACGGACGAACGCGTACGTCGTGACCTCCTGGTCGCCCACGGTCCCCGTCACGACGAACGGGATGATCCGCCGGGTCGCGGGCAGCTCGCCCGCGATGCGACGCCCGTCGATGCGGACACCGGCCGGCTCGCCCCACAGCGACACCCGCAGGTCGGCCACGTCACCCCCGGACCAGGTCGCGCGCCCGTCGAGGACGTCGACGCCCGAGACGAACTGGTCGCGATCCTCCAGGGTGAGCACGGTGTCGGTGACCACGGGGAAGTCGGGAACGCTCTCGCGCACGACCTTGACGACGACGAGACCGCGCCCGGTGTTGCCCGAGTCGGATTCGACGTCGTAGAGGAACGACATCGTCGCGGGAGCCTCCCCCGCGCGGAGCACGACGCCCGTGTCGGTCACGCTCTCGATCAGCGAGTCCAGCCGCGCGTACTCGGGGTTGTCGCTCCCGTCGACCAGGGTGCGCGGCAGATCGGGGCGGACCTCCGTCAGCGTCAGCCGGCCCTGCGTCGGGTCGATGTCGTTGGCGAGCGGGCTCACCCGGATGCGGCTGTCGGGTCCGGCCTGCACCTGGACGTAGTCGGTGAACGTGATGGGGCTGGGGTTGGCCTCGGCATCCAGGACTCCGACACGCACCGTCCCCTCGCCCTCGGCGCCGGCCGAGTCGACGACGCGGTAGCGGAACGTCACCTGACCGCGGTCGCCCGGCACCGACGCGTACACGATCGACGCGCCGTCCGCCGAGATCGAGGCGGTTCCGCGGTCGGGCTGACTCACGATGCGGTCGAGGGTCACCGCGTCGCCGTCGGGGTCGGTTCCGAAGCCACGGAACGGGATCGTCGTGGTTCCGCCGCTGAGGACGCGACCCTGCAGCGTGTCCGGCAGCGGGGCGCGGTTCGCGTCGGTGCCGAGCACCGTGATGCGCACCGTCGCCTCGTCCCACAGCGAGGGCGTTCCGGTCGTGTAGACGCGGTAGGTGACCTCGTAGGTGCCGGGGGTCGTCGGGGCGAGGTAACGCAAGACACCCCCGGAGGCGAAGGCGAGACCGTCGTCGGAGGGCGTCGCCTGCACGGAGGCCGGGTCGAGCGTCGGACGACCGCCGGCCGGCGACACGTCGTTGTCGAGCACCGGGATGTCGGCCTGCACCCCGGCGCGCACCGTCACGGTGTCGTCGACGGCGATGGGCGCGATCTCGGGCGCCGGCGGAAGCAGATACACCGTGGCTTCGCCACCGACCGTCGCGCCCTCGTCGTCGGTGCCGTCGCTCACGGTGTAGGCGACCGTACCCAGGAGTCCCGCGCCGCCCTCGGCCGTGGTGCCGGAGACGCGCAGATCGTTCTGCCCCACCGTGTCGACGGTGAGCGAAGCGCCCTCCTCGGCGGTCGCGACCACATCACTCAGCAGGAGCACCCGGCCGGTCGGATTCGACACGGCGGCGAACACGTCGAGCGTGGCATCCTCTTGCGGTCGGACGAACGCCACAACGGGCGCGGTCGACAGCTGCGCGGGAGCGTCGGCGGGAAGCAGCGTGATGCGGGCGGTCCCGGTGGCGTCACGCCCGGCACCGGAGACGGTGAAGTCCACGCGATACACGCCCGGTTGAGCGGCGGTGAAGTCGAACGTCGTGCTGCCGCCGACGACCGTGGCCGTCGCCGCCGCGTCGTCGAGCACACGCACCGAGCCGAGCGTCACGTCGCCGGCGGTGCCGGTGACGTGGGGCCCGACGTCGATGGTCAGGGCAGACCCGGCCGTGTCGACCACCGCGAACGACTGCACCGCGAGCGCCGGATCGGGCGCCACCCGGATCAGCAGCGGCTTCGTCGCCGTCGCGCCGGAGGTGTCGGCCACGGTCACGTCGAGCTGGATCGTCTGCTCCGCCCCGGAACCGTCGTCGGCGTGCTGGTAGACGACCTCGCCGGCGGGGGTGGATGCCACGCTGCCCACGCCGCTCGGGTTGGCGGCGGACAACAGCAGGAGCGGGTCGCCGTCGGGATCGACCCAGCCGGAGAGCACGGGGACGGTGATGGTGCCGCCGCGCGCCACCTCGGGTGCGGGCCACGGCTGCAGGCAGCCCGGCACCCCGCACCACACGGGCGCGGCGTTGGCGTCGTCGGGCGTGACCGTCAGCGTGACCGTGGTCGGCGCCGACGTCAGCCCGTCCGCGGTGGTCCCGTCCGTCACGGCGTACGAGAACGTCGCCGTGCCGGTCGCCCCCGGCGCCACGCGCACCGCGAGACGCTGACCGGAATCGGTCACCGACAGGCTGCCGAAGCCGGGGTCGAGCCCCGTCACGCTCTCGCCGACGATGCTCAGCACGTCCTCGTTGGGATCGTGGTCGTTCAGCAGCACGGGCAAGGTCACCAGACGCCCCGCGCGCACACCGAAGGCGTCGGGCTCGGCGATCGGCGGTTTGGGGTCGAGCACGACGCTCAGCTGTTCCTCGCTCTGCACCGAGGCCTCCTCGGTGCGGTCGTCGAGGGTCCAGCTCTGGCTCGACGGCACGAGCGCGCCGTCGGGGACCGTCCACACCCACCCGGTGCGCGTCTCGTTCAGGATCACCGCGTGGTCGGTCGCGACGAAGACCGGACGCCGCTGGTCGGGCATGGTCGCCCCGCCGTAGTCGAGGTCGGTCTCACCGGCATCCGAACGCCACAGCGTCCCCCGCGCGTCGCCGGGCAGCAGCCACGCCGCGTACGTCACGCCGTCGTGCGCGAGGGGCGTGGCCGGCTGCCCGAGCACGTTGCCCCCCGCGCCCACTTCCCGCCGCGGCTCGGCCCCGTCGACGGGGACGCTCCACAGCGACTGTTCGTCGGCGAGGTAGACGGCGCGGCCGCGGGGATCGGGTTCGCCGACGACGAGCTGATCCGCGGTGTCGAGGTCGACGGGATCCTGGTCGCGCACCCACACGCGGCCCGCCTCGGCGTCGACGAGGACCCACTGGTCGCCCGCGGCAGAGAGCACCGGGGTGGCCGCGTCGGCGTCGATCGCGTCACGCCCCCGCAGCTCATCGGCCTCGATGTCGTAACGGATCACCGAGCCGTCGACCGAGGAGTAGGCGAACAGCATGCCCCGCTCGTCGACCGTCACGGCATCCGCGGTGTAGGTCTGCGCGTCGTCGTCGCCGGCGGTTCCGAACGGGTCGAGCTCGCTGACAGACTGCCCCGCGCGGCTCAGCCGGCTCGCGAAGACTGCGCCGGTGTCGGTGCGGTACACGACGTAGTCGCCGGCCGTCGCGACCGACGTCGTGCCCGCGGGCGTCTCGGGCGCGGCCTCGAGCTGCTCGTCCTGCAGGTCGATCGGCTGGGCCTCGTCGATCCGGGTGAGCTTGCTGTAGCTGTCGGTGAAGAGATAGGCCCCGTCCGGGCCCTGCGCGACCTGGCTCGGGTTTCCGGCGGCGCGGACGGTGTCGAGCTCGCCCACGGTGGTGTTGACGCGGGCGTACCGCTGCCCCTCGCCGGTCTGAAGTGCCCACACCGACGTGTCGACCTCGGGGGTCTCCTGCGCGTCGAGTCCCGGCCAGACGATGCTGGCCGTAACGACGAGCGCCGCGGCCACGAGCGTCGAGGTCACGCCCGCGATCGTGCGACGCCTCATCGGAGGATCCCGGTGGCCAGGAGCGCCGCGATGACGACCGCCGCCGCTGTGACGAGGGAGGCCGCGGCGAGCGCCCACGGCAGAAGCCGATGCGCGGGACGGGCGGGCGCCGAGATGTCGGTGTCTTCGTCTCGGGCGAGCCCCGCCATACCGGAGGGGCCGCGGAGCTTGCGCACGCCCTCACGCTCGATCCGGGAACGCGCCGGACCGCGCAGCGTTCCGTCGGCGAAGTCGATCGCGCGCGCCGTCGGCGCCCACTCGGCCGCGGGCACCTCGAGCGGGGTCGCGGGGAGTCCGAGCTCGGACTGCACCTTCTGCAACGCCTCGCCCACCTCGCGGGCACTGGCGAACCGGTCGGTGGGGTTGCGCGACATGGCGCGGGCGAGCACAGCCTGCAGCGACGGGGGCACGTCCGTGCGGGCGATGTCGGTGTAGGAGGCGCGCGCGATGCGGCGGCGCAACTGCTCGCGGGAGTTCTGGCCGCGCTCGCGACGCTCGAACGGGCTGTGCCCGGCCAGCAGCGAGTACACAGTCGCGCCGAGGCTCCACACCTCGCTCGACACGGTGCCCGCGGTCTGCTCGGCGATCACTTCGGGAGCGCTCCACGGCACGCTCATGGCGAGCATCTCGTCGGCGCCCTGCCGGACGAGGGACGAGGAGATGCCGAAGTCCGCGAGCACCGGCGCCCCGAACGTCGTCACGAGGATGTTGCTGGGCTTGACGTCGCGGTGCACGAGACCGGCGTGGTGAGCCGACTCCAGCGCCCCCGCCATGCGCACCCCGATCGAGAGGACCTCGGCCACCGGCATCCGTTCCACCCGGTAGCGCTGCGCGAGGGAACCCGGGCAGTACTCCATCACGATGTACGGACGCCCGTCAGCCGAAATCCCGGCCTGGTAGACGGTGACGATCGACGGATGCGCCGACAGATGTGCCAGCACGTCGGCCTCGGCGTTGAACATGCGCAGCAGATCGGCGTCGCGCACATCGCTCGGCAGCACCTTCACGGCCACGTCACGGCGCGGCATGTCTTGCCCGTACAGGAAGACATCGGCGAAACCGCCCGAACCGAGCGGCCGGATGTAGGCGAGCCCCGGGAGGATCGGGGGCGTCGAGGGCAGGCGCTGCGGCATGGCGCCCCCTCCCCAGAACACGCGCCCGCACCGGAGCGGGCGGACAACCCGGCAATGCTAACAAAGCCCCGCACCGGCGAGCCGTGCCGCCGTCCACAGGCTCAGGATGCCAGGGGCCCGGGGTCGCGCGGATCGAACGGCGCGTCCAACGAACGGGACAGGTCGTCGAGCATCGCCGCGACCTGCGGCTCGACGTACTCGGCGACAGCGGCCTGAATCCGCAGACGGTGGTGCAGCAACAGCGCGCACACCTCGCGCCCGATCATGTTCGCGTAATCGTCGGCGAGCCCGACCTCTTGGCGCAGCGCCGCCTTCGCGGCATCCGACAGCGGCGGCAGCGCGGGGATCGCGGCGTCCTCCTCGGCGGCCAACCCGGTGAGCGTGAAGAGGAAGGGAGCGCCCGGCTCGGGTTCGGGATCGAGCGGCATGCCCTCGAACTCGGGCTCGAGCCCCTCGGCGGGGCGGTACGAGCGTCGGCGGTTGCGCGCGGCCTGCTGATCGAGCTCGGTCTGCAGCATCGGGAGGTTCCGTGAGGTGTACTCGGCCACCGCGTGATCGACGATCGTCTTCACGCGCGTGGACAGCCCGTGCTGCACACCGTGCGGGACGTCGGAGCCGAGCCCGGCGGCCGACAGGACCGGCGATCCGAAGCACCGCCGGCACGGGGCGATGCGACCACGGTGGTTCGCGGGCTCCCACCGGGGCAGCCACGCGAGCCAGGCGTCCACCGCCTGGCCGACCTGGGTCTCGAGCGACCGCTCCACACCCTTACGCTAGCCCGACAGGTCGTCCGGCGGGCGGATGCCACGGCCGCGGATCATCGATCGTCCTCGTTCTCACGCTCCCACCGCCATCGCGGACCCTCGCCGCGGCTGCGCACGAGCAGCACACCGAACGCTCCCGCGGCCAGACCCGCGACCGCGATGACGCCGCCCGGCCACCCCAGAGCCACCGACCCGGCCGCCGCGAGGCCCCGAGCGCTGTCACCTCCGGTGACCGCCGCCCCGATCGCGATGCCCAGGACCTCGCCCACATAGGCGCCCACCGCGCACGGCACCGCCGTCAGGTACCCGGGCGGCTCGGCACGCAGCCCCCACAGCAGGATTCCCGCGAACAGTCCCGGGGCCAGCAGCATGCCCGCGACTCCGGGAAGCGGACCGAGCCCGCGCACGGGGATGACGTCGGCGTCGAGCGCGAGACTCGCCACGCCCAGGCCCCCGATCGCGAGCGCGAGGAAAGTGACGGTCGCGAAAACGACAGCGACCGGCGGGGTCACCCCCGCCGGTCGCGGCGCGTCTGTCATGGCATCCGGTTCTCAGCGCTGAGCGAACTGAGGACCGGCCTCGAGGGTGCGCTCGTACTCGCGCTGCGCCTCGTCGTTGATCTCGGTGACCCGACGGCCCCGCTTGGCCACCCACGCGCCGAACCAGATCGTCAGCTCCCGGCCGAGGACGAACGCCACGATCGCGAGGGGAGCGAGCAGGCTCTGCTCGAGCAGGTCGACGCCCTGGCGGGCGGTGAGCATCCAGAACGGAGCGGCGAAGAGCGCACCGAGCAGGTATCCGCCCCACGAGATGACGCCGACCAGGAGCCCCCAGATCACCCAGTGACCCCAGCCACCGCGGTTGATGATGGCACCGAGGAACCAGAAACCCACGAAGAACGCCACGGTGGGCACCCACAGGGTCCACGTGGTGAGCGCGGTCAGAGCGGCCTCGGCGAGATCGGATGCCGGGAACGTGCCGAGGAGCAGACCGAGCGCGAGAGTGGCGCCGAGATACAGCACGGCGAAGACGACGGTCGCCAGCAGCCCGATGAGGCCCGCGGCTCCGCGATTGCCGCGAGGGCGGGGCGCCTCGGGCGCCTGCACGAAGATCGGCTGCGCGCCCCCGACGGGGTAGACCGCCGTGGCATCCGACGACGGCGTGGTCGCGGCCGACGTCGTCGCGGCAACCCCCGCCGCGCCCGCTGCTGCTCCCGCGGCAGGGGCGGCGTCGGAACGGTGGTCGTCGTGCGCTGCGCGGGCGGCGGGCTCGGCGTGCGCATCGGTCTCCGGCTCAGCCGACGCGGCGTACGCGGCCCAGCGCGAGTCCTCGTCGTCGAGGTCGACGGAGCGGTGCGACGCGGGAGCGGAGACGGGCGTCTGACTGTGCGGCTCGACCGGCGAGGCGTCGTGCACGGTCGTCGCCGGGGCGGCGGAGCTCGTGCCGGCATCGGCGGCGGACTCGCGCTCCTTCCACGCGGCGTCGGCGGCCTCGGGGTCGACCGCGTCGCGGCGAGCGGCCTCGGCATCGGCGAGACCCTCGTGGGCACGCCCGACGACGTCGTGCGCCTCGTCCTTGGGCTCGTCGACGGGGTCGCCGTACGACTGGGGGTCGCTCATCGGGGTCTCCTCACGCGCGCAGATATGGTGCGCTGTCAGGCTAACCCCCGGCTCGCCCCGCATCGGGGAGGCGTGCCGTCGTGTGTCGGTCTCGACCGTGTCGGCGGGTGCCCCTAGGGTGGCTGCATGTCCGGTCGACGCTCGGTTGCGGTCCTCACCGCGCTCGTGACGATCGCGGCCGCGCTCGCGCTCAGCGCCTGCGCCCCCGACCAGGGCGGCACCCCCGCACCGACGGCGCCCTCCCCGATCGAGTCGCGCACCCCCGACGGCACCCCGATCCCGACGATCACGCCCACGGCGGCCGCTGCAGCGTTGCCCACCGACTGCCGGGCGATCCTGTCGGCCGACGTTCAGGCGCAGCTCGGAGCGACCCCGCTGAACGATCCGGCCCTCGGCCCGTCCGGCGTTCAGCCCGACGGTTCCCTCATCTGCATCTGGCGCGACCCCGCCGCCGACACCACCGGACTCGTCACCCACATCTCCCGCATGGACCGCGGGCCCGCGCTCGACATGCTGAACGATCTCGTGACCACGCAGGGCTTCAGCTGCTACACCCCCGACGAGGGCACGCGCTGCGAAAAGACGTGGATCAACGACACCTACCCCGTCAACGACGGCCGCACGCTGTTCTGGCGCGACGACGTCCTCATCGACACCCAGTACTCCAACCTCGCCCCGACGGGGTACACCGCGAGCATCATCGCGGCGATCTTCGGCTGACGCCATCTTCGGCTGACGTCGCACCGCACGACGGCCGGCCCGGTGCAGCGCGCTGCCCCGTCATGGCACGCATAAACGCGATCGACGAGCAGAAACGCGCTCTCTCCGCGTTTATGCCCGCGAATCGCGTTTATGCGTGAGTAACCGACGCGTACAGGTGGGCGGGACTACTCGCCGAAGGCGCGGGATGCCACCACGGCGGCGTAGCCGTCCGGCATCCATCCCGAGAAGGTCGAGGACACCCACCGATCGCCGCGCAGGTCGTGCACCTCGACCACGTCGCCGGACGTGCGCTCGCAGTGCTCGGTTGCACCGTCGGCGTCGCACACGAACCCCTGGCCGCTCAGGACGGCGGAAACCGCCCGAGCTCCCGCATCCGACACTGTCGTCACGCTCGTCTCGAGCCATCGGCCGGACCCGCCGCGCCAGTGACACGTGATCACCGGCGTGGGAGCGGCAGCGGCGACGGCCTCGGGCGTCGAGCGCGGTCCGGTGTGCCGCTGGGTGAGCAACGCCTCGGGAGACCACACGAGCTGCGACCACATCGGCTGCGTGTAGAGGTCGCGGCACGTCGTCGCCGGCCCCGGGACACGCGGTGCGTCCGTCCACGGTGGCGTAGTGGAACCGGCACGCAGCGTGTCACCCACGAACATCACCGCGCCCGGGAGACCCGGCGCGGCGAGCACGAACAGAGCGGCCACGACACCGGCACACAGCAGTCCCGCCGGCCATGCGATCCAGGCGCTGCGCCCACCGACTCGTGCCATCCGTTCCTCCCCGACAACGGTAGGCGACACCCCCGGTCGCGCCGGTGCCTCGACACGCCGCCCACCCCGACACGTCACCCGTCCGAAACACCGCGGGCACGACGAAGGCCCCCGGCGTGAGCCGGGGGCCTTCGGGGGATCCGGATGCCGCACCGGGGTGCGGCATCCGTCTCACTCAGTTGTACGTGCCGGGCGTGAAGTCGTCCGTCGAGAAGCTGTCGAAATCGACGTAGCTCAGGTCGGCGTCGCTGTATGCGCCGTCCGAGGCGAAGATGCGGTTGGGGTACCGCTCGCTCTTGGCCTCTTCCGTCGCCTCGACGGTGACGTTGCGGTACTTCGCAAGTCCCGTTCCGGCGGGGATGAGCTTTCCGATGATGACGTTCTCCTTGAGGCCGACCAGCGGGTCGCTCTTGCCCTCCATGGCCGCCTGCGTCAGGACGCGGGTGGTCTCCTGGAAGGACGCGGCCGACAGCCACGACTCGGTCGCCAGCGACGCCTTGGTGATACCCATCAGCTCGGGACGACCCGACGCGGGACGCTTGCCCTCGCCGACCGCCTCGCGGTTGATGGTCTGGTAGCGCTTGAAGTCCACCAGCTCACCGGGCAGCAGGTCGGTGTCGCCGTGGTCGACGACGGTGACCTTGCGCAGCATCTGGCGCACGATGACCTCGATGTGCTTGTCGTGGATCGGCACACCCTGCGAGCGGTACACGCCCTGGACGCCGTTGACGAGGTACTTCTGCACCTCGCGGGCACCCTGCACGCGCATGACCTCCTTGGGGTCGAGCGTTCCGACCTGGAGGGGCTCGCCGACCTTGACGTGCTGGCCGTCCTCGACGAGGAGGGTCGCACGCTTCAGGACCGGGTAGACCACCGGCTCGTCGCCGTTGTCGGGCGTGAGGATGACCTTCTTGGCCTTCTCGGTCTCGTCGATCGTGATGCGGCCGTCGGCCTCGGCGATCGGCGAGGCACCCTTCGGGGTGCGCGCCTCGAACAGCTCCTGCACGCGGGGCAGACCCTGCGTGATGTCATCGGCGGACGCGGAACCACCGGTGTGGAAGGTACGCATCGTCAGCTGCGTACCGGGCTCACCGATCGACTGGGCCGCGATGATGCCGACGGCCTCGCCGATGTCGACGATCTTTCCGGTCGCGAGCGAACGGCCGTAGCACTTCGCGCACACGCCGACCGCCGAGTCGCAGGTCAGGACCGAGCGGACCTTGATGGTCTCGACCCCGCCCGCGACCAGCTTGTCGATGAGCACGTCGCCCACGTCGTCGCCGGCCTCGGCGAGGACGGTGCCCTGCGCGTCGACGACCGCCGTGGCGAGCGTACGAGCGAACACCGAGTTCTCGACGTTGGCGTCCTTGACCAGGGTGCCGGTGGAGTCGACCGCGGCGATCGGGAGCTCGAGGCCCTTCGACGTGCCGCAGTCCTCCTCGCGGATGATGACGTCCTGCGAGACGTCCACGAGACGACGCGTGAGGTAACCCGAGTCGGCCGTACGGAGGGCCGTGTCGGCCAGACCCTTACGGGCACCGTGCGTGGCGATGAAGTACTCGGCGACCGACAGACCCTCGCGGTACGAGGAGATGATCGGACGCGGGATGATCTCACCCTTCGGGTTGTTCACCAGACCACGCATACCCGCGATGTTGCGGATCTGCAGCCAGTTACCACGAGCGCCCGACGAGACCATGCGGTTGATGGTGTTGTCGGCCGGGAAGTTGTCGCGCATCGCCTTCTGGACGGCATCCGTGGCCTCGGTCCAGATCTTGATGAGCTCCTGGCGACGCTCGGCGTCGGTGGTCAGACCCTTCTCGTACTGCGCCTGGACCTTCGCGGCCTGCTTCTCGTAGCCCGCGACGATCTCGCCCTTGTTCGGGGGCGTGAGGATGTCGCTCAGCGCGACCGTCACACCCGAACGCGTGGCCCAGTAGAAGCCGGCGTCCTTGATGCGGTCGAGCGATGCGGCGACCTCGACCTTGGGGTACTCCTCGGCCAGCTTGTTGACGATCTGCGACAGCTTGCCCTTGTCGGCCTGCTCGCGGACGAACGGGTAGCCCTTGGGGAGCGTGTCGTTGAAGATCGCCTGACCGAGCGAGGCATCCACGAGACCGTGCTGCTCGTAGCCCTCGGGCGCCTGACCCTCGAGGAAGGTCAGACCCGGGATGCGGATGCGCACCTTGGCCTGCAGGTCGAGGGTTCCCTCGTCCTTGGCCAGGATGGCCTCGCCGACCGAACCGAACACGCGGCCTTCGCCCGCCGCACCCTCCTTGAGGGTGGTCAGGTGGTGCAGACCGATGATCATGTCCTGCGAGGGCAGGGTCACCGGGCGACCGTCCGACGGCTTCAGGATGTTGTTCGACGCGAGCATCAGCACGCGGGCCTCGGCCTGCGCCTCGACCGAGAGCGGCAGGTGGACGGCCATCTGGTCACCGTCGAAGTCGGCGTTGAACGCCGCGCAGACGAGCGGGTGCAGCTGGATCGCCTTGCCCTCGACGAGCTGGGGCTCGAACGCCTGGATGCCGAGACGGTGCAGCGTGGGCGCACGGTTCAGCAGCACGGGACGCTCGCGGATGATCTCCTCGAGCACGTCCCAGACCTCGGGACGGTAGCGCTCGACGGCGCGCTTGGCGGCCTTGATGTTCTGCGAGTGACCGAGGTCGATCAGGCGCTTGATCACGAACGGCTTGAACAGCTCGAGCGCCATCTGCTTGGGCAGACCGCACTGGTGCAGCTTCAGCTGGGGTCCGACGATGATGACCGAACGACCCGAGTAGTCCACGCGCTTGCCGAGCAGGTTCTGGCGGAAACGACCCTGCTTTCCCTTGAGCATGTCGCTCAGGGACTTCAGGGCGCGGTTGCCGGTACCCGTGACGGGGCGACCGCGGCGGCCGTTGTCGAACAGCGCGTCGACAGCCTCCTGCAGCATGCGCTTCTCGTTGTTCACGATGATCTCGGGGGCACCGAGGTCGATGAGGCGACGCAGGCGGTTGTTGCGGTTGATCACACGACGGTAGAGGTCGTTCAGGTCGGAGGTGGCGAAACGGCCACCGTCGAGCTGGACCATCGGGCGCAGCTCCGGCGGGATCACCGGAACGACGTCGAGCACCATCGAGGCCGGCGACATGCCGGTCTGCAGGAACGAGTTGACGACCTTCAGACGCTTGATCGCACGGATCTTGCGCTGGCCCTTGCCCTCGGAGATCTGCAGGTGAAGGCTGTCGGCCTCGGCCTGCAGGTCGAAGGTCTCCAGGCGACGCTTGATCGACTCGGCGCCCATGTGGGCCTCGAAGTACTGACCGAAGCGGTCCTGCAGCTCGTGGAAGACGTCGTCCTCGGGCTTGAGGGCGCCGACCTCGAGCGTGCGGAAGTCCTCCCACACGCGCTCGAGCTTGGCGATCTGCTCGTCCGCGTTCTTGCGGATCGAGGTCATGTCCTTCTCGGCGGCGTCCTTGACCTTCTTCTTCTGGTCGGCCTTGGCACCCTCGGCCTCGAGAGCCGCGAGCTCCTCCTCCAGCTTCGCAAGGCGAGCGGCGATGCGCGAGTCGCGACGGTCGCCGAGCGTCTTCAGCTCGAGACGGATGTTGTTCTCCTGCGTCGCGAGGTCGCGGTGACGAGCATCTTCGTCGACCGAGATGACCATGTAGGCGGCGAAGTAGATGACCTTCTCGAGGTCCTTCGGCGCCATGTCGAGCAGGTAGCCCAGACGCGACGGCACACCCTTGAAGTACCAGATGTGGGTCACGGGCGCGGCGAGCTCGATGTGGCCCATGCGCTCGCGACGGACCGAGGACTTGGTGACCTCGACGCCGCAGCGCTCGCAGACGATGCCCTTGAAGCGGACGCGCTTGTACTTGCCGCACGCGCACTCCCAGTCGCGGGAGGGCCCGAAGATCTGCTCGCCGAACAGACCGTCCTTCTCGGGCTTCAGCGTGCGGTAGTTGATGGTTTCGGGCTTCTTGACCTCACCGAAGGACCAACGACGGATGTCGTCGGCGGTGGCCAGGCCGATACGAAGCTGATCGAAAGTGGTTGATTCGAGCACTGGTTCTCCTGTGTCGGAATTCTGTTCGTTGCCTGGCCGGGTCAGATCTCGTCGATGGACGAGGACTCGAAGCGGCTGGAGATGTTGATGCCGAGCTCTTCGGCGGCGCGGAAGGCGTCGTCGTCGGTGTCACGGAGGTTGACCGCCGTGCCGTCGGCCGAGAGGACCTCGACGTTCAGGCAGAGCGACTGCATCTCCTTCATGAGCACCTTGAACGACTCGGGGATGCCGGGCTCCTGGATGTTCTCGCCCTTGACGATCGCCTCGTACACCTTGACGCGGCCGAGGATGTCGTCGGACTTGATCGTGAGGAGCTCCTGCAGCGCGTACGCGGCGCCGTAGGCCTCGAGCGCCCACACCTCCATCTCACCGAAGCGCTGGCCACCGAACTGGGCCTTACCGCCGAGCGGCTGCTGGGTGATCATCGAGTAGGGGCCCGTCGAGCGAGCGTGGATCTTGTCGTCGACGAGGTGGTGCAGCTTCAGGATGTACATGTAGCCGACCGAGATGGGCGCCGGGAAGGGCTCGCCGGAGCGGCCGTCGAACAGGCGCGTCTTGCCCGACGAGTCGATCAGGCGCTCGCCGTCGCGCGTGGGGAGCGTCGAGTCGAGCAGACCGGCGATCTCCTGCTCGTAGGCACCGTCGAACACCGGGGTCGCGACCTTGGTGTTCGGGGCGGCCTCGAACGCCTCCTGCGGCAGGCGTGCGGCCCACTCGGGGGTGCCCTCGACCTTCCAGCCCTGCTTGGCGATCCACCCGAGGTGGGTCTCCAGCACCTGACCGAAGTTCATTCGACCGGGGATACCGAGCGGGTTGAGCACGACGTCGACGGGGGTGCCGTCGGCGAGGAAGGGCATGTCCTCGATCGGGAGGATCTTGGCGATGACACCCTTGTTGCCGTGGCGGCCGGCGAGCTTGTCGCCCTCGGTGATCTTGCGCTTCTGGGCGATGTAGACCACGACGCGACGGTTGACGCCCGAGCCGAGCTCGTCGTCGCCGTCCTCGGCGTTGAACTCCTTGACCGCGATGATCGTGCCCTGCTCGCCGTGGGGAACCTTGAGCGAGGTGTCGCGGACTTCGCGGCTCTTCTCGTTGAAGATCGCGCGGAGCAGGCGCTCCTCGGCCGACAGCTCGGTCTCGCCCTTGGGCGTGACCTTGCCGACGAGGATGTCGCCGGGACGCACCTCGGCGCCGATGCGGACGATGCCGCGCTCGTCGAGGTCCTTCAGCAGGTCGGGGCTGACGTTGGGGAGGTCACGGGTGATCTCCTCCTTGCCGAGCTTGGTGTCGCGCGCGTCGACCTCGTACTCCTCGATGTGGATCGACGACAGCGTGTCGTCCTTCACGAGGTCCTGGCTGAGGATGATCGCGTCCTCGAAGTTGTGACCCTCCCACGTCATGAACGCCACGAGGAGGTTCTTGCCGAGGGCGAGCTCGCCGTTCTCGGTCGCGGGGCCGTCGGCGATGACCTCGCCGGCCTCGATGCGCTCACCGGCCGAGACGACCACGCGCTGGTTGTACGACGTGCCCTGGTTCGACCGGTCGAACTTGCGCAGGAAGTAGTCCTGCGTGCCGCCCTCGTCGAGCTGGATGGTCACGACATCGGCCGAGACCTCGAGCACCACGCCGGACTTCTCGGCGGTGACGACGTCACCGGCGTCGATCGCGGCGAAGCCCTCCATACCGGTACCCACGACGGGCGACTCGCTGCGCACGAGCGGAACGGCCTGGCGCTGCATGTTCGCACCCATGAGGGCGCGGTTGGCGTCGTCGTGCTCGAGGAAGGGGATGAGCGAGGTCGCCACCGACACCATCTGGCGCGGCGAGACGTCCATGTAGCCGATCTCGTCGACGGGGAACAGGTCGACCTCGCCACCCTGACCGCGACGGGCGAGGATGCGGTCCTCGACGAAGTGGCCGTCGGCCTTGAGGGCGACACCGGCCTGAGCGACGATGTGGTCACTCTCCTCGCTCGCGGTGAGGTAGTCGATCTGGTCGGTCACGCGACCGTCGACGACGCGGCGGTACGGGGTCTCGATGAATCCGAACGCGTTGATGCGTGCGAACGAGGCCAGCGAACCGATCAGACCGATGTTCGGGCCTTCCGGCGTCTCGATCGGGCACATGCGGCCGTAGTGCGAGGGGTGGACGTCACGGACCTCGACGCCGGCACGCTCACGCGACAGACCACCGGGGCCCAGCGCCGACAGGCGGCGCTTGTGGGTCAGACCCGCGAGCGGGTTGTTCTGGTCCATGAACTGCGACAGCTGCGACGTTCCGAAGAACTCCTTGATCGCGGCCACGACGGGGCGCACGTTGATCAGGGTCTGCGGCGTGATCGCCTCGATGTCCTGCGTGGTCATGCGCTCGCGGACGACGCGCTCCATGCGCGACAGACCGGTGCGGACCTGGTTCTGGATGAGCTCGCCCACGGCGCGGATGCGACGGTTGCCGAAGTTGTCGATGTCGTCGACGTCGAGGCGGATCTCGGCGGCCTGGCCCTGACGGACGCCGTCGAACGAGCTGTCACCGCGGTGCAGACGCACGAGGTACTTGATCGTGGCGACGATGTCGTCGACCGTGAGCACCGAGTCGCTCAGCGGCTTGTCGAGACCGAGCTTCTGGTTGATCTTGTAACGACCCACCTTGGCCAGGTCGTAGCGCTTGGGGTTGAAGTAGAAGTTGTCCAGCAGCGCGCGGGCGGCCTCGGCGGCGACCTGCTCGCCCGGACGGAGCTTGCGGTAGATGTCGCGGAGCGCGTCTTCCTTCGTGAGGATCGTGTCCTTCGACAGCGTCTCCTCGATCGAGTCGAACCCGGCGAATTCGGCCAGGATGTCCTCGCTGGTCAGGCCGAGGGCCTTGAGGAACACGGTGACGGACTGCTTGCGCTTGCGGTCGATGCGCACGCCGACCTGGTCGCGCTTGTCGATCTCGAACTCGAGCCACGCGCCGCGCGAGGGGATGACACGGGCCGAGACGATGTCCTTGTCGGAGGTCTTGTCGGGCGTCTTGTCGAAGTAGACACCGGGCGAGCGCACGAGCTGCGACACCACGACACGCTCGGTGCCGTTGATGATGAACGTGCCCTTGTCGGTCTGGAGCGGGAAGTCGCCCATGAAGACCGTCTGCGTCTTGATCTCACCGGTCTGGTGGTTCATGAACTCGGCCTCGACGTACAGCGGCGCGGCGTAGGTCTTGCCGCGCTCCTTGCACTCTTCGATCGAGTACTTCTCGGGCTCGAGGTAGGGGTTCGTGAACGAGAGCTGCATGGTCTCGCTCAGGTCTTCGATCGGCGAGATCTCCTCGAAGATCTCCTCGAGACCGCTGATCTCGGGCACGTCGGTGCGGCCGGCGGCCTGGGCCTCCGCGACGCGGGCCTTCCAGGCCTCGTTACCGACGAGCCAGTCGAACGACTCGGTCTGCAGGGCCAGCAGATCGGGAACGGTCAGCTTGTCGGAGATCTTCGCGAACGAGAGGCGGGATGCGCCGCGTCCGCTCTTCGGGGTGGTGGTGGTGGATGCGTTGCTCGCAGCAGCCAAGGGAATAACCTCCAGAAGCCCGGGCGAGGGGCTCGTGATTCCTTGTCGTCAGGTGGAGTGCGTTCCTGCCCCGATAACCTGCTCGTCGCACGCCGCGGTGAAGCGGGGACGGGCAGGCTCAGCCGACCACCATATGAGGGCAGGGGGAATCGAGGAGCGCAAAGTCCAAGCATACGCGGGAGGACGCGCCGTGTCCAGTCGAATTCTTGACGACTTTGCGTACCTGCGGTATAACCGCGCACGCCTCGACCGGATTCCCGATCCCGGCCTCAGCGTCCGCGGAATCGCACGCGGTCTCCCGGCCGGAGCTGAGCGAGACGGTCGAGCGCGGCATCCGTCACCACCGCGATCACGGGGTACCCGCCCGTGACGGGACCGTCGGCCAACAGGACCACCGGCCGCCCGTGCGGGGGCACCTGCAGCGCGCCGGGCCGCATCCCCTCGCTGGGCAGCTCGTCCGGCCGGGATCGGTCGAGGGCGGGGCCGTCGAGTCGGATGCCGACGCGGTCGGCGTCGCCGGTCACGGTCCACGTCGCGTCCCGCAGGATGCGCAGCGCGGCCGGTGTGAACCAGTCCGTACGAGGCCCCGGCGTCACGGGGACGTCGATGGCCGGGGCGGGAACCGACCACGGGAAGACGTCGACGACCGGGACGGGCGCGACGGCCGCACCGGCGCGGAGGACGTCACCGGGCCGCAGCGCCGCGGGGCCGAGCGAGGCCAGCGTGTCGGTCGCGCGCGAGCCGAACGACAGCGGAGCGACGATCCCGCCGCGCACCGCGAGCACGAGCCGCGCGCCCGCGCGGGCGACCCCGACCGACAGCTCGGCACCCGCGGAGAGCAGCAGGGGCGCGTAGGCATCCTGCGCCCTGCCGTCGACGCGGATGTCCGCGAGCGCGCCCGTCACGGCGACCCACACGTCACGTTCGGCGCGAGCGCGGAAACCGCCGAGGACGATCTCGACACCGGCGGCGTCCTCGGCGTTCCCGACGAGCCGGTTCGCGATGCGCAGGGCGCCGCGGTCGAGCGCGCCCGACCGGGACACGCCGAGTCCGGCCCGGCCGGGACGACCGAGGTCCTGGACGGTCGCGCGGGCGCCGGGATCGAGGATGCGGAGCGCCGGCGCGGCGTCCGCCCTCGGGGCGGCATCCGTCCGCGCGGTGCGGCCGGGCTCGTGCCGGGAAGCGGATGCCACGGGCGCAGCGGCCGCGACGGCAGCCCGTTCCGGCACGAACCGCACGCGCGCGCCCGGGGGAAGCAGCACCGGGTCGATGGCATCCGGGGCGAAGAGGGCGGCGTCGGTCGTCCCGACGAGCCGCCAGCCGCCGGGCGTCTCGCGGGGGTACGCCCCGGTGAACTCCCCCGCGAGTCCCACCGAACCGGCCGGCACCCGCGTGCGCGGCTGCGCCAGCCGGGGGACCTCGAACGCCCAGTCGGCGCTCACCAGGTACGCGAAGCCGGGTGCGAACCCCGTGAACGCCACCCGCCAGCGCGCGGCGGCGTGCCGCGCGATGAGTTCGGGAGGGCGGATGCCGAGCGCCTCGGCGGTGTCGTCGAGATCGGGGCCGTCGTACCGGAGCGGCACCTCGACGAGAGGTCCCGGGGGCGATTCCGGCGCCGGCGACCCCGCGGCGGAGCGGATCCATGCGTGCACCGCGGCGACCGTGATGCGGGCGGGATCGAACGCCACCAGCACGGTGCGCGCCGCGGGGACGAGGTCCTCGATCCCCTCGGGCGGCTCCGCGGCGAGCGCCGCGTGCAGCGCGAGGACGCCGGCGAGATCGCCGACCTCGGCCAGGACCGCCCTCTCCCCCATCGGCCGCAGAAGCGGCGTCACCACGGGGCGCGAACCTCCACCCCCGCGTCGTCGAGGGCTGCCCGCACGGCACGGGCCATGCTCACCGCGGCCGGGGTATCGCCGTGCAGGCACAACGACGCCGCGGGGACGGCGATGCGGCCCCCGCCCACCGTGTCGACGGTGCCGTCGCTCATGAGTCGGCGCGCGCGGTCGGCGACCCGTTCGGGATCCTCGACGAGCGCCCCCGGGTGGCCGCGCGGCACGAGACCTCCGTTCGGGGCGTACCCGCGATCGAGGAACGCCTCGTGCACGAACGGGAGCCCCGCGGATGCCGCGGCCTCGCTGATCGCGCCGGGGAGCCCCAGCACGGGCAGGGCCCGGCCGAGTCGGGCGGAGTGGTCGGCGACCGCGGCGACGACCGCGGCGGCCTGTGCGGCGTCGACGGAGACGGCGTGGTAGAGCGCGCCGTGGGGTTTGACGTAGCGCAGGTCGGCGCCGGCGAGCTCGAGCGCGTCGAGCTGGGCGGCGATGCTCGCCCGCAGCTCGCCGGGGGGCGGGTCGCGGCGCACTCGGCCGAAGTTCGCGCGATCCTCGTACGCCGGGTGCGCGCCGACCGCGACGCCGAACCGTCTCGCCCGCTCGACCGACGCCCGCATCGACTCGGCGTCGCCGGCGTGGGCGCCGCACGCGATGCTGGCGCTGGACACGAGCGAGAACATCGCCTCGTCGTCGGCGGTGGGCACCCCGTCGACGGTCTCGCCGAGGTCGGCGTTGAGATCCACGCGCATGCCCTCACGCTACTGCCGTATCCCCGTGCGCGAGTCGCCAAGATGTGTCGCCTATCCGTGCCCTCAGGCGACACATCTTGGCGACTCACGCGACGTTACGGGGGTGTGACGAAAACGCACGAGGGGTGGGAACGGGGCGGGCGGCGGGAGAGGATGGGGGAATGACCTCCGATGTCGCCGGTCCCCCCGCTCCGGCATCCCCCCAGCCCCTTCTCTCCGTCCGCGACCTCGCGGTCGACTTCGCCACCATGGACGGTCCCGTGCGCGCCGTGGACGGCGTCGACCTCGACATCCACGCCGGCGAGACCATCGCGATCGTCGGCGAATCCGGCTCCGGCAAGTCGACGACCGCGATGGCGATCATCGGTCTTCTGGCATCCGGAGGTCGAGTCGCGCGTGGACAGATCCTGCTCGACGGCGACGACCTGACGACGTTCAGCGAAGCGCGCATGCGCCAGGTGCGCGGGCGGCAGATCGGGCTCGTGCCGCAGGATCCGATGTCGAACCTCAACCCGGTCGCCAAGATCGGCACCCAGGTCGCCGAGACGCTCCTCGCGCACGGGCTGGCCGAACGCGGCAACGTCTCGGACCGCGTCGTGGAGGCGCTCGAGGCCGCCGGACTCCCGGATGCCAAGAAGCGGGCGAAACAGTACCCGCACGAGTTCTCGGGCGGCATGCGTCAGCGTGCGCTCATCGCGATCGGTCTCGCGTGCCGTCCGCGCCTGCTCATCGCCGACGAGCCGACGAGCGCGCTGGACGTGACCGTGCAGCAGACGATCCTCGACCAGATCGACACGCAGACGAAAGAGCTCGGCGCGGCCGTGCTCCTCATCACCCACGACCTCGGACTCGCCGCCGAACGCGCCTCCCGCGTGGTGGTCATGCACCGCGGGCGGGTGGTCGAGCAGGGCCCCGCCCGCCAGATCCTCGAGAACCCCCAGCACGCCTATACGAAGTCGCTCGTCGCCGCCGCACCGTCGGTCGCCGCCGTTCGCCTGCGCCCCGAGGACTTCCGCGGCGAGCGCGACACGGCCGCCCCGCGCGATCACATCGTCGAGATCTCGAACCTCACCAAGGTGTACGCGTCCCGCGGAAAGGCCGAGGACTTCCGCGCCGTCGACGACGTGTCGCTGTCGATCCCTCGCGGCGAGACCGTCGCGATCGTCGGGGAGTCCGGCTCGGGGAAGACCACGACCGCACGCATGCTGCTGAAGGTGGTCGAGCCCACGAGCGGCTCGATCCTCTTCGACGGTCAGGACGTCGCCGCCCTCAAGGGCGACGCCCTGCGGGAGTTCCGGCAGAAGGTGCAACCGATCTTCCAGGACCCCTACTCGAGCCTGAACCCCATGTTCACGGTCGAGCGGATCATCGAGGAGCCGCTCTCCTTCTACAAGCGCGGCTCGCGCGCCGACCGCCAGAAGCGGGTGCGGAAACTCCTCGACGACGTGGCCCTGCCGGCATCCATGCTCCGCCGCTATCCGTCCGAGCTGTCGGGCGGGCAGCGGCAGCGCGTCGCGATCGCGCGGGCCCTCGCGCTGTCGCCCGAGCTCATCGTGTGCGACGAGCCGGTGTCGGCGCTCGACGTGCTCGTGCAGGCGCAGATCCTGCAGCTCCTCGGCGACCTGCAGCGCGAGTACGGCCTCAGCTACCTCTTCATCTCTCACGACCTCGCCGTCGTGCGCCTCATCAGCGACTACGTGTGCGTCATGAAGGACGGGCGGCTGGTCGAGGCGGCATCCAGCGAGGAGGTCTTCACGAACCCCCGCGATCCGTACACGCGCCGGTTGCTGGCATCCATTCCCGGCAACGAGCTCGGGCTGGCCGGGTAAGCGCGGCGCGGGGGCGCCGCTGTGCGGCAAGCGCCGCGGTGCGGGGAGCGCGGGGAGCGGTGCGGCATGTCGCCAGAACAGGGGATGCCACCACAACAGGCCCATCCGCGGCGAAACGGCCTGTACCCAGCGCATCGTCGGTTCTCGCGACCGGCACCGCACAGTCAATCCTCCGCGCCCCCTCTGCCTCCACCGGCCACCGGAGCAGGGATGCCACCGCAACAGGGGATGCCACCACAACAGGGGATGCCACAAGAACAGGGGATGCCACCACAACAGGCCCATCCGCGGCGAAACGGCCTGCACCCGCCGCATCCCCTGTTCTCGCGGCGATGAAGACGCCGCGACCCACGCGAGCCGCCGAACCCACGCGAGCCACCGAACCCATGCGAGCCACCGAACCCACGCGAGCCACCGAACCCACGCGAGCCGCCCGCGGGGCGCGGGCTACCGCGCGCGGGTGCGGGGGTCCATCGCCTCGCGCAGCGACTCGCCCAGGAGCGTGAAGCCCAGCGCCGTCACGGCGATGCAGATGCCGGGGAGGAACGCCAGCCACGGCGCGATCGCCAGCTCGGCCTGCGCGTAGGTGAGCATGCGACCCCACTCGGCGGTTTGCGGGAGCCCGCCGCCGAGGCCGAGGAACGACAGCGCGGCCGCGTCGATGACGGCGGTGGCGAGGGTCAGCGTGCCCTGCACGATGACCGGCCCGACGCTGTTGGGCAGCACGTGCGTCATCGTGATCGTGCGACGGCTGAGGCCCAGGGTCTGCGCTGAGAGCACGTAGTCGGCCCCGCGCTGCTGCAGCATCGACGCGCGCAGCAGGCGCGCGAACACCGGAACCTGCGACGCCCCGATCGCGATCATGATCGCGAGCTGGCTCTGGCCGAGGATCGCCGCGATCGACACCGCGAGCAGCAGGTTCGGCACCGACAGCAGGATGTCGACGAAGCGCATGACGACCACGTCGACCCAGCCGCCGAACATCCCGGCGAGAAGGCCCAGCGCCATGCCCCCGAGGAGCCCCATCGCCGTGGAGATCACACCGATCTGCAACGACGCCTGGGCGCCCCAGATGAGCTTGGACAGCACGTCGCCGCCGAAGCGGTCGAGACCGAGCGGGAACTCCGGCAGCTCACCGGGACCCGGGATGTCGGTCGGGGTGATGAAGCGCTGACCGGGGAGCGACTCGGCCGGGTACGGCGCGAGCAGCGGCGCCAGCGCCGCGACGAGCAGGAACGCCACGACGATGATCGCGCCGATCCACGCGACGGGGCTGCGGCGCAGCCGCTGGAACACGTCGTGCCAGAAGCCGCCGCGCGTTTTCGCCGACAGCAGCTGACTGTCGACCACGGCGTTGTCGTCGACGGGACCGCCGCTGGGGGCGGGAGGGAGGATGCCGGAACTCAACTGACTCTCACTCTCGGGTCGATGACGCTGTACGACAGGTCGACGAGCAGGTTGATCAGGGCGTACGCGATCGCGATGAAGATGATGAAGCCCTGCAGCACCGGGAAGTCGCGCGTGAAGATCGCGCGCGCGAGGAACTGCCCGATGCCCGGGAAGGCGAACACCGTCTCGGTGAGCACCGCCCCCGCGATCAGCAGACCCGCCTGCAGCCCGACGGTCGTGATGACGGGGAGCATCGCGTTGCGCAGGATGAACCGGTTGCGCAACGTCGACTGCGCGATGCCCTTCGCGCGGCCCGTGCGCACGTAGTCGGCGTTCTGCACCTCGAGGACGGACGCGCGCGTGATGCGCACGATGATCGCGAGCGGGATCGTGCCCAGCGCGATGGCCGGCAGCACCAGGTGCAGCACGGCATCCCACGCGGCGTCGAACTCCCCCGTCATGATGCCGTCGAGCACGTACAGGTTCGTGTAGTGCGTCGCGTCGATGCGCGGGTTCTGCCGCCCGTCGGAGGGCAGCCACCCGAGCTGCACGGCGAACACGTACTTCAGGATGAACGCGAGGAAGAACACCGGGATCGTAATGCCGATGAGGCTCAGCACCACGGCGATGTGGTCCCACGCCTTGCCGTGGCGGCGTGCGGCCCAGTAGCCGAGGGGGATGCCGATGCCCACCGCCACGATCAGGGCGCCGATCGACAGTTCGAGGGTCGCGGGGAACCGGCGCCAGAACTCCTCCAGCACCGGCCGGCCGGTCTGGATGGATGAGCCGAAGTCACCCGAGAGCAGACGGCCGAGCCACGTGAAGTACTGCACGTAGAGCGGCTCGTTGAACCCGTACAGCTCGTTGATGCGGGCGACGGCCTCGGGGGTCGCCCGCTCGCCGAGCAGCGCGACGGCGGGTCCGCCCGGCAGCGCGCGGACCCAGAGGAACAGAAGGACGGAAAGCCCGAACAGAGTCGGGACGAGCAGGAGCAGACGCCTGCCGATGGTGCGGAGCACGGGTTCTCACAGGGCTCGGGGTCGGGGGGACGCGGGAGACCGCGGGCCGACGACGACAGGGACGTCGGCCCGCGGCATCCGGATCACTCGGTGAGTTCGATCTCGTTGTAGACCTCGTCCTGCACCGGGCTGGCCGGGTAGGACTTCACGCGCGGAGCAAATGCGAGCGTCGGTACGGGGTTGGCCAGCGGCACACCGGGCAGGAACTGCGCGATCTGCTCGTTGACGTCCTGGTAGGCCGGCTCCTGCTCGTCCTCGGTCGCAAGGCCGCGGGCCGAGGTGAGGGCCGAGAACAGCTCGGCATTGTCGAAGCCCCACTCGTTCGAGGCGCCGCCGAAGAACGTGCCCACGAAGTTGTCGGGGTCGTTGTAGTCGCCGGTCCAGCCGAGGAGGTGGATGCCGTGCTGCGAACCGCCCTGGATGAGGTCGAGGTACTCGCCCCACTCGTTCGACACCGGGTTCACGACGATGCCCACGGCCTGCAGCTGCGACTGCAGGTTGGTGAAGATCTGCTCGGGGTTCGGCATGTACGGACGCGAGATGTTGACGGGGTAGTTGAACGTCAGGTTCAGCGGGGCGGCCTCGGTGAATCCGGCTTCCGCGAGCAGCGCCGTGGCGGCCTCGGGGTCGAAGTCGTACGTGGTCACGTCCGGGTTGAAGCCGATGACGCTCTCGGGCATGAACTGGGATGCCACGGTCGTGCCCTCGGGCAGCACCTGGGTGACCAGCTGCTCCTTGTCGATGGCGTGGGCGATCGCCTGGCGGACGCGCGGGTCGGCCAGCGCCGGGTCGGCCTGGTTCATGCCGAGGTAGAGGATGTTGAACGGGTCGCGGTTGACGAGCATGTAGCCCGCGCTCTCGAGCGCACCGAGGTCGGCGGGAGCGACGAGGTCGTACCCGTCGATCGAGCCGGACTCGAGCGCCTGGCGGCGGGCGGTGGTGTCGCCGATCACGCGGAAGATGACCTGCTGCACCTGGCCCTGCTCGCCCCAGTAGCCGTCGTACGCGCTCACGGTCGCTTCGGCGCCGGGCTCCCACGAGTCGAACTGGAAAGGTCCGGTACCCGTCGGGTGGCCCTGCGCGTACTCGCTGAGCGTGGGGGCCTCGGAGGTGCCGCCCACGTCGTCGGCGCCGTACTCCTCGAGCGCCGTCGGGCTCTGGATCGCGAAAGCCGGAAGCGAGAGGGCGGGGATGAAGCCGGCGAACGGCTCGGTGAGGGTGATCGTGACCTCGGTGGGGCTCGCGGCGTCGCAGCCGCCGTAGATCGACGTGCCGGTGTCGGCGTAGCCGCGCATGATCTTGCCCCAGTAGTACGACAGGCTCTCGGACTGCGCGATACCGGTGAAGTTGTTCTGGCGGTCGAAGTTGAAGCACACCGCGTCGGCGTTGAACTCGGTGCCGTCGTGGAAGGTGACGCCCTCCTTGAGCTGGAAGGTGTACGACAGTCCGTCCTCGGACTGCTCCCAGCTCTCGGCGAGCATCGGGGCGGGGTCGGCCGTTCCCGGCTCCACGCCGACGAGACCCTCGAAGATCTGGCGTGAGATGCGGAACGACTCCCCGTCGCTCGCGAACGCCGGGTCGAGGCTGGACGGGTCGCCCGAGGCGCCGAACACGAACGTCGAGTCGACGTCTCCGGCCGCGTCGCCGCCACCGTTGTCGTCACGCTGGCTCGTGCAGGCCGACAGGGCCAGAGCGCCGATGGCGAGCGCCGATCCGCCGATGAGCAGGCGTCGTCGAAGAGAACCTTGCATTTTCTGTTGCCTTCCGGGGGGAGAAAGGAGGAGGTCGACGGCGCTGTCCACAACGTCGTGCCGCGCTCCGTGTTGCTGTTCCCCCGACCGTACATGCAGACGCGCTTCGAGCCCATTGCCCGCGCGTATCGATCGTGTTTCGGCCGAAGCCCCGCGCGTGAGTCGCCAAGAATTGTCGCCTGGGGCGTCCCCCAGGCGACAATTCTTGGCGACTCACGCCCCAGGGCGCGGGCTAGCGTGGAGGGATGGCACGCATGCGGGTGGAACCGGACGACGCACCCACGGCGCGCCTGTCCGACGGGGCGATCGCGCGGGTCACCGCCTCGACGTACGTGTCGGGGTCGGAGCTCGTCGTCGACGGGACCCCGCAGTCGCACGTCGACCTCGACGATCCGACGCACCTGCACTTCGAGTACGTCGCGCGCATGGGTGCGGTGATCGACCGACTCCGGATGCCAGGGCAACCCCTCACCGCGGTCCACCTGGGCGCGGGGGCCCTGACGCTCCCCCGGTACGTCGAGGCCACGCGACCGGGCTCACGGCAGCAGGTCATCGAGCTGGAACCGGCGCTGTGGGACCTCGTGCGCGAGAACATCCCGCTCCCCCGCGGCGCCGCGATCCGTGTCCGCATCGGTGACGCCCGCGCGGGCCTCGGCCGGCTTCCATCGGGTCTGCACGGCGCCGTCGACCTCCTGGTCAGCGACGTCTACTCGGGCGCCCAGACGCCGGCGCACCTGACCACGGTGGAGTTCTATCGCGAGGCCGCGGCGCTGCTCGCGCCCGACGGCGTGCTGCTGGTCAACGTCTCGGACGGGCCCGGGCTGGCGTTCGCGCGCCGCCAGGTCGCGACGGTTCGCGAGGTGCTGCCCGAGGTCATCGTGCTCGCCGAAGTGCAAGTGCTCAAGGGCCGCCGGTTCGGCAACCTCGTTATCGCCGCGTCGTCCGCGCCCCTCCCCGTCGAGTGGCTCCCGCGCCTCATGGCCGCCGGCCCCCACCCCGCGAAAGTGGCTCAGGGAGCCGAGATCGACGAATTCATCCGCGGCGCACGCCCCGCGACGGATGCCGACGCGACACCGTCGCCGAAACCCTCGGCATCCATCTTCGACCGCTGACGAGCACGGTCCGGGAGCCGTATCGAACGTGATCCGCGGCACGCCGGTGTGGCGAGACAGAGCATCGGGCACCGGCACCGCAGACTGGAAGGCATCGGCCATTCGAGAGGAGCGACGGTGAGCTACATCCACGGGTACGACCCCGACACGTTGCGCGAGATCACCGACTCTCGCGAGTGCGCGGAGCGACTCGAGGAGATCGGCTCGCAGCGCAGCCTCCCCGCCCTGCTCGAACGCACGTGGCTGCTGAAGGTGCTCGACCGCTTCGACGAGGCCCTGACGGTGTCGGAGCAGTCGGTGCGTGTCGCGCGCATGGCCGGAACCCGCCGCGACCTGCTGCGCGCCCGCATCCTGCACGCCACGATCCAGCAGTGCCGGGGCGCGTTCGCCGCCGCCGAGCAGGAGCTGACGACGTGTGCGGAGGAGGCCGAAGGACAGGGCTGGGCCGGGATCGCCGCCTTCGCCCTGCAGCACCGGGGCAAGGTGCACTACGACGAGGGCGACTACGAGGCCGCGCGCACCGACTTCAAGCGCGCGCTGTTCCTGCGCCAGAATGCCGGCGCCACGGATGCCGAGCTGGAGTCCACGCTCCTCGCGATCGACGCGGCGGACCGACGGCGCACCCGCGCCGTCGTCGCGAGCTGACGTCGGAGCCCCTCCCTACAGTTGCCGTCATGTCGGATCTGCAGCGCGTGCGTACGTGGGCGGAGGCATTGATCGCCCTGCACCTCGACGAGTCGTGGTCGTTCTCCTTCGACAACGCCAAGCGCCGCGCGGGGCTCTGCGATTACGGTCGACGCCGCATCAGCGTCTCGCGCTACCTCGCCGCGCGGTACGACGACGACACCAACCACCAGACCCTCCTGCACGAGGTCGCGCACGCGCTCGCGGGCGCGCCCGCGGGGCACGGGCCGGTGTGGAAGCGCGCGGCCCGCGAACTCGGCTACGTCGGCGGCACCACGCATGCGGGCGAAACCGCCAACGAGCTGGCGCCGTGGGTCGGAACCTGCCCGGCCGGACACGTCGCCTATCGGCATCGCCGCGCGACGCGGCCGACGTCGTGCGCGAAGTGCGCACCGTCCTTCGATCCGCGATTCGCCCTCACGTGGGTGCGTCGCGAGATCACCCCCGCGACGCGACTGGCGGCGGCGACGCCGCGCTGACGGCGGGGCCGGGCTGGCTACCGCGTCACGCGCGGACGAAGGTCCCGTCACGGAGCACGGGGACGACGGATGCCGCGTCGCGCTCGGCGGCGGCGAGCACGAGGTCGCGTTCGCCCGCGTCGGCCCGGAGGCGCCCGGTTCCGCTCGCGGTGAGGAGGTGCCGCACCGCGCCGCGCAGCGCGCGGAACCCCTCCCCGGCCACGGCGGCGTCGGGCGAGGCGTGGTCGATGCCGAGGTCACCCAGGGCCGCGACGACGGCGCCCGCGCCCAGGAGATCCTCGACGGCGAACCGGGGAGCCGCCCCCTCCGCGGCGTCCGCGTCGCCCGCCGCGACGACGGCGATGCTGGTCCGGTCGCCGCGCGAACGCTGCACGTCGAGGACGTGCGCGGCCACGGCGGCGGCGTTGCGGATTCCCGCGACCACGACATGCGCCCCCGCACGTTGGGCGGCGAGCGCGATGCGCGCGGCCGGATCGCTCGACGAGGCGGTCACGCTGCCGTCGCTTTCGACGGCCGCGAGCACGCGGGCGGTCAGCCCGAGCGTCTGCACCACGACGACGACGTGCGCGGGCGCCAGTCGGCGCAGCCCCGCGTCGCCCCACTCGAGACGCACCTGGTAGTTCGCCTGCGCGAGAGCATCGGAGGTGTTCGGCATCCCTCGAGCCTACGACGAGCGGGGCGCTCCTCGTGGCCCGTCAACCCGGCGGCATTCCCGCCGGGAATTGGCACAATGCGAGCATGCGCATTCTGCTGAAGTTCGAGATCGACTGCGATCCGGATGCCGCCTGGCGAGCCCTGCACTCCCCCCGTGCGGTCGCGGAACTGTACGGCCCGCTGCTCGACGTCGAGCCCCTCGAGGAGGCTCCGACGGCGTTCGAGTCCGGCGATGACGTGCCCGTGCAGATGCGCGCCGCGGGGATTCTCCCCGTGGGGCGCCAGCTGATCTCGGTCGCCGATCGCGAGACGACGGATGGGCACGGGCGCGTGCGGGTGTTCCGGGATTGGGGTGTGCCCCTGACCGGGCCGCTTGCGGCACTGGACGTGTGGGACCACCAGATGGCGGTGTCCGCGGTGCCCGGGGACCCGACCCGGACGCTGTGGCGCGAACGCCTCACGATCGGCGGCGCCGCGGCTCCCGCGCTGTGGCCGGGCCTGTGGGTGACGTGGCAGTGGCGCGCCGCGCGCATCCGCGCGCTCGCCCCCACGTGGGCGCACGACCCGGAGCTCCACCACCCGGATGCCGACGCCGCGGACTGAGCGGCGCGGTCAGACCAGGCCGTGGCGGTAGGCGAAGACCACGAGCTGCACCCGGTCGCGGAGGGACAGCTTCGTGAGGATGCGACTGACGTGCGTCTTGACCGTCGCCTCGGAGAGGAATTCGCGCGCGGCGATCTCGGCGTTGCTGAGCCCTGCGGCGGCGAGCGCGAAGATCTCCCGTTCGCGATCGGTGAGGGCCGCGTAGCTCGGCGGGACCGGCTCGCTCGCGCCCGCCTCGGCGATGTGCGCGAACAGGTCGCGCGTCGCCTGCGCGGCGATCACGGCGGATCCCGCGTGCACGGTGCGCACCGCCGACAGCAGGAACTCCGGGTCGGAGTCCTTGAGGAGGAAGCCGCTCGCCCCGTGCTGGATGGCTCGTGCGGCCGCCTCGTCGAGATCGAAGGTCGTGAGCACCACGACGCGCGGAGCACCCGGGTCGCGCAGGATCTCGGCGGTCGCGGCGAGCCCGTCCATGACCGGCATCCGAACGTCCATCAGCACGATGTCGGGGCGGGTCGCGCGGACGACCTCGATCCCTTCGCGCCCATCGGATGCCTCACCGACGACCTCGAGGTCGGGCTGCGAGTCCAGCACCATCCGGATGCCGGCGCGGAACAGCGCCTGGTCGTCGACGAGCACCACGCGGATCGGTGAGGTCATGACAGCGGCTCCTTTCGAGGCGCGGGGCGGTGTGGCATCCACGGTCCCGAGCGAGGGCGCGACACTCGCCGTCCGGGGCTCACGACACGGCTCCGATCGGGAGGGTCGCCCGGACCACGAAGTCGGTTCCCTCGGGGGTCGCCGCCAGAGAACCCCCGGCGAGTTGCGCGCGTTCGCGCATGCCGATCAGACCGTGTCCGCCCGGGGCGGGCGCGGTGCCGTCCCCCCGGCGGTTGCCCACCGTGAGGTCGACCCGATCCAAATGCCACGCGAAGCGCACCCACGCCCGACGATCGGCACCGTGCCGTAGGGCGTTGGTGAGGGCCTCCTGCAGGATGCGGTACAGCGCCAGCTGCACGGCGGCGGGCGGCTCTCCGGCGGGCGCCGGGTCGACGGTGGTCGTGAGTTCCATGCCGGCCGCGCGCACCTGCGCGTACAGCCCGTCGACGTCGGCGAGTGTCGGTTGCGGGCCGTCGGCCTGGCTGTGACGAAGTTGTGTGAGCAGCAGGCGCACATCGGCCAGGGCGAGGCGCGCGGTGGTCGAGATGGTCTGCAGCGCCCGAGTGGCGGCCTCGGGGTCCTGCGCGGCGGCGTAGCGCGCCCCGTCGGCCTGAGCGATCACGACCGCCAGCGAGTGCGCGACGACGTCGTGCATGTCGCGGGCGATGCGCACACGCTCTTGCTCGGCGATCGTCGCTTCTTCGGCTTCGCGCTGGGCGCGCGCGTTCTCGGACGCCCGACGCGCCGTGCGCACGAGCGCGCCCGTGACCCACGAGAGAAGGAACGCGAAACCCGAGCTCAGCAGCAGGGCGACGACGGCGAAGCCGTTGTCGGGGAAGAACACCGATGCCCCGCCGCGCAGGACGAGGTATCCGGTGACCACGACGGCACCCCCGACCGCGGAGGCCAGCCCCGCCCAGAACACCCGGCGGGTTCCGTACGCCGCCGTGCAGTAGAGCACCGCGAAAATGACGACGTCGGTGGGGGTGGGCGAACGGAGGAAGGCCATCTGGACGGCGGCCCCGGCCCACGCCAGCGTCAGCGCGAGCCCGGGCTGGAGACGACGGAACGCGAAGGCCGCCGTGAGCAGTGCCACGAAGAGCACCGCACCGAGGTTGCCGCCCACGTCACCGGTCTGCAGCTCCAGGACCACCGCGGTCAGCCCGAAGAGGCCGGCGACGACGAGGTCCACGACCAGCTGGTACCGGTGCAGGGGACGCAGGGTGATGCGCATTCGTCTCACGGTACGCGGCGGGCCGGCGTACGGCATCCGTCGGCAGATGTATCCGCGCGGTGTCAGGCCGGGAAGTCGGCCGGCTCGATCGGGCGCGCCTCGAAGAAGGTCTGCAGCACGATCGTGGTGCGGGTGTTGACCTGCGCGGCGGCCCGGATGTCTCGGATGAGCGTCTCGAGGTCGCGCGGCGTGGGGACACGGACGAACAGCATGTAGGCCGCATCGCCGGCGATCGAATGGCACGCCTCGATCGCGCTGAGGTGGGCGAGCAGCTCCGGGGCGTTGTCGGGCTGCGCAGGATCGAGCGGCGTGATCTCGACGAACGCCGCGAGCGGGCGGCCGAGCGCTTCGGCATCGAGCACCGGGCGGTACCCGCGGACGATCCCGCGCGCCTCCAGACGCCGCAGCCGTGACTGCACGGCCGATACCGACAGTCCGACCTTCTCGGACAGGTGCGCGAGGGTCGCGCGGGCATCGCGGGAGATCTCGCGCACGATGGCGGCGTCGACGGTGTCGTCGAGCCGCGCGCGGCGAACGGGGCCGTCGGACATGCGCCCGACAGTAGCAGGACCCGGGTGAGGCGCCCTGGCGGCATCCGTAAGTTTTCCGTTAGCATTCCTGTTTGACAGGAACTTTTCCCGTAGAGCCGATCGGAGGCCACCATGACCCTCGTCACACCTTCGCGTTCTGTCCACGACCTGCTCGACGGGCACACGGTCGACACGGTCGAGCACTCGCCCGCGTGGGCCCTGCTCAAGGGCGCCGCAACCGAAGTGCAGGGCCTTCAGGCCCAGGACGGCTCGGTCCCCGATCCCGCCCATCACGGTCGGGCCGCCGCGCTCGTCACCGACATCGTGGATGCCGTGACGGCGCTGACCCCGCTTTTCCCCCACGACGACGCGTACCTGCGCGCGGTGGTCGTCGACGCCGCACGCTGGCGGGACACCGGCTTCGGCGTGCCCGACTTCCTCGATTCTCTGCAGCAGTTCCAGCCGCAGCAGCACCGCGTGGACGGCATCCGTCACCTCGTCGTGTTTCCGATGTACACGCAGAACGGCTCGCGCGACCGCCACGTCGAAGCCCTCCTCGTCGAGGTGATCTGGCCCGAGTTCATCGCCCGCCTCGAGACCGAGTACACCAACGGCCTCTTCGTCTCGTTGCGCCTGGTCGACTTCACGTCCGGGTACGACACGAACTCCGCGGTGCTCTTCCCCGAGACCGTCGCGATGCGCGAGGTGCCGACGTTCACCTGGGGCGCGATCTTCCAGGACCGCGAAGCGGCGCGCTACCGCCGCGTGACGCGCGCGGCGGCCGAGATCACCAAGCTCGACCTGCCCGAGGCCGCGGCTCGCATGCTCGACGATCAGTCGCTCACCGAGCAGACGTTCGTGATGTGGGACATCATCCACGACCGCACCCACATGCGCGGCGACCTCCCGTTCGACCCGTTCATGATCAAGCAGCGGATGCCGTACTTCCTCTACTCCCTCGAGGAACTGCGGTGCGACCTCACGGCGTTCCGGGAGTGCGTCGAGATCCAGAAGCGCCTGTCGGCGCGCGACGACCTCGACGACGCCGAGCGGGCCATGCTCGAGCACGCCGAGCTCGTGCAGTACGCCGTGATCTTCGACCGCATCTTCCGCTTCGCCATCACCGGCTCGCGCGTCCGCAACTATGACGGCCTGGGTGGCCAGCTGCTGTTCGCGTGGCTGCACCAGCGTCGCGTGCTGCACTGGACCGACACGTCGCTCGCGTTCGACTGGGACGAGGTGCCGGGTGCGGTGGTCGCCCTCGCCGACGCCATCGACGACCTGTACTGGCGCTCGATCGACCGCCCCAAGACCGCGCACTGGCTCGCCGCTTACGACCTCGTCCGCTCGGTCGTGACCCCGCACCCCGCGTCGGTGTGGGCGCGCGGGCTGCCCGACGACGTTCTCGCGGGGCTCCCCAAGGGATACACCGACGCCGTGCTCGACGACGAGTTTCCGCTGTCGATGTTCTTCGAGGCGCTCGAGAAGAAGATGCGCCCCGTGATCGCCTCCACCGAGGGAATCACCGGCCGCCAGGACGCGGACGGAGGGGCGCGGTAGGGCGCCTCACCCGATCGTGACGATCCCCGCCTGCACAGCGCGGATCAGAGCCTGAACGCGATCACGAACGCCCCACTTCGCCATCACCTGCCCGAGGTGCGCTTTCACGGTCGCCTCCGACAGGAAGAGCGCTTTGGCGATCTCCGCGTTGGACTTGCCCTGCGCGAGCAACTCCACGACGTCCCTCTCCCGGGGCGTCAACTGCTCGGACGCCCCCAGCTGCACGGAGGTCAGCGGTGGCGACTCCAGGACCGAGGACACGAGCTGGGACGTCACCCGACGAGACAGCACGTACTCGCCGTCGCGCGCCTGCCGAACGGCCTCGACGATGTCGTCGGGGTCGGTGTCCTTCACCAGGAACCCCGAGGCGCCGGCACGCAGCATCGGAATCAGGGCGCTCTCCGACGAGAACGTGGTCAGCGCGATGACATGGACCGCCGGGAAGCGCGCCTTCAGCTTCGTGGTCGCTTCGACGCCGTTCATGCGGGGCATCTGCACGTCCATCAGCACGACGTCCGGGCGTGACCCCTCGATGAGCTGGAGCGCGTCGTCGCCGTCGGACGCCTCCCCCACGACGACGATGTCGTCCGCGCCTTGCAGGAACACGCGAAGCGCGGAGCGCACCAACGCCTCATCGTCGACAATGAGCGCGCGCACCGGTGATGTCCCCATCGCGCCATCATACGAAGGTCGAGGGGCATCACGATCGAAAGTCGATCCCCTCTCCGCCCCGAGCCGGATGCGGCCCGACGCGCGCAAGAGCAGACTCTTCTCAGCAAGGAAGCCGCCGAACGACCGGCCCACTGTGATGGGGGGGACATGATGACCGTATGGACGTGGCTCTGCCAGCAACTCGGCGTGTGCTCGAACTGAGCATCGTCTCGCGCAACGGCGCCGCGGACGCCTTCCGCCCCGGCGCCGTTGCGCCTCGCCGAGGACCCCTCCGGTGCCCGGTATCGCCGGGGAGACGGGGATAATCGTTCGATGACCCCCGCGGAGACGACCTCACGTTGGCGCGCGAGGGCACACGTGGAGCCTCTCGGCCGTTCCGCCCGGGTCTGGCTCCTCGTCCTCGTCTTCGCCGTCCTGGTCGCCGACTCCGTCGTGCGGGCCGTTTCCCCTTCGGATCAGTCGGTGCTGCGCGCAGCGCTGGGCACTTTCCTCACGCTCTCCGCGGGGCTGTTCGCTTGGCGGCCGCTCGTCGCCACCGCGATGCTGAGCTTCGGCATCGTGGCGGCCACCGCGGTCGGCGGAACGATCGAGTCCCTCATCGCGGGCGCCACCGTGCTCGGCCTGGTCGCCGTCACGTGCAGCGGAGCGGTGGTGACCGCCTACTCCGGCGTCATTGTCGCCTGCCTCATCACCGAACTCATCCGCTCCCCCTCCGGACTGGATGCCGGCGGCGCCGCCGTCATCGCCCTCGTCGCCTTGACCTCCTATGTGGTCGGCGTCGGGGTGCGCGAACAGCGCGAACGCTCCCGCTCGCTCGCACGACGGCTGCACGCGGATTCCGAAGCGCTCCAGAACCAGCTCAAGGCGGAGCGGCGACGCATCGCCGACGAACTGCACGACATCGTCGCGCACGAGCTGACCATCGTGGCCATGCACGCCCGGGTCCTCGATCGCACCACCGACCCCGAGGTGCGCCACCGGTCGCAGAAGGCCATCACCGACGCGTCCACCCAGGCGCTGGCCGACATCCGCCGCATGCTCGGCGTCGCACGAGACCAGCCGAGCGACGACGACCCGTCTTCTCCGCTCACGCAGTCCTTCGAGTCCGCACTGGCGACGACGACGCGCGATCTCGAGGACGCCGGGATCTCGGTACACGTCGACCGTCCCGCCGATCTGGAGTTGTCGCGCAGCGTCGCCGTCGCATTGGCCCACGTCGTCCGCGAGAGCAGCGTCAACGTCCTCAAGCACGCCACCGGCGCGCGCACCGTGACCATCTCCCTGTCCGTTCAGGGCGAAGGCGTCGTCCTCACCGTCCACGACGACTCTCCGCCCGCCCGGTCCGCCGGTCTTCCCCCCTCCGGCTACGGGCTGCGACGCATGGAGGAAAGGCTGCGGGCGCTCGCCGGGTCGCTTCGCGCCGAGCGTCGCGACGACGGCTGGTGGGTCGTCGCCTCGCTCCCGACCCAACGCTGACCCCCGCCCCGGCCCCGACCGAAGAGTCGACGAAAGTCGAACGCACGGTCCACCTTCCTCCGTACCGCCGGGCGCGACGGCATCCGAGCCTGGATGCAGCGAAGTGCACGAGCACGGCCGGAGTCTTCCGGCCACGCTCCCGAGGGCGAGGACGACAGCATGACGAGCAGCGACGACGGTGGACTCGGTCGGAACCCGGGCGCGCGGGCGCGTCTGATGACCTGGGCTTCCGGGCGCCGCCCCACGACTCTCGCCGCACGGCAGAGCGTCGTGTGTGCGAGCCCGCACGTCGTCGACGCCATCCACGACCGCCCCGCCGTCCATCCGGACGCACTCGTCTTCGCCCCGATCGGGTCCGACGCGAACGTCCGCTACAGCGGTGCACTGTCGGAAGCGGGCGTCGAGCTCACGATCGGCGACGACTTCCTCCTGCAGACGCAGGGGTACGCCATCAGCGAGTACGTCTCGGTGATCGGGCCGACCCTCATCCGGCTCAGCGACGAAGAAGACCTGCGCGCGCTCGCCGAGGACGGCCGGGCCGCGTACGAGACGGGGATGTTCCCGGAGTTCCTCACCAACCCGATCATCCAACTCGCCGACGTCCCCGCACTCGGACTCCGGGGGCCCGGGAGCGGGCCGCACGACCGTCTGTGGGTGGACGAGGACGGAACGGTCTCCGTCTCTCCGGCCGGGCTTCCCCTGGGCGATCTCGACACCGACGTCGATTCTCTGCACGAGACGTGGGAGGCCGAAGGCACGGCACACGGGGACCCGGATGCCATTGGACGCAGCGTGCCGCGTGACGTCGTGCAGACGGTCGGCGACGGTCACCCCTTTCTCCCGCGCTTCGTCGCGGCACTGGACGGCCAGCGCAACCTGCGCGCGCGAGGCGTCGCGCTGCCGCGTGTCTCCGGGTTCGGAGGATTCCTGCGACCTGAGCTCGCGCAGATCCCGACGGAGGATCCGTCCCCCGACGCGCCGTTCGTCATGTGGAGCGAGGACCGCCACTTCCTCGTCTCCGGGGACGGGAGTCGCGTCTTCGAGGTGTCTCGGACGGCAGCGCAGGCGTTCGAGACGGTCATCGTCCACGGCGACGACCACGGCGCCGCGGACGACTCGCTCGGGGTGGATGCCGCCTCAACCGCACGGCGCGTCCTGGACGAGTCCGGCCTGAGCGCGGCGGCGCCCCGCGCGGTGATGTCGTGACGGCCACGCTCGAGGACGTGCAGCTCGGGCCCCGCGCGCGGGCGTCCGTCGCGTCCTTCTCCCACCTGGTCGTGGACGACCTCTACGGCCCCGACGGCGCCGACGCCTACGAAGCCATCGCCGGCCGCGACGCCACCGAAGTGCGCGAGATCGTCGCACACACCTCTCGGACGACGGGCGCCATCCTCGATCTGGCCGCCGGGTCCGGCCGTCTGACGCTGCCGCTGCTCACGCTGCGGCGCCCCGTTGTCGCACTCGACCTCTCTCCCGCGATGCTGGACATCCTCGACAAGAAGCTCGCGCGACGGGATTCCGCGCGGCGCCTGTGCCGGACCGTCCACGCGGACATGACCCGGTTCTCGCTCGAGGAACGCTTCGGATGCATCGTCGTCGGGACGACATCGATCTCCCTCCTCCCCGACGCCGCCGCCCGCGCTCGTCTCCTCGACTGCGTGCGCACCCACCTCGCCCCCGGCGGCACCCTCGTGCTCACGACCGTCGGCGTGTCCGGCGATCGCCGCAGCGACGAGGAGCAGGTGACAGAAGTGGCGACGGATGCCGGTGCCTACTCGGTGTTCGAGTGGCTCCCCGCCGGTTCGGACCGACGATTCATCTCGGTGGTGACGGTCACAGGGACGACGGCGCGGCTCTTCACCTCCTCGATCGCGGTACTCGATCCCGAGGATCTTCGCGCGGAGCTCGAGCGCGCGGGGTTCGAGGTGCGCGAGACCGCGCCGCTCGGCCCCCCGGACGGACGCTACCGCGACACGCTTCTCGTCGCGACCCTCTCTCGTGCCGCGGGGAGCAGCTGATGTCCACAGCCCTCTCCGCCGCGACGACCGCCATGCAGGCGGCGGTGACGGCGAGCGGACTCGACCGGGACACGTCGGCGCTCTGGCCGGCGCTGCTGCCGCCGTCCGCCCACGGGGACGACGAGATCTGCATCGCGAGCGCACACGGCGTCCGGGTGCACTTCACGGACGGCTCCGACGCCGTCTGCGGAACGAGCGGTCTGTGGAACGTCCCCCTCGGATACGGGGACGAGGAGATCGCCGTCGCGATCACCGAAGCGAACGTCCGGGCGTCCTACGCCGGCGTGTTCCGGTTCGAGAACGTCGACGCCCGGCGCGCCGCGGCCGACCTCACCGACCTGACCGGAGGGCGTTTCGAGAAGGTGATCTTCACCACGTCGGGCGGATCCGCCAACGACGCCGTCCTGAAGATCGCTCGCCAGTACTGGGCCCTCGAGGGACACCCCCAGCGCAAGACGGTCCTCGGGCTCGCCGAGTCCTTCCACGGTCTGACCTATGGCGCCTTCAGCGTGACCGGCGAAGATCTCGGACAGACGATGTATGGAGCCGACCGACGTCTCGTTCGGCACGTCCCCGTCAACGATCGAGAGGCGCTCCTCGCAGTCGCTCAGCAAACCGGACGCAGCCTCGCGGCGATCGTGATCGAGCCCGTCCTGGGCACCGGCACGGTTCCCCTCGACGACGCCTACCTCGCGGCCATCGCCGCGGTCGTCCGGCAGACGGGCGCGCTTCTCGTCGTCGATGAGGTCGCAACCGGCTTCGGGCGGACGGGGCCCATGTTCGCCAGCGAGGACTGGCCCATCGTGCCCGACATCCTGGTCAGCTCGAAAGGTCTCACCAACGGCACGAGCGCGACGGCCGCGGTGCTCGTCGGCGCACGGGTCGCCGACGCGTTCGCGGATGCCGACGCCGTTCTCTCCCATGCGGAGACGCAGGCGGGCTCGGCGGCGGGGTGCGCCGCGGTGTCGGCGACGATCCGGCGCTTCCGGGAACTCGACGCGTTGGCTCGCGGGCGGGCGGTCGCCGACATGCTGAGCGACGGTTTGCAGAGCTGGATGCGGGACGACGCACGCGTCGTCCGACGGCGCGGGCGCGGATGCTTCCAATCGGTCAGCATCCTCGATGACTCGGGCGCGCCGATCGATTCCCGCACCGTCGCCCGCCTCGTCACCGCGACGCGTCGCGCCGGCGCTCTGGTGCACCCCGGACCGGGCGGAGTGCAGTTCGTGCCGCCTCTGGTGTCCACGGCGGACGACATCGACACGCTGTTCGCCGCGGTACGGCGGGGCCTGCACGCGGTGAGATCGTCATGACCTCCCTGGCGCCCGGCTTGTGGCTCGACGCGCGGGTCGTGGCATCCGTCCGTCCGAACGAATCCACAGACTGTCTCGTCGTCGTCGACGAGGCGCTGACCGATGCCCCCGTCCTCCACCGGCTCGAAGACGCCCTGTTCGCCGCGGGCCGATCGACGCGCACCCTGCCTCTCCCTCCCCGAGCCACGATCGAACAAGCACTGCTCCTGGCGGACGTCTTGGCCTCCACCCCGCTGGTGGTCGCCGTCGGCGGCGGGTCCGTCATCGATCTCGTCGCCATCGCGCGGGCCGCGACGAACGACGATCTGCGGCGCCGGATCACCTCGCCCCAGCGGTCGGGCGCCGTGATGCTGCCCGCCAGCGCGACACCCGCGCCGCGCTTCATCGCCGTCCCGACCACCGTCGGAACCGGGGCGGAATCCAGCGGGATCGCCACCGTCGTCGTCGACGGGCGCCGCCGCCTGGTGATCGGGCCCTGCATGCGGCCCGACGCTGCCGTCATCGACCCGCTCGCCACGGCATCCGAGCCCGCTCCCGTCCGTCGCGGGGGGATCCTCGAGATCTACCTCCGCCTCGCCGGCCCTTACCTCGCCTCCCGAGACGGAGACGCCGTCTCCGACCCCCTCCGGATCGCCTCGGCCCGCGCTCTGCTCGCCCTCGACCCGGCCCGGCCGGAGTCCGCCATCGACATCGCCCGCATCTCCGCCCTCAGCCACTCCCCGCTCCTGGCACTTCGGGACGCCCCCTTCGGAGTCCGGACCTGGTTCCTGTGCACCGACCTCGCTCAGGCCCTCGGGGTACCCAAGACCACCGTCCTCGGCGCCATCGCTCCCGCGATCTGGGCACGGATCGCCGACGGAGACGAGCGGTGGGGGAACGCGCAACGGTTGAGGGAGTTCTGGTCACGCACCGCGGGGTCGAGCGAGGGGGACGACCCCGCCGACGGCCTGCGCACCCTCGCCGTGCAATGGGGCGTCGCCTCGATCCCCGCATCGCTTGCGAAGGACCTCGACATCGACGCTCTCGCCGAGTCGACGGCACGCGCCTGGGGATGGGGCCTCCCGATGCTCCGTTCGCTTCGACCGCGTGACATCGCCGACGTCTACCGCGACGTCCTCGATCCCCGGCATCGTGCGCACCCCGCCGCCGCGGGAGCGCGCGCGGACCTCAGACCTGTCGCCCACGGGGTGGACAGCTGGACCCGGACAACGGAGAGGGGGGAAGACGAATGACGCAGAACAGTCCCGTTCTCGAGCTCGCAATGCAGGAGCTCGAGCCGATGGAGGCTCCCGGTTGGTGGACAGCCGCCGGCGTAGCCGCCGGCGTGATCGCCAGCGCGAGCGCCGCGTACGGAAGCTATGTGCTGACCGCGGCCGCATACGCCAGCGCGATCACCTGATCACTCACTCTCGACGAAAGGAGGACGAACATGATTCAGACACCACCGACCATCGCACCGCTCGAACTCGGGCTCCAGGAGCTCGAGGCTCTCGAGGCGCCGGGGTTCTGGACCGGTTTCGGAATCGGCGTCGGCGTCGCGACCGCGGGAATCGGCGGCGCAGCCGTCTACACCGCGATCTCCGCGATCGCCGCGACCTGAACACCCCGGGGCGGGGCGAAACACCCCGCCCCGGCTTTCGTCGAGGCCTCCGCCCTGAAAGGACAATCATGCACAACCTGCGCTTCTTCCTCGGAGCACTGCTCGTCGCCGTCGTCGCCATCGTGGCATTCGTCCTCGCGCTGACGCTCCCCGACCCCGTCAGGATCATCGCCCTCATCATCGCCGTGGTGGCCGTCGCCGGCGCGGCCGGCTTCCTCGGTATCGGGATGAAAGCCGCTCGCCGTGAGTGACGCGGTCATCTCGGTTCGCGGGCTTCGGAAAACGTTCGGCCCCACCGTCGCCGTCGACGACGTCTCGTTCGACATCCCCGGTGGCCGCATCGTGGGCCTCCTCGGTCGCAACGGCGCGGGGAAGACCACCACGATCCGGTCGATCCTGGGAATGACCCGGCCCGACGCCGGAGAAACGCGGGTGCTCGGCCAGCCCTACGCCGAGCGCCCCGACGCCGCCGCCCGCGTGGGCGTGAGCCTCGACGAGCTGGCCCTCCTGCGTTGGCTCCCCGTCCGCACCGAACTCCGCGTGTGGGCGTCCTACCTGCGCATCGCCGACGCGCGCGTCGAGGAGATCCTCGACGTCGTCGGCTTGCGCGAAGCGGCGCGCAAACCTGCGCGCGCCCTGTCCACAGGTATGCAAAAACGGCTCTCGCTGGGGATCGCCCTCCTCGCGTCGCCGGAGATCCTCATCCTCGACGAGCCGCTGAACGGCCTCGACCCGGACGGCATCCGCTGGATCCGCGGCCTCCTTCGCGCGCACGCCGACCAGGGCGGAACCGTGCTGCTGTCGAGTCACCTGCTCGCGGAGATGCAGGAGACCGTCGACGAGGTGATCGTCATGCAGCAGTCCGTGCGGTACCACGGTTCGCTCGCCGACATCACGGCCAACGGCACCGCCTCACTCGAAGATCGCTTCTTCGAGATCGTCGACCACTGACCGGAAGGACGCGACCATGTCGACAGCCGCCCCCACCCGACCCGCCTTCGCCGGAATCGTCCGCGCGGAAGCACTCAAGGCCGCCCGCAGCCGATCGCTCGTGCTCCTCGCGTGGTTCTCCCTCGTCCTGTGCGCTCTGACGGCATTCGGGTACGCCCAGCTGGGTGCCGACGATGCCGCGAGAACGACGGATGACGTGATCCGCGCCTGGATGATGACCACGCTGTTCGCCGCCCTCTTCGGCGCGATCCTGGTCGGACGGGAGTTCGACTCCCGTGTGATCTCCCGCGCGGTCCTGCTCTCCGGCACGAGGGAGCGCCTTCTCACCGCGAAGATCCTCGTCGTCGTGGGAAGCGGAATCGCTTTCGGACTGCTCGCCGTCGTCGGCGCGGTCGTCAGCGCTGTCCTCATGCCGTCGTGGACGGGAGGCGAGACGCTGTGGACAACAGAGGCCACGGCCACGACCGTGGGCGTCTTCGTGTCCACGGTCCTCGCGGCAGCCTGGGGTGGCGCCATCGCCCTCGTCGTGCGCCACCAGCTCGGCGCCGCCCTCATCGTCGTCGGGTTCACGTTGCTGATCGACCCCGTCGTGCAACGGATCTGGCCGGAAGGGGCGAACGCCCTCTTCACGATCTCCCTGTCGTCTCTGTACCGCGATCCCAAACCCGAGCTGCTCTCCGCGCCCTGGGCGGCGCTCGTCGCCCTCGCGTGGATCGCCGTGCTCTTCGTCGCCGGTCGAGCCCTCTACCAGCGCCGGGACCTGCCGTGACCGGTCTCCCCCTCGCGGAGCGCTGCGCGAGAAAGCGCCGCACCGCCCCGGAGGTGCGCGACCTCCCCCTGGATCCCCCGGAACTCGCGCCCGACGTCCGCGTGCATCCTCCGACCAGCGAGGACCAGCCCTGGTTCCTCCAGCGCGGCACCAACCACTACTACCGGCTGACGGCCGACCTCGCTCGTCTGGTCGCCCTCCTGGATGGCACGCGACCGGTGAGGGCCATGCCGCAACGGTTGGGGGCGCCCTGGACGGAGGAGGACATCCGTCGAGCACTGGCCTTCCTGTCGGACGCCGAGCTGCTCCGCACGGCCTCCGACGCACACCGACGGCGGGCGAGCGGGCGTCTCCGACTCGTGCCCCCGTTGACCGTGCAGCTCACCCTCTTCGACCCCAGCCGCATGCTCGCCGCGGCAGCCCGCGTCACGCGATTCGCGGCGACCGGAGCGTCGGTCTGGACCGCACTGGCGATCATCGGCGCGGGGCTGCTGGCCCTGGTGATCTCCGCGGGCGACCTGCGGGCCGCGCTCGGCGAGCCCGTGCCCTACCTGACCGCGGTCGCCGTGGTCATCGGCACCCTGGCGGCCACCGGTCTGCACGAGCTCGGCCACGGACTGGTCCTCGCCTCGTACGGGGGACGGCCCCAGCGCATCGGCGTCATGCTCTTCTACCTCACGCCAGCATTCTTCTGCGACGTCTCCGACGGCTGGAGGCTCCCCTCGCACCGGCAGCGCGCCCACGTCGCACTCGCCGGGATCCTCGTCCAGGGCGCCATCGGCGGGACCCTCGCGCTCGCCGCGCTGCTGCCTCTGCCCCGCGACGTGCGACTCACGCTGCTGCTGCTGGCCGTCGTCACCCTGATCGCCTGCCTGGTGAACACGATTCCGTTCGTCAAGCTGGACGGCTACATCGCGCTCATGAGCTGGCTCGACGTCACGCACCTCCGTGACAAGGCGATGGCCGACGCCCGCAGCACCCTCTCGCACGCCCTCTTCGGCACCGAGCGCGAACGTCGCCTGCCGCAGTACGGCTGGGCCGTGCCCTTCGGATTCGCGTGCATGCTGTTTCCTCTCTTCCTCGTGGGGAACGCTCTCCTGCTGTGGTCGGACACCCTGAGTCGCCTCGGCCTCGTCGGTTCCCTCGCGACGGTCGCGATCGTCACCGTGGCCCTCTCCGGGCTCGTCCGCGAGATCGTCCGTCTGTTCCGCGAAGCGCGGGCGCAGCGCGCGGGTGCGCTTCGACGGTGGACGGTCGGTTTCGCCGGCATCGCCCTCGTCGCCGGGGCCGCGTTCGTCCCCGTGCCGCACACGATGGCCGGTGGCTTCATCGTCACGGACCGCGGTACCGAGATGATGCTGCCCACGAGCGTGGACTCCCAGCGTCTCGCCCCCGGGACGCCCGTGGAGCTCAAGCGGGGAGGACTCGTGCTGGACGAGCGCGTCGGCACGGCCGTCGTGAGCGAGACTCCCGCGCGCGAGGCATCCGCACCTCTGTCGGCGCTCTTCCCCGTCCGCGAGACCGAGCCCCTGATCCCCGTCCGCGCGATCGGTCTGCGAGAGGTCGACCTCGTCGGCGCCGCCCCGGGGATCGCCGTCGTGGACCTGGGAACGCAACCCCTTTGGCTGTGGCTGACCAGTCGCGCGGCCGATGCCTTCACCCCCTGAGAGGACACACCGTCATGGGACTGGACTACCTCGCCTACTGTGCTCCCGGCTCGCCCTTCTACGACGCACCCTCCCCCGGCGATGACGACCTCGTCGCTCACGCGGGCACCGCGCCGGAGGGGTGGCGCACCGAGATGAACGAGCAGTGGCACTCCTGGCATCCGCCCGGGGTGAACCTGCCCGGGCAGGGGTGGAAGATCCACGTCTCGGCGACGGCGTCGAACTGCCGGAGCATCCTGGACCGTGTCCTCGGCTACTGCCGCGACAACGCAGTGCCGGTGAAGTTCCTCCGGAGCACCGCGGTCCTGGCCTCCCGCAACAGCAAGTACGGCGACCGCGGCTCGAGCGGGAAGTTCATCACCGTCTACCCCCCGGAGGCATCGCGGCTGGGCCCGATCCTGAACGACCTCGACGACCTCGTGGGCGGCGAGGACGGCCCGTCGATCCTGTCCGACCTGCGTTGGCGTCGCGGTCCCGTCTACGTTCGCTACGGCGGCTTCACCCTCGTGTACGGACGTGACGCGCACGGACGCCACGTGCCCTGCATCACCGCGCCGGACGGGTCGCTCGTCCCCGACGAGCGCCGCCCTGGCTTTCACCCTCCCGCGTGGGTGGAGCTTCCGTCGGTCGTCCAGGAGGCGATGCGGTCACGCGAGAGCGGTGTGCTCGTCGATTTTCCGTTCACGGTGGATTCCGCCCTCCACTTCTCCAACGGCGGCGGCGTGTACCGGGCGACCGATACCCGCACCGGCGACACGGTGCTGCTCAAGGAGGGCCGCCCGCATGCCGGCCTCGACGAGACGGGATCGGACGCGGTAGCCCGGCTGGCGACGGAGCGGGACATGCTGCGGCGGTTGGAGGGCGCACCGGGGGTGCCTCGGGTCATCGAGGACCGCCGAGGCCACGAGCACCAGTTCCTCATCCGGGACTTCGTCGAGGGCGTGCCCCTCGTCCAGGAGATCCACCGCCGCAACCCCGCGCTTCCCGGCGCTGAATCGATGGACCCCGACGCCTACACCGACTGGGCGAGCTCGGTCCTGCGTCAGGTGCAGGCGGGGGTGGATGCCATGCACGAACGCGGAGTCGTCTTCGGCGACCTGCACCCCGGCAACATCATCGTGTCGTCCGACGGAGCCGTCGGCTTCATCGATTTCGAATCCGCCAGCCTCGCCGACGACGACCGCGCGCAGAGTATCGGCGCGCCGGGCTTCCGCGCCCCGCTCGGCTGGTCGGGGCGGTCGGTCGACGACTTCGCTCTGGCCAATCTGCGACTCGCCCTCTTCCTGCCCCTCACCGAGACACTGGCGTGGGCTCCGCACCTGCCGGAAGCGCTGGCACGGTCCATCGAGTCGATCTTCCCTCGGGCGGGCGCCCTGATCGAGCCCGCGGCACGATTCCTCCGCGCACCGGGGACGACCGACGAGGGCCCCGCCTCCCCCGTCGGGAACGGGCCCCGCGGTTCCGCGCTCGGCCGGGGAGTGCTCTCCAGCGCCACTCCGGAACGTCGCGACCGCCTCTACCCGGGCGACATCGGCCAGTTCCGCAGTCCCACGGCCGGACTCGAGTTCGCCTTCGGCGCCGCGGGCGTGCAGTGGGCCGCGCACGTGACCGGGCAGCCCGTCCCCCGGGCCCACGTCGAGTGGTTGCGTCACGCCGCGGACGACAACGAGGCCCTCGGCCCCGGCCTCTTCGAGGGGCGCGCGGGGATCGCTCTCGCGCTGATCGCCGCGGGCGAGACCGATGCCGGGGCCCGGCATCTGGACATCGCCAAATCCCACCCCGTGAAGCTGATGGACGGCAGCCTGTGGCGAGGCATCCCCGGGCTCGGCCTGTGTCTGGCGGACGCGGGGACCGACACCGCCCACGTCGTCGCCCTCGGAGCGGCGCTGCGCGATCGTGTCCGGGAGGAGAGCACCGGCGCGCCCGGCCTGTTCGAAGGCGGAGCCGGCCGCGCCCTGTTCTTCGCCCGACTCGCTGCTCTCACCGTTGACGACGAATGGATCGACGACGCGGTGCGTCAGCTCGACCGCGATCTGGGGTTGCTGGGATGGCGCCCCGGCGTCGAACCGGACGCCCGGTCGCCCTGGCACAATCCCATGCTGAGCGGGGGTGCCGCGGGGTGCGCCCTCGCGGCACGCGAGATCCTCGCCCATCGGCAGGACGACCGCCTCCGCGCGCTCGTCGAGGCGGTCCGCGACACGAGCGGGCCGCTGTGTCGCGGCATGCTCACCCACTCGGGCGTCCTGCGCGGCCGCGCCGGAACCGCGATGGCCCTGCGCACGCTGTGGCGCGGAGAGGAGATGTCCGATGCGGCGGCCGGGGCCCTGCGACGCCTCGACGACGCCATGGAGCTCTCGGTCGTCCCGCTCGCGGACGGCGGTGCGCTGGCCTTCGGCGACATGTCGTTGCGGTTGTCCGCGGACTGGGCGACCGGCGCCGCCGGGTTGCAGCACGCGTGCGCGGTGATCGACGGCGGGGCCCCCCTCCTCCCGGTGCTCTCCGCTTCGCTGCTCTCCCCGACCGCATGACACCTCGCGTCAGCGTCATCTGCCCCACCTACAACCGCGGGCCGGCCATCGCCGAGACGCTCCAGTCCGTGCGCGCACAGACCTTCGGCGACTGGGAGCTCCTGGTGGTCGACGACGGATCGACGGATGAGACCGCCGCCACCGTCTCGATGTGGGCTCAGCGCGACTCGCGCATCCGGCTCGTGACGCCCGACCAGCGCTACGGCCACCCGGCGATACCGCGGAACATCGGCGCCGCCCACGCCCGCGCCGATATCGTCGCCTACCTCGACCACGACGACGTCTGGCTCCCCGATCACCTGCGCCGCACGGTCGACGCTCTGGCCTCCGCGGATGCATCCGCCGGCGGGTACGAACACGTCCGCCCCGACGGTGAGGTCATCTCACGATCGAGTCTGCTGGAGCTGGTCTGGCACCCCGAGATCGCCGAGATGGGGCCGCTGTTCGAGCCGTCCCGGGTCGCCGTGCGCCGGGACGTCCTCGATCGAGCGGGAGGATGGCGCCCCGGAGCGGGTCTCGAGGATTGGGACCTGTGGTTGCGGATCACCGATGTGGGCGGCCGGTTCGCGACGTTCGCCGCCCGGACGACGCGACTCCTGCAGGATGTCGCGACCCGACGGTACCGCGTCGTCCGCCCCCACCGTCTCGTTCTCGCCCGCTTCGACAGCCCCGCGGGAGCCGTGCGGTGTCGAGCCGCGCTCGAAGCACCCCCGGTGCAGGACCAGCTCACGCGGGCCGCGGTGGAAGACGTGACGCGCTGGTACCGGACGTTGGACGCTCACGGTGACCTCGTGCTTCCGGCCGGTGGCCCCACCGACCTCGATGAGCTGCTCGCAACGGTGGACATCACGGATCTCACCGGCGTTCTGCAGGAACTGCACCTCCTGCAACGCGGCACCGGGGTGGAGCTGTCCATGCCGCTGTGGTGCGCGAGCGAGGAAGGCGCGGCACGGGTGAGCACGCGCCTGGCTCAGGTGCACCGGCGTCAGCTGCGGCTCATCGCCGGGGTGGTGAGGGATCTGGGTGGGGTGCCCCTCGCCCTGTCCTGAGGCCCCTCAGACGGGAGTGAGAGTCCGCGCGCACGCGAGGATCTCTCGGAGATCCGCGAGCGCAGCACGGGGTCCATCGACGGTGAGGACACCGGTGGTGTTCAGGACGATCTCGTCGACACCGGCGTCGGCGTATGCACGGGTTGCGGTGAGGATCTCCTCTGCGTCGCCATACAAGAAAGCGTTCCCCTCCACGAGGCGACGCGCATCGCCCGCCGCGTCCGTACCGGTGACCGCGATCCCCGCGCGTCGCAGCATGTCGCGGTAGTGGGGAAGCGACAGGTGAGCCGCGCTCCCGGCGAGTGCCAGGCGGGCGCCGTGCCCCACCTCGTGATGAGCCCGCCGCACTCCGACCGGGACCATCGCCACGACATGCGGGCGCCGGCGGCGTCCCTGCGTTCCGTCGTCGAGCGCGGGGACGACGACGTCGCGCAGATAGTCCGGCGGGGTCAACCACGTGATCGCGGCATCCGCATGGCGCCCGGCGACACGGGCCATTCCCGGCCGCAGCACGCCCAACCCCACGTCGACTCCGGCCGTTTGAATCGACGGCAGGGCTCCGTGCATGGAGAAGTAGTCCCCGTCGGTATGGACCTCGCCGCCCCGGAGCAGCGCGGTGACGATCTGCACGTACTCCGCCGCGGCGGTGAGCGGACTGTCGTACGCGGAACCCCGCAGGGATCGTTGGAACGATTTCGCACCGGGGCCGAATCCGGCGATCATCCGGCGCCCCGTGGCGATCGCGACGGAGCGGGCCTGCAATGCCGCTTCGAAGGGATGCCGGAGGGGCATGAGCGTCACGCCGGTTCCGACGGACAGGCGCATGCCCGCCCCGGCCAGTTCGGTGAAGATCTGATGAGGCTCGGTGACGGTCGCCTGACCCTGCCACAGGCGCGAGCCCTCACCGCTGTCGACGAGTCGTGCGAAGTCGTACACCGACGAGAAGCGTCGCGGGACGAACGGAAGCATGATGGAGAACCGCATGATCGGATCAGCGTCGCATCATCGTCCCCCGCGCCACCTCCCCCGAACGTCGACACCGTTTCCGACCTCAGGCGACGTTGTCCGATGATCCGCCTGTTCCTAGACTCGCGGGATGACGTCTTCGGAGGTTTTCCCCGTCGCCCCGGTGCACGGTCGGACGGTGCTCCTCGCGGGCGGGACGAGCACCGCCGGACGCGCGTGCGCACGGGCGCTCCTCGCCGCCGGCGCCACGGTCATCGTCGTCGGTTCCCACGAAGGCCGTCTCGCCGAACTGGCGACGGACATGCCCGGCGTCCGCACCGAGAGGTGCGACCTCACGGATGCGGACGCCGTGGACGCGCTGGTCGACCGGGTGCACACCGCCCACGGCCGGGTGGACGGTCTCCTGCACCTCGTCGGTGGATGGCGCGGCGGCGGAGGCCTCGCGGGGCAGAGCGACGATGATTTCACCTTCCTGATGCGTTCGCTGACGGCGCTACGGGTGGTGAGCCGGGCATTCGACGACGACCTGCGGGCGTCGACCGCCGGTCGATTGGCGATCGTGTCCTCGACCTCGGTCACGCGTCCCCTTGCCGGTGGTGCGAACTACGCCGCGGTGAAGGCGGCGAGCGAAGCCTGGACGAGAGCGATCGCCCAGGGCTTCGCGAAAGACGCTCGTGACGGCGGCCGCGAACCCTCCGCCGCTGCGGTGGTGTTCCGCGTGCGGAGTCTGGCGGGACTCGAGGATGCTCTCGCCGCAGCCTTCGTCGGCTTGTGGGGCGACCCCGCGGTCGACATCAACGACGTGACGATCGAGCTCGCGGAGGCGTAACGCGAGCCCCGTGCCGACGTTACGGTGTCGTCGTCGTGTCGGGGGCGGGCTGGTCTCCGTATGCTCCGGCGTCGGGAACCCCTCCGGCCCGGGCCGCGAGTGACGACGCCTCGTCCGAGACCGGTGGCGTGACGGTCGGCGTGTCGGCGGTGCCGTCCGCCGGGGGTGTGGACGGCGTCCGGTACTGCGTGGACAGCACGCGGTACGAGCGCGTGAGGAACGCTGCTGCTCCCGCGATCACCATGATGAGCCCGGCGATCACGAACACCAGGGCGATGCCGCGCCCGATGCCATCGCCGAGGAGCCAGCCCCACGTCGCGCGGCCGTCGGCGGCGTCCATGTAGGGGATGATGACGAACTCGGCGATGGGGGCGATGAGGAACGCGGTGATGGGCGCCGCCGCCGACTCGAAGGCCGCCGCGAACCCGAAGACGCGCCCCTGCGTCTCGAAGGGGACGACTTTCTGGATCACGGTCTGCTCGGCGGCTTCGACGGCGGGGATGAGAGCCATGTAGACCCAGATGCCGGCGACGTAGAGCCACCACCAATCGCGCAGCGTGAAGACTGCTCCGAGCAGCCCCATCGCGATGACGATCCACAGCATCGTGCGGATGGGATTGCGGCCGAGACCGAACTTGGCCACCATCGCACCGCCGATGATGAAGCCCGTCGCGGTCACGCCGAGCACCAGCCCCCAGACCTCGACCGGAAACAGTTGCAGGCCGTAGGGGTCCATGAGCGCGAGGTAGACCCCGCCGATGAGGTTGTTGAAGGTCGAGAAGATCAGCAGCGCGAAAAGTCCGCGGGCGGCGCGCACGGCCCGGATCGCCCCGCGCACGTCGACCGCGGGCACGCGCTCGCCCGTGGCCTTCGGGCGCTCCTCGGGGATGCGGATGGTGAGGAGGTGAATGAGGGCCGCCAGGGTCAGGACGATCGCGATCGCGAGCGTCCACCCCATGCCGAGCTGCCCGACCGACAGCCCGCTGAAGACGCTCGTCACGACGAAGGACAGGCCCTGCACCGTGCCGACGAGCCCGTTGGCGTTGGCGCGACGATCTTCGGGAACCAGCAGCGTCACCGTTGTCGAGAGGGCGATGTTCCGCATGTTCTCGATCACGGCACCGGCCAGGACGACGCCGGAGAAGATCCAGAACCACGGCCCACCCAGGTCGAGCAGGGCGCTCTCGGGGAAAGCGAGCCACAGGGCGCCCGCCACGAGGAACGCCGCGAGGGTGATGACCCCCGACACCACCATCACGCGGTGCTTGCGATGCCGATCGACGATGGTGCCGAAGAGCATCGCGAACACCGCGAGCAGGAGCATGTAGGCGCCGCCGATGATGCCGGTCGCCAGCACCGACCGCGTCTCGAGATACACCCAGAACGTCAGCGCGAACCACAGGAAGCTCGTCGTCACGTTCGCGGCAGCGGTGTTGATGAGCACCCCGAGGAACGCTCGGCGCCCGGCCGCCGGCTCCACGATCGGTGCGCTCGCGGGAGCGGGAGAGGGCGACGTCTCGGACATGCCGCTCACGTTAGTCACCCCCTCCGACATCGGCCAGGGTCCCCGCGTCCGCGGCGCCCGCGATGACTACGCTGGACGAGTGACCCCCTTGCATGACACGGCCGTGCGCGGCTTCGCGTCCGACAACTACTCCGGCATCCACCCCGACGTCCTCGCCGCCATCGCGGCGGCCAACGAGGGGCACCAGGTCGCCTACGGCGAGGACGTCTACACCGCCCGCCTGCAAGAGCTGTTCGTCGGTCTGCTGGGTGAGGGGGTCGAGGCGTACCCCGTCTTCAACGGCACCGGCGCGAACGTCGTCGGCCTGCAGTCCATGCTTCCCCGATGGGGTGCGGTGATCTCCGCTTCCACCGCTCACATCAACGTCGACGAGGGCGGCGCTCCCGAGCGCGTGGGCGGGATCAAGCTGCTCACCGTCCCGACCGACGACGGAAAGCTCACCCCCGACCTGGTCGACCGCGAGGCGTGGGGCTGGGGAGACGAGCACCGCGCGCAGCCGCTGGTCGTCTCCATCACGCAATCGACCGAGCTCGGCACCCTCTACACCGTCGACGAGATCCGTGCCCTCGCCGATCACGCGCACGGGCACGGGATGCGGCTCCACATGGACGGCGCCCGCATCTCCAACGCCGCCGCCGCGCTCGACGTGCCGCTGCGGACCTTCACCCGTGACGCCGGGGTCGACGTGCTGAGCTTCGGCGGCACCAAGAACGGCGCCATGATCGGTGAGGCCATCGTCGTCCTCGACCCCGAGGCGTCCACCGGGCTGACCTATCTGCGCAAGCTCGACATGCAGCTCTCGAGCAAGATGCGATTCGTCTCGGCGCAGCTGGTCGCCCTGCTCGAGAACGACCTGTGGCTGCGCAACGCCCGCCACTCCAACGCCATGGCCCAGCGTCTGCGCGCCGGTGTCGAGGCGGGGTTGGCCGACGGTTCGATCCGCGGGGTGGAGTTCACGCAGCCGACGCAGGCCAACGGCGTGTTCGCGACGCTCCCCGCGGGTGTCGCCGATCGCCTGCGCGAGAGCTTCCGCTTCTACGACTGGGACGAGCTGCGTCGCGAGGTGCGCTGGATGTGCTCGTTCGACACCACCGAATCCGACATCGACGCGTTCGTCGCCGCGATCGCTCGCGAGACCACGCGCTGAAGTCCCGCGCGAGCGAGGGCCGTGGCATCCCGATCCGGATGCCACGGCCCTGTGCGTCTCACTCGCCGGCGAGCCAGACGGCGTAGGCGTCGAACGACGTCTCGCGGCCGAGGAACTCCGCGACGAGATCGCGGGCGTCGCGCGTGCCGCCCGGCTCGAGGATCTCGCGCCGGTAGCGGGTGGCCGTCTCGACGTCGAACAGGTCGTCGCCGAAGGCCGACAGCAGGTCGCGCGCGATCACCAGGCTCCACTGGTAGGTGTAGTAGCACGCGCCGTACCCCGTCAGGTGCCCGAAGCCCGCGTACGAGTGCGCGCCGTCGAGGGGCGCCACGGGGCTCGCCGCCCGGTAGTAGCCGTCGACCGCGGCCGCGAGGTCGCTGGGCCGGTCGACGTGCAGGCGGTAGGACGTGGTCGCGTGGCCGAGCTGGCGCGTCACCTCGAGACCGCGGCCGAAGCCGTCGGCGGTGCGCATGCGCGCCACGAGCTCGGCGGGGATCGGCTCCCCGGCGTCGTTGACGGCGAAGGATGCCAGGGCCTCGGCATCCCATGCCCATTCTTCGAGCAGCTGGCTGGGAGCCTCGACGAAGTCCCACTCGGTGGCCACGCCGGTCCACCGGCCCCACCGCTGGTGTCCGCCCAGGATGTCGTGCACGAGGTGGCCGAACTCGTGGAAGAAGGTCACCACCTCGTCGTGCTCGAGCAGCCCGCGCGAGAAGTTGCACAGCAGCACCGACTCCGGCAGCGTCCGGCCGGTGATGCCGGGGGCGAGACCGAAGCACGCCGCGTGGCTGTACTTCCCGTCCCGGGGGTGGAGGTCGAGGTGGATGCGCCCGAGGCGCTCGTCACCACGGACGACGTCGTACGTGCGCACGTCGGCGTGCCACGACGGCGCCTCGACCGGGACGTACTGCACGTCGAGCAACCGCGCCGTCGTGGCGAGGACGCCCTCGAGCACCCGGTCGAACCGGAAGTACGAGCGCACGAGCTGCGCGTCGACGTCGTACTCCTCGCGCTTGAGGGCGCTGAGGACGTACCAGAAGTCGGCGATCGTCACCCGGTCGGCGCCGGGCTCGTCGCGCCGCAGGCGTTCGAGGACGCGCGCGTACTCGGTCGCGGCGGCGGGGGCGGCGGCATCCGCGATGCGGGTCAGGAACGAGTCGACGGCGGCACTGGAACCGATCATGCGGGTCTCGGTCTCGAAGTCGGCCCAGTCGCCGTATCCCAGGAGCGCGGCTCGCTCAGCGCGGACGGCGAGCAGTTCCGCCAGCACCGGCTCGTTGTCGGGCCAGGCCAGGTCGTTGTACGCGCCCATGAGCGCGTGTCGCAGCGATCGATCGCGGGCGTACTCGCGCACCGGCATGAGGTCGGTGTACTCGGTCGTGAGGGTCACCATTCCCTCGTCGTCCGCCGGGTGCGCGTCGATGAAGTCGGCGGGAAGTCCGTCCAGCGCGGTGGCGGGGACTCTGATCGTCCGGCGACCCTCGCGGATGTTGCGCGAGAACGTGAGCGACAGCGCGGTGTCGCGATCGGTCAGTTCGCGCACGCGCTCGCGGTCGGCATCCGCCAGGTCGACGCCGCCGCGCCGGAAGTCGCGCTGCACGTGCGAGAGGAAGCGCAGCTCGTCGGGTTCGAGGTCGGCCGCGTCGGCGTCGGCGAAGACGCGCCACAGGTCTCGGTCGAGGAGCCGGCGCGACTGGGCGGCATCCACGGCCTGCGCCTGCTTCTCGGCGGCGTCGCGCACCGCGGGGTCGGGGTGCGATTCGCTGAGGAGGTGCGAGGGGGCCGCGGCTTCGGCGAGCGCGATGTCGGCCTCGTTCCACAGGGCGAGCCGGTCGCGCAACGACAGATCGGGCTCGGCGATCAGGCGCGCATCGATCGCGGCGACCCGGTCGAGCCGCTCGGCGGGCCGTTCTTCGGCGAAGCGGCGCCACTGGTCGAGGTCACGGGGCAGGGAGAGGGGGTTCAGGGGGGAATCCGGCATCCTTCGACCCTAGGCAGGCTCCGGGGAGGCCACAACGGTCGGGGCCGACGACCGTGGGCAGCGGACCCCCGTGTCCGCGCGCAGGGTCAGCGCAGGGCGCCCACCGAGGCCAATCCGAGCCGGATGAGCGTGCCGCGCCCACCCTCCATCTCGGCGGACAGGGCGTCGGATGCCGCTTCCTCGGGCGAGAGCCACGTCACCTCGAGCGCGTCCTGACGCGGCTCGCACGTGCCCGTGACCGGGACGACGAAGGCCAGCGACACGGCGTGCTGCCGGTCGTCGTGGAACGCGCTGACACCGGGGAGGGGGAAGTACTCGGCGACCGTGAACGGTGCCGGCTGCGGCGGCAGCAGCGGGAATGCCATGGGACCGAGGTCGTTCTCGACGTGACGGAAGAGCGCGTCGCGCACGGTCTCGCCGTACCGCACGCGGCCCGAGACGAGGGTGCGCGTCATTTCGCCGAGGGGCGTGGCCCGCAGCAGGATGCCGACCTGCGTCACCGCGCCCATGCCGTCGGTGCGGACCGGCAACGCCTCGACGTACAGCATGGGCAGGCGCCGACGCGCCTCGGCGAGTTCGACCTCGCTCAACCAGCCGGGGTTGGTCTGCGATCCGGGGCCCGAGGGCGCACCGGAGAACGGCGTCGAGAGCGGCTCGCGCTCGTCGCCGTTGTCGCCGGGATCGGGGTCGGGGGTGCGCACGGGCATGCTCCCTGTATATCAACCGGCCGGAGCGATGCCTACGCGCCGGGCGGATGCGAGGCGGATGCCGAGAAGGCGGGGGCGCGGCGGAGCGCGGACGCGGGACGTGCGCGAGGGGCGCCGTGTCGGGGGCCTTTGCGACAATGGCGGCATGAGCGAGCGCCCGATCCTCGACCCGTCCGTCGTCCGCTGGTCGGTGCCGCCCGACGAGATCGGCGACCGCCCGGTGCTGCTCCTCCTGCACGGCTACGCGGCCGACGAGCACGATCTGTTCGGACTGGTCCCGTACCTGCCCGACGGCTTCGCGATCGCGAGCGTGCGCGCACCGCTCACACCGCCCTGGCCGACGCCGGGGGCCTCGTGGTACCCGATCGAGGGGCTCAACGGTCGGGATCCGGCGGCCATCACGCTCGCCGCGGAATCCCTGCTCGCGTGGATCGCCGATCACCTGGGCGACCGCCCGGTGGGACTGCTCGGCTTCTCGCAAGGGGGCGCCGTGGCGGTGCAGACGCTGCGGGTCGCCCCCGACGCCGTGGAGTTCGCGGTCGTGCTCGCCGGCTACGCGGCCGGCGGTGAGCTGCCCGGCGATGCAGTGCTGGCCGCGCGCCGCCCGCCGGTTTTCTGGGGACGCGGTTCGCGCGACGACGTCATCCCGCCCCACCTGATCGACATGACCGCGCAGTGGCTGCCGCTGCACAGCGAGCTGACGGGCCGCGTCTACCCGGGACTGACGCACTCGGTGTCCGAAGACGAGCTGGCCGACGTCCGCGCGTTCCTCGACGCGCGTCTGACGAACCGTCCGGTGTCCCGCGAGGGTTGAGAAAGGGCGGGCCCGACGGCTATCGTGGGCACCCCTGGTCCCGAGAACGAGGTTTCCTCCGGTGAAGAACGTCGACGCTTCCGCGCCCCTGTCCGCGCGCTGACCCGTCGACCCGCCGTTTCTCGGCCGCCCTCCGCATACGCGGACGGGTCCGGTGTCCGCGCACCCCGCGTTCCCGGAGTCGTCATGCCCTCTTCCTCCCCGTCCCTCGTCTTCGATCGGGTCCGCCACGTCTGGCCCGACGGCACCGTCGCGCTCGATGGCATCTCCGGCGCACTCGGCCCCGGGCGCATCGGTCTCGTCGGCCGCAACGGTGCCGGCAAATCGACGCTCCTGCGCGTCGCCGCGGGGCTGCTCGCCCCGACCTCCGGCCACGTCGCGGCCTCGGGTCCCGTCGCCTACCTCCCGCAACGCCTGACAGCCGACCCGCGGCTGCCGGTCGCAGCGCTCCTCGGAGTGCAGGCTGCACTCACCGGCATCCGGGCGATCGAGGCGGGGGACGTCGACCCCCGCCATTTCGACGCCGTCGGCGACGACTGGGACGTCGAGGCGCGCGCGCAGGCCCTGCTCGCCGACGCGGGGCTTCCGCCGAGCGCCCTCGAGCGCACGGTCGGACAGCTTTCGGGAGGTCAGACCGTGCTGGTGGCGCTCGCGGGCCTGCGCGCCCGAGCCGCCGAGATCGCGCTGCTCGACGAGCCGACGAACGACCTCGACCGCGAGGCCCGCGCACGGGTGAGCGACCTGGTGCGCGACTGGCCGGGCGCCCTGGTCGTCGTCAGTCACGACGTGGGTCTTCTGGAGCAGATGGATGCCACGGCCGAACTGTTCGAGAGCACCCTGAGCGTCGTGGGTGGGCCCTACAGCGCCTGGCGGGAGCACCGTGACGCGGAACAGGATTCCGCGCTGCGCGCCGAACGCGATGCCGCCCGCACGCTGCGCCGGGAGCGCCGGGAACGTATCGAGGCGCACGACAAGCTCGCCGCCCGCGCCCGCACCGCCCGCCGAGCGCAGGCGGAGAAGCGCGTACCGGGGATCGTCGCGGGGCTGCGTGCGAGCGCCGCGGAGGTGAGCGCGGGCCGTCTGCGCAGCGAGTCGCGGGGAAAGGAGGACGCCGCCCGTGCGGCGCTGGCCGAAGCCGCTGCGAGGGTACGCGACGACGACACCGTGCGCATCGACCTGCCCGACCCGCACAACGCCGCGGGGCGGAGGATCCTCGCGATCGCCGACGCGGAGCGCGAGTGGATCGTCACGGGCCGGGAGCGCGTGGCGCTGCTCGGGCCCAACGGCGCCGGGAAGACCACGGTGCTGCGACACCTCGTGCAGGGCACGGACGGTGCGGCATCCGTCCGCGCTCGGGCGAGCGTCGACCGCATCGGATACCTGCCGCAGCGGCTCGACGTGCTCGACGATGCGGCATCCGTGATCGAGAACGTCCGGGCCGGAGCCCCCACCGTCCCGGTCGCCGAACTCCGTGATCGTCTCGCGCGCTTCCTGCTCCGCGGCGACGCGGTGTCACGGCCCGCGTCGACGCTGTCGGGCGGCGAGCGATTCCGTGTGGCGCTCGCGCGGGTGCTGCTGACGGATCCGCCGCCGCAGCTGCTGGTGCTCGACGAGCCCACGAACAACCTCGACCTCGACACGGTCGATCGACTCGTGGCGGCGCTGCGCGCGTATCGCGGCGCGGTGCTGGTGGTCAGCCACGACGAGGCCTTCGTGGACCGGCTGGACCTGGATCTGCGGCTCGAGCTCGTCGATGACGCGCTGCGGGAGCTGCCGTGACCACGCCGTGGGTGCACCGCAGGGTTCCGCGACCAGCGAAACGTCAAGCCGCCCACGATGTCGGAGGTCCGGGAGAGGATGTCGGCATGGCCGACGTTCTCGACAGGTTCGGTCCTGCGACGCAGGACTGGTTCCGCGGTGCGTTCTCGGCGCCCACGACGGCCCAGAAGGGCGCGTGGGAGTCCGTGGCCTCCGGTCGCAACGCCCTCGTGGTGGCGCCCACCGGATCGGGCAAGACGCTGTCGGCCTTCCTCTTCGCCATCGACCGCGTGTTCCGCGAGAAGACGCCCGCCGTGCCCGAGGCCGCTCCCCCGCGCCGGGGCCGTGGCGCCGCGAAGAAGCCGGCGAACACCGCGCGCACCCGCATCCTCTACATCTCTCCGCTGAAGGCTCTCGGCGTCGACGTCGAGCGCAACCTCCGCTCCCCCCTGGTCGGTATCGGGCAGTCGGCGCGGCGCCTCGGCATCGACGTCCCGTCCGTCACGGTGGGCGTGCGATCGGGCGACACGAGCTCGAGCGATCGCCGCAAGCTGGTCACCGACCCGCCCGACATCCTGATCACGACGCCCGAGTCGCTCTACCTCATGCTCACGAGCCAAGCGGCCGAGACTCTGCGCGGGGTGCACACCGTGATCATCGACGAGGTGCACGCGGTGGCCGCGACCAAGCGCGGCGCTCATCTCGCCGTGAGCCTGGAGCGACTCGACGCGCTCCTGGACGCGCCGGCGCAGCGGATCGGGCTCTCGGCGACGGTACGTCCGATCGACGAGGTCGCCCGCTTCCTGGGCGGCGCGCAGCCCGTCGACATCGTCGCCCCGAAAGCGACCAAGGCGTTCGACCTGTCGGTCGTGGTTCCCGTCGACGACATGCTCAACCCGCCTCCGCCGCCCGGCGCTCCGGCGCCCGACGACGCCGGCGACGGCGAGTGGTTCTCCGAACGCCCCGAGAGCACCGAGATGGCAGGCTCCGTGTGGCCCCACGTCGAGGAGGCGATCGTCGACCGCATCCTCGAACGGCGCTCGACGATCGTGTTCGCCAACTCCCGACGCCTCGCCGAGCGGCTGACGGGACGCTTGAACGAGATCTACGCCGAACGTCAGGGCATCGACGTCCCCGAGCCGACGGTCCCGGCGAGCATGATGGCCCAGGCCGGGTCGTCCGCGGGGGTCGCCGCGATCCTGGCCAAGGCGCACCACGGCTCGGTCTCGAAAGAGCAGCGCGCCCAGGTCGAAGACGAGCTGAAGTCCGGCGCCCTGCGCTGCGTCGTCGCCACGAGCAGCCTCGAGCTGGGTATCGACATGGGCTCGGTCGATCTCGTCATCCAGGTCGAGGCACCGCCGAGCGCGGCATCCGGTCTCCAGCGCGTGGGGCGCGCCGGCCACCAGGTGGGCGAGGTGAGCCGAGCCGCGCTGTTCCCAAAGCACCGCAGCGACGTGCTGCACACCGCCGTCGTCACCGAACGCATGCTTTCCGGGCGCATCGAGGCGATCGCCGTGCCGCAGAACCCGCTCGACATCCTCGCGCAGCAGACGGTCGCGGCATCCGCCCTCGGCTCGATCGACGTCGAGGAGTGGTTCGAGACGGTCAAGCGGAGCGCGCCGTTCCGTTCGCTCCCCCGATCGGCCTACGAAGCGACGCTCGACCTGCTGGCCGGGCGCTATCCGTCCGACGAGTTCGCCGAGCTGCGCCCGCGCCTGGTCTGGGACCGCGACGCGGGGACACTCACCGGACGACCGGGGGCGCAACGCGTCGCCGTGACCAGCGGCGGCACCATCCCCGACCGCGGCCTGTTCGGGGTGTTCGTCGCCGGCGAGTCGCAGAACGCCCGCGTCGGCGAGCTCGACGAAGAGATGGTCTACGAGTCGCGCGTGAACGACGTCTTCACCCTCGGCACCACGAGCTGGCGCATCGTCGAGATCACGCACGACCGCGTCAACGTCGTGCCCGCGTTCGGACAGCCCGGCAAGCTGCCGTTCTGGCACGGCGACGGCCTCGGCCGGCCCGCCGAGCTGGGCGAGGCCCTGGGCAAGTTCTCGCGCGATCTCGCCGGAGCCGACCGCGCCAAGGCCGAAGAGCGGTTGCGCGAGTCGGGGCTCGACGACAACGCCATCACCAACCTGCTGGCCTACCTCGCCGAACAGCGCGAGGCCACCGGGAGCCTCCCGACCGACCGCACGCTCACCGTCGAACGCAGCCGCGACGAGGTGGGCGACTGGCGCATCATCCTGCACTCGCCGTACGGCATGCAGGTGCATTCGCCGTGGGCTCTCGCGGTCAACGCCCGCATCCGTGAACGCCTGGGGGTCGAAGGCGCCGCCGTCGCCAGCGACGACGGCATCATCGCCCGCGTGCCGGATGCCGCGGCCGAACCGCCCGGTGCCGACCTCTTCGTCTTCGAACCCGACGAGCTCGAGCAGATCGTCACCGACGAGGTCGGCGGGTCGGCCCTGTTCGCCTCGCGCTTCCGCGAGTGCGCCGCGCGCGCGCTGCTCCTGCCGCGCCTGAACCCCAACCGGCGCTCGCCGCTGTGGCAGCAACGCCAGCGGTCGGCACAACTGCTCGAGGTCGCTCGACGGCATCCGTCCTTCCCGATCATCCTCGAGACCCTCCGCGAGGTCCTGCAGGACGTCTACGACCTCCCCGCCCTGTTGCGCGTGGCCCGGCAGATCGGCGAGCGCCGCATCCGGCTGGTCGAGACGACCACGAGCCAACCCTCGCCGTACGCCCGCGATCTGCTCTTCGGATACGTCGGCGCGTTCATGTACGAGGGCGACTCGCCGCTGGCCGAGCGTCGCGCGGCGGCCCTGTCGGTCGACCCGTCGCTGCTGAGCGAGCTCCTCGGCAAGGTCGAGATGCGAGAGCTCCTCGACCCCGAGGTCATCGCGCAGTTCGAACGCGAGGCGCAGCGACTCGATCCCGACCGCCGAGCGCGGGGCGTCGAGGGGGTGGCCGACCTTCTGCGTCTGCTGGGGCCGCTCGACGCGAGCGAGGTCGCTCAGCGCCTCGATGCCGAGGCGGATGCCACCGCCGAGGCCTCGGCGCACCTGCAGGCCCTCGTCGACGAGCGCCGGGCCATCCCGGTCACCATCGCGGGGGTCTCTCGCATCGCCGGGATCGAGGACGCCGGGCGCCTGCGCGACGCTCTCGGCGCCGCGCTCCCGGTCGGCATCCCGAACGCCTTCCTCGAACCGGTCGCCGACCCGCTGGGCGACTTGGTGGCTCGCTACGCCCGCACGCACGGCCCGTTCACCACCGACGCCGTCGCCGAGCGTCTCGGCGTGGGCGTCGCCGTCGCGCGTCTGACGCTGCAGCGACTCGAGTCGCAGGGGCGCCTGTCGAGCGGCTTCTTCCTGCCCGAGGCGGCCGACGGACGCGGCGACGACACCGAGTGGTGTGACGCCGAGGTGCTGCGTCGGCTGCGCATGCGTTCGCTCGCGGCGATCCGCGGCAGCGTCGAGCCGGTGCCGCCGTCGGCGTACGCCCGCTTCCTGCCCGTGTGGCAGCACGTGACCCGTCCGCTGGAGGGGGTCGACGGCGTGCTCGCCGTGGTCGAGCAGCTCGCGGGCGTGCCCATCCCGGCGAGCGCGTGGGAATCGCTCGTGCTGCCCTCCCGCGTCGCCGACTACACCCCCGCGCTGCTGGACGAGCTGACCGCCACGGGAGAGGTGGTGTGGTCCGGTCACGGCACGCTGCCCGGTCGCGACGGGTGGATCGCCCTGCACCCGGCCGAGGCCGCCCCCTATACGCTGCAAGACCCCGACGATCCCGAAGATCCCGCACCGGATTCACTCGAAGCGCGTCTGCTGGCGGCGCTGGAGGGCGGCGGCGCCTACTTCGCGGCTCAGCTGAAGCAGCTGGTCGCTGCCGAGAACGAACAGTCCGTCAACGACGCCCTGTGGGCGTTGACGTGGGCGGGGCGCGTGACGAACGACACCTTCGCGCCCGTGCGCGCGCTCCTGGGCGGCGGCGGGCAGGCGCATCGTGTCGCCCGCCGCGCACCCCGCGCGCGGATGTACCGATCGGCGACGCTGCCCCGGGCGACGTCGGCACCTCGCCCGCCGTCGCTGGGCGGGCGGTGGTCGCTGCTTCCGGAACGCGAACCGGATGCCGCCGCCCGCGCCACGGCCACGGCGAGCCTGCTGCTCGACCGCTACGGCGTCGTCACCCGGGGCGCGGTGCAGTCCGAGGGCGTGCCCGGCGGGTTCGCGCAGGTCTACCGCATCCTCGCGGGCTTCGAGGAAGCAGGACACTGCCGTCGCGGATACGTCATCGAGAAGCTCGGTGCCGCGCAGTTCGCGGCGTCGGCCACGGTCGACCGGCTGCGCGAGTTCGCCGCGGTCGCCGACCCGCCACCCCTGCGGGCCGTCACGCTCGCGGCGACCGACCCGGCCAACCCTTACGGTGCGGCGCTGGCGTGGCCCGCGCTCGAGGGCGTGAGCCACCGTCCCGGGCGCAAGGCCGGAGGCATCGTCGTGCTCGTCGACGGCGAGCTGACGCTTTACCTCGAGCGCGGCGGGCGCAGTGCCCTGGCATTCAGCGAGGACGAGACGCGGTTGCAGGCCGCGGCGCGCGATCTGGCCGACACCTCCCGTCGACGCCGGCTGGACACCCTCACGGTGGAGCAGGTCAACGGCGAGTTCGTGTACGGCACAGCGGTGGGACGCGCGTTGCGCGAGGCCGGGTTCGTGGAGTCGCCGCGCGGCCTGACGCTGCGCCGCCTCACCGCCGGCGACACTCTTCGAGAGGCCGCGCGTGCCTGAGGGCGACACCGTTCACCGCGCCGCGGCGAAGCTCTCCTCGGCGTTGAAGGGTCGCGCCGTGACGCGGTTCGACATCCGCGTCCCCGGCAGCGCGACGGCCGACCTGCGCGGTGAGACCGTGCACGAGGTCGTCGCCCGAGGCAAGCACCTTCTCGAGCGCATCGGGGCGTACACACTGCACTCGCACCTGAAGATGGAGGGCCGGTGGGACGTCTACCGCCCCGGGGAGCGATGGCGACGCCCGGCCTTCAAGGCGCGCGCGATCGTCGGCGTGACGGGGGCCGAGACCGTCGGCTTCGACCTGGCGATGGTCGAAGTGCTGCCCACGGCGGAGGAAGACCGTGTCGTCGGGCACCTCGGCCCCGATCTCCTGGGGCCCGACTGGAACGAGGCCGAGGCCGTGCGTCGCGTCGCCGCCGACACCCGCCCCGCCCACGTGGCTCTTCTCGATCAGCGCAACGTGGCGGGTTTCGGCAACGTGTACGCCAACGAGCTTCTCTTCGTGCGCGGCGTCCACCCGATGACCCCCGCCGCCGACATCGACGTACCGGCCGCCATCGCCCTGGGTCACCGGATGATCCATGCGAACCTTCCGCGTCCCGAGCGCACCTTCACGGGAGACAATCGTCCCGGGCGACGCATGTGGGTGTACGGACGTGCAGGCGCTCCCTGCCGTCGATGCGGAACGCCCATTCGCGCCTCGGCGCTCGGCGCCACGGCAACGAGCGAGCGCGACGTCTACTGGTGTCCCACCTGTCAGCCCGAGTGAACTGTTTCCGCCTCCGCTGTCAACCCGCCGTCGCCGGACGCCATTGCGTGCGACAACGGTGGAAGACAGATTGGCGCAAGCCGGAAATTCTGTAATCCAACGGGAATCCGCTCGAGCGCCCGCACCGAACAACCATGCACGGGAATGAGTTGGTACCCGAATCGGTTGTCACAGAAGTCGGCTCACCCGAGAGCCGATCGGAGGGGATCGTGGGAAAGAACTACATCGACATCGAAAACGACCACGGCGAGACGCTGCGCTATCGCAAGCACGTCAACGGTCGAGGGCTCGTGGCGCACGGCGCGAAGGTCCACCCATCGGCACTCGTGGAGAACGGCGCTTACGTCGAACCCGGTGTGCAGATCGCGGCGGGGGTTCGCGTCGGCCGGGGTGCGTGGATCGAGTCGGACGCCGTGATCGGCCCGGAGGCGCGGATCGAGCCGCACGCGCACATCTGCTCGGGTGCCGTGATCGGCGCGGGCGCGCACATCGGCGTCCGCACCCAGGTCGGCACGAATGCGCGCGTCGCCGTTGGTTCGCTGATCGGCGACGACGAGGTCATCAACGACGGGGAAGCCGTCGCCACCGACCGGCGAGGTCTCCGACTGGCCGCGTGAGGCCCCGCGTCGAGGCATCCACAGCCCGCACGTCTCTTCGGAGCGTGCGGGCTTTCTTGTGACAGACGAATTCCTCGCCACCCATCGGGCGAATTGCGGCAGCGCCGAGGGTGAATTTGATTCGACGTCGAGGAATTCACGCGCGGTGAATTTATTCGACGTCGAGGAATTCTTCGCCGTTATTTCGACGTCGAGGAATTCGGCGGGCGGTCAGGCCGACAGCGTCAGGACGAATCCCACCGCCGGGAGCGTGCCTTGGATCACCGCCGGCCGGAAGTACTTCGCCCCGGACGTCGTGAGCACCAGGGCGGCCGCGACCATCGAGCCCAGCGAGAAGAGCAGCAGCGTCCGTCCCGCGACATCGCCCGTGCCCGCGACCGACCACAGCACGACCCCGATCCCCGCCCCGACGGCGAGGAAGAGGTTGTAGAAGCCCTGGTTGTACGCCATCGGACGCGTGATGTCAGCCGCCCCCTGATCGGCGACGCCGAAGCGCTTCCACACCCGCGGCCTCGTCCACAGCACGCTCTCCATCAGGAAGATGACGACGTGCAGCAGGGCGGCGAGCCCCGCGAAAACGAGAGCCAGGATGCCGATCATGCCCTCACGTTAGCCTGGGGTCATGGCGAAAAGCGGCGGAAGCGGTGCCCGTGGCTCCCGCGGGGGCGTCCGCCGTCCTCGACCGGGGGCGACCGCGCGCCCCACACGGAAGGCCACACCGAAGCCTTCTCCGACGCCCTCACCGACGCCGGCGGAAGAGCCTCGCACGTTCACTCTCGGTGCGGTCCCGGGAGCGACCCCCGGCAAGTGGATCGGTCTCTGGCGCGAGCGGATGCCCCACGTCCCCCTGGAACTCCGCGAGATCAGCGTGGCGACACAGCGCACCGCTCTCGCCGAGGTCGACGCGGCGCTGGTGCGTCTGCCCGTCGAGAACGCCGACGAGCTGCACGTCATCCCCCTCTACGACGAGCTGCCCGTCGTGGTGATGTCCACCGAGTCGGCCCTCACGGCCGCCGACGACGAGGTCACCCTCGCGGATCTCAGCGGCGAGGTCGTGATCGTCCCCGCCGACGACGTGCTGGCCGTTCGCATCCCGGATGCCGCCACCCCGGCCTTCGCGCCGCCGGCCGACACCGCCGAGGCGATCGCCACCGTGGCCGCCGGGGTCGGGGTGGTGATCGTGCCGATGTCGCTCGCGCGCGCGCATCAGCGTCGCGACGTCGAGTACCGCGTCCTCCGCGACGGTCCGACCTCGACCGTCGCGCTGGCCTGGCCCCGCGACGCGACGACCGACGACGTCGAGACGTTTATCGGGATCGTCCGGGGCCGCACGGCGCGCTCCTCGCGCTGAGAGCGCGCGACGCCCTCAGCGCGTGTTCGTGCGGCGCACCTCGTCGACCGTCGCTCCCCCGCGCAGGCCGCGAGCCCGCGCCCCGCGCAGAACGGCCTCGGCGTCGACAGGCGCTCCCTCGACGAGGGCACGCAGATCGACACGCACCGGCGTGGGCAGACGCTTTCGCTCGCGGTCGCGCCGCGCCGCGGCCGCCGCTTCCGCTTCGTCGACCTCGTCGCCGGCGAGCGTGCGCACCTGTAGCCCGCAGTCCAGATCGGCGGCGGCGGCACGGAGGAGTGTCACGACTTCGCCGAGATTCTCGACGTCGGTGACGAGCAGGGTCGAGCTGGTCATGTCCCCATTGTCGCGGGGAGTCACACGGAGCGGGGCCGTCCGCACGACACGCATAGAATCCCTGGGTGACCGGTCGCTTCCTCTACGTCTGCGCGCGCCCGCAGCGCGACGCGGCGACGGCGGAATGGGCCTCGTTCCGCGACGGACTCGGCGTCGCCGACGACGACCTCGTCCACCACGACCTCGTGCGCGAGCCCCTCCCCGCCGACCTCGGCCGCTACGCCGGCGTCGTCGTCGGGGGCAGCCCGTTCAACGTCACCGACACGGGCAAGACCGACGCGCAACTCCGCCTCGAACACGACCTCGAGACCCTGGCATCCGCCGCCCTCACCGGCCGAACGCGCGCGATGTTCACGTGCTTCGGTATCGGCGTCGTGACACGCCTGCTCGGCGGCGCGGTGACCCTCGACCACCCCGAGGGCACGGGGCCGGCCGAGATCGCGCTCACGGCCGAGGGGATGCGCGACGAACTCTTCGGCATCCTGGAGCCCCGGTTCGTAGCCCTCACCGCGCACAAGGAGGGAACGGCCGCCGTGCCGCCGGGGGCGACACTGCTGGCAAGCAACGAGGCCTGCCCCGTGCAGGCCTACCGGGCGGGCGTCTCGCTGTGGGCGACCCAGTTCCACCCCGAACCCACCGCCGACGCGTTCGTGGCCCGCATGACCGTGTACCGCGCCGCGGGGTACTTCGACGCCGACGCCTTCGACGAGGTCGCAGCGCACGTGCGCACCGCCTCTGTCGAGCAGCCGACCCTGCTGCTGCGCACCTTCGCCGCGCAAGCGATCTCCGCCTGAGCGGGCGATCGCTCCCGCCGGGTGCCCGAACCTCCGCGCCATGTCAAGCCGCCGCGCGAAGTGTCTAGCTTTTCTAGTGTTCTCAGTATGAACGCGAGAGATCACGCAACCACCACGGCGCGGGGCTCGGACCTCGCGCGGCAGATTGTCGTCTTGTCGGCGGTGTCGTTCATGCTCATCGCCGCCGTCATCGGGTCGGGCGCCTTCGGCAACACCGCCGTCGAAGACCAACAGGGCGGGGCCCTCGACACCGACGGGTCGTACCTCGCCCCGGCCGGCCCGGCGTTCTCGATCTGGTCGGTCATCTACCTGGGCCTGATCGCCTACGCGGTGTGGCAGGCGCTGCCCCGACAGCGCGCCTCGGCTCGCCAGCGGGCGATGGGCTGGCCGATCGCCGTCACCATGGTCCTGAACGGTCTGTGGCTCGTCGCCGCCCGATTCGGCACGCTCTTCCTCACCGTCGTAGTGATCGTCCTGCTGCTGGCCGCCCTGGGCTGGGCGTTCCGCACGGCCGTCGTCACGCGCGACCCGCGCGGCGGCGTCGTCGACTCCGTCCTGATCGACGGCGTCACGGGACTGCACCTGGGCTGGGTGACGCTGGCCACGGTCGCCAACACCGCGGCCTGGCTCACGACGGTCGTTCCGCCGTCGTGGGAGGACGCGGCCGACGCGATCGGCGTCGCCGTGCTCGTCGTCGTCGCGCTCATCGGCCTCGCGATCGCGTGGCGCAGCGACTGGCGCGTCGCTCCGGCTCTCGCGCTGGCGTGGGGTCTTTCGTGGCTCGCGGTCGAGCGACTGACCGGCGAGCCGACCAGCACGCCGATCGCGATCGCCGCGGTGATCGTCGCTCTCGTGGTGCTGCTGCCCCCGCTGGCCGTCTCCGGCCTGCGCCTGATCCGCCCCTCCATCGACTGACCGGCCGAACCGCCTCCCGCTGCCGAAGACAAGCGAACGCCCCGCCCGACCCGAAGGTCCGGCGGGGCGTTCGCGTCGTTCGTCAGAGCGCGGGAGCGGCGATGGCGCTTCCCCCGGCCGGCACCGTGAGGGTGGCATCCTCCAGGACGACGCCGTCGACGGTCGCGAGCAGGACACCCGCCTCGGATGCCACGGGCACCGACGCCTCGGCATCCGAGAGGTTCACCACGACGACAAGGTCTCGGCGCCGCAACTCGTACACGCGTCCGCCCTCGGCCTCGACGGTGCGCGCCGCGAGCCCCTCGCGCGAGGGGTCGGTGAGTTCGGGCCGCGCGCGGCGGAGCTTCGCCAGCTCGCGGTAGAGCCCGAGCAGCTCGGCGTGCCCGTCCGAGTCGGGCTCGGACCAGTCGAGCTTCGAGCGCTCAAACGTCTCGGGGTCCTGCGGGTCGGGGACGACGGACTCGTCCCAGCCCATCTTCTCGAACTCCTCGACGCGACCCTTGGCCGTCGCCTCGCCGAGCTCCGGCTCGGGGTGCGACGTGAAGAACTGCCACGGGGTCTTCGCGCCCCACTCCTCGCCCATGAAGAGCATGGGCGTGCCGGGGGCGGTGAGCGTCAGCACGGCCGCGGCGGCGAGACGGTCGAACGACAGTCCCTGCGACAGGCGGTCGCCGGCGGCGCGGTTGCCGATCTGGTCGTGGTCCTGCGCAAAGGTCACCAGCCGCCAGTTCGGCACCTCGGCGGGGATCGGGTGACCGTGCGTGCGCTCGCGGAACGACGAGTAGGTGCCGTCGTGGAAGAAACCGCCCACCGACACCTTTTCGAACGCCGCGAGGTCCGCGAAGTCCTCGTAGTACCCGATCGTCTCGCCGGTGAGGGCGACGTGGGCGGTGTGGTGCCAGTCGTCCGACCACTGAGCGGTGAGGCCGTAGCCCCCGGCCTCGCGCGGCAGGATGAGCTTCGGGTCGTTCATGTCCGACTCGGCGATCGTGGTCAGCGGGATGCCGCGGTGCGCCGACAGGGCGTCGGTGCGCTCGGCGATCTCCTGCAGCACGTGCACCGGGCGGTCGTCGAGCAGGGCGTGCACGGCATCCAGGCGGAGTCCGTCGACGTGGTAGTCGCGCATCCACATGAGCGCGTTCTCGACGATGTACGCGCGCACGGCGTCCTCGTCGAGGTTGACCGAGTCGCCCCACGTGTTGCGGCTGCCCTCGCGCAGGTACGGGCCGAACTCGGGCAGGTAGTTGCCCGACGGGCCGAGGTGGTTGTAGACCACGTCCTGCACGACGGCGAGCCCCGCGGCGTGCGCGGCGTCGACGAAGCGCTGGTACGCGGCGGGCCCGCCGTACGCCTCGTGCACCGTGTACCAGAGGACGCCGTCGTAGCCCCAGTTCCACGTGCCGTTGAAGCCGTTGACCGGCAGCAGCTCGACGTGGGTGACGCCGAGGTCGACGAGGTGGTCGAGGCGTTCGATCGCGGCATCCAGGGTGCCCTCGGGCGTGAACGTGCCGAGGTGCAGCTCGTAGATGAGGCCGCCCGCGAGCTGGCGCCCGGTCCAGGCGGCATCCGTCCAGGTGAAGGTCGACGGGTCGAACCACGCGGATGCCTCATGCACGCCGGACGGCTGCCGCCGCGATCGCGGGTCGGGGCGCAGGTCGTCGCCGTCGCCGAGGACGAAGCCGTAGCGCTCCCCGTCGGCCAGGTGCACGTCCGCGCGCCACCACCCACCGGTGCCCGCGACGAGTTCGACGTCTTCGACGACGCTCTCGCCGCTCTCGTCCAGCCGCCGCAGTCGCACCCGGTCGGCCTTGGGTGCCCATAGCTCCATGGTCATCGCATCCTCTTCCTTCGTTCTCACGCGCGAGTCGCCAAAATTTGTCGCCTCAGGCCAGCCGCAGGCGACAAATCGTGGCGACTCGCGCGGGTGGACACGGCCTCAGGGGCAGGCCGGTTCGTCGACCAGCAGCGCCACGGGCAGATCCTGCAGCAGGTCCGACAGCAGCACCGGGCCGCCGGGGAAACGGCGCCCCGTCAGCACGTCGACGGCGGGCACGGCGGGACGCAGCAGCACGGTGTCGCGCCATCCCCCGGCCGCGCGCAGACCGTGCGGCAGGCGCGTCGCGACCGCCGAGACGCCGCCGCGGTCGAACGCGACGACATGGTCGGATGCCAGCCCCGCGGCCTCGAGCGGACGGTACAGCGAGAAGCGCTCGGGGCAGTCGCGCCGCACGCGCAGCGCACGCGACGTGACGAGGAGCTTCGCGCGACCGCTCTCGTCCACGGTCGGGGTGTGCGCACCGTCGGCGTCGATCTCCGCGAGCAGACGCGCCCGTTCGCCGAAGTCGACGGCGCGGCGGTTGTCGGGGTCGACGAGCGACTGCTCCCACAGCTCCGAGCCCTGGTAGACGTCCGGCACGCCCGGGCCGGCGATCTGCAGCAGCTTCGCCGCCAGGCCGTTCGACCAGCCGTCGCCGGCGATCTCGTCCACGAAGGCCCGGACACGCGCCGCGGCGGGACCGGTGGCGGCATCGACCACGGCGTGCATGCGCTCCTCGAACGCCTCGTCCTGCTCCCACCAGCCGGTGACCTCGGAGGCCTCGCGTGCGGCCTTCTCGGCATACGCGTGGAGACGTTCGCGGTACTCCGCCAGCCCGTCGGAGGTGGATGCCGAAGCCGGCCACGCGCCGACGATCGCCTGCCACAGCAGCGCGTCGAACGGACCGTGCCCGGTGGAGGCGATGCCGCGGAACTCCTCGAGCACCTCGCCCCACCGCTCCGGGATCTCGGCGAGCACCGCGATGCGCGCGCGGGTGTCCTCGCCGCGCTTGGTGTCGTGCGTCGACAGCGTCGTCATGGCCGTGGGCCACGACGCCTGACGACCGGCCTGAGCAGCGTGGAATCCGGGCACGTCGAGCGAGAACTGCCCCGGGTCGCCGCCGACCTCGGTGAGCGAACCGAGACGCGTGAAGCGGTAGAACGCGGTGTCCTCCACGCCCTTGGCCATGACCGGGCCCGTGGTCTGCTGGAAGCGCCACGCGATCTCGAAGTCGGTGTCGGCGAGGGCCGGCACCAGCTTCTCGATGACGTCGCCGAGCTCGGGGCGGCGGACCTCCGCCTCGCCCGCGGCGGCGTCGAGGTGCCGGCGGCCGGCGGGGAGGTAGGACCGGTACACGGGGAAGCACGCGAGGATCTCGGCGAGCGCGTCCTGCAGCGCCTCCGTGTCGAACTCCTCGCGCAGCGCCGCGGGCAGCCCGCGCACGATGCGCCGGATCTCGGACACCTGGATCGTGTCGGCGATGCGCCGCTTGGTGTCGTGGATGAGGTCATGCCATCCGGTCAGCTCGGGCAGCCCGCTCTCGCGGCGGAGACGGGCATCGAGTCCGTCCAGCGCGGCTTCGCCCGCGGGGTCGGTGAGCACGCGGTCGATCTCGGCGAGCGCGTCGTAGCCGGTGGTCCCCGCGGTCTTCCACCACGAGGGCAGCGCTTCGCCGTGCTCGAGGATCTTCTCCACCAGCACATAGCCCGCCTCGGGTCCACCGGCCTCGGTGAGCGCCGCGGCAAGGAGGTCGAGGTACCCGCCCGGGTCGACGAGCCCGTCCGGGTGGTCCACGCGCAGGCCGTCCGCCAGGCCTTCGCGCACCCAGCGGAGGATCTCGGCGTGCGTGGCCTCGAACACCTCGGGCCGCTCGACCCGCACGCCGGCGAGGGTCGTGACGGCGAAGAAGCGACGGTAGTTCAGGTCGGCGGCCTCGTCCTGCCAGAACCGCAGCTCGAAGTTCTGCGCCTCGAGCACGGCAGCGACGGCATCGCGAGAGCCCGCGGCAGCGGCATCCGTCCCCGTCCCCGGAGCGACCGGGAACACGTGGTCGTAGTAGCGGATGAGACCGTCGGGGGCGTCGGGGGCGGGGGTCGGGTCGTACGAGATCTCGTCGATCACCTCGGCGAGGTCGGCACCGAGCACGGGCACCCGCACCTTGCCGTCGCCGAACTCCCAATCGATGTCGAAAGCGTCGGCGTGCGCGGACGATCGCCCCTGTCGCAGCACGTCCCACCACCACGCGTTCGCGCGGGGGTCGGAGACGCCCATGTGGTTCGGGACGATGTCGATCAGGATGCCGAGTCCCTGCGCGCGCGCCGCGTCGGCGAACCGTGCCAGCCCTTCGGCGCCGCCCCGCGCGGGGTCGACACGCGTGACATCGACGACGTCGTAGCCGTGATCCGAACCCGGCGTTGCCTCGAGAAGAGGCGACAGGTACGCCCACGACACCCCGAGGTCACGGAGATAGCCCGTGACCTCGGCGGCGGTGTCGAGGGGGAAGGATTCGCGGATCTGCAGGCGGTAGGTCGAAAGCGGATGCCGCATTCTGGATCAGAGCTCCGGTTTGGGTGCCTGCCCGGGCAGGTCGTCGGTGGCGGTGATGGCGATCTGCGCGGTGAGCGAGGCGGCGACGGTGTGGTCGATCTCGGGCTCGGGCAGGTGGTGCTCGCGCAGCACGATGAGCGACTTCGGCTCGAGCTTCAGCGCCTCGCCGGGAGCGATCGGCTCGGTGTTGGCGCGCTCGCCCGCGGTGTCGACGTACACGTCCCACTCGGGCGAGTACTGGATCGCGGGCACGTGGAAGTCGACGGCCTCGTCGCCGGCGTTGAAAAGCACCAGGAAGTGGTCGTCGCTGATCGTCTCGCCGCGACGGTCGCGCTCACGGATGCCCTGGCCGTTGAGGAACACGCCCACCGCGCGACCGAAGCCGGAGTCCCAGTCCTCGGGCTGCATGAGGGTGCCGTCGGGACGCAGCCACACCACGTCGGGGAGGTTGTCGCCCTCCTCCATCTTGACGGGCCGGCCGTCGAAGAACCGGCTGCGGCGGAAGGTGGGGTGCTCCTTGCGGAGGCGCGCGAGAGCCGCGGTGAACTCCACGAGCGGGTGGTCGATGCTCGACCAGTCGACCCATGTGATCTCGTTGTCCTGCGCGTAGCCATTGTTGTTCCCGCCCTGGGTGCGGCCGAGTTCGTCGCCGTGCAGCAGCATCGGCACGCCCTGGCTCAGCAGCAGCGTCGCGATGAAGTTGCGCTGCTGCTGCGCACGCCGCGTGAGCACTTCGGGGTCGTCCGTCGGCCCCTCCACGCCCATGTTGCTGGAGCGGTTGTGCGATTCGCCGTCGTTGTTGTCCTCGCCGTTGGCGTCGTTGTGCTTCTCGTTGTACGAAACGAGGTCGCGCAGGGTGAAGCCGTCGTGTGCGGTGACGAAGTTGATGGATGCCACGGGCCGCCGGCCGGAGTGCTCGTACAGGTCGGCCGAACCCGTCAGGCGCGACGCGAACTCGCCGAGCGCCTGCGGCTCGCCGCGCCAGAAGTCGCGCACGGTGTCGCGGTACTTGCCGTTCCATTCCGTCCACTGGGGCGGGAAGTTGCCGACCTGGTACCCACCGGGGCCGACGTCCCACGGCTCGGCGATGAGCTTGACCTGCGAGACCACCGGGTCCTGCTGGACGAGCTCGAAGAAGGTCGCGAGCCGGTCGACGTCGTAGAACTCCCGCGCCAGGGTGGATGCCAGGTCGAAGCGGAAGCCGTCGACGTGCATGTCGAGCACCCAGTACCGCAGCGAGTCCATGATGAGCTGCAGCGCGTGCGGGTTGCCGACGTTCAGGCTGTTCCCGGTTCCGGTGTAGTCCGTGTAGTAGCGCTTGTCGTCGTCTTCGAGGCGGTAGTAGGCCTCGTTGTCGATGCCGCGCATCGACAGGGTCGGGCCCATGTGGTTGCCCTCGGCGGTGTGGTTGTAGACCACGTCGAGGATGACCTCGATACCCGCCGCGTGCAGCGCCTTGACCATGGCCTTGAACTCCTGCACCTGCTGACCGTGGTCACCGGTCGAGGAGTAGGTGTTCTGGGGCGCCAGGAACGCGATGGTGTTGTACCCCCAGTAGTTCGACAGCCCCTTCTCTTCGAGGGTGGAGTCGTTGACGAACTGGTGGACCGGCATGAGTTCGATCGCCGTCACGCCGAGCTTGCGGAGGTGGTCGATGATGGCCGGGTGCGCGATGCCCGCGTACGTGCCCCGCAGCTCCTCGGGAACGTCCGGGTGCAGCTGCGTGAGCCCCTTCACGTGCGCTTCGTAGATGAAGCTCTCGGCGTACGGGGTCTTGGGGTGACGGTCACCGGTCCAGTCGAAGAACGGGTTGATGACCACGCCCTTCATCATGTGGGCAGCCGAATCCTCGTCGTTGAACGAGTCCGGGTCGCCGAACTCGTAGCTGAAGACCGGCTGGCCCCAGTCGATCTGCCCCTCGACGGCCTTGGCGTAGGGGTCCAGGAGGAGCTTGCTCGGGTTGAACCGCTGGCCGTTCGCGGGATCGTACGGGCCGTGCACGCGGTAGCCGTAGCGCTGTCCCGGCTGGATGTTCGGGAGGTACGCGTGCCACACGAACGCGTCGACGTCCACGAGCTCGACGCACGTCTCCGTCCCGTCCTCGTCGAACAGGCAGAGCTCGACGCGCTCGGCGCCCTCGCTGAACAGGGCGAAGTTCGTCCCATTGCCGTCATACGTGGCCCCGAGGGGATAACTGGATCCTGGCCATACCTGTTGCACGTCGCTCACGATAGACCAGCAAAGTTTCCGCCCGATACGGGGGCACCGTCGTTGACAGCACCCCCCGCGGGCACTATGCGCGCTCGGGCGGGTTCCGCAGCAGATCGATGCGTTCGTCGAGGTACCGAGCGAGCGGCACATAGCCGCCCTGCGCGCTCCACCGCACGGCGGGCTCGTCACCGCGGAGGGCGAGAACCGCACCGCCGGTCGCGGTCCCGGTGGGATCGAGCGGATGCCACCCGATGTGCACCGTCTCGCCCTCCGGCACCCCGCCCCGATGGGCGGCGGCGGCGAGCTCGGCGCGGCGCCGCTGGGATTCGGCGGCGAACCCCCGACGGACTTCGGCATGCGAGCGGACGATCTCGCCCGTGGCCAGGATCGAGTCGTCGGTGAGCAGGAGCACGCCGAGGTGCCACGCCCGGCCGCGCTCCACGATGCGAGGAGCGCGAGGGATGCCGAAGAACCGGCGTCCCTCCTGCAGCTCGCCGAGCCGTTCTCGGGGAGCATCGATGAGACGTCGACGCGCCGCGTCCAGCAGATCGGCCGTGCGGGCGGCTCCCGCCGCGGTCACGGAGTCGCCTCGTCGAGAGCCGACCGGGCCTGCTCGAGGGTGCGCTCCGCGGCGGTCGCGTCCGCCCGCGCGGACGCCGTCTGCGCCTCGGCGGCCTCGACGGCGGTGTCCGCGGCATCGGCGTCCCGCTCGACGCGCGCGAGCTCGGCGCGCAGAGCATCGACACGTTCTCTCACCCGGTCGGCCTTCTCGCGCGCGGTGGTCTCGCGCGCGCGAGCCGTCGAGAGGGCGCGCTCGGCGTCGGAGCGCGCGCGTTCGGCGTCCCGCACGGCGCGCTCCGCGGCCTTGCGGGCGCGGCGCTGCGCGAGGTCGTCCCGCTCGTGAGGAGCGTCCGCCACCGTCGGGCAGTTCGGCACCGACCCGGCCACCGCTCGCGACGGATCGGTGCCGTCTGCGAGGTCGATCGGGACGATCAGACGCCCCGTGAGCACGAGGGCGGCGGCATCGGGGTCGATGACCGCGGCGTTGATGGTCTTCTCCACCGCGTCCCGCATGGCCGGGCTCAACGGCGAGTCGGCCTCCGCGGCGAGGTCGGCCGCGCGTCGCGCGAGAGCCGCCACCAGCTGCCGTCGCTGCCGCCCGAGGCGCGTGAGCTCGGCGGCATCCGCATCGTCCTGAGCCTCACGCAGCGCGTGCGACAGTTCGACGGCCTCGGCCAGCTGTCCGTCGCGCGCCAGCAGATTGACCGCCCACGCCGCGAGGGTGGGCTTGCGCAGCTTCGCGATGCGGCGCCCTGCCGCCCCGCCCACCTCCTCGGCACGGGCGTTGCGCGCCGCGGTGAACTGCGCCGGGGGAAGGGCGAGCAGGTCGGCCGCCACCTCGTCGAGGAGGGTCGCCGCGTCGCTCATCCCTCCATTGTGGCCCGCGGAATCAGAGCGGGACCACCCCGGGCCGCGGCCCGCGGATCTGTCGGTGCAGGCGCTCCATGCGCGCGTCGAGCTCCGCCGCGGTGTCGGCGGCATCCTTCAGTTCGGCGAGGAGATCGTCGGGCACGAGCCGGTCGTACTTGTAGTAGATCTTGTGCTCGAGGCTCGCCCAGAAATCCATCGCGATCGTGCGGAACTGCACCTCGACGGGCACGTCGACGCGACCTGTCGACAAGTAGACGGGCACCTCGACGATGACGTGCAGGCTCTTGTACCCGTTCGCCTTCGGGCGGGCGATGTAGTCCTTCACATCGCGCACGGTGATGTCGTCCTGCTGGGTCAACAGCCGCGAGAGGCGGTACGCGTCGTCGACGAAACTGCACGTGATCCGGATGCCGGCGATGTCGGTGATCGCGCTACGGATGGAGTCGAAGTCGGGCTCGATCCCTTTGCGGCGCACTTTGTCGACGAGGCTGTCCGGCGACTTCACGCGGCTGGAGACGTGCTCGATCGGGTTGTAGGCGTGCATCTCCTGGAACTCCTCGCGGAGGATCGAGATCTTCGTCTCGACCTCGGCGAGTCCGAAGCGGTACTCCATGAGGAAGCGCTGGAACTCGTCGCGCAGCGCACGCAGGGACGCACCGGACATCGTGATCTGCTGCTCGTCCAGCGGGTCGGACATGGCCCCGACGGTACCGACCGCGCCTACGAAGGCGCTGAGAGCTCACCCGCTTTGCGGAGTGGCATCCCGGGGGATGAGCTCGCCGTCCACCACGTCGATCGCCGTGAGCTGAGCGAAGATCTCGGGGAGCTCGCCCGGGTCGTCAGGGTCGGGAACAGAGGGGAGGCGGGGGTCGCGCACGGTGGCATCCTTCCGTGGTTGCCTCCACGATCGCAGAGCCGCAGGGCGCAACGGGTGGCCTTGACACCCCGCTGCCGGACGCTTAGCCCCCGGGTGAACCGCCGGTATCGTGGTGAGTATGGGCACGATCTTCTACGGCGGAGGCGGCACGTCGGTCCACATCGAGGACCGCGCGCTGGCACACCTCAAGGTCGTCATCTCGACGAAGCTGCGTCGCGGCGAGAGCTTCACGCTCTCGTGGCAGCACCCCGAGGACCAGCCGCGGGGGCGCAGCACGCTGTGGCTGCATCCGGCGATCCCGCTCCGCTTCGTGTTCGACGAAGCCGAGCCCACCACCCTCAGCCGCGAGTGGATCGAACGCCTCGCGGAGTCGGCGAACTCATCGGGCGGCATCATGCTCGTGCCCGAGGACGTGGCGCCCGCCGAAGAGGCGCCCCGGCGCTGAGGTCAGCCCTCTTCGACGAGGGTGTCCTCCGAAGGTTCGGGCGTGATCGACAGGCCATTGGGACCGGATGCCGCGAGCATGAGGTCTTCCACCCAGACGCGGTTGATCCGCGGCTGACGGCTGCCGTAGAAGTGGAACTGGATCGGCACCGACGGGTGCATCCAGAAGCTGCGGCGACCGCTTCCGTCTCCGACCTCGACGTCGAACATGAACGACTCGGAGCGGCGCAGCTTGTTCATGACCACGATTCGCAGGTGCGCCAGCGTGCGGTCATCGATGTCGACGGCGTTCGCGACGGTGTCGTAGATGAATCGGCCCATGACAGGGAGCCTATCCGAGAGCGGTGTCCTGCCGCTGTGCGGTGCCACGTCACGGTCCTCGGAATCAACCCCCCGGCGCAACGGCCGGACCCGCCGATACCGTGAAGCAGTGGGAACGCTCTACTACGGGGACATTGCGACCCCCATCGAGATCGAGGATCGTGCGCTTGCGCACGTGAAAGTCGTCATCGCGACCAAGCTCCGGCGCGGGGAGAGCTTCACGCTGTCCTGGACGCATGGGCCGGGTCAAGAGGTCGGTCGCAGCACGGTGTGGCTGCACCCCTCGATCCCCCTGCGTTTCGTCTTCGACGATCCCGAGCCGGCTCTTCTCAGCCGCGCGTGGGTCGAGGAACTGGCGAACTCCGCCAACTCCTCCGGCGGGTTGCTCCTCGTCCCCGAGCCGGGGACGGAGGAATCGAGCGCCTGACTCAGGCGCTGCGCTGGTCGAGGATCTCGCGCGCGCCCTCTTCGACGGCCGTGGGGATGACCAGTGGCCGCCCGGCCGAGAAAGCCTCCCACTCGCGCAGCACGACGGTTTCGACATGCGCGGGGTCTTCGCCGGGGTAGTCACGACGCAAGCGCGAGACGACGGAGCGGAGGGATGCCACCGGCACACCATCGACCGCATGGACGGCGTCGACGGCGGTCACGCGAGTGCGCGGCTCAATGGCGTTGTCGTCCATGCCCTCATGGTTTCACGGACCGAACACTATTCCTAATACTCAGAATTAAACTAGGCTTCCTAGTTTCTTATGCGGCGCGGGTATCCGTCACAGGGCCGCATCGGCGTCGACCGGAACGCCCGCCCCCTCGGGGTGGGGGTCGACCTGGTCGACGGCATCCTGCAGACGCGCCAGACAGGCGATCACGGTCGCGCACTCCTCGGGCGTCATGTCGACCACGGCCGCCATCATGCGGGAATGCATCGAACCGAGCGTCGCGCGCACCTCGGCATCGCTGGCCGCCGTAGCGACCACGTGGATGCTGCGACGGTCGGTGGGGTGGGGCACGCGCGTGACGTGGCCGGACTTCTCCAGGCGATCGATGATGGCGGTGGTCGACGCCGTCGAGACGCCGAGGTAGCGCGTCAGTTCGCTCGGTGAGACCAACCGGCCCTGGCCGGTGGCCCGGAGGAGGTACCGCAGAACGAGCAGCTCGTTCTCGCCCATCGACATCGATTCGCGCGTGCGACGCCGCATCGCCACCTCGGCCGCGCGGTACACGCGGAAGGCCTGCAGCACCTCGACGGCACGTCGACGGCGGTCCTCTTCGGTCACGCCGTACCAGTAGCGCGACGAATGCGAGCCGTTCTCCACCCCGGCATCCTATGTCAGAGAGGCACGAAGAGGCCCCTGTCTGTACGCGTGCCTGACAGGTACGATGGTGAATATATCGGCAATCTACTTGATCGAGACAAGAGATAAACGGAACACGAGATATCCCGTCCGGGGGTGACGAAGCGAATGACCACCGAGCACGACGTGGTGAAGGCGATCGACAACCTCTCCGAATCGGGCGCCGCATCCGAGCGCATCGCTCTGCAGTCACTGGGCATCGGCCCCAACGACGCCAAGGTTCTGCGCTTCCTGCTCGACCGTGATCACAGCGGGGAGCAGGTGACTCCCCGCCTCCTCGCGGAAATGCTGGGGATCTCGTCTGCAGCCACCACCGCCCTCATCGACCGCCTGGCCGACGCCGGGTGGGTGGAGCGCATCCCCTTCCCGGGGGACCGTCGCTCCATCGTGGTGCGCGCCACGATCGACGAATCCTCGCCGGCGCGACGCCTGCTGTCCGTGCGCAGGGCGTCGGTGGCCGCGGCCGCGGCCCAATTGGACGCCCCCGAGCGCCGCGTCGTGAGGGACTTCCTCGATGAGGTCGCGCGGGTCGAGACGCGAGAGATCGCCCGGCTCCGCCCCCGCGAGCAAGAAGCCCGCCCCGCCTGACCGGCGGGACGGGCGTCCGCTCATCCGTTCGTGCGGCCGGTCTCCTGCTGCAGGCGCTCGATCTGCTCGGACGCCTCCGCCTTGGTCAGATCGGCGGGGATCTCCTCCCCCGCCTCGCGGGCGAGAGTGTCGATGTAGCTGCGCTGCGGCGCGGTCATCGGCTCGTCGCCGGTGACCCAGTCGGACGGGTCCTTCTCCGCCGGGTTGGCTGCCTCACGGGGGGCGCCGAGAGTCTCTTCTTCGTGGTCACGAGGGGCATCGGTCATGGCGCCAGGCTAGGGGTCGGGTCAGGGCGCGCGACCGGGATTGACAGGCGCCCTCGGCGAGTGCGGCATCCTGGTGTGATGCCCGAGGACGACCGCCCCGCCCACGTCGAGGTGGAGACCTTCCGACAGGGAACCGCCCAGACGAGAGTGACGATCGTGTCGACGGGAGCCGCGAAAGACCGGGCCTTCGTCCTGATCGCCGGCATCGGCGTCGCCGCGAGCTACTTCGAGTTCCTCGCGCCCCTGCTCGCCGAGCACGGCGACGTCTACGCGCTGGATCTGCCCGGATTCGCCGGGATGCCGCCCTCCGGAGACGAACCGACCGCGGGATTCTTCGCCGACCAGGTCGAGGGCGTCCTGGAGAGGTATCGGTTGGAGAACCCCGTGCTCCTCGGCCATTCGATGGGAACCCAGGTGGTGACGGAGGTCCTCGCCCGTCGCGACGACCTCACGCACGCGGTGCTGGTGAGCCCCGTCGTCGACGAGGCCGAGGCGTCGGCCCTCGTGCAGGCCGTGCGCTTCGTCCAATCGACGGCACGGGAATCGCTGCACATCGCGGTGATGGCGGCCTCGGCCTACCTGTTGTGCGGTTTCCTGTACTTCTTCGAGGTGCTGCCCCACATGCTCCGCTACCGCATCTCGGACCGCATCGGCGCGGCTCGCGCGCACCTCCTCCTGATCCGGGGCGAGTACGATCGCCCGTCACCTCGGCGGCTGCACTCCCGCCTCGCGGCTCGCGCGCGAGACGCCCGCCGATGGGAGATCCGCGGAGCCGCCCACTCCATCGTGAACGGGCACGCCGTCGGCGTCGCCCGCCTCGTGATGCGCCACCTCGACGACGAGCTGCCCGCTCGGGGGCGCCTGTCGGCCGCCGAAGCGCGCGTGCCCCCCGCGCGTCACACGGACGTGCGGATGATCCTGGATGCCACCGCCAGCCGCATCGCGGAGTGGGTCAGCGCCCTGCGCCGCGACGAGCGCGGGGTCGAGCGGGCCAAGGCCCGGCACGCCCGGCTGCTATGGCGTGCGTACGTATCGCGACGCTGACCGCCGCGAGCTACCCGCCGCCGACACGGTGATCAAGCCCGTGACCGCGGACACGCTCATTCGCGACGATGGGGAAATGGCTTCCCTCGATCGCCCGCGGTGGAGAGAGGCGGCGTCCGCCGACCGCCTCCTTCTCGCTTTCAAGACGGCGGGCGCCGCGGCGCTCGCCTGGTACCTGGCCCCGCTGGTCCCCTTCGCGCAGAACGAATACTCCTATTACGCCCCCCTGGGCGTGCTCGTCAGCATGTACCCGACGATCGCGCGGTCGGCGTTCAGCGGGCTGCAGACCCTCATCGGTCTCGCCGTCGGCATCGGCCTCGGCCTCGGGGCTCAGGCGCTCGTGGGTGCCGGGATGCCGCGGATCATCGCGGTGGCGGCGGTCGTCGGTTTGGGCGTGCTCCTGGCGGGTCTTCGCTCGCTCGGGTCCGGCCGGGAGTGGGTGGCGATCGCGGGCCTTTTCGTCCTCCTCCTGGGCGGGGCCGATCCCGACGGCTACTCGTCGTCGTATCTCATCACCGTGGCATTCGGCGTTCTCGTCGGCGTCGTGGTCAACCTCGTCGTCATCCCGCCCCTTCACCTCCGCCAGGCGGAAGATCGACTGGTTGCGCTTCGCGCCGGCCTCGGTGACGCACTGCGCGAGATGGCCGACGCGCTCGCCGGACATGCCTTCGATCCCGAGCCCGCCCGCGCGGCCGCCAGGCGGCTCGCGGACGCGCTCGCCGACGTGCGGGAAGAGGTCGAGCTGGCCGACGAGAGTCGCCGGTACAACCCGCGGGGTCGCCGATCGAGCCTGCCGCGCGACGCGCATCAGCGACGCCTGGAGGCCCTGGCCGTCGCCGCCGAGGCCACCCGCGAGCTGACCGCCGCGGTCGCCGAGCTCACCGAAGCCGATGACGTCGACGAGCGGCTGCCCACCGACGTCCGACACTCCCTGGCGACGACGATCCGAGCGGTCGCCGGCATGGTCTCAGACCGCGCGGGGACCGACACCGCCGCGCTCCGGCTGGACGATGCCGATGCCGCGCTCGATGACTACGTCGTCCGCGTGAGCAGGATGGGCGTCGAGAAGAGCGAGGACCGCGCGGTCACCCTCGATCGCTGGGATGCGGGCGTCATCCTGCGGCGGGTCATCGATGCCTGCCGCCCGCTCGCGGAGAGAGCGGAGGACCGACCGCGGGGCTGACCGCCTCGCGCGAAGGCCGTCACGCCGTCGGCGTGACCGCGGCCAGCGCCCGCGCGACGGCGACCTCGGCCGCGATCCGCGCCGCCGCCGGGACCGCGGCGAGAAAGCCCCCGACGAACGTGTCGCCGAGGCCGATCGTCGTCGGGCGGGCGACATCCACGACATAGCCGGCGACGCCGGCGGACGGCATCCGCCGTTCGACCTCGGCGACCACGACCGTGCCGCCCGGGTGGCGCGGCAGCCGCGCGGTGGCGTCGAGATCGGCGGGTGTGCAGCCATCGCCGACGCGGTAGCGCGTCGCGGCGGTGCGGACCGCGCTCTCCAGGCTCGCACGATGCCGGCCGGCGGCGGGTCCGACCGCGACAGCCCAGCACGCGGTGTGCACGACCAGGGCCGGCACCGGAATGAGGGCGTGCACCTCGGCGAGCGCGGCGACCACGTCCTCGGGCTCCAGCAGGTCGACCGGGCGGCCCACGTACTCCTGCAGCTCGTCCTCGTTCATGCCGTAGACGTCGATCCGATCGAGCAGCCGCCGGCGCACGTCTGCCGCGAACGAGCGGTGGTAGAACCCCGCGTCCTCGTAGTAGACCAGGGCTTCGCGTGGCAGGCGCTGCATCGCCGCGACGAGGTCGTCGAGACGCCGATCGAGCAGGGCGGCATCCTGCATCGTGTTGAATCCCGAGATCAGGAACGCCGCCGCCCCGGCGAGGGCGTCCCCGAGGCCGTCGGCGATCGCCATCTCGCGGTTCGGTGCGTCGTTGGCGAGGATGACGCGGTTGGCCGCGGGGGCCGTCACCGTCGTGTCCGCGAGCGCGACGGTCGTGCCCGCCGGGTACTGGACGATGAGGTGAGGGTCGAGCGTGTCGCGGGTGGCGGAGGACACCACCCGCATCGAGCGGGGAAGGAGGCGCCGCACGGTGTCGTCGATGCTCACCAGGTGCTGGACGGTGGGCACACCGATCCGGTCCAACGCGATCCCGGCGCGCACCCCCGTTCCGCCGAGCGTCACCGCGGTGTCGAAGCGGGCGGCGAAGCGCTCGATGATCTCCGAGCTCAGGACGAACCGCTCGCCTCCCCCGCCGGTGGCGAGGAAGGCGAGCACGGTCACCACGAGCGCCCGCTCGTCGATGATCGGCGTCGTGCTGTTCAGTTCGTCGCGGTGGATTTCGTACTCCGCCGCGAGGGCGCTGAGCACGGCGGCATCCCACCGGATCTCGTAATCGACGGTTCCGCCGAGCCCGAGGACGAGGTCTTCAGCCATGACGGCGATCCTCCCCGATCAGTAGAGGCCGGCCTTACCGGCGGCGCCGAACAGGTCGATCTTCTCCGCCGCCGTGACCTTCATCGCGCCGATGGGCTCCGGCTGGATCGCGTTCGGCTCGCGGAGGCGCCGGTCGGTGCCGAGCACCTCGCGCATCCGGTCGTGGTACGCGACCTTGATGTCGCTGGAGATGTTGATCTTGTTCACGCCCAGTTCGACGGCACGGCGCAGCTCGGCGTCGGGGTTGCTCGAACCCCCGTGCAGCACGAGCGGGATGCCGACGGCGGCCTTGATCTCCTCGAGCAGGTCGTGCCGCAGCTCGGGGTTCTTGTCGGCCGGGTAGAGGCCGTGCGAGGTGCCGATGGCGATCGCGAGGCTGTCGACCCCGGTCTGCTCGACGAAGCGCACCGCGTCTTCCACGTTGGTGTAGATGATCTCGGCCGCGCCGGACTCGCCGTAGCTGTCGTTCGCCCCGATCGTGCCGAGTTCGCCCTCGACCTGGATGCCGGCGGCGTGCGCCGCTTCGACGACCTTGCGCGTGAGGGCCACGTTCTGCTCGAAAGGCTCGAGAGACGCGTCGATCATCACCGAGGTGAAGCCCGAGTGGATCGCGGTGATCATCTGATCGAAGGACCCGCCGTGGTCCCAGTGGATCGCGACGGGAACGCTCGACCGGTGCGCCCGCGCGTGCATCGCGGGGATGAGGTCGGTCGTGATGTGCGAGACCTCGTCGGGGTGGATCGCGATGATGACCGGAGCGTTCTTCTCCTCGCTGATGTCCATGATCCCGGTGAACATCGCCCAGTCGCTGATGTTGAAGGCCGGGATGGCGAAGCGGTGGGCGTTCGCCACGTCGAGGATGGACTTGCCGGTGTAGAGCACGGATTTCTCCTTGTTCGGGGGTGGGTAGGCGGGATCAGCTCTTCACCGAGCCGGCCGTGAGGCCGCTGATGAAGAAGCGCTGGAAGAAGAGGAAGAGCACGAGCACCGGGATCGAGCCGAGGATGCTCATCGCCATGATCTGGTTCCACTCGTACGAGTGCTGGCCCATGAGCAGCTGGATGCCGATGGGCACCGTGCGCATGTCGATGGTGCGCGTGAGGGTCAGCGCGAACAGGAACTCGTTCCACGCGATCATGAACGTGTAGATGCCGACCGAAACGATGCCGGGGATGGAGATCGGCACGAGCACCCGCCATAGTGCGGTGAACGAGCCGGCGCCGTCGACGCGGACGGCTTCGTCCAGTTCTTTCGGCAGGGTGTTGAAGTACCCGGTCATCATGATGATCGCGTACGGCAGCGTGAACACCATGTACGTGAGGATCAGCCCCGGGTAGGTGTTGTACAGACCGAGCGTCACCATGAGGCCGAAGTACGGGATGAGCAGCGTGATCGGCGGGACGGCCTGGACGCTGACGATGATCACGTTGACGATGCGCTTCCCGCGGAACTCGAAGCGGCTGAAGGCGTAGGCGGCCTGGATGGCGACGAGCAGCGTGAGGACCGTCACCGCTCCGGCCACGACGTAGCTGTTGATGAAGAAGCGCACCGTCTCGGGCGTGGTGAAGATCTGCACGTAGGCGTCGAACGAGAAGGTCTCGGTGATCAGCCGGGGCGGCAGCTCGAAGATCTGCGTGTTCGACTTGAACGAGCTCGAGAGCATCCACAGGACCGGCCCGGCGGCGAACACCGCTCCGAGCACGAGCCCGACGAAGACCCCGGTCCTGGCGACGCGCATACGCGTCAGGGTGGTCATGGCCATGTCAGTCCCTCGCCTTCTGGTGGCGGACGTAGAGCACCGCGAGGATCATCGACATTGCCAGCACGAGGACCGCCGAGGTCGACGCGAGCGAGAAGTCGTAGGTCGCGAACGCGAGCTTGTAGGTGTAGGTGCTGAGCATCTCGGTCACGTCGATCGGACCACCGCCGGTGGTGAGCCAGATCAGCGCGAACTGCTGAGAGGTCCAGATGAGGTCGAGCAGGACGAGGCTGACGATGATGGGCCGCAGCTGCGGGATCGTGACGTTCCAGAAGCGCTGCGCCGGGCTCGCGCCGTCGACGGTGGCCGCCTCGTAGAGATCGCTCGGGATGCCCTGGAGCCCCGCGAGCAAGCTGACCATGAAGAACGGGTAACCGGCCCAGATGTTGATGAACGTGACCGTGCCGAGGGCCAGCTGCGGCGAGGCGAGCCACTCGATGTCGGTGCTGGCCAGGAAGTTCACGATGCCGTTCGGCGCCAGGAGCATGCGCCACAGCACGGCGATCACGGCGACGGTGAACAGCCACGGGAGCACGTACAGACCGCGGAAGATCGCCCGCGGCACGGCCCCGATGAGCCGGCTGTTCAGGAGCATCGTGAAGGTGAGCCCGAGGACGAGGTGGGCGGCGACGCTGGTGAGCGTGAAGAACAGGGTGTTGCCGGTGGCCTTCCAGAAGCCCGGGTCGGTCAGGACCGTGACGTAGTTGTCGGCACCGACGAACTCGGGGTTCCTGTTGGTGATGACGTTGTCCTGGAAGGAGTAGCCGATGACCATGACGATCGGCACGATCATCAGGACGAACAGCAGGATCAGGGTCGGCGACAGGAAGGCGTACGCCTCCGAGGCCTTGCGGAGCTGACGGGTGCGCCGCGAGGCCGGACGACCCGTGACGATCAGCTCGGTGTCGGGGGGTGTGAGAGTGCGCATGGTCATGGTGTGGGCCTTCCTGACGGGGATGCCGCACCGCGGACGGTGGCGGTGCGGCATCCCGTGTCAGCGTCGGTTCAGAACTTCGCGGCCCATTCGTCCTGGGCCTTCTCGAGCGCGTCGCTCATGGACTGCTGTCCGTCCAGTGCCGACTGGAACTGCTCCCCGAACAGGCGCATGAGCTCCTCGGCGACGGGCAGGCCGGTGAATTCGTTGGCCGGGTAACCGTCCTTGTAGATCTCGAACGCCGTCTGGAACAGCTCGTCATCCTGGACGAAGGTCGGCTCCGACTCGGTGTTCCCGGGGAACGCCTTGGCCATCGTCGACAGCTCGGAGTTGACGTCCTTGCCCATCAGGAACTCGACGAGCTTGAAGGCGGCATCCTTGTGCTCGGAGTTCTCGGCGACGCCGATGCCCCACGACGCGTAGGGGATGCCGCGCTCCCCGGTGAAGCCGTCCTCGGCGGGGATGGCCGAGATCGAGAAGGCGAGGTCGGGGTTCGATTCGCGGATGAGGTTGATGTGCGCGAGCGAGTCGATCATCATGCCGACTCGGCCGTTGGTGAACTCCTCGACCTTGTCCTGCTCCTTCATCGTGAACGATCCCGGTGCGATGACGCCGTCGTCCCACAGCTGCTGGACGTAGTCGGCCGCCGAGGTCACGTCGGCGCCGGTGAGGTCGGGCTGTCCATCCTTGAGCATGGAGCCGCCCGAGGCCCAGACCCAGGACATGACGTCGTTCTGCACACCGTTGGGGGCCTCGAGCGAGAGCGGCAGCACCCACCCGGAGACGTCTCCGCCCAGGGCCGAGATCTTCTTCGCCGCGTCGGCGAACTCGGTGCGCGTGGACGGCGGGGTGGTGACCCCCGCCTGCGCGAGCAGCGCGTCGTTCGTGAACATCGGGTAGACGAAGTTGACGACGGGGATCATGTAGGTGCTGCCGTCGACCTGGATCTGGCTGGCCAGTTGACTGTCGTCGTACCCGGCGTCGCTCATGAGCTGGGACAGATCGGCGATGACGCCCTGCTGAGCGAAGTCGCTCACCCACGCACCGTCGAGCCCGACGACGTCCGGCATCGTTCCCGAGGCCGCGCCCGCGAAGAGCTGTTCCTTGGTCGAGGCGTACGGACCGCTGACGAGCTCGACCGTGATCCCCGGGTTCTCCTCCTCGAACTGGTCGATGAGCGCCCGGAATTCGCCGTCGGGCAGCTCGGGCTCCCACCACTGGGCGAATTCGAGCGTGACATCGCCGTCGCCTTCGGGAGCGGCCGAGTTCGACGAGCATCCCGCCATGGCCAGGAGGGTCGTGGCCGCCGCGGCGGCACCGACGAGCTTGATGGCGTTCCTACGCCCGCGCCCGCTGTTGTCCATCGTTTCTCCTCATTGAGATCTGCTGTATTTCGCGCTGTTCTGCGCGTTCTTGCATCTTTCAGCATGAGTATGCGCGGAAGTGCGGCACTCGTCAAGCGAGCGATGCAGATTCGTGATCTTTTCGGCACGCAACGGCACAAAGGAGGCGCGGTTACCGCAAATTTATGCCGTTTCATGCCGAAATCGGCGGAAAACTGTCGTGCCGTTTGCCGCACTGTGCTAGAGATGACGGCATGGAGGGCACCACGAACACCACCAAGAGACGACTTCCGGCGGGGAGAAAGGCAGAGCTCGCTGCCTACGTCGCCCAATCGGGTCAAGTGACCGTCGTCGATCTCGCATCGCACTTCGGCGTCTCGATCGACACGGTCCGTCGCGACCTGGATCAACTCGACCGCGAAGGCATCGTCGTCCGCACCCACGGAGGAGCCGTCAGTGCGATGTCGGTTCCGGGACGCGACCGGGGGCTCGACGTCCGCCTCCAGATGCAGATCGCCGAGAAGGAGAAGATCGCCGGCATCGCCGCGGACCTCATCGAAGACGGCTCCGTGGTGATGCTGAACGCCGGTACGACGACGCTGGCCGTCGCACGCGCGCTGCGCAATCACCGCAACCTGACGATCGCGACGAACAATCTGCGGATCCCCGCCGAGATCTCGCCGCAGGTGTTCCGCGACCTGTTCATCTTCGGTGGGGCTGTCCGCACGATCACGCAGGCCACGACGGGCCCGGTGACCTTGGCCTCGTCCTCGCACAGCCCCGACGTCGACATCCGGTGCGATTACGCGCTCATCGCCGTGGGAGCGGTGGATGCCTCGGGCTACTCCACCAGCAACCTCGGCGACGCCACCATGATGAGCGAGATGATCCAGCGCGCGGATCGCACCGCGATCCTGGCCGACTCGACCAAGCTCGACCGGCGCCTGTTCGCCCAGGTCGCCTCTCTCGAGAAGGCGGACTACCTCATCACCGACGCCGCGCCGGCACCGGATCTCGCGGCGGCTCTGGCGGAAGCCGGTGTGACGGTGCTCACGCCCTGATCAGCCCGAGGTCAGCGGTACGCGCAGGATCGCGTCGTCGTCGCCGCCACCGCGGTCGGTGTTGCTCGTGACGATCCACAGGGTGTCGTCGGGGGCGACGACCACGTCGCGAATGCGACCGTACTGGCCCACGAAGAACTCTCGCGCGGCGGCCGGCTCGGCCGTCGGAACGACCCGCACCCGCTGGCCGCGGAGGTTCGCGATGACCACCGAGCCGTCGACGACCACGAGGCCGCTGGGGCTGGCATCCGCGGGCGCCCACTGCTGGACGGGGTTCACGAAACGGTCGTCATCGCTGAGGCCCTCGACCTCCGGCCAGCCGTAGTTCGCGCCGGGTTCGATGACGTTGAGCTCGTCCCACGTGTTCTGGCCGAACTCCGAGGCGAACATCGTGCCCGCCGCGTCCCAGCCGATCCCCTGCGGGTTGCGATGACCGAGGCTCCACACCGGCGAACCGGGGAACGGGTTGTCGGCGGGCACCTCGCCCTCGGGGGTGACGCGCAGGATCTTGCCCCCCAGCGACTCCGGATCCTGGGCGCGCGCGGGATCGGCGGCGTCGCCCGCCGTGATGTAGAGCATGCCGTCGGGTCCGAAGGCGATCCGGCCGCCGTTGTGAATACGGGCCGAGGGGATGCCGTCGACCACCGTCTGCGCAGTGCCCAGAGCGAACGACCCCGGTGCGCCGTCGAGGGGGAACCGCATCACCCGGTTGCCGTCGATCGTCGTCGCGTAGGCGTAGAGGTAGCCGCCGGCGTGGGCGATGCCGAGCAGCCCGCCCTCACCGCCCGGGGCGACGCCGGGAACCTCCCCGACGACGCGGGTGCCGTCCCCGATGATCTCGAGGATCTCCCCCGTGTCGCGCTGGCTCACCAGCGCCGCCTCGCCCACGAAGGCCACCGACCACGGCGTGGTGAATCCGGATGCCACGACTTCCGGCTCGCCGTCCGGCACGACGAACGCGGGCGCCGGGGCCTGTGGCGACGACGTGGACACCGGCGGCGCGGGGGAAGAGGAGGGCGGAGGCACGGCATCCGTCTCGCGTTCGCCCGTGCACCCGGCAAGGACGGCCAGGGCCAGGGTGAGACCGGCCGCGAGGCCCGTACGGCGTGTGGTCGAGGGGCTCATGGCATCGTCAGCAGCACCTTGGTGGCGCGACGCTCGTCCATCGCGCGGTAGCCCTCCGCGGCTTCCTCGAGCGGAAGAGTCAGGTCGAACACCGCACCCGGGTCGATCTCGCGGTCCCAGATGAGCTGGATCAGCTCGGGCAGGAATCGGCGCACCGGCGCGGGTCCGCCGTGGAGGTGCACGGCCGAACGGAACAGCTCCTGTCCCTCGAGCGTGACGTCGTGCGAGACCCCGACGAAGCCGACGTGCCCGCCGGCGCGTGTGGAGCGGATCGCCTGCTCCATCGACTGCTGCGTGCCGACGGCCTCGATCACCGAGTGCGCACCGAGTCCGCCGGTGAGCTCCTTGACCCTCGCGATGCCCTCGTCACCGCGCTCCTCGACGATGTCCGTGGCGCCGAACCGCCGCGCGAGCTCCTGCCGGTCGGCGTGGCGCGACATCGCGATGATGCGCTCGGCACCGAGCTGCTTCGCGGCCAGGATGCCGAGCAGCCCGACGGCACCGTCACCGACCACGGCCACCGTCTTGCCGGGACCGACCTCGGCCGCGACCGCGGCGAACCACCCGGTGCCGAGCACGTCCGAGGCGGCTAGGAGCGAGGGGATGAGGTCGTCGTCGGGCTGGCCCGGGGTCGCGACGAGCGTGCCGTCGGCGAGCGGGATCCGGGCGAACTCGGCCTGCGTGCCCACGCGCCCCATGGGCACCACGTGCACGCAGCGCGATTGGTAACCCGCCTGGCAGATCTCGCACGTGTTGTCGGATGCCATGAACGAGCCGACGACGAAGTCACCGACCTTCACGTTCTCCACCGCGTCGCCGATCTCGGTGACCACCCCGACGTACTCGTGGCCCATGGGCGTGGCATCCACCTCGTCGGATCCGCGGTAGGGCCACAGGTCGGAGCCGCAGATGCACGACGCGGCGAGACGGATGATGGCATCCGTCGGTTCCTGGATGATCGGGGCGTCCCGGTCTTCGACGCGTACGTCTCCGGCGGCGTGCATGATGACTCCACGCATGGCGGTTCCTTTCGGGCGGAGGGATGTCTCCCTCCGGTCTACTCCTCCGACCCGACCACGATGCGGGGCTTGCGCGGTCAGAAGCCCGTGGTCAGCACCCGATCGAGCATGTCGACGAAGTAGTCCGCGGACTCCCGTGAGATGCACAGCGGTGGCTTGATTTTGAGCACGTTCTGGTGGTCACCGGTCGGCTGCATGATGACGCCGAGGTCGAGCAGGCGGTCGCAGATCGCGGCGGTCTCCTCGGTCGCGGGCTCGAGGGTCTCGCGGTCGCGCACGAACTCCAGGCCCAAATACAGCCCTGCGCCGTGCACCGTCCCGACGAGCGGATGCCGCTCCCCCAGCGCCGCGAGACGCGTCTTCAGGTGGGCGCCGACGACGCGCGCGTTTCCTTGCAGCCCCTCGTCCTCGATGATGTCCAGCACCGTCGAGCCGACGACGGACGACACCGGAGAACCCCCGGTCGAGGAGAAGAAGTATCCCTGCGTGCGGTAGCGGTCGGCGATCTCGCGCCGGGTGATGACGGCGCCGAGCGGGAAACCCCCTCCGATGGACTTCGCCACCGCCACGATGTCGGGCACGACCTCCTGCTGCCGGAAGCCCCAGAACCATGACCCCAGCCGCCCGAAACCCACCTGCACCTCGTCGGCGATCGCGAGACCGCCGAGGTCGCGGACTGCCGCGTACACCTCGCGCAGGTAGCCGTCCGGGAGCGCGACGCCGCCGGCGTTGCCGTAGAACGTCTCGCTGAGGAAAGCCGCGGGCGCGTGCCCCTCGGCGGCGAGCGCGCGCAGCTTCGCCGCCGCCTCGGGCGCGTAGCGGGCGGCATCCGCGCCGCGATGACGACCGCGGTACGCGTTCGCCGCGTCGACCGTGTGCACCCACTCCGGCCGGGTCTCGAGGGCGTAGGGATTGTCGGCGATCGAGGTCGAGACCGCATCGCTCGCGTACGTCCAGCCGTGGTAAGCCTCGGCCATCGCGACGACGTCCTGCCGACCGGTGGCGGCCATGGCGAGGCGGATCGCGAGATCGACGGCCTCGGACCCCGAGTTGACGAAGAACACCGTGTCGAGCTCGTCGGGCAGGGTGGCCGCGAGCCGCTCGCCGTACTCGGTGATCGCGGCGTAATGGAACCTCGAGTTGGTGTTGAGCAGCCGGGTCTGGCGAGACACCGCGGCGTGGATCCGCGGGTGCGCGTGGCCTACCGAGGCGACGTTGTTGACCATGTCGAGGTAGACGCGACCGTCGACGCCGATGAGGTACTCGCGCCAGCCGCGCTCGATCTGCGGCGGGCGTGAGTAGTAGTGCTCCTGCACCTCTGCGACCACCGCTTCGCGACGCTCGAGGAGGTCGTCGGGCGCTCCCGCCGGGGCCGCGAGGCCCAGCGCGCGGGTGGCGTCGCCGACGACGGCGCTCCATCCGGGGACATCGCTCGGGCGCACGGCGTCGGGCACCTCGACGGCATCGAGCGAAGTCAGCAGCACGCGCACGCGCGTGCGCGCGGGCACCTCCGCCGACGACGAGGAGACGCGCAGGATGCCACCGGTCGCGGGCACCGCGATCTCGCCGCCGCGCGATTCGGCAGCGGCCGGGAGCACGAGGGTCGTCGGGACGGCGAACCACACCGACGCCGCCGTCGGCACGGTCGCCGGCTCCTCGGGGGTGCGGGACGGGGCACCGAGCAGCGCGGGCACGAGCGCGGGGAGGACGACGGCGTCGGCACCGCTCTCGAGCAGTCGCTGCGCCGCCCGTTCGAGAGCATCGTCGTCGAGCCACGCACCCTCATCGGCCGCGGGCGAGATCGTGCGGGCATCCAGGATGACCGCGCGCACCGCGTCGGGAACGATCGACGCGTTCTGCCAGACGGGGGCGGGCGTGCCGGCACGCCCCAGCGCGTGACGGATGCGGGCGGTCGCCACGTCGATGGGGACCGCGATCGCCCGACGCAGGATCTCGAACTCGCGGTCGAGCGCGCCGCTGGCGTAGTCGTTCGCGTCATCGAGCCGCACCTGCTGGCGACCGCTCAGCACGAGCACCACCCCGCGCAGGACCACGAGCGGCCACAGGGCCGTGATCTCGTCGTCGGACAGCGGGCGCCGGCGGTCGAACGCCGCGATCGCCGGCAGCGTCGAGGCGTAGGTCGCGCCGTCGTGATGCAGCACCGACGACACGGTCACGGCGATTTCGCCGACAGCCCACGAGTCGATGACGTCGCCGAAGTCGATGACCGCATCCGGGAGAGTGCCCACTCCGTGCGGACGCAGCACGTTGTCGTCGGTGACATCGAAGTGGCCGAGCTGCCGCGGCAGCGCATCCACGACGGGGGCCAGGGCGGCGAGAGCCGCGGCCGCGGCTGTTGCGCAGTACTCCCGAACCTCGGGGTCGGGCTCGGTCGCGGCGATCTCGGCGATCACGCGCTCGGCGTGCTGAAGGTCCCATTGCAGCACCCGCCCCGACGCGGGGTGGGTCTCGCTCGCCAGCGCCACGCTCACCGCGGCGGCCAGCTCACCGAGCCGCTCGACCACGCGCGGCGCGAGGTAGCCCGAGCCGGTCAGGGTCGCGCCCGACACGAACGAGATGACCCGCGCGTGCAATCGCCCCTGACTCGTCTCCCACCACCCGGTCATCGGTCCTCGCGGGCCGTTCACGATCTCGGGAATCCGCAGCCCGGGTTCCGCTTTCGCCACCGCCGCGGCCGCGGCATCCTGCATCTCGATCTCCGTCTCGCTGAAGACCGGATTGCTGATCTTCAAGACCCCCAGGGGTTCCCCATCGCCGACCGGTCGCACGAGGAAGTTCTGGTCCTGCTGGCTGCCGAGTGACTGCAGATCGACATCGAGGCCGTAACTCTCACGGAACAGTGCGACGGCCTCGTCGGTGGGAAGCGTCGGCGTCGGCAGCTCACCCGCGGTGAAGTAGTCGAACAGCGTGTCGGTCATGCGGAGCTCCATGGGGCGCGGAACGGGGTGAGGCGGTGCCGGCCCACGACGGGCGACGCCGAAAACTCTAGGACGATGCGTTGTCGCCATGCGCGCGCTCGGGGTGGGAATCTTCCCGAACCGATGGCGTCCGCGCTCGTCTCAGACCAGGAGCCCTCGGCGGGCCGGGGGAATCCGCGGGCGAATTCGGGCGGGAAGAACCGACGAATCGGTCGGCCGCGCAAATCGTTCGTCCCCATGCGGCGCCTCTCATCCACCCGTCGACGGGCAGCACATCAGCCGGGCGCCGGGCGGCAGGGCAACGGTAGACCGGGAAGCCCGTATCGCTCGCACCACACAGGAGTAGTTGTGTCCTCCCAGAGTTCCACCCCGTCTCGTCGTCGTCGACTTTCCCTGCCCATCCTGCTCGCCGGAAGCATCGGTTCGCTCCTCCTCGCTCTCGGGCTCTCGCCCACGGTTGCAGCCTTCACCGCGCAGATCCGCAACACCGTCGACACCGCGGGCACCGGAACGCTGATCATGCAGGAGACGAACGCCGACGGCTCGGTCATCTGCAACAGCACGGACGGCGGCTCGGTCTCCACCAACACCGCGACGTGCGCGACGATCAACAAGTACGGCGGCAACCTCACCATGGTTCCCGGGCAGACGGTGTCGACCGACATCAAGATCAAGAACACCGGCACCGCGGCCGCGAAGGCGTTCACGCTGACGCCCGGCGCCTGCACGCAATCGAACAACGGCACCCCGAACGGCACCGCCACGAACCTGTGCGCCACGATGACCCTCGTCGTCACCTCCGGCAGCACGACGATCTACTCCGGCCCGCTCTCCGGCTTCACCGCAAAGGTCGACATCCTGTCGAAGCTGACCGCGTCCTCCGTGGCGGCGGGCGCGACCATCCCGTTCACGTTCGCGGTGACGGTTCCCAGCTCGGCGGGCAACACCTACGCCGGTCTCCAGGTCTCGCAGCCGTTGACCTGGGACTTCAGCACCGACGCCTGAGTTCCCGGTCCGTGAGTCTCCGAACCGCGGCGACCGTTCGTCGCGCGGAGGGCAGACGCGCGATCGTCCTCGCGGTCGCCATCGCCCTTCTCGCCGCCACGGTCGCCGCGGCCTTCGCCGTCACCGGCATCCGTCTGTTCAGCGTCGAAACCCCGAGTATGGGCCAGGCGGCTCCGGTGGGAACGCTCGTGGTGACCGCGCCCGCCGGTTCTTACGCGGTGGGGGACGTCATCACGTTCACGATGGCCGACCGCACCGTGACGCATCGCATCGTCGAGGTCGGGCCCGACGGATACACGACGCGCGGCGACCTCAACGGAGCCCCCGACGGGTGGACGGTCGTGCCGGCGCAGGTCATCGGACGGGCGATCACGCTCCTCCCGGGCGTCGGCTTCCTCCTGACCGCGGCTCCTTGGCTGCTTCTCGGGGCGGTCCTCACCGAAGCCGTCACGTGGGTCCGGCGAGCCGACCTCGGGTGGACCTGGAGCGTCCGGCTGACCGGATGGGCATCGACGATCACGCTGGTCACGTTGTGGTTGCGTCCCTGGTTCGACGTGCGGCTGCTGAACTTCCGCGGAAACGACGACGGCACCGGCGCTCTCATGCACGTCGTGAACACCGGCATCCTGCCCGTCGTCGCGGGTTCCGCACGCATGACCAGCGGGCAGGACGCCGTGGTGGAAACCACCCAACGCCTGGCGACCGGAGCCTTCTCCCTCACGCCCGTCCCGGATCCGGACCTCTTCGCGCGCATCCTCCTCATCACGATGTGCTTGCTTCCGCTTGGGGCGGCACTCCTGGTGCGTGATGCCGACCCCGTCGTGTCCGGACTGCGCGCGCGCCCCGACCGTCGCGCGCGCCGCGTCCTGGTTCCGGTCGTCGTTCTGACCGTCGTCGCGGTGCTCCTCGTGACCACGGTCACGACGTCGACCGCGGCGTTCGGAGCCCGTGTGAGCAACACTCGGGACACCGCCGGAACGAACCCGTTCTTCACGTGCCGGGCCGCTGCACTCTCGGTCACCGCCGCGCAGACGAAGGGCGCGTACGCCCTGTCGGCGACCAACGTCGCGGGCCGGACCGAGGACGACCTGTCGGGAACGACGTCGCGGAGAGCGACGTACGCGGTGCGGCCCACGACCGAGTCCTCGGTCGGCTGTGTCCGTGACAGTCCCGTCGCTGCGGTGCGCTTCGACGGTACGCAGTGCCTCTTCGTCCCGGGACAGGTGCAACGCCCCACCACCTTCACGCTGGAGGCGTGGTTCCGCACGACGACGACCTCCAACGGGAAGATCATCGGGTTCGGGAACGCCAACGGTTCGGCCTCCGACAGCCAGTACGACCGGCACATCTACCTCGACAAGGATGGCCGCGTCGTGTTCGGCGTTTATCCGGGTCGCGTGATCACGATCTCCACCCCGGCAGGACGCTCGTACGCCGACGGCCGGTGGCACGCCGTCGTCGCGTCGCTGTCCTCGGCGGGGATGGCGTTGTACGTCGACGGTCAGCTCGTGGCGACCAACACGGCGGTCACGACCGCCGAGGATTACTCGGGGTTCTGGAAGATCGGGTGCGGCAACCTCGGAGGGTGGGCCCACGGTACCGCCGACGGCGACACCGGCTACTCGGGGCCGTCCTTCTTCACCGGCACCATTCAGTACGCGGCCATCTACACCCGGGCTCTCAGCGCCGACGAAGTCCGCTGGCATTACTTCGCCGGCCGCTGACGCTCACATACGGGCGTAACGCGCGCGAGCGAAGCAGAAGAGGCCGTAGACGACGAGCCCCGCACCGACCAGCCACAGCACGAGCTGCCCGAACGGCAGGCCCGCGAGCGATCGCAGCGCGCCGTCGAGACCGCTCGCGGCGTTCGGGTCCTGCGTGAGCGCCGCCACGATGAACAGGATGCCGGCGACCCCGACGGCGATGCCCTTGGCGATGTAACCGACCGTGCCGAAGATGCGGATGCCACGCCCCGCGGCCCCGCCTGGGACAGACAGGTTTTTCAGGAAGGCGCGGGTGATGCCGCGCACGACGAACGCGACGCCGACGACGGCCACGACGAGTCCGACGAGGACGAGGAGGAAGACGCCGCCCGGCGCGGCCAGCAGGCTCGCACTGAGGCTTCGCGTCGACTGCGACGAGTCCGAACGCCCACCCAAAGCGACCGTGAGCGCGGTGCCCGCGATCGCCGCGTACGCCACCGCCGTGCCGACGAACTTCGCGCGGTATCCCCAGCGCTTCTTGGCATCCGGGTTCCGCTCCACGACCGCTTCGGTGACCTGCCAGATCGCCAGGGCAACGAGTGCGACCACGATGACCCACAGCAGCGCCATGCCCGCGGGGGCGGATGCCACCTGGGCCAGCGCGCCCGACTGATCGGCGCTCCCACCTCCCCCCGTGGCGATCGCGATGGCGATCACCCCGATGAGCAGGTGCAGGAGTCCCAGGACGACGTAGCCGACCCGTGCGGCGATGCGGAAAGCGGTCGAATCCTGGACCTTGTCGGCGGCGGCGCTCGCGGATGTCATCCGGAAACGGTAGCGCTCACCCCGTCGTCGCCGCAGCCCGTTGCGCTCGGCGCTCGCGCGCCACTTCGATCGCCGACCACACGAGGGTCGCGACGACGACGCCTTCCAGGGCCCCCGCCACGACGTCCGACAGCCAGTGCGCGTGCAGGTAGGTGCGGCTCCACATCATCAGCAGCACCCACGCCGTTCCGGCCACCCACACCCACCGCCGACGCAGGATGAGGGCGAGCGTCAGCGCGATCGTCGTCGCCACGGCCGTGTGCCCGGACGGGAACGAGGTCGCGACGGTCTCGGCTAGCGAATGGGAGGGGCGTGATCGGGCGATGACCGCGGCCATCGGAGCGCCCACGAGGACGACGAGAGCGATGGATGCCGCGACGTTGAGCCCATCCCAGGGACGTCCCCGCACGAGGAAGACGATCGTCGTGGCGACCCCGATGAGGATCATGCCGATCGTCCCCCCGACGATCGCGGGCACCCACGCGATCACGACCCCTACCGGCGACGCCAGCGTCGACATCGCGTCATCCCACCAGACGTCGACGGGCAGCGGGGCGGAACCCGTCAACGCCACGACGAGCCTCAACGCGACGAACACGAACGTGGCGACCACACCGACGATGAGGGCGGGGGCGCGGCGGGCGTCCGGGTCGATGTCCGGAGGGGTGGCCGCCGCCTCCTCGGGAGCGAGTTGCATACGTCGATGGTGCCAGGAGGCGGGGGCGGGATTCGGGGATTGCGCACGGGTCGGGACGTCGTCCCACGTCCCGACCCGCGTTCTGCGCGCTCCCCGCTACGCGCCGTGCCCGGCGTCCTCCACGGGCACCACATCGGCGGTGTGGTACGCGAAGACGAGGCGCGCCGGGACGCTTCCCGCCAGAACCTCCTCGACCGAGCGGTTCACATCGGAGAGGTCGCGGGTCTCGGTGATGACCTTCGTGCGTCCGAGTGCATGGAGCGCGAACACCTCGGCGAGGTCCTGCCGCGTTCCGACGATCGAGCCGATCACGCTGATGCCCTTGAGCACCGTGTCGAAGATCGGGATGGTGAGCTCACCGTCCGCCGGCAGCGAGACGAGGACGAGCCGCCCACCGCGGTTCAGGGAGTCGAATGCCTGGCGGAACACGGAAGGGGCGACCGCGAGCACGATCGCGGCGTCCGCACCGCCGTACTGCCGGATCGCTTCCACCGGATCCGTGGTGAGCGCGTTCACCACGTGATCCGCCCCCAACTCGGAGGCGAGCCGCAGCTTCGCATCGGTCACGTCGACCGCGATGACCTTCGCCCCCACGAGCCGCGCGTACTGCACGGCCAGGTGCCCGAGACCTCCGACGCCGAACACCACGACGGTCTCGCCCGGGGTGACATGAGCGTTCTTCACTGCGGCGTACGTGGTGACGCCGGCGCACGTCAACGGTGCCGCGTCCAGCGGGGTGACGCTGTCGGGCACCGGGACGGCGAATCGCGCGTCGGCGAGCATGTACTCGGCGTACGCTCCATCGACGCCGTAGCCGTTGTTGTACTGCTGCTCGCACAGGTTCTCCCGCCCGTCGACGCAGTACCGGCATTCCCCGCAGGCGTGACCGAGCCACGGCATCGCCACCCTTTGTCCGACGGCCCGCGTGGTCACACCCGCGCCGAGCTCTTCGATGATGCCGACGCCTTCATGGCCGGGGACGAGCGGCAGACCCGGCTTGACGGGCCAATCGCCCTTCATCGCGTGGATATCGGTGTGACACAGCCCACAGGTCTCGAGCCGAACCAGCACCTGTCCCGGCCCGGGGTGAGGTATCGGTCGTTCCTCCACCTGCGCGGCGGAACCGAACTGTTCGACGACTGCTGCACGCATCATCTCTCCTTGGATCGTTTGCCTGGTCCGAGTCTTCGCCGGTCGCTCTCGTCGCGGCGGGCCGAAGGTCCCGCGGGATGCGCACGAGCGGCGAGACCATCGGGATGAGCAGATCATCGACACGGGCGAAGGAGCGATCATGAACGGAACCATCGCGGTAGGGGTCACCGATGCGTTCGGGGCTCAGGGGGCCCTGCACTGGGCGATCGAGCGCGCTGCCGGACGACGAGAACGGCTCCTGTTGATATCCGTCGTCGGGTCGGCGTGGGGCATCGGCGGAGAGGAGACGCTGATCGAGCGCGCGACACAACGCGCGGGGGCGCTCCTGGAGACAGCGGCCGCACAGGCTCAGGAAGCCGGGGTGGATGCCGAGACGCTCCTCGAACGCGGAGACCCGGTGGCGCGCCTCATCGACGTGTCCCATCGCGCCGATCTGCTCGTCCTCGGAAGCGACTTCGCGCGGGACGGGTCGCGGCTGCGCGGCGTCCGCGGTGTGCGGATCACCGCCGGCGCGCACTGCCCGGTCGTCGTCGTGCCCGAGGGGGGCGCGCAAGGCCGGACGGGGGTGGTGGTGGGCGTCGACGGTTCCGAGGCGTCGGAGAAGGCCGTCGCGTTCGCCGCCGCGGAAGCGGACCGGACGGGAGACACGCTCACGGCGGTCATGACGTGGTCGCCGGTCCCGGTGCCGTTCGAGTTCGACGACTATCCCCAGAACTATCTGGAGCGCATGCAGGACCTCACGGCGGAGGAGCTCGCGATCTCGCTCGCGGGTCTCCGCCAGGACTACCCGGATCTCACGGTGAAGACCGTCGTGGAGTCCGGCTACCCGGGCGCGGTCCTCGGGAGAACGGCACGCTCGGCCAGGCTGCTGGTCGTCGGGAGTCACGGGCGCGGACCGCTCACGCGGTTCTTGCTCGGCTCGACCAGTCAGGCGGTGCTGTCGCACCCGCCGACCGTGACGGCGATCGTCCGGTGAGGACCCCGGCGTCCCGCACGGCGCGCACTACTTCGAGAAAAAGTCTCGTCTGGCTGTCGATTCGGCGGCAGGCTGTTCGTCGTCAGAGATGACGGAGCCGGACAGACCGGCCCGCGACTCAGTACAGGAGGCACTCATGGCCAAGTACGCGATCCTCATCTACGAAGACCCGACCTTCTACGCGAACATGTCGCCCGAGGCGTGGGGCGCAGTGATCGACGCGCACAACGCGTTCACCGCGCAGGTGTACGAGCTCGGGGGGTCCATCGAGAGCGGCGGCGCACTCGCGTCCACGACGACCGCGACCACCATCAAGGGCGGCGGAACCGTCACGGACGGCCCGTTCGTCGAGACCAAGGAAGCATTCGGCGGCTTCTACGTGGTCGAGGCGCGTGACCTCGACCACGCCGTGGAGATCGGCAAGCTGTGCCCCGCCCCCGGCGGCGGCGTCGAGGTGCGACCGGTCGTGGACCCGACGACGACGAACCCGTTCTGAGCGCCCGGGGAGACGAGCCGACCGCGTCCGCCGCGCAGGCGGACGCGGTCGTTGCCGCGCTGGAACGGGCCCATCGCTCCGAATGGGCCTCCGTGCTCTCGGCCACGGTGCGCGTCGCGGGCGACCTGGATCTCGCGGAGGAGTGCGCGCAAGAGGCCTATGTCAGCGCCCTCGGGGCCTGGGCCCGAGATGGCGTTCCGGAGCGGCCCGGCGCGTGGCTGACCACGGCGGCGCGGAACCAGGCGCTGGACCGGCTGCGGCGCGAGGTCACCCTTCGTCGCAAGCTCCCGCTGCTCGTGGAACCGGCGACCGCCGATCCGGACGACCCGGACGGCAGGGACGGCAGGGACGGGCTCGACGCTGCAGTACCGGACGACCGGCTCCGGCTGGTGTTCACGTGCTGCCACCCCGCCCTCTCCCCCGAGGCCCGCATCGCGCTCACTCTGCGCCTCGTCTGCGGCGTTCCCACCCCCGATGTCGCTCGAGCCTTCCTGGTGCCGGAGCCGACGATGGCGGCGCGGATCACGCGCGCCAAGAAGAAGATCTCGCAAGCGCGCATCCCGTTCCGGGTACCGGGACCCTCGGAGCTTCCCGAGCGCGTGGACAGCGTGCTCACCGCCGTCCATCTGCTCTTCAGCACCGGACACACGGCCGGGGAGGGAGATGCGCTCGTCCGGGAGGAACTCTGCGACCGGGCTCTGCACCTTGCCCGCACCCTTGCCGCGCTCCTCCCCGAGCAAGCGGAGACCCGGGGTCTGCTCGGTCTGCTCCTCCTCACCGATGCGCGCCGGGCGACCCGGACCGACGAGCGGGGGCGACTCCTCCTCCTCGGCGACCAGGACCGGACGCGGTGGAATCAGCGAGCGATCATGGAGGGTCTCACCGTGACCGCCGGGGCGCTGGCATCCGGCCCGCCGGGGCGGTTCACCCTTCAGGCGGCGATCGCCGGCGTGCACGCCGTGGCGCCGTCGTTCGACCGGACCGATTGGCCTCGCATCGTGCACCTGTACGACCTTCTGCTGGCGGTGTGGAATACCCCCGTCGTCGCGCTCAACCGCGCCGCCGCCGTGTCGTTCGCTGACGGTCCGACCGCTGCTCTGCCCCTCCTCGATGATCTGGCGGCCGATCCGCGGCTCGCGAACTATCCCTACCTCTACGCGACGCGCGCCGACCTGCTGCAGCGTCTCGGCGACACGGCTGGGGCGGCCTCGTCCTACCGTCGCGCGATCGAGCTCACCGCGAACGCCGCGGAACGGGCTTTCCTTCAGCAGCGCCTCGCCGAGGTCGGTCACGCAGACCCCGCGTCCTGCTAGACACGGCGACGCGCGCCACCGCGCCCTTCACGGTGAGCGACCTGGCGCCGGGCATCACGCGTCCGCGCGCGGCGGGATTCCCGCGATCGGGTGCGGCGGTCGAGCCACGGCGGGGACGGAGTCCTCCCGGGGACGGAAGATGCGCGAACGCAGCGGATCGTCCCGCTCGCCCATGGCGCGCTCCGTGAACCGGCGCCCGGTGATGCTCCGCGGGGAGATACGGACGACATATGGCTTGGGCGTCGGGCTCATCGACCGCAACGCCGTCTCGCGACTGCGGCGGATCTCGGCATCCATCTCGACGGGTGCGGCGTTGCCCCGCACGACGACGCTCCACCGGTCCCCGGCATCCTCCCCGTCGATCTCGAACGCAACCGCTGGGCGCGAGCGCAGAAAGCGCAGCTTCGCGTCGTCGGCGCTGCGCACGTAGAGCGCGCCGTCGCGGGTGGCGAAGTTCACCGGGTAGATGCGGGGCTCGCCGGACGCGTCCACGAGCGCCAGGCGTCCGAGGCTCTGCGACTCGAGGAGCCGCCAGCTCTCCGCGGTGCCGAGTTCGACGACGGGCGGGGTGGGGCTCTGATCGTGGGTCATGGCACACCTCCTTCTTCCAGTGCATCGCGTCACGTCACCGACCGGCGGGTCGAAAGTCCCGGCGTCCCTGGTCAGGCACGGGTGCCGGTCGTAGATTGAAGGGCGGGGAGAGGGGGAACGGATGCCGAGTGGGGATCATGTCGCGCGCGATGCGGAAGCGGGACACTCGGGCGTCGGACCATCGTCCTCGCAGGACCGCCTGCGCGGCCTCCTCCGCGCCGTCGAGACGGTGGTCGGGGAGATCGAACTGCCGATCGTGCTGCGTCGCGTGGTCGAGGCGGCCGTCGAACTGGTGGATGCCGAGTATGGCGCGCTCGGCATCATCGCCGCCGACCGGGTCTCGCTCGACCAGTTCGTCCATGTCGGGCTCGACGCGGAGGCCGCGGACGCCATCGGCCACCTCCCGCGCGGGCGCGGGATCCTCGGCGCGCTCATCGCGCACCCCGAGCCCATCCGCCTGGATCACCTCGGCGAGGACCCGCGCGCGGCCGGATTCCCCGCGCATCATCCGCGCATGGACTCCTTCCTGGGCGCACCCGTGCGCGTGCGCGGTGAGGTGTTCGGCAACCTGTACCTGACGAACGCGCGGCGCGGATCGTTCACGGCAGAAGACGAAGAGCTCGTCCGCGGTCTGGCATCCACCGCGGGCTTTGCGATCCAGAACGCCCGACTCTTCGACGAGGCCCGAACGCGCGCGACGTGGATGACGGCGACGGCAGAGCTGTCGGCGGCGATCCTCTCGACTCCGACGGACACCATCTTCGACCTGCTGGCAGGACGCGTCGCCGACCTGGCCGGAGGACCCCTCGTGACCGTCCTCGTGCCCGTCGACGACTCACCCGTGCTGCGCGTCGCTGCGGCGCGAGGCCCCGGCGAGGACGAGATCCTGGGCACGCTCGCCGGGGGAACCGGCGGCATCGCCGGAGCGGCCATGGAGACAGGAGGGGTGCGGGTGGGCACCGCGCCTCGTGCGGTGGGCGACATCGACCCGGCGATGAACGCCAGCGGGGACGAGACCGGCCCGGCGATGGCCGCGCCGCTGCGGACGCGCCAGCAGACGTGGGGGGCGCTGTGCGTCGCGCGCGCGCCCGGCGAGCGCGGCTTCACGCCCGTGGAGCTCGAGGTGCTCAGCGACCTCGCATCGCAGGCGAGCATCGCGCTGGAGCTCGCGCACGCCCGGCGGGACCAGCAGAAGGCGATGCTCAGCGAAGAACGCGCTCGCATCGCCCGCGACCTGCACGACCATGTCATCCAGCAGGTCTTCGGTGCGGGGCTTACTCTGCAGTCGGTGGCCGCGACGCTGGGAGACACCCGTGACCGCCATCGGATGCAAGAGGTCATCCGGCAACTCGATGACGCGATCGCACAGATCCGGACCGTCGTCTTCGCCCTCTCCGCCCGGGACGGCGGCTCGCTCCGCCACCGGCTCATCGACGTCGTCGCCGAGTCGTCGGGGACGTTGCGCAGACCTCCCTCGCTGCGTTTCTCGGGCGCCGTCGACAGCACGGTCCACGGGTCGCTCGCGGATGACGTCGTCGGGGTGGCACGCGAGCTGCTCACCAACAGCGTTCGCCACGCGAGCGCCGACTCCATCTCGCTCGACGTGGGGATCGGGGAGCGAGACGTGTGGGTCGTCGTCGCCGACGACGGTTCCGGCATCCGCGACGATCGTCGTAGCGGTCTGGCCAATCTCGCGGAGCGCGCGGGTGCGCGCGGCGGGGCGTTGACGCTCGAGACCGGAGCCGGGGGAACGCGAGCCGAGTGGCGCGCTCCGCTCGACGCGGAAAGGACGACGCAGTGATCCGTGTCTTCCTCGTCGACGACCACGAGATCGTGCGACGCGGGCTGTCCGACCTCATCGACGGCGCGGAGGGCTTCGAGGTGGTGGGCGAGGCCGGCTCCGTTCGTCAGGCGCTCGCACGCATCGAGGCCGCCCGGCCCGACGTGGCGGTCCTCGACGTGCGCCTCCCGGACGGGAGCGGCATCGACCTGTGCCGCCAGATTCGCTCGTCAATGCCCGAGGTCGCGTGCCTGATCCTCACCGCGTACGACGATGACGCCGCGACGTACGCGGCCGTCCTCGCGGGGGCGTCGGGCTATTTGCTCAAGAACATCGCCGCCATGCGACTCCTCGAAGACATCCGCGCCGTCAGCACCGGGCGTTCACTGTTGAACACCGCGGCGGCCACGCGCGCCGCGTCGAGTCTGCGCGACGGCGCCGGCGACGACGATCCGCGGTGGGGCTCGCTGGGCCTGCGCGAGCGGCAGGTGCTCGCGCTGATCGCCGACGGCATGACGAACCGTCAGATCGGCGAGCGTCTGGGCCTTGCCGAGAAGACGGTCAAGAACTACGTGTCGTCGCTGCTGATGAAGCTCGGAGTCGAGACGCGGACGCAGGCGGCGGTCCTCCGTCTCGGCCACCCCGACCTCTGATCCGCGGGACCTTCGGCCCGTTCCGCGCCGGTTCGCCCTTCTTCGCTCCGGGCGTCCGGGACCCTGCCGAGCGGGTGAGTACCGGGTGGATCGCGGCGGCCCCGTTCGGGGCGCTTATCGGACTCTCGATCGTTGCGTGCACCGGTCATAGGTCGATCATGCAAACGACCAAGGTCGGCGTGAGTACCTCTACTCCATGACGGCAACATCTACGGTACCCAGTTCGGAATCGCCACGCATCGAAGCCCTTGACGTTCTGCGCGGCATCGCCATTCTCGGCACACTCGCAAGCAACATCTGGATCTTCGCGGCTTTCATCGGTTCATCCGGTGATTCGGTGACGCCTGAGCCGATCACGGTGGCCGCCGCATGGTTACCCAACGGGAAGTTTCTCGGTCTCTTGACGATCATGTTCGGGATTGGCATCGAGATCCAGCGTCAAGCCGCGCGACGCGCGGGCAGGTCATGGCCTGGAACATATCCGATACGCGCGGGCTTACTTTTCCTCGATGGCCTACTGAACTATGTGTTCGTTGTCCAATTCGATGTTCTTCGGGCGTATGCCGTCACCGGACTCATCGTTGCCTTCCTACTGCTGACAAGCGAGCGAGTGCAATGGTGGGTGATCGGCATCATGATTCCTTTGCATCTTTCCATGCTGGTCATGAAGGGAACCGTCCTCCCCTCCGGCCCCACGAAGCAAACCATCTCGATGCCGTCAGACGGGTCGCTGTCGGGCGCGCAGCCCTCTTCGTACTGGGATGACGTCGTCGGCAACCTCACGCACATCGGTGCCGGGTTCTCGTTCGGATCCGAATTCTTCACCATCATACTGATGGGCGTCGGACTGTTCTTGCTCGGAGCGAACCTGTACCGACTGGGCATCTTCGAGCCGCGCAGGCGGATCTTGAGGCGATGGCTCATGGTCGCGGGTTTTGCGATCGGAGTTCCGCTCGACGCATTCTTTGCTTTCGTCGCTCCCGCAGATTCGGGCGGGGCGCTCGCGCGCTACGGCGCAGCACCGATCGTTGCCATCGGTATCCTCGCTGCCGTCGCTGAGTTCTACCAGCAGCGCCGACCCGGCCGAATCGGCAGGAATTTGGCCGCTGTTGGGAAAATGGCACTCAGTTGCTATCTGTTGCAGAACATTCTCGGCGTGATCTTCCAGAAGAACTCCGCGAGCCTTCCCCTCTTCGCCGAAATGGACGGCCTCCTCGGCACGTTGGGCCTCTTCGCCATCATCAGTGTCGCGCTCGTCGCTTTCGCTCGTCTCTGGTCTCGTCGCTTTCGGAGAGGACCCTTCGAACTCATTTGGGACTGGTGCTACCGCGCGCTCACTCGGCGACGCGAATCGGCAGCCGCCGTGCGGCCGGCATGAACCAGAACGACGCAGAATCGGCGCTTTGCGGGCATTCTGCGGTTGTGCCGAGATCACGATCGCTCGAGAGCATCGCCGCGATGCGACTCCTCGAAGACATCGGCGCGGTGCGGGACCTTCGACCCGCCCCGCGCCGGTCCGCCCTCCTACGCTCGGGGCGTCCGGGAGGAGTCCCCCATGGAGCGAGTGGTTCTGGGCTACGACGCGAGCCAAGCGTCCGAGGCCGCCCTGGAGTGGATCGCCCACCGCGCGCGCGGCCGGCGGACGGAGCTCGACATCGTCCTCGTCACGAACATGTTCCTCTCCGACCGCATCGAGGCGGATTCCGTTCTCAATGCCGCCGCCCGACGGTGGCGGGACCTCGCCCCGGAGTCACCGGCCAACGTCGTCCGGCTCGACGGAGCCATGCCCGCGACGCTCTCGAACGCCGCCCGCGGCGCGGACCTGCTCGTGCTCGGCGTGCACCCCGGCTTTCGCACGCGGACCATGCTGACCGGGTGGGTACCGCTTCGGGCGGCCGCGCGGTCGGGGGTTCCCACCGGGCTCATTCCCGTAGGCTGGTCGGTCTCCGACGCACCGGTCACCGTCGGCCTGGACGATGACGATTCCTCGGCCGCGGCGGTTCTCTTCGCGGCGCAGACCGCCTCGTCGTCCGGCGTGCCCCTGCGGGTGGTGCATTCCTGGCTGATGGCCAACGCCGAGCCGCGCTGGTCGGACGAGCACCCTCGGCGCCCGCGCGATGTCGCCGACGCGCACGAGCGCATCCTGCGGGCCGCCGTCGAGCGTGTCGGCGAAGCGCAGCCGGACGTCGTCGCGTCGGCGGAGCTGGTGCGCGACAATCCCACGTCGGCCCTCACGCGGGCCGCCGAGCGCAGCAGTCTCCTCGTCATCGGCACGCACGGACGCAGCGTCGTCGCGGGCGCATTCCTGGGGTCCGTCGGGATGGACCTCATCGGGACGCTGCGCTGCCCGATCTGTGTCGTGCCGAGCACATCGGCGACGGCGTGACAGCCGTCCGGCGGAGGCGAGGGATGCCGTCTGTCCGGTGTACCGAGAGGACGCGGGCCTGACCTCTTATCCGGGGCGCCGCGGCCCTGGCATCCGGAATCGGTACGCCCGCACCCGGGCGGCCCGTCCGGACGGGTCCACGCGACTCATCGCGATCCGCGGGCGGGGAAACCCGCCGACGGCACCACGACGATGGGGCACCCCGCCCTCCAGAGGATGTCCTGGGCGACGGAGCCGAGGTACCCGCCGGCGAGCACTCCTTCGCGGTGGGTGCCGATGACGATCATCGTGGCGGTCGGGGCGTGATGGAGCAGCGCCTCGGCGGCGGGGGCGCGGACCAGGTCGGACTCCATGTGCACCCGCGGGAACCGGCGGTGCAGAGAATGCGTCGCCGCCTCCAGAAGGTCGCGGTGCTCTCGAAGGAGCCGCTCCGGCCGCACCAGCAGAGCCGCCGAACCGTCGATGGCGGGTTCGGGCAGGTGCCAGGCGTGCACGATGCGGAGTCGCCGCGAAGTCTCGTCCGCCTCCTTCGCCGCGAACGCCAGCGCCTCTTCCGACGAGGAGTCATCGTCCAGGCCGGCCGTCACGCTTCCCTCCCGCGGCGCCCACCCCGCGGGAACGATGCACACCGGCGGAACCGACCGGGCGATCACACGGACGGGCAGCCATCCGCCGAGCGCCGCGCGCAACGGGTGGGCGGGGTCGACCCCGATGACCAGGAGGTCCGCCTCGGCCGACATCGCGGCGAGCGTGCGTGCCACTCCGCCCTCGGCGCGATGGAACTGGACGGCCTGCTCGGGAGCGGCCTCGTGGAGGATCCGTTCGGCGTCGGCGAAGGCCGCGACGGTGCGCGTGAGTAGCCCCGACGGATCCCCCACCACGTGCACGACGTCGACGTTCGCGGCGTGTGTCGCGCAGCGGCGACCGACCCAGGCGAGGGCGGAACGCGACGCCGCGCTGTCATCGACGCCGACGACGATGTTCTCCATGACTGCCTCCCCGAACGGTGTCCGTGCTGTCACGGTAGAGCGCGGCGGCGCGAGGGGTGAGGCCGAAGGTCCCACGGCGGGCGAGAACGGTGCGGGGCACTCGCAGGAGAAACAGGTCAGCCCCGCTCGAAAGCGGGGCTGATCTGATGAAAGTGGCGGTGACGGTGGGATTTGAACCCACGGTAGGGGGTTACCCTACACAACTTTTCGAGAGTTGCACCTTCGGCCGCTCGGACACGTCACCGCCGACCAGCTTACGACACTCGACCGGATGCCGCGAATCCGTGCGTCGTCGGCTGTTCGGCATCCGGTCCTCCATCGTCGAAGAACCGTTCTGGTGGGGGTCTTCCCGCGGTGCCAGGATCAGATCATGAGCGTGATCGAGAACTCGAAACTCACCGTCGTCGGCGCGGGGAGCGTGGGGGCCAGCGTCGCGTACGCCGCCCTCATCCGCGGGTCGGCCCGACACGTCGCCCTGTACGACATCGCCGAGGCGAAGGTCGAGGCCGAGGTGCTCGACCTCGCGCACGGCACCCAGTTCACCGGCTCGAGCGACATCACCGGTGGCAGCGACGTCTCGGTCGCCGAGGGCTCGCACGTCGTCGTCATCACCGCGGGCGCCAAGCAGAACCCCGGCCAGACCCGCACCGACCTCGCCGCGACCAACGCGGGCATCATCCGCCGCATGATGCCGGAGCTGCTCGAGGTCGCACCCAACGCGATCTACGTCATCGTCACCAACCCGTGCGACGTGCTCACGGTGCTCGCGCAGCAGGCGACGGGCCTGCCCACGCGCCGCATCTTCGCCTCGGGCACCGTGCTCGACACGTCCCGGCTGCGGTGGAAGATCGCGCAGCGCGCGGGCGTGGCGACCTCGAGCGTGCACGCGTGGATCGTCGGCGAGCACGGCGACACCGAGTTCCCCCTGTGGTCCACCGCGACCATCGGGTCGGTGCCGATCACCGAGTACGACCTGCCCGACGGCACCCGCTTCGACGAGGCCGAACTGGATGCCATCGCCGTCGACGTCCGCGACGCGGCCTACAAGGTCATCCAGGGCAAGGGCGCGACGAACTACGCCATCGGCCTGTCGAGCGCCCGCATCGTGGAGGCGATCCTGCGCGACGAGCACGCCATCCTGCCGGTGAGCACCGTGCTCGAAGGGTTCCACGGCATCGACGGAATGGCCCTCTCGGTACCGTCCGTCGTCAGCTCGCGCGGCGCGGTGCCGCTGTCCGGCACCCCGTTCTCCGACCGGGAGCTCACGCTCCTCCGCCGCTCCGCCGACGCGTTGACGACGGTCGCCGACTCGCTCCGCGACTGACCCGCGGGGCGTGGGCACTCGCCTCGCGCCCGCGCCCGGGGCCGTCACGCATAAACGCGATTCGCGCGGGGAAACGCGTGGTCACCGCGTTTATGCCCGCAGATCGCGTTTATCGGGATGCCGTTGAGGCCCCACGCGAGCGATGTCGGAGGCCGCGCGTACCCTGGGCGCATGGCATCCCGTCGTCCCGCTCCCACCGCCGCCCCTTACCGGTGCACCGAGTGCGGGTGGACGACGCTGAAGTGGGTCGGCCGATGCGGCGAGTGCCAGTCCTGGGGCACGGTGGTAGAAGCCGCCGCGCAGACGGGCATCACGCGCTCCGTCACCGCCGTCGCTCCGGGAGCGGCGCGCGCGGCGCGGCGCATCACCGAGATCGACACGCAGGACGCCCCGCGTCGCACGAGCGGCGTCGGCGAGTTCGACCGGGTGCTCGGCGGCGGCATCGTTCCGGGGGCCGCGATCCTGCTGAGCGGTGAGCCCGGCGTCGGCAAGTCCACGCTGCTTCTCGAGGTCGCGGCCCAGAGCGCACGAGCCGGGCGGCGCGTGCTGTACGCGAGCGGCGAGGAGTCCGCGGCACAGGTGCGTCTGCGCGCCGAACGTACCGGCGCGCTGCACGACGAGCTGTACCTCGCGGCCGAGACCGACCTCGCGACGATCCTCGGCCACATCGACCAGGTCGAGCCCGACCTTCTCGTCGTCGACTCGGTGCAGACGGTGTCGTCGGCGCTCAGCGACGGCGCGGCCGGTCAGCCGGCGCAGGTGCGCGAGGTGGCATCCACGCTCATCCGCGTCGCGAAAGAGCGAGGGCTCCCCGTGGTGATCGTCGGACACGTCACCAAAGACGGCACGATCGCGGGCCCGCGCGTGCTCGAGCACCTCGTCGACGTGGTCTGCCACTTCGAGGGCGACCGCCAGACGTCGCTGCGGTTCGTCCGTGCGCTCAAGAACCGCTTCGGCCCGACCGACGAGGTCGGGTGCTTCGACATGACCGGGAGCGGCATCGCCGAGGTCAGCGACCCCAGCGCCCTGTTCCTCGGGCACGGTGACCCCGAGCCCGGCACATGCGTGACGATCGCGATGGAGGGACGGCGCGCCCTGCCGGTCGAGATCCAGGCGCTCGCGGTGAAGCAGACCGCCCCCAATCCGCGCCGCATCGTCAACGGCGTCGACTCGTCGCGCGTGGCGATGGTGCTCGCGGTGCTCGAGAGCCGCATCGGCGTGTCCCTCGCCGACAAGGATGTCTACGTTTCGACCGTCGGGGGCGTGCGGCTGGTCGAGCCGGCGGCCGACCTGGCGATCGCGATCGCGGTGGCCAACGCCGTGCAGAACCGAACCGTGTCCAAGAGGCTCGCGGCGATCGGCGAACTCACCCTGACCGGCGAAATTCGCAACGTGACACAGGCGGCGCAACGCGCGTCCGAGGCCGCGCGCCTCGGCTATCACACGGTGCTCGACTCGCGATCCCGCAAGCTCGCGCAGGCCCTCAACGAGTTGAAGGTGCGCGGGATGCCACGCGACGACGTCACGCCCGCGTTCTGACGCATCGTCGCCGCCGACGCGGGAGGCCGCGTGACGGCGGTGCACCGGTGTCCTTGCGCGTCTTCGCCATTGTGCGGCCGCGGCACGAAAGGGCTGCGGAGACTCCGTCGCCTCAGTGGCCGGGCGGTGCCGAGCGGCGGCGGCGGTGTGGGGACGTGTAGCCCAGCACCGCGGGGATCACGAGTCCGGCGGCGCACACGGCACCGGCGATCAGGTACTCCATGCCTCGAGTCTTACACGGGCGTCTCACCCGCGCGACCCCGGTAACTCACCCTCCTGATGTCCACCGGGCGGGGCTGGCATCCGTTTGCATCGTCGCTTCGCGGTCGGAGCGCGCACAACTCCTGCACACTCCGCACGCCACCCGCGCAACCACCGCCCGCTGCCACAACCCGCAGGAGTTATGCCGCGGAGCGGACGAACCACGTCGCCGCGCCGCGCCTGAGCCCCCTCAGCAGCGCGGGGGCTCAGGCGTCGAGCGCGGCCAGCAGATCGACCGGGCTCGCCTGGATCGGGTGAGGGCCCGCGATGTCGATGAACACGGTCGTGATCTCGTCGCGGTGGCGGTCGAGGAACGCGCGCAGCCACTGCGGCGACTGCAACGCGATGTGCGGAGGCAGAGTCTCGGGCTTGTGGGCGGCGTCGCTGAAGAGAAGCAGCGCGATCTCGCCGGTGTTCGGATCGCGGTAGGTCCACACCTCGCCGACGTCGCGGGGGTCGTCGGCGTCACCCGGGCGCATGAGCGGCACGACGGTGGGCCCATGCCTCAGGGCGAACGCGATCGCCGCCATGTCCTGCGTCTGCAGGGCGTCGGTGAGAGCGGTGTTCTTGAAGTCCACGTCGAGCTTCTTCCCCTTGCGCTTCTTGCCGCCGGCCATCCCCCGAGCCTAACCGCGGCGCCCCCGCCCTGTCGCTTCGGCGTAGATCGCCGAAACCCGAGCCCGCCTGGCCTCCTCCCCCCTGGCACGCTCCGGACCGCCACCCGACCGGGGCGCACCGAGTGCACCGGGGCGGTCATCGCGCGCCCCGGTGCACGGAACGCGCCCCGCTCGGCGCTCATCGCACACCCGGGTGCACCGATCGCGCCCCGGCGCGACGCTCATCGCACGCCCCACTCGCGGCGAGCCCGCGCTCCACCGAGAGCGGGCACCCCGGTCACTGCAAGATGAACGACACCGTCCCGGCGGACGGGATGCCGCCGATCGAGACGCTCAGGTGATACGTCGCGCCACCGCCGGGGGCGAACGGCCGCTCACCGTCGCACGAGCTGACCGACGACCGCGTGCGATCCCAGGTGAGGGGCGCCGCGCTCGTGACCTGCTGACCCGCGGCGAGTGTGACCTCCATGTCGCTGGGCTCGGTCTGGCAGTCGGTCGATCGCCACCACACGTCGGAACCGCTCGTGACGGTGAAGGACTGCGCGCTCGTGCCGACGTTCATCGTGCACGGGTTCGCCGACGTGTTGGTGAGGCGAATGGACAGCTGAGGATTCTCGCCCTGCCCGTACTCGCCCTTGTCGGCGACCGCCTCCACGGTGATGTCCGCGGGGCTGCACTCCACCGGACCGGCGGGCGCCGTCGGTGTCGGGGTGGCCGTGGGCGTGGGCGTCGGCGCGGACTCCGCCGCGGAGGGCGCGGGGGCAGACGAGCTCGTCACCGGCGACGGATCGGCCGCGGGGACGGAGCGCCACGGCGGCGCCGCGACGAGCCAGACGACGAGTCCGATCACGAGCAGCGCGAGGAGCGCGGCGGCAAGACGGCGTCGACGGTAGACCGCCGGGGACTGCCGCCGTCTGCGGGGGGCATCGGTCATCGTTCCAGCGTAGGCGGCGCCGCAGGGCGCTCGCGCCATGCCGCGCTCACAGGTGCTTGAGCATTCGCGTGTTGCCGAGCGTGTTCGGCTTCACGTGGGCGAGGTCGAGGAACTCCGCCACGCCTTCGTCGGGGCTCCGCACGAGCTGGGAGTACACGTCGGGGTCGACGATCTGCTCCCCGATGGGCGCGAATCCCCGGCGCGTGAAGAAGTCGACCTCGAAGGTGAGGCAGAACAGCCGCGTGACGCCGAGTTCGCGCGCGTTCTCCTCCAGCACCTCCACGATCGCGCGGCCCACCCCGTGGTGGAGCCAGTCCTCGTGCACGATGAGCGTGCGGATCTCGCCGAGGTCCTCCCACATGACGTGGAGGGCGCCGCAGCCGATGACCTCGCCGTCGACCTCGGCGACGACGAACTGCTGCACCGAGCCGTACAGCACCACGAGGTCCTTGCCGAGCAGGATGCGCTTCTGCACGAGCGGCTCGAGCAGTTCGTGGATGCGTCGGACGTCGCTGGTTCCGGCGGGGCGGACGACGAACGGCACGGCATCGGTCATCGTCCCAGCGTACGACGGGGGCCCGGATGCCATGGCATCCGGGCCCCCGTGGTGTTCCTTCGTCAGTTACCGGCGACGATGTCGGGCGTGGCCGCGATCTCTCCGGCCGTGCCGACGCCGATCGCGACCTTGTCGCCGCGGGGGCCGCTCTCGAAGGTGAACTGGCCGTTCTCGACGCCCACCTTGACGTGGTCGCCCGACTCGAGCTCTCCGTGCAGGATCTTCTCGCTGAGGCGGTCTTCCACCTCGCGCTGCATGGCGCGGCGCAGGGGACGGGCGCCGAGCGTCGGGTCGAAGCCGATCTCGATGAGCTTGTCCTTGGCGTCGTCCGACAGCTCGACGGTCATGTCGCGGTCGAGCAGGCGGTCGGCCAGGCGCTTGACGAACAGACCGACGATCTGGCGCAGCTCGTCCTTGTTCAGCTGCGGGAAGACGATGACGTCATCCACGCGGTTGAGGAACTCGGGCTTGAAGTGACGCTTGAGCTCCTCGTCGACCTTGCCCTTCATCCGCTCGTAGCTGGTCTGCGAGTTGCCCTCGACCTGGAAGCCGACGGGGCCACCGGCGATCGCCGACGAACCGAGGTTCGTCGTCATGATGATCACGGTGTTCTTGAAGTCGACCACGCGCCCCTGACCGTCGGTCAGACGGCCTTCCTCGAGGATCTGCAGGAGCGAGTTGAAGATGTCGGGGTGCGCCTTCTCGATCTCGTCGAACAGCACGACCGAGAACGGCTTGCGGCGCACCTTCTCGGTGAGCTGGCCGCCCTCTTCGAAGCCGACGAATCCCGGAGGGGCACCGAACAGACGCGAGACGGTGTGCTTCTCACCGAACTCCGACATGTCGAGGGAGATCAGCGCGCCCTCGTCGTCGAAGAGGAACTCGGCGAGCGCCTTGGCCAGCTCGGTCTTTCCGACGCCCGTGGGGCCGGCGAAGATGAACGAGCCGCTCGGGCGCTTCGGGTCCTTCAGACCCGCACGCTGACGACGGATCGTCCGCGACAGCGCCGCGATCGCCTCTTCCTGGCCGATGACCCGCTGGTGCAGGGCCTTCTCCATGAACATGAGGCGGCTGGACTCCTCCTCGGTGAGCTTGAACACCGGGATGCCGGTCGCCTGGGCGAGCACCTCGGCGATCAGGCCCTCGTCGACGACCGCGTGGGAGGCGACGTCGCCGGAGCGCCACTGCTTCTCGAGGCGCAGACGCTCGGCGAGGAGCGACTTCTCCTCGTCGCGCAGAGCCGCGGCCTTCTCGAAGTCCTGCTCCTCGGAGGCCTGCTCCTTCTGCTCGCGGACCTTGGCGATCTTCTCGTCGAACTCGCGCAGCTCGGGCGGGCTGGACAGGATCGACAGGCGCAGGCGTGCACCGGCCTCGTCGATCAGGTCGATCGCCTTGTCGGGCAGGAAGCGGTCGCTGATGTAGCGGTCGGCGAGGTTCGCCGCGGCCACGATCGCGCCGTCGGTGATCTGCACCTTGTGGTGCGCCTCGTAGCGGTCGCGCAGCCCCTTCAGGATGTTGATCGCGTGGGGCAGGCTCGGCTCGGCGACCTGGATCGGCTGGAAGCGGCGCTCGAGCGCGGCATCCTTCTCGAAGTGCTTGCGGTACTCGTCGAGCGTGGTGGCACCGATGGTCTGGAGCTCACCACGGGCGAGGAGGGGCTTGAGGATGGATGCCGCGTCGATCGCGCCCTCGGCGGCTCCCGCACCCACGAGGGTGTGGATCTCGTCGATGAAGACGATGATGTCGCCGCGCGTGCGGATCTCCTTGGTGACCTTCTTCAGGCGTTCCTCGAAGTCACCGCGGTAGCGGGAGCCGGCGATGAGGGAGCCGAGGTCGAGCGAGTAGACCTGCTTGTCCTTCAGAGTCTCGGGCACATCGCCCTTGACGATGGCCTGAGCGAGTCCTTCGACGACCGCCGTCTTTCCGACACCGGGCTCACCGATGAGGACGGGGTTGTTCTTGGAGCGGCGCGACAGGATCTGCATGACGCGCTCGATCTCCTTCTCGCGCCCGATGACGGGGTCGAGCTTGTTGTCGCGCGCGGCCTGCGTGAGGTTGCGACCGAACTGGTCGAGCACGGCCGAGCCGCCCTGCGCGCCCGAGGACTGCTGCTCGCCGGCGCCGGTGGCGACGCCCGCGGGCTCCTTGCCCTGGTAGCCCGACAGGAGCTGGATGACCTGCTGGCGCACCTTGTTCAGGTCGGCGCCGAGCTTGACGAGCACCTGAGCCGCGACGCCCTCACCCTCGCGGATGAGGCCGAGCAGGATGTGCTCCGTGCCGATGTAGTTGTGGCCGAGCTGAAGGGCCTCGCGCAGCGACAGCTCCAGCACCTTCTTCGCGCGCGGCGTGAAGGGGATGTGACCGGTCGGCTGCTGCTGGCCCTGGCCGATGATGTCCTGCACCTGCTCGCGCACGGCATCGAGCGAGATGCCGAGGGACTCGAGCGCCTTGGCGGCGACGCCTTCTCCCTCGTGGATGAGGCCGAGGAGAATGTGCTCGGTCCCGATGTAGTTGTGGTTGAGCATCTTCGCCTCTTCTTGGGCGAGCACAACCACGCGACGGGCACGGTCGGTGAATCTCTCGAACATCCTCAGTCCCTCCAGGAATGGGCTGACAGGCACGCCTCCGCGCGCCGTACATCGAGAGTAACCAGCGGTCGGATGCCACGGACGCGTGTTCGCCGTGGGCATACCCGGCGCACGGGCGGACTTGTGCACCCCATCGACATTCGATAACTTATCGACAACCGATAACAACGACTTTCGATAAGGACTCTGTCATGACATCCCCCCGTCCGACCACCCGCATCCTCTCCCGCGGTGACACCGTCGGGTTCCTCTTCTTCATCGTGCTCGGCGCGGGACTGGCCGTCTGGGCGGTCGTGCACAGCGTCATCACGATCGTGCAGGCCCTCCCCAACCGCGATGTGCCGGTGGCACTGCCCTTCCTCGACACCGTCGCCCAGGCACCACTCGGCCCCGACGGCGCCCCCGTCCCCGTCGAACTCGGGAGCGGAGTCCTCGTCGCCCCGGAGCTGCCGATCGCGTCGCTGTGGGCACTGGTCATCGCCGAGGTACTCTTCGCCACAGTGGTGGTGGCCGTCGTCGTGCTGTTGCTCCTGCTCACCGCCGACATCCTGCGCGGCCGCATCTTCAGCAAGCGCAACACCGGCATCGTCACGACGGTCGGAATCGTCGCCCTGGTGGGGTTGGCCGGGGTGCCGTTCTTCCGCAACATGGTCGCCAACGGCGCCCTCGCCTGGATCTCCGACTACACCTACGAGCGGGGGCTGGTGCAGACCATCGACCTTCCCGTGCTCTTCGGAGCCGCGTTCATCGCCGCCCTCGCGGGCACCGTGTTCTCGGTCGGCGACCGTCTGCAGCGTGACACGGAGGGTCTCGTATGAGCCCGGCGACCGATGACGACGGGCCCAGCGGCATCCACTGTCGACTCGACGAGCTGCTCACCGAGCGGGGGATGACGCTGACCCGGCTGAGCGAACTGGTCGGGGTCAGCATCGTCAACCTGTCGGTGCTCAAGAACGACCGGGCTCGAGCAATCCGCTACTCCACACTCGCCGCGATCTGCCGCGCGCTGGACTGCGAAGTCGGTGACCTCCTGGTGGTACAGGAGTAGGTGGCCGCCGCCCGGCGCGGGAGCGCGTTCAGCGCCCGAGCAGCGGGATGGGTCCGTCGGAGGCGACGTTTCCGCCGACCAGCGTCAGTTCCACGGGCCCTTCCGCGACGATCCCGGTGAGATCGGCGAGGGTCACGCGGGGGGCGAGGTCCATGGTGCAGACCTGGTCGGCGGGTGGATCGGCGAACGTCACGACGGCGCCGCCCTCAGCAGAGGTCACGGCCTCGACCTGGGGGCGGCATCCCGAACTCCCCCACGTGAGGATCGCCGCGAGGCCATCACCGGCCCAGCCGGCGCTCGGCGCGAACTCGGCCACGGGGGCCGGGGCGGATCCGAGGGCTTCGAGCGAGGCGGAGGCCGTGACCGCCCCCGTGACCGCGACGTCGAGACCCGTCGACGGGTCGACGCCCTGCGGAAGCGGAACGTACGTCGCCCGCGGTGCCATGTCTCTCGTGCAGGGCCCGTCGGTGGTGTCGATGAGCTCGACGGTGAGCGTGCCGGCGTCGAGCGCAGACTCCCCCGCCGCCGGCACACACGAGGAACTTCCCCACGTCACGACGGCGACACCGCGGCCCGCATCGAGCCACGCGACGCGCGCCTCCGCCTGCTCGGTGGACGCCGTGGCGTCCGGCGTCTCCTCGGGCGCCGAGGCGGGCCCAGTCGCGCATCCGACGAAGACACCGACGGACAGGATGCCAAGGCCCGCCAGGGCGAAGAGCGAACGACGCGTCATGGGGTCCTCCGGTGGGGTATGCGGGCGGCGCTCACTGCAGCGCCGAGGTGAGCCGCGCGAGGTTGTCGAGGATCGTCGAGCGCAGCGGTTGGCGTCGCCACTCCTCGATCGTCAACTCGCGGCTGAGGGTGCGGTAGACGTCTTCGACGCGACGCATGTCGCTGACGAACTCCTCACCGCGCACGAGCATCGAGATCTCGAGATTCAGACCGAACGACCGCATGTCCATGTTGCTGGAGCCGATCACCGCGACCTCGTCGTCGATGGTCAGGCTCTTGCTGTGCAAGATGAAGGGTTTGCGGTACATCCAGATCTTGACTCCGGCGTGCAGCAGCGCTTCGTAGTAGCTGCGCTGCGCGTGATACACCATCGCCTGGTCGCCCTCTTCCGAGACGAAGAGCTCGACGTGCACGCCTCGCTGACAGGCGGTCGTGATGGCGAGTAGAAGCGCCTCGTCGGGGACGAAGTAAGGGCTGACGATGATGATGCGTTCGCGAGCGTTGAAGAGCAGTCCCAGGAAGAGCTTCAGGTTGTTCTGGAAGTCGAAGCCGGGGCCGGACGGAACGATCTGACAATCGAGGTCGCCGGGGCCCGACTCGACGCTGAACAGATCGATCTCGTCGGCCAGGGTCTCGTCGGTCTCGCTGTACCAATCGCTGAGGAACACCGCGTTGACGCTAGCGACGACCGGCCCCTCCACCCGGACCATCAGATCGACCCAGTGCAGCCCCCGTCGGATGTTCTTGCGCAGGTTGTACGACGAGTCGGTGACGTTCTGCGAACCCATGAACGCGACATCGCCGTCGATGACCAGCAGCTTGCGGTGGTTGCGCAGGTCAGGGCGCTGATAGCGCCCGCGCAGAGGCTGGACCGGAAGCAGCAGATGCCAGTGCGCGCCCATCCTTTCGAGGCGGCGCAGGGTCTGCCGGTAGAAGGGCTTGCCACGGTTGGCCCAGTGGTCGAGCAGAACGCGCACCACCACGCCTCGGGCGGCGACCTCTTCGAGCGCGCGGAAGAAGTTGTCGGTCGACGCGTCGGACTGGAGGATGTAGAACTCGACGTGCACGTACCGCTGCGCACGGCGGATCTCGTCGGCCATCGCGTCCAGGCTCTCCTGGTAGTCGGCGATGAGGGTCGCGGCGTTGTCGCCGGCGATGGGCATGGCGCCGAGGTTCCTGTTCAGACGCACCAGGGCGCGGAACCAGTCGGGCGCGTGGGGCCGCAGGGTGCCGAAGTCGAGCGACGCGCTCGTGTCGTGGATGTACCGGTTGATGTCGGCTTGCTTGCGACGGCGTTTGCGCGGCAGACGCGGGTTGCCGATCAGGAGGAAAAGGAACACCCCGACGAACGGGATGAAGTAGATCGCCAGCAACCACGCCATCGCCGCGGTCGGACGACGGTTGCGCGGCACGATGATGACGGCCGCGATGCGCACGACGAGATCGATGACGAACAGTGCGATGACGAGCCAACTCGCCTCGAACGTGGTATCGATCACGGGGCCTCCTGCGCGGGATGTCCCCTCAGCGTAGTGACCGGGCCCGACACTCGCGGACGCTGGGCTCAGCGAGCAGTGGTGTCCGAGGCGGGGAGACCGCGCTTGGCGCGCTCCTGGGCCTCGATGCGCGCGTACGCCTTCCGCTCGGTGCGGTCCATCCGGATCACGCTCCGCAGGATGAAGAAGAAGGCCGCCGAGACCACGATGGTCGGCAGGATCGCCCACAGCACGGCAGCCCACATGTTGTCCACACCTCAAGGATACGTGCGCCGCCTGAACGCCGGGCGGGAAGGTGCCCCTTCTCCCCCGTGCGGCATTCACCCGGATCCTCCACCGATGTCTCCCCGCGGCTCTCGACGGCCACCCCGGCTCGGCCAGGCTCGTCGCCATGTCAACGATCGTCCGCGCCACCTCTCCGGCCGAGTTCCTCGCTCTCGTCCCCCATCTCCTCGGTTGCACGCCCCGGAACAGCCTCGCTCTCGTGACCTTCGCCGGGGGCCGGTCGCTGGGCGCCCTGCGGATCGACCTCCCCGGTCCGGACGCGGTCTCCGACATCGAGAACGTCGCCGCGACCGTCATCGGAATGGCGTGCAAGGTGCCCCGGACGGATGCCATCGCCGCCGTCGTGTACACGGAGACGAAGCTGGCGGATGCCGAGGCCGCCCCGCATCACCCGCTCGTCGAGGCCCTGCTGGCGCGAGCGGACATCTGCGGCCTGCGCGTGCAGGATGCCCTGATCGTCGGATCCGACGGGTGGGACAGCCTCCTCGCTCCCGGTGTGGACGGCGCGCGGTCGCTCGACGAGATCGCTCCCCTTCCGCACCTGCCGGCGGACGGCGAGATCGAAAGCGACCAGTTCGCGGCGGCGCAACTGCCCGCCGTTCCCCCCGCAGAGGCGACCGCGGTCCACCGCCTCCTGACGGACGCAGCGCACCTGTTATCACCCGAGGGGGAGCGCCGGCGGCTGCCCGGCCGTCGGCACGCCGCTGCCGAGGCGGTCGCCGAGGACCTCGCCGACCCGCCGGCCCTCTTCGAGACATTCCTTGATCCGGCGACTCCTCCCGATGTTCCGCGGATCGCGGCGGTCTCGTTCTGTCTGCAACGCGCCGTCCTGCGGGACGTGGCGTTGGTGCAGGCCGTCGGCGACCTCGCCACGGGCGACGCCGCTTACGCCGTCCTGTGCGCGTACGCCGACGGCCGACCGCTACCCGCAGAAATCGGCCGGCTGATGTGCGGGGAAGGAACGCGCCCCGACCCGCCTCGGCTGCTCCGTGCGCTCGAGCGCTGTCGCCGCGTGGCCGCGGCGACACCGCGCGCGGGCCGGGCGGGCCCCCTGGCCGCCTGCGCATGGCTCGCCTGGGCCACCGGACGATCCACCCACGCCGCGGTGTACGCGACGCAAGCGCTCGCTATCGATCCTCACCACGGCCTCGCCGAGATCGTGCGGACGATGACCGATCAGGGACGCGTGCCCGAGTGGCTGTTCGACCCCCGGCCGATCACTTCACCAGGGGAAACAGGATCGTCTCGCGGATCCCGAGCCCGGTGATGGCCATGAGCAGCCGGTCGATTCCCATGCCCATACCCCCCGTCGGAGGCATCCCGTGCTCGAGCGCGCGCAGGAACTCCTCGTCGATGGGCATCGCCTCGTCATCGCCGCGCGCCGCCAGCTTCGCCTGCTCGGTGAACCGTTCCCGCTGGATGACCGGGTCGACCAGCTCTGAGTACCCCGTGGCCAGTTCGAAGCCCCGCACGTACAGGTCCCACTTCTCGACCACGCCCGCGACGGAGCGATGCTCACGGACCAGGGGGCTCGTGTCGACGGGGAAGTCCATGACGAACGTCGGACGCGTCAGCCCTCCCTTGACGAAGTGCTCCCACAGCTCCTCGACCCACTTGCCATGCGTCTCGTGAGCGGGGGCGTCCACTCCCGATTCCGCACCGAAGGCGCGCAGTTCGTCGAGAGTCGTCTCGGGAGTGATGGAACGGCCCGCGGCCTCGGACAGCGAGCCGTACATCGAGATGCGATCCCACTCCCCGCCCAGGTCGTACTCGGTGCCGTCCGCCCACGTCACGGTCGTCGAACCGGCCACGGCGACCGCGGCGTCCTGGATAAGGGTCTGGGTGAGGTCGGCGATGCCGTTGTAGTCGGTGTACGCCTGGTACGCCTCGAGCATCGCGAACTCGGGACTATGCGTGGAGTCTGCGCCCTCGTTCCGGAAGTTCCGGTTGATCTCGAACACGCGGTCGATACCACCGACGACGGCGCGCTTGAGGAACAGCTCCGGAGCGATACGCAGGTACAGGTCGGCGTCGAAGGCGTTGGAGTGGGTGATGAACGGGCGGGCGCTCGCGCCACCGTGCTGCACCTGAAGCATCGGGGTCTCGACCTCGACGAAGTCGCGCTCGGCGAAGGTGCGACGGAGGCTCGCGTTCACCTTGGCGCGCGCCAACACGGTCTCGCGGGCGCGGTCGCGGACGATGAGATCGAGGAACCGGCTGCGCACGCGGCTTTCCTCGCTCAACTCCGAGTACATGTTCGGCAGGGGCAGGACGGCCTTGGCGGCGATCGCCCAGTCCGACACCATGATCGACAGCTCACCGCGGCGGCTCGAGATCACTTCGCCCGAAACGAACACGTGATCGCCGAGGTCGACGATCTCCTTCCACGCCTGGAGAGAGTCCTCGCCCACATTCGCCAGCGACACCATCGCCTGAATGCGACTGCCGTCCCCCGACTGCAGGGAGGCGAAACAGAGCTTGCCGGTGTTGCGGCTGAAGACCACACGGCCCGCCACGCCGACGGTGATGCCGGTCTCGGCTCCCGCCTCAAGGTCACCGAAGCGCGCGCGCAGGTCGGGGATCGTGTCGGTCACGGGAACGGTGACCGGGTACGGCCCGCCGGCCGCGTCCGGCCGCTCCTGCAGCAGGCGCTCCCGCTTGGCGAGTCGGACCGCCTTCTGCTCGAAGACGTCGTCTTCGGTGGGTTCGGCGTCGTTCGCGGGCGCGTCGGTCATCGTGAAGGCTCCTCGGGGTCTCCACGAGTTTATCCGCGCGGCGCCGCCGCCTCTCCCGGTGCGACCGCGGGGTGCCGAGCGGGAGCGATCAGGGTGGAACCGTCAGGCGATGGCCTCCGCCAGGAGTGCCTCGGCCGCCGCCCGGGGTTTCGACGACCGCCGCCCGCGGCCTCAGCTCAGCGAGATCTCCGCGTTGTCGATGAATCGGTGCCCGCCGACGGTGGCGGCGATCAGCGCGATCGCGCGCCCGCGGTGTCCATCGTCGACGGGAAGGAACGTCTCGGGGTCGACGACCGAGAGATACTCCAGGGTGATCCGGGACTCTCCCATCAGCGAGGACTGCGCCGCGGCGATGCACGCGTCCACGCCCCGATCGGCGTTGGATGCCGCGGCATCCAACGCTCCCGTGAGCTTCGTCGCGGCGCGGCGGTCGGCCTCATCCAAAAGCCCCACGCGACTGGAGACCGGCAGACCGTCTTCGGCGCGGACCGTGGGGACCAGGACCGTTTCGATGCCGAAGTCGAGATCGCGGATCATGCGCCGGACGAGGAAGGCCCTCTGCAGGTCGCGCTCACCGTAGACGGCGAGGTCGGGGCGGATCAGGTGGAACAGCTTCGCCTCCACCGTCAGGACGCCGTCGAAGTAGAACGGGCGCACCCGCCCCTCGTACCTCAACCCCAGATCGCCCGCGGACACGCGCGTAGTCGCGGTACCCGCGGGCAGGAAGTCGGCTGCCGCGGGGGCGAAGACGACGTCGATGCCCAGTTCGTCGAGCAAGTCGGCATCCGCGTCGGGCGTGCGAGGGTTCGCGGCCGTCTCGTCCGCGGTACGGAAGCGCAGGGGGTTGACGAACGTCGACACCACCACGACGTCGGCGCGCTCACGAGCTGCGCGAATGAGATCGACGTGACCGTCGTGCAGGGCCCCGAGCGTGGAGACGAGAGCAACGCGCGCGGCACCGCCCGGTCGATCTTCGTCTCTGACCTCGGCCAACCGGGTACGCAGACCGTCGATGGTGCGGATCATCCGTCGATCGTAGCGTCGGGCGGAACGGTGTCCGACGCCGTCGGTCCGGCTCCCTCGATGAGAGCCTGGTCGACGCTCGAACGCACCAGCGCCGAGAGGTACGCCCCCGTGTTCTCGACGCCCACCCCCGCCAGTAGCGTCGCCGACTGGCGCACGATCGAACGGGAGAACTGCGTCGCCGTCTCCACCGCCTCCGCGTATGCGATGCGGTCCGCCTCGGCGATCACCACGGGCTCGCAACCGAGCTCGACGGCGAGGGCTTGCGCGATCGGCAGCACGGGGCCCGGCGCGGTGACGGCGGCGTACGCCTGCGCGAGCTGGCGCAGGTCGATCGACGATGCCCCGGTGAAGACGATCGCCGGATGGATGGCGAGAGGAATCGCTCCGCGCTGCAATGCCGGCGTGAGTACCTCGACGCCGTACGCCGGGTCGGTGTGCAGGACGAGCTGTCCCGGCTGCCACGCGCCGAGGTCCGCCAGCCCTGCCACCAGTCCGGGCAGCTGGTCGTGCGGGACCGCGATGACCACGAGCTCACTGCGGCGCACGACCTCCTCCGGCGACAGCACAGGGAGCCCGGGCAGGATCGCCTCGACCCGGTCGTCGTCCGACCCGGACGTGATGCCGGTCAGCGCGTGGCCCGCGCCGGCCAGGGCTGCACCGATAACCGGCCCGACGCGCCCCGCCCCGATGATGCCGACCCCGAGCCGGCCGTCGCGACCGCCGCTCATCCGGCCCACCGGTGGCTGCGGTCGCCCGCCGCGGCGCCGATCGTGGCCCGCGTGGTGTCCTCGAACAACGCCACGGCGTCGTCACGGTCGAGAGCCCCCACCGACGTCTGCACCGCCCCCGCGATGACGTGCGCGGCGAGAGTGGCCGTCCGAGTCGCGCGAGCGAGAGGCCCCTGTTGCACGCCCACCGACTGCAGGCGCGCCAGCGGCACGACCGTGAGTGTTCGTCGCGCCCATCCCCGCCGAAGGAAGAGGGCATCCGCCGTGAGCACCGCACCATTGCGCCGCCACGACAAGGGGCGCAGCAGACGCACCCGCCGCGGCGTGATCACGTAGGGGTCGTCATCGGCCGGGCCAAGGATGCCGTGGCGGAACACGTACGTCCATTCCTCCGGTGGCAGCGCCGGGGCGAGAATGCGCAGAACCTTCTCGACATCGTCGCGCGTACCGATGGGCAGCACCGCGGCGAACAGGTCGGCACTGGAATCCGTGGAGCCGCGGCCGGAAAGGCGGTTGATCGAAATGCTCCACCACCCGAACGGACGCCACAGCAACGGCTGGTGCACCTCGATCGCGTGCACGCGTCCGGGAGGCACCACCTCGCTGATCGTCGTGAAGAGGCCGAAGGTCAAGCGCACGCCGTCGGCACTCGGGGCGATCGAGTAACGGAGTCCGCGTGCGATCGAGCGGACGTAGTAGGCCCCGAAGGCCAGGAAGGCGGGCACCACCGTGAACAGCAGCCACACCGTCGACAGCGCCGCCGCCACGGCGATCACGACGACGAGTCCAACGAGCATGATGGTCGACCCGCTCAGCACCCGTGAGGCCACGAGTCGACCGAGCGGGATACGCACGATGCTCTCCGGCTCGGCATCCGAGATGTCCTCACCGTCGACGATGCCCTGGATACCGGCCGCGACCGCGTCAGCCGCCTTGCGCACGGGCGAACCCGACGCTCCCGGCGCGACGCCCCGCTCCGCGAGGCGACGACCGGATGCCAGCCGGAGGATGTCACCGCGAACCGTCTCGGCGGCATTGGCCGAGAGGTACTCGAGCTTCACGTTCGAGTCCAGCCCGGCGCCGACCACTTCGAGCTTCGCCAAGCCGAGGAGGCGAGCCACCATCGGGCGCGTGAGGTTGACCCCCTGCACACGATCCAGCGGCGCGCGGCGGTGCGTGCGGAAGAGAACTCCCGAACGGACTTCGACGTCGTCGTCGCTGATGCGGAAAGTGTGGAACCGCCACGACAGTCGGAATGCGACGAGCAGCACGACCAGCACCACCAGGGCGCCACCTGCCGCGAGAAGGATCAGGTTGTTCGAGAAGAGGAAATCGACGGGGTCCGGCGGGAGGACGCCGGGCGGCAGGTCCGTCACCGAGGGGAGGAAGAACTCGAGCAGACGTTCGCGCATATTCGCGATGATGACGCCGACGATCACGAGGAGGAACAGTCCACCCCGCAACAGCGGCGTGAGGGGGTGCAGGCGCTGCCACTCGCCATCGCTCAGCGGCGAGCGCACGAGAGCTCGGGCCGGCGAGTCAGCGGCGACACCCGGCGATGGGGCGGTGCCCGCGACCGAGTCAGCGGCAAGGCCGGGCGTCGGAACGGTGCCCGCGACCGAGTCAGCGGCAAGGCCGGGCGTCGGAACGGTGTCCGCGACGGAGTCAGCGGCGACACCGGGCGCTGGAACGGTCTCCGCGACCGAATCGGCGGTCGGCGGCTTCCACGCCGGATCCGGCGCCGAGCCTGCCCCGGCCGGCGCCCGGCCCGACGCCGCGGCCGCCCCGGCCTCAGCCCCGCCCGCCCCGGTCTCGGCCGCCTCGCTCTCGCGCCGGTTCGCCTGCGAGGCGTCGGCGCCGTTGGCGTCGCGCTCCGACCACGTCGGCTCGCTCACAGCCCGGTCCGGCGGGTCTCGGCGACATCGATGAGGGTGTCACGCAGTTGCTCGGCCGCGCGCTGCGTCAGGCCCGGGATCGTGACGCCCGACGACGCTGCGGCGGTGACGAGCTTGAGCTGGGCGATCCCGAAGCCGCGGTCAAGCGGACCATGGGTGATGTCGACGAGCTGCATTCGTCCATACGGAACCGCCACCACCCGCTGCCACAGGATGCCGCGACGGAAGACCAGATCATCGCGCCGAAGCTGATACCCGAAGGAGCGGGCCTGCCGCGGCGTGATGACGATGCCGATCGCGGTGACCAGCAGGATGACGCCGACCGGGATCCACTGCCACGTCACGCCGGTGATGAGCTGAGCGACGATGGCCGCCGCCAGCACCAGCAGGAACACCGCGCCCTGTGAGATGAGCTGCACCCTCACATAAGCGCGGGCCAGCTGGTGCCACGTGCCGTCGCCGAGCGGCAGGCGCCCGGAACCGCGCGGCTCGAGAATGCGGTCGTAGGTGGCGTCGTCGAGGACGGAGGCCGCGGACTCAGCCGACGGTGGGACCGGCGTCGGGCGCTCCGGCAGATCCGGGGTGTTCGTCATCGTCGTCCTTCCGGATGGTGCACAACTGCTCGGCCACGAGTCCCGCGACGACGAGGGCGGCACCGCACACGGCCGTCGCGATGATCGACCCCAACGAGCCTAGCGACGGAGTGAACGGACGTGTGAAGACGAAGCCCAGCAGCCCCAGCGCGAAACCGGTCGATGCGGCACCGAGGATCGACGAAGCCTTCGCGAGCATCGCGATCCGCAGCGCCCGGAAGGGGTCGATGCGACGATCGCTGCGGCCCCGTGAGGCACGGAAAACCGGAACGGCGACCACGACGACGACCGCGCCCAGCAGCGCCAGAATGGTCGGGAGACTCGCCGCCGGTACGAACGTCGGCCGCCCCGTCGAGGTGAGGGCGGTGTCGAGCAGGAACCCGACCACGGCGCCGACGAGTGCCGCCACGACGAGGATCGTCACTCCCGTCCGCTTCACGATGCGCCGTCCTCGAGCCCGGCCAACAGGGCGTCGACCCGACCACGGCCGGGGATGATGGCATCCGGATCCACGTCCAGCCACGGCCGGAGGACGAATGCGCGTTCGTGCGCGCGCGGATGCGGCACAGTCAATCGTTCGTCGTCGATCCGCTCGTCGCCGTAGGCGATGAGGTCCAGATCGAGAGTGCGATCCCCCCACCGCTCGCGGCGCACTCGCCCGTGGTCGCTCTCGATGCGGTGCAGCTGGTCGAGAAGCGTCGCCGGCGCCAGGCGGGTCTGCAGCAGCGCGACGGCGTTCAAGTAGCGGGGCGCGTTCTCGTCCTCACCGCTGAGCGTGAGGGCGACCGTCTCGATCGGGGCGGACACCCGCACGTCGGTCGTCAGCGGCAATCGGCGCAGGGCCGCGACGGCGGCGTCGAGGGTCTCGGCCCGCGCGCCCAGGTTCGCGCCGAGAGCCACGACCGCGGACACGGGACGATCCGCGGGGGGATCGCCGATGCCGTGCGCGAGACGCACGCTCATGCGCGACCCCGCCGGATCGTCACCGACACGTCACCGAAAGGCACGGTGATCGGCGCCTGCGGCTTGTGCACCGTCACCGTCACCAGCATGACGCGCTCGTCGGCGAGCACGTCGTCCGCGATGCGTTGTGCGACGGTCTCGAGCAGGTCGGCCGGGTCGCCCTGCACGATCGCGACGATGCGCTCGGCGAGTTCGCCGTAGTGCACGGTGTCGCGAACGTCGTCGGACTCCGCCGCCGGACGCAGCGAGAGCTGGAGGACGACGTCCACGACGAAGTCCTGCCCCTCACGCTTCTCCTCGGGGTACACGCCGTGGAATCCGTGCGCGCGCACCCCCGTCAGGGTGATCTCATCGGCGAAGTCCATCAGGCCTCCCAGGCGCGGGCGACGGCGAGCGCGTCGCGAGTGGTCGGGATGTCGTGCACGCGCACCGCCCACGCCCCGGCACGAAACGCCAGGACGCTCGTCACGGCGGTGGCGAGATCGCGGCGCGTGAGGTCGGCGTCCTCGCCGATCGCCTCGCCGAGGAAGCGTTTGCGGCTCGTTCCCACCAGAACACGACAGCCGAGGTCGATTACACGCGGCAGCCCACGCAACGTCTGCCAGTTCTGCGCCCCGCGCTTGCCGAAGCCGATGCCCGGGTCCACGACGATCCGTGCGCGGGAGATGCCCGCCGCCTCGGCTCGCGCGATGCGCTCCCCCAGTTCCGCGGTCACCTCCGCCGCCACGTCGCCGTAGTCGGCGCGCGCGTACATCTCGGACGAGGGTCCACGCCAATGACCGAGAGCGATGTCGGCATCGGTCTCGGCGACGGCAGAGAGCATCTCGGCGTCGGCGAGGCCGCCGGACACGTCGTTGACGAGCGCCGCACCGGCTGCGACGGCGGCGCGCGCCGTCGACGCGTTCATCGTGTCGATGCTGACGACCAGGCCCTCGGATGCCAGGGCCTCGACGACCGGGAGGACGCGCTGCTGCTCGACCCTCGGCGCCACTCGCTCCGCCCCCGGCCGGGTCGACTCGCCACCCACGTCGAGGATGTCCGCACCCTGTTCGTGGAGATGGCGAGCGTGGGCGATGGCCGCGTCGGGATCGAGGAAGCGGCCGCCGTCGCTGAACGAGTCGGGGGTGACGTTGACGATCCCCATCACGAGCGTCACGGGCGGCTCCGACCGATCAGAGCGACCAGCTCCCCGCGCGCGACGGGGTCGGTGTAGACGCCGCGCGCGGCGATCGTCACGGTCGAGGCGTCGGGCTGACGCCCGCCCCGCATCGTGACGCACTCGTGCTCGGCGTCCAGGACGACGAGCACGCCCCGCGCATCGAGGGCACCGGCGATCGTGTCGGCGACCTGCTCACCGAGACGCTCCTGCACCTGCGGGCGAGCGGCCAGGATGTCGATGACGCGGGGAAGCGCGCCGAGCCCCACGACCTCTTCACCCGGCAGATACGCCACGTGGGCGTGGCCCCGGAAGGGGAGCAGGTGGTGCTCGCACATCGAGCGGAAGGCGATGTCGCGCAGCATCACCGCCCCGGAGGGCAACGTGTCGGGCGCCGGGCCGCGGCTCACCGAGATGGTGTGCTGCAGGGGCGCACCGGCATCCTGTCCCACTCCGCCGAAGAACTCGGTCCAGGAGTCCGCCACCCGCGCCGGGGTCTGCCGCAGCCCGGGGCGATCGGGATCCTCACCGATCGCCTCGAGCAGCTGGCGTACGAGCGCGGACACGCGCTCCCGGTCGACGGCCACGGGGCCTTACGCGGTGGCCGGACGCGTCTGTCCGCTCGGCCGGCGCTGCGGCTGGGCCGCGGTCTGCGCGTCGGCCTCGACGGACGCGGCCACGCCCGCGGGGGCCTGGCGGCGCGGAACCTCCACCGGGGGCAGGGTCGACACCGGGCGGTCGCCCGACGACAGCCACTGCGGGCGCGGGGGAAGACGCTTGACGTCCTTGAAGATCTCGGCGAGCTCGAGGTGGTCGAGCGTCTCCTTCTCGAGGAGAGCGAGCGCGAGACGGTCGAGGACCTCGCGGTTGTCGTTGATGACCTGGTACGCCTCGTTGTGCGCCTGCTCGATGAGCGCACGCACCTGCGCGTCGACGCGCTCGGCGATGCGCTCGGAGAAGTCGCGGCCGTGACCCATGTCGCGCCCCATGAAGACCTCGCCCGACGACGATCCGAGCTTGACCGGGCCGACGTCGGTGGTCATGCCGTACTCGGTGACCATCTTCCGGGCGATGCTCGTGGCCTTCTCGATGTCGTTGGAGGCTCCGGTCGTCGGGTCGTGGAAGACGATCTCCTCCGCGACGCGACCACCCATGGCGTACGTCAGCTGGTCCTGCAGCTCGTTGCGCGTCACGGAGTACTTGTCGTCGAGCGGCAGCACCATCGTGTAGCCGAGGGCCTTGCCGCGCGGGAGGATCGTGACCTTGGTCACCGGGTCGGTGTGGTTCATCGCCGCCGCCGCGAGCGCGTGTCCGCCCTCGTGGTACGCCGTGATGAGCTTCTCCTTCTCCCTCATCACACGCGTCCGGCGCTGCGGGCCGGCGATGACGCGGTCGATCGCCTCGTCGAGAGCGCGGTTGTCGATGAGCTGCGCGTTGGAACGCGCGGTCAGCAGCGCGGCCTCGTTGAGAACGTTGGCCAGGTCGGCGCCGGTGAATCCGGGCGTCTTCCGAGCCACGACCTCGAGGTCGACGGAGTCCGACAGCGGCTTGCCGCGACCGTGCACCTCGAGGATGCGCTGGCGTCCCTTGAGGTCGGGAGCGTCGACACCGATCTGGCGGTCGAAGCGCCCCGGACGCAGAAGCGCGGGGTCGAGGATGTCGGGGCGGTTCGTCGCCGCGATGACGATGACGTTGACCTTGGGGTCGAAGCCGTCCATCTCGACGAGCATCTGGTTCAGAGTCTGCTCGCGTTCGTCGTGACCGCCGCCCATACCGGCACCGCGGTGGCGCCCGACGGCGTCGATCTCGTCGATGAAGATGATCGCGGGCGAGTTCTCCTTGGCCTGGTTGAAGAGGTCGCGCACGCGGCTCGCGCCGACGCCGACGAACATCTCGACGAAGTCCGACCCCGAGATCGAGTAGAAGGGCACGCCCGCCTCCCCCGCGACAGCGCGAGCGAGGAGGGTCTTGCCGGTTCCGGGAGGGCCGTACAGCAGCACGCCCTTCGGGATGCGCGCACCGACCTCTTCGAACTTCTTCGGGTCCTTGAGGAATTCCTTGATCTCCTCGAGCTCTTCGATCGCCTCGTCCGAGCCCGCGACGTCCTGGAAGGTCACGGTGGGCGTCTCTTTCGTCACGAGCTTCGCCCGCGACTTGCCGAACTGCATCACCTTGCTGCCGCCGCCCTGGGCGCTGGAAAGCAACCACCAGAACAGCAGACCGAGCAGCACCAGGGGCAGGATCAGCGAGAGGAACCCGTCGAACCAGCTGGGGCGCGGCACGACGTCGTTGAACCCGTCGGCCGGTGCGGCCGTGTCGATCGCGGTCGCCACCTCGGCGGCCCGCGCCGTGCTGTAGTAGAACTGCACGGTCTCGGCGCCCTCGTACGGCTGCGAGAGCTTGAGATCGACGCGCTGGTCGACGTCGTTGGTCGTCGCCTGGGACACCGTGCTGCCCTTGAGCAGCTCGAGGCCCTCCTGGGTCGAGATCTGGCGTGCCCCGCTGAGGTTGGAGATCAGCGAGAAACCGATGACCAGAAGCAGACCGACCAGCAGAACGTAGATGATCGGATTGCGCGTGATCTTCTTGAAATTCATGGTGGGCGAGCCCAGCCCTTTCGTGATCCGCCCGGAAGAAGCGGTGGCAATCAGGGTAACGCGCGCCGACTATGCCCGGCCTGTGCGTTCGTCGTGGGCGTACCGGGCGAGGGATGCCGCGCCGGGGCGCTCGGCATCCGATCGCGGATCAGGAGTAGACGTGCGGCGCGAGCACGGCGACGTCGCGCAGGTTGCGGTACTTCTCGGCGTAGTCGAGGCCGTAGCCGATCACGAAGTCGTTGGGGATGTCGAAGCCGACGTAGCGGCAGTCCACCTCGACCTTCATGGCATCCGGCTTGCGCAGGAGCGCGAGCACCTCGACCGACTCGGCCCCGCGGGAGGCGAAGTTCTCCAGGAGCCAGCTCAGGGTCAGGCCGGAATCGATGATGTCTTCGACGATGAGCACGTGCTTGCCCGTGATGTCGGTGTCGAGGTCTTTGCGGATCTGGACGACACCGCTCGAGCGGGTGCTGGCCCCGTACGACGAGACGGCCATCCAGTCCATGGTGATGTGCGAGGGCAGGTGGCGGGCGAAGTCGGCCATGACCATGACCGCGCCCTTGAGGACGCCCACGAGGACGACGTCGCGTCCGGCGTAGTCGGCCGCGACCTGCGTGGCCAGTTCGGCGAGCTTGCCCTGGATCTGCTCCTCAGTGAGGAGGACTTCGCTGATGTCGTCGGAGATGTCGGCCGCGCGCATTCGACAAGTCTACGCAGGCGTCGGGGTCGTCCCGGCGGGCAGGGCCGTGGAGGGCGGCACGGGCGCCGCCCCCGCGGTGCCGGGCGCGGCCGACGAGGCAGCCTGGTCGGTCGTCGACCGCGTGCGGCGGGGCGGGAGGGTGCGGATCGAGGCGATGGCGTCCAACCATCCGGCGTAGCGCTCCTCGCGCTCGTCCTCGCTCATCCGCGGCTCGAACACGCGCTCGAGATGCCAGCGTCCGGCGATCTCGTCGCGCCGCCAGATCCCGGCGCCCGACCCGGCGAGATGCCCGATGCCGAGGGCGGTGCGCTCCAGCCCCTGCGGGCGCGCGACCGGGATGCCGAGGATATCGGCCTGGAACTGGCACAGGAGATTGTTCCGCGTGGCTCCCCCGTCCACCTTGAGGAGGGGGATCGTGACGCCGTGGCGCCGCAGGTTGTCGACATTGTCGCGCGTTTGGAACGCCATCGCCTCGATCCCCGCGCGGACGACGTGCGCGGCCGTGGACTCGAGAGTCAACCCGACGATGCCGCCGCGGGCGTTGCGGTCCCAGTGCGGGTCGAACAGTCCCGCGAACGCCGGCACGAGGTACACGCCGCCGCTGTCGGGCACGCTCTCGGCCAGCCGCTCGCTCGCGGCGGCCCCCGGCAGGATGCCGAGTCGGTCGCGCAGCCACTGGATTGTCTGCCCGCTGTGGAACACCACTCCCTCGGCCTCGTACGTGACGTCGTCGTCGAACCGCCACGCCACGCTGCTGCACATGCCGGGCAAGGTCCGCGGGCGGGGACCGACGTTGACGGTGAGCACGCCCGCGGTGCCGAAGGTGTTCTTGGCGCTGCCGGGCTCGAGGCACGCCTCGCCGTACAGACCCGCCTGCTGGTCGCCGAGGACCGCCAGGATCGGCACCGACCTGTGCTCGGCGCCGGGGAGGATCCCCGGGGCGACGTCGCCGAACCACGCGTTGGAGGGGACGATCTCGGGGAGCAGGCTGGTGGGGATGTCCAGGATGCCGCAGAACTCGTGGTCCCACTCGGCCCGGGCGAGCGACATCAGACCCGTGCGGGACGCGGCCCCGGGCTCGGTCCGGTGGGCGGCGCCCCCGGTGAGGTTCCACAACAGCCACGTCTCGGGCGTGCCGATGGCCAGCTCGCCGCGCTCGGCGCGCTCCCGCGCTCCCGGGACGTGCCGCAGGAGCCAGGCGACCTTCGCCGCCGAGAAGAACGAGTCGTTACGCACCCCGGTGCGGGAGCGGAACTCGTCGTCCAGGCCGCGCGCCGACCACTCCCGGACGATGTCGTCGGTCTGCTTCGACATCCACATGATGGCGTTGTGGACGGGGGCACCGGTACGGCGGTCCCACATCACGATCGTTTCGCGGTGGGACGTCACCCCCACCGCGCGCACCGCGGAGCCGTCCACCCGGGCGCGCGCGAGCGCCCCCAGGATCGCCGTACGCGGCGCGTCCCACAGGTCGAACGGATCGAGCTCGACCCAGCCCTCGTGCGGGAAGATCGGGTCGATCTGCGACGACGCCTCTCCGACGACGGCGCCCTGCGCGTCGATGAGCACGGCGCGCGCGCTGCTGGAGCCCTCGTCGAGGGCCAGGACATAGCCCGAGGAGGTCGACACGGTCGCCCCGTCAGGCCGGCTGGGCCGCGCGGACGGGCACACGGAGGTGGTCGAGCCAACGCCGGTAACCGGCGATCTCGGCTCCGCGCCGATCGGCGTCCCACCCCCGTTCGTCGGCCAGGATGTCGGCCGCGCGCTCGACACCGCGCACGCCGTGCTTCGGCTCGAATGCGAGCAGGAGGCGACGGGCGAAGACGTCGGTGAACGTCTCGGCGAACTCGATGCGCATCGCGAAGACGAGCTCGGCCGCGATCGCCGGCGACTCGGGGTCGAACCGCTCGGCGAGCGTCGGACGTTCGCGGACCAGGTCGAGCACTCGTTCGGCGCGCGTGCCGTAGAGCGCCCAGAGCCGCTCCGCGGTGTCGCGCTCGACGAGATTCGTGGACAGGAGCGCCTTCTCGAACGCGCCGAGATCGGCGGCACGGGCACCGGGGAACGGCTGATGTTTGCTCACGGGGCGCTTGAGTCCGGCGCGCAGCCGCTTGACCGCGGCATCGGTGGCGTCCTCCGCGAGCTGGCGATAGGTGGTGAGCTTCCCGCCGACGATCGAGAGCAGGCCAGGGTGGCCGTCCTTGGCGTGGTCCCGGACGATGTGGCTGCGCGGCACCTTCCACTCGGGAACGTCCGGGGCGTACGGCAGAGGCCGCACCCCGCTGTAGGTGTAGAGGACATCGTCCGCGGTGAGGTTCGCCCCCGGGACGAGAGCGTTGGTCTCGGTGAGCAGGTACTCGATCTCGTCGGTCTCGGCCCGGGCCTCGTCGGGGTCGAGGTCGAACTTCGTGTCGGTGCAGCCGATGAGGTAGCGGCCCATCCACGGGATGACCAGGACCAGACGGCCGTCGGTCTGCGACTCGTAGTAGACGACGTCCGAAGGGGCGCCGGGGAACGGGTCGACGATGATGTGACTTCCCTTTGCTCCGCCGATCAGACGCGGGGCGGGGATGCCGGGCAGGGCCGACGACGCCTCATCGCCCCGCAGGACGGCGTCGACCCAGGGGCCGCCGGCGTTGATGGTCAGTCGGCCGTGGATGTCGGCGACCGAGCCGTCGGCGTGCTGGACGCGAACGCCGGTGACGCGCTTGCCGGAGCCCAGCAATCCGATCGCGCGCGTGTGCAGGAAGAGCCGCGCACCCGCGTCGACCGCGGCCACCGCGAGCTCGACGCACAGGCGTTCGGCGTACTCCACCTGCCCGTCCGTGAAGAGGGCGGCGCCGCTCAGACCGTCACGTGCGGCGCCGCGAAAGCGTTCGCGGACACCGGATGCAGAGAGCACGCGGTGCCACGCGACGCTCTTGTCGACCGAGAGCACGTCGTAGGCGAGCATGCCCAGGCGGATCATCCACGAGGGGCGGGTGTTGCGCGCGTAGAACGGCATGATGAGCCGCACCGGCTTGACCAGATGCGGGGCGACCTTGAACAGCAGTTCCCGCTCGCGCAGCGACTCGCGCACGAGCCGGATGTCGCCTCGTTCGAGGTAACGCAAGCCGCCGTGGACCAGACGTCCCGACCATGCCGAGACCCCCGCACACACGTCTTCCTGCTCGACGAGCGCGACCGAGAGGCCGCGCTCGGCCGCGTCCCGGGCGATGCCCAGACCATTGATCCCGGCACCGATGATCACGATGTCGAACGCGGGGTGATCGACCTTGTCCACGATTGTCTCCCTTGACCGTGGTACGCCTGAATAATCAGTCGCATATTGAATGTGTTTCCACTATCGTAGCGCCCAGCCGTCGGGATGGGAAGCGCGGACCGGCTTTCGGGAACCGGTAGGGGGAGTCTCGCAGACACGCGCCGACGCGGGAACAGTGGAGAGGAATGGTCGCAGATGACACCGCCGCGCGATCCCCATGCCCTGCGCGCGATGACCCGCGTCGCCCACCTGTATCACCGACGCGGACTCGTGCAGACCGAGATCGCGGCCGAGATGGGGCTGTCCCAGGCGGGCGTCTCGCGCCTGCTGACGGCGGCTGTCGATCGCGGCATCGTCCGTACGATCGTGGTCCCGCCCTCCGGGTTCCTCTGCGACCTCGAGCAGGCCGTGGAGGAACGTTTCGGCCTGCGGGAGGTGCACATCGTCTCGGCGGGGGCTCTGACGGGGGAACGTCGCGTCGAAGCGCTCGCCCGCGCCCTCGCGCAGGTCATCCAGCTCACGCCCATCGACCGGCGCTCCATCGGCCTCACCTCGTGGAGCCGCACACTTCAGCTTGCGGTGTCGGTCATGCCGGACTTCCCACGGGCGACCGCGGCCCGCGTCGTCGAGGTCCTCGGCGACGTCGGGCGCCCCACGCTGCAACACCGCGCCGCACTCACCACCGAGCGCTTCGCCCAGGCGACGGGCGGACAGCCTCTGTTCCTCCGAGCCCCGGGCGTGGTCGCGACGCCGCGCATGCGAACCGCTCTCCTGGACGGCGACCCCCACGCGCGTCTGGCGCTGGATGCCATGGACCACCTCGACCTCGTGCTCACCGGCATCGGCGCCGCTCACCCGACGCCGCCGCTGGTGGCGGGCGAGAACTTCTTCACCGACGAGCAGTTCGCCGCCGCCCGGGCACAGGGGGCCGTCGGCGAGATCGGCCTGCGATTCCTCGACGCGGACGGTTCGCCCGTGGCAACCGACCTCGACGACCTCGTCCTCGGCATGGAACTCGCGCAGCTTCGGCGAACGGAACGCCGCATCGCCGTCGCCGGCGGTGCGGCCAAGCACGCGGCCGTCCTGGCGGCGGTGCGCGGCGGCTGGATCAACGTTCTGGTCACCGACGATCTGACCGCCCGCCACCTGGTCGACGCGCCGCAGCCCGGGGAATGAGGGCCGGCGTGCGCGGGCGCACGGATGCGCCTCGCTCGGGGACGCCGCGGTGGCCTGGCAGAGTAGGACTCCACGATCCATACGGACAGGGGAGGCAGACGATGGCGCGCGATCCCAAAGAGCTCGAGCAGCTGCGCATGATGACGAAGGTCTCGCACCTCTATCACACGCGCGGCATCGTCCAGACGGAGATCGCGAAGACCCTCGGCATCTCGCAGGCCCGCGTCTCGCGCCTGCTCGCCGCCGCAGAAGAGGCCAACATCGTCCGCACGATCGTCGTCCCGCCACCGGGACTCAACGCCGATCTCGAGGAGGGCGTGGAGCGCATGTTCGGCATGCGCGAGGTCCACGTCGTCGACGCGTCGGGCGAGACCGGCGAACAGCGCACCGAGACGCTCGGCGTCGCCCTCGCGGGGGTGTTCCAGGTGCTGCCGGTCGGTGACAAGATGATCGGCTTCACGTCGTGGAGCCGATCGATGCGCCGCTTCGTCGAGAACCTCACGAGCTTTCCGCACTCGTCCGCCCGGGCCGTCGTCGAATTGCTCGGCGGCGTCGGGCAGCCGACGATCCAGCACCAGGCCACCAACGCCACCGAACGGCTCGCCTCGCTCACCGACGCGGAGGCGCTGTTCCTCCGCGTACCCGGCGTCGTCTCGACCCCCGACGTCCGCGAGGCGATCCTCGCGAACGATCCGCACGCCCGGCGCGCCCTCGCCGCGATGGACGAGCTCGACATCGCCCTGGTCGGCATCGGCAACGCCACGATCGTGCCGCCGCTGGTCGGAGGCGAGAACTTCTTCACGCAGGAGCAGTTCGACGACGTGCGCGCCCGCGGAGCCGTCGGCGAGATCAACCTCAACTTCATGGATGCCGACGGTCGCCCCGTGGCATCCCCCCTCGACGATCTCGTCATCGGCGTCGGGCTCGATCAACTGCGCCGAGCCGAGCGACGCATCGGCGTCTCGGGCGGCGCCGACAAGCACGAGGCCCTGCTGGCCGCCGTGCGCGGCGGGTGGATCAACGTGCTCGTCACCGACGAGGAATCGGCGCAGTACCTCCTCGCGCAGGGTCCCGCGCGCTGAGCACCCCGCGCCGCGGCGTCGGCGCAGGACACCGAGAAGAGGCACGGATGCCGCGACCCCGACGACCGGGCCGCGGCATCCGCACCGAGTGTCGTGTCAGCCGAGCCGCGACACGACGCTCTTCACGAGCGGCCACACGCGGGCGACCGATCGGTGGTTGACCTTCTCGGCGGGCGAGTGCAATGCGTGCAGCTCGGTCCCGATCGAGATGATGTCGGCGACGGGGACCCGACGGCTGAACATGCCCAGCTCGAGCGAGCACTGCGAGACCTCGACCGAGGGCTCGGCGCCGAGAACGTCGCGGTACGCGGCCGAGGCCACGGCGAGGAGCTCGGAGTCGGGCCGGTAGGGGAACTCGGGAGCATCGAGCCCGTACATCTCGATACGCGCCCCACCGCCGGCGAGGTCGACGAGGGCCTTCACCCGGTCGAACAGCTCGTGCTTGCGCGAAGTGAGAGCCGAGGTGATCGTCGACATGAGCCGGAGCCCGTCGTCGGTCGGTCGGACCGTGCCGAGGTTGTTCGACGTCTCGACGCGGTCGGGCACGTGCAGGTTCCAGCGGACCACCCCGTGCGGGATGAGCAGCGTCACCGCCGTGAACCGCCGCGCGGCGTCGGGCGACAGCGATCGCTCGACCGCGGCGGTCTCGACGAGCTCGACCCGCACGTCGGGGTCGGCCAGGTCGTACTCGACCGCGAGGTCGCGCTGCAGATCGGCGACGACGGCCCGGACGGCCTCCTCGTCCCCGGGGAGCAGGCTCAGCACGGCCTCGGCATCGGCGGGGATGGCGTTGTTCTGCGCCCCGCCGACCACGTCAGAGACGCGGACGTCGCGCCCGTCAGCGACGGCCTGCACGGCACGCGCGAGGATCTGCAGCGCGTTGGCGCGCTCCAGCTGGATGTCGAACTCGCAGTGGCCGCCGCGCAGACCCCGCACCTGCAGGCGCAGCGCGCGCGAGTGCGACGCGGGCACGGCCTGGAACTCGCCCGGAAGATCGACGGTGAAGGTCACGTCGCCGCTGCAGCCGGCGAGGATCTCCTTGTCGGTGATCCAGTTGAAGTCGATCATGCGACGCCCGAGGAGCTGAGAGGTGTCGAACTGGCCGGCACCGACCTTGCCCTTCTCCTCCATCGCGGTGAGGACGGCCTCCAGGGGCGGGTGGGGGATGTCCTCGTCGGCGAGCAGCGCCAAGATGTACGAGACGCCGATGCCGTTGTCGGCACCGAGCGAGGTGCCGTCCGCGGTGATGAAGTCGCCGTCGACGAGGAGGCGGATCGGCTCGGTGACGAAGTCGAACTCGACCCCCTCCGCCTTCTCGCACACCATGTCGAGGTGTCCGTGCAGGATGAGGGGCGCGGCATCCTCGAGGCCGCCCTGACCGGGCTTGCGCACCAGGACGCAGCTGACCCCGTCCTTGACGGCGTCCAGGCCGCGGGAGCGGGCGAAATCGACGACCCAGTCGGCGACGGCGGACTCGTTCCCCGAGCCGCGGGGGATACCCGCGAGGGACTCGAACCACCGCAGCACCTCCCGGGGCTCGAGGTCGTCCAGGACACCCGTGGTGGGCGGGACGGAAAGCGTGTCGGACATGGTTCTCCTCTCTGAGAACGGCGGGACGATTTCGGGTGTCGGCCGCGCGGTCACTTGACGATAGACCCGCGGGCGCGGGTCATGGTCAGGGCCACGACGGTGATGATGACGACGCCGTAGACCAGGCTCTGCGCCTGAGCGTCGATGCCGAGGGCGGCGGTGGCAATGGGGACGAGAGCAACGGTCAGGGCGCCGAAGACGACGTTGATCGGATTGGTCGCTCCCCCCGAGATCGACGTGCCGCCCACGATGGCCGCGGCGATGGCGGGGAGCAGGAGGTCGCTGCCGAGACCCGTCGGCGAGGCCGACCCGGCCTGGGCGATGATCGCGATGCTCGCCAGGCCCGCGGTGAAGCCCGAGAGACTGAAGGCGATGACCTTGATGGCCCGGGTGCGGACCGCCGAGAAGACGGCGCCGGACTCGTTCCGCCCGACCGCGGTCATACCGATGCCGAGACGGGTGAAACGCAGGACCGCCCACAGGATGATCGCGACGACGACACCCAGCCAGAACGTCAGCGGGATTCCGACGACACCGGTCTGGTAGAGCGCGGCCACGCTCTCGCCGTTCGCCGTGACGTAGACGGTGGTGGCGCCGCTGGTGACGAGGGCAGCCGCCGAGTAGATGCCGAGCGTGCCCAGGGTGAGGGCGAACGACGGCACCTGGGCGAAGGCCACCAGCACGCCGTTCAGCGCGCCGCACAGCGTCACGATCACGAGCACGACGAGCGGGGCGACCGCGCCGAGCGGCGCGAGGAGGGTGGCGAGGAGGATCGCACCGAGCAGCGCGATCGCCGCGTTGGACAGGTCGATGGAACCGATGTGCAGCACGAGCGCCTGGCCGAGGGCAACGAGGAGGATGGGCGCGGCCGAGGCGGCGATGATCGTGAGTCCGCCACCGCCGAGGAACGCGGGCGTGAGGGCGGCGACGACGGCGAACATCACCGCGAAGATCACCGGCGGACCGACGGTCTGCCATACGCGCTGCGGACGCAGGCGCGAGCGCTTCGGGGTGGACTTCTCGTCGCGGACGGCCGAGCGGTCGGCGACGGTGGCGAAGGCGTTCACGGGATCACAGCATCCTTTCCAGCAGGTCGAGGGTGGACGGATCCTCGGTCACCAGGTCGTAGCGGGCCGCCGTCCGGCCGTCGCGCATCACGATGATCTCGTCGCCCATCTCCAGCGCCTCTTCGAGGGTGTCGGCGAGGAGGATCACGGCGGTGCCGTTCTCGCACGCCCGCCGGATCTGGGCGTTGACGATCTGCGCGGCGCCCGGGTCGAGTCCGCGCAGCGGGTGGTCGAGCACGAGCATCTTGAGGTCGGAGGCGGTGAGCCACTTGGCCATGACGACCTTCTGTTGGTTGCCGCCCGAGAACCGCTCGAGCTCGAGCGAGATGTCGTTCGGCCGCACCTCGAGGGCGTCGAACCACTCCTGCGAGGTGCGATTGCGGCGCCCCGGGCGCAGAATGCCGCCGGTCGTGGAATCGCCCGGGTGCGTCAGCGTGAGGTTCTCAGCGGCGCTGAGGCCCCCGACCATCCCCTCCACGCGACGCTCGGCCGGAACGTACCCGACACCAGCCTTGACCGCGTGCGGGATCGTCCAGTTCTTCACGGCGACGCCGTCGATGAGGATCTGCCCGCGATCGAAGACCTCGGCGCCGAACAGCGCGCGGGAGAGCGACTCGCGCCCCGAACCGCTCGTGCCGACGATCGCGGTGAGACGCCCGGCGTGGACCTCGAACGACACGTCGTCGTACTCGCCGCGGCGGCCGAGCCCGCGCACCTCCAGCACGGGGCGGTCGTCGACGCCGAGCGCCTGCCGCTCCCGTGCCTCGGCGTGGGCTTCGCGCCCGACCATGAGGCGGAACAGCTCGGCCTCGGTGACGTCGGCCACCGGGCGGTCGGCGATGAGTTCGCCGTCGCGCATGACCAGGACGCGGTCGCAGATGCGCATGACCTCGTCGAGCCGGTGCGAGACGAAGATCACCGACCCGACGTCGCGGAGCTTGCCGATCTCGCGCTCCAGGATGGCCGTCTCCGTGCGCTCGAGCACCGACGTCGGCTCGTCGAGGATGACGAGCGGTTGGCCGCCCGAACGGGTCTGCACCCGGATCGCGCGGGCGATCTCGACCATCTGACGGTCGACGAAAGACAGGTCACCGACCTTCGTCCGGGGGTCCAGCTGCGAGCCGATCTTGGCGAGGGTCTCGGCGGCATCCTTGTTCAGGCGTCCCCACCGGTAGAAGCCGGCGCGACCCACCCCGCCCTTGCCGGGCTTGGTGTTCATCTCGACGTTCTCGGCGACCGTGAGGTTGGTGAAAAGCGACTGCTCCTGGTGCACGACCCCGACGCCGGCGGCGATGGCATCCCGGGGTCCTCGGAATCGCACGGGGGCGCCGTTGACCTCGATCGTGCCCGCGTCGGGCTGGTGGATGCCGGTCATGATCTTCAGCAGTGTCGATTTACCCGCGCCGTTCTCGCCGATCAGTCCGACCACCTCGCCGGGACCGATCTCCAGCGACACGCCCTTGACGGCGGCGACGGCGCCGAAGGAGATCCGGATGTCGCGCAGGGCGATGACGGGGGTCTGCTCGGTCATTTCGCGATCCTCAGGCGGTTGCGCTGCGACCAGGCAGCGGCGACGATCGCCACGACGAGGATGGCCCCCGACACGGCGGATTGGAAACTCGGGCTGACGCCCGAGAGGATCAGCCCGTTGCTGAGGAGAGTCAGCAGGAAGACGCCGAGGACGGTGCGAAGGATGCCTCCGCGTCCGCCGCCGAGCGAAGTTCCACCGATCACGACGGCCGGGATGACGAGGAAGAGCGTTCCTGCCCCGACCGTCGCCGATCCGGCGCCGAGCTTCATCGTGGCGATGATGCCGGCCAGACCGCTCAGGAGTCCGGCGACGAGAAAGACCGCGGTCTTGATACGCGCCACAGGCATCCCGGCCGAGCGGGCGATGCCCTCGTTGTCGCCGATCGCGAGAGTCAATCGTCCGAACCGGGTGTAGCGCAGCAGCAGCGCGCCGAGGACGACCACGCCCACGGCCAGCCAGAAGCCGTTCGGGATGCCGGCCGTCGTCTGCGACGACCACGTCGACAGGGCATCGTCGGTGAGCGTCGGGATCGACTCGGTGCCGAAGAGGATCGTGGCGACACCGAGGCCGACGTACCAGATGCCCAGGGTCACGATGAAGGAGGGCACCTTGAGGCGGGTGAAGATCACACCGCTGAGCCACCCCAGGGCCGCCCCCACGGCGAGGGCGATAATCCACGCGAGCGGACCGAGGTCGGGGCCGCCACGAGTGTTCGCCGACAGCAGGATCCACGCCATGCCGGCGGCCCCCATGACGCCCTCGACCGACAGGTCGATGGAGCCGAGCAGGATCACCAGCGTTGCTCCCACACCCACGATGAGGGGGACGGTTGCCTGGTCGAGAATGTTCTGGAGGTTGCTCACACTGGCGAACCGGGGGTTCAGCAGCGAGAACACGATGACGAGCACGACCATCGCGCCCACGAGGGCGGCGGGCTCGGCCCATCCGGAGAAGCGGGTGCGACGCGCGATGTGATGCTCTCGGGTGCGGATCGCTGTGGTGTCGGCCACGGGGGGCCGCTCGGTGGTGTTCGTCATGATCGACTCCGTCGTCGTAGGAGTGAGGGGTGGAGCGTCCCCCCGGCCGCGTGCGGCCGGGGGGACGCGGGCCGTCAATTGGACGGGAGGACCTCCGGACCGCCGCCGATGAGCTTCATCGGCTCGGTGTCCCAGGGGCCGTTCTCGATGAGCGAGTCGACGAACTTCTCCGGACCGTCCGCGGCGTCGTAGCCGAGGTAGTCCTTGAGCGTGTCGGGGGTGACGCAGCTCAGCTGGAAGAGGCTGTCGCGCTTCTCCTGCGGGAGCTCCGACGGCTTGATCTCGCCGATGGCGGCGAGGTAGGCGGTGTAGAGCCCGACGGCCGAGGCCATGTATCCGCGGTGGAACGTCTCACCGACGATGGCGTTGTTGCCCTCACCGGACTGCATCGACGCGATCGTGTCGGGGTAGAGGCCGTCCGAGGCGAATTTCGTGGTGTCCAGGAGTCCGGCGTCCTTGAACGCCTTCATCGACCCGGTCTGCATCGCGTCGTCGGCGCTCCACACGCCGTCGATCGTGTCGCCGTACTTGGCGATGAGGTCCTGCGAGTTCTTGTAGCCGAGCTGCGGATCCCAGTTCGAGGGCCGCTCCTCGAGGATCTCGATGTCCGGGTATTTCTCCGCCATCTGGGCCTTGAACCCCGCGACGCGCGTCTGGCTGGTGGTGCTGTCCTGCACGCCCGGGAGCATGATGACGTTGCCCTGACCGCCGAGGGACTCGCCGAGCGCGTCGGCGTTGCACTTGCCGGACTCGACGCCCGGGATCTTCTGGAAGGCGACGAAGTTGTCGCCGACCTGGGCCGGGTCGAGGTTGTCGGGCTTGTTCCACCAGATGGTCACGTAGCCGCCGGCCGCCTTGACCGCGTTCACGATCGTGGGGGCGTCGGAGCTGGCGACGGTGTTGACGAAGAGCACGACCTTCTTGCCCTTGGCGAGGATCGCCTGGATCTTCGAGATCTCCGTCTGAGAGGAGCCGTTGGAGTCGACGATCTCGAGCGGGATGTCGAGCTTCTTCGACAGCGCCTCGGCGCCGGCGATGTTGGAGGCCATGTAGGGGTTGGTGGTGTTGATGACGGATGCCACCAGCACCAGGTCCTCCTTCTTCAGCGGCTGCGCGGCACCGCCGGTGGCGCCGGCGGTCGAGGTGCATCCGGTGAGGACGAGGGCGGCGGCGGCCGACAGGGCCAGGCCACGGAGGATACGTGCGCGGGAACGGGTGCTGATCATTTCGACTCCTTCGTCGAGTGCGCCGGCGGAGCGGTCGCGAGGTGGGGTGGGAACCGGCCGGTGGGGTGGACCGTGAGCCGGGGTCGGCAGGACGAGAGCGGGGATCAGCCCGCCGGTCGCAGGGTGCGGAAGAACGTGCGGACGTCGTCGACGTAGATCTCGGGGACCTCGAGCGGAGCGAAGTGCCCGCCCTCGTCGTGGACGCGGTACTGCTGGAGGTTGAAGTACGCGTCGGTCCAGGTACGCGGGGGCTTGTAGATCTCGCCGGGGAAGATCGACACCGCGGTGGGGACGCGAACGACCGGCGTGCGGTCGTGCGAGGGGGTCCAGGGGTTTCCGCGGCACTCCCAGTAGTAGCGCGACGACGTTCCGCCGGTGCCCGTGAGGAAGTACACGGCGGCCGTGGTGACGAGGTCCTCCTTCGGCCAAACGCGTTCGAACGCCTCCGTTCCCTCGCCGCGCTCGGCGAGGCCCCAGAAGTAGCGCTTCTCGGTGATCCACGCCAGCTGCGCCGCCGGCGAGTCGACCACGAGGGCCGCGAGCGTCTGGGGCTTGGTGAGCTGGATCTCGCCGTACCCGCTCTCGCGCTCGACGAAGAGCTTGCCGCGCTCGAACCAGCCTTCCTCGCCCGCGCCGTACTCGGAGGCGGCGGGGAGGCCGAGTGCCGGGTCGTACTCGACGTGCGTCGGCTGGTCGGGGTGCTCGGGCAGGTAGTGCGAGAGCTGCGCGGGGAAGTGCGTGTAGACGCCGATGACGTCGTCCTCGTACTTGTGCCCGTGCTGCTGGGCGATGAGGGCACCCCAGTCGCCGCCGGCGGTGGCGTAGCGTTCGTACCCCAGCACGTCGGTCATGAGCGTGTTCTCGAGGTCTGCGGTGCGCCAGAAGTTCCAGCCCGGCTCGCGCAGCGGCGACGAGAACCCGTAGCCGGGGAGCGAGATCAGCACGACGTCGAAGCTGTCGGCCGGGTCGCCGCCGAACTTCGCGGGGTCGGTGAGGGGCTCGATGACCTTGCGAACGTCCCAGAAGGTCCAGGGCCAGCCGTGGTGCAGGAGCAGCGGCATCGGGTTCGGACCCTTGCCCTTGACGTGGATGAAGTGCAGCGGCACATTCATCAGGTCGACCCGGAAGTGCGGGAGCTCGTTCATGCGGCGCTCCACGTCGCGCCAGTCGTACTCGTTGATCCAGTAGTCGACCAGCGTGCGGTGGTACGCGGTGTTGTAGCCGTAGCGCCAGTCGTCATTGGCGAAGTCGTCCGCGAAGCGCGTGCGCTTCAGGCGCTCGATCATGTCGTCCAGATCGGCCTGGGGGATGTCGATCCGGAAGGGCCGGACGTCGTAGCTGTCGGACACCGTGAACCTCCTCGTTCTCGGTCGGGGACCTGTTGTACTAACTATTCATCTTTCGATTGGCTATACGTTAGGCCTCCCGGGCGCCCCTGTCAACGGGTGATTCCGCCCCGGAATTCCGCGGCGCCGGCCGCTCGCCCAGAGGTCACGAAGAGGTCACGATCCGGTCGCCGGAAAGCGCGGCGAGCGCCTCGGCGGCATCCGCGATCAGGTCGTGCAGGCGCACGCGTCGGGCGTCCACGCCGGCGAAGAATGCCGTCACGTCGGCGCGGACGACCGCCTCCGTCACCGCGGTCTCGTCCGCGAGCGACCCGGCGGTCACGGGATCCCACGGGAGGTCCAGGATGCCGTTGACCCGGTCGAGCAGCCGCCGGGCACCGGGGGTCACGCGCAGCGGCAGGCTCGCGGTGAACAGGCGGGCACCGCGGACCACGCGCTGCGCGGTGCCCACGAGCTTCACGCGGCCGCCGGCGTTGACCGACCAGTCTCCCGGGCAGTACTCCCCCGGGACGGGACCGAGGCGCGCGTCGACGCCCCAGCGCCGGGCGAGCCCGACGAACTGCTCTCCGCGGGCGCGGAAGATCTCGGCATCCGCGCCGCGATCCCTCTCGGGGTGGATGACGTCGATGACGAGCCAGTCCGCGTCCAGCACGACGGCCCGACCCCCGGCGGGGCGCACGATGGGCAGGTAGCCCGCCGCGCACGCGACCGCGGCCGCTTCGGAGAAGCGGGGATGCAGACTCTCGCGTCGACTGAACGCCACCGTGGGCTCCGGGGAGAAGACCCGGACCACCGCGGGCCCGGCGTCGGCGGCGACGCGGTGCAGCAGCAGCAACGACGTGAGCACCTCCCGCGCGGGGTCACGGCCCGAGACCTTCTCGGTGTCGTCGTCGACCAGCAGACGCACGCCCCCCGCGTCCGCGGGCGACGGTCCCCCGTCTCCGCGGACGCGGGCGGTCACGCCGCGGTGCTTTCCAGCTCGGTGCGAAGGGCCCCGAGGAACCGCGCGGCGGTCGCCCCGTCGAGGGCGCGGTGGTCGGCGGTGAGGGTGAACTCCGCGGTCGGCACCCACAGGCCGGCATCCTCGCGGTGGACGTACCGCGGAACGGTCGCCCCGACCGCCAGGATCGCCGCCTGGGGGACGTTGAGGATCGCGTCGAAGCGCGTCACGCCCATCATCCCGAGGTTCGACACGGTGAAGGTGCCGCCGGTGATGTCGTCGCGGGTGAGCGCCCCCTCGCGCGCGCGGGAGACGACGTCGGCGCGGGCACGCGCGATGTCGGGCAGCTCGGCCGCGCCGATGTCGTGCACGACGGGGACGACGAGCCCCTTGGGGCTGTCGACGGCGACACCGACGTTGGCGCGGTCGAAGCGGGTGACGCTGTCGTCGCCGACGTGGACGTTCACCTCGGGGACGGCCACGAGGGCGCGCGCGCTGGCCTGCAGGATCGCGTCGGTCACCGTGGCACCGGGGGCGCGCTCGCGGGTGCGCAGCGCCGCCGTCATGTCGATCTCCACGGTGACGTGGAAGACCGGGGCCGCCCACGCCTGGACCATCCGTCGCGCGGCGGTCCGCCGAAGGCCCGTCAGCGGCTCGACGCGCCCCTCCTCGACCACGGTGTTCACACGAGCACCGCCGATGCGTCGCGGGGAGCCGAGCCGCGATCGGCGCAGCCGTACTCGCGCATCTTCTGCACGGTCGCCTCGATCATGCGCTCGCGTCCCTCGGACACGGCCTCCTCAAACTGCCGGTCGCCGCGCGACCAGACCTCTTCGATGCCGCGTCGGAAGGCGTGACGCAGGTCGGTGTCGGCGTTGAGCTTGTGCACTCCCGCCTCGATCGCCGCGTGCAGCTGATCGGCCGGCACGCCGGACGCGCCGTGCAGGACGAGCGGGATACCGACCGCGTCACGGATCGCGCGGATGCGTTCGATGTCGAGGGGGCGCGGCTCGACGCCGGTGACCCCGTGCATCACGCCGGCCGAGATCGCCAGCAGGTCGACCCCGGTCTCGGCGACGAAACGCTCGGCCTCGTCGACGCGGGTGTAGTACTCCTCCCACGGGATGTCGTCGGCGGCATCCGGGATCCGGCCCAACTCGGCCTCGACCGGGATGCCGAACGCGTGGGCCACACGGACGACCTCGGCGGTGACGCGGATGTTCTCCTCGAAGTCGAGGTGCGCCCCGTCGAACATGATCGAGTCGAACCCGAGGCGGATGGCCTGGAACACCTCGTCGTACGTGCCGTGATCGAGATGGATCGGCGCCTGGAGGCCCGAGGCGTCGAGTTCGCGTCGCGTCATCTCGTACGCCGCCCTCAGCCCCATGTGCGGGACGATCGCGCGCCCCACCTGGAGGAACACCGGCGCGTCCGCGCGCTCGGCGGCACGGATCAGGGCCTGCGTGGTCTCGGGATTGTGCATGTTGAACGCGCCGACGGCGTATCCGCCGGCCTGCGCGGCGGTGATGAGACCCAGCGGGTCGACTCCGGTCATGATGTGCCCTTTCTCTGACGTCGGGCTCCTTTGCCCGGCGGTTCGTGCGACGGCCTAGTCCGTCTCGATGACGGCGACGACGGCGCGGACCTCCACGACGTCGCCCTCCTCCACGAGGAGCTCGGTGAGGGTTCCGGTGGCGGGGGCCTCGAGGGTCTCCTCGACCTTCTCGGCCTCGACGTCGGCGAGCGGCTCGTCCTCGGCCACACGATCGCCGACCTTCTTGTGCCATTGGACGATCGAGCCTTCGCTCATGCCCATGCCCCACTGCGGGAGCAGAACCTCTATACGTGCCATGTCGTTCTCCTTCTGTCGTCTCTCACTCGGCGCCGGCGGTCGCCAGCGCGGGGGCGGTCAGGCCGGTGACGCGCCGCACGGCGGCGGCGATCCCGTCCTTGCTCGGGTACATCTGCTTCTCCAGCGCGGGGCTGAAGGGGATCTGCATGTCGGGGGCGGTCAGACGCACGATCGGCGCCTTCAGCGCGTCGAAGACCTCTTCGCTGACGAGCGCGCTGATCTCCGCCGCCGCTCCGCACGTGCGGTGCGCGGGCTCGGCGATCACCAGGCGACCGGTCTTGGCGACCGAGCGGAGGATCGCGTCGCGGTCCAGCGGCACGAGGGTGCGCGGGTCGATGACCTCCGCCGACACCCCCTCCGCCGCGAGCTCCTCCGCGGCGGCGACGGCTTCGGGGACCGAGCTCGAGATCGCCACGATCGTGACGTCCGTGCCCTCGCGGACCGTGCGGGCGACGCCGAACGGCACCCAGAAGGGCTCGTCCTCCACCTCGCCCTTGGCGCCCCACAGGATGCACGCCTCGAAGGTGAGCACGGGGTCGTCCATGTCGATCGCGGTGCGGAGCAGCCCCTTGGCGTCCGCCGGCGACGAGGGCACCATGATCTTCAGGCCCGGGACGTTCATGAACATCGGGTACGGGCGGTCCGAGTGGTGGGCACCGGTGTTGAGGCCGTAGAACATCGCCGAGCGGAAGACCACCGGCATCGAGGCCTGGCCGCCGAACATGTAGCGGTTCTTGGCGACCTGGTTCACGAGCTGGTCCATCGCCATGTAGAGGAAGCTCGAGTACGACAGGTCGACGATGGGCCGCAGGCCCGTCATCGCGGCGCCCGCAGCGGCACCGACGATTCCCTCCTCCGAGATGGGGGTGTTGCGGATGCGGCTGCGGCCGTACATCTGCACGAAGTCGCCGGTCTCGCGGCGAGTCTTGCCGCCGCCGGTGGTGCCGTAGACGTTCGCCTCGACGTCCTCGCCGATGATGACGACGCGCTCGTCGGCATCCATCGCCTCGCGCTGGGCGGCGCCGATCGCGCCGAGGAAGCTCATCACGCTCATGCTGCGTACTCCGAGTCGGTGTAGAGGTCGTCGAAGGCGACCGAGGGGTCGGGGAAGGGGCTGTTCTCGGCGAACGCGACGGCGGCGTCGACCTCGGCGAGGATCTCCTGCTCGAGCGCGTCCATCCGCTCGGCCGTGAGACCGTGTTCGGCGATCAGTCGCTCCCGGAAGAGCACGAGGGGGTCCTTCTTAAGCCACGCCTCACGCTCGTCGACGGGCCGGTAGTCGGTGCCCAGCCGCAGACCCTCGGAATGCTCGTTGTACCGGTAGGTGACGACCTCGATGAGGGTGGGGCCTTCGCCGGCGCGGGCGCGGGTGACGGCGGCCGACACGGCCTCGTACACCGCGAGCACGTCCTGCCCCTCCTCGACCCGGATGCCGGGGATGCCGAATCCGGCGGCGCGGTCGGCGATGACGCCGGACGTGACCGTGTGCGCCGGGGTGGACAGCGCGTACTGGTTGTTCTCGCAGAGGAAGATCACCGGCAGGTTCCAGACGCCGGACATGTTCATGGATTCGTACAGGACGCCCTGGTTGGCGGCTCCGTCGCCGAAGAAGGCCAGCGCGACGCTGTCGCGGCCGAGCACCTGGGACGACAGCGCGGCCCCCATCGCGATCGGGATCGACGAGCCGACGATGCCGGACTCGCCGAGGCTGCCGACGGCGAAATCGGCGAGGTGGAGCGATCCGCCCTTGCCCTTGCACACGCCGTCGGCTTTGCCCTGCAGTTCGGCCATGAGCGGTCCGAGGGGCGACCCCTTGCCGATGGGGTGGCCGTGGCTGCGGTGGTTGCCGGTCATGTAGTCGCCGTCGCGGAGCGCCATCGTGGCCCCCACGACCTGCGCCTCCTGGCCGATCGAGGTGTGCACGGTGCCCGGGATGTGGCCGCGCTTGACCATCTTCGACGCGCGCTCGTCGAAGCCGCGGATGCGCAGCATGCGCCGCTGCATCTCGAGCAGGAATTCCTCGTCCATCGCTGACCTCTCCGTCATTCGTGGGAATCTTTATTCGTTCTGCGGTTGATTATTCTAGGCGCCCGAAAGACCGGCCGCAACCGTCGATCGCGGACGCAGGTCGCCGATGCCGTCGAGCACGAAATCGGGGCGGAGATGCGGCTCGCACCGCACGACATCAGCGACCGAGGCGTCCCCCGTCAGGACCAGCGCGGACGAGATGCCCGCGTTCTTGGCCATCCGCACGTCGGTCTCGAGCCGATCGCCGACCATCACGACCGAGCGCACCTCGGGCCCGAGCATCGCCGTGACCGCGTCGATCATGATGCGGTCGGGTTTACCCATGTTCGCCGTGCAGCGCACCCCGGTCGTGGCCTCGAGCGCCGCCACGATTCCCGCGGCATCCGGTTCCCCGCGCCCGCCCGGGAACGGGCAGTAGCGATCGGGGTTCGTCGTGACGAGGATCGCGCGGCGGTGCTGCCACAGGGCGTCGAAGGCGATCTGGAGCTTGCGGTAGTCGAAACCCCGGTCGTAACTGGCCACGACGATGTCGATCTCGGTCGGGTCCTCGCTCACCCGGATGCCGGCCTGCTCGAGGGCGCGCACGAGCGGCGCCTCCGCGATGGGGAAGACCGTGGCGCCCGGGTGCTCGCCGCGCAGCCACGCGACCGTGCTCACGACGGTGTTGACGATCTCGCTCGGATCCACCGGGATACCGAGGCGCTCGAGCTTCGCGACGTACATCGCCGGGTCGCGCGTGGGGTTGTTCGAGAGGAAGACGGTGCGCGCGCCGCGCGCGCGGAGGTCGGCCAGCATTTCGCGCGCGCCCGGGAGCAGCTCGTCGCCGAGGTACACCGTTCCGTCCAGATCGAACAGGTAGGCGTCGAACCAGCCCGCGAGCCGCCCATCAGACATGCGCCACCTCCGCGATCCGCGGGAAGACCGGACGCAGCGCGGGGTAGATCGCGCCGTACGCGTGGAACAAGTCGTCGTAGCGCGCGGCGGCGGCAGGGTCGGGGTCGTAGCGACGACCGCGGCGCGTCATGGCGGCGACCGCCTCGGGGATGCCGGGGAACAACCCCGCACCGACGGCGGCGAGGATGCCGACACCCAGCGCGGTGGCCTCGTCGTGCCCCGCGAGGACGACGGGGCGCCGCAGGACGTCGGCGAAGATCTGGCACCACAGGTCGCTGCGCGCCCCGCCGCCCATCGCCACGAACTCCGTCACCGGAGCCGGGAAGTGCTCCTCGGCGCGCTCGAGACACCAGCGCAGTTCGAAGGCGATGCCCTCGAGGATCGCGCGGTAGATGTGCGCGCGCGTGTGCACTCCCCCGAACCCGACCATCGTGCCCCGCGCCCGGTGATCCCAGGTGGGGGTCAGCTGCCCGTTCCAGTACGGGACGACGAACAGCCCCTCGGCGCCCGCGGACACCGTCCGCGCCTGCTCCTCCCACCAGTCCTCGCGGACCACGCCCGCGGGCTCGCCCGCCGCGATCTCGTGCAGGAACCAGGTCACCATGAAGGTTCCCGCCCCGACGAACATCTCGTTGCTCACGGTCCGCGGGATCGCGCCCGACATGGCCCGGTACGAGGTGTGGGGATGGAAGCGGGCACCGAAACACCCCGACACCAGTCCGGTCCCGATGTTCAGGTACGCGTCGCCCTCGCCGCACACGGCGGCGCCGAGACCGGCCGACTGCCCGTCGCCCGAGCCCGCGACGACGAGGACATCGGTCGTGAGCCCGAGTTCCGCGGCCTCCTCGGCGCGCAGCCCCCGCAGGGAGGTGCCGGGCTCGACGAGGCGCGGCAGCACGCTCCGGTCCAGACCGAGTCCCGCGAGGATCTCATCCGAGTAATCGCCGGCGGCCAGGTCGAGGATCCCCAGCGGGTCGGCACTGGCGATCGAGGTCACCCACTCCCCCGTCATCCGGTGGACGAGGTAGGCGTGCACGTCGGCGATGTGCGCGGTCAGAGCAAGCGATTCGGGCTCGTTCTCCGACAACCAGTGCAGCTTGTAGAGCGCGGGCGTCGGGTTGGGCGGCTTGCCGGTGAGCTCGTGAATGCGCTGCGTCCCGACGCGGTCGACCTGGTCGCCGGCGCGGGAATCCAGCCACAGCATCGCCGGACGCACCGGGCGGTCCTCGGCATCCATCAGCGCGAAGCTCTCGCGCTGGTGCGTGATCGAGAGCGCGCGGATCCGATCGGGCCCGACGGTGCGCACGCACGCCCGGACGGCACGCACGGTCGCGCGCCACCAGTCCTCGGGGTCTTGCTCGCCCCAACCGGGCTGTGGGATCGACAGCGGCATCTCGCTGCGACCCTGCGCGACCGCGCGGCCGTGGCGGTCCCAGGCGACGCACTTGGCCCCCGTGGTCGAGCAGTCGATTCCGAGGACGATGTCGCTCACGCCGTCACCTCCCGGGCGGCGGCTGCCCGCACGGCGTTGTCGGCGAGCGCCAGCACGGCGTCGACGTCGGCCTCGGTCCACCAGCCCGCCGCGGCGAGGAGGTCGATCACGGTCACGCGGTTGCGCATGTAGAGGCAGTTCGCCACGGCCCACCGCCAGATCTCGGGCGTGACGTGGAGGCCGAGGTCTTCGCGACGCAGCGGCGCCCCCGCGACGGCTAGCGCACGCGCGATCGCCTCCCGATCGGGTCGCATCTCACCCAGGCGCTCCTCGAGGGCGGCGGGGTCGGCCAGCAGGTCCAGGGGATCGGTGGGCGCCGCAGCCCACGCCGCCCGTTTGGCCGAGTAGTCGCGCCAGCACTCCGCGCCCAGCGCACCCGAGGGGTCGCACACCGCGAATGCCGCGCGCACCGTCGCCTCCTCGTCGCCCACCCGGGGCACGACGTCGCGACCGGCACGAGCCTCGGCGAAGAGGTGGTCCCAGGCCGCCGCGGCGACGACGGAGGCCACCCCGACCTGGGCGCCGTGCAGCCCCACGTCGACACCGCGGGCCACCGCGTCCATGTCGAGCATGTGGCTGACGAGGTGTTCGACGCCCGACAGGCAGGCCGTGGATCCGGCGATCCCGGTGCCGATGCCGCGGATGGCGAGGACACGGGTGAGCTGCTCGACCGGCCGGGCCTGCCCGTCGCCGAGACCGGCGCCCCACTCCGTCGGGTCTCCGGCGAACTCCCGCAGCAGATCTCGGGGCGTGGTGTGGAACGACGCGTCGGTCCCGACCTGCGCGGCAAGCCACCAGTCGGCGGGCGCGGTGAACAGCGACTGGAGCTCGCCGAAGCCGGAGGCGTTGAGCTCGACCGGCGCGGTGGCGATCACGGTCGTATCGGCGAGCACGACGTCGGGCCAGCGGGAGTCGATCGTTCGCTTGGCGCCCGAGCGCAGCACCACCGAAACGTTGTCGGTGAACCCGTCGACGGAGGCAGCCGTTTGCACGATCACCAGCGGGATGCCGCCGGCCCGCGCCGATGCGACCTTCGCGATGTCCGAAATCGTGCCGGACCCCACGGCCACCACGGCGTCCGTTCCCGCGACGGCTGCGGTGGCGCTGTCGAGGGCCACGTCGTCGACGTGGAGGTGGCCCGGTTCGCCGAGGACCGTGGGGGCGACGACGAACTCCTCCTCGAGCGCGCGATGCACCGCCTCCTTCAGGTCGGCCTCGCCCGAGAGGATGCGGGTGGCGTCGACGAGGAGGGCGACGGTCGCGCGACCGATGCCGGCGGGGAGGAGGGTTCGAACGTGCGCGGGCGCGAGGAAGGCTGCGTCCGGCGCGATCACAAGGGTGCGTAGTCCGAGCGGCACGAGGTCCTCGGGGCGCTCGGCAGACGCGATTGCGGCCCGGACGGCGTCGAGGTCGGTGGGGTCTGCGATACGGGAGAACGCGCTCATGTCCATCCTTCGACTCTGAATCGGATGTACGCATATTCATTCAGTACGTGAATATGTTCGTTCTGTGAGTCTAGGAACGCCCCCCGGACCCGTCAAGGGGCGCGCGCGAGCAGCTCGACGGCCGGACCGACGCACGATCCGGCGACGAAGGGAGACTCAGCCGCGGGCGACGATCTCGATCCGACCGCCGACGCGGCGCGCACGGCATCCCGGCAGGTCGATGGGTCCTTGCCCGCGCCACTCGGTCGCCAGGCGCGCGACCTCGAGCGTCTGCGTCCGTGTCAGAGCGACCCCGAACTCACTGTCGACGACGTAACGGATGATGCGGTTGCGCAGCGCCGCGGGGTTCGCGGCCAGGGCCGCGACCGACACCGAGATCCCGGCTTCGGCGTGCTCGACGATGTCTTCGATCGTCTCATCGATCATGTCCTGGAACGCCGCCGCGTCCTCCCGGAGCTGCTCGGCGGTGCGCGCGAGGGCTTCGGCCACGCCCGGCCCGAGCTCGCGCTCCAGAGTGGGCAGGACGGTCTCGCGGACGCGAACCCGCGCATACGCGGGGTCGAGGTTGTGGGGGTCGCGCCACGGGTCGAGTCCTTCCGCGGCGCACGCGGCCGCGGTGACCTCGCGACGGACGCCGAGCAGGGGACGCACCCACGCCGGGCCGGTGGCATACCTCCGCTCCGGCGGCATGCCGGACAGGCTCGCCGCCCCCGACCCCCGCGCCAGCCCGAGCAGGACCGTCTCGGCCTGATCGTCGAGCGTGTGCCCCAGAAGCACCGCATCCGCGCCCGTCTCGGCGGCGGCACGGGCGAGACCGGCGTACCGCGCCTCGCGCGCCGCCGCCTCCGGACCGTTGCCGGCATCGCGCACGTCGACCGCGACGACCCGCGCGGCGAGCCCGAGCCCGCGGGCGAGCTCCGCGGCGCGCTCGGCGATCACGGGCGATCCCTCCTGCAGGCCGTGGTCGATCACCACGGCCTCGGCCCGGATGCCATGACGCGGGGCTTCGAAAGCGGCCGCGGCCGCGAGGGCGAGCGAGTCCGCGCCGCCGGAAAGCGCGATCACGACGGCACCCTGCCGCCCCTCCAGGCAGGCACGTACGGCACGTCGCACCTCGGCGACGGCGGGGTCGAGTCCAGGTCGCCGCTCCTGCATGGCATCCACGCTATCCGCCGAGGCGCGGCCTCACCCCACGGACACAACGCAGGGCCCCGCGGGAGCGAGAACGCCCCGGCTAGGCTGGGCGGGGAAACCCACAGACCTAAGGAGCACGAGTATGGGCGCGTACGACGCCGTCATCGAGATCCCGCGCGGCAGCCGCGTGAAGTACGAAGTCGACCACGGCACCGGCCGGGTCTTCCTCGACCGCATCCTGTACACGGTGTTCGGCTACCCGGCCAACTACGGCTTCTTCGAGAACACCCTCGGCGAGGACGGCGACCCGCTCGACGTGCTGGTGCTCCTCGACCGCGACCTCTACCCCGGCATCCTCGCCAAGGTCCGCCCCGTCGGCGTGCTGAAGATGAGCGACGAGGCCGGCGGCGACGACAAGGTCGTCGCAGTCCTCGCGAAGGACCCGCGTTGGGACCACATCCAGGACGTCGGCGACATCGACGAGTGGACCAAGAAGGAGATCGCGCACTTCTTCGAGCACTACAAGGACCTGGAGCCCAACAAGTGGGTCAAGGTCGACGAGTGGGCGGATGCCGCCGAGGCCGAGCGCCTGGTCGGCGAGGCGTTCACGCGCTTCGAGGAGCACGACGCCCAGACCAAGACGCAGGGTGAGGGCGAAGCCCCGAACACCCTCTGACCACTTCGGTCACGAGGAAGCCCCCCGGTCCGGGACCGGGGGGCTTTCGCGTGGGTCAGACCCAGACGCCGCGGTCACGCAACCACGTCGCGGGGTTGGTCGTGCCGCCCCACGGGGGGTAGACCTCGAAGTGGAGGTGGCATCCGAACGAGTTGCCGGTCTGGCCGGTCGCAGCGATCTGCTGCCCCGCCGAGACACGCTGGCCGTTGGAGACGTAAATGCCGCCCCCCACGATGTGCGCGTAGCCCGTGGCGGACCCGTCGTCGTGCTGGATGCGCACATAGTTGCCGTAGCCGCCGTTGTAGCCGGCGTAGGTCACGCGACCGGCTGCCGCGGCGTAGATGGGAGACCAGCATCCCGCGCCGAAATCGAGGCCGAGATGCCAGGTGCTCGCGCAATAGCTGGGGCCGCACTGACCGGTGCGGGGGCCGTATCCGGAACTGGTTCCCGCCGAAGAGGGGCGAGCCCATCCGGACCCGCCGACGGAGCCGCCGCCACCACCGCCGCCGCCACCGCCACCGCCGCCACCGCCGCCACCGCCACCACCGCCGCCACCGGAGTTGGCGGCCGCGTTCCGACGGTCGCGTTCCTCCTGCTCGCGCTGGGCCCGGGCGCGGGCTTCGGCTTCCTCACGAGCGCGGCGCTCGCGCTCTTCACGCGCCTTGCGCTCGGCCTCGACGCCGGCCTGGTAGTCGGCCACGGTCTTGGCCGTGGTGTCCTTGAGCGCCGCGAGCTGCGCCTCGAGCACGACCTGGTTGGCCTGCTGCGCCGCGAGGGCGGCCTGTGCAGCGTCCGCAGCCTGCTGTGCGGCGACCATTTTCTCTTCGGCGATCGTCTTCAGGCGGTCGCGTTCGGCCTTGGCGTCTGCGGCCTGGCTGCTGAGGTTCTTTGCGCTGTCGCGAGCCGCCACCGCGGCGGCGTACACCGAGCGGTTGCGCTCGAGGAGCTTGTCCATCGTCCCGAGCTTGGAGAGCAGGTCATCCGCCGTCGCCGCCGAGCCCGAGAAGAAGAGATCGAGCGAGGTGTCGTCACCGCCGCTGCGGTACAGCTGCGCCGCGACCTTCCCCGCCTTGGTCGCGGCATCCGTCGCCTTCGCCGCTTCCGCGTCGGCTTGCGCTTGGAGCTGCTGGGCGCGGTAGTCCGCATCGAAGTAGGCCTGCTGCGCCGCGTAGTACTCGTCCGAGCGCGCGACGACCTCGGCCTGCGTGCGCGCGACCTCGGACTGCAGCCCGGCGATGAGGCCCTGGATGCGGCTGATCTCGGCCGCCTTCGCGGCTTCGTTGGCGCGCGCGGCTTCCACGTCGGCCCACGAGGGGTAGTCGGCAGCGAACGCCGGCGAAGAGGAGACCAGCGACGGGACGGTGGCGCCGAGAGCGCCGAGCGCGACCGCGCCGAAGGCACCGATCTTCAGGGCGCTCCGCCGATCGAACGACGGCCAGAGACGGGCCCGCTCCGCAGGGGTGGGCGCGCAACCGCAGTCGTCCGCGCCGTCGGGGGGTTCAGGCGTCACGGGAATACCTCATCTCACCGGTTCGCAACTCGGACCACAGTAGCAACACGAATCACACGAACAACAGGGCGAGTTCCCGCTGTCGCAGCCCAGTGTGGGCCCTCGACACGCCAGGGCGGCGGAGCGCCACGCCCTCGATTGGCAATCTCGAGAATCATGAAGTAGGCTCGGTCGTCGGCAAGTGAGCACGGAATCGCAAGAATCCGAGCATCATCCGGCCCCATCGTTTAGCGGCCTAGGACGCCGCCCTTTCACGGCGGTAGCACGGGTTCGAATCCCGTTGGGGTCACTCACCGGTCACAATTAAACAAGCATGGCCCTGTAGCGCAGTTGGTTAGCGTGCCGCCCTGTCACGGCGGAGGTCGCGGGTTCAAGTCCCGTCAGGGTCGCTCCATAGCGACGGGCCTTCTTTCGAGGAGGCCTTTCGTCTAGGAAGCGGCAGATATGTCGCTCGGCTCTGTAGCTCAGTTGGTAGAGCGTTCGACTGAAAATCGAAAGGTCACCGGATCGATGCCGGTCGGAGCCACTGGAACCCCCGCGTAGCTTCTACATCGCGGGGGTTCTTCTTTTCCCCGAACGCTCCCCGGTTCCGGATGCGAGCCCGCCGCCTACGTCAGCGCGAGCGCGACGCCGCCCACCGCGCCCACGATCACCACGACCCAGGCAGGGACACGGAACGCCGTCAGCAGTACGAACCCGACGAGCGCCAGCACGAACGGCCCGGGTCCGGTCACGGCGGTCGTGAAGACCGGCGTGTACAGCGCCGCGCCCAGGATGCCGACGACGGCCGCGTTCGCGCCCCTCATCGCCGCGCGCACGCGGGGACGGCCGCGCAGCGCGTCCCAGAAGGGCAGCACCCCGACGAGAACGAGGAAACCGGGGACGAAGATCGCCGCGAGCGCGACGAGCGCGCCCACCACCCCGCCCGGCCCGACGGAGGACACCGCGCCCAGATAGGCGGCGAACGTGAACAGCGGACCCGGCACCGCCTGCGCGGCGCCATAGCCGGCGAGGAACGTGTCGGGCGACACCCACCCGTTCTGCACGACCTCGGCCTGCAGCAGCGGCAGGACGACATGCCCGCCACCGAACACCAGAGCCCCCGATCGGAAGAAGGCATCGGCGAGCGCGATCACGCCCGAACCGGTGACGACCGCCAGAACAGGCAGCCCCAGGAGCGCCACGGCGACGAGGACGAGGCATCCGATCCCCATCGCCCGCGAGACGCCGAAGCCCGGCACCGACGCGCCCGCCTCGGCGCCGCCGTCGCGCAGCAGGAGCAGCCCGGCGACGACGCCGATGATGAGCGCACCGATCTGCCCCACCGCGCCGGGCGCGAAGAGCGCGAGGGCGGCGGCGACGACGGCGAGGCCGGCGCGCGGCGCGTCGGGGCTGAGCGAACGCGCCATTCCCCATACGGCCTGGGCGACGATGGCGACGGCCACGATCTTGAGTCCGTCCAGGATGCCGCCGCCCACCGGGCCGCCGAACAGCGAGGCCCCGGCGGCGAACGCGATCAGCAGCACCGCCGACGGCAGGGTGAAGGCGAGGAACGCCGCGAGGGCGCCGAGGAAGCCGGCGCGCTGCAGCCCCATCGCGAAGCCCACCTGGCTCGACGCGGGGCCGGGGAGGAATTGGCACAGGGCGACGAGATCCGCGTAGGCCCGGTCGTCCATCCAGCGGCGGCGCACGACGAGGTCGTCGCGGAAGTACCCGAGGTGGGCGATCGGACCGCCGAACGAGGTCACGCCCAGCCGGAGGAACGCCAGGAAGACCTCGAGGACGGTACCGGTCCGTGTCATCCCCCCTTCCTATCGCGCGGGAGGAAACGACGGATGAATCGAGGTCAGCGCAGCGGACGTTCCAAGAGCCGATCGACCAGGCGAAGCGTCTGCGCCGTACGGTCCTGGTCGCGGGTGATGTCGGCGCCGAGCACGGCATCTCGGAATCGCTCGACCTCGCCGATCATGGGGTTCTCCGCCGCCCGGACCTCGATGACTTCGGGGACGCCGCCCCGCGGGATCAGCTCGAGCCGGCGCGGAGCGTCGATCGCGTCGATCGTCACCGAGGCGTCCTCGCCCTGCATCTCACTCGGGAGCGCCGTGTCGGTGATCTTCGACCACGCCACGTCCGCGATGAAGCCGTCGTACTCCGCCGTGGCGCTGCCCAGCCCGTCCGTACCCGACGCGATTCCCACGCGAGACCCGTCGATCCCGCGCGGCTCTCCGAAAAGCAGCACGAGCGCGTGCAGCGGGTACACCCCCAGGTCGCGCAGCGCACTGCCACCTAGCGCCGGGTCGAAGATGTTCGTCTGCTCGCCCGCGAGCACGTGGTCGTACCGCGCGGAGCGCTTCTCGTACCGGAACGAGACGCGGCGGATCCGGCCGAGCCGCGGCAGCACGTCCGCGACCGCGCGGGTGCCGGGGTCGTAGGCCGTCCGCATCGCCTCGAGCAGCACGACACCGCGGTCCCGCGCGCGCTGCACGAGAGCGTTCCAATCCCCCGCCGTGAGGACGGCGGGCTTCTCCACGAGCACCGGGATGCCGGCATCCAGGGCCGCGCGGATCTGTTCCGCGTGCACCGCGTTGGGGCTGGCGAGGTAGACGGCGTCGACGTCGTCGGCGGAGAGGAGGGCGTGAAGGCCGTCGGCGACACCGGGCGCGCCGATGCGGTCGGCGAAGGCACGTGCCCGCTCGGGGTCGCGCGAGGCCACGCGACCCAGTTCCACGCCGTCGACCGCGCCGACGGCATCCGCCAGGCGCTCCGAGATCGAACTGGTTCCGACGATGCCGATACGGATCATGAACCCATCATCGCGGGCCGCGCTCTGCGCGATGGTGCGGGAACTGCGTGAATCGTCCTCGCTAGGATCGCCGTGATCGTGGGGACGATCACCGCTGCCGGGTGGGGGAGGTTCGATGGTCACGCGCGCGCAACGCCGCCGGGCTGCCCGACGCCTGCGCCTTCGGCGCACGGTCGCCGTCGTCGTGGCGGCCGTTCTCGTGGCAGGAGGCGTGACCGCCGTCGCCGTGACACGCGGCGCTCTGGGAACACCCGCGGTCGAGGCGGAACAGCCCGCCACCGCGACGCCGACCCGCACGCCGACCCCGCCGCCCACCCCTCTCACCCCGGCGCAGAAGCTGCTGTCCACCACGCGCGATCCCCGGGCGTGCGTCGTGTCGTTCGCCGGGGACGGCATCGCCATCGAGCCCCAGATGCAGACCCAGGAGGCGAGGTACGAAGCCCTGCCCCTTCCCCGCGCCGACGGCCGGGTGTTCGCGGGCTGGTACTCCACCGCCGCCGAGGCCGAGTCGCTCGAGGTCCCGGCGCGCGTGAACGGCGCCGACCTGGTCGCCTGCAGCGCCCGGGAGAAGACGCTGTACGCCGCATGGACGACCCCCGAGGCGAACGTGGCAGAGGACGCCGGCATCCCGATCCTCATGTACCACCAGTTCACTCGGAAGCCGGAGGGCGAGGAGGGGTGGCTCCGGGGCAACTACGCGTTCGTCGACGACTTCGACGCGCACATGGCGTACATCCAGGAGTCCGGGTTCTACCTGCCGACCTGGGACGAGGTGAGCGCCTTCATCGACGGGGCGCTGTATCTGCCGAAGCGTTCCGTCGTGATCACCGACGACGACGCCGACAGCTCGTGGCTGGAGCTGGCGGCACCCATCGTCGATCGTCGCCAGCTCCTGACCACCTCCTTCGTCATCACCTCCGCCCGCACCGAGAGCACTCCCAACCGCTTCGTGCTGCAGCGGTCACACACGCACGACATGCACCGTGCCGGAGCGAACGGGCGGGGCCGGATGGTCAACGATGACGCCGACACCATCGCCGCCGACCTGTCGCAATCGGCGGCGATCCTCGGCGCGAAAGAGGTCGTCGCCTACCCCTTCGGTCACCATGACGACACGACCAAAGAGGGTCTGCGACGCGCGGGATTCGAGCTCGGCCGGACGGTCGAGCCCGGGTACGTCCGCATCGGCACCGACAAGCTCGCGCTGCCGGTGATCCGCGTGAACTACGGCATGACCGTCGATGATCTGAGGGATGCCATCGGCTGACGACGGGGGAAATGGCACCGCTCGCGCACGTGAACGTCCCGCTAGCTCCCAGGTAACTGATCCACAATCCCAGTTTGGGCACGCGTCGGCCGGTCTACGCTGTGTACTTCTGGCTTCACCGAAACGCGAGTACCCATGGACCTATCCGTCATCGTTCCGACCTTCAACGAGGGTCCGAACGTCGCCGAGCTCGTCCGCCGCACCACTGCTGCACTCCCCGGTCGAGCCATCGAGATCCTCTTCGTCGACGACTCCACCGATGACACCCCCGACATCATCCGCGCCGTCTCGGCGGAGGCATCCGTTCCGGTGCGCCTGCTGCACCGCGACCAGCCCGTCGGCGGTCTCGGCGGCGCCGTCGTCGAGGGCATCCGCGCGGCGGCATCCGATTTCTGCGTCGTGATGGACGGTGACCTGCAGCACCCGCCCGAGGTCATCGCCGAGCTGCTGTCGCGCGCCGAGGTCGGCGACGCGGATGTCGTCGTCGCCTCCCGCTACATCGCGGGCGGCACGTCCGACGGGCTCGCGAACGCCGTGCGCACCCTGGTCTCCCGGGGATCCACGATGCTGACCAAGGCGATGTTCCCGCGGAAGCTGCACAACTGCTCCGACCCGATGACGGGTTTCTTCCTCATCGACCGCCGCGCACTCGACGTCGAAGAGTTGCGCCCGCGCGGGTTCAAGATCCTGCTCGAGATCCTCGCGCGCAAGCAGATGCGGGTGGCCGAGGTGCCGTTCTCGTTCGCCGCCCGCTTCGCCGGCGAATCGAAAGCCTCGTTCAGTCAGGGCATGCGCTTCCTGACCCAGCTGACCATGCTCCGGTTCGGCCGGATGTCGGCGTTCGCCGTCGTCGGCGGCCTCGGCGCCGTGGCGAACCTCCTCATCACGTGGGGGCTGACCAGCCTCGGTGTGCAGTACCTCATCGCCTCGGTGATCGCGAGCGTGCTGACCATCATCGGGAACTTCCTCGCGCTGGAGTACCTGGTCTTCGCCGACATGCGTGCCGAGTCCGGTCTCATGCGGCACCGGTTCCTCAAGTCCTTCACGTTCAACGGCATCGAGGCGATCGTGCGGATCCCGTTGCTGTGGCTGCTCGTGAGCGCGGCGCACCTCCACGTGGTGATCGCGACGGCGCTGACTCTCATCGCCGCCTTCGTCGTCCGCTTCGTCTATCACGCGCTGGTCGTCTACGCCCCCAAGAAGAACCGGCTCTCCCGGCTCCCTCTCCCCGAGACGCTCGAGGACGAGCTGACAGCCTGACGGCCCGACGGGCCGCGGCCCATCTCGGCCGCGTACGCTGGAAGCATGTCCGACGCATCCATTCGCATGTTCGGCGCCGACTGGTGCCGTGACTGCATCCGCACGAAGAAGCAGCTCGACGAACTCGGTGTCGCCTACGAGTACGTCGACCTCGTGGCCGACCCGGCGGCCGCCGACGTCGCCAAAGAAATCTCCGGCCGCACGAACATTCCCGTCGTGGTCTACCCCGACGCCTCGCACCACGTCGAGCCGTCGAACGCCGACGTCGAGGCCAAGCTCCGCGAGCTCTCGCTCATCTGACCCGCCATCCGATGCTCACCGCCGCGTGGCCCGTCCGCCGCGCGAGCGGTGAGCTCGGGACGGCTCTCCCGGCCTTCATCGACCACCACGTGCATACGCATCTGATCGATGCGCACCTCCTGCCGGCCCGCGGAATCGCGGGGGTCGTCGATCTCGGAGGTGATCCCGCGGCCCTTGCCCGTGGGGTGACGGGGCTGCCGCGTGTGAGGTTCGCCGGCGCCTTCCTCACCGTTCCGGGCGGGTATCCGAGTGGGCGCACCTGGGCCCCCGACCGGGTCGTGCACACCGTCTCGAACGCCTCGGTGCATCCCGGTGTCCCCGGCGGCGCACGCACCGCCGTCGACGCGCAAGCCGACGCCGGCGCCGCCGTGATCAAGGTGGCGATGAACGCCGACGCCGGCCCCGTGCCTTCCGACGACGTCCTGACCGCGCTCCTCGCCGCCGCGCACGAGCGAGGTCTGCCCGTCGTTGCGCACGCGCAGGGCGCCGGGCAGGTCGAGCGGGCGATCGACGCGGGCGTTGCGGCGCTCGCTCACACCCCGTCCGACACGGGGCTCTCCCGACGGGCGCTCCGGCGCGCGGCCGACACCGGGCAGATCTGGATCTCGACCCTCGACATCCACCGTGGCCCCCCTCGCGAACGCGCGATCTCGCACCTCCGCGCGTTCGCCGACCGCGGGGGCCGCGTGCTCTACGGCACCGACCTCGGTAACGGCAGCCTCCCTCTCGGCGTCAATCGCCGGGAGCTCCTCGCCCTGCACCAGGCCGGGATCCGCGGCGACGCCCTCGTGGCATCCCTCGCCGACCCCTGGCCCGCGCCCGCCCGCACCGACGCGGTCCGGAGCTTCGTCGAAGGCCCCGCCCCGACCGACCCCACCGACCTCGCGACCTGGCTGTCGCGCGCGATCGTCGTCCCCACCGAGGAGCTCACCCGTGTCGATTGACCCCCGCGCCGCGTTCGCCGCAGAGGCCCGAGCGCTCGACGCCGCCGATCCCCTCGCCGGCCACCGCGATGCCTTCGCCGGGGCGGAGTCGCCGCTGGTCTACTTCGACGGCAACTCCCTCGGCCGCCCGCTTCGCGTCACCGCACAACGACTCGCCGACTTCGTTACGGCGGAGTGGGGCGGACGCCTGATCCGCGGGTGGGACGAGTCCTGGATGCAGATGCCCTTCCGGATCGGCGACCGGCTCGGGCATCTGGCGCTCGGCGCCGCAGCGGGGCAGACGGTCATCGGAGACTCCACGACGGTGCTGCTGTACAAGCTCCTCCGCGCGGCGCTCGCCGAGCGGTCGGCGAGCGACCCCGCACGGGTCGAGATCGTCGTCGGTCGAGACGACTTCCCGACCGACCGTTACCTCGTCGAGGGGATCGCCGCCGAGCGCGGGGCGCGGGTCGTGTGGATCGAGGTCGACACCACCCGCGGAGTGGACGCCGACCTGCTGCGCGCCGCGGTCGGCCCGCGCACCGCCGTCGTCCTGCTGAGCCACGTCTCGTACCGGTCCGGCTACCTGGCGGATGCCGAGACGCTCACGCGCATCGCCCACGAGGCCGGCGCCCTCGTCCTGTGGGATCTCTGCCACTCCGCCGGATCCGTTCCCGTGGAACTCGACGCGTGGGGCGTGGACCTCGCGGTCGGATGCACGTACAAGTACCTCAACGGGGGTCCGGGGTCGCCGGCGTTCGCGTACGTCGCCGCGCGACACCAGTCCGCGCTGACCCAGCCGATCCAGGGATGGATGGGCGCAGCCGACGTCTTCTCGATGGGGCCCCGCTACGAGCCCGCCGACGGCATGCGGAGGTTCCTCTCCGGTACGCCGCCGGTCCTCGCCATGCGGGCGATGGAGGACACGCTCGACCTGATTCAGGATGCCGGCATCACGGCGATCCGCGACAAGTCGGTGGCGCTGACCGCGTTCGCGCTGCGCGTGAGCGACGGCATCCTGGCTCCGCTCGGTGTGACGCTCGCGTCGCCGCGGGACCCCGCCGAACGCGGCGGCCATGTCACGCTGTCCCATCCCGCGATGCGGGCGGTCACGGCGCGCCTGTGGGCGCAGGACGTCATCCCCGACTACCGCGACCCGCGGGGCCTCCGGATCGGTCTCGCGCCGCTGTCGACGAGCTTCGCCGAGACGCTCACCGGACTCGAGGCCGTCGCCGAGGCCGTGCGCGCGGAGAGCTGAGCGCCCCAGGGCCCTGCCGGTCGCGGCGGAGGCTGCGCCGACGTGGTCGAAGGCGTCGCCGCGGGTCTAGCCTCGGAGGGTGATCGACCCCCTCCTCATCGTCGTCGGCGGGATCGTGGTGGTCTCGCTGGTCACGGTCATCGCACCGCGGTTCAATATCGCCGGGCCCCTCGTGCTCATGGCCATCGGGCTCGGGGTGAGCCTGCTGCCGTTCGTCCCCGCGTTCGCCGTCGAGCCGGAGATCATCCTCGTCGGCGTTCTGCCGCCCCTGCTGTACTCCGCAGCGGTCCAGCTTCCCGCGATCGAGTTCCGCCGCGACTTCGCGCCCATCGCCGGGCTCTCGGTCCTGCTCGTGGTGCTGAGCTCGCTCGGCCTGGGTCTGTTCTTCGCGGCGGTGATCCCCGGTCTCGGGCTCGCCCTCGGCGTCGCCCTGGGTGCGATCCTCAGCCCCACGGATGCCGTGGCCACCTCGATCGCGAAGCGCCTCGGGATCGCCCCGCGCGTGGTCACGATGCTCGAGGGCGAGAGCCTGCTCAATGACGCCACGGCGCTCGTGCTCCTGCGCACGGCTGTGGCCGCCGTGGCATCCGGGTTCGCTTTCATGGATGCCGTCGGAAGCTTCGCATGGGGCGTTCTCCTGGCCCTCGCGCTGGGAGGCCTCGTGGGGTGGGGGAACCTGCGCGTCCGAGAACGCGTGCGCAACCCTGCGGCCAACACCGCCCTGAGCTTCACCGTGCCGTTCATCGCCTACCTGCCCACCGAGCACCTCGGCGGATCGGGGCTCGTCGCGGCCGTCGTCGCCGGGATCGTCACGGGCCAGGGGGCGGCGCGACGGTTCACCCCGGAGCAGCGCGTCAGCGACCGGCTGAACTGGCGCACGATCGAGCTCATCCTCGAGGGCGGCGTCTTCCTCGTGTTCGGACTGGAGCTGAAGGACATCGTCCGCGCCAACCTGCAGGAGCACGAGGGCCTCTGGCACGGGACGTGGCTGGCCCTGTCGGCGTTGGGCATCGCGCTGCTGATTCGCGCCGTCTACGTCGCGGCCCTGATCTGGCTACAGGGGCGGCGCAGCCGCGGCACCGCCCGCGGGCGGGAACGCGCGCGACGCGCGAGCGAACGCGTCCACGACCTCGAGGAGGCGTACCGAGCCAACCCCGACGCGTTCGGTCGGCGGGGCGCGAGTCCGGAGCGCGCGCGGGAACGCTTCGCGTGGGCGCGTCGGCGCATCACGCGCACGCTGGCCGATCTCGACTACTACCGCGACGCACCGCTGGGGTGGCGGCACGGCACCGTGATCGTCTGGGCGGGGATGCGCGGCGTCGTCACCCTCGCCGCGGCACAGACCCTGCCCCGGGAGACGGTCGAGCGCCCCCTGTTGATCTTCGTCGCGTTCCTCGTGGCTCTCTTCAGCCTGCTGCTGCAGGGACTCACTCTCTCGGCGGTCGTGCGGGCGCTGGGCTTGTCCGAGGGCGGCGGCGCGGGACCCACGCGAGAAGAGCAGCGGGCCCTGGATGCCGAACTCCGCGGAGCGGCGGTCGCCGCGGTCACGTCGGGAACGCTGGCGCGGCGCAACGGGGAGCCGTTCCCCGCGGAGCTCGTGGAGCGAGCCGGCGCCCGGCTCACGCGGCCCCCCGACGACGATGTGACCGCTCGCGCGCGCGACCTCCTCGAGCTGCGGCTGGCGTCGATCGAGGCGATGCGGCGGGAGCTCAACCGCATCAGCCACGACGGCCGCTACAGCACCGCGGCTCTCCGGCACGCGCTCGCCGAGCTCGACGCCGACCAGCTGAGCCTCGAGCTCCGCATCGACGGCGAGGACTAGCGCCCTGTCCGCGCCACCGGTGTCCATCGAGTCCGCGAGACTTCATCGGGCCGACATCCCTACGGCAGGGTGCGCCACAGTTGCCGGCGCGATGAAGTCTCGGGGAGGGACGGGCGGGGCGTGCGGCAGAATAGAGGTGGAGGTGCCCATGAGCGAGCCCATCCCGACGACGGCGTCCACGGACGCTGTGAGCGCGACCGCGCCCGTCGCTCACACCGCGGCCGACTGCCCCCAGTGCTTCACCGAGATGCAGGGCGACGGAACGTGGTGGCGTGCCCGTCCCGCGGGATCCCGTCTCGTCGGGCTCGTGGTGTCGCGGCCGGGTCTGCCCTCCGTGGTGCAGCAGCGAGACGACCTCTCACGCTTCGGAGTGCCCATCGAGGGCTTCCGCCACCCCGCGCCCGAGACGCTCGAGGACTGGGCGGCGCGTCTCGACCGCTTCTTCGGCACGCTGAGCCGCGGCGATGTGCTCGTGGTCACGACCGTCGAGGTTCTCGGCGTCTCCCGCACCGACGCCTCGCGCGCGGTCGCCGAACTCCGGCAACGCGGCGTCATCGTCAAGGTGCTCGCCCACGGCGACCGGCACCTGCACACCGCGACCGTCACTCCCCCGGCGTGAGCTGCCCGGCGGGCCACCGCTGACGAACGACGGCACCCCGCACCCGCGGAATCGACACGGCCCACGTGCTCGCGGCGCCGCCCCATGCCGGCGGGCGCCTCACGCCCCGACGTACCGCGACAGATGCTCGCCGGTCAGGGTGGATGCCGCGGCGACCAAGGCCGCCGGCGTCCCCTCGAACACGACCGTGCCGCCGTCCCGGCCGGCCCCCGGCCCCAGATCGATGATCCAATCGGCGTGCGCCATGACGGCTTGGTGGTGCTCGATGACGACCACGGTGTTGCCGGCATCCACGAGTGAGTCGAGCAGGGCCAGGAGCGTGTCGACGTCGGCGAGGTGCAGACCGGTGGTCGGCTCGTCGAGGACGTACACCGCCCCCTTCTTCGCCATCGAGATCGCAAGCTTCAGGCGCTGACGTTCCCCGCCCGAGAGGGTGTTCAGCGACTGGCCGAGGGTGATGTAGCCCAGACCGACCTCGACCAGACGCCCCAGCACGGCGACCGCAGGACCGCGCGTGAGGAAAGCGGATGCCTCGTCGACCGACATCGCGAGCACCTCGGCGATGTTCTTGCCGTCCAGCGTGTACTCCAGCACCGCGTCGGCGAAGCCCGACCCTTCGCACAGCTCGCACAACGTCTCGACCGTGGACTGGAACCCGAGCTCGGTCACGATCACGCCAAGGCCCTTGCACGCGACACACGCCCCCTCGGAGTTGGCGCTGAACAACGCCGGCTTGACGCCGTTCGCCTTCGCGAACGCCGCGCGGACGGCATCCAGGACGCCGGTGTAGGTGGCGGGGCTACTGCGTCGAGACCCCTTGATCGGCGACTGGTCGACGACCACGACGTCGTCGACTTCGGGCAGGTTGCCGTGGATGAGCGACGACTTGCCCGATCCGGCGACCCCGGTCACCACGGTGAGAACGCCCAGCGGCACGTCGACATCGACATTCTTGAGGTTGTGCTGGGCCGCACCGCGGATGGGGATCGCCCCGGTCCGCTCGCGCACCGCGGGCTTCAGCCGCGCACGGTGGTCGAGGAACCGGCCGGTCAGGGTGTCGGACGCGCGGAGACCGGAGACGTCTCCCTCGTACTGGATGGCGCCGCCCGCTCGTCCCGCGCGCGGCCCCAGGTCGACCACGTGATCCGCGATCTCGATGACCTCGGGCTTGTGCTCGACGACCAGCACCGTGTTGCCCTTGTCCCGCAGCTGGCGCAGGGTGTCGTTCATCCGCTGGACGTCGTGCGGGTGCAGTCCGGCCGTGGGCTCATCGAAGACGTAGGTGATATCGGTCAGGCTCGACCCCAGGTGGCGGATCATCTTCGTGCGTTGCGCTTCGCCGCCCGACAGCGTCCCGCTCGCCCGGTCGAGGGAGAGGTAGCCGAGGCCGATGTGGACAAAGGCGTCGAGCGTGTCGCGGAGACCCCCGATGAGCGGCGCGACCGACGGGTCGTCGATGCTTCGCACCCACGCGGCGAGGTCGGTGATCTGCATCGCCGCGGCATCCGCGATGTTCACCCCGCCGATCCGGGACGAGCGCGCACCCTCGTTCAGGCGCGTGCCGCCGCACGCGGGGCACGCCACGAAAGTGACCGCGCGGTCGACGAACGCGCGGATGTGGGGCTGCAACCCCTCGCGGTCCTTCTGCAGCATGCTCTTGGTGACCTTGGGGACCAGCCCCTCGTAGGTCATGTTCGTGTTGGCGATGCGCACCTTGGTCTGTTCGCCGTAGAGGAAGATGCGGCGTTCCTCCGCGGTGAAGTCGCGCACGGGCGTGTCGCCGTCGAAGAATCCCGACTCGGCGTAGATCCGCACCATCCAGCCGTCGGCGGTGTAGCCCGGCACACGGATCGCGCCCTCGTTGAGCGACTTGGACTCGTCGACGAGTTCTGCGACATCGATGTCGCTCACCTGGCCCAGCCCCTCGCAGTCGGGACACATGCCCCCCGTGATCTCGAACGACCGGCGTTCCTTCTGCCCCTTGCGGGAGCCCGCCGCGAACTCGACCGCACCCGCCCCCGAGAGGGAGGGGACGTTGAACGAGAACGCCTGCGACGACCCCACGTGCGGCTGACCCAGCCTGCTGAACAACATGCGCAGCATCGCGTGCACGTCGGTCGCGGTGCCCACGGTCGAGCGGGCGTTGGGTGCCATGCGCTCCTGATCGACGCGGATCGTGGCGCTGAGGTTCTCAAGGGCATCGACGTCGGGACGCGACGGCTGGCCCATGAACTGCTGCACGAACGTCGGATACGTGTCGTTGATCAGCCGCTGGGACTCGGCAGCGATGGTGCCGAAGACGAGCGACGACTTCCCCGAGCCGCTCACTCCGGTGAACACCGTCAGTCGCCGTTTGGGAACGTCGACGTCGACGTTCTTCAGGTTGTTCTCGCGGGCTCCGCGCACGCGGATCACGTCGTGGGTGTCGGCGGGCGCATCGGACATGGCGGCTCCTCGGGTCGAACCTCAGTGTGCCGGAGGCCTCCGACATCCGCGACCGCGAACACGACGACGCCCCCGCGGAACATCCGCGGGGGCGTCGTGTCTGCGCGTGTCAGCCCTGGGCGCGACGGTTCGTGCGCGGGCCCCGACCGACGACCATGCCGGTCGTGGGGGTGCCGGATGCCGAGCGCCCGGCGCCCTGGGGACGTGCCGTGCCCGCACCCGCGCGGGCGGTGCCGCCCTGTCCGCGGCCCGCACCGGAGCGCTGGCCCTGGCGCGCGGGCTGCGCGCCGTCGGCGGTCGCGGCACCCTGACCGGCTCCACGCCCCCGACGTCGGCGACCCTCGCCGGGCGCGGACGTGCGGGGGGCGGCATCCGAGGACCCCTGCCCGCGGGCGGCCCGCTTGCGCTGAGCGTTGGCACCCTGCGAACGCCCGCCGCCCTGCGGCTGCGCGACGATCGGCTCGGGCTTGACGTACGGGGCGACCTCGCCGACGAGCGCGACGACTTCGGGCGATGCCGGGGTCACCGGCTGCGGGGTGACGGCGATCTTGGCCTTGCGGAGGATGTCGAGGGTGTCGCGACGCTGCTCGGGAAGCATGATCGTGACGACATCGCCCGCGGTGCCCGCGCGCGCCGTACGGCCCGAGCGGTGCAGGTAGGCCTTGTGCTCGACGGGCGGGTCGACGTGCACGACGAGCTCGACGCCGTCGACGTGCACACCGCGCGCGGCGACGTCGGTGGCGACGAGCACCTTGGCGCGGCCGTCGCCGAAAGCGGCGAGGTTGCGGTCGCGCTGCGGCTGCGAGAGGTTGCCGTGCAGGTCGACCGAGGGGATGCCGGCGGCCGTCAAGGCCTTCGCCAGCTTCTTGGCCTGGTGCTTGGTGCGCATGAAGAGGATGCGGCGCGCGGTGCCCGAAGCGAGCGTCTGCACGAGCTCCTTCTTGGCATCCGCATCGGCCGGGACGAACACGTGGTGCGTCATGGCGGCGACGTGCGAGTGGGCCTCGTCGACGGAGTGCAGCACCTCGTTGCGGAGGAAGCGCTTGACGAGCTTGTCCACGCCGTTGTCGAGCGTCGCCGAGAACAGCAGACGCTGGCCGTCGGCGGGGGTCCGGGCCAGCAGGCGGGTCACGCCGGGAAGGAACCCGAGGTCGGCCATGTGGTCGGCCTCGTCGAGGACCGTGATCTCGATCGCGTCGAGGCTCGCGAAGCCCTGACCGATGAGGTCTTCCAGGCGTCCGGGGCAGGCCACGAGGATGTCGACGCCCGCGGCGAGGGCGTCGACCTGACGCTTCTGGTTCACACCGCCGTAGACGGTGGTCGTCACCAGGTCGTAGGCAGCGGCGAGGGGCTTGATGACCTCGTCGATCTGGTTGGCGAGCTCGCGGGTCGGGGCGAGCACGAGAGCGCGCGGACGGCGGCCGCGGCGACGGTCGCTCTTCGCGGCGAGCCGGGCCACGAGGGGCAACGAGAACGCGAGGGTCTTGCCCGAGCCGGTCTTACCGCGACCGAGCACATCGCGCCCGGCCAGCGTGTCGGGCAGCGTGTCCGCCTGGATCGGGAACGGTTCGTTCTTGCCCTGCTCGGCGAGCACGGCGATCAGGGGCGCGGGCACGCCGAGGTCGGTGAAGGTCTGGGACGTCATGAAGTCTCCTGCCGGCGCGCACGCGCGCACGGCGGTTCGGGATGCCGCGATGCTGCGGCTGCAATGGGCGAAGGCGCCGGGTGGCGCATCCGTTCGCCGTGAAGGTCAAAGGCCCGCGGGAAGGGGGCCGGTGCGTTCGACGACGCGCGGAGCGAGAGCTCCTGCCTCCAGTCTAGCGGTGCGGTCAGGCGGCCGCGCGCCAGCACCCGGCGACGTGGTCGTCGACCATGCCCGATGACTGCATGAGCGCGTACATGGTGGTGGGGCCGACGAAGCGGAACCCGCGGCGGCGGAGTTCTCTGCTCATCGCCTCGGACTCGGGCGTCACGGCGGGCACCTCGGCGAACGACGACGGAGGCGTGTGGGTGGCGGGCGCGAACGACCACAGCAGGGCGTCGAGCTCGCCGTCGGCCATGTCGGCGGCGAGCGCGGCGTTGCCGATCACGGCCTCGATCTTTCCGCGATGGCGGATGATCCCGGCATCCTGAAGCAACCGGTCCACGTCGTCGGGCCCGAACGCGGCGGCGACCGACGGTTCGAACCCGTGGAACACCTCGCGGAAGCGCGGACGCTTGCGCAGGATCGTGATCCACGACAGCCCGGCCTGGAAGCCCTCGAGGCTCATCTTCTCGAACAGAGGACGATCGCCCCGCAGCTCGGTGCCCCACTCTTCGTCGTGGTACCGGCGGTACTCGGCATCGTCGCCCGCCCACGCGCACCGGGCTCTGCCGTCGGCGTCGATGATGAGGTCGCTCATGCTCTCAGGGTAGGCCGGGGTCCCGACACGATCGCCCGCGAGACAGCTGGTCAGCCGACCGGCGGGCCGCTAGCCTCCGGGCTATGCACACCGTTCCCCTCGGTCCTCGTCGGACACGCGTCTCGCTCTTCCTCGGCCTGGTCCTCGCGATCATCATGATCGTCGTCGGTCTGGTGGCCATCGGCGTGGACGGGCCGCTGTGGTTCGCCCTCATCATGCTGTTCGCGGGTGCCATCATCGCCGGAATCGCCATCGTCCGTCTGGTGCTCCTGCGCCGCGCCTGACACGGCGGAGGGCGGCGGCCTCACGACCACCGCCCTCCCCACCGATCTGCGCCTACTTGCCCGGCTTCTTCTCGGGCACCGGGGCGTTGCCCGAGGCCCGCAGCGCCGCATAGTACGACGCGGCTTCGTTCTGGCGGTCGTCCTCCACCCCGGTGGCGATGGACGCGCGAATGTGCTCGGGGCCGTACCCGAACGCGTCGACGAGGTCCTGCGCGTGGGGGCGCAGGCGAACGCACAGGCGGTCGATGTAGCTCGACACCGCGGCCGCGCGCTGCGTCGACAGCCGCCCGTTGATGAGGTACCAGGCGAGGTGCTTCTCGATGAGCTGCAGACCGAACAGATCACGCAGCCACGTCAGCACCTGGCGGGTGTTGTCGTCGCTCACGCGGTTGATCGCGTCGGTGAACGCCTCCCACTGCAGCAGCTCGCCATGGGCCCGGGCCGCCTCGATGAGCTCCGCCTGGTTCTCGTTGAACAGTGCCGCCGCGTCCTCACGGGAGAGCTTGGATGCCGGGCGCAGGCGCCCCGCGATGTCGGCGATCATCTGCTGCACCCGGTCGGCGAGCAGCTCGTGCTGCTGCTGTGCGCGCAGGCCCCGTTCGACCGAGCGCGCCGTGGAGCCCAGGTCGGTCACGGCCTGGCCGAGCTGACGCATGCCCGCACCGTGGAAGAGCTTCCCGGCGGTCTGCCCGACCGCGAACGCGGCGAGGGCCTTGGCATCCTTGCCCTTGAACTGACGGGCGTAATCGGCGAGCAGGCGCTTACCGACGAGCTGCAGCAGGACGTTGTTGTCGCCCTCGAAGGTCACGTAGATGTCGAGGTCGGCGCGCAGCCCCACGAGACGGTTCTCGAAGAGGAATCCCTGACCGCCGCACGCCTCGCGCGACTCCTGCAGGCTGTCCAGAGCGTGCCAGGTCGACAGCGGCTTGAGCGCGGCGGCGAGGGTCTCGAGGTCTTCGCGGTCGGCATCCGTGTCGAGGCGACCGCTGAAGACGCCGTCGAACTTCTGCAGGAACTCGTCGTGAGCGAAGATCTCGGCGTACGTGGTCGCCAGGCGCGGGAGCAGGCGGCGCTGGTGCTTGCCGTAGTCCAGCAGCGTGACCTCGGGGGTTCCGCTGCCGGAGTCGAACTGACGACGCTGGTTGCCGTACGTGATCGCGATGGTGAGGCCGATGGCCGACGCCCACGCGGCGGCTCCGTCGAGCGAGACGCGACCCTGGACGAGCGTGCCGAGCATCGTGAAGAACCGACGACCCGGGCTGGCGATGTCGCTGGAGTACGTGCCGTCGGCGGCGACGTCGCCGTAGCGGTTCAACAGGTTCGCGCGCGGCACCCGGACCTGGTCGAAGTGCAGGCGGCCGTTGTCGATGCCGTTGAGGCCGCCCTTGAGGCCGTCGTCCTCGCCGCCGATCCCGGGCAGGAAGTTGCCCTCATCGTCACGCAGCGGCACGTAGAAGCAGTGCACGCCGTGGTTCACACCGTTCGTGATGAGCTGCGCGAACACCGTCGCCGCCTTGCCGTGCAGCGCGGCGTTGCCGAGGTAGTCCTTCCACGCACCACGGAAGGGCGTGTGGATGACGAACTCCTCGGTGTCGGCGTCATAGGTCGCCGTCGTACCGATCGCGGCGACGTCCGAGCCGTGCCCGGTCTCGGTCATCGCGAACGCCCCGGGGATCTCGAGGCTCATGATGCCCGGCAGCCACTTCTCGTGGTGCTTCTGCGTGCCCAGTTGCAGGACGGCCGACCCGAACAGCCCCCACTGGACGCCCGACTTGATCTGCAGGCTGGGGTCGGCGGCCACGAGCTCTTCGAACCCGGCGATGTTCGCGCCGTTGTTCTCCTCGCCGCCGAAGCGCTTCGGGAACGCACGATGCACCGCCTTTCGGGCGACGAGTTCGTGCAGCTGGCCCAGAGTGCGCTCGCGGTGCGCGTCCATGCCGAGGCTGTCGTCGCGCCAGAAGATCGGGTCCTTCAGCATCTCGCGCGCCTCGCGGCGGGTCTCGGCCCACGTGCCGAGCAGGAGGTCGGTGACCCGCTCGATGTCGATGCGGTTCTCGGCCGCCTCCGCGGCCGAGTGGGCCGCGGTGGGCGCTCCCCCGACGGGCGTACGCGTGCTCGTGGCGGGCGTGGTGGGACGGACGGCGGCGTCGGTCATTTTCGGCACCTTTCGACGTTGCAAAGGGATGCCTCCACGGTAGGAGTCCCACAACGGTCGATCAAACACTGTATTGGGTGTGCACAAGCCCGGCGGCCGACGCTGCCGCCTGTCGTTGTGGGGCGTCAACATCTTGGTGACGTCCGGCCGGGAGCCGGGCCGAGCGGACTGGCGCCGCGAGAATAGGCTCCGCGCCGGAAACAGGGCGATATCGCGCGCATCAGCCTGTTCTCGACGCATCGCCTGTTCTCGATGCATCGCCTGTTCTCGATGCATCGCCTGCTGCGGAGACACGGCCGACACGGGCGCCGCGGTATCGCCGCGGCACAGCGCGCAGGAGCACCGCAGCGGCACCACTGCAGCGTGGCGGCCGAGGTCAGTGCTGGGCCACGACGGTCAGGATGCCGTCGCCGTAGGCCTCGCGCTTCTTGGCGCCGATGCCGGTGATGCCGTCGAGGTCGCTCATCGACGCGGGTCGCTCGGCGGCGATTGCGCGCAGTGTCGCGTCACCGAAGACGATGTAGGCGGGGACGCCCTGCTCGCGGGCCTGCTCCGCACGCCAGGCGCGCAGCGCCTCGAACAGGTCGCGGTCCCCCGCGGCGACATCGTCGGCGCTGGACTTGCGCGGACGGCTCGACCCGCCGCCACTCGAGCGGCCGAGCGCATCGCGGCGCAGGGGCACCGGCGTCTCCCCCCGCAACACCCCGGCCGACGCCTCGCTGAGGGCGAGAGTGCCGTAGTCGCCCTGGGCGACGATGATCCCGCGGGCGAGCAGCTGACGGATGACACTGCGCCAGTCCTGATCGGAGAGGTCGGCGCCGAGTCCGTACGTGGTCAGGCGGTCGTGACCCTGCTGCGCGATGCGGTCGGTCTTGGCACCGCGGAGGATGTCGATCAGGTGTCCGGCACCGAAAGCCTGCCCGCGCTCGCGCTGCAGACGCACGATGGTCGACAGCAGCTTCTGCGCGGCGATGAGCCCGTCCCACGTGTCGGGAGGCGTCAGGCACGTGTCGCAGTTGCCGCACGGCTCGGACTGCTCGCCGAAGTACGACAGGAGGTTCTGGCGGCGGCATCCGACCGTCTCGCACAGGGCCAACATGGCATCCAGGTGCTGTCCGAGGCGCATCTTGTACGACCGGTCGCCCGGCGACTGGTCGATCATCCGGCGCTGCTGGACGACATCGCCGAGACCGTAGGCCATCCACACGACCGAAGGGTCGCCGTCACGGCCGGCGCGGCCCGTCTCCTGGTAGTAGCCCTCGACCGACTTCGGCAGGTCGATGTGGGCGACGAAGCGCACGTCGGGCTTGTCGATGCCCATCCCGAACGCGATCGTCGCGACCATGATGACGCCGTCGTCGCGGAGGAAGCGCGACTGATGAGCGGCTCGTACCGACGCGTCGAGACCCGCGTGGTAGGGCAGCGCGTCGAGACCCTGCGCCGCGAGATAGGCCGCCGTCTGTTCGACGCTCTTGCGACTGAGGGCATAGACGATGCCCGCCGACCCCTCGGGCTGCGAGCGGATGAACGACACCAGCTGACGCCGAGGGTCGACCTTCGCCTCGATGCGGTACTGGATGTTGGGCCGGTCGAAGCTCGCGATGAACGTGCGGGCATCGCGCAGGCGAAGACGCTCGACGATCTCGCGCGCGGTCTCGGGCGTCGCGGTCGCGGTGAGCGCCATACGCGGCACGCCGGGGAAACGATCGGCGAGGTCGCCGAGGGCCAGGTAATCGGGGCGGAAATCGTGGCCCCACTGCGACACGCAGTGCGCTTCGTCGATGGCGATGACGCTGAGCTGCCCGCGCGACAGCAGCCCGAGGGTCTGCGCACCGTTGAGGCGCTCGGGCGCGACGTACAGCAGGTCGAGGTCACCGGCGAGATAGGCCTGCTCGACGGCCTGGCGCTCGGCGGGCGCCTGCGTCGAGTTGAGGTACGCCGCGCGGACGCCGTTGGCCACGAGCGCGTCGACCTGGTCGTGCATGAGCGCGATGAGAGGGCTGACGACCAGACCCGTGCCCGGGCGAACCAGCGCCGGCACCTGGTAGGTGACGCTCTTTCCTCCGCCCGTGGGCATCAGCACGACGGCGTCCCCGCCGTCGACGACCCGTTGCACGATCGCGGCCTGATCGCCGCGGAAGGTGTCGTAACCGTAGACCTCGTGCATCACGTCGCGCGGGTCGCGGCCGGTGAAATCCCGCACCTCGGGCAGCTCGCGCGCGGTTCCGGTCGCGACGGCGGCACGCGCGAACGGCGAGGCCGTGGCATCCACCGGCGGAGGCGGCGCGTCGGGATCGTCGGGCGGCGCGAACAGATCGGGGTCCCAGTCGGCGCCCGCATAGGGATCGTCGTACGTGTCGAACGCGTCGGGCGGCGCGTCGGCGTACGGCTCGGGGGCGGCGCCGGGGAATGTCACCCGACCACGGTAACCCGGGCCGCCGACACCGGCCGCCCGCTCTCACCGCGGCCGTGGAGGACATCGGGATGACGCGGCATGGGGAGACGGGGTGGGATGGCGGAACACCGTGCACCCTGCCAACGTTGAGGATGACACCGACGACCGGAGGCGACATGACCGACGATGTGACCGTGACCCGCAACGACGAGGCCCACCGCTACGAAGTGCACCTGGACGGCGAATTGGGCGGCATCCTGAAGTTCCGCCCCGCGGGAGAGGGCCGTGTCGTCCTCCCCCACACCGAGATCGACGGCGCGTTCAAGGGCAAGGGCCTGGGATCGGCGCTCGCGAGCGAGGCCCTGTCCGACCTCGCCCGCCGCGGCGAGACCGTCATTCCGACGTGCCCCTTCGTCTCGCACTACCTGCGCGAGCACGATGTGCCCGGTCTTGTGATCGACTGGCCGGACGAGGCCGACGCGGCCGACTCCGCCGATCCGAGCGAGCCGGCATGACCCGCCTGGACGTCGCCCCGCCGGCATCCGAGGGTCCCGTCGAATGCGACGGCCCACGTGCCCTCGTCGTCGAGGCCCGAGAGGTTCCGCTGGGCGGCGTCCGCGGTATGGAAGTGCACCGGACGCTCCCCCACCGCGCCCTGCCGATGGTGGGCGCCTGGTGCTTCCTCGACCGTTTCGGGCCGCAAGAGACCCTCATGAGGGTGGAACCGCACCCCCACATCGGGTTGCAGACGGTGACCTGGCCGATCGTCGGCGAAGTGCGCCATCGGGATGCCGTCGGCAGCGACGTCGTGGTCCGCCCGGGGGCGTTGAACCTCATGACCAGCGGCGAGGGCATCGCGCACTCGGAGTACTCCGTCGGCGATGCGCCCATTCCGCTCGACGCGCTGCAGTTGTGGGTCGCGCTCCCCGAGTCGCGGCGCCACGGCGAGCCGGCGTTCGAGCGGCACGAGAATCTGCCCGTCGTCGATCTCGGCGACGGCGCCGACGCGGTCGTCGTGATGGGTCGGCTCGGGGGCGTGGCATCCCCCGCGACCGTGCACACCCCCCTCGTCGGTGCCGAGATCCGGCTGCCCGCGGGCATTCCCGTACGCGTGCCTCTCGAGGCGGGCTGGGAATATGCCCTGTACGGCATGATCGGCTCGGCCGACGTGGAGACGGGCACGGATGCCGTCGACGCCGACGCCGCGCGACGTGCGGCTCCTTCGATGGCGGCGGGTGCCACGGCATCCGTCGACGCGTCGCGGCTGCTCTACCTGGGTACGGGACGCGATCACGTGGAGATGGTCGCTGCGGAGGGCGCCCGGGTGTTCCTGCTCGGCGGGGAGCCGTTCGAGGCCGACATCGTCATGTGGTGGAACTTCGTGGGCCGCTCGCACGATGAGATCGTCGCGGCGCGCGAGGCGTGGGAGGCGCAGGACCCGCGGTTCGGTGCCGTCGTGGATCACGGCCCCGAGCGCATCCCCGCGCCCCCGCTTCCCGCGGTGCGGCTGACTCCCCGCCGCCGGAGGGTGTAGCAGCGAGCGCCGCGCCGTCCGGCGCGCCCGGGGCGCCGCCCGTGCCGGGAGTTCAGTGTCCACAACACGCGGACGCGGGCCCCTGGCATCCGCGTGTCCTGGACACTCAACGGCGCACCCGGCGCACCCGGCGCACCCGGCACACGCCGCCCCACCGCCGGAAGTTCAGTGTCCACAACACGCGGACGCGGGCCCCCGGCATCCGCGTGTCCTGGACACTCAACCGTGCACCCGGCACACGCCGCCGGGCGCCGCCCGTGCCGGAAGTTCAGTGTCCACAACACGCGGACAGTCGCCCACCACATCCGCGTGTCCTGGACACTCAACGGCGCACCGACACACGGCACACCGGCGCACACGGCACCCGGCACAACCGCACACCCGGCGCACACGGCACCCGGCACAACCGCACACCCGGCGCACACGGCGCACGCGCACGCGCACGCGCGCGCGGCGCCCGAGCCGAAGCCCGGACGCCGCGCGTGAGGTCAGCGCAGCACGATGAACGCGCTGTACGCCTTCGACGCCTCGACCGTCTCGCTGCCGGCGTACGTCGCCTCGACGATGCGCAGGCCGCGCGTCTGCGGGTCGAGCGCGATGGTGGCGCGGCCGTCCTCGAGCGTCGCCGTGTACGGCGTGCCCGCGACGGTCACGGTCACCTCGCCGGTGGCGGCCGGGCCGGCCGAGGGCCGCACCTTGACCGTGAGCGTGTACGCGCTCGACGTGCGCCCCACCCACGGGTCGACCGTGACACTCGTGCGAGAGGATGCCACCACGGGCACGCCCGCGCTGTCGGCGGTGCCGCTGAGCCCCGTCGCCTCCGCCGTGGCGGTCACGCGCACCGAGAGCACGGCACCCACGTCGGCGCGCTTCACGCGGTAGGTCGACGAGGTCGCCCCCTCGATCGGCTCACCGCCACGCAGCCACTGGAACGTCGTGGTCACCTCGGCGGGGTCCCACGTGCCGGTGGTTGCCGTGAGGGTCCGTCCGACCTTCGCGGTACCGGTGACCGTCGGCGCGTCCACGATGACCGGCGCGGCCTGACCGGAGTCGACCGTCAGAACCGTCCGGACGTTCGAGTCGCCGTACTGCACGACGCCGAGGTAGCGCGTCTCGGGCTGGAGTCCCTGCCATGCGAGCTCGTACGACGTGGCCACGCCCTGCTCGGCCGGGACCGGGTTCGGCGTCGCCGTGAGCTGGCCCTCGCCGCCGGGCTGCACGTTCGCGTAGGTCATGTCCCACGTGAACGGCGCCGTGAACGAGTAGACGTTCGCCTCGACGAGGTAGGTGCCGGGCGTCGGGTTCGTCAGCGACACCTGCTCGTCCGCCGAGGCCGTCGCCGCCGTGAACCGCTCGTAGTAGCGCAGGTCGTCGGCGCTCACCACGCGCGACACGAACAGGTCGAGGTCGCTGCCGGCGTCATCCGACGAGTCGAGGTCGAAGCGCGAGAGAGTGGTCCCCTCGGGCACGTCCACGATCCACCGCACGTAACCGTCCGCGTCGCCGGAGTCCTGGTCGCCCGAGTGACCCTCGACCGGGTTGTCCGCGTCGACGAGGAGCTGCGCGGCGGCCAGACCCGACACCGTCAGCGGCAGGTCGCCGCTCACGCCGGGGAGGATCTCGACGCCCGTCGATCCCGTCAGGCCCGTGCCCGACACCTCGGCCGGAGCCTCCGCGGTGGCGGGTCGCACCGCGACCGGAGAGCGCACCTCGGTGTCGCCGCTCGTCCACGTGAGGAAGCCGGTGGTCCACTCCTCGGCCGCGGCTGTCGTGCGCGAGAACGTCACCGTGAAGGTCTGCGTCTCGCCGGCGGCACCGAAGGTGAGCGTGGACGGTTCGACCGTGGCATCCAGGCCCGGCACATCGATGGATGCCGAGAACGTCCCGGCCTGCGTGGAGGTCACGGTGCGCGTCACGGTCTGCGGCTTAGCAAGCGATCCGATCGAGATCGACGCGAGGTTGAGGTCGCTGCCGTCGATCGGCTCGACACCGAAGTCCTCGAGGCCCTTGCCCTGCAGGAATGCCGCCCACTCGGCGGGTCCGTTGAGGTAGAGCAGACCCGGGTCGAAGTACTTCGTCGGGTCGACGTGGCCGGCACCCTGCGCGAACGGGTCCTGCGCGGGCGCGCCCTCGGCGTCGACCGTGTCGTACGCCGTCGTCATCATGGCCGACTTCACCTCGGCGGGGGTGGCCAGCGGCCGCTCCCCCAGGTACAGCGCGGCGAGACCGGCGACGTGCGGCGACGACATCGAGGTTCCCGAGAGGAACTCGAACGTCGGCTCCGCGCCCTCGGCGTTCGCCGCGGCGGCGAGGATCGCCACACCCGGGGCGGAGACGTCGGGCTTGAGCACGTCACTGCCGTCGGCGAGCATCGGTCCGCGGCTCGAGAAGCCCGCGACCTGCGGCGTCGGGGTCTCTTCGCCCGTGACGTTCTCACCGATCAGCGTGGCCGTGGCATCCGGGGTTCCCTGGACGTAGGCGAGCAGGTCGTCGCGGTAGCGCGCGTCGATGTGCACGGTCGGCACGGTGTGGAAGTCGTTGTCGACCGAGGCCGGGGTGACGTTGACCAGGATCATGCCGACGCCGCCGGCGTCCTTCACGGCCTGCGACTTCTCCACGCGCGCGTTCTGCCCGCGGTCGCACACGACGATCTTGCCTGCGGCCTGCGTGGCGTCGAGCGACCCCAGAAGGCACAGCGCCGCGTCCGCGGAATCCGTCCCGGATGCCGCGATGTCGCCCGCGTACACGACGGGACCGGTGACCTCTTCCCCCGCGGGGACCGAGACCGACGCGCCCGCAGCCTGGAAGCCGTTCGGCAGCGTCACGGTGCCCTCGTAGGTGGGGATCGTGGAGGCCGCGACGGTGGTGTACCACGGCGACGCGTGGTCGGCGGTCGAGGCGTCGGGACCGGAGTTCCCCGCCGAGACGGCGACGAAGACGCCCGCAGCGGCGGCGTTGAAGAACGCCGCGTCCTCGAGCGCGAGGGTGGTGGTGGCCGCCCCGCCGCCGATGGAGTAGTTGAGCACGTCGACACCGTCGGACACCGCGGCGTTGATAGCCCCGAGCAGGTCGCTCAGCGCGCAGATGTCGTCGGTGGTGACGAGCGGATCCGGCCCCGAGTAGCAGGCCTTGTACGCGGCGACCTTGGCGGCCGGGGCGACGCCGGAGATGGCTCCGAAGTCGATGCCTTCGACGCTGGCCTCGACGCCGTTGTTTCCCGCGGCGGTGCTGGCGGTGTGGGAGCCGTGTGCGTCGCCGTCTCGCGGCGAGCGGTAGTCGGCCTCGAACGTGAAGCCGGTCGCGGCCGCACCCTGGTCGAAGTAGCGGGCTCCGACGAGCTTGGTGGAGTAGTCGTCGACCGACCAGCCGTTCCCCGTCGCGACGCGCGGCGACCGGAAATCGGTGCCGTCGGCCTTGCGGTAGACGACGTCGTTGCCGTCGAGGTAGGGCTCGTCGCCGGCCGTCGTTCCCAGCGGGTCCCCCGCGAAGGAGGGGTTCTCGGGCGCGATCCCGGTGTCGACGACACCGACGACGACGCCCTCACCGGCCGCGTCGATGCCACCGACCCGCTCCCAGACGCCGCCGTCGCCCTCGAGCCCGAGGTACTCGGTCGACGGCACGGCGGACGGGTGGCGGATCTCGTCGGGGACGACCCGCTGGACGCCCTTCGTGGCGGCGAGCTTCGCGGCCTGGTCGGGCGCCATCGCGGCGCTGAAGCCGTTGACGGCGAGCGTGTACGAGTAGTCGGCGTCGACGCCCGCTTCGGCGGCGACATCCTGCTGGCGCTGCTCGAGGAACGCCGAGTACTCGCGGACGGCGTCGGAGTCGGTGTCGAGCCGCGCGTCGTCGGACTTCGTCGCGCGAAGGCCGGCTTCGCCACCGTCGTAGGTGGCGACGGGGGCTTCGTCCAGGACGACGATGTAGCGGCCGGTGGCGGATTCGATGGGTCGGGGAGGGGTCACCCCCTCGCCCACGACGGCGGCCTGCGCGGAAGTGACTCCGGCAGTGGTGAACAGCCCGGCCATGACGATGACCGCGGCCGAACGCAGGGTACGACCCATAGTGCGCTCCAAACGGGGGGATGAATTGAGCGATGTGCGCGACATCGGCGGCGCGCGTCGCACAAACATAACTCACGGCAAATTCATCACCAACGATTTCTTTTGGGACGCGGTCCGAGAACCGGATGCCGCGGTGGCGATACGCTGACCCCGTGTCGTCGGCATCCCGTCTGTCCACCCGAGTGCTGCTGGTCTGCGCCGCCATCGGCGTGGGGACGGGGATCCTCGGCGGCGCGGCCGGTTGGCTCACCCTCGTCGTGCTGGCGACCGCCCCGTGGGCCTATGGCCTGGTGCTGGGCTCGCACGTGCTTCCGGGCATCATCGCGCAGCAGGTGGTGCGTCGACCGTGGGTGGCCCTGCTCACCCATGTCCTGGCGGCACTGGTGGCCAGCGCGATGGCCCCGCAGTGGACCTTCCGCTTCCTCGGCACCGCGGTGCTGTTCGGCGGCATCCAGGAGGGTGTCGCCGCGCTCACCCGGTATCGCGTCTGGGCGACCGCCCGCTTCTTCGTCTCGGCCGTCATCATCGGCGCCGTCGTTGCGGTCGCGGTGTGGTTCGCCGCCGACATCGGCGCGCTGGCGCCGTGGGCGCAGGTCACCTATCTCGTCGTCGGCGTCGTAGGGCCGGTGGCGTGGACCGCCCTCGGCCTGGCGATCGGGTCGGGCCTGCGCGGCGCCGGGGTGGCGCGGGGCCTGTCGCGGCGCTGACTCACGTGCCCGCTCGGCACGTCCTCACCGACGCGACCCCCTCGGACGCCGGGCGAGGCGCGCCCACCCCCGCGCGAGGGCCGCGCCGAGCGCGCCGGCGACGACCCACGTCGCGAAAGACCCGAGCCACCCGGTCATGAAGAAGCCGAACAGGAGTGCCGCGACCAGCAGCAGGACGAGCCCGAGCAGGGTGACCACGGCGAGCAGGACGGCTCGAACCGGATGCCAGAGGAAGGCGCGCGGCCCGCTCCAGGGCACGGCATCCGCGTTCCCCGCCGGTGCGGCGATGACGAACGCGACGAGCAGCGCGGGAATGAGCGTCGCGGTCGACAGCACCGCGAGCGCCCCCACGATCATGAGCGCGAGCGTCGCGGCGGCGAGCGCCCTGAGCGCGCGGGGTCGCGGCTGTCCCGGTTCCCCGACGAGCACGAGCGTCGCGGTGCTGGCGGCGACGAGGGCGAGGAGTGATGCCGCGAGCAGCGCGCCGAAGGCCGGGGATGCCGCCGGCGTGACGCCGGGGATCACGCACAGCGCCTGAACCACGGCATTGACCAGCATGACCGCCGCGAGCAGCAGCACCCGCCTCACGAGGTGACTCCCGCGGCCCGGTCGATGACGGCGCTGACGCTGCCGGAGAACACCGTTTCGGAGCCGACCGTGACCGAAAAGCTGTCGGGGTCGGATGCCGACGAGGTCGCCGTGATCGCCGTGCCATCGGCCGTGGTGCCGGCGCACGTGACGTCGCCGTCCTCCGCCCGCGCGCACGTCGGGACGGCTTCCAGGGCGATGCCCTTCTCCTCGAGGACGTCGATCGTGGCGAAGCGCACCTCGGTGAGGTGGGTGCCTCCGACCGGGGCGATCGCGGCGACCTGCGAGCAGCCGGTCAGCGCGAGGGCGGTCACGAGCACGGCCCCGCCGATGATGCGTCTCACAGGCCCCGCTCCTTCTCGTACGCGAGGATCCGCGCACGCTCGGCGACGTGCTGCGCCTCGAGCTGCGCGTCGGTGATCACCGACAGGTCGAACGGCGCCGGCAGGAGCAGCTCGGTGTTCCGGTCGAGCGCAGACCCGCGACGCATGAGCGGCGTCTCGGCCCAGTCGTTCGCGGCGAGCTCGCGGCTGCGCGCGGCGAGGTCGGCGACCGAGCCGGAGGACCCCGGTACCGCGGGCGACGCGTGGTCGAGCACGGTCGTGAACAACGACAGCGTGCCGTCGCGGTTGTCGACCAGCTCGACGACCTGCTGCTGTTGCGGGAAGTCGATGCACGACGCCGTCGTGATCTCCCAGAACCCTCCGGTGTCGGTGGTGTGGGCGAGGATCTGGTTGAGGTGCGTGTGACCGTTGAGCCAGCCGACGACGACGGGGAATTCCCGCAGCATCGCGACGAACTCCTCGGCGCCGTAGAGCTTCTCGTCGACGCCCGGGCGGGTGGCGCGGTTCTCGAGCGTGAGGCTGTTGTGGTGGCTGAAGATCAGCGCCAGCACCTGGTCGCGCTGCGCGATCTCGAGCTGCGCGCGCAGCCAGCGCATCTGCGATTCGGGCACCGCGCCGTCGGGGCCGGCGACGGCGTTGCACGTGTCGAGTCCGAACGCGCGCACCCGCGGGCTGAGGTCGGCCTGCCACCATGTCTCACCCGAGGTGAGGTTGTGCGCGGTGAATCCGTGTCCGATCGGCCCGGGGGTCGGCTCGGTGCGGAAGTGCTCGGCCATGAAGTCGCGCTGCGCGAACAGGAAGCGCTGGGGGTTGGCGGTGACGTCTTTGAATCCCGGGCCTCCGGATGCCAGCCCAAGTGCCGCCAGCGTCTGGGCAAGGACGCTCGTTCCCGCGGCCCACCCCTCGAGCGCCGTGGATGCCGTGGCATCCAGGGTGTACGACTTGCGCGCGCCCACGGCGAGCGAGCGCAGTTGCGGGCTGATGTCGAACGTGCCGAGGAGCAGCGTGTCGTGGTTGCCATACACGGCGTACCAGGGCGCCGGGAGGCCGACCGACGCCACCTTCGCGCCGATCGCCTGGGAAAGAAGATCCGGCAGCTGCGGGAAGCCGTAGTCGCCGAACGCGCCGCCGCGGGGGTCACCGGGGCGATACGCCCACGTGGCCTCGCTCCAGGCCTGCACGCCCTGCCACGTCGGGCCGCTCGTGGCGGGGTCGACGGACAGGCCGTCCATGAGGTCGATGTACCAGCGCAGCTCGAGGTGCGAGTGCATGTCGGCGCTGTCGCCGGTGACGATCGCGGCGCTCATCGGCGCCCCCGTGAGCGGGCTGTAGCGGGCGTCCGAGAACGCCTGCACCATCGCCGCCGTCGCGTGCGGACTCAGCGGGTCCTGCGGGTGAAAGGCCGAGCCCCACGCCGAATGGTCTTGCACGATCATGGGTTCGATCCGCCCGGGCGACTGCGCCTCGATGACGTGCAGGTCGGACAGGTGCCCGAGATACAGCAGCGACCGGCGCGCGGTGGCACGGGCCGGCGACGGGGTGCGCCGCAGCACGTCGATCCGCGGGACGTACGGCTCGCCCGGGCCGGTGGTGAGCGTGCGGTATCGGCCGGAGAGGATCGCCCCCTGCCGGATCGTCTGCAGCAGCGTCGTCGGGACGTCGGCCGGCGGCACGGCCGCGCGGGCGAGCTGCGGCGCGAGGACATCGAAGCTCAGCCCCGTGGCGGCGGCAGCGGCGACGGTGGCGTGCAGGAATTGGCGGCGGGACAGACCGGGCACAGGATCATCCGTTCGGGCGGAAGGTACTCGAATGTACCGTTTGCGCAATCCGAGCGTCCAGATGCCGACGGCCGTTCGTTACGGCACTCGAAGCCACGACCGCGGGAAGAGGGACGCCCGCACATCGCGGGCGTTCCCCCGATCGCTCAGGATGACGCCGCCGCTGCGGCCTCGCGTGACGCGATGCGCCACCGGACATAGTTCGTTGCGGCGATGAGGAACCCGACGAGGCCCAGAACGCCCCCTCCGCTCGCGAGCAGAACAGAGGGCAGTTCCGGTGTCCCATCGAGACCGAGCGCGTCGGCTCGGACCGCAGCCGCGACGATGCGGGTTCCGACGGCGATCGCCACGGCAACGCCGGCGGCGAGCAGCGCCAGCCCCAGGACCAGGCGGAAGATGACAGATGTGTGAGCCCTCATCGTCGTCCTCTCCCCCTCAGCTCGGATTGCAGCCGGCCGCAACGGTTGCCGCGTAGCCCAGGTGAGGATGCCACGTCTCGTCGCGAGACGCGGAAGGGGCGAGAAGCAACCGCGCGGACCATCGATGCCCCGCACCCCACGCTTCGACGTCGAGAGGTCGAGCCCGAAGGGTAAGGGCTGCCTAACTAGACTGGCATCCTCGCCGACAGGACAGCCGTGACCGCCCACCCGCACCCGACCGCCGCGGCGCCCCGCGCGGGCGTCGACGCCCTGCTGCGTCTGCGGAACGTGGCCGTCACGCACCTCGAGGCCGACCGTGCGACGCCCGCCGACGTGAGCTTCGAGGTGCGACCCGGCGAAGTCGTACTGGTGCTCGGACCGAGCGGATCGGGCAAGTCCACCCTGGCCCTCACAATGAACGGACTGATCCCTCACTCCGTCCCCGCGGAGGTCACCGGAACCGTGATCGTGGGCGGACAGGATGCCGGCGCCACCCCTGTCGCGGACCTCGCGCCCGCGGTGGCCATGGTCTTCCAGGATCCCGACACCCAGCTCATCACCGGCACCGTGCTCGACGAGGTGTGCTTCGGCCCCGAGAATCTGCGGCTGCCCGTGGACGAGGTGCTCGCGCGCGCGGAGACGGCGCTGCGCCGCGTCGGGCTGTGGGAACGACGCCACGATTCCCCCGACGTCCTGTCCGGCGGGGGCCGTCAACGCCTCGCGATCGCGTGCGCCCTGGCCATGGCATCCCCGCTCCTCGTCCTGGACGAACCCACCGCGAGCCTCGACCCGGCCGGGGTCGTCGAGGTCTACGCGGCCCTCGCTGAGATCGTGGCGCGCGGCGACCGCGCGGTCGTGCTCATCGAACACGACCTGGATGCCGCGATGCCCCTGGTCGACCGGGTCGTCGCGCTCGACGGCGAGGGGCGCGTCATCGCCGACGGGGACGTCGACGAGGTGCTCCGCGAACGCGCGTCGGAACTGCACGAGCTCGGGGTGTGGCTGCCCACCGCGACCCTCGCGGCGCTGCGACTGCGCCGCGCCGGCTACCCGCTCGCGCGTCTGCCCCTGACCCCCGAGGAGTTGCGGGCCGCTCTCGATGACACGGCACCGCCCGTGACGGCATCCGCCCCTCGTCCGCCCACGACGCCCGCGGGCGGTGAGGTGATCCTGCGCGCGCGGGGGCTGACGATCTCGCGGGGGCGCGTGACGGTGCTGCGCGAAGTCGACCTCGAGGTTCCCGCGGGGGCGTTCGTCGCCGTCGTCGGCCGCAACGGCGCCGGGAAGACCACCCTCGCGCAGACGCTCGCCGGGGTCCGGCGCCCGCCACGCGGTACCGTGCAGCTCGACGGACGAGACGTGCGGCGCATACCCGAGCGGGAGCTCTCGCGGCACGTCGGGTTCGTGTTCCAGAACCCCGAGCACCAGTTCCTCGCGACGTCGGTGTTCGACGAACTCGCCCAAGGCCTGCGCCGACTCCGCGCGCCCGAGGCGCAGATCCGCGCCCGCGTCGACGAGATGCTCGATCGCTTCGGACTCACCGAGCGGGCGGACGCGCACCCGTTCCTCCTGTCGGGGGGCCAGAAGCGGCGCCTGTCGGTGGGGACGGCGCTCATCGGCGGCGCGCGTCTGCTCGTGCTCGACGAACCCACGTTCGGTCAGGATCGTGCCCGCGCCGACGAGATGCTCGCGATGCTCGACGACCTGCGCGCCACCGGGACGACCGTCATCGTGGTGACGCACGACCTGCAGCTGGTCGCCGAGCACGCGGATCGGGTGGTGGTGATGGATGCCGGGCGCCTCGTCGCCGACGCGCCGGTCGACGCCGTGTTCGCGGACGCGCCGCTGCTCGCCCGCACGGGTCTGGGCGTCCCGCCCCTGCGCCGCGCGCTCGCGGGGCTCGAGCGGCATCCCGAGCTCGCGGACGTGGCGCGTCTGCGCGACCTTCCCGGGGGTGCGCGATGACCGCCGCGACGGCGATCCCGGTCGCGCGCCGCGGCTTCTTGCCGGGACTCAATCCGCTCGCCAAACTCGCCGCACCGCTGCCGGCGATGGTGGCGCTGGTGTTCGTGCGCGACATCGGCACCCCTCTCGCCTTCCTCGCACTCGCCTACGCCACGCTCCTCGCCGGCGCGCGGCTGTCCGCGCGCGGACTCCTCCTGCTCGGCGTGGTCGTGCCGACCGCGGTCGTCGTCGTGGGGCTCGGGTTCGCGGTGTGGGTCGACCCCGCCGGAGCGGCGCCGACGACGGAGGTGATGCGTATCGGCGGATGGGCCTTGACCGACGGCGCCCTGTCGGTGGGTCTGGCGACGGGCCTGCGACTGGCCGCGATTATGACGCTCGCGTTCATCGGCGGACTCACCACGGCCGGCGCGGACCTGGTGCGCGCGCTGGTGCAGCAGCTCCGCGTGCCGTACCGCATCGGCTACGCCGCCCTGGCGGCGATCCGGTTCGTTCCGCGCTTCGGGCGTGAGCTCGAGCTGATCCGGCAGGCGCATCGGGTGCGGGGCGCGACCGGCGGCCCGTTGACCGCACCCGCGCGGTGGGCGCAGACCGTGGTGCCCCTCCTCGCCGGCGCCATCCGTCACGCCGAGCGCGTCGCCCTGGCCATGGACGCGCGCGCCTTCGGGGCCCACCCCGACCGCACCGAACGTCACCACGTGCCCTGGCGACCACGCGACACGCTCTTCGTGCTGGGCGTCTGGGCGGTGTCGGCGACCCTGTTCGTGGTCGTGTGACCGCCGTCAGTACACCGGCGCCGCGGGGAGGCCGAAGAACTCCTCGAGCGTCGTGTACCCGCCGTCGCGGTAGGCCTTCGCCAGCTCCGGACCGATGTAGCGCAGGTGCCACGCCTCGGGCTCGTACCCGGTCACGTCGGTGCGCCCGACGTCGTAGCGGGTGATGAAGCCGAACTCCCACGCGTGGTCGCGCACCCACGCGCCCTGCGACGACCCCGCGACGTCGTCGAGCGTGCCGCACGACCCTCGGCACGGCACGATGTCGACGGCCAGTCCGGACTGATGCTCGCTGAACCCGGGGCGAGCGCTTTCCCGATCCGCTTCCTCCACACCGCGTACAGCGACGCGGCCCGCGTAGGTCTGCTCCTGCGTCGCGTACGAGCGGAACGCGCTCAGGTATCCGATCTCCCCCGCGCCGGCGTCCGCGGCCGCCCGCACCATCGCCGTCAGCGCGTCGGCCGCGGGGCGGCGCAGCGCCGACTCCTCCAGCGCGCGGACATCGTCGGGCATCACCAGGTCGCCCGGGCGGTAGTCGGCCGGGTCGTAGGGCCGTTGCTTGTTGACCACCACCCACTGCCGGTTCGCATCCGAGAGCGAGATGCACGGGGCGATTCCGGATGCCACGGCCGCCCGGAACGCCTCGCCCCCGCCGATCGCGGCGATCGTGGCGCCGTCATCGCCCGAGGCCAGGGCGGAGGTGAACGTCGGGTCGTCGCACGGGCTCGCGGGCGCGGGCGCCTCGGAGATCACCGGAACGGGCAGCCCTTCGGCCGGAACCGCGGGCGGGCCCGCCAGGGATGCCGCGACCGCTGTGTCGGGCGCGTCGGCGTCGTGACGCGCGGCGACGGCCGATCCGATCGCGATCACGCCGGCGAGGACCACCACCGCCACGAGCGCGAGAACCGCGAGACGCCGCCGGAAGGCCACCGTGCGGCCCCGCAGCACGGCGGGCACCAGCGCACGGGAGCGCGGCGAAGCAGCCCGCCGTTCCCGACGGGACGGCACCGGGCTCTCGGTGTTCGCTGACCTCGATGCGGGGGAAGGGGGGAGGGTGAGCGCGGCCGTCGCCTGACGCTCGGCCTCGGCGCGCGCGGCGCGACGGGGCGAGAGCTCGGGGTCGAAGGACGTCACTCGACCCATTCTCACCCCCGGAACCTTCGCGGTCGAACTCGACGCTCCCGCCATGGAAGGCGCGCGGAGTCGCACCCGCGGGCCCGGGGCGGCGCGCCCGCGGCTACTCCGCCCGGCGTCGCTCGATGAGGACGGTGTCGCGCCACTGGCCCGCCCACGGGCCGTACGTCATCAGCGCGATGCGCTCGCGATGCCCGACCCGGCGGAAGCCGAAGCGCTCGTGCAGCGCGAGACTCGCGGTGTTCTCCGGGAAGACGCTCGACTGGACGGTCCAGATGCCGGCCGTGTCGACCTCGCTCAGGAACGCGCGCAGAAGTGCCCCGCCCACGCCGCGACCGTGCGCGTGTTCGGCCACATAGACGGAGTGCTCGACGACTCCGCGGTACACCTCGCGCGACGACACCGCCGACGCCGCGATCCACCCGAGGACGCGCCGGTCGGGTCCGACGGCGACGAGACGTCCGACATGGAGCTTCCCGGTGTCGAACGCCTCCCACGAGGGAGGACGGCGTTCGAACGTCGCGTTCCCCGCCTCGATGCCCTCGCGGTAGATCGTCTCGGTCTCGGCCCAATCGTCCGCCGTCATGGCGCGGACGAGGACGTCACTCACGGCCGGAGGGCGCGCGAAGCGCTCTCGAGTGCGTCGGTCACCACGCGGTAGTACGCCCACCGCCCCCGCTGCTCGCGCGTCGCCAAACCCGCGTCCACGAGGACGCGCATGTGGTGAGAGACGGTCGGCTGCGACAGCCCGACCGGCTCGGTGAGGTCGCAGATGCAGGCTTCGCCGTCGCCGGACGCGGCGATCAGTGACAGCAGGCGCACGCGGGTGGGGTCGCCCAGAGCCTTGAACGTCCGCGCGGTGCGCTCGGCTTCCTCCGCCGTGAGCACACCGCGGGTGACCGAGGAGCAACAGGCGGCGGAATCGACCACGGGCAGGAGCGGCAGCGACGTCATGTCCTGATTCTGCCACGTCGCATTGACATCTGTCGATGCATCCACCATTCTCTATCCATCGAGATTCGTCGATGAGAGATGAGGACTCCGATGGAGAACATGCTGCCTGTCGCCGTGATCGGCGCGGGACCCCAGGGGTTGGCCGCGGCCGCCCACCTGGTCGAGCGCAACGTGCCGGTCGTCGTACTGGAGGCCGGAGCCTCCGCCGCTGCGGCCGTGCAGGAGTGGGGCCACGTGCGCCTGTTCTCCGAATGGACCGAACTGGTGGATGCCGCCGCCCACCGCCTCCTCGAGCCCACCGGCTGGACCGCCCCCACGTCCGGCTTCCCGACGGGCGCGCAGTGGATCGAGAAGTACCTCGCCCCGCTCGCCGCGGTCCTCGGCGAGCGCATTCGCTACCGCAGCCGCGTGACGGGTGTGTCGCGCCGCGGGCGCGACCGCCTCGTCGACGCGGGACGCGGGGAGCAGCCCTTCGTCGTCCACGTCACCCCCGAAGAGGGAGAGGAGTACCGCCTTCTCGCGCGCGCGGTCATCGACGCCTCGGGCACGTGGGCGACGCCCAATCCGGCCGGCGCCGACGGCCTCCCCGCGATCGGCGAGACGGGGGCCGCGGAGGCCCTTTCCTACCGCATCCCCGACTTCCGAGACCGGGAAGGCTTCGAGGGCAAGCACACCGTGGTCGTCGGCTCCGGCCACTCGGCGGTGACGGCCGTGCTGGCGCTCGCCCGCATGGCGCGCAGAGACCCGTCGACCACCGTCACCTGGGCCCTGCGTCGCGCCACCACCGGCAACGCCTTCGGCGGGGGCGAGGCCGACGAGCTGCCCGCGCGGGGGGCACTCGGCATCCGAGCTCGAGAGCACGTCGAAGCAGGACTCGTCTCGCTCGTCACCGGCTTCCGTACCGAACGCGTTGCACGCGACGGGGATCGGACGACCCTCATCGCCGAGGACGGTCGGACGCTCACGGCGGACCGGGTCGTGGTCCTCACCGGGTTCCGGCCCGACCTGTCGTTCCTCTCGGAGCTGCGGCTGGAACTCGACCCCACGTTGCAGGCGCCCGTCCGCATCGCCGCGGAGGTCGACCCGAACGTGCACTCGTGCGGATCGGTGGCCGCCACCGGGGCCGCCGATCTGGCTCAGCCGGAACCGGACTTCTACCTCGTCGGCGCGAAGTCCTACGGCCGGGCTCCCACGTTCCTCGCGCTCACCGGGTACGAGCAGGTGCGGAGCGTCGTCGCCGAGCTCGCGGGCGACCACGAAGCCGCGCGACGCGTCGAGCTCGCCCTCCCCGACACCGGGGTATGCGGCGGTGCGGGCCTCTTCGACGCGTCGGGGACGCCCGCAGGCGGAGCGTGCTGTGCGCCGCCGCTGCTCAGCATCGGACGCACACCGGCTGCCGTGTGAACGCCGCGGGAGGGCGGGTCGACGGGCCCGCCCTCCCGCCGTCTCGGGGCGTCAGCGCGACAGCAGTGACGTTTGGATCTTCTCGGACACCGCCTCCCGCAGGGGCCGGACCGCCTCGGCATCCCAGGCTTCGGGGTTGGGGAAGGACCACTCGAGGACTTCTCCTCGGGGAGTCGACGGGAGCGTGAGTCCCGGCTTCATCAGCACGACGACGTCGGCCCGCTCGAGATCGTCGGGAGTGACCGCGCGCGGCACTCGATCGGCGATGTCCATGCCGATCTCGGCCACGGTCGCGGCCACCGCGGGATTCACCTCGTCGGCCGGCGAGAGACCCGCGGACTCCGCGACGAAGCGGTCACCGGCGAGGTGTTCCAGCAGCGCGGCGCCCAGCTGGGAGCGGCCGGCGTTGTGCTGGCAGATGAAGAGGACCGTGGGGGTGTCGGTGGTGCTCATGGATGCTTTCTGATCGGGGTCAACGGGAGGCGAGGCGGGGTGCGAGCTCGCTGATGCGCCGCTCGAGCTCGTCGTAGGCGGAGTCGAAAGCGACGTCGGTGCCGATCCGCACGGGGTCGGGGATTGACCAGTGCAGATCGCCCGCGACGCCCAGTTCCTCGTGGGCGTTGTCGCACACGGTGATGACGAAGTCGGACTCACCGCGCACGGCATCCAACGGTCGGGGGGTGACGTCGCTCAGGGCGAGGGCGTGACGCTCGGCGACGGCGACGGCGCCGGGAGAGACGCGCGCGGCGGGGTGCGTGCCCCCGGATGCCACGGGAATGTCGCTCCGCGTCGCCCAGAGGGCGGCGGCGAGCTGCGAGCGCGCGGAGTTCGCGGTGCAGACGAAGAGCACCCGGCTCGCGCGCTCGGTGCGGCCGGGGAGGAGCCCGGCGAGCGCCACCTCGGTGAGGTGCACGTAACTGCGCCGTTTGTCGGCTTCCGACCGCGACCGCTCCACCATGCCGACGGACTCCAGCACGTTGAGATGGTGCGCGACGAGGTTCGACGACAGGCCCAACACGGCGCGGATTTCCGACGGGGAGAGGTCGCCGAGGGTCAGGAGATCAATGATGTGGAGGCGCGACGGGTCGCCGAGCGCGGCGTGCCTCGCAGCTCGCGCGGTCACGTCCGGCATTTGCTCAACGTTCATTAACTCAATATTGACTGACTCAATTAGGCCGCGTCAAGATGAGGTCATCGCGCCGGGCATCGCCAGCACCCCCGCCCGCTGCGCGAGCGACGACCCACCCCTCCCGAGAGGCACCCCATGCACCTTGTCGCCATCGGCGGAAGCGACGCCGGCATCTCCACCGCCCTGCGCGCCCGCGAGCTCGACCCCTCGGTCGACGTCACCGTCGTCGTGGCCGACCGCTACCCGAACTTCTCGATCTGCGGCATCCCGTACTACTTCTCCCGCGAAGTGCAGCCCTGGCAGTCCCTCGCCCACCGCACCCACGCCGACCTGGAAGCCACGGGCATGACCCTGCGCCTGGACACCCTCGCCACCGGCATCGACGTCGAGGGGCGCACCCTGTCGGTGCGCGACGCCGACGGCGTGGAGTCGACGATCCCCTACGACGCCCTCATGGTCGGCACGGGCGCCTCGCCGTCGACCGCGGGAATCTCCGGACTCGATCGACTGGGACCCGATGACGGAGTGCACCTCCTGCACTCCATGGGCGACACGTTCGCCCTCGAGCGGTACCTCGACGACCACCGACCGGAGTCGGCGATCATCGTCGGCGCGGGCTACGTCGGCCTGGAGATGGCCGAAGCGCTCACGGTTCGCGGACTCACGGTCACGCAACTGCAGCGCGGCCCCGAGGTGCTCTCGACCCTCGACCCCGAACTCGGCTCGCTCGTCCGCGCCGAACTCGTGCACCACGGGGTCGACGTCGTGACGGGCACACGGATCACCTCCGTCGCGCGCGACGACGGACGCCTCACCGTGACCGGCACGCGCGACGGCGGCGCCTTCTCGCGGAGCGCCGACCTCGTCCTCGTCGTCGTGGGGGTCCGCCCCAACACCGCGCTCCTCACGGCCGCGGGCGCCGCCACGGGCGCCGGCGGAGCGGTGGTCGTCGACGATCGGATGCGCACCGGCCTGCCGCACGTGTGGGCCGCCGGCGACGGCGTCGTCACACACCACCGCCAGCTCGGCGTCACCTACCTCCCCCTGGGCACGACCGCCCACAAGCAGGGGCGCGTCGCGGGCGAGAACGCCATCGGCGGGGACGCCCGCTTCGCCGGCAGCCTGGGGACGCAGGTGGTGAAGGTGTTCGACGTCGTCGCCGCGCGGACCGGGTTGCGCGATCACGAGGCGGCCGCCGCACACCTCTCGCCGCACAGCCACACCGCCGTCGCCGACGATCACAAGCGCTACTACCCCGGCGCGACCCCCATCAGCATCCGCATCACCGGCGACGAGCGCGACGGGCGCCTCCTCGGCGCGCAGATGGTCGGCACCCGCGGCGCCGAGATCGCCAAGCGCATCGACACGTACGCCACGGCACTGCACCACGGCATGACCGTTGCCGCACTGAGCGATCTTGATCTCTCCTACACGCCGCCGCTCGGCTCCCCCTGGGATGCCGTGCAGATGGCATCCCAGGCGTGGGAGCGTGACGTTCGCGATTTCGCGGCCGCACACTGACCGGGCCGGATCGGCCGTCGGCGTACGAACGTCTTCGCCTTTTCCCCCACTCCGCTTGTCATTCTTTCGAAGATCTGTTCCCATAGGGGAATGAGATGGCAGGGACAACAGCTCGGCGTCGACGACTCCGCGGCACTGCCGGGCATGGAGCGCATGGACGGCCTCGTGCGTTCCGTGACCACGCCGGAGTTCGCCGGAATGACCTTCCACGAGGTGCTCTGCAAGACCGCCCTGAACCGTGTCCCCGGAGCATCCGCCATGCCCTTCGGACTGGACAGTGAACCCGTACCGCGGGTGCAGCCACTCGTGCGCCTACTGCTTCGCCCGCAAGACGCACGAGTACCTCGACCTCGACTCCGGTTCCGACTTCGACTCCCAGATCGTGGTGAAGGTGAACGTCGCCGACGTGCTGCGCACGGAGCTGCGGCGCGGATCATGGGCGCGCGAGCCCGTGATGCTCGGCACCAACACCGACCCGTACCAGCGCGCCGAGGGCCGCTACCGACTGATGCCCGACATCATCGGCGCGCTCACCGAGAACCGCACACCGTTCTCGATCCTGACCAAGGGAACACTCCTGCGCCGCGACCTGCCCCTGCTCGCCGATGCGGCGACAGAGGTGCGGGTCACGCTCGCGATGTCGATCGCCGTGTTCGACGACGCTCTGCAGCGCTCGATCGAACCGGGCACGCCGACCGCCGAAGCGCGGCTCGACACCGTTCGCGCCGCGACCGACGCGGGGTTCCGCGTCACGGTCTTCCTCATGCCGATCCTGCCCCACCTCACCGACTCCATCGCGGCTCTCGACCACGCCCTCGGCCGCGTCCGTGAGGCCGGGGCCGCGCGCGTCGTCTACGGCGCCCTGCACCTGCGTCCGGGCGCCAAGGAATGGTTCCTCCAGTGGCTCGCGCGCGAGCACCCCGAGCTGGAGTCGTCGTACCGCGGCCTGTACCCGGGCGCGTCGGTCCAGGCACCGCAGGCCTACCGCCGGTGGCTGGGCAGACGCATGCAGCCACTGCTGCGAATGCACCGCCTCGACGGGTGGGACGAAGACGACCACCCACGAGGCCGACCGCAGCCCGGACTCGCGGCGCGCACACCTACCGCGCCGCGGCTGGGCCCCGTGCGCACCACCGGGTCGGTGGCATCCGGCCGTCCCTCCGTCGTTCCGGCCAGCGAACCGACCCTCTTCTGAAGACACCGACAGCCCCGCCCGCTCACGGCGGACGGGGCTGTCGTGATGGCGCTTACGACGTGACGTCGGAGAGCTGACGGCCCGCCAGCTCCTCGAGGAGGTCGTCGCCGAGCTGGGTCTCCTCGAAGGGGGCCTCGATCTCGGCGCGATCCAGCAGCTCGGTCATCCGACGACGCCGCTGACGCGTAATGAGCGTCACGACCGTTCCGCGACGACCGGCGCGCCCGGTGCGCCCGGAGCGGTGCAGGTAGGTCTTGTACTCGTCGGGGGCGTCGGCCTGGATCACCAGATCGATGTCGTCGACATGGATGCCGCGAGCGGCGACGTCCGTGGCCACGAGCACGTTGACGCGGCCCGAGGTGAGCTTCTCCAGGTTGCGCGTGCGCTTCTGCTGGTTGAGGTCGCCGTGCAGGGCGACCGCAGCGATGCCGGCCTCGTCGAACTGTTCCGCGAGCATCTCGGCGTAGGCGCGGGTGCGGGCGAAGACGAGCGTCTTGCCGTCGCGATCGACGAGCGAGCCGAGGATCTCGGCCTTGTCACGGTGATCGATGACGAGGACGCGGTGATCGATGGTGCCCGAGTCCTGGTCCTCGCCGGCGACCTCGTAGACCGCCGGCTCGACGAGGAACTCGTCGACGAGCGCCGCGACCTCGCGGTCGAGCGTCGCGGAGAAGAGCAGCTTCTGGCTCCCGTCCGCCGTCGCGCGGAGGATCCGCTGCACCGGCTCGAGGAACCCGAGCTCGCACATGTGGTCGGCCTCGTCCAGCACCGCGACCTGCACGTCGGAGAGGTCGAGCTTGCCCTGGTTCAGCAGGTCTTCGATGCGGCCGGGGGTGCCGATGACGATGTCGACGCCCTTCTTGAGCGCGCCGACCTGGCGCGCCTGCGGCACACCGCCGTACACCTGCGTCGTGAACAGCCCCACGCTGCGCGCGATCACCTGGACGGTGCGGTCGATCTGCAGCGCGAGCTCGCGCGTGGGGGCGAGAATGAGCGCCTTCGGCGCCCGGCCGAACTCGCGCTTCTTTCCCGCCTGCGCGCGGAGGATGCTCTCGACCATCGGGGCGCCGAAGGCGATGGTCTTGCCCGACCCGGTGCGACCGCGCGCGAGGACGTCGCGACCCTCGAGGATCGGAGTCACCGTGGCCGCCTGGATCGGGAATGGGCTCGCGGCACCCAGACCCGCGAGAGCGCGCACGATGTTGTCACCGAGCCCCAGGTCGGCGAAGCTCGCCTCGGCCACGGTCGCCGCATCGACGGCTTCCGCCTGCAGGCGCTCGTGCACGACGTCGACACGCTGCTCGTGCTCGGCCGAGCGCGCCGGGGACGCATTCCAATCCGAGCGGTTTGGTCCGTCGGTGCGGCGGGGACGGTCGTCGCGGCGCTCGAACGAGCGCGCGGGGCGATCGTCACGCGCGGGGCGATCATCGCGGCGGTCGAAGGAGCGCGCGGGGCGGTCGTCGCGCGCGGGACGGTCATCGCGGCGGTCGAACGAACGCGCCGGACGGTCATCGCGGGGCGGGCGATCGCTGCGGTCGAACGAACGCGCCGGACGGTCGTCACGGCGATCGAACGAACGCGCCGGACGGTCATCGCGGCGGTCGAACGAACGCGCCGGGCGGTCGTCACGGCGATCGAACGAACGCGCCGGGCGGTCGTCACGGGCCGGGCGATCGCTGCGATCGAACGAACGCGCCGGACGGTCATCACGACGATCGAACGAACGGGCGTCACGGTCATCACGGCCGCGGGCGCCGGCATCCCGATCGGGTCGCGCAAAACGCTCGCCGCCGCGGGCCTGGCTGCGGATGCCGCGCGCCTCGTCGCGACCCGCGCGCTCCTGCGCAGTCCATCGGGCTTTGGCGGGGGCGGCCTCGGCCTCGGGCGCGCGGTAGCCGCGGTGGTTCGGGCTCTTGCTCCCGGGCTTGGCGGGGGCGTCGGTTCCGGGCCGTCGCTTGCGGTCCTGGAACGACGTCTTCGCGCCGTAGCGGGGCTCGAAGTTCTTCGCGGCGCGGCCGCCGGCGGGCTTCTTGTTCTTGGGCATGGGTGTGTCCTTCTGGGTTCTGTTCGCGCGAAACAGCTGCACCGCACGGCGATGCAAACCCGGACATCCGTCGGCCGGGGGCCATTCACTAGTGATGGTCGAGACGCGATCGCGTTCTCTCCATCGGCCCCTTGGACTCACAAACCCATCCGCGCATCACGCACGGTGTCCAGAGCCGACCCACCAACGGTACAGGTCCGGCCTGGGAATGGCATCCATGTCCCACTCCATGCCGCCCCTGCCCCCGCCCGCGTGAGTCGCCAGGATTTGTCGCCCTCACAGCGCGCGAAGCGACAAATCGTGGCGACTCGCGCGAGGAGAAGACCGAAGATGGAGACATGGCAGACACCGACGCCCACCCCATCACGGTGGCGATCGAGCGGCGCATCGACCCCTTGCGCACCGCCGAAGCGACCTCCTGGATGCAGGCCGGAACCGACCTCGCGACCGCCTTCCCCGGCTTTCTCGGCTCGGGCTGGGTGCGCGCGGGCGAAGACAGCGACCTCTGGTACATGCTCTACCGCTTCCGTGACATCGCGACGCTGGAGGGGTGGGAGACCTCCGCGCAACGGCAGTGGTGGCTCGATTCCGGTCGCCCCTTCGCACGCGAGGAGCGGGTCGAACGCCGCACCGGCATCGAGGGCTGGTTCGACGCGCCCCTCGCGTTGCACGTCGAGACGCGGAGCGGGACGGATGCCACGACCCAGACCGTGCAGCAGCCCGTCCCGGTCGCGCCACCCCGGTGGAAGCAGGCCGTGACGATCTGGGTGGGTTTCTTCCCGACCAACCTCCTTGCCAGCTGGCTGCTGGGATTCGTTCCCGGTTTCGCCGAGATCCCGCTCCCGCTTCGCGTTCTGGCGACGACGCTGCTGCTGACCCCTGTGATGACCTACGCCGTGCTTCCGTGGGTGACGCGCCTGCTGCGACCCTGGTTGCAGCGCCCACCCCGTTCCCGAAAGGCCTCGCCATGACCGCCGATCCCACCGGCCACCGTTTTCATCTCCGCGGTCCCCGCGCGTCCGCCGAGATCGCGCAGGTGGGCGCCGCCCTTCGCGCTCTCACCGTCGACGGGGTCGACCTCGTCCCGCGGTACGCCGACGACGTCCCCACGCCCGCCGCTTCGGGGGTCGTCCTGGTGCCGTGGCCCAATCGCATCCGCGGGGGCAAGTACATCTTCCAGGGCGTCGACCGGCAGCTGGCCGTCAGCGAGCCCGCCCTCGGCAACGCCAGCCACGGACTCCTGCGCTTCGCCAGCTACACCCTGCTCGAGACGTCGGATCAGCGGCTCGTGCTCGGTGCGGACGTCGTTCCGCAGACGGGATACCCCTTCCATCTGCGCACCCGCGTGACCTTCACTCTGCTCGACGACGGCCTGCACGTGGCCCACGTCATCGAGAACGTCGGTGCCGACGCCGCGCCGGTGGCGCTCGGCATCCACCCGTACCTGCAGATCGGCGGTGTGCCCACGGAAGACCTCGTGATCCACTCCACCGGGACGACGACCCTCGTGCTCGACGAGCGCAAACTGCCGGTCGACGAGGTCCCGGTCGACGAGGCCACCGACCTGCGTCCCGGGCGCCGGCTCGGCGATGTCACCCTCGACAACGCCTACCGCGGACTGGACCGGGATGCCGAGGGGCGGGCGCACCACACGCTCACGGCACCCGATGGCCGGCGCGTGGAGCTCTGGCAGGACGCGGGGTTCGGATGGGCCCAGGTCTTCACCACCGACCGCTACCCCGGGCACCCGCTCGCGGTCGCGATCGAGCCGATGACCGCGCCCGCGAACGCGTTCGCCACGGGCATCGACCTGATCACCCTCGAGACCGGAGACGATCTGCGTCGGGAATGGGGTGTCTCTTACCGCGGATGAGGTGATTTGTCCCCCAAATGGGGGACAAAGGATTTCCTTTACGATCTGGGAAATTTCCAGGCAAGACCTTTCCTATGAGGTGGCGGGGAAAGTTACCATTCCCTTGACGGATTCCGTCGCTGCCGGGAGGACCGAGGACCATCGTTCCCCGGCTCTACCCGAATGAGCCGACGGGGGCTGGGGTCTCGCGGTGCAGGGGGACGCCCGATCCGTCCATGACGAAAGTGCCCGACATGAGCATCGTGGTCCGCCCCGCCGTCCCTTCTCCCGTCCTCCCTGCCCTCGGACGGCGCCTCACCCGGCGCATCGACGACGTGCCGACCATGCACCTGGCGGGTCTCGTCCTGGTCGTCCTGGTCGGTGGCATCCTGGCCTCCATCCTCACGACGACCGATCCGCTGTGGTGGCAGCTGCACTTCAGCCAGCTCGGCATCTTCGGAGATCTCTCCGCCGCCTTCTTCAACACGACGCTGAAGGTGGGCGGCTCGCTCGTCGTCGTCTTCGCCGTGCGCGTCCGTCGCGATCTCCGCCGGCTCGGGCGCCGCGCGGGCCGACGAGGAGCGGCGACATCTGCGGCCGTCTTCCTCACCGTGATCGGCGTCAACCTGGCGCTCGTGGGCTGCATCCCCCTGAACACGAACAAGGATTTGCACGACAAGGTCGCCGGGATGATGGTGCTCGGGTTCGCGGCGCTCCTGCTCACGTCGCCGTTCCTGCTGCACCGCCTGCCCCGGCGCCTCGTCGTGACGACGTCGTCGGTGTTCGTGTTCCTGTTCGCCGGGGCCTGGCTCTTCGTCACCGCCACCATCAACCTCGCCCTGTTCGAGGTGATCGCCTTCAGCGCGATGTTCGTGTGGTCGGGCGTCTTCACCCACTGCCTCGCCGGAGCCGCGGTGCGAGCCGAGGTCGTCCCCGCACCCGCGCCGACCCGCGCCACCGCGACCCGCGCCGCATCGGCCCGCGTCACCGCGCCCGCGGCAGCCACCGCGCTCGCGTCGCGCCCCTCGCGTCGGGTGCGGGCTCACGCCGTGGGGCGTCGCCCGGTCCTGGTCAGTGCCGCTCGCGCAGCTCGCGTCGGCTCAGCGGGTGCTCGTCCGTCGACGGCTCCTTCTCGTCGGCGTCGCCCGTCGTCGTGGCCGCGCGTCGCGCCGCACGGCGCTCCTTCGCACCCTCGACCAGGTTGTACAGCGTCGGCAGTACGAGCAGCGTCAACACCGTCGACGACACGAGCCCGCCGATCACCACGACGGCCAACGGCTGCGAGATGAATCCCCCGTGCCCGGTGATGCCCAGCGCCATCGGCACGAGCGCGAAGATCGCCGACAGCGCCGTCATCAGGATGGGGCGCAGTCGCCGGGATCCGCCGACGACCGTGGCGTCGAACACGCTCAATCCGCGCGCACGGTACTGATTCACGAGGTCGATGAGGACGATCGCGTTCGTCACCACGATGCCCACCAGCATGAGCGCGCCGATCATGCCCGCGACGCCCAGCGGGACCCCCGTCACGAGGAGCATCAGGATCGCGCCGGTCGCCGCGAACGGCACCGAGACGAGGAGCTCGAGCGGCTGCCGTAGCGACTTGAACGTCGCCACCATCACGACGTACACGATGAGGATCGCCGCCAGCAGGGCGAGCCCGAGCTGGCCGAACGCGTCCTGCTGATCGGTCACGACACCGCCGAGTTCCGCCGTGGCCCCTTCGGGCAGCGAGACGTCATCGAGCGCCTCGCGCACACTGGCCGAGGAGCTGCCGAGGTCGTCGGTCGTGGGGGTGACGGTCACGGTCGCCGTCCGCAGGCCGCGCGAGGTCGTGATGCTCGGGGGTGTCTGGCTGGTCTCCACCGTCGCGATCTCGTCGAGGCGCACGGGACCACGGGCGGTCGGGATCTCGAGAGCCCGCAGGGTGTCGATCGTCGTGGGCGGGTCGTCCGAGGCGATGTACACGCTGACCCCGCGCCCGTCGATCTCGACCGTGCCGGCTTGGCGCGGCTGCATCGCGCCCGACACCAGCGCACCCACGGCTCCCTCGGACAGTCCCCGCTCGGCGGCGGCATCCCGGTCCACCCGCACCGAGACGAACGGCAGCGAAGCGGAGAGACTGCTCGCCACCTGCCCGATGCCCTCGCGCCCGTCCAGGCCCGACATCACCGCGTCGGTCGCCTCCTGCAGCGTCTGGCCGTCGGGGGCGGTGACGTCCACCGAGATGTCGCTCGACCCGAAGCCCGCGCCCTGCGCGCTGACCTCGATCTCGCCGGCGTCGGTGAGGTCGGACACCGCGGTGCGCACGCGTTCGCGCAGGTCGACCTGGTCGACGCCCGATTCCGACGTGATCGAGTACGTGATGCCGGACCCGCCGCCGGAGAACGCGTCCCGCAGAGCCGACCCGCTGGAACCGATGGACGTCTGCACCGTCTCGACGCCCGGGATGTCGCGCAGCAGCGCCTCGACGCGCTGGGCGGCGGCGTCCTCGGCATCCAGGCTCGGTGCGGCGCCAATCTTCTGCGTGACGGTGAAGGTGTTCTGACCCGAGTCGCCGAGGAAGTCGGTCTTCAACAGGGGGACGGATGCCACGGTCCCGGCGAGCACGAGCACGGCCAGGCCGAGCGTCGCCCACGAGTGGCGGAGGGTCCAGCGCAGGACCGGCACGTAGGCCTTCTGCAGGCGGGAGGGCGGAGCGGTGGGCGACTCGGGATCGACGGGGTTGCCCTCGGCATCCCGGACGACCTTGCCGGGCCGGAGGAACCACGACGCCAGCACCGGCACGATCGTGAGCGAGACCAGCAGCGACGCGGTCATGGCGATCGTGACGGTGAGGGAGAACGGCCGGAAGAGCTCGCCCGTGACGTCGCCGACGAAGGCGATCGGCAGGAACACCGCGACCGAGGTGATCGTCGAGGCCGTGATGGCCGCGGCCACCTCGCGCACTGCCCGGATGATGGTGGGGATCTTCTCGGCGTCCCCGACGTAGTGACGCTTGATGTTCTCGATGACCACGATCGAGTCGTCGACGACGCGTCCGATCGCGATCGTGAGCGCGCCGAGGGTGAGGACGTTGAGGGAGTATCCGAACGCCTGAAGGCCGACGAAGGTCGCCAGCACGCTCGTGGGGATCGAGATCGCCGTCACGAGCGTCGAGCGCACCGACATGAGGAAGATGAGGATGACCACGACGGCGAAGATCAAGCCGAGGAGCCCCTCTTGCGCGAGGGCCTCGATCGACTGCTCGACGAACGGGGCCTGATCGAACACGACCGTGAACGTCGCGCCCCCGATCGAGGCCTCGAGGTCGGGGATCGCGGCCAGCACGCCGCGCGAGACGTCGACGGTATTGGCGGCCGGGAGCTTGGTGACCGCGAGGGTCAGCGCGGGCTCACCGTTCACGCGCGACAGCGTCGTGACCGGGTCGGACTGCTGAGCGACCGCGGCGACGTCACCGATGGTCGTCAGCCCCGCGGCCGCCTGTGCGGCGTCGGTCGGCACGAGCGGCAGCGCGGCGATCTCGTCGACGCTGGTGAGCTTGGCGCCCGTCTGCACCGTGAGGGTCTCGTCGCCCTCGGTGATCGATCCGCCCGGGAACAGGATGCCGTTGGCGTCGAGGGCATCGGAGATCGCCTGCTGGCTGAAGCCGCGCTCCTGCAGGCGGGCGGGATCGGGGGTGATCGTGACGCGCTGCCCGGTGCCGCCGACCACCTGGGCGGCATTGACGCCGTCGACGTCCTCGAGAGCGGGCACCACCGTCGACTCCAGGGTCGACTGGATGGTCTGCGCATCGGAGTACCCCGTGACGGCGAGCTGGATGACCGGGAAGTCATCGATGCTCGCCGATGCCACCGTCGTGTCGGTCGACTCGGGCAGCTGGTCGTCGATGCGCGCGATGGCCGCGAGGATCTTCTGCTGCGCCGCGGCCAGATCGGTGCCGTACGTGAACGAGGCCGACACGATCGACGAGTTCGTCGTGCTCGTGGCGGTCGTCGATTCGAGCCCTTCCACACCGCGGATCGCGCTCTCGATCGGCGTGGACACGTCCGCCTCGACCACCTCGGGCGACGCTCCGGGATACGTGGTAACCACGGCGAGCTGCGGGAACTCGATCGAAGGGATCAGTTCCTGCTTGAGGCTGGTCAGCGCCAGGCCGCCGAAGACCGCGGCGACGATCGTGACGAGGGCGATGAGCGCACGGTTGCGCAGGCTGAGCACGGCCAGGTACGACACGCGAGGCCCTTCGGGTCGGCCGACGGGCACCGGAGCGCCCGTTCGATACAGGACTGTATCCACCGCCAGTATCCCACGCGGATCCGGCGCTGGAGGCCGCTCAGACGGCACTGCCGAGGGTGAGCCCGAGCGCCGCCGCGAGGACGGAGCCCGCGAATGAGAGCACCGCGTACGAGGTCGCGGCGCGCGTGCGCCCCTCCTCGGCCAACAGCGCGGTGGTCACGGCCACAGCGCTGAAGGTCGTGTACCCGCCGAGCAGCCCCGTGCCCACGACCCAGCGCCAGGTTTCGTCGACGACGAGGGGCGTCAGCAGCCCCAGCACGAACGCGCCCGTCACGTTCACCAGGAGAATCCCCCAGGGAAAGCGTTCACCGGTTCGGGCGCGCACGAAACCGTCCACCACGAAGCGCGCCGCCGCCCCGACACCGCCCGCGACGGTCACCGCGAGGAAGACCAGGGGCGTCACGGCGCCCGCCTCCCCCGGCCGATCACGACGCCGGCCCACGCCGCGAGCGTGCCGATCACGACGGTCGCGACGCCCCACCACGCCGACGACACGTCGGCGGACTCCACCGCGAGCGCACTGTACGTCGTGAACCCCCCGAGGACGCCGGTGCCGAAGAACAGCTGCGCGCGCTGCGCGCGGGGAGAACGCGGCATCCGCGCCCGGATTCCGAACAGGATGCCGATCGCGAACGCCCCGATGACGTTGATGATCGGCACGAGCACGGGGCCGAGAGCGTCGGCGAAGGCCAGGGTCAGCCCCGCGCGGGCGGCGGTGCCCAGTGCGCCCCCGACGGCGACCGAGACGAGATCGCGCCACGACACCACGATCGACACCCTACGCGCACACGGCCCGCCTCGGCCGCGCGCGCAACCCCGTCGGCCCGACACCGCGCGGCGCCGACAATCGGGACGGCACACGAGAGGAGGGCCATCCATGGGCAGGAGATTCGCCGCGCTGCTCGTCGCCGCCGCGATCGTGCTGTGCGTCTCGGGGTGCGGCATCCGGATTCCCTCCGACCCGGAGGGGACGCTGGAGGCCGTCGAGGAAGGGGTGCTGCACGCCGGAGTGTCCCCCAACGGCGACTGGGTGCGGGTCGAGGGCGACGGCGTCTCGGGCACGGACGTGGAGCGCCTGCGTGCGTTCGCCGCCGCGCTCGACGCCGAGGTGGAGTTCACCGTCGGCTCGGAGGAAGCGCTCGTCCGCGGCCTCAAGGACGGCGACCTCGACGTCGTCGCGGCCGGGATCACCGACGCCACACCGTGGACGACGGACGCCGGGGTGAGTCGCCCGTATGCCGAGGCGACCCTCGCGGACGGATCCACGGCGTCGATCGTCATGCTCGTGCCGCTCGGCGAGAACGCGTTCCTGTCGCGGCTCGAGACCTTCCTCACCGAGGAGGGCGAGCGGTGAGCGGCGAGACGGTGGCCTTCGGTCGGACGGAGCTGCCCCCGGCGCAGGCGGAAGCCCTTCGGAAGGCGAAGCGGCTGGAGCGGGTCTCGATCGGCATCCTCACGGTGACCGCGACCCTGGTGCTGCTCGTCCTCGGCAACTCGCAGGCGATGCGGGCGGCGTGGTTCGAGGATCTGCTGTCGTTCATCCCGCCGATCGCCTTCCTTGTGGCGGTCCGCATCAGCCGCCGCCGCCCGACCCCTCGGCATCCGTACGGGCATCACCGCTCGGTCGCGGTGGGGCACGTCGTCGCCGCCGTCGCCCTCGCCGGGATGGGGAGCTTCCTCGTCGTCGAATCGGGACTCAGCCTGATTCGGGCCGAACACCCGACGATCGGGACGGTGGCGCTGTTCGGCCACAGCGTCTGGCTGGGGTGGCTCATGATCGCGGTCATGGTCGTGACCGGTGTGCCGCCGGTGATCCTCGGCCGGATGAAGATGCGGCTCGCGCGCGAACTGCACGACAAAGTGCTCTACGCCGACGCCGACATGAACAAGGCCGACTGGATGACCTCGCTCGGCACCATCGTCGGGGTGACCGGGATCGGCCTCGGCCTGTGGTGGCTGGATGCCGCGGCGGCCCTCTTCATCGCCGGAAGCATCGTGCACGACGGCGTGCGCAATCTCCTCGCCGCCGTCACCGACTTGATGGATGCCAGAGCCACCACGTTCGACGACCGGATCCCTCACCCGCTGGTCGATCGCGTCGACGGCGTCCTCGCCGGCCTGGACTGGGTGCGCGAGGCGGGCAGTCGGGCCCGCGACGAGGGACACGTGTTCCACATCGAGGCGTTCGTCGTCCCGCGCGAGGGCACGGTCTCCCTCGCTCAGCTCGACGCGGCGCGCGAGGCCTGCGCGGCGCTGGACTGGAAGGTCGAGGACATCGTCATCGTGCCCGTCGCGGAGCTCCCCGATGTCGTGACTTCGCGATCCGCTCGCTGAGGGCACAATACCCCCGGGGGTATTGCTACACTGGCGGCACGACCGAGAAGGAGACCGACATGTGTCGAGCCGTCACCTGCCGCACCTGCGGCAAGACCACCTGGTCCGGATGCGGCCAGCACGTCGACAGCGTCCTGGCGGGAGTCCCGCGGGCCGACCGCTGCCCCGGGCACGAGCGCACCGACGGGGGCGGACTCTGGTCGCGCCTGTTCGGACGATGACCGCTCCGCGCACGATCATCGTCGGCGGCGTGGCCGGTGGCATGTCCGCCGCGACCCGGCTGCGCCGACTGGACGACGACCGCGAGATCATCGTCATCGAGCGGGGCCCGCACGTCAGCTTCGCCTCGTGCGGACTGCCGTACTACGTCGGCGGCGAGATCCAGGACCGCGCGTCCCTCCTCGTGCAGACGCCCGAAAGTCTGCGGGCGCGCTTCGCGCTCGATGTCCGCGTCCGCCACGAGGTGGTGTCCGTCGACCGCCAGACCCGCACGATCCGGGTCCGCGACCTGGCGACGGGCGCCGAAGAGGCACTGGACTACGACACGCTCATCCTCTCGCCCGGCACCGTTCCGCCCGCCCCGCTCACCGGCTCGGAGGACGGCATCCCCGTCGCGACCCTCCGCACGATCGGCGACGTCGACCGCATCGTCGAGACCCTGTCATCCGGTGCGACCCACGCGATCGTGGCCGGCGGCGGCTTCATCGGCCTCGAAGCCGTGGAGAACCTGGCGCGGCGCGGCATCCGCGTCACCCTCGTCCATAGGGGAGCACTCCCCTTCCGGCCCCTGGATGCCGAGATGGCGGGCCCCGTCGTCGAGGAGCTCCGCGCCCACGACGTGGACCTGCGCCTCTCCGACGCGATCGCCCGTGTCACGGAGACCGGCGTCGTCCTGGACTCCGGCGACGCCCTCGATGCCGACCTCGTCATCGACGCGCGGGGCCCGCGGCCCGACACCGCGCTCGCGGTCGCAGCCGGGCTGCCGCTCGGACACTCGGGAGGTATCGCGGTCGATGCGTGGCACCGCACGTCCGACCCGCGCATCTTCGCCGTCGGCGACGCGACCGAGAAGACCGACGCCGCGTCCGGCGCGGCCGCCCTGGTCACCATGGCCGGTCTGGCCAACCGGCACGGGCGATCGGCCGCCGACGCGATCGTCCTCGGCGTCGACGCCGTCGAGCCGGCGGAGCCGGCGACCGGGGTCGCGATCCTGCGGGTCTTCGATCTCGTCATCGCCACCGTCGGCGCGAGCGAGGCCCGCCTGCGCGCCGAGGGCACCCCGCACCGCATCGTGCACACGCATCCGACCGACCACGCGGGCTACTTTCCCGGCGCCGAGCGCATGGCCATCAAGCTGATGATCGCCCCCGCGGACGATCGCATCCTCGGCGCGCAGATCGTGGGCGGCCGCGGCGTCGACCGCCGCATCGACGTGCTCTCGCTCGCCATGCAGACGGGAGTCCCCGCCTCGAGGCTGTCCCGTCTCGAGCTGGCCTACGCACCTCCGTTCGGCGCGGCCAAGGACGCGGTGAATCAGCTCGGCTACGTCGCGGACAACCTTCGCGGAGGACTGACGCGCACGCTCCAATGGCACGAGCTCGATGCCGCGCGGGAGGCGGGAGCGACCCTGATCGATGTCCGCTCCCCCGCCGAGGTAGCTGCCGGCGCCATCCCCGGCAGCGTCCGCATCCCGCTCGACGAGCTGCGGAGCGGAGGGACACCTCTGCCGAAGGGTCCGCTCGTCGTACACTGCCAGGTCGGACAACGCGGACACACCGCGGCGCGGTTGCTGAGCGCCGCCGGCCACGACGTCCGCAACCTCGACGGCGGCTACCTCACATGGGCCGCCGGACGCACCGCCACCGAAGGGATCCGCCCGTGAGCGAGACCGACGCCGAGACCATCCGCAAGACCGCCAACCGGCTCAAGCGTGCACGCGGCCAGCTCACGGCCGTGATCGAGGCCGTGGAAGCCGGCGGCGACTGCCGCGCCGTCGTCACGCAGCTCGCGGCGGTCAGCAAGGCGCTCGACCGGGCCGGCTTCGCCATCGTCAGCACCGCGATGCGCACGTGCCTGATCGAGGACGACGGCACCGCGACGGAGGACGACCGGCTCTCGCTCGAGGATCTCGAGAAGCTGTTCCTCACCCTGGCCTGACGTCACTCCCCGAGGATGAGCCGGCGGATCGCGGCATCCTTCGATCCGCCCAGCTCCATCGTGCGACCACGCCGGTAGAGCGAGAACACGCGGGGATCGATGTAGCTGGACCGCGCGACCGCCGGAGTATTGCCGAGAGCCGTGGCGGCCGCACGGACCGCGGCGAGCTCGACGCGCTTGCGCTCGTTCTTCGTCGCCGCGACGCCCGCTTCGGCGAGCGCCTCCGCGGCGAGGATGGTGCCGCGCAGGGTGCGGAAGTCCTTCGCCGTGAACGGACCGCCGGTCAGCGTCCGCACGTAGGCGTTGACGTCGCCCGGGGTGAGCGACACGCGACGGCGACCCCGGCGGTAGCTCAACAGGGCCGCGCGAGACCGGCCCGCAGCGAGTTCGGTCATCAGCGCCGCGACCTCGGCGTCCCGGAGCGAGAGCTCGGCGCGCTTGCCGCTCTTGGCCGGGAACGACAGGCGGATGAGATCGCCCTCGACCGTGGCATCCCTCCTCTGCAGGGTCGTGAGCCCCCGGCTGCCGTTCGTGGCGAAGTAGCGCGCGTTGCCCACGCGCGGCGCGACCTGATCCAGCAGCCGGAACGACACCGCGAGCACGCGCTCACGGTCGACGTCGCCACGGCGCAACGACTGCGTCACTCGAGCGCGCGCGCGGGGAAGCGCCTCGGCGAGCTCGAGCGCGCGGGCGAACTTGCCCTTGTCGCGGCGCTTGGCCCAGTCCGCATGGTATGTGTACTGGCGCCGTCCGGCCTCGTCCGTGCCGACGGCCTGAATGTGGGCGTTGGGCTGCTGCGCGATCCAGACCTCGCGCCATGCGGGTGGGATGACCAGCCCTCGCGCGCGCTCCGCCTCGCGTTCGGGAACCGCCGCTCCCGTGTGATCCACGAACCGGAATCCCGAACCGGAGCGCACCCTGCGGAACCCCGGGTCCTCGTAGGGACGGACCCGGATCAGTCGCGCCACCGTCAGTGATCGCGGAGCATGTCGATCAGCTCCGACTTCTTCTTGCCGGAGTACCCGGTGATGCCGAGCTCCTTCGCGCGCTTCTTCAGCTCGTCGACCGTGCGGTCCTCGTAGTTCTCCGCGTGACCGCCCCGCGCACCGACCTTGCCGCGCCCCTGCGCAGCGGCGGCGTTCGAGATGCGCGCGGCCTTCTCTTTCGAGTCGCCCTGCTTGCGCAGCTCCTCGTACATCTCCGGGTCCTTCAGACTGTTGGATCCTCGCCCCTGGGGCATCGCCGTCTCCCTCCGTCGAATGCCACGAAGCTACGACCTGAACGCCTCGACCGTTCGTGGGGTTGACAGAAGGCCCGGCCCTGGCACGGATCACGCGGGCTACCAGCCAATTTCCAGGAACGTCAAGCCCCTGCCGAGATGACGGAGGGGTGAGAACGTAGAAGTCAACCACTCGCCGGTTGCCGCGCCAGCGGATAAAGCATTGGAGAGCCCCCCATGAACATCTTCCTGATCATCATCATCGTCGCCGCGATCGTCATCGCCATCTTCAGTGGTCTGAGCCAGGCCGCGAGCTTCCTGCTCTGGATCGCGATCATCGTCGGACTCATCGCGCTGATCGTCCTGCTCTTCCGCTTGATCAGCGGTCGCAAGCCGGTTTAACCCCCGAGAGGGCGGTCGCGTTTCGGGTGCGCGACGCCTGATCCCCCGCGGGCAACCCCGCCCGGATGCCACGTGCTGTTCGCAGCGCGTGGCATTCGTCGTTTCCGCCCCGGGGTTGGCGCGGCGCTCCCCTTCATATCCCTCTTGACGCACTCGCGATATATCGCGATACTGACTCACAACGCGATATATCGCGAGAGAGGAATCCGTCATGGAGAAATGGATCGTCCACCCGGGCGAGACGCGCGTGATCGACGTCGACGGCGTGCGAGAACTGAAGATCGGCCTCGTCGGCGGTCAGGTCGACATCGTCGCGCACGACGACCCCGGAGCCCGCATCGAAGTGCACGGCGTCACGGTCAAGGATCTGCGGATCGAGATGAGCGACGGCAAACTCGAGATCGACCACCCGCAACTGCGGTGGGACAACTTCCTCGAAGTGTTCCGGAACTTCGGCTCCGGCGGACCCCGTGCCGAGGTCAGCGTCGCCGTTCCGCGCACCGTCGCCCTGAACCTCGGCGTCGTCAGCGCGAGCGCACTCGTCACGGGCCTGCGTCGGGATGCCAAGCTGAACACCGTCTCGGGAGACATCATCGTCGACGGACTCGTCGGCGACGTCAGCCTGAATGCGGTGTCGGGCGATGTCCAGGTCCGCGAGCTCGAGGGCGCGCTGACGGCCAACAGCGTCTCGGGCGACGTCGCCGTGACCGGCGCGGTCACGAAGGCCTCGATCGACACGGTCTCCGGAGCGATGCTCGTCGACTCGACCGGCGCGATGCAGTCGATCGGCCTCAACTCCGTCAACGGCTCGGCCACCATCCGCCTCGATCGCGAGCTGCCGGCGAACTACGTCGCCCGCTCGGTCAGCGGCCGCGTGCAGATCGACGGCCACGTGCGGTCGGGATCCGGTCCGACCAACTACTCCGGATCGACCGGCACCCTCGCCGGCTCGTTCGTCGACGTGCGCGCGAACACCGTCTCCGGAGAGATCACCGTTCTTCGCCGCGGGGTCTCGGGCCTGCGCCCGGACGAACTCGCCGGAGAGGAGGAATGGTGATGAGCCCGGTCTTCTCGCACGGCGACCTTCGCCTCTACATCCTGAGCCTGCTCGCGGAGGGCCCGCGCCACGGGTACGACCTCATGCAGGCCCTCACCGAACGCACCGGAGGCACGTACTCTCCCTCCGCCGGCACGATCTACCCCCGACTGGCGAAGCTGGAGGAAGAGGGCCTGGTGACCAAGACCGTCGACGGACGCAAGACCGTCTACGAGATCACCGACGCCGGACGCGCCGAGGTAGAGGCGCGCGGAGGAGACCTGGAAGACATCCAGGCCGGACTCGCCGACAGCGTCCGACTCATCGCCGACGAAGTGCGCGGGAGCGTGCGGGATGCCATGCGCAGCCTGCGCGCCGATCTCGCCGCCGCGTCGCGTGACGAGCGCGAGCAGGCACGCAGCGCCCCGGCCGACGACCCGCGCGTGCGCAGCCGGGAGCAGCTGCACCGCGCCGACGCCGCCCTCACGGACTTCCGCGGCCGCGCTCGGGCGGAGCTGCGTTCGCACGTCGCCCGCGGCGGCGAGCTCGCGGCATCCGCAGTCGACGAGATCGAGACGGCGCTGCGTCACGCCTCGGAGGCCGTCAGTCGCGCGATGCGCGGCTGACCGTCACTCCCAGACGAGCTCTTCATCGGGCGCGAGCGGCTCACCCAGCGGAACGACCAGCACCGGACGGTGCTGCCGGTGGCTGAGCCGCGCCGCGACCGAGCCCGTGAGGAACTCGCGCAACGACTCTCCGAGTCCGCGCTTGCGCGTGCCGACCACGAGAAGCGACGCATCCAGCTCGTCCGCGAGCTGGATGAGCGCGAGTGCGGGATCCCCGAGGAGCTGCCGAACCGACCACGGTACGGACTCGCCGGCCAGGGTCGACTCCGCCGCCGACTGAACCTCGGACAGCGCCGCGCGCGCGGCCGCGCCGATGACGTCGACCGTCGTGGGGTTCACGTAGCCGTCGGGGTCCTCGAACGCCACGAAGCGCGTCGTGTCGACGTGCGCGAGCACGAGCGGGACACCGGCCATCGCCGCCTGCCGTGCGGCGGCGCGCATGACCCGGGGCGACTGCCCCGGCACGACGCCCGCGATGACTGCTCCCGATGACGTGGGGGCGGGGGTGTTCTCAGCCATGGCAGGGCTCCTCTGCTCGCGCGGTGCCCCGGCGTCGACCGGCGACAGCCGGGGTCAGAAAGCACCGTGATATCCTGGCTGTTACTCTTACCGGCTCGGTCCGGAACCGCAATACGCAGGGCCCAGAGCGTGGCCCTCGACGTCGATCGTGAGGGGGTCTCGCATGGGGCGTGGCCGTCAGAAGGCGAAGAACACCAAGATCGCCCGTGAGCTGAAGTACGACACCTACTCGGTGAACTACTCCGCTCTCGAGCGCGAACTTGGCGCACCCGAATCGGGTGAAGACGCGTACGTCGACAAGTGGGCCGACCAGTACGCCGACGAGTACGAGGACGAGAAGGCCTAGCCTCTCCCCGTTCGGCCGCGTCGGCGTTCTTCCGACGACCCGGCAGCCCGCGTGCGATCACCTCCGCCGAGGCGGTCTTCGGAGAACCCGGATTCCTTCGCGAAGCATCGCGCACGCGTTCGACATCCGTGTCGCCTCGCGCCTTGGCATCCGAGATGCCGGTCTCCCCGGTCGCGCGGTGTCAGGACTCCTGGCTTCCCTCGACCCAGGCGAGGTACTCCTCGGACACGGTGCCGGTGACGTAGCGACCGTCGAAGCAGCTCATGTCGAGGTCGACCAGATCGGTGCCCTCCATGATCGCGGCCTTGAGGTCGTCGACCTCCTGGTACACGAGGTAGTCGCAACCGAGTTCCTCGGCGATCTGCGGGATCGTGCGGCCGTGGGCCACGAGTTCCTGCCGCGACGGCATGTTGATGCCGTACACGTGCGGGTACCGGACGGGCGGCGCCGCCGAGGCGAACGTGACGCTCTTCGCGCCGGCATCCCGGGCCATCTGGATGATCTCGCGACTCGTCGTGCCGCGGACGATCGAGTCGTCGACGAGGAGGACGTTCTTGCCCTGGAACTCCGTCGACATCGCGTTGAGCTTCTGACGCACGCTCTTCTTGCGCACGGCCTGTCCGGGCATGATGAACGTGCGGCCGACGTAGCGGTTCTTGTAGAAGCCCTCGCGGTACTCGATGCCGAGCTTGCGGGCCACCTGCATGGCGGCCGGACGCGCCGAATCGGGAATCGGCATCACCACGTCGATGGCCCCGGCCGGGGTGTACTTCGCAATCGTGTCAGCGAGGCGTTCCCCCATGCGCAGACGCGTCTCGTACACCGAGACGCCGTTCATCACCGAGTCGGGGCGCGCGAGGTAGACGTACTCGAACGAGCACGGAGCGAGAGTGGAGGTCTGCGCGCACTGCTGGGCGTGCAGGGTGCCGTCGAGCGTGACGAACACCGCCTCGCCCGGCTCCACGTCGCGCACGACCTCGAAGCCGGCGTTCTCGAGCACGAGCGACTCGGATGCCACGACCCACTCGTCGCGCGGCTCACCGCCGGGCACCTCGGGCGCGGGCCGCCGGCCGAGGATGAGGGGACGGATGCCGAACGGGTCGCGGAACGCCAGCAGACCGTAGCCCGCGATGAGCGCGATGGTGGCGTACGAGCCCTCGACGCGCTCGTGCACGCGCGCGACGGCGCGGAACACCTGCGCGGGATCGAGGTCGGGACCGGTGATCTCGGTCTGCAGCTCCGAACCGAGGATGTTCACGAGCAGCTCGGTGTCGGAGCTCGTGTTGAGGTGGCGCCGGTCCTTGTGGAACAGCTCGCTCGTCAGCTCGCGCGTGTTCGTGAGGTTGCCGTTGTGCACCAGGACGATGCCGTACGGCGCGTTGACGTAGAACGGCTGCGCCTCTTCTTCGCTGGAGGCGGTGCCCTTAGTGGCGTAGCGCACGTGGCCGAGACCGATGTCGCCGAGCAGCGCGCGCATGTCGCGGGTGCGGAACGCCTCGCGCACCTGGCCGCGCGCCTTGTGGATGTGGAAGACACCGCTCGACTCCGCCGTCGCGATGCCGGTGGAATCCTGGCCGCGATGCTGGAGGAGCAGGAGCGCGTCGTAGATCTCCTGGTTGACCGGGCCCTGCCCGGCCATGCCGACGATGCCGCACATGAAGTGTTACTTCGCTCCGTTCGCCGGGACCCCGGCATCCGCGTACGCGCCGACCAGGCGCACGGCGCCCCCGTCGACGCCCTTCGCGCCCTGTTCGAACTCTCCGTCGGGGCGCGCGTCGTCGCGCACCACACCGACCTGCCACGTCGCGATGCCATCGGCTCGCAGCGCCGCGACCGCGGCATCCGCGATCTCGGGAGCGACGACGGCGAGGAAACCGATGCCCAGGTTCCAGGTGCCCTCGGTCGCGGTGAGGTCGAGCCCGCCCAGATCGGCGAGCACACGGAACACCGGCGAGGGGCTCCACGTCGAACGGTCGACATCGACCCACGTGTTCTGCGGCAGCACCCGCGCGAGGTTCGCGGCGATGCCGCCGCCGGTCACGTGACTGAGCGAGTGGATGCCAGGGCCGAGGGTCGCGTTGTCGAGCAGACGCAGGAGCGGCGAGGTGTACAACCGTGTCGGCTCGAGAAGAGCCTCGCCCCAGGTGCCGCCCAGCTCGGCGGAGGCCGAGCCGTACGTGATGCCACGACCGGCGACGATGTGGCGAACGAGCGAGTACCCGTTGGAGTGCAGCCCGCTCGAGGCCAGGGCCAGCACCACGTCACCGCCGCGGACACGCTCGGCGCCCAACACGCGAGCGGCCTCGACGACGCCCGTTGCGGCGCCCGCGACGTCGTAGTCGTCCACGCCGAGCAGGCCGGGGTGTTCGGCCGTCTCGCCACCGACGAGGGCAGTGCCGGTGGCTGCGCACCCCCGGGCGATGCCGGCGACGATGTCGGCGATGCGCTCCGGAACGACTTTGCCGCACGCGATGTAGTCGGTCATGAAGAGCGGGCGGGCGCCGACCACGACGATGTCGTCGACCACCATTCCGACGAGGTCTTCGCCGATGGTGTCGTGCTTGTCGATCGCCTGTGCGATGGCGACCTTCGTGCCCACACCGTCGGTGCTGGTCGCCAGCAGCGGGCGGGCATAGTCGCGCAGCGCCGAGGCGTCGAACAGGCCGGCGAAACCACCCACTCCCCCGAGCACCTCGGGGCCGTGGGTGCGGCGCACGGCCGACTTCATCAGCTCGACAGCGAGATCTCCCGCAGCGGTGTCGACGCCGGCAGCGGAGTAGGGGTTTTCGTGGGGAGCAGAGGCCACCGGAACAGACTACCCGCCCGGCCCGACAGCCTCTTCCCGCGCAGGCCGAGGGGGCCGTCCTGCGCAAGGACCGCCCCTCGGCGCCACGCGCGTCTTTACAATGGCGCCATGGTGGCCGGTCAGCCGGAGTGGGTGATCCGCGAGGACGCGGCGGTGCCCGTGCTGGTCGCGCTGTACCTGCGCCAGGTCTGCGGCATCCGGGCTCCCGACGAGGTGCCGCCCCTGCGCCGCGTGCCCGCCTACGAAGGTCCGCCCCGCCCCGAAGCCGAACAATCACTGCTCGAACGCGAGTGGCGTGAATTCTGGTCGATGACGGTCGAGCCGCTGGCTCATCCTTCGCCCGTGCCGCTCGAACTCGTCGAGGGCTTCGACGACCTGGTCGCATTGCCGACCGGGCGCGCGGACGCTCTGCGCGACGCGATCCTCCCCCACGCGACGCCGGCGGTCGAGTTCGCCCGCCACGCCCACGCCCGGTACGCGGGCGAGCAGACCGCGCGACCTGGCGTCTCCTACCGTGCGTATGCGAGCGCGATCGCCGAGCACGAACGCCGAGTCGGACGCCGGGCGCACTCATTCGAACTCAACGTGCAGGTCCTCCCGCTCGCGCAGCGCGGGGTGTGGTGGATCGGGTCGCTGACCGTGGCGGTCACCGACGGCCTGCGCAGCGACGTCGTCGCCTTCGACACCGCCATCCATCCGATCATCGCCGAGCTGGCCTGACCGGCGACCCGCGACCGTCAGTAGCGGTAGCGCTCGTGATCGACGGCGACGTCGCGCACGCGACGCCCCACGACACGCTCGGAGACGAGGGCGGCGACCGCACCGAGCGTCGCGCCGATGACGACGCAGATGAGCGCGGTGAATCCGAAGACCTGCAGCTGCGTGTACACGACCTGGGTGTACGGGCTGATGTCGGCACCGTCGATCGCGAAGGTCAGGATGAGCGCAGCGAGGATGCCCAGGAGGGCCCCGGCCGCCAAGAAGACGCCGTACTTCGGGGCGCGCCGCACGCGCAGCGTGACGATCTCCTCGTGCACGAGGGGCTTGCGTTCAGGGGCGGGCTGCTCAGCCATGCTCACATTGTCCCACCACGGGGCCCGACGCGGGCCGCGAATGCGACGACGTCGAGGAGCTCGGGATGCCACCGCGGCGTCGGCGCGGTCGGCGGGAGGGCGGTTGCCACGCGACGACCGACGGCTTCGCGGAGGTCAGGAGACGTCCGACCGCGGTGGGGCGGTGGAGCCGCGCACGATGAGCTGCGAGGGCAGTTCGGGCGGGTCATCGACGGCAGCACCGGTCAACAGGTTCAGGAGCAGCTCCACGGCGAGCGCGCCCGACCGCGCGATCGGCATCCGGACGGTCGTGAGGCTCGGCGTGACCGCACCGGCCAGATCGATGTCGTCGATGCCGACGATGCTGACGTCGGCCGGACACGTGCGGCCGAGATCCGCCAGCCCCGCTTCGAGCCCGAGCGCGACCAGGTCGTTGTAGGCGATGATCGCGGTGGCACCGCTCGCGGCGGCGGCGGCCGCCGCCGCGCGTCCTCCCTGGATCGAGGCAGCGTGGTGGCTGAGGCGGGTCAGCCCGATGCCGTATCGCTCGCAGGCGCGCTCCACCGTGTCTGCGCGGCGGTCGTCGGCCCAGGAACCGAGAGGACCTGAGGCATAGGCGATGCGGCGGTGACCGAGGGCCGCCAGATGCTCGACAGCCTGCGAGGGGCCGTGCTCGGCGTCCATGACGACGCTCACCGTTCCGCGGATCGAGCGGTTCACGACGACGGTCGGGGTATCGCCCAGCAGGGTGACGACCTCGGTTTCGGGGAGTCTCGGCGAGCACAGCAGCAAGCCGTCGAGGCGCCGCGCCAGTTCGATCGACTCACGCTCGCGGCGCAGGTCTTCGTCGGTGTCGAAGAGGACGATCCGGTGACGACCGTGCCAGGCCTGCCCTTGAACGGCCTTGAGAAGCGTCGCGTACACGGGGTTGGCGGCATCCGGCACCACGACTCCGATGGTGCGGGTGCCGACGTTGGCCTGCGGCGTGGCGTACCCGAGTTCCGTGGCGGCACGGCGAACCCGATCGAGCGTCGACGAGGCCAGACGGTCGGGTTCGCTGAAGGCGCGAGACGCCGTTGCGATCGAGACGCCCGCGTGTTTGGCCACTTCCGTGAGACTCGTTGCCACCGCCGCCCCTTCCTGTCCAGGTCTCCATCATCGGTCATCGCCAAATGCAAATGTTTGACAAGTTTGCACAAAACCGTCAGAGTGCTTTCATGCCGATCATCGACGATCTCCCCGGGTCGACCGCCTGCACCGCCGGGGTCCCCGCATGAACGCCGCCTTGCACCGTGGTGCACACACCTCCGTCGCGGTTCCACCCGCCCTCTCCGGGCACGGGATCCTGCACCTCGGTCTGGGCAGCTTCCATCGCGCCCATCAGGCCGTCTACACCGCGGCCGCCCTGCGCGCCTCCGGCGGCGACTGGGGGATCATCGGCGTCGCCTCGCGCTCCCGCCGAATCGTCGACGCCCTGCACGCGCAGGACCACCTCTACTCCGTCGCCACGATCTCCCCCGAGGGCACCGCGCTCGATGTACCGGGCGTGCACACCGACTCGTACGTCGCCGCCGACGACCCGGGCCGGGTCGTCGCCGATCTCGCCGACCGCCGGGTCCGCATCGCGACCTTGACGGTGACGGAGAACGGCTACAGCTACTCCCCGTCGACGCAACGCCTCGATCTCACCGACCCGATCGTTGCCGCGGATCTGCGCGGAGGCGACCCCCGATCCACCATCGGTCAGCTCGCGCGGGGCCTGCAGCGACGTGCCCAGGCGGGCGCCGAGCCGATCGCCATCTTGAGTTGCGACAACCTCCTGTCCAACGGCACGCACACCGAGAAGCTCGTACGGGCCTTCCTGCAGGAGCTCCCGGATACCGAAGGCGCCGACGCCCTGCGCTTCCTCGACGGAGCAGTGACGTTCCCCTCCAGCATGGTGGACCGCATCGTGCCGGCCACGACCCCCGACCTCGTGGAGCGCGTGAACACCCTGCTCGGCGTCCGCGACGACATCCCCGTACCGGCGGAGCCCTTCACGATGTGGGCGATCGAAGACCGGTTCGCGGGCGGCCGCCCCGCGTGGGAAGCCGGCGGCGCGGTCTTCACCGACGAGGTGGGGTCCTACGAGCTCCTCAAGGTGCGCCTTCTCAACGGCACGCACTCCCTCATCGCCTACCTCGGGGCCCTGCGCGGCGCGGCCACCATCCCGGATGCCATCGCCCAGCGCGAGATCGAAGCAGCTGCGGCCGCCGTCCTGCGCCGCGAGTACGAACCCTCCGTCGTCGCGCCGGCGGGAATCGACATCGCGCAGTACGAGCGCGACCTGTTCTCCCGGTGGGGCAACAGCGCGCTCGGGCACCGCACGAGCCAGGTCGGCTCGGACGGCTCGGTCAAGCTGGGCCAGCGCATCCCCGGGCCCGTCGCGCATGCGTTCGACGGCGGCGAGTTCCCGCACCTCATCGCGCTCACCGTCGCCGCGTATCTCGCGTGCATCGCCCCGCCCGCCGGGTTCGATCCCGGCCCGCACGCGGCCGCCATGACCGACCCCGCACGCGAGCGGCTGACGGCCGTTCCCGCACGAACCGGACGCGATCTCGCGGCACGCGCCATCGTCGACCTGCACCTGTTCGGCGAAGATCTCGCCGACCGCACGGTGTTCGTCGATCGCGTCGGCGACCTGGTCGACACCATCGTCCAGCGCGGTGTCGACAGCGCCATCGCCGAGAGCCTCGCGGCATCCGGAACGCTCGCGCCCACCACCCCCTGATCACCCCGGCGCTCCCGAGAGCGCGACGACACGAAGGAGACGCGATGAAGCTTCTCGCGATCCACGGCGCAGAAGACATCCGCTGGGAAGACCGTCCCGAGCCGCAGCCCGGCGACGGCGAGGTCCGCCTGCGCGTGCGGTACGTCGGCGTCTGCGGCTCCGACCTGCACTACTACTTCCACGGGAAGAACGGCGAGTACGCGGTGCGCGAGCCCCTCACCCCGGGCCACGAGCTGTCGGCCGAGGTCGACCTCGACCCGTCGGGGCGCCTCGCACCGGGCACCCCCGTGACGGTCCACCCCGCCCGCTTCGGCCCGTCCGTGCCCGGCCTGGAGGAGCGCCCCCACCTCCGCCCCGGCGGCGACTACCTGGGGAGCGCGGCGGCGTTCCCCCACCGTCAGGGCGGCGCGGCCGAACTGCTCATCGTCGAGGAGCACATGGTGCGCGTCCTCCCCGAGGGGCTCCCCCTCGAGCGCGCAGCCCTGGCCGAGCCCCTCGCCGTCGCCCTGCACGCCGTGAACCTGGCCGGCGACCTGACAGGGAAGCGGGCGCTCGTCGTCGGCGCCGGCCCCATCGGCCTCCTCGTCGCTGCCGCCGCCGTGCACGCCGGCGCGGCGGTGGTCGGTGCGAGCGACGTCCGCCCCGAGCCCCTCGAGCGCGCCCGCGCGCTGGGCGCGACGGAAACGTTCCTGGTGGGAACCGACGAGATCTCCGCCGAGTCCTTCGACATCATCTTCGAGTGCTCCGGCGTGGGGGTCGCGCTGACGCAGGCCGTGCGCGCCGCGCGCCGGGCCGGCACGGTCGTCCAGGTCGGCATGCTCCCCGACGCCCAGATCGGCGTCAACCTCGCGCCCCTGCTGGCCAAGGAACTCACGATTCGCGGCGCGTTCCGCTTCTCGACCGAGATCGACGACGCGATCGCGCTCCTGGCCTCCACCGACACCCTCGACTCGGTCATCTCGCACGTGGTCCCCGCCACCGACGCGGAGTCCGCGTTCGCCACGGCGCGCGACTCCTCGGCATCCGCCAAGGTCCTCCTCTCCCTCTGACCCACCGTCATCGCAGCACCCGTCATCACTACGAAGGAGTAATCCGATGAGCAGCTCTTCCCTGCCCGGCGTCGACGCGTCGGCTTCCCCGCCCACGGCCAAACGGTCCGTGGGCGACCTCGCCCGCGCCGCCGTCTCCGGTTGGCTCGGGACGGCGCTGGAGTTCATGGACTTCCAGCTCTACTCGCTGGCCGCCGCCCTGGTGTTCAGCCAGATCTTCTTCGCCGGCGGCGACGCCGCCATGGCGGTCGTGCTCGCGATGGCGACGTACGGTGTCGGCTACGTCGCCCGCCCGGTCGGCGCGTTCTTCTTCGCCCGCATCGGCGACAAGATCGGCCGCAAGCAGGTGCTGTTCTACACGATCCTGCTCATGGGTGCCGCGACCACGCTCATCGGCGTCCTGCCGACCTACGAGCAGGTCGGCATCCTCGCCCCGATCCTGCTGGTGATCCTGCGGCTGGCGCAGGGCTTCGGCGCGGGCGCCGAGATCTCGGGCGCCGGCGTCATGCTCGCCGAGTACGCCCCCGACAACCGCCGCGGCATCGTCGCCTCCCTCGTCGCCCTCGGAACGAACTGCGGCACGCTGTTCGCCTCCGGCATCTGGGCGATCTTGCTCGCCGTGATGATGGAGAGCGACGTCATCGCGTGGGGCTGGCGCATCCCCTTCATCGGCAGCGCCGTCATCATGCTGTTCGCCCTGTGGGTGCGCTTCAACCTCAAGGAGAGCCCCGTCTTCGAAGAGCGCACCGACGTCGTCGACGGCAAGGCGCTCTCTCGTGCAGAGCTGAAGAAGGTCGCCACCGAGACCAACGACATCCGCACCCTCGAGTCGCTGGAGCGCAAGCCCCTCAAGGCCGTGCTCGTGTCGTTCTTCCTGCGCTTCGGGCAGGCGGGCAACTCGGGCATCGTGCAGACGTACCTGATCTCGTTCATCACGATCACCCTGGCCGTGTCGAAGGAGGTCGGCCCCGAGGTCGTCATCGTCTCCTCGCTCCTCGGCTTCGTCACCATCCCGGTGGTCGGCTGGCTGGGCGACCGGTTCGGTCGCCGTCGCATGTACATCGTCATGTCCGCGCTCTCGCTGGTGCTCATCGTCCCGACGCTGCTGTTGATCAACTCGCGGGAAGTGGGCTGGATCTTCGTCGGCTACGCGCTGATCCACAACATCTCGGTGCTGGGCCTGGCATCCATGGAGAACATCTCGATCCCCGAGATCTTCGGCGCCCGCAACCGGTACACCCTCACCGCCGTGGTGCGCGAGATCGCGGCCATCATCGCCACCGGCATCGGCCCGGTGATCGCGGCCGCCTGGGTGGCCGCGGCCACCGGCAGCATCGTGCCGATCATGGTGCTGATGGGCGTGTTCACCGCATCGGCCCTGGTCGCCGCTCTCGTGGCGCCGGAGTGGACCGGCCGCGACCTCACCGACCCGCGCGCGGCGATGTGATCCCCGGGGGCGGGGGCCGTCGCGTCCCCGCCCCTCCCCTTCTCGAACAGAAAGACCCCGCATGAGCATCGAGTCCGTCGACGTCGTCATCACCAGCCCCGGTCGGAACTTCGTCACCCTCAAGGTCGTCACCTCCGACGGCATCGTCGGATGGGGGGATGCCACGCTGAACGGCCGCGAGCTGTCGGTGGCGTCGTACCTCTCCGACCACGTCGCCTCGATGCTCGTCGGCCGCGACGAGGACCGCATCGAAGACACCTGGCAGTACCTGTACCGGGGTGCGTACTGGCGGCGCGGACCCGTCACGATGGCCGCGATCGCCGCGGTGGACATGGCGCTGTGGGACATCAAGGCCAAGAAGGCGGGGATGCCGCTCTATCAGCTGCTCGGAGGGGCGAGCCGTGACGGCGTGCGCGTGTACGCCCACGCCTCCGGCACCGACTTCGAGGCCCTCGCCAACGCGATCACGGGCTACCGGGAGCTGGGGTTCACCGCCGTGCGCGTGCAGACCGGCGTGCCGGGTCTGGGACAGATCTACGGCGTCTCGGCCGCGGGCCCGGGCGTGCGCTACGACTACGAGCCCGCGAAGCGCTCGGGCGACCGTCCCGCCGAGGAGACCTGGGACACCCGCCAGTACCTCAATCACATGCCCGGTGTGTTCGCGAAGATCCGCGAGGAGTTCGGCACCGACCTGCGCCTGCTCCACGACGGCCACCACCGGATGTCACCGATCGAGGCCGCTCGTTTCGCCAAGGACGTCGAACCGTACGACCTGTTCTGGCTCGAGGACTGCACGCCGGGCGAGGACCAGGCCGCCCTCCGCCTGGTGAGGCAGCACTCGACCACGCCGTTGGCCATCGGCGAGGTGTTCAACACCGTCTTCGACTACCAGACGCTCATCACCGAGCGCCTCATCGACTACGTCCGCTCCGCCGTGACGCACACGGGCGGCATCACCGCGATGAAGAAGCTCCTCGATTTCGCCGCGATCTACGGCATCCGATCCGGCATCCACGGACCCACCGACATCTCGCCGATCGGCATGGCAGCGGCCCTGCACCTCGACCTGGCGATCCACAACTTCGGCATCCAGGAGTACATGCCGCACAACGAGCAGACGCTCGAGGTGTTCCGCACCTCTTTCACCTTCGACCGCGGGTTCCTGCACCCCGGCGATCAGCCGGGACTCGGTGTCGAGCTCGACGAGGAGGCGGCGAGCGCCCACGAGTACACGAAGGCGTATCTGCCCGTGAACCGCCTGCTCGATGGGACCGTGCATGACTGGTGAGGCCCTCCCCGCACGCACCCTGGCGTCGCGGCTCGTCGTCGTCGCGCGGGCCGCGCGCGCCGAGGATTACGCGCCCGTGCTCGACACGCTGGCCGAGGCCGGCATCCGCAGCGTCGAGCTGACGCTGACCACCCCGGGCACCTTCGACCGGTTCGCCGACCTGCGTTCGCGCTTCGGCGACGCCCTCGATCTGGGCATCGGCACCGTGACGACTCCCGCGCAGCTCGAACGGGCCATCGAGGTCGGCGCAGAGTACGTCGTCACCCCCATCACCTCCGCGGCGCTCGTCGAGCGCGCGGTCGCGGCCGGTATGCCCATAGTGCCGGGCGGTCTCACCCCGACCGAGCTGTTCGCGTCGTGGTCGGCGGGAGCCTCGGCCGTCAAGATCTTCCCGGCCGGCCAGGTCGGCCCCGGCTACCTGTCCGATCTGCGAGGCCCGTTCCCCGACATCGCCGTCGTCCCCTCCGGAGGAGTGGATGCCGAGGGAGCGGCCGCCTGGCTCGCGGCGGGCGCCGTGGCGGTCAGCGTCGGCGGTCCCCTTCTCGGCGACGCGTTCCGGGGCGGCGACCGCGCTGGACTGCGCGCACGGGCCGCGCGATTCGTCGACGTGTGCGCGGGGGCTTCCTGATGCCCACGGTCATCACGCTCGGCGAGACCATGGCGCTCGCCCGAACGACGGAGATCGGATCGCTGCGCCACGCCGCGTCGCTCGCCCTCGGCATCGGCGGGGCCGAGAGCAACGTCGCCGTGGGCCTGCAGCGCCTCGGCATCACGACGTCGTGGCTCGGCCGCGTCGGCGATGACCCGCTCGGCGAACGCCTCGTCCGCGAGCTGCGCGGCGAGGGGCTGGACGTACGCGCCATCGTCGACGACGACGCACCCACGGGGCTGATGCTCAAGGAACGCCCGTCCGCGGCATCCACTGCCGTGCACTACTACCGGCGCGGATCGGCCGGCTCCCGCCTGACCACCGCGGACGTTCCGGACGGATGGATCGAGGGCGCCGACCTCCTGCACGTGACCGGGATCACCCCGTTGCTGTCCGACGGCGCGCACGCCGCGATCGTCGCGTCGGTCGAGCGCGCCCACGCTGCCGGTGTGCCGGTGAGCTTCGACGTCAACTACCGTTCGGCCCTCGCCTCCCCCGAGGTCGCGGGACCGATCCTGCGCGGGGTCGCGGAGCGCGCGACCCTGGTGTTCGGCGGCGCGGACGAGCTCGCGCTCCTCGGAGCGGATGCCGAGGGCGGGCTGCTCACGGCCGGCGTGGAGCAGGTGATCGTCAAGCGCGGACCCGAAGGAGCTGCCGTCGTCACGAGGACGGGCGTCACGCAGTCCCCCGGATTCGTCATCGACCCTCTCGACACGGTCGGTGCCGGCGACGCGTTCGTCGCCGGCTACCTCAGCGCGTTCCTGGAGGGGCGCGACACCGCCGACGCGCTCGTGCGCGCCAACGCGTGCGGGGCGATGGCGTGTCTCGTGCCCGGCGATTGGGAAGCGGCCCCGACCCGGCGCGAGCTCGAGCAATTCCTCCGGGGCGACGGCGGAGACCCCGTCCGGCGCTGACGCGATGCGCGCTTGCCGGCCGCCGCGTGGCCGCGGCACGAGTGCGCGGCGCCTCGGGCGGCGCGGGGGTACGCCCAGCCGGCGCGCTACGGACGCAGCGGCAGCAGCGCGCTGAGGTCGGCGCGCACACCGGAGGCGACGATGCGCCCGGAGGCGGCGGCATCCGCCCAGCTCTCGGCTCCCGTGGCGACGGCGATCCAGGTCGCGGCGTCGGTCTCGACCACGTTGGGCGGCGTGCCCCGGGTGTGACGAGGACCCTCGATCACCTGCACGGCGCCGAAGGGGGGCACACGCATCTCGACCGAGTTGCCGGGAGCCTTCTCGACCAGCAACTGCAGCAGGTAGCGCACGGCGGTCGCCGTCGCGGCGCGAGGCGCCCCTCCCGCAGCGACGACGGCGAGCGCGGCGCGGCCGTCTCCGGTGTCGATGCGGCGGGGAGGCATGGCATCCACGCTACCCGCGAGCTGCGGCCCGGCGGGCGCATCCCCCGGGGCGGTGTCCGAGACGCGGGGGTGCGGGCGCGGGGGGGGCGAACCCCCGATTCGGTGTCCAAGACACGCGGACGCGGGCCCGTCCCTCCGATTCGGTGTCCAAGACACGCGGACGCGGGCGCGTCCCCCCGATTCGGTGTCCAAGACACGCGGACGCGGGCACGAAGAGTCCGCGTGTCCTGGACACTCAACGCGCCGGAAGGCGGTGGGCCGTGGGCGTGACCCGCGGGTGCGGGCGCATCTCCGACTTGAGTGTCCAAGACACGCGGACGCGCACGCGAAGAGTCCGCGTGTTTTGGACACTCAACGCGGCGGAAGGCGCTGGGCCGTGGGTATGGCACGCGGCGGAAGGCGCATCCCCGGTCCGCTATCCAAGACACGCGGACGCAGGCGCGTCCTCCCGATTCGGTGTCCAAGACACGCGGACGCGGGCGCGTCCCCCGCTTCGGTGTCCAAAACACGCGGGCGCCGGCGCGAAGTGTCCGCGTGTCCTGGAC